>JACKMT010000003.1 GCA_024235255.1 Chromatiaceae bacterium
CCGCACAGCAATATGACATGGATTGAGCGCTTCCTTTCCAAACAACAGATTGCCAGGATCACCGACCTTCCGAGAAACAAACCTTGCCTGGAAGGTTCGTTAACCTGAAGCTTTAATCTGTAAATCAAGCTGATCAGCGAACTGCTGCTTCTCCTGATCGGTGAGGCTGTTCCACTCCTGCTTTTCTATCGACCAAAGAAACTGATCGAAGTATGAATCGACCGCTGCTCTCGTTGTCATCTGTGGATGATCGAGAACATATTGAAGGATTTCCTGTATTGCCGGTTTCATAGTGCTTACCTCCTATAAGCACCATCCCTCCAGATCAGAAGTCAGACAACGGAAGATACAATCGTCCGGCGGAATTATTTTGCGACTTTTTGCCCCCCAATTGATAAATAGAGTTACGGATTATCGGGTGAAAATCGTTAAATGAGCGCAGCAGAAATAGTCAATAAAGTCTAGTAAAAGGGGTCGGTGACAAACGTTAATCACAATGATTCTCGTTTGTCACCGACCCCTTTTTCTGACCCCTTTTTCTGGGCAATCTGCCGGGAAGCATGTCATCGAACCGCCGGAGGAGCTTCGACGGAGCCTGGCGAAAGCCCTCGATTTTCCGGGACAGCGCCGGGTATGCGGTGACCGTCACCTCTGCCCCGTCGGGGTGGTGCGTATGGTCAGGGTCGACTCCGCCACAGAATAGCAGCCGCGAAGTGGTGAAACACGGCATATTGCTGCAGAAATCCGCGCATAGCGCAGAGCTGAAGGGAGAGGAGTTTCCGATTGCTTTGCCCGCGCCGACGAACGAAAATGGCCTATTTAGATTCTTGCGTCTTCTTCGAGGAAGCCCTGCGTGCCGGCAGCCCTTGCCAAGCTCTATTATCTGGCCACCGTTGAACGGCCGCTGGCCGCCATCCTGCTGGCCCTGCTGTTGCTGCTCGGTGCCGGCTGGTACGCGCAGGATTTCAAGCTGGACGCCTCGTCCGATTCCCTGGTTCTGGAAAACGACCAGGACCTGCGCTATTACCGCTCGATCCGGGCCCGCTATGGCTCCGACGATCTGCTCATGGTCACCTACCAGCCGCCGGGCGACCTGTTTGCAGACACCGCCCTGAACGATATCCGCGCCCTGCGCGATGAACTGGCGGCGCTGGAACGGGTCCGTACCGTAACCAGCCTGCTCGACGTACCACTCATCGACAGCCCGCCCATCGGGTTCGGAGAACTGCGGGAGGATCGTACCCTGCTCAGTCCCAAGACCGACCGGGAGCTGGCACGCAAGGAGTTTCACGACAGCCCTCTCTACCGCCAGCTCTTGACCAGTCTGGATGCCAGCACCACCGCGCTGCTGGTCTATTTCAAAAGTGATCCCGACTACGCCGCCCTGCTCGACCAACGCGATGCGATCTGGGAAAAGCGCCTGAGCGGCGAACCCGGCAACGAAGACACAGCGCGCCTAGCCGCATTGAACGAGCAGATCCGCCAGCACAACACTCGCCTGCAGAGCCAATTGCAGGCCGACATCATTGCGGTGCGCGCGATCCTCGACCGCCACCGCGACCGCGCTGGGATCCACCTGGGCGGCGTGCCCATGATCACCTCGGACATGATCGACTTCATCCGCAGCGACATCCGTGTGTTCGGCGTCGGCGTCGTTCTGTTTCTGGTTATCCTGCTGGCGGTAACTTTCAAGCAGCCGCGCTGGGTACTGGTGCCGATGCTGATCTGTATCGCCTCGGCTGTCGGCATGACCGGCCTGCTGGGGTTACTGGACTGGCGGGTGACCGTGGTCTCCTCCAATTTCATCTCACTGATGCTGATCATCACCCTGTCCCTGGCCGTGCACCTGATCGTGCGCCATCAGGAACTGCACTCCGAGGACCCAAGCCGCGAGCAACGCTGGCTGCTGCGCGAGACCGTGCGCAGCAAGTTCGCCCCCTCGGTATTCACCACGCTGACCACCATGGTGGCCTTCGCCTCTTTCATCGTCAGCGGTATCCGTCCAGTGATGGACTTCGGCTGGATGATGGTGGTGGGCATGGCCATGGCCTTCGTGCTGGCCTTCATACTGTTCCCAGCGACCCTGGCCTTCCTGCGCGCCGGCCGGCCGGTACTGCGCCACCACGATGCCACCGCCGTATTGACCCGTGCCCTGGCCGGGCTGATCGAACGCTTTCACCGACCGACCCTGTGGCTTTACCTGATCGTCGTCGCCATCAGCCTGGTGGGGGTCAGCCGCCTGACCGTGGAAAACCGCTTCATCGACTATTTCAAATCGTCGACCGAGATCCACCAGGGCATGGTGCTCATCGACCGCCAGATGGGTGGTACCACACCGCTGGACGTGGTGCTGGAGCCCAGCAGCATCTTCCGGGAGATGATGCAGCCGGCCGCCGAGGATCCGCAGAATACCGCCTACCCACAAGGCGATGCCGACCAGGCGCCGCTGCTGGACCCGATCGACCCAGAGGCAGAGAACGGAGGTATCAGCGGCGGCAGTTACTGGTTCGACATGTTTCAGCTGGAGGAGGTGGAGCGTATCCACGCCTACCTGGAGTCCCTGCCCGAGACCGGCAAGGTCCTGTCCCTGGCGTCCACCATGGCGCTCATGAACAGCCTCAACAACGACCGGGCGCTGGACAACCTCACCCTGGCGGTGATGCACAAACGCCTGCCTGCGGACATCAAGACCCGGCTGTTCGACCCTTACATGTCCGAAGACGGCAACCAGGTGCGCTTTGCCATCCGTATCATCGATTCAGACCGGAACCTGCAGCGCGACGCATTACTGAAGAAGATACGCAACGACCTGGTTGAAAAACTGGGACTGGAACCAGAGCAGGTGCATCTGTCGGGTATGCTGGTCCTTTACAACAACGTGCTGCAAAGCCTGTTCCGCTCGCAGATCCTCACCCTGAGCGTGGTGTTCCTGGGGATCGGCCTGATGTTCCTGCTGCTGTTCCGCTCCTTCAAGATCGCCTTCATCGGCATGCTGCCCACGATCACCGCGGCAGCCATGATTCTGGGCCTGATGGGTTGGCTGGGCATACCGTTGGACATCATGACCATCACCATCGCCGCCATCACCATCGGGATCGGCGTGGACGACACCATCCATTATATCCACCGCTTCCGTGAAGAGCTGGCCACGGACGGCGATTATTGGGCGGCGGTAAACCGCAGTCATGCCAGCGTCGGCCGTGCGCTCTACTACACGTCCATCACCATCACCCTGGGATTCTCTATCCTGACTTTGTCCAACTTCATTCCCAGCATCTACTTCGGCATGCTCACCGGCATCGCCATGGTGGTGGCGCTCCTTGCCAATCTGACCCTGCTGCCGGTGCTGCTGGTGAAGATCAGGCCGGATGCGGATTAATGGGGTCGGTGACAAGTGATTAACATTATCAAAATTGTTGCTTCTTTTGATATCTGATAGTCTCTGGGTTGTTTCACTATTCGCAAGGGACTGCGATGCCAAGAAAACCACGCATGTATATGGCAGGTGTGCCGGCGCACATCGTGCAAAGAGGGAATAACCGGGATGCCTGTTTCTTCAAAGATGAAGATTATCGGATTTACAAAGGGTGGCTGAGCGATGCCTGTAGGCGCTATGGCGTTGAGTTGTATGCTTATGTGCTGATGACCAATCACGTTCACCTGCTGCTGGCGCCTGAGAGAAAGGAGGGTATATCGCTGGTCATTCAGTCGGTGGGTAGGCGTTACGTGCAATATGTGAACAAGACTTATCGACGAACCGGCACGCTATGGGAGAGTCGGCATAAGTCCAGTCTTGTCCAGGCCGAGGAATATCTTCTGACCTGTTATCGCTATATCGAGCTAAATCCAGTCAGGGCTGGAATGGTGAAACATCCTGCCGACTATCCTTGGTCCAGTTACCGTTACCACGCCTATGGGGAGCCGGACAGTTTGGTATCTTCTCACCCCTTGTACCTCTCCTTGGGCAGTGGTGAAGATCGTCTGCACGCTTACAGGGAGCTTTTCCGCGGCGGCATGGATCCTGCCCTGATTCAGTCTATTCGCAACGCGGCATATTTCTCCATGCCTTTGGGTAATGATCGATATCGGCAACAGATAGAAAAGGCTTTGGGTCGAAAGATCGGATTCGATGCGCGTGGTCGACCGAAGCGTTTGGAGGAGAGGTAAGGGGTAAATAATGGATAATGAGCATCATTTGTCACCGACCCCTTTTCCGGGGATATAGCGATGAGGATTTTAGGGGGAAACAATATGAGTCAGGGTGTCGCCGGAATCTATTCAGAAATCTATACTCGTCTGGCGTCGAACAAAACGCTGTTTCCGGCGCTGCCGGAGACAACTATTCGGATCAGGCAGACATTCAACGAGCCGGGTTGCACCATCGCCTCGGCGGCCAAGCTGCTTAATACCGATCCGGGTCTCTCCGCCTTTATTCTGCGCATCGCCAACAGTGTTCGTTTCATGTCGCTGTTCCCGCCCAAAGATCTGGAGAGCGCGCTACGTCGCATAGGCCTGACCAACACGATGGAGCTGGCAACCACTTTTGCCGTCAAGGCTGCTTTTGCCACCTCCTCCATGGCGCTCAAGGAGTTGATGCTGGACAGCTACCGACAGGCGACCAAGGTCGCCGTGATCAGCTATTTTCTCACCGCTAAAGTATCCAAACTGAATCCGAGCAAGGCGATGCTGGCCGGACTACTGCAGGATATCGGCTTGCCCTTAATCCTATTGCAGCTCTCCGAGCGGCCGGAAATCTTCAACGACAGAAAACGCAGAATCCAAGCGGTGGATCATCTGGCGCCGATGGTTGGCGCGTTGATCCTGAACCACTGGGGCTTCAGTAAAGAACTTATTGAGGTGGTACGCAGTCGCAAACAGTGGATGCGGGACAGTGGCGACAAGGCAGACCTCGGTGATCTGTTACAGATTGCCCGTATCCACGCATTGATCGGGCGAGAAGAGTTTTTCGACTGCCCGGCGCTGATTGATCTGCCGGCCTATTCCAAACTGCCTTGTGGAAAGCTGGCACCCAATCAGAGCCTGGAGATACTGGAAGAGGCCAAGGATGAACTGGCCGAGTTGCAGTTGATGTTTGGCTAGCAAGCATAACGGGCAACCCGATCTCTCTGTGTCACAGCGGTGGAATAACAGGGACAGACGACGGTTAAGCTGATCAGTAATTCATTTCACCACTTTCAACTTTGGTACTACCTGCTGATCCAACAAATCGATCGTCTGCCTGAACCGCTCATTCTTCACAAAAGCAGCATATGCCCGCTCGGTTGTCTTTACCGATGAATGACCGAGCAAGTGCTGAACATCAGTAATTGCGGCACCTCGATTAAACAACCGCGTTGCAATGTCTTTCTCAGATTGCGGGATGAAATATCAGAAAAAAGTAAAAGGTGACGGAGCGACTATTTTTTATACAATCAATCACCCGATGTCTTGCGTGGCCTTCCCCTCGCCATCTGACCGAACGAGATGGCATATAAAAACCCCTCTTCCCATGTCTCAGCTTATCCACCTTGAACGAGATCTACTACGTGGGGCAATTGTAGTATGAGCATGACGATGAGCCCGAAGACCAAAGCCAAGGTCGCCCAGACAATGACGTTTAGGAATGAACTGCGCTGACGGGTCGCCGATGCCATAGCAAGCGCCAGGTCTTGGATTTTAACCAGCCCAAGAAAGCGCGAGCCACGGTATACTGCCAATCGGCGACAGCCATTAGAGCGCATCTTAAGCACAGCTGTATGGCAGGCAGAATCTGCCTCGATAGAGACCAGCTGTCGGGTGCATACCTCACCAACACGTAGCTCTGCAGGGTCGCGACCGGCGTTGATCACGCGCTTCATCAGGTCCCCCTCAGTGAAAATTCCTACCACTTCACCACCGTGGGTAACGATCGCGGAAGCCACCTGGTGCTCGCACATCTGCTGCACGACTTTGATGACCGGAGTCTCCTCTTCGAGCATGGGTAGATTCTCACGGACGTATTCGCCAACCAGACAGGTCATCTCGATTTCCTTGCTGCGAAATATCGGCATGGTACTCGCGCGCCCGGACCGAGACAAACCCCCAAGCGAAAAAAGTAACCGGGGGACTTAATTTTGTGCGATTAAAGTACAGAAAAAGGTGATGGAGGGAATACAATTAATTCCCTCCGTCACCTTTTTCGCAGCAGGATAGGTCACGGTTGGTGATCTCATCTAACGGAATATTATCGAAGTAATCCTTGAATCGATTCGTTGCGGTTACCAGGGAGCTGTAAGCACCTGACTCCTTGCTCGTGCTCAGCAGATCCATGTGTTCCGCGAAGCCGTCACCGCAGCCTAAGGATTCGGATGGATCCTATCAAGACCATCACCCCGATCCCGAAGCCGATGACCCAGTCTGGCCAGGGACTGTTCATCCAACCCACCAGCACGCCCGCAACGATCACGCCAAGATTCGCCAGTACATCGTTCGCGGAAAAGATGTAGCTGGCCCGCATATGGACACCGCCGTCGCGATGCCTTGATAGGAGTGCCAGGCAGGCAATGTTGGCCGCGAGTGCCAGCAACGATATTCCGATCATCGCGATGCCCTCGGGCGTGCTGCCCGTGATGATCCGCCGGCCTGTTTCGGTAAGCACTCCTAGCGCGAGGGCCAGTTGCAACAGACCTGACAAGTGCGCCGCCGTCCGCTTGTGAACAGCTGTCCGCCCTACCGCATAAAGTGCGACACCATACACCCCCGCATCGGCAAGCATGTCTGCTGCATCGGATAACAGTCCGGCGGAATTTGCCCACCAGCCTGCGAATATCTCGATGACAGACATCGCCGCGTTGATGGCCAGCAGAATCCAGAGCACTTTAGCCTCGGCATCGCTATCCGGTGCGGCTAAGGGTGTCTGCCCTGCGCTGAGTACATTTGATTCCTGCAATGCTGTTCCGTACCCCAAGGGTTCCAGTAGCGCCACGAGGGCTGCTGGATCTCCTGTGTGATCCACAACGAGGCTGCGACCGGGCAGATCAAAAACCATCGCCGCGACTGGCGCTGCGGCGAGTCGCATCCGGATTATTTGCTCTTCGGAAGGACAATCCATTCCCGGAATGCGGAATACAGATCGGACCAGGGCTCCCTTAAGTTGCCTCATCCGGTCGCCGGGCAATGCGTACTCTTCGGCAGGCTCGACTGTGCAAGAGCACGGATGCATCTGTTTGTCGCTCATTGGATATTCACCTGACGCCAAAGACCAATCCCTGCCAGTGCGACCATGCTGAACAGGGCGCCGGCTGTAAAAGTGAATTGCCGCCCCAGGCTATCCCAAAGGAGCCCCGCAAGCATACTGGCAAGATTGAAGCAGCCGTACGCCGTTGCCCGCAGGTCAGCCGGTGCGGTACTTGCGATCATTGCCGCGAGCAACCCAATGGTAGGCGTGCTCACGCCCAGTCCGGTAAACATGAAAACCGGCAACAGGCTATGAATCAGCTCCGAGGAGACATCCATCAACAGGCTGGCGAAGCCCAGTGCCCAGATGGCCCGGGGTATGGGACGACGTCGCTCAGTCACTCGGCGGAATGCACCAATTGGCGGTTGATGTGGACCATTCTTGGACCGACCTCTTTGGGTTCCATGCAGAAACTGCCCTGAAATTTCTGAGACTTCGATCGTCACTCCTTCAGCACTGGATTTGACAATGCGTTTCAAGTCGCGCAACCGCCGATGCCCTCTTTGCCTAGGTCATATCAAAAGCGATACCCGGAGGCGGCAGGTGACCGGATTCGGGTTGTCACCGGACCAATCTGCCCTCCCACTTGTTGCTTTGCAATTGAAATTAGCCTGCTTCAGAAAAAGTCATAGCCTTTCGACCTGTACCTTGACCTGCATCTTGGGTTTGGGTTTTAACGGGCCGATAAAGGAACCCGATATGGGCGGGATCGCCTCGGGGTGACGGTGCACGGCAACGGCGATATGGTCCTCGCCGACCAACTGGCCGCTGGTGGAATCAAAGCCCTGCCAACCGGCGCCAGGCAGATAGACCTCGGCCCAGGCATGCGTGGTTGCCACGTCCTCGACCGCGGCGCTGGACACCAGGTATCCGCTGACAAAGCGGCTGGCCAGGCCGAAATGCCGGCAGGCCTCGATAAACAGCGTTGCCAGGTCGCGGCAGGAGCCCGTGCCGCTGGACAGGGTGTGTTCCGGTGACTGCACTCCCGGTTCATTGCGCACCCTATATTCGATGTCGTCGACGATGGTCTGATTGAGTTTGTTGAAAAAGGTCATGGTCTCGATTCGCTGATCTACCTGCCATAGTCTGTCCAGCCATGCGCTGACGATTTCCGGTTTTTCCGGAAAGACCGCTGTCTGGTAAGGCACCAGGTCGGTTTGTTCCATCGGGTCGTAGGCGAAGGGGAATTGCCGAACCCCATCCGCCAGTTCCACGGTGGCGATATTCGACTGGTAATGTTCGACCACGACGATACTGACGATTTCCAGTTTATCCGCGGATTCGCTGAAGTCGACGATGGCGACCGAATTGCCATATACGTCGCGCTGCCAGTGGATTCTGTAAGCCGGCGTGATATGCAGTTCCGAGGCCTCAATGCGAATGTCATGCCCCTCACGCGGCCGCACGTGGAGTTTGTGTCCCAGAAAGCGAACTGGCTCTGGATACTGGTAGGTTGTCGTATGCGTGATCTTGATACGCTGCATTTTAGAACCTATATCATAATCCCGCACGGCCGCGACCGTGGCGATTTTGGTTCATGGCGTGACGCAGTGAGCGTGGTGTAGCCAATGCTACATGAGCGAGCCGCAACAAAGCCAGGAGCCAAAATCGCCCGGTCCCCAAGGGGTTGTGCCCGAAATGCATGCCAGCGGTGTTGCACCTCTTGCCCGTACAGCAAGTACTGTGCTGCGCGGTGCGCCTTGCTGGCATGCATTTCGGACTGCAACGCGGCCCGCGGGGGATTATGAGATAGGTTCTTATTTCGCTGCATATGATGGCGAGAGCCTGTCGGCTATAGTAGTACCCAACTTCGTACCGGATGTCCGGCCGCCCAATTATGACACGTGACCAGGCTATTCAGGTAAGAATCTTAGGTATGAGTTGAAAGGCGGCACGATGGATAGGCGAGGCGGTAAGTAGCGTAATGATGTCTGATCTCGACAAAGTGATTGAAAAGCACGATGCCGCCGTCGCGGCCGGCGATGCGGAAATCTGGATTGGCGCCGAACCGACTTTTACCCTGCGCACGTCAGAGGCGCCGGAGTGGTTGTCGCAGGCCTTGGGTGGGGAGAAGGAAGATTACGCCCTGCGTATGGCGCGCGAACTCTCCCTGCGGCATCCGGGCAGCGTTATCCTGCGTAGTGTCGGCCGCCAGTACGGCGGTGAAGAGAGGCCCCGTTGGTCGATTGGCTTGTTCGAGCGCCGTGACGGTGCCGCCGTTTGGAGCGGTCCGCCGGATCCGGTGTTTGCCGATCCGTCAACGGCGCAGGCTGGCGGCGCGCAACTTCTCGGCGAGACGCTTGCGCGGGCATTTAGTCAGCGGCATTGGCACTACCGCGTGTACCCGGCGGGGAGCGATATCGAGCAGCGCCTGCTGGTCCGGACGGACGGTAAGGACCTGGATAGATTCGACGCTGACGACCCACGCCTGAGCCGCTGTTCGGCGCATGACGAAAAGACACCAGATAGCGGCTTGAACGACAGCCTGGCCGGTGAGGGTTTTTTTCTGTTTGTCGTGGGTGAGATTGAGTGCGCGCCGGGCATTACGACCGTCCGGGTGGATTTGCCGGCCTGCCAGGAAGTCGCCGGCTTTATCGAATGTCTTGCCGTTTTAAGCCAGGCGGCGAGTGCCGCTGCATTGCCCTGTTTGTTGCTACGGGGTTATCCTCCGCCGGTGGACGCCTCGGTCTCCTGGACCACGATTACGCCGGACCCCGCAGTAATTGAAATCAATCAGGCGCCGCAACCGAACCTGGCTCGTTTCCGGGCCGCCGCCAGCGAGTTATACGCGGTTGCCGACGAGCTGGGGTTGGCGCCCTATCGCCTGCAATACAACGGAACGATGTCGGATTCCGGTGGCGGTGGTCAGTTCACCGTGGGCGGGCGCACACCCGCTTCCAGCCCGTTTTTCGCGGCACCGTATCTATTGCCGAGAATGGTGCGTTATTTCAACCATCACCCGGCTTTGTCATACCTGTTCGCGCCGGATTACGTTGGCAGTGCCAGCCAGTCGCCGCGGGCCGACGAAGGTGTACGCGATGCCTTTCGCGAACTCGAAGTCGCCTTGTGGCAATTGGAGATGCGGGAAGCGGTTACGCCGGAATTTCTCTGGGCCAGCCTGGCGCCTTTTCTCGCCGATCCCTCCGGTAATTCGCATCGCAGCGAATTGAATATCGAAAAACTATGGAATGCAGGTTTGCCGCTGCGGGGTTGTCTGGGACTATTGGAGTTTCGCGCCTTTCGCATGCCGCACTCCCCGCGACGCGCGCTGGCGGTAGCCCTGTTGTTACGCTCGGTAGTGGCGATGCTGGTGCAACACGATCGGGTGCAGGGTCTCTGTGACTGGGGCGACGAACTGCACGACCGTTTTGCCCTGCCATACTATTTACGCCGGGATTTAGGGTCGGTGTTGGCCGACCTGGAGCATACCGATTTCGGGCTCGATCCCTCGATAGCCGGTGAATTGTTTGACGATACTTATCGTTCGCGCTGGTCCGTGGATTTTGCCGGGTGTCGGCTTGAAATCGAGCAGGCTATTGAATTCTGGCCCCTGGTGGGCGATGTCGCCTCGCAGGAGCGTGGCGGCTCCCGCCTGGTCGATTCCAGTACGTTACGCTTGCAGATCAGTCTGCGCCGGTCGGGTGAGGAATCGGTGGCGCTGGACGGCTGGCAACTGCGCAGCGGCGATTACGCCCTACCATTGATGGCGGAGGAAGAGGGCGAATTGCGCCTAATGGGTTTGCGTTACCGGGATTTCCTGCCCTGGCGCGGCCTGCATCCGGCGATCAAGCCAATGGGTCCGGTGGTGTTAACCCTGTGTCACCCGGGCCGGGAAGAGGCAGTGGAGTTATCGCTGCACGGTTGGCAGCCGGATGGCCTGCCATACAACGGCCTCCCGGGAGGGCTTGATGAGGCAGTACAAAGGCGTACGGAACGCCTTCGGAGCAGGATCGTGAATTATGCGGATTTACCGCCGGTAAAATCGCCACCGGGGGATGTATTGTCGGGTTTTAATCTTGATTTGCGGCGTCTTAAAGCGGTATCAAGGGGTCGGAACACTTGAAAATCACAACTGCACTTTCGCAATAACTTCACCACTTTCAACTTCAGCTACATCGGCTGCTATCCAGGGAGTTGAAATCAAAAAACCTGACTCCATGCCCATTACGCATAGGCTAGCTTAGCGGATTCTTCCAGCGCAGGTTTTCGAATCGACTGAAGTCAACGTCATTTGTGAACACAGTGTAACCGTGTTCTATAGCGAGCGCCGCAATGTGTGCATCGGTTGTGATGTTGGCGCCGGTTCCGGTGGATTTCAATAGCGCCTCGAACAATGGCCAGTGTCTGGGTGTCGGCACGACCGTGGTCGTGTTTGCTTGTGCCAGCCAACTGTTCACGTAATCTAAAGCTTGATCAATTGTTAAGGGCGCGGCGAAAACCCGTCGATTGGTGGTCAAGCGGATGAAACCGAGCATGCTCGGATAGCACAGGCCAACTATTTGCGTGGATGAAAGTGCATCATCCCACCAGGTTCGTGCACCAACGTGAAAGACGGACGTTTCATCAACAGCGTAAACAAGTAGATTGACATCCGGTAATATCACTGGTTGCCAGCAGACAGGAACTCGTCCGCTTCCAGGTCATCGATTAGTTGATTTAATTTGGTTGGGTCAATACCCGATCTCAGACCAAGCTTGCGAGGTTTGGTTCTATGAGGCTTTGGTTTTGGTGGCTGTGCTTGGAGCTGGATTCCTGCGCGCAGCAGAAAGTTGACCGCGCCTTTGAACGAAAGCCCTTTTTTACGCTGTAAATCTTCGATCTGAGCCATCAGGTCATCGTCGATTGTTAACGTGGTTCGCATTTGAGCATCATAAGCATCATATAATATGATGTCAATGATGCTATTGTTGGCTTTGTGCTCAAAATTCCAGCTACAACAGGGTGTCAGTGAAAACGTCGATGCAACTTATTCCTTCCTCTCTAACTTTCTGGAAATTACAGAAAAACCACGCCGGCAGCAGCCCGCGTAGGATGCGGTGACGAAGGAAACGCATCGTTCGGAAGGAGGATTGATGCGGTTCGCAAGCTTACCGCATCCTACGTGCTGCCCTAAGGCATGTCAGCTTATCGCGATACTGCTTGTTGCTCCCCTGGCACACACCTGCTTGCGCTAGCGTGGCAATTCGGCTAACGTCCGACAGAAAACTGCCGCATACAATTCCATGGGCGCCGGCCTACCACTTAACATTCGATTGCGTCGAAGAAGTTAATGAACAAATCCACGCACCGTTTTGCCATCGACCGGAGTGCCGGCGACGACAAGTTCGGCGCTGAGCGTCGGGGATCACCTGCTGCCGGCTTCGGTGAGATGCGCTATCCGAGTTGGCCGGAACAAATGGTGCAGTTTGTCACCCGCTACCTGTTCGTTGCGCTTGGCGTGCTGTTTTTCAATTTCACCGGCGACATAACCCCGACCTGGATGTCGCTACTGCAGCTGAACACTGTCTACGCTGCTTACTCGGTCATCAACGCTGTGCTGTTCTGGCATGCAAGTCGCCGGCACATTTGCCCCGCACGCTATCGGTTTGCGATGTGGATCGATATTGTGATCACGTCGATATCGGTTCTGAATGACCCCTATGCAATTCCTCCGTCACTGCTGGTATTCATCATGGTTGTGCTCGGCAACGGGATGCGTTACGGGATGCACCTGTTCCGGGAGTCACTGCTTGGATGTTTTGCCGCTGCGATGCTGGTGCTCAGCCTGCGCTACATGGGGGATAGCAGCTCGGCCTCGCCGGGCCTGGTATTCCTCAACCTGTTCGGTGGCATCATTCTCCTCTATGCCTATATCTTGATGGGACGCATAGAGCTTTCACGGGCTCAGCTGGAACATCGAAGCCGCCTCGACACCCTGACCGGACTTATGAATCGGCGCGGTCTCTTGGAGTGGGCTGAGCAGCTTTTCAATCAACTCAGCCGCGACCTCGATTGCCTGGTGGTCATGATCGCCGACCTGGATAAATTCAAATCGATTAACGACACCCACGGCCACGCGGTCGGAGATGATGTTCTTAGGCAATTCTCTGATATCCTCCACGGTGCGATTCGGGATGGCGACATAGCAGCCCGACTGGGAGGCGACGAGTTCGTGCTCATATTGCCTGGCACCAATATCGAACAGGCGGAGCTAATTGCCCAACGCATTCAAAGCCAGGTCGCGGACTGCGCTCATCAACACAGACTTTCCTACAGTGTCACTATCGGATTGGGTGAAGCGCCCCGGCACGGAGGCTCCCTGTCCGAAGTGCTCGAACAAGTAGACCGGGCGCTGTATCACGCCAAGGCGACCCACCCGGGCGGGGGAATCATGCGCGCCTGTTCCATCGAAATGGCGTAGCGAGCCCAGGTAGGATGCAAAGAGCTTGCGAACCGCATCAATCCACTTTCCGAACGATGCGGTTCCTTTACTGCATGCTACGTTTTTATTTTCCGTAGTGTAGTAACCAGGTCGCCTGGAGTTCTTGAGCCAGGTATTGTGCAATAGCGCGAGACGCCGGAACTTTTGTTGCTAGCCGAAAAAGAGAGCTTGAATTTACCGGTTCTTGATGAAATTTCCCTATCTCAAATCATTTGGGCCAAGCAGGTATTGCGTTACAGTAAGGCAGACCAATATTCATATGTTCATGGCTTATGACGCACTCACTCAAACACTCCATTAATGCCCAGCGTGCATTGCTTAACGATCTGCTGAGCCACGCACTCGGTGAAACAGCCAAACAACTGGCTGCTCTGTTGAACGATAGGGAGGGGCTGAACTCGCATCTGCGCGAGGTTTTTCACTCTCTGGACTATTGCAAGTATGTGTATGTCTTGGATGAGAAAGGGGTGCAGGTCAGCGCGACCGTCAACCGCTACGGCCTGGAAAATGAATCGATTGGGCGCGACCGCTCAAGCCGCCCCTATATGAGTCATATGAGCAATGAGAGTATCGATTTTCATCTCTCCGAGGCTTATATCAGCCGCAATAAAAAGCGGCCCTCGGTGACCGCCGTTCAACCGATACGCAAAGAGGACGGCGCGCGCGTGGGATTTCTGGGCGTCGATTACGACTTGCGTGAGCTGCCGCATTCGGAGGTGATTTACGAAGAGCCGAGTCAGTGGCGTCAGATCAAGGGCGACCCGGTGATACGAAATGGATTGTTTCTACAGTCGCGCGCGGAGAGTCTGATGGACAGGCATATCGATCATGTTATGTCGGTCCATGAATCGCTGGTTGTTTATCAAGGCGTGCACCATTTTCAAATCCATTTTTCCAGCAGTCGCTCGACACTTTGGCACATCGATGACCCCTATATTTATCGCATCCTGACCATGGATGAGCTCTCCAATACCGATGTGTGCCTGGCTTATCCGAGCCGCCCCTACTATGAACGCGCCATTGTTCCATCTAATAAAATCGGCAAGATACTGAAGCTGATCAAGGAGCTGCGCTTTGCAGACGAAACTATCTATCTGCGTTCTGGCTCGCTCAATATCGTCAATGGCAAGATTGGTTTGAATTTCTCCTGTGATGGCACGCATTACCTGAACTGGGACGAATTTCTCGCAAAAGGGTTGGATTTCTGGTTCGGCGGCGAAACCTTTCCGCAGGCTATAGAGGTCGCACCGGATGACCTGGATCACAACAGACTGGACCATGCGATCGAGGAGATCGCCGGTGAAGGCTGCATGTATGTCAACAAGTTGCTGTATGCTATCGATCGGGATGAAGTTCCCGAACGCCTGGAAACCTTCAGCAAAGCGGAACGCGACTACATTTATGCTGAGTTGAAATCCATTATGGACGTCTATGATAGCGGCGTTTGTGGTTTATAAAATTTAACTAAAGACTGCTTCGGTAAAGCGGTAAAAGGGGACAGAGGATTAACAAAACTCCCGCCACCCCTTTTACCGCTCGCTTGACAGGCGTACTCCGGAAAGCGTGTACTAAGAAACTGTTGCCAGTTTGACGGCTTGACCTGTGGAAGCACTTATCGCGCTGTCCAATTTTACGGGTCCATTTCAGTAATACTAATAATATCGCTTCAAAAGGGGATAGTGAAAATGTTAACTGTGAATGCGATTCGCACACGATCGACATTAAAAAAACACCTTATCACATTATTTGTATTTGGTTTTTTGTGCCCCGTAACGCTTATTCTATATACAGCATGTGTAGAAGCAAAAGTTATTAAATATGCCAAAGAAAAAGTAGGTAACAACGGAAATAATCGATTAAACGGCAGCAACGATACAATCGTTTATGGGCTTAAGGGAAATGATAAATTATATTCATGCAGGAATTGTGAAGATACCGGCTTAATGGGCGGCGAAGGGAACGATTACTATCGTACGTATTCAAGAAATTCATTCTCGGAAATTATGGACAATGGCGGCGGGAATGACAGGATTGCTTCATCTCTTACTTTTTACAGAAAATCTCATAGAGCGCAGTTTGCCACAATCGACAATCGTCACCTTGTTGCTTTCAACCAATATGGGACGGGTTTTGTCGTCATAGATTGGAAAAGAAGTCGTAACAGAATAGAGACTTTTGATTTCAATGACGGTGAAAAAAGTTACTCGGAGTTGAAAAGAGATTTAAAAACATTGGATTGGCTGGGAAACATAAGTTTTTCGAGATTAGAAAGGGAGGGGTTCGAATATACAAAAAGGGATATTAGACAAACGATTAATTATTACAGCCGCCGGGAAAAAAGCTTATCCAGAAAGAGGTTTGCGTTATCCGACAATCTGTCAATGAGTTACAGTGAAAATCTTAGTGATGCAGATTACAGTTCCCCGTCTCTTCGATACTCTTATGATGGGGACAATTATGTGGAATTTGGCTCGACCTATGACGTTATTGATTATTTTTCGTCTAGTCATTTATTAGGTATAGATAATCAATTTTCGTATATAGATGAAAGCATGCGTTATGCTGAGGTTGACGGATTTATGATCGGAATGACCTATGCGTTATCGCCGCATTTGACTATTAATACAGTGTCATTCTTTCAGCCTGAAAATAATATAGATGGAGTGAATTCACGTAATTCTTTGACGAGCGGTGAATCGATCTCGATAAAATATGAAAATGAAGACTATGGTTTTGCTGCGCTGGCTGCACATGAGATTGAAAAAGGAACCCTGTTTGCGAACAATATAAACACAAAATGGTTTTCGATTGATAGCACAAGTTCATTAAAGTTAGGTTTATCTGCTGCTTACCATTTTGATGATGTCACAACTTTTTCCGGTTGGGTTCAATATGGTATTGCGGATTCTGATCTTGCTTTTTCTCCCTTCTTGGAAGAGCCAACTGGTTTAAGCGCATTTGGTTGGGGCATGCAGTTATCGCGAAAGAACATCTTTGCTGATAACGACCGGTTAAATTTTAAGGTAAGTGAGCCATACAACATTAAAAGAGGAACTGTATTATTTACGGCACCGCGGATGTTAGGAGCGGAGCCGTACCTGATTCCTCTTGCTTCGCCTGCAAAGGAAATCGAATACGGTATAAATTACTCAAGGCAACATGAAAAATATAACTTTGGTGCAGCAATAAATTATATTCAGAATCAGAATGGCGTTTCTGGCGTAAATGATACCGAGTTATTTATTACAATGGAGATCCCTTATTCATTTTAGTAAAGCGGGATCAATGAAAACGAAAACTAAGAAAACCAGCTAGTTTAGCCTGCGTCAGTCGGTGCAATGTTGGGAACACACAATAATATGCACCTATGCAATTCGGAGCCTGTCTCCGGCAAATAAAAAAGCCTGGTGAAAAGTTTCCGCCAGGCTTTCTATTTGACCACATCGAAAACAGCTGCTGCTAATTAGCGTCCCATGCCGAAGCCACTGCCGCCTGGCGCGCTTGGGCTGTAACCAGGAGCTCCATATCCCGGATTTCCCCAATCCTGAGCAGGCGCTTCATAGGCTTTCGTCGGCATCGAACCTTGGCGGTACTGGTCATAGCCGGTGGATGGCGGAGCATACCCCTGCGGAGCTCCGTAACCTGGTCCTCCATAGCCCGGGTCACCATATCCAGGCCCACCGTAGCCCGGACCGCCATAACCGGGAGCACCATAGCCGCCCGGTCCGTACATGCCGCCACCATATCGAGGATCACCATAACCTCCAGGGGGTTGCGCATAGCCGGGAGCACCGGACCCGTAACCGCCACCCTGGGGGGGTGTTTGCGCCTGCCCGCTATCACCGGATACCGGAGCCTTGGGTGCCGAAGCTGCGCCGCTTTCCGGTCCGTACCTCCCCCATGGAGCGTAGCCACCGCCGGGATAACCGCGCCGGTTACCCATGCCGAAGCCGCTTCCGCCACTACGTGGATCATCGTATTCCGGCCGCTCTTCCGCACTGCCGCCAGGTCCGTAACCACGCCTGGGGGAGTAACCTCTGTTGTTACCCATGCCGAATCCGCTGTTACTTCCCCGCCCGCGGTTCCTGTCTCTGTCGTAACCACCGGGGCTGCTCCGGTCATTGGAATTTCCGAAGCCGAAGGCGTGCGCCTGATTGGGTGCTGAAGCAAGCACAACCGTTAAGGCAGCAGCCGAAGCCAGCCCAGACATTAATACCACTATATTTCCCATTTCTCCTCCAACGTGACTATTCTGTATTCCTGGGGTCGTATGACCGGCCAGAACTTGCACCACCGCCAGTTAGAGAGAAACAGGGCCGGCAGTACAGGGAAGCCAGCATACCAATCCAAACCGAGTCTGGACAGAAAAAGATAGCAACAGAGGAGACCGATTAGCCGGCCCTTCCGTGTGCAGCCTAAACTCGGAGGGGGTCAGGTTTCGTGCTTTGTATTTGTTGCCGCCACCGAAATCTTTGGCTGAGGCTGTGTACGTTAGTCATCACAGCACCTCAATGCAGTATTTATGTGGCAAATCTCTGCCACAGATTGTGGAACGAACGATCGGTAATACCGGCTTGCAGAAATGCAGCTTCCGCCACTGGATTATTCTTGTTTGTCTTGTGCCCATCATATTGATATCTGCCATAAAACAGAGCGATAACAATCACTCCAAATAGTAATCGGCTAGAATATAAGAAGTTCTTAATATATTTTAAGCGACGCAGCAAATGGTTCGGTTTTTTGTAATTGCTTTGGCGATAGTTTCAATCAATTCCGGGACACTCCTAGCGGGTGAGGCAGCCCTCGAGATGGCGTTCCGAAACTTCGTAACTGCGGGCGATATAGGAAATGTACGCAGGCTGATTGGCAAGGGGATCGATGTTAATGCCCATAACCAGTTCGGTAAAACTGCACTGATGATAGCTGTCGAGAACGATCAATTGGAGCTGGTGAACCTGTTGCTGGCTACTGGTGCTGATATCAATAAACCTACGCTGGATGGCTGCACGGCACTGACCTTTGCAGCAGAGAACGGCCACATTGCTCTAACCACCTTGCTGATTGAACGTGGTGCCGATATCTCAGCACGCACCCGCGTCGGCTGGAATGCCCTGATGATCGCTGCACGCTATGGCTATCTACAGGTTGTTGACCAATTGCTATCTGTTGGAGCCGACCCCGATGTGGCAGACAGGTATGGGCGTACGGCGCTGATGTACGCGATCGCAGATGGACACTTGGATATCGCCAGGTTGTTGGTCAAATCCGGGGCGAACACGGACGCCAGGGACAAGTACGGTGCAACTGCACTAATGCAGGCCCAAGCAAAGGGCTATTGGGAGATAGTACGCCTCCTGGAACAGTAGGAAGGCAGATCAAGATTTTTCTGTCGAGAATTCCGGGAACAGTATACCTACTTTGACTCGTCATCCTGAGCCAAGCTGGAAATAGGTTTTGTCTACCCGGAAAATTCCAACAGTTGCAAGCGATTTCAACTGTTCTGAGCCCTTGATTCCATTCGCTCAGATCGCCTCAAGGCTACCGAGTACCTGGTCGTAGCTCGCTCTGTTTTGCTCGAAGAAGACCAATGTCGGTGCGGTGTAGCTGAGGATATAGACATACTTTTCGGTTACGAATCCGACTGCCAGCAGTTGGTATTCCAGTCCGTTGAATATTTGATAGCTGGCATGTAATGAGAAGGCATCGTGTCCGGATACCCGGGCAGGCTCGTTGCTGATGATGGTCAGGCTGGGCAGTCCGTTGCTGTCCTCTTTCTTCAGTTCGGCTATGTACAGCTCGGCCAATTCGGTCGGCAGCATGTCCGCCTTCGACTTTGCCTTGATGTCGTCGAAGGCATTCTCATGTTTGCTCGCCCGCAAGTTGATCTTTTGTATGTTCGGACCGTCCCGGGTGACAATGAGCGTATCCCCGACCTGCATGCTCACCCAGTCGACCGGCAGGGTGACACGATACAGCTCTGTTTTGTGCAATATCTTGCTGTCGTCGACCCTAACCCACTCACCCACGCAACCGGCCAGCAGCAGTGTCAGCAGCATCAGCAGCAGAAACTTTTTCATGACTCCTCCAGCAAACGGTTTCTGTATAGTTGGATATATTTTTGTTTCGTCAGAAATATTCATGGGTCACTTTTGGAACGGGTAGCGCTCGAAGTGCATGATATAGAGCGATTTCAGCCACATGATCAACAAGCGCCGATATTGGATGCACTACAAATGCACATTGTGGGCGAACAGTATGGCTTAACTCGACGGCATTGAATGCGTCCCCTTTTTTCATCGGCCATCGTTTTCTTCTCGGTCGAATTGGACTTCGTAAACTCAACCTTACCGGAGATTTCGATGTCCTCCATCATCTGGCCCTGGATTTACACCACGTCTGTGGACTCTACCTGGGATGATCTCGTTTATCTCAGCTCAAATAGGGCGGAATGACTCACCTCGGTTACGGTGGGATGTAACAACTGGCTGAAACAGTGACCCAGGACAATTAGTAAGTTAGGCCAAATGCTATATTAAAAACAAGGGATTAATTGAAAAGGAGAGTCAAAATGAAAAAAGGTTTTAAAGAAGCCATTGAGGAAATGGTTAAAAAACGCATTGAGAGTGGTGAGGATCCGATGGTGTTATTCGAAGAGCTCAGTCGGGAAGCCAATCTGGTTTTCGGCCATTACAATTTGGAGTACGAACTGGTAGACAAAAAAGCCAAATGAGTGTTTTGTAGCGAGACCTGGTTTGAAACGTGGTCGTTTTCGACTGGGTCTCGAAGAAAGTATCGATACTTTGATTTAAATTTCTAAATGAATGGGTTTTTCGTCAGGAAAACAGAGAAGGGGGGTTCGGATTTTTTCAATCGAGTGACCAGGAAGCAGAGGAATTAAAGTCGCTTTTGAAAAGAGATTGAAAGGGAATTTTTAACTCATAGAGATGGTCAAGAAGACATTCCATTCACTCTTTTGAAAACGGATTTATGGAGTCTCCAATGAATAAAGTAGCAAGCGGGGAAGCATTCAAAATCTCATTGTCTTCCCTGTCATTGGCCCGGCAACGGCAAATAGGAGCTAGGTTTATTGCCAATGTACTGGATTTGACGGATGGAATGTGTACCGGGCAGGCGCAGAAAATTGCGGAAAAAAGTGATGTTTCCACTGAAGAACTGGAACAGGCCTACCGCGCTGTGCGCGCTGTTTACGTCGCAACTCACCCACAATCTGATCTGTCCGCGTTGGACTACAGGCAGCAGGCGGCACATTTTGTTGCAGAGGCGTGCATGGTCTGCGTGGCACCGACCTACGAGCAGCACCGAACCCACCATTTAGCCGAAAAGGTGGCGGGTTACTGCCGAATGGCGCGGATCTGCTCCAGTATTCAACACGAAGAGGAGTATCCCAAATTTGTGGATGCCGAAGCGTCGTTGAAGAAAGAAATAGATGCACAATACCGTATATTGAATGAATTTCTGGAAAATCGATAAAACGATAGAGGTCAGGGTAAAGCAGGAAGATGCTTTGGCCGGTATATATAAAATGAGAAGGTAGCCTGTCCGGATACCCGGACAGGCTCGTTGCTGATGATGGTCAGACTGGGCAGTCCGTTGCTGTCCTCTTTCTTCAGATCGGCTATGTACGGCCCGGCCAATTCGGTCGGCAGCATGTCCGCCTTCGACATTGCCTTGATGTCGTCGAAGACACTCTCATGCTTGCGCACCTGCAAGTTGATCTTCTGGATGCTCGGACCATCCCGGGTGACAATGAGCGTATCCCCGAACTGCATGCTCACCCAGTCGACCGGCCAGCGGCAGAAACTTTTTCATGACTCCTCCAACAAGCGGTTTCTGTATAGTTCGATATATTTTTTATCTTCTGCATCCGGGTCCAGCTGTAGATACTGTTCGAAAAATCTGAGTGCTTCCGCTTTTTGCTCCCGTTGCATATAGATCAGACCAAGCGCACGATAGGCGGGTGCAAAATGGGGAGCGATCTCCACCACCTGCAGATAGGCGGCTTGCGCTTTCTCCTCGTCTCCCTCCGCTTTGCGCTGCAGATAAGCCTCGCCGAGGTAGAACTCCGCATGGGTTGGATATCTTGCCCTGAGTGCACTGTCCTCCAGCAGCTGGATCAGCTGTTTGTATTTATGCGCAATCAGATATTTTTCCAACAGCCGTGCAGACAGGCCGGTCGTCATGGCGGCAAATCGCTCCCGGTTGGCAATGCCATTGGAGTTGCCATGCTCAGCTTTGAGTGACTGCATCGATTGGATCCGCTCGGAGAGCCTGGGATGACTGGAGTAGAACCAGGGCTCTTTGGTATCCAGTACATCAGCCTCCTGCTGCAGCATCCGGAATACCTTGACCGATTCCGCACCGTCGTACCCCAGTCTGATCAACCGATCGAACCCCTCTCGATCGGCCTCGCGCTCGGCATCCTGCGAGTACCCCGACATCGCACCCAACGCGAGCAGCTCACCGGAGAGCGGAATGCCACTGAGTATGGTTACCGTCCAGCCGGCGATCACGGCCGTTTCCATGGCATGGCGCTGCTTGAGCGAGTGCTGAAATTTGAAGTGGGAGACTTCGTGGGCAATGACAGTGGCCAGCTGAGCTTCGTTTTCCATGCGCGCGATCATGCCGAAATTGAGATAGACGCTGCCGTTGGGCAGCGCGAAAGCGTTGAGATCGGGCGAATCAATCACCCGCATCCTCACCGTTTCGCTGAACTCCGGATAAAGTTTCACGGCAACCGATTGCAGGTAGGCTGTCAGCTCATCATCGGCGTAGATCAGCCCTTGATGCTGCCAGATGCGGTCCAGCTCTTTTGCCGCATACCAGCGGCGTGCTTCGTCATCGGTCAACTGCTGAATGTCGCTGCTCTGTTCCAGTGTACGCACATGCATGCTGTCACACCCCGCCAGCACGATCACACCGCTCAGCAGCGCCGGAATAAACCGGAGTGGGGACCGCTTCATCGGCTACTTCTTCACCAAAAGCCACTGTCGGTAGGATTCGATGCCCGGATACTCCTTGAACAGTTCCAGCGCTATTTGATCGGTATGTTCCGCGTCGAGATAACCGAGTTTGCCAATACTGATGTGACGGTCCACCCAAAGAATGTCGCCAGTGCGCAGATCGATGATACTGGCAATGGTCACCGCATTCCCGAGGGGGATGCCGACACCGAATGCAGCCAGCACGATAAAAGCGGCTTTGCGCCCGCTGGAGCTGCGTACATCTTCGCCGATCACCATGATCGCCTTGTCCGCACCGGTTTTATCCGCGAGCAACGACAGGCCCGGCCCGATGCTGTAATCGAAGTGCCTGCTTTTATGCAGCCAGGCGTTGCCGCTCGAGGGGCTGGTAGTGGCAATGGCGGTACCAACCACAGTCTCATTTAGCGCGAGGTGCTGATCGAGCAGCGCTGACTCCTCCGGTGTGAGCTCAGGCAGCTCGACCAATGTGAGGTTGCCGAACAGCTTCTGCTCGTTGCGCTGCAGCGAGGCGTGGAAATTATTGATGCCGGTCTCTGTCCAGGCGGGCACCACTTCGGTTATGCCACTGGCCGTCATCTCCTTGACCTTTATCTTCAGCGGCAGCAGGATCGCGGTACCGGCTGTCAACCGGCTGGGCTGATCATTGAGCAGGCGGTAGTGGACTTTATGCCGCGGCGTGGTTGCACAGCCCACCAGAAAGAGCACAAAAAGCAGACACGGGAGCATTCGATGAATTGGCACGATCACTCTCCCTGGTTCGAATAAAACAACGCCAGACCTACGATTTAAATCTGCAGCGAGAATAGCATCGGATCCGCGCGATGCCTATAAGAAGAAGAGGGGAAAATCGGGGGTCAAGTAGTCGGTGACGACCGATGCCAATGCGCATCAACATCGTTCTTTCGAAATCGTGAAAACTGCAGGGCTTCCGCGTTGCGAATGTCCGATGTTTCCTATCAACGCCTTTTCCATCTGCTTTTAATACCCCCTTATTCCGTTCTATTCCTGATATCATCAATCCAGTTATGATGCTGCACTGCCGTCGATGCCCTGGCGGATCGCCGGGAACCACAGACAGCGTGCGAGCGTGAATCAACCATCGGGTGGAATAAAGTGTCCGACAAACTAGATCCGGGACAGTCCTCACATACCCTCTCCGTCGCCATTACCGGTTCGGGAGGGAGCGGTGCGGTCACTGCCGGAGAGATGCTGTTGAGCGCGGTGGCCAATGCAGGGTTCTACGGCTTGATGGGCCGCTCCGCGGGGCCGCAGATCCGTGGCGGGGAGTCGGCGGTGATGCTGCGAACCGGCGTACATCCGGTGGATTGTCTGGATGACCGGTTCGATATTCTGATCGCGTTGGACTGGCTCAATGTGAGCCGCTTCGCGGAGGAGATCCCGCTCACTTGTGACAGCCTGATCATCTGCGATCCCGACGCCGGGGAGATACCGCCGGACATAGCCCGCCACGGTGCCCGGGTCATGGAGCTACCGCTGGAAGCTTTGGCCAAAGGGATCGAAGGCGGCCGCGCCAACATGATCGCGCTTGGGATAATCGCGGAGCTGCTGGGAATTCCCGAGGCGGCAATGCTGGCGGTGGTGGACGCCAAGCTGGCGCGCAAGGGGGAGTCCGCGGTGGTCCCATCGCAGCGGTGTATCAGCTGCGGATACAATGAACCCAAACCGCAGCAGTTGCAGCAACGGCTGCCCCACGCAAAGGATCGCCCTGTGCGCTGGAACATCAGCGGCAACGAGGCAAGCGGCGTCGGCGCCATACGCGGCGGGGTGCGATTCGTTGCCGCCTACCCCATCACGCCGGCGACCGAGATGCTGGAGTGGCTTGCACCCAATCTGGAGAAGGTGGGGGGCGTACTGCTGCAGGCCGAAGACGAACTGGCTTCGGTCAACATGATCATCGGCGGTTCCTTCGGCGGGGTGCCCTCGATGACCGCCACTTCCGGCCCCGGCCTCAGCCTGATGATGGAGGGGTTGGGCCTGGCGGTGACCAGCGAGACCCCGGTGGTCGTCGCCAACGTCATGCGCGGCGGTCCTTCCACCGGCATCCCCACCAAGTCGGAACAGTCCGACCTGAATATCGCACTCTACGGATTTCACGGCGACGCGCCCCACCTGGTATTGGCCGCGCTGAACATCCGCGACTGTGCATTCACCACCGAATGGGCGGTGCACCTCGCCGAAGCGCTGCAAACGGTTGCCATCGTGCTCTCGGATCAGTTCCTGGGCCAGGCGCGCAGCGTGATAGATCCGCCCCCTGCCGCACCGGCCGGGCCCGGTCGCAAGCTGGCGCAGCCCGCCGCGGAAAATTACCAACGCTACACGCTGGCCGACGCAGACGGCATCTCCCCGATGGCGATTCCCGGCACCGAGGGCTGCCTCTATACCGCCGACGGTCTGGAACACAATGAGCGGGGCACCCCCTCCAGCATGCCGCAGGATCACCTGCTGCAGCTGGACAAGCGGCGGCGAAAGTTGGCGGCCGTCGACGGCGGCGAGCACTGGGCGGAGGTGCGCGGCAGCGGTGATATCTGCATCCTCACCTGGGGATCCTCCTCAGGCGCGGCGTTCGAAGCGGCCGGCCGGCTCTCGGCCATGGGCAAGCCGACGCGGGTCGTCGCCATCCGTCTGCTAAGCCCGCTGCCGGAACAGCCGATGCGCGATGCCATCGACGGCGCGGCGCGGACGCTGGTCGTGGAGCAGAACCACGCGGGCCAGCTGTTTCACTACCTTCATTCGCTGAATCTGCTGCATGGAGAGGTGCGGAAACTGGCCAAGCCCGGTCCGCTGCCGATTCGCCCGGGTGAGATCGTCAATGCAATCTTGGAGTGGATCTGACATGTCCGGAAAACCTGCTGGCGCCCCGCTCAAGGCCAAAGAGTATAAATCGGAGGTAAAACCGGTGTGGTGTCCCGGCTGCGGCCACTTCGCCGTGCTCAGCGCGGCCACCAAAGCACTGGCTTATCTCGGACTGCCGCAGCAAGACGTGGCGATGATCTCCGGCATCGGCTGCTCCTCGCGCCTGCCGGCCTACGTCTCCGTGTACGGATTTCACGGCGTGCACGGCCGCGCGCTGGCGGTGGCCTCGGGGCTGAAAGCCGCCCGGCCCGATCTGACGGTGCTGGTGGCAGGCGGCGATGGCGACGGCTTCTCCATCGGCGGCAACCACTTTCTGCACGCCTGCCGGCGCAACATGGATATGACCTACATCGTGATGGACAACGAGGTTTACGGTATGACCAAGGGGCAGGCCTCCCCAACCACGTCGCCGGACTGGGCGGAGAGCAAGCTCACACCGCACGGCCCCGGCGTACCCAGCTTCAACCCCGCTGCCATTGCGCTGGCCTCCGGCGCCACCTTCATCGCCCGCGGCTTTACCGGAAAACCCAACGATCTGGCAAAATTACTGGTCGATGCAATCCAGCATCCGGGTTTTTCCTTCGTCCAGGCGTTGAGCCCCTGCACCACCTTCCGCCCGGACCAGAACGAATGGAAAAAGATCGTGCGTCCGTTCGAGCAGCAGGCAACTGACGACCCGGTCGAGGCAGCCAAGCGTATCCACGCCGACGACGGCATGTCCACCGGTCTGCTCTACCAGACCAGGATTCCCGTCTGGCAGCCGGAAAGAGATGTCCGTGTCCAAACCGATCAACTTGAACTAGGCTTTCAGGTATGAGCGAAAACGATCCCGCACTCATCCACGACATACCGGATTTTCTGGCGCACGCGATTGCGCTGGAGTTCGAATCGGTTGAGCGTTACCGGGAGTTGGCGGACAGCATGGATGTGCACAACAATCCCAAGGTGGCGGAGCTGTTTCGCAAACTGGCCCACTATGGCGAATTGCACGCGCGGGAGATCGAGCATCACGCGGTCGGCATCGTTCTGCCGGAAATCTCCCCCTGGGAGTTCAAATGGCGCACGCCGGAAGGTCCCGAGAGCGGCACCTGGGAAGGCGTTCACTATATGATGAGCCAGCGCCAGGTGCTGGAATACGCGTTGTGCAACGAGCAACGCGGGCGCGATTTCTACGCCGGCGTAGCCGAATTCTCGCCGGATGAAGGGGTGCGCGAATTGGCTGCCGAGTTTGCCCGCGAGGAGACAGAGCACGTCAATATTCTCAAAACCTGGCTGCTCAATCTGGTCGAGCCCGACTCGGTCAGGCCCGAGGATCTGGATCCCCCCAACATGCCCGAGTAGCGCTGGGATAAGCGCCGTCTCATCCACCGGCGGTGGTTGAGGTCATAAGCAGCACGCCATCCCTGGCATGCAGTGGAAGCACCTGGTCAGGGGTCAGAATTCTCCGGTAGCGCCGGCAACCATGATATCCAGCATCTGCTGATTCACTCTGATCGCGGTAGCCACGACCTCCGGAGGTAGAAGCTGACTGTTGATCAACATATCCAGGTTGAGCATCATCAACCAGAGTTTACCCTGGGCATCCTCGACCAATGAGATGCGGCAAGGCATGTAGCTGGCGAATATCGGGTTGTTGATGATCATCGTTCTGGCGTCCATCGGATTGCAGAACTGGTAGATGGCAAGGAAAGGTGTCTCGACCCCGCGCGACTCCAGCTCTTTCGAAACCTCCTGACTGCCGACCAGCTTCAGATTCAGCTCAACCGCTTTGGAGAGCATCGCCTGCAGCGCATCCTCCCTGGTCACCCCCGGCTTCAGCTCCATCTGAGCCACCGTCTGGGTGATGTCGGTAATCCGCAGGCCGCCGCCTGGGGCCGGTCTGGGCGGCATAGGCTCCGGCGGCCGGGCCGCCATCAGACGTGGCGGCATGAACCGCTCCCCGGGCACAATCAAAGTGTCGTCCAGAGTGGCGGCAAACGCGAGCATGTCCAGCACCTCCTGGTTGGTATAGTCGGTGAATGTCTCGTCGTCCGGATCATCCGCGTGCTCGCGCACCTTTCCCTTGAACATCTGAATCGACTGGAACAGATACTCCGGATGCTGGCCCGCCAATGGCGGTGAATCCTTTTTCTCCTTGCCCAACCCATCTTGCGCATGGCAGGTTTTGCAGTCATCCATGTACAGCTCCTCACCATTTTTTGGATTGCCTTGCACAATCTGGAGGATGTTGAAGCGCTGGTCTCTGGCGATTTTCAGGCTGGATAGGTAGGCGGTTACATCATCGATGTCCTGCTGTGACATCTGTGCCAGACCGGATGTCTTCATCATGGTCGGGTTGATTCGCTTGCCGCTGATATAGTCGGCTATCGACTTACGCAGATAATATTCCGGCAGACCTGCCAGGCGCGGCGAGAGACGGCCGGATGCACCCTGGCCGTAGCTGCCGTGGCATAGCGCGCAGTTCTTGTTAATACGCTCTCCGTTTGCAAGATCCGCCGCCATTGAGGTGTGGGGTAAAGTCAGAAAAACGATTAGCAGCAGAGTTTTTATCATTTAAACCTCCCATAAAGTGTTTATACAGCCGCAAGAGTGGGCCGAACCTGAGCAGAAACCGCGGTTCCAGGTCTGCAGGAACCTTCGATCGCGGCTGCCGACAAGACCATCACAGGCGCGCTGAAATTGACCGCCGGCACCGGTGATAATTCAATTTTCTATTTTTATTCAGGTAATTAGGTATTCTTGTAATAAGGGAAAACATCTCTTCCCTCGAATTTAACCAAAAACAATTCTACCCCTTTAGCATAAAGCGCAGCTGCGCGGTACTTATCGTGAACCCGATCAGATCAGTCAATATAAACCGATCATTACCGCAGGTGTCGCAAATCAATTTACACGATTGGACCTGTTTCACAAACCACATATGGATAAGGTGATCAGACTCCCGCAAGCTGTTAAGCGGCGCTCGGCAAGCCGGGTTTCTCTTCCTGCTTCCCACGGCTTTCATGATCACTGCGTTCTGTCAATCCCCTGAGCGACTTCGCCTCCACAGCCGCGAAGACGCGCGCTCATCGAGTGGCGTCGCGAATTGCAGAGGTGTATTCAGGATATGTTCGCAGTCGGCCCGCCCGCCGATGACGAACAGGTAAAGAAACGGGTAGCGAGCGAGGATCTGATCGATCAGTGCTTGGTCGACCTCGCGACACGCCAGCGAAACAAGTATTGGGGTATCAGCTGCAATGCGCTGCAGCGCACGGTCGACTTCGTCGGCGGCCATCGACTTGGGAAGATCGCGCAAGGCGTCAATCATTGTTGCACGGACCAGTTCATCGCGAAACAGTTCGAGCGATTCCGCATCGCCGGACAGCACTCCCGTGGATAGTCCGGCACGATCCAGCAGCTCCACGACCCTGTGAACGGTCTCCCATGAACCCGGGTTGTCCGGATGTGCAGCATGACTGACGAACGCAAGGCTCATTGGTATGAAGGGGGTGCTGCCATGATTGCGGAGAATAGTAAGCATTAATGCCCTTTTCCGCAAAGTAGTGTGGCAACGAGGAAACTGAAATGGCGTCCGATGGCTCCGGGGGACACCATTTGAACCCACTTGCACTTGATTCTGGGGACAGTTTACTTAATCCCAATTTATGTGCCAAAGACTGCAATTAGGTAAGCTGTCCCCAGAACTTGCCGTTGCCGGGGCCGCTTTCGTCATCCTCAGACCAGGGTCTGGAGCTTCTTGACGATCACCTTGGCGAGCTTGGCATAGCCCCGGCTGTTGGGATGGATCTCGTTGAGCCAGTCGCCGCTCTCGCCGCGACTGCCGATCTTGGCCCGCTTGATGGTGCCGCGCGTATCGACGACGTGGAAATTGGGCAGTTGACCGTCGAGGGCAAGCAGGCCCTTGGCCAGCCGTTTGAACAGGAAGTCGGACAGGGCGACCCAGTCCTGTTCGGGGATCTGCTCGCTGGTGAACGCCTTGTACAGCCACGGGCCGAGCAGGCCGACGCCGAAAAAGCGTGCAGGAGAATCGTTGGGGGTCGGAAAGTCGTAGGTGTGCACGACGATCGGAACGTCTTTCGACGGTGCGTTGGGCTTGTCACGCAGGTCGACGATACGCCGGTAGCCTTTCTGGATACGGGTAATCAGGCCGTCCAGTTCGTTCTGATCGCAGTAGTCCTTGGGACTGGGCATTTTGATTGCACTGCGCCGGCTGGGATCGATGAGTATCGATCCGGCCGCGTCGATCAGATCGTTGCCGCCGCCGCTCAGCAGGATCAGGTCCCACCGTTCGCCGTTCTGTTCCGACAGGCCGCGCAGCAGTCCCTGGTTGTTTGTGATCTGCGACATGTGCTTGATGGTGTCGCCCGGCATTGCACAGTTCACGATCATCGTGGAAACCGGGAAGCGCATCTGAAACAGCAGGTTCGAGGTTGGAATGCCGGCCATCGTGAACCACGAGTCGCCTTCCGAGAGAAAATTCAGTTTGTGAAACGTACGATCCGCCCACGGCGGCGGTTCGTTGGCGTCGACCAGGTCCCAGGTCACCACGTCCGGTTTGAATTTCTTGGCCATCTCCTCTGTCTCCTTTGGCGTTGACGATTGGTGTGTACACTCCCGTTACACCGGCAGCACGCGCTGACGCCGCGGATCGCATGCGGCGATCGGGGGGAATGGGGCATTGCCGGGAACCGGCGGGCGTCGCCGGCGGTGACTGCTCGACAGTGTCGTAATGGAGCAACCATAGCTTCCGTACCTGCCGGGATTCCCTGTTCTACCCGGGCAGTATAGATAAGCGCCGGGCCGTGATTGTATTGGTAGCATAAACGCCCCTTTCCCCAAAGTCGAATGTTATCAAAGGCCCCGAAGTAGTACCTGGTGGCGTCATCGAGAAACGCGATCAGGTAGGTTTTAGGCTTGCCGGAATCTACCGAAATACCAGGCAATCTGCTACGGCACAAAGTGGGGAAAATAGTGGCGCGGATTACGGTTTAAATTGCGATACAACACCAATCTCGTTCAGCAGCATAAATACCTGCTTGCCTGTTATCGATATATCGAGTCGAATTCTGTACGTGCTGTAAGAGTCTCAACGCCAGAGGAGTATCATTAGTCGAGTTATGGAGCAAAGGCGTGGGGCGACGAGAGTTGGAATGTACCGCATGAAGTATTCCAAGCACACGCGACGGAACAGGATAGTCGTTGTGAAATTTACACTGGCTGCCGAGTTTGCCCGCGAGGAAGACCGAGCACGTCAATATTCTCCAATCCTGGCTGCTCAATCAGGTCGAACCCGACTCGGTCAGACCAGCGGATCTGGATCCACCCAACATTCCCGAATAGCGCGCGGATAGGCGTTTTCACATCCACCGGTGGCGGTTTTTCGGAGGAATTTTTTGCCGGCGGAATGGTATCATCGTTCCGCAATCCCAATCTTGTGCATTGCAGCCGCAACCCTCATGCGGTGAAGTGGTACTCGCCATTGAGGGCTGTGCCCCTGCCACCTTCACGCTGTCGGGAGGAAGATTCATGTTTACCTTCGCTACACGCGCTGCTCTAGCGCTCGTGCTTTTTGCAATTGCCGGCGCTGCTGTTGCCGACAAAGCGCTATCGCCGAAACGGACCGGCACTGTTCAGATCATCAAGGTATCTGGCTCGGACCTGACCGGGTTAAACCGACACACGCTCACCAGTCTGATCAATCAGGCAAAACAGAGAGGGTCGATAAAAATCGTTGTCGACTTGGCCGCAGTGACTCACATGACTCCGGCGGGCATGGAGTCCCTTACTGCAGGCGCCCAAAGCTTTGGCTCCGACAATTTCGCCGTTGCCAACCTTTCCGGACAGCCCGCTCGGCTCGCACAAAGTGAAGGCGCCGGTCTGTTCGCTGCCTACACCTCTGTCCAGGAAGCAGTCTCTGCTCTCAAGGAGTGACGCATTGCGCCGTTCTGGTCGCCTGCCTCAGAGGAAACATCAAAAAGGATTGAAAACTTTTGGTAACAGATAGCTCGAGCAGCAAGGAGCAGCTGATCCGATAGTGAATGAGTTCGGCTAGTGTGCACATTTGCCGCGACTGTTCTAAACGTGCATTACTTCGTCTTCACAGAAGCGCTATGCGCTGTCTACCCAACCTCTTTCCTGATCTTTTTCACACAATCTCCCGCGTCTGCCAACAAAGATAAATAATAGCAATACCATCATTGTCATACTAATCAATATTAAATGTCAGACATTATTTGACAATATGTATGACATATACTAAATTTAGCCCAACCAAACCAAGAGAAGAAGCGATGCAAACAAAAACCACACGTATCAATGGCCGCGATCTGGGCAACCAGGTAGCCGAACAGATCGCTCGGGAGCTCTTCTCCGGCGCCTACAAGCCAGGCGATATGCTCCCTCCGGAAACCGATCTTGCCGAGCGTCTGGCAGTCAGCCGCGCATCGGTGCGCAGCGGGCTGCAGACGCTCACCGCCTTGGGAATCATCCGGCGCCAGGCTGGGAAGGGAACCGTTGTGGAAGAGACCCGTGAATGGAACATGCTCGACCCTCTGGTAAGCCGCTGGATGATCGAGTATGCCAGTCCTAATCCGGATTTCTTCCGGGACATCTATGAATACCGGCGCGCCATAGAACCCTATGTCTCGGCACTGGCGGCGAATCGCGCCACCGCCCAGGATCTTGCATCCATAGAACGGGCCTACGACGGCATGGCCCGCGGTCTGAAAGAGGGCTCGACCGAGCAGTTCACCCAAGCGGATGTCGCCTTCCACACCGCCATCTATCGGGCGACCCACAACCTGATCTGGGCACAGTCCGCCAACATCCTACGGCCCGCCATTATGCTGGTGATCGAAAAGTCCAACGACACCGCGGAAGAGCTCAGCGAGAGCCTGGAGAACCATCGCCGGTTGATGGAGTGCATCCGCCTGCGCCAGCCGGAGGCTGCTTTCGAAGCCGCACTGAAAGTCATGCAGCGCACTGCCACCGACCTGGGAATCACGACATCCCAAGTCGACGATGAATCGATCGCCCTGATACGGGCGGAAAGCCTTTCGGGCATCGACTGAGGCCCGGATCACAACCCACCGGATTTTCCGCCATAGGGAATTCCGGAAACCTAACCCTTACGGAGGAATACCGATGAAAAAGTTACACATTGCAAGGCTCGTAGCCGGTGCATTGGGCTTGGCCATGCTCGGCCAAAGCGCGGTGGCGGCAGAGTTCGAATTCAAGTTCCAGTCCAGCGACCCGTCCGGCAATCCCAACTTCGAGCTGCAGCAGGGCTGGGCAAAATCCCTGGCCGAGAGAACCGGGGGCCGTGTCATGGTGGAACTGCTGCCGGTAGGCTCAGTGGTTGAGCACTCCGAAACTCAGGATGCGATCGCCGCTGGAATTCTGGACGGCCACATTACCGATACCTCTTACTTCACCGGTAAGGATGCCGCCTTCGGCCTGGTCGCCAACCCGGTCGGCGCCTGGTCGGATCCGGAGCAGATGTTCGACTTCATGGAGAACGGCGGCGGCAAGCAACAGATGAACGAACTGCTGGAGCCCTATGGCCTGCACTTCATCGGTGCGACCACCCCGGGTCTGGAAGCCTTTGTCTCCAAGGTGCCGATCGACAGCGTGGCCGACCTCAAGGGAGTGAAGATGCGTGCTCCAGAAGGTCTGGTGCAGCAGGTGTTCGCCGCCGCCGGTGCCGCACCGGTCAACCTGCCCGGTTCTGAGGTATTCACCGCTCTGGACAAGGGTGTGATCGAGGCTGCGGACTATACCGTCTTCTCGACCAACCAGGCCCAGGGTCTCAACGACATCGCTCCGCATCCCATCTACCCCGGCTTCCACTCCATGCCGCTGGTGGAGATCTCCATGAACAAGGCCAGGTGGGACGCCCTGCCTGACGACATCAAGAGTGCGTTCGAGGAGACGGTGCATGACTTCTCCCGCCACCAGGTGGCTGTACTGGCCGAGCGTGACCAGGCGGCGGTTGCTGCGGCCAAGGCCGGCGGCAAGATTACGGTGCACAACTGGTCGGCCGACGAACGGGCCAAATTCCGCGCCATCGCCACCGGCGAATGGAAGAAGGTGGCCGAGCGCTCCGCCAATGCGCAGAAGGTTTACGACACACTGACCACCTATCTCAAAGAGAAGGGTCTGGTGAAATAACGTAAAAAGCACCAAATGGCTGCAGGGTCCACCTGCAGCCGTTATTACCCACAGGGGAGATCACGACGATGTCAGGTCAAGATGTGAACCACACCGATGACGGAGGGAATCGCAGCCGAGCCGTCTCTCCCGGGGCAGTCGCCCAGGCGGGAAAACTCGGTTGGCTGATTGATAAGGGCGGGATCATCTTCGCCACAGGCATCTTCATCGCGATGTTGATCCTGATCCAGGAGGTATTCCTGCGCTATGTACTCAATTCGCCCACCATCTGGGCGCACGAAACGACGATTTTCCTCTGCGCCGTCGCCTTCATCTATGGGGGGCTCTACTGCGCAGCCCGCAACACCCATATCCGGGTGGTTATCCTCTATGACCTGGTGAGTCCCGGTGTGCGCCGATTCCTGGACGTGGTCATCTCGCTGGTCTGCATGATCTCCGCCGCCACCTTTGCCTGGGCATCCTGGCTGATGGTGGAGCGTGCGGCGTTCGCCCCGGACGGCAGTTTTCGCCTGGAGACTTCCGGCAGCGCCTGGAATCCACCGACACCGTCCCTGCTGAAGATCTTCATGCTGGCCGTGATGGTCGTCCTGGCGATCCAGTTCCTCGTGCTCGCGGTGAACTACGCGAGAGGTGTGACCCACACGAATTCGTCTGTGCAGGCAGAGGGAGATAAGTGATGGAACTGCTCGATCTGATTCCCAACCTGAAGTCGCTGGGTATCGAATACGGTACCCTGCTGATGTTTGCCCTGCTGCTCGCCCTGCTGCTCACCGGCATGCCGTTGGCTTTTGTCACGCTATTGGTGGCGCTGATCTTCGCCCTCGGTTGGTTCGGCCCCAACGCGGTGCCGCTGATCACCAGCCGCGTCTACTCCTTCGTCTCCTCATTCGTCTTCGTGTCGGTGCCGATGTTCGTGCTGATGGCTGCACTGCTCGACCGTTCGGGCATCGCCCGCGACCTGTTCGATGCCATGAAGCTGGTAGGCGGACGCCTGCGCGGTGCCGTGGCGGTGCAGACGATTTTCGTCGCGGTGGTGCTGGCGGCGATGAGCGGTATCATCGGCGGCGAAGTGGTCCTGCTCGGCCTGCTCGCCCTGCCGCAGATGCTGCGTATGGGTTACAACCGGAACCTCGCCATCGGCGTGATCTGCGCCGGTGGATCGCTGGGCACCATGGTGCCGCCCTCCATCGTACTGATCATCTACGGTTTGGCCGCCAACACCTCCATCGGCGAGCTGTTCACCTCGGCTTTCGTCCCCGGCTTCATGCTGGCCAGCTTTTACGTCATCTATGTGCTCATCCGTTGCCACATCACACCGGAGGTGGCGCCCGATCCATCTCCCGACGTTGTCCCCACCAAAGAAAAGCTGCGTCTGCTGAAGGGCATCATCCTGCCGATCATGGTCGTCATCTTCGTGCTGGGCTCGATCTACGGCGGCATCGCCTCGGTCACCGAGGCCTCGGCGGTGGGTGTGCTCGGGGTGCTGCTCTCCACCATCGTGCGGCGGGAGTTCAATCTCCCGATGCTCAAGGGCGCCGTCCTGCAGACCCTGGCGACCTGCGGCATGATCGTCTGGATCGGCATCGGCGCCAGCGCCCTGGTCGGCGTATTCAACCTGATGGGCGGCATCAAGTTCGTCTCCGCCCTGATCACCGGGATCTCCGACAATCCGACGATCATCATCCTGTTCATGATGCTGATCCTGTTTGTCCTGGGGATGTTTCTCGACTGGGTGGGCATAGCGCTGCTGACCATGCCGATCTTCGTGCCGATCGTCAAGAGCCTCGGCTACGACCCGGTCTGGTTCGGCGTTCTGTTTGCAATGAACATGCAGATCAGTTTCCTGTCGCCGCCGTTCGGCCCGGCCGCATTCTATTTGAAGAGCGTCGCCCCGCCGGATATCTCCCTCGGCGACATCTTCCGCTCCATGCTGCCGTTCATCGCCATCCAGGTGCTCTGCGTCGGCCTGCTGATCGCCTTCCCCGGCATAACCGGTCGTTGAACCGGCAATTGGACAGGAACGAAACATGAAAATCACCAAGCTCACAACCTGGCAGGTACCGCCCCGCTGGTTGTTTCTTAAGATCGAAACCGACGAAGGGATCGCCGGTTGGGGCGAGCCTGTCATCGAGGGGCGCGCGGCAACCGTGGAAGCTGCCGTGCACGAATTTTCCGACAGCCTGATCGGGCGCGATCCGCGCCGCATCGAGGATATCTGGCAGATGCTCTACCGCGGCGGCTTCTACCGTGGCGGGCCGATTCTGATGTCGGCGATGGCGGGTATCGACCAGGCGCTGTGGGATATCAAGGGCAAGGCCCTCGGGGTGCCGGTGCACGAACTGCTCGGCGGAGCAGTGCGCGAGCGCATGCGCATGTACTGCTGGATCGGCGGCGACCGGCCCGGCAACGTCGCCCCGCAGGCAAAGGAGGTGGTGAACAAGGGGTTCACCGCTTTCAAGATGAACGGCACCCCCGAGCTGGCCATCGTCGACTCCCACCGCAAGATCGACGAGGCGGTGGCGCGGGTTGCCGAGGCTCGGGAAGCGGTCGGCAGCGACATCGGCATCGCCATCGACTTCCACGGGCGGGTGCACCGGCCCATGGCCAAGGTGCTGCTGCGCGAGCTGGAGCCGTTTCATCCGCTGTTCGTGGAGGAGCCGGTGCTGGCCGAGCAGCTCCACTGCCTGCCGCAGATCGCCGCTGGACTGGGCTACCCGATCGCCACCGGGGAGCGACTGCACAGCCGCTTTGCTTTCCGCGACCTGTTCGAGGCGCGCGTGGTCGACATCGTGCAGCCGGACATCAGCCACTGCGGCGGCTTGACCGAGGCGCGCAAGATCGCGGTGATGGCCGAGGCGTACGACCTGGCCCTTGCACCCCATTGCCCGCTCGGTCCCCTAACTTTGGCCGCTTCACTGCAGCTCGACTTCATCTCCCACAACGCATTCATCCAGGAACAGAGCATGGGCATCCACTACAATGTCGACAACGATGTCCTCGACTATCTGGTGGACCCTGAGCCGCTGCGTATTGTCGACGGCTACCTGCCGCTGCTCGAGCGCCCCGGACTGGGTGTTGAGATCAACCAGGCATTCGTGGAAGAGAGGGCGCGCACGGGCCATCGCTGGCGCAATCCGCTCTGGCGTCACGAAGATGGGAGCGTTGCCGAATGGTAGCTCCTTTGCATGCCTTCGACCGCGCTTTCGAGCAGATGCCTCTGGTGGCTATCCTGCGCGGCGTGAAACCGGATGAAGTTCTGCCGCTCGCGGATCTTCTGATCGAGGCAGGTTTCACCCTGATCGAGATACCGCTCAACTCACCGGACCCGTTTACCAGCATCCGGCGTCTGGTCGAGCACTGCCCGGCTGAGGTGCTGGTGGGCGCCGGGACGGTGCTGCTGGCGGAAGATGCCCGGCGTCTCGGCGATCTCGGCGCCCGCCTGCTGGTCACCCCCAACACCGATTGTGCGGTAATCCGGGCGGGGTGTGAGGCGGGGCTGGTACCGATCATCGGCTGCCTGACGCCGAGCGAGGCATTCACTGCCCTGGCCTGCGGTGCCGCCGCGTTGAAGCTCTTTCCCGCGGGCCGCCTCGCTCCGGGCTATGCCGGCGACATCAAAACGGTGCTGCCGACCGGCACCCGGCTGTTGGGCGTGGGCGGAATCGGCACCGGGCAGATCGCCGCCTACCGCGCAGGGGGATACGACGGGTTCGGTATCGGCAGCAGCCTCTACCGACCTGGCCGTCCGGCCGACGAGGTCGGTGCTCTGGCAAGGGAACTGGTCGCCCAATGGCGCTCAGGGGGTTGAGATGGAGCGGCAAGTCATCATCGTCGACTGGGGCACGAGCAATTTCCGCTCCTGGCTGATTGAGCAGCAGAGCGGCAGGGTACTGGACGAAATCGCGGACGGGTTGGGCATGGCATCCCTTGCGCCTTCGCAGTTTCCCGTCTACTGCGCCGAGCGCCTCGGTGAGTGGCGCCGTGGCAACGCGCCTGCTCTCTATATGGCAGGCATGGTGGGGGCAGCCCAGGGCTGGGTAGCCGCACCGCAACTTCCGCTCCCCGTGAAATGCACCGATCTCGCCGTCCGGGTAATGGCCGCTCCCGGATTGGAAAACGCATGGATAGTGCCGGGTGCGCGGGTTGCCGGAGACGCCTCTGAAAGCGTAATGCCAGATGTGATGCGCGGAGAGGAGGTGCAGATCTTTGGTGCCATGGAATTGAGTAGCCGGCGCAGCGGTCTGCTCTGTCTGCCCGGTACCCACAGCAAGTGGGCTAGGGTTGTCGACGGCACGCTGATGCACTTCACCACCTCGATGACGGGTGAGCTATACACCCTGCTGATGGAACACTCGATCCTGGGCCGGGATGTAAAGGAGAAGGGTGTGCCCGACCCGGTGGACGGTGGTGCCTTCGCGCGCGGTCTGGGACAGACAACAACCCCCGGAGGGCTGCTGCACCAGCTGTTCACCACCCGCGCCATGCTGCTGGAGCGGCAGCTGCGGGAGGATGAGATAGCCGGTTACCTCTCCGGTGTTGTGATCGGCAGCGAGATAGCGGCGATGACAGAACTCTATCCACCCCGGGAGGAACAGGCGCTACTGCTGGTCTGCGGTGAACAGCTGCGCAGAACCTACGAATATGCGCTGGCGCATGCAGGCTATGAGTCGAGTTGGATAGCGGCGCGGGAGGCCTCACTCAACGGCGTGCGGCAGATCATCCGCTTGCATGGAGGTAAAAACGATGGCTGACCAGGAATTCCATCCTTCCCGTCTGATCGTGGTGATGGGCGTCGCCGGCTGCGGCAAATCCAGCGTCGGCATCGCCTTGGCGAAAAGGCTGGGAAGGCCGTTTATCGATGCCGACGACTACCACCCGCCAGCCAATGTCGCCAAGATGTCCCGCGGTATCCCACTGACCGATACAGAGCGCTGGCCCTGGCTGGACAATGTCGGGGCGGCAATGAAGGAGCAGGCCAGACGAACCGGTGGAGTGGTCGCCGCCTGCTCTGCGCTGCGCCGAGGTTACCGTGAGCGGCTGATCATGGCAGCCGGCGAGTCGATCCTGTTCATCTTTCTCCATGGAGAGCGGGAATTGATTGCACAGCGTATGGCGGCGCGCACTGGCCACTTCATGCCGACCGGCCTGCTCGACAGTCAGTTCGCCACCCTTGAACCCCTGGGGCCAGATGAAAACCACCTGAAAATCGACATCGGGCCGAGCGTGCCTACATTGGTGGAAAGTATCCACAATCAACTGAATAGAAGATGGAAACTGGAAAATGAAACAGATTGAGAGCATGGGCATACTCGGATTGGGTGTCATGGGCCGCAACCTGGCATTCAACCTGGTGGACAAGGGATTCACGGTTGCCGCCTACGACCCCTGGGAAGAGGCCCGCAGCCGATTCGCCACCGCCCAGGTGGAGGAGGGATTCGCCGGCATCACCCTGGCTGACAACCCCGCGGCCTTCATCGCGGCACTGCCTGCGCCCCGCACCATTCTCATGATGGTCAAGGCAGGCGAACCGGTGGATGCAGCCATCGAGCAGCTCCTGCCACTGCTGTATTCCGGGGATACCCTGATCGACGGCGGCAACTCCCACTACCCTGACACCATGCGGCGGGAGGCGGCACTGCGGGAGAAAGGGTTCTATTTCATCGGCCTGGGTGTCTCCGGCGGGGAAGAGGGGGCTCGCCACGGCCCCTCGCTGATGGCGGGCGGCGACCCCGGCGCCTACGGACGGGTGCGCGGGATGCTGGAGGCGATGGCCGCCCCGTACGACGGCAAACCCTGCTGTGCTCTGTTGGGAGGGAACGGGGCGGGGCACTTCGTCAAGATGGTTCACAACGGAATCGAGTACGGCATCATGCAGCTGATCGCAGAGTGCTATGGCCTGCTGCGTGAACTCGGCGGTTTGGACCATGATGAGATGGCGCGCGTGTTTGGCAGTTGGAACCGGGGAGAGCTCGCCTCCTACCTGGTGGAGATCACCGCCGATATCCTGAATAAGCAGGATGAGTTCAGCGACGCGCCTCTGGTCGAGATGATCCTGGACAGCGCCGGGCAAAAGGGAACCGGCCGCTGGACCTCGGAAACCGCGCTCGCCCTCGGCATACCCCTGCCGACCATCACGGAATCGGTGTTCGCCCGTGCCCTCGCCGCGCAAAAGGCGGAACGGGTCGCGGCGGCTGAGGTGATTCCGGGACCGGAGCAGAAGCAGTCCTGCGAAAATGTTTCCCAGCTGGTTGACGAGGTCCGCGACGCCCTGCTCGGGGCATCGGTAGCCACCTATGCCCAAGGACTCGCCGTGATCGAGGCGGCTTCGCGGGAGCACGGTTGGGCGGTTGACCTGGCAACCGTGGCTGCCGTCTGGCGCGCCGGCTGCATCATCCGCTCCTCACTGCTGGACGACATTATGCAGGCTTACCAAGGCGATGCTGCTCTCAACAACCTGATGTGCGCAAAAAGGTTCGTGGACATCCTGTCACGAACGCAGCATGGCTGGCGGAACACCGTCAGCCGCGCCGTGAAACACGGCGTGCCGGTGCCGGCGCTGGCTTCGGCCCTCGCCTACCTGGACGGCTACCGCAGCGCCCGCCTGCCGGCGAACCTGATCCAGGCTCAGCGCGATTACTTCGGTGCGCACACATACGAACGGACGGATCGGCCGGGGGTGTTTCACACCAAGTGGCAGGAGTAGCTCTCGGAATAAAAGCAAGTCGCATGGACCCGGCTACCCGTCATAGAGAATCAAGGGTTCACCACTTGGTCTTTGATCTGTCGTATTTTTACCTGCTCAATCGTTGTCACAGTAGGAGAGCAATTTTTTCCAGCATTTGGTGAGCAATCAACCGGGCACCTGCTCAGCTCGCAACAGCCAGGATAAACAGGAGAATATGATGAGTGAATCAGTCAAACCCATACCGGATGGTATGCACAGCCTTACCCCTTACCTGACGGTTAAAGATGCGCCGGCAGCCATCGAGTTTTACCGGCGCGCCTTCGGGGCGGAGGAGTTGCTGCGCATCCCCGGTCCGGACGGCCGTTTGCTGCACGCCAGTCTGAAAATCGGTGACTCGGCGTTGATGATGTCGGAAGAGTTTCCCGAATGGGGCGGTAACGGGCCATTGTCGCTGGGCGGCTCCCCTGTCTCCATCCATCTCTACGTTGAAGAGGTGGAGAGCGCTTGGGCGAAAGCGGTCGATGCCGGGTGCGAAGTGACAATGCCGCTGGAGGATACCTTCTGGGGCGATCGCTTCGGCTCGCTGCGCGATCCGTTCGGTCATCTCTGGTCCATGGCAATGTGCATTCGCGAGCTGACCACCGAGGAGATTGTCGCCGCGGCCGCCAAGATCGACTTCACCAAGCCGTGCGGCGGGGAAGGCTAGCATATGGCGTACCTGTTGATCATACGGGAACCGCGAGGCCAGCGCGCCGAACGCACCGAAGCGGAAGGGAGGCAAGTCTACGCGTCGATGCTGAAGTTCAGTGACGGTTTGGCGAAGCGCGGCATTCTGGTCGCGGCTGAATCCTTGAGAGATGACTCCCAAGGTCTCCGCATCACCATCCGGGAAGGCAAGACCAAGCTGATCGATGGGCCGTTTACCGAATCCAAAGAGATGGTCGGCGGCTTCTTTCTGTTGAATGTCGGCAGCCGTCAGGAGGCGATCGAAATTGCCAAACAATGCCCCGCAGCCAGGTTCGCGACGGTTGAAATCCGCGAGCTGGCGCCCTGTTGCGAGTCGTGAGCCGCCAGGCTGCCGCACCATATAACAGAGGATCCACCCCATGAATATGTCCGCAAAAACCAATACCGTATCGATACTCAGGATCATCAAGGCGCCGCCGGAGCGGGTCTATCGCGCCTTTGTCGACCCAGATGCCAAAGTCCGCTGGGAGCCCCCTTTCGGCTTTGTCGGCAAGATCCACGAATGGGACTGCCGCGTTGGCGGCCGCTATCATATGTCGTTTGTCAATTTCTCCACCGGTACGACCCATAGCTTTGGCGGTGAGTTCGTTGAGCTGGTTGAAAACGAACGAGTCGTGGTTACCGATGCCTTCGACGATCCAAACCTGCCGGGGACGATGCGGACCACCATATTACTGCGGCCGGTCGTAAACGGAACCGAACTGAGCATCGTGCAGGCCGGATTGCCGGAAGCCATACCATTGGAGTTCTGCTATGCCGGCTGGCAGGAGTCCCTCGTGCAGTTGGGGCAGCTGGTGGAGTTTGCGGTCCCGGATGCCCCCGACATGTGATACGGGAGGTGAGATAGTCATGAGTTACATCGATGTTTTCGTGCTACCGGTGCCGCGCTCCAGGCTGGAAGAGTACCGCAGCATGGCCGCACTGGCCTGCAGGGTCTGGATTGAGCACGGTGCGTTGGAGTACCGGGAATTCCTTGCCGATGATGTCCCGAACGGGGAGGTCACATCGTTTCCGATGAGCGTGCGGATCCAGGACGATGAGATCGTTGGGATCGGCTATGCGCGCTACGTTTCGCGCGAACATCGTGATGAGGTGACGCGCAAGGTGATGGCCGACGAGCGGATGGCGGATTGCATGGACCCGCACAAGCTGCCGTTTGATGGCAAACGGCTTATCTGGGGCGGTTTCAAGCGGTTGATCGGCAGTGACGACTGAGCAGACAGAGCGGATCGCCGGAGATTGCCGGGCGACGCTCGCGGCCGTTTGGCGCCTGGAGTCCGGGCGCATCATGGCAGCTGTCATGCATATCGTGCGCGACTTGGCCTTGGCCGAGGAGTTGGTTCAGGATGCATTGGTCCGCGCGCTGGAAAAGTGGCGTGAGCAGGGTGTTCCCGAAAATCCGGCCGGCTGGTTGCTGGCGACGGCAAGAAACCGCGCTATTGATACGTTGCGGCGACAAGCCAATTTCAGCGGTATCCAGCGGCAGCTCAGCGATGAGCTGCCGTCGCAGACGGCGGCCGATGCGGTCGAGGCGGCGGCCGAAGCAGTGGTCGACGATGATGTGCTGCGGCTGATGTTCACAGTCTGCCACCCGCTGTTGTCGCCCGAGGCGAGAGTGGCGCTGGTGCTGCGGCTGGTCAATGGCTTGAGTATCGTGGAAATCGCGCGCGCCTACCTGGTGCCGGAAGCGACCGTTGCCCAGCGCATTACCCGCGCAAAACGTACCTTGAAAGCGGCACATGTCCCGTTTGAGCTGCCGCCATCCGAACATCGGGGTGAGCGGCTTCAATCCGTGCTTGAAGCAGTCTACCTGCTCTTCAATGCCGGCTACGCCGCCACTGATGGTGAGCAGTGGCTACGTCCGACGCTGTGCGACGAGGCGTTGCGCCTGGCGCGCAGTCTGGCGAGTCTCGTTCCCGAAGATGCCGAAGTGCTCGGGCTGGCTGCCTTGCTGGAGTTCCAGGCGTCCCGTTCGGCGGCCCGTGTCGACAGCGACGGCACGCCGATCCTGTTGCAGCAGCAGGATCGGGCGCGTTGGGACCGGTTGATGATTCACCGGGGAGGCGGCTACCTGCAGCAGGCTTTTGCGCTCGGCCAGCCGGTTGGCAGCTACTGCATTCAGGCCGCCATCGCCCAGTGTCACGCCCGTGCGGGAAGCTGGCAGCAGACGGATTGGGAAGAGGTCGCAGCGTTGTACGACGGGTTGCTGCAGGCGCAACCTTCGCCGGTTACGGAATTGAACCGGGCCGTGGCTATTGGGATGGCGGACGGGCCCGATGCCGGCCTGCAGATCGTTGAAGCGCTGCTGAGTCAGGGGCAGCTGTCCACTTATCACCTGCTGTTCAGCGTCAGGGGAGATCTGCTGCTAAAGCTGGGAAGGCTCGATGAGGCGCGGTCGAATTTCCTGCGGGCTGCTGAGATGACACGAAACAAGCAGGAGAAAAAATTGCTGCAGCGCCGGGCGACCGAATGTGCAGCCGCTTCGCCTGCATCCACTATCGTGCCGCACTGAACAATACAGCGGCGAAATTGCCGGCAACCGCCATTTCCGCTGCGTCAACTGTGTAGAGGACGCGGAATAGCGGCTCCGTACAGTGTTTCCTGTTGAGCCTTTGCCCGGGACGGCACTTAATAATAATCGAAAATCCGAGAAGGTCTGCTGCCCCGTTTTTATACACGCACTCGTCTAGACAGCCACATTTTCAGTACATAAAGCCAAGGCAGTCCCCAGACAGCAAGTATCTTCCTTCTCTTTGCAATCAAATCAGTCAGTTCGATCACCATATTGGCATTCACTTCCCTGGCCATGGGCAGGATAAACTGCTCTGTTTGAGCAAGGTAATCGGTAATCTTATGATTGGGATGGGTATCGCGATGCAGGTCGGTCAGGTTGCTGATGCGGTCGGCGCATTTCAGTATCTTGGCACGCACCGAGCCTGTCTCCAGCACCCGCTGGAGGTATTGAGCCTTGGTCTCCTCTTTGCGTCGGGTCACTTCTAGCACGAGGTCAACCACCTGGTTGCCCTCAGAGTCGGTCCGGCGGATCTCTTCGATCTGCGTATCGGGGAGATCTTCCAGCAGGTCGTGGATCAGCGATGCCTTGAGCAGGACGCTGTCATTGTAATATTTATAATCCAGCAAAATACCCAGAGTGGAGAAGCCGTGCCTGAACTGATTGCCGCCCACCTTTCTGCTGACGCTTGTCAAGGCAGTGGCTTTCAGAACGTATGGGGCAAGCACGAGATGTTTTAGTCTGTCAAGATCACTCATTAATATTGTACTCTTCGATCAGGCGGCTCCGAAAATCAATAACTTGCGCTGGGCGACACGGGATTCTCTTAATACTTAAATCGTCCGGTGCCGGGAATGATTGAGTTGATAACGCCAAAACCAATATATCGAACGATATCGCGCCTCCGCCTTTTATGCCAGTCTCTCGCTGCGGTTGAACAGAAAATAACCGGTGCCACCAAATACCCCGACATCGACCCTTGCTGTTCCTAGGCTGGTGAGCGAACGATCCAGGCGACAGGCACAGCTCGGATACTCGTGGCCAGCCACCGGACCGGTGACCGGGCATGGATGTCCCGCAGGTGGAAAAGGTATAAAATAGAGGCCGTTTTTACGGATTATTGCAGTGAAAATCGGCATACAGTCGCGCTTGTTCATCGCCTTTCTAGGGTCGATTGCTTTGGCAGTTGCAGCCATGGCCCTGCTGGTGAATTGGAGTTTCCAGCGGGGACTGGAGGAGTACCTGCATCAGCAGGAGACAAGCAGCTTTACCAGGGTGCTTGATACTTTAGCCTTGAACTACAACGACTTCGGTAGTTGGGATTTCTTACGCAATAATCGGTTTGCATGGCATATGATCATGGATGAGGTCATAGGCCGGTCGAATGCAGCCACCTCCCTGGCGGTGTCGGAGCAAAGGCCCGCACCGCTGAGCCCCAGACTGCCGCCCAGCACCATTTTCGATCTGCGTCAGCGGCTGCGGTTGTTCGACGCCGACGGCAATCTGGTAATCGGTCATGAGCCGGTCGGTCTGGTCAAGATACGGAGCCCGATTATCTGGGCAGGCAAAACCGTGGGTCATCTTGAATTGATTCGCAAAGAGATTATCAACGATGAACTGGCATTGGGGTTCCAGGTCAGCCAAAGGCACACCTATCTCCTGATATCTATACTGACATTGATGTTGGCGATGCTGACCTCCATGGTGTTGGCCCGTCGTCTGCTGCGGCCTGTCCGCAGCATCGCTGAGGGTGCCAATAAACTGGCAGCCGGAGAGTACCAGATGCGCATCAGCATCGAACGGGATGATGAACTTGGCCGTCTGGCCGGGGATTTCAACCATCTGGCCGGCGCCTTGGAGCGCAATGAACAGCTCCGTCGGCAGTGGATTGCGGACATCTCTCACGAGCTGCGCACCCCGCTGGCCATTCTCAGAAGCGAACTTGAAGCTTTGCTGGACGGTATCCGTCAAACATCGCCCCAGCGATTGCAGGCGCTGCATGGTGAAGTGCTGAATCTTGGCAAGTTGGTCGACGACCTTTATGAGCTGGCGCTTTCCGATCAGGGCTCCCTCGATTACCGACGGGAGCCGCTGGACCTGTCTGATCTTGTCGATCAGGTGGTTGAGGGCTTTCGGCCACGCTTCGGCGAACGGGAGCTGGATCTGGTCAATCGCCTATCGGGGCCTATGCCTTTCAATGGCGACAGTCGCCGTTTACGGCAGCTATTTGTCAACCTGCTGGAGAACTCGCTGCGTTACACGGATCCCGGAGGTGCGCTGGTGATCGACCGGCAAAACCGCAGCAACGGGTATCTGATACGCCTGACGGACACCAAGCCGGGCGTGCCTGACGAGGCGCTGCCCCGCTTGTTCGAACGGCTTTACCGGGTGGACCGTTCTCGCAGCCGTGCGTTGGGGGGTGCTGGACTGGGATTGGCCATCTGCCGCAATATCGTCGAGGCGCACGGCGGCAGAATTGAGGTCGACCACGCGGAAACCGGCGGATTGGGTGTCAATATCCATCTGCCCGTCAACTGATGGCTCTTGAGATGAATGCACCGCTTATACTGATTGTCGAGGATGAACCGAAACTTGCTGGAGTGCTGCAGGATTATTTGCTTCAGTCGGGGTTTCGCACCCATCATCTGCAGCGTGGTGACGAGGTGATACCCGAGGTGCGCCGGCAGCCTCCGGATCTGATTTTGTTGGATTTGATGCTGCCCGGACGTGACGGTATGGCAGTATGCCGGGAGCTGCGGCAGTTTTCCAACATCCCCGTAATAATGACCACTGCAAGAGTAGAGGAGATCGACCGGCTGTTGGGTTTGGAGCTCGGTGCCGATGACTATGTCTGCAAACCTTATAGCCCGAAAGAGGTGGTGGCAAGAGTAAAGGCAATATTGCGGCGGCTCGATGTGCGTCTGAGCGATCAGTCGCAGCAGCCGGATCTGCAAGTCGATATCACCCGCTACCAGGCGTCGCTGGATGGCCAACAGCTGGATCTGACCCCGGTTGAGATGCGCTTGTTGCATGCACTGCTGCAGCAGCCGGGTCGAATATTATCCCGCGACCAACTGATGGATCGGCTTTACACCGATAATCGGCTGGTTACCGACCGTACAGTGGATACCCATGTAAAAAATCTCCGGCGGAAGCTGGACGCCTGTCTACCGAATCGGGAATTGATCCGATCCGTATACGGGGTAGGTTACAGGCTTGATCTGTGAACCCGGCTGATGGTGATAACAACCCTGGCTTTAGCCGCTTGGGAGAGCCGTTTCTGTTCGGCTGGCGACATGTGAGAAAATCCGCTGGGAAAGTGCGCCGCATCCTGACCGGGAATTGGGCGCTCGGTGATAGCTGGGCAAAAAAAACTATGCGGATGATCGACTTTGGCAACTCGCAGGAAGTAATCAAGATGCGCTTAGCGATGCTTGGTTATGTTGAATCAGTTCGCAGGAGAATCACATTTGCTCAAGTACCGCAGGAAAACTGTGCTATTGCGCCTATTCTTGAAATAACCTCCGTCGATATCCGCATAGTGTCAACTAACTTTAGGTAAAAGATTACGCTTCGAAAATGGAACAAATGTGGAGAAATCTTGAAGATTGATGATTGATTCCGGCCCGGAGCGAAAAAGGTCCGAAAAGCGGCCGATATCAATCGAGCGGCATTCCTATAATCCGGAATTATCCGGTACTTTATGACAACAGTCCAGGATGGTGCAAATTTGCGCAACAGCCACTACCCGGATTGTTTGGACGATGCCTGCAAACGCTATCGTGTATCAGATCGGCAGGAATACGAACCGCACCACCTCCTGGATCACATAATTGATGCGCCGGTTGGTCTTGTCCGCGATGAATTCGGCATTGCCGTCATGAATGGCAATGAGCTTGCCGAACAGGCGTTCGAAGCTGAGGTTTATGACCGGGCCATGCAACGCATTGCTGACAAGAAACAGTTGCTGCTGTGCATCTCTGTCCTGGGAGAGTTTCCATACCGCGACCTCAATATTTCTGGCGGCGTTGTAAATTCGCTGCGGATCGAGATCGTCAAGCAGAAAAAATTCGGTCTTGTCTTCATAGGCATTGTCCAACATGCTAGACAGACCATAGACAAATGCCAGCACGCGGTCGCCGGTAAAAGTTGCTTCGAACGCCATCTGCATGCTATCGATAGATTTTTTCTGCCGGCATTGTTGTAAAACTGCCGCACGATGCTGCGGCGCAAAAGCCCACTCCACCGCATTTTCGGCACTTTGAAAACCGGCCGATCGCCAGTACTGCGGGTTCCTCAGGTAGAGTTTTTGCATCAGCTGTCTAAGCAGGCGGGTACTGTTGCGCAGTTGTATTTCAAGGATTTTGTCAATGCTGCTCTTGACTACGTCGCGCAGACTGAACGAATGGGTCTTGACCGTATTATCCTTCACCGCAGGCTGGCAGCCGCCCAGCAATACCGACAATGCCAACAATAGAAACCAATGTCTCTTTGCGCTGAATATTGATGCAACCAGACCGGTTATCTGCATTGATCGCTGGACCTTGTTTTCGAAAGCAAAAGTCAACTGTGTAAGCGTTGGATGAGAACAGGATGGTTTATCCCTGACTGTCAATCCCCGGTTAATACTAAGGAAAGTCTGATCAATCCGTCATTCCGGCGAAGGCCGGAATCCAGGTGCTTGATTTTCCTGGATCCCGGCAGACGCCGGGATGACGAAATTAGAATTAATCAGAGGTTCCCTGAGCGCATAATATCAGCATTGTCTTTACCGGCGATCCGCTAATTTCCGCGGGTATGAAATACGTGAAAAGTATCCGCCGTTCTGGATATACGTTCAGCGGTAGTCTGCTGCCGACCGCAACCGAAACAGCACTTGATATAATCGGACGGTACCGCATAATTTCTTACTGCTGATCAGCGCGGCGCAGATCACGGGCGGGGAGCGATGCGGGAAACCATCACACTGAAAACAGGGCAGCGGGAAGTGCTGGTGGATATCACGCCCGAAGTGAAGGCGGTGGTCGCCCGCAGTGGCATCCGCAACGGCCTGGTGAATCTGTACGCACAAGGTGCGACCGCGGCCATCATGATTCAGGAAAACTGGGACGACAGCGTACAGACCGATGTCATAAACCTGCTGCGCAAGCTTGCTCCGAATGGTGTCTGGCTGCACGATGCGCAGGACGGCAACGGCGATGCGCACCTGAAGTCCGGCCTGGTCGGGCCGTCGGAAACTGTACCGCTGATCGACGGCCAGCTCGGCTTGTCGACCTGGCAGAACATCTTCTTCTGCGAATTCGACGGTCCACGCAGCAACCGGCGTATCGTCTGCACTATCCTCGCCGATGAGTGATCCAGGTGCGACTGTTGTGGTTCGTTAGATCAGCAGCCATACCGACAGTATCGCCAGCGACAGCAGGGTGACCGGTACGCCGGCTCTGGCATATTCCAGAAATCCGATCCGCACACCGAGCGGTGCCACCTGTTCGGCGACGATGAGGTTGGCGATGCTGCCGATCAACAGCAGATTTCCGGCAAAAGTGCTCGCCATGGCCAGTACATACCAGAGCTTGGGGTGTGCCGGGTCGAGGGTCTGGGCGAGCAGCATGGTGGCGGGCACATTGCTGACCAGGTTGCTCAGCAGCGCGGTTACAAATGTGAGTACCTGTCCGTTGGCGAGATCGACGCTGTGGGCCGCCAGCCAGTGGATGACCTGTTCTGGCGCATCTGTGCTGCGGAATATCCCCACGACGATGAACAGCGCGGCAAACAGCGTCAGCAGATGCCAATCGATCAGTCCGAGAATCGAGCGGGTGTGCATCCGGCGCGACAGCAGCAGCAATGCGGCCAGTGACAGCGCCACCTTATCACGCGGCAGGTCGGTGAAGAACAGCGCGACCAGGATGGCGAGCAGAATCAGTCCTTTGCCGGTCTGCCAAGCGTCGAATATCGGGTCTGCATTGTTGGCAGCTAATCTTGCGGACCGCTCCGTGCCGGGCAGATCGCCAAGCACGCGCCGGTAGAGCAGTTGCAGGATCACCCAGGCGCCGGCCAGTGAGATGAGCGTCGGCAGCAGACTCCAGGAGAGATAGTCGGCAAAGTCCAGTCCGCCGAGCTGCCCGATCAGCATATTCTGCGGATTTCCGATCAGCGTGGTGGCCGAACCGATATTGGCCGCCATAGCCAGACCCAGCAGATGCGGCATCGGGGAGATACCCGCGCCAAGACAGGCGCGAGCGATGACGGGCGCAAAGGCCAAACAAATGATGTCATTCGCCAACAGCGATGAAAGCAGTGCGCTGGCAGCCATCTGCCATGCGAGAAAACGGGAAGGGTGCGCCAGCAGCAGCGTAAGCCGCCAGGCAACCTGGGTATATAATCCGCCGAGCCGCAGCTGGGCCGAGAAAACCATCAGGGCATACAGCAGGATCAGCGTATGAAGATCGATCAGTGAACCTGCTTCAGCAAACGGCATGCCGGACAGTTCCAGCATGCCGATGGCGCCCAGCAGCGCCACCCCGGTGCGGTCAATCGCCAGACCGGGGATGCGTCCCAGCGCGATACCGAAGTAGACGCAGACGAAGAGAGCAACGAGGAGAGTGGACGTCATGCGGGCTGCTCAAACCGCGCCTGCCGGTGCATGCTGTGCGGTTGGATGCCACTAAACCGCCATACGCAACCCCTGCACCGGGCCCGCGGGAGTATGCGGTGGACAGGCAGGATGACCGCAACACCTTCAATCGCCTTCATTCTTGTTGCTGTAACTTTGCAGAAATGACCTATAAGCCGTGTTGGGAAAGAGTATTGTCCAAACCTTTGCATGCGACGGTAATTAAGGAATTACCTAATCGTGTTGCGGCTCGCTAATGCAGTATCAGCTTGACTTATTGAAGTAGGGCAGCGGCTGGCCGAGCGCACCGCTGCCCATAGTCGATCACCGACGGATATGTTCGATAATACCGAGTGTGCTCAGCATGTCGAGCATGACCATCTCCATCGCCATGCCCATCTTCCCCCCCGGCACCACGATGATGTTCTGCCTTGACATCCAAGAACCGGCCAGCCGCTCAAGGTAGTAGCCAAAGTCGATATTCCAATTACGGGGACGGGCAAAGCGGATCACTACCAGGCTCTCGTCCGGCGTCGGGATGTCCCGCGCCATGAAGGGATGTGAGGTATCGACCACGGGAACCCGCTGAAAATTGATATCGGTCCGCGCAAACTGAGGCGTGATATAGTTAACGTAGTCGTACATCCGCCGCAGAATGGTGTCGGTGACCGCTTCCACTTCATGGCCGCGTTCGGCCGAGTCCCGGTGGATCTTCTGTATCCATTCAAGGTTCACGCTTGGCGTTACCCCCACCTTCAGGTCCGCATACTTGGAGAGGTCCACGGTATCGGTCTTGATGCAACCGTGCAGCCCCTCGTAAAACAGCAGGTCGGTACCGGGAGGTACGTCCTGCCACTCGGTGAAATTGCCCGGCTCAACGCCATGCAGCTCCTGTTCCTCTTGACTGTGGACGTAGTAGCGTTGACGGCACATCCCCGTTTCACTGTAACTTTTGAAACACTGCTCCAGCTCTTCAAACAGATTGGCTTCCGGGCCAAAATGGCTGAAGGTGCGCGCGGCCTTGTCTGCTTTCTTGATCTGTTTTCGCATCTCCACCCGACTGTACTTGTGGTAGCTGTCGCCCTCGATCACTAACGCCTTGAGACCTTCGCGGCTGAAAATATGCTGAAACGCCTGTTTCACCGTTGAGGTCCCGGCGCCTGAGGAGCCGGTAACCACGATGAGTGGGTGTTTTTTGGACATTGATACCTCCCTTATGCAGGTTTGGTCCTGCGTCATTGTATTGGTAAAGCTGTTGAGTCTCTCCCGAAGCCCGGCTGAATTGACCGCCTTGCATCGATTTTTCTGCTGCTCCGGCTTAGTGTAGATACATTGCGCCGAAAATCGATAGAATTTCGCTGAATCATCATATACTAATATAAAGTGATTTGTCTCCTCTAAATAGATCCTCCTGATCAGCGTTGTTGAATGGGATTAGTCAGTGCCGCCCACAGCGAGCCTGGGCATTTTGCATTCAGGATCGTCCATATCCAGACCACCCGCCCAGTAGCTCGCCACATTGCCCACCCGGGCCGCTGGCGCCGCGCTTAGTCGGTCTGCGCATGCCTGTATCATCCAGAAGCAGCCCAGCACATTGGTGGCCGAACTGGAGTTCGATCCCTTCAGCGGTCTCCCTCCGTCGGCGTACGGCTGTGGCGGCGTTGTTGATCAGCAGGCCGAGCGGCCTTGGGATCGCCGCGGCGAGTGCCTGGATCGACTTTTTACGCGAGAGGTCAGCCAGCATATATTTCAACCGTGCGCCGCAATCTGGTGTTTCCGCTGCGCATGATGAAGCTTCCCCGGCCGGAGATTACCGCGCAGGTTGAACGCACCGCGCAATTATTGAGCCTTTCTGAACTGCTGTACCTCTTTACCGAGGCGGGCGATGGCATTGTTTGACAGCAGTGGACGGCAACAACAACCAATGCCGAAACAACACGATTTCTAGGGCGATCTGTATTAAAATTCAACGCAAAGGAGTGTATGACGCTTACCTGAAAAGCTGGTAAATCACTGTCCCGTCAAGCCTCAGGAACTCCCTCAACAACATGCAGTGAAGTGTGAAAACCAATCGTTCCCATGAACACAATCAAGGAGGCGATGGACTTGGGTTGCCGCCACTGCTAATGGGGCAAGGCTGTGCACCCGGATTGGCGCTACACACACCTCGGCTTTACCCGTCAGTACGCCTGAAAACGGCGGCTGATAATTGGAGTACCGCACTGGGATGAAGTTAGTGCAAGAATATTTTTTCGGATCACTCATTAGATTCGGCACCCCCAAGCTTGCGATTCTGCTGGTGGTTTTATGTTATGTCTTCCCATTTCAGGGTGCGCGGGGGATTTACGAATCTACCGAAGGGCGATATTCCGATGTAGCCTATACCATGCTTGCAAGCGGAGATTGGGTTCATCCCAAGCTTCATTCGGAGCAACCACACTGGACCAAACCTCCCCTCTATTACTGGGCAACCGCTGCCAGCTTAAAGCTGTTTGGTAAAAATGCTTTTGCGATGCGCTTTCCCAATGCGTTGGCGTATTTGTTGACCCTGGTTTTGGTTGGCTTTATGGGGCGAATCTTTACCCCAAAACATCCCTGGTTATCTGCCTTGATCTTTGGCACCTGCCTGTTTCCCATCGCCGCTTCAAATGCCATCTCCACCGACGGAATGCTTACTCTGTTTGAAACAGCAGCGATGGCCTGTTTCGCCATGCTCTGCTTGGGCAAGATGGACAAAGCAAACCGGCTGCTCTGGTCGATGGCTGGTAGTGTTCTTTTGGGATTGGCTTTCTTAACCAAAGGCCCACCCGCCTTGCTCCCCCTTCTGGGAATTTTGATTTTTCTCATCATTGACAAGGACCTTCGCACCAATTTTCACTGGCAGAGTTTTGTCATCGGGTTAATCCTGTTTGTTATGGTTGGCGGCTCCTGGTTCTTTTATGTGATTAACGAAAACCCAGATCTACTGAACTATTTTTTAAAACATGAGGTGGTAAATCGTGTTGCGACCGCGGAGCACAAACGGAATGCTGGTCCGTTTGGCGGATTCATCGTTTACCTGCCGACGCTGATCATCGGCACCCTTCCCTGGAGCAAGGCTGTATTTTCCGGGATTTATAAAAATGCCAAACAGGCCATTCTGTTTGCACGGAAAAAAGGGTCACTGCCAGAAAAGGAAGACTTGTTCCTGTTGTGCTGGATATTGATTCCATTAATGGTTTTTTTTCTGGCCAAATCGCGGTTGCCGCTCTACATTCTGCCGTTGTTTATACCGCTCGCGTTGATAGCTGCAAGAAACATTTCGGTAGAAATCTTCCACAGGACCAAAGTTCTAATTCTGCTCTTCTTACTGATTGCCGCTATGATTTTATTGCGTGCAACAGTCGGTTTTGTACAACTCAATCAGGACAGCCGGGTGCTTGCCGATCAACTGGACAACATCACGCAGAGAGATTATACCGAGGTGGTATTTGTGGATACCCGGCCCCACTATGGCTTATCCATATACTTGGACGTTCCCATTGAACAGATTGATTTTCGAGACCATTACGACGGCTTCGTGCCATTGGAGACGTTGGAGGCAGAGCTACGCGTGAATGGGCAAAACAGAATCTGGATGGTAGCTGAAAACGACAGCGAGGGATTCGTCAGTTATCTGAAAGAAAAAGGCATAAACGTAAAACTGCTTGGCTGGGTTAAGGGGATGAAAAAATTTGGGGTCTATCGATTTGACTAAACAGGACATGACGAATTGACCCACTCTGACCTCGCGATTGCGGGCTGGGAGTCGGTGTCGATCGAGGAATCTAACGGCAGCAAACCCGCAATATTGTTGTGACGTGGAGTGCCACAAAACACAAAGCCTGCAACCTTCAAAATAATAAACAAGCTGATAATCGAAAGAGCTGGATTTCTCGGACAGCTTGGTTAATTCAGCACGGGCAATAATGTAACCCCCAAACCTTACTGGAGTTACATTTTATTGTGGGAAAATGCGACGGTGTTGCGGGTTATACCGGATTACCCCTAGCACGATGCGCTCAGGGGTATCCGATGAGTGAAAAAGACCAGGTCTGCGACAAAGGCTGCAATCAAACAGTCCCTCGAACTCCACAGATTACTCGGGGACCCGCGCCGGCGCTGGCTGCGACTGTTGCACACCATATCCCGGGGTGCCGTAGCCGTAAGGCCCATAACCATAACCACCCCAGCCAGGTCCATAACCCCAGCCAGGTCCATAACCCCAACCCGGCCCATAACCCCGATAGCCGTAGTTGCGATCATAGTAGTAATCATCGTCATAATAACGGCGGTCGCTGTTGTTGCCAAACCACCGTGAAGGGTTGAACATATTCATCATGTTCCCTGCGCCGGCATCCTCGACGTAGGTCAGATTGGCGCACCCCAATGTTGCCAGGGCAGTAAAGAAAACAATTGTCTTTTTGTTCACAGCCAGCTCACCTCATTTTTCAATTAATCACAAATAGTCCGTCTGGACACCCTAACCCGCCGGCGAAATCTTCCGCCGGTCGAAGCGCTACCGTCCTTGATTTTATTATTGCTGAACGTCCAGACATTTCAATTCCACCCCTTTCCGGTATGCAGTCTGCAACAGCTACTGCTGGTAACAGTATAGATGGGAGGAGGTGCCAACCGTGCTCACGTAAGTGACGAGACAGGCATAACCGCTGGCCATGTCCAGTATCTTGCGCACCACCAGATCCCCCTCCTTCAGGTAGCTTGCCTGATGGAGACCGCCTCTGCCATCCGCTTTGGAATCGTAACAATTCACCGAGGGCGAAGTTCCTTCGGTATCCACATATGCGACAAGACAGGTTTTCAAATTTCCCTGGTCCAGGATTCTGCGAAGATCCAGATCGCCCTCGCGCAGGTGCCCTGCTTCAACCATGTGATCTTTGGAGTGCTGATTGTTGGCATAGCAGTCCACCGCCGGAGAGGTTCCCGGCGTGCCCACATAGGCGACAAGACAGGACATATTATTCTTGGTGTCTTCCAGTTTCCGGATCACGATCCGGTCCGCCTTTATATGCCCCACTTGGACCAGCCCGGCGCCATATCCTGCGGCCGCAGGATAACAGTGGATAACCGGACTGGTGCCGCTTGTCTTGACATAGAAGGCCAGGCAGGTCTTGTTGCTTCCCAGGTCGGTGATGTTCCTGACGATGAGATCATGTTCGCTCATCACTCCTGTCTGAACCAGTAATGTGGTCTTATACTCACCCGCAAGTGAAATGAAAGGCAAACATAATGCCAACAGTGCAATCACATTTTTCATGCAAGAATAACCTCCAGCCTGTCTTGTTATATTATTGGGTTAACATTGCCAATTGCAAAACTATGGTTCAACTTGCTGTTCGGTGCAGCGGGGATTTCTGAGCTGGCTGCAATGAGCAACAACGGCAGTGTAAATCATCAACCATACAACCAGTCTAATGGCTACCCGGAGGTAGTTGCCGCACCCAACTGTCCATCGATCCTCTGTTCCATAGAGCTCATGTCCAGGTACCCTCCTGCCTTGATTTCTAATTGAATTACCGATAGAGAAACATGCTGTCTCTCCCCTCTGTGCGGCTGGAACCGGACCATCGCCCACACAACGAATGATTCACGAAGTTGTTACCATTCTTCAGACATACACCGCCGCTTGCGGCGGGAACAAAACCATGGGGTTTCCCACGGGGAGGGGTGCAGCTCTCCCCTTTATTCGTCAGCGAGGTTTTATACTTCGCTGACGCTCTAACCTTGGCGATCACATGGCATTTTCTCCATCTCCGAAACCCGCTGTCAATTGTGCACTGCGATATTCACCGATTTTGCCGTTTCACCGGCTCGTCGGTCTCGCCATTTTCACGCATCGGGAGAGCTAAAAAACAGTTGAGAAAACACACTGTTGGTTATATTTATTAGCAGAATTGGCGTTTTTATGGCCAAGCAAACGGATTCAAATGTACGCAGCGTATACGCTTTGCTGCGGCCAACGCTGCTTTCGCCTATCGGATCAGTGACTTTGTCATGCAGAGGTATCAGCAACGCGCCGCAGCTCTTCCGGCTTGCTCACCCGAACCGTCGAGCGCTCAAGCTCGATAAGACCGGAGGATTCAAACCGCTTGAGGTGTCTCGAAACCACCTCGCGGGCAGTACCGAGCTCAACAGCAATCTCCTGATGAGTAGTTTGGATGATCCCACTCTTATCTGCACGGGAGAGCAGCAAGGAGGCAAGCCGGCGCTCGACGGGACGAAAGGCAATCTCCTCCATACGGGTAATGACCTCTGCCATGCGCCCACCCAGGTTGGAGAAAACAAACTGGCGAAAAGTAGGAGCTGTTTCCAGCGCGCCGTTGAAGGAGTGTCTGTCGACGACTAATGCATGTACGGGGGTCTCGGTGAAGCCCTCAGCCGGATAATCCTCTCCCGAGAGGACACAGCAGGTGGTAAGCACGCAGGACTGGCCCGGTAACACACGATAGAGCATCGCCTCACGTCCACTCTCCCCAATGACCTGTACCCGCACGCTGCCCTGCATAAGCAGCAGATAGTTTTCGCACGGGGAGCCGGCGCGAAACACCCAATGATTTGAGGGCATAGTAACCAAACGGGCATCATCCAGGAGCGCAACGGTCTGCTGGTCTCCGCCGGCAAGAGCTGGGAACACGGCTTGCCAATTTTTTTCACCCTTGGTCACAGCGCGAATACTCCAACTTGTCCCGAAGATATTGTTAAAAAAGGGAGGGGTCAGATTTGCGTTAGTGTATTATTTATCCAGCTAAAAATCTTCTTAGACCTAACGGAAAATTAACACATGAGCGGTTTGTCGTATAATCATCATCGTGCTACGACGAAGCGACCAACATTGGGAACGTATCCGGGAACATTTTCCGGAGGAATATGTTCCAGAAGGTCGTGCCGGTCACAAGTCAATCCCCGCCGGCAAGGCTCACGAAGCTCTCCTTTGGCCGCTCAATATCGGTGCGCAGTGGCAGATGCCGCCGCTATGCTATCCAATTTACAGAACGGTTCATCGCCGCGCGTTTTGCCGGCACGCATTTCGCACAGCAACACGGTTCGCTGCAGATGATGAGATAGGTTCTTGAGATCATGAGGAGCGATTCAATTTTGATAATCTGTTTTAGATCGAACGGTAGACGCTACCCGAGTACCGGGGCTGAGTAATGAAGAAATCAAAGCTAACGTTTAAATCCCCGGATGAAGTGGAGGCGGTCTTCTACGAGGCGTTCATTCATTGCGACCCCGAGGTGATGGCCGGTTTATGGGCAGACGAAGATGTGGTTTGCGTACATCCCGGTTCAGGTGCCATAGTGGAATATCGCTCGGTTGTCCGCAGTTGGGTAAATATTTTCGCTGATGCCCAGCGTACCGAGTTGACATACACCGTCATTAATGCCGTATCCGCAAACGACCTGGCAGTACATGTCGTAGCTGAAGAGATGCTCAGTTCAGGCATGGTTACAGCCGTTGTTCTGGCAACCAACGTGTACCGGAAATTCAACGCTGGTTGGCTGATGATTGAGCATCATGCATCACTGATGCAGAGCCTTAGTAATGGCCAAACGCTGCAATAGACAACAAAAGTCGAATTCAGAATCTCTCATGTCAGTCCTTGTCATTCCGCGTTGCGCAGCGTGCCTGGCAGATACGAATTTCGGTTTTCGCCATGTTTCAGCAGTCGACTGCGTGGGAGTGTCGGACTTGTTCCGCACGAAGCTTGATATAAACGGACTGATCACAATTGAGCGTCGTTTGTCACCATCTCTTTTTTCCATCCCCGATTTTTACTCTTCTATGGCCCGAAGAGGGCGCTGGGAATGGACGGAAATATAGAGGAGCTTCGCCGAAAAACGCTAAGGCTGGCTCAGAATTGGGTGGATGTATTCCATGAACACCTCCTGGTCGACTAGTCCCAGGTGGGTGTAGGTGATCCGACCGTCCCGGCCGATTACCACATTGTAAGGGACGATCTGTGCACTGTTTCCCCAGTATTCAAGCAGTTTCGGTCCGAGTGTTCCGTCCGCCACCAGCACTGGGTAGTTGATACCGAGCGAGCGGCTGACATTGCGCAGGGGCTTCTCCTTGTCCACGCCGATGCCGACAATCTGCAAACCTTCCGTTTTGTACTTTTCCTGCAGTTCGATCAATTTGGGTATTTCGTATTGGCAGGGAGCGCACCAGCTGGCCCAGAAATTGAGCAGAATCACTTTGCCCTTCCAGTGATCGAGCGTGTACGCCTCTCCATTCAGGGATGGTAGCGGCGGAGTCAGGCTTTCCCAGGCATTGTCCCCCACATTAAAATGAGGTATGCGGGCTGCCGACCTCTTTTCAGAGACGGTCATCTGGCCCGACTGGTAGCCGGCGAATACGGAGATGCCACAAAACACCTGGGTGCCAATCAGCAGTATGGCTACCAGGGATCGTTTCAAACAAATCAACTCCAGTCTCAATTCTGTTTTTCGGATTGGTCGCTGACCTGCCACACCACTTTGAATTTCTGTGCCAGCTCCTGAGCGTACTTGGTTAACCTTTCGGATAGATACATCTGGCGTACCTTCTCTTTAATCAGGGTATAGGGACGGGTTTCACCCGGCTTGCGTTCCAGGATGGTGATCAGGTGAAATCCCAGGGGAGTCTCGATCACTTCGCTGACCACTCCGTCTTTTAATTCAGCGATGGCGGTATTGATCACCGGGCTTCCCCGGTCTGCCTTGATCCAGCCCATGTCACCTTTGTTTTTACGTCCGTAAGGATCAATGCTGTATTCGCCGGCCAAAGCGAACAAGCTCTCGCCGGCAAGAATGCGTTTGCGCATCTCCTCGGCTTCCGCACGGGTTGCCACAACCAACTGGCCGATATGGCGGCGCTCAACGATCTGTCCAATGTTGGGATGGCTGTCGAAGTACGCTTTTAATGGTGCTTCGTCCGGTAACCATTCATGTTCCAGATTTTCCACCAGCAGGGCTGGAAGGTGTTCTGCGCGGAAGGCGTCAAGGGCGTCTGAGATATCTATACCCATGTCCCCTGCTGCGCGCGCAGTCAATAACAATTCACCGCGGGCGTATAATTCGTGCTCTATCTGCTCTTTCGTCACCTGCTTTTCACGCTGGGCGGGTAGGTCGGAATAGAGAATCCGCATCTCCTCGCCTTCCATTAACACAGTATCCGGTGCGGCGTCCGGAATCGCGCGCTCGTCGTGTACCTGGACATGATATTTGGTACGCAGGCGTCTTATCTCATCGATTCTGGATACCTTGTATCGGTCCGCGATATAAGCGGACTGAGCTGCCTTGAATGCGTCGTGGTTGCCTTTGAATTGGGCCTTCATCTGCTGATTGGTTTCATCGGGAATGTTTATCTCCTCCCGTATTTTGTCCATGTATCTGCGATGTAGCATACCGATGCGAAAGCGATCCAGCTCGTCGCGGTATTGATCGCTTTGGTCTAAATTTTGCGCTTGCGCCTCAAGCAACAGCAGGCGGGAAAAAACCAGGCGCTGCAGCATACTTCCACGCACCGCTGCCTGTTGGTCCTCCCCGAGCGTATTGAACTGGGTTATAAAGGGGGAGCTGCGAAGTGCCCGCTCAAGATCGGAGGCTGTGATCTGCAGACTGCCAATGGTAACGAGTACCTCGGTGGAACCTGCTGCCTGAGCGCAATTCCATGGCAGGGTGAGGGCTATGAACAGTACGCGCATCAAACGGTAGTTCGCTTTCATTAGGTTGACTTCCGTAGGCCGGCAAAAAGAAAGTGGCCGCGAAAGCGGCCACTAAGTTACCGCAAAAGAGCGGGTTGATTTACTCTTCCGGAATCTTACCTCCGAGATCGGGTGCACTGGCGTGCATCCAGGATACAGCTGCCGAGTAGTCTTCCAAGATTGGCTTGCCTTTCCACACGTGCTCTTCGTCATCCGCTATCCACGGAACACCGTTTTTATTGGTCTCGTGGCAGACGGCGCATTTGAACGGACCATGTGAGCCATCCGGGTTGTACTGAGTCGCCTGACGATAGGAGGTCAGATCGGTTCGCGGCGTTACTGGGTACAGACCGTGAATAGACTGATGACAGCCTTGGCAGGCGATGCCGGCGTGTCCCTTTGTATAGCGATTCAAGCTGTATTTGCCGGGCTGGTTAATGGGAAATGCAACGCCGCCCTGACCTTCAACGTACGGTGCAGCGTGGCAATCGGCACAGTGCGGAGCGCCTGCTGAGAGCCAGTAGTCGCGCCCGTGGGTGGCCGCTTCATATGGCACCGCTGCCGCGCCTGTTGCGCCAGCCGGAAGTTTCAGGGATGCGATGTCAACCGCCGGATTGGCCGACAGCGGCACTACATTGATATCGCCGTCCTCATCCTTGGTTATCATCGGACCGTCGCCCTGCAGCGCGATCACCGCAATGTCGGGCACAGTGCGTTGCTTGGCCCAAGTTGCGAGGATTTGGGATTTCCCGGGAGTGTCGTGGCCTTTGGCATCCAGAACAACTTTGGGATCCATCATGGACTCCAGTGTTTTCATATCCACGCCAATGCCCTTGGCAATCTCCTTCAGCGACTTGTTGCGCAGGGTTGTACCCTCCTGCTTGAAGGCTTGAGAAATGTTGTCGCGCTGGTACAGCTCGCGCGACAGCTGGTTGTGGCAGTTGGTGCACCACAACCCCTTGCCATGTTTGCCGTTGCCGATCTGGGAGACGTTCGCCTGGAGCCATTTGCCGATGGCATTCAGGTGCTCTTCGGTTTCCACGCCGTCCTTGTCTTTATTGGGATTGGCATGCACATCACGACCGACATAACAACCGCCGGCGGCATCGCGATTATCGCGGTCAGCATAGGCGTTCTTACCGTCCGGGGTGATGGGGTAGCCCTCCATGCTGCCGTCTTGGCGGTGTGCGGGGTGGCAGCCCTGACACGCGGCGCTGCGGCTTTCGGCGTCGGGCATGGGCGCGTTGATCTGGTGCACGGTGTGCATGGCTTGGGTCAGCGGCGGTATCCGCTGTTCCTTACCGTCCTTGTCCTTGAAGGTGCTGGAGTTGAGTACGCCGATGACGTTGTCTGCGTGGCATTTCTGACACAGGATCGGATCGCGGCCAATGCGATTATCCTTAGAACGGCCGTTGGGATCGTAGTTCTTCAGAAAATCCGTACCATTGTGGTCGTCATGCATCTCCAGGATGGAGATGGCAGTGCCCTTCAGGTCGGCAAACCAGTCCGAAGCCCCCAGCCCCTTCCAGAATGCTCTCTCCTGCTTGTACAGCTGGAACTTTTCGCCGTTGGCACGCTCGTTGCCATGGCAGTTCGGGCAATTCGGTATGTCGATTGGGTTGGTTCCGACGAACGTGATGGGCTTGCCGCTGTGGCTGTCGAGCACCGGTGCACCGTTGTCCGCATCCACCAGGCTCACCCAGGCCTCTTGGAACGGCTGGATATCAACCTCCACCAGCGACAATACATCCTTGGCAGCCACCGAATCGTTAAACGGGGTTAATGGCAGACCCAAGGCATCCCAAATACCCGGATTGGTCAGCACGATGGGCACATTGTCGAGCACCGGTGATTTGGTATAGACAATTGTGCCTTTCTCTCCGGTGTAGTGCAGATGGCCTCCCTTCATCGGACTGGGAGCGGCAGCGCCGGCCGGGCCATTGTCCTTGGGAACTGGGATATTGAGCCCAACCACCAGCTTCTCGCTGTCTTTGCTGGTACCCTTGGGGTTTGTGCCCTTCAAATCCTTGTAAACATACAGATGGGTCCAGTAGGCATTGGCGACGTTTTCGTTGTCGGTGTATTTGCCGTCACCGTTCACATCGTAGCGCACGTCCCAGTAGACCATTTTGCTGCCTTCGGAGTACGTGTTGTCGATGTGGCCGTAAGCGAGTTTCATACGTTTGTTGCCGTCCACCAGGACAGTGGGGTCGTTTTCGTCGGCTTCTACCATCTCGGGATACTTCTTCCTGCCGGTTGCGGTTTTTATCACCTGACTCTGAACCGAGTTGTAGGGCGGAAGCACGCAGCAATAGCTGAAATCGAAGCCGGTACAGTGCATGCCCAACTCGTAGTTGATGGTAATGTTGTAGTCATTCTTGGGTTTGTTGACGTCGGCAGCCAGCAAGGAGCCTTCGTAACGTTTTGGCGCCATATCGGCAGCATGCATGGGCTCCGCCTGCATCGGCTCCTTTTCTGTTGTAGTTTCTGGTGTAGTGCACCCGCCAGCGAACGCGGCTGTGAATACCGCGGCGGCATATATTGTTCTACGCATGTTGGTTCCTCCGGGTGTTACTTCGTCAAAGAGCTGAAGTTTGTTTATTATTGTTTGATGGACCAAGCTATAGGCTTTTCCCCCACGTCCACCCTCATTTACAGCTGGATGCCAAGACTGACATTAAGTCAACGGACCTGCACTTGGATTTATAATTTCAATAACCTAACTCAGGCTGACCTTATGTTAGATTAATTTTACAGCTTTTCCATATTCACAAAAATATCATTACTTGTCCAGAGGTTATTTGTCGTTTCGTACTCTTCCTGACTCCTCAGTAATGCTTCTTTTTCGTTTAGGTCAACCGATCCAGCCCCACCTTAAAAATGATAGAGTTTCGGTATGAAGATCCTATTGATCTACCAGTGCGCATCATCTGTGTGCCCTAGCAGGCTGTTGAAATTCTCGGTATGACAGCGAAGATAGCGGAAATTCACAAAGGACGACAAACAATACGATGCGCGACACTCGGCCGGATTGGCAAGGTCGACGCTGAAGCCTGAAATTCAGAGTTGCGGGAAAATTGTTTGCAGGTTGCGTTTAACGCGATAACGCATACGCATTACACAGTTTCCGAACAGGACGGCAGAGGCGCAGCAAGCGCATGGTTTCGAGCGGCTTGTCCGGCAATAAGCGGCAGCATAAAATTGCCGCTTGTCTCCAATTTGCAGCGGCTTGTGGTTGCTTCGTCAGGCTACTCGGACGGAATAGCAGGTGATGTCTGGCGGAGTTAAATTGTATGAATTATAGATCGAAAATAGTGTTTCTTTTTGGTTGTATATTGTCAGCGACCGCCTGCAGCAACCGAGCCGTTTATACCGAAGAGAGTTTCGCGGATGATAGTCCGTTCAAGATGAGGATGGATAGCGGCGTCTCCCCGGTTTGCGAAAGCGCGCGTCGCTCCTTGCTTGGGCAGGGTTATCTGATAGAGAGCACCGGCAGCGATCAGATCAAGGCGCGCAAGGCGGCCAAACGGCAAGACAACCCAAATACGTTCATCGAGATGAATATCGTTTGCCTGCCTGAAACCACCGGCAGCACACTGTTTGCCACCGGTGTACTCAGCACTTATGCACTGAAAAAGAGCAGTAGCGCTGCCAGTGTCGGCCTCAGCGCGCTGGGTTCGATATCGCTGCCCATCGGTCAGAGCGCCGATTCACTGGTAAAGATCTCGGAAGAGACTATTGACGACAAGGATTTCTACCGTCGCTTCTTTGCTGCAGTCAACAACATATTGAGCGAGATGCAGACCGACAGGGCGCAACCGGAAGCTGTGGTAAAGCGCGCTGTAAGTGCGCCAACTCCGGCAAACGCGATATCGGCGCCAGTCGTGCAGCCAGACCACCCATCTCAGGCGGCGCCACAGGCAATGCCTGAGTCCGATTCTGCAGAGCCTGAACCTGCAGACACCGCAGAGCACCCTGCCGAGCGGGGTGCAGTCGTGGAATTAGCACCGGGGCCGGTCCTCGACCAGGATGCTTCAACGATCATTACAGAGCCAGAACCCAGCCCGATGCACGAAGCGCCAACAATCACTCCGGAAGAGATGCCCAACCGATCAAGCGATCCTTTCTAGCCCGCATCTGCCGCCGGTATCCGGAATTTTGGGGATTGGCGATGGTGTTTTCTGTATGCCGGAATAGTTATTGCTTGATGATCTCCTCGTTGATGTAACGTTTCACATAGCGCTGCCCCTTGAAGCTGTTAGTGATAAGCCATAGAGCGATAACTACGCCAAATACCAGGGTAGCCACGGCTGCTGCAGGAAAAAGCAATGAGATCACCGACACAATCAGCGCAATGATCGAGATAAATTTCCACAGTCGCTTTTTTATATCGGCAAGTAAAGCTTCTGCGCCGGGCAGGGAGTCAACCTGAGATCGCTTCAATGCATCTCGGAAAGCAAGGTATTCACTCTGTTGCTGATTGCATACGCGGTTAAAAGGGTCGTTAAAATTCATTTGAACATGATATCGTGTATATTCTGGCTGAATGTTTTATTCAGAAATACGCCGCCGCTTGCGGCATGAGCAAAACCATGAGGTTTCCACCCTTAATTTGGAAAATGCCGATTCACGCTGCAGACAACCCACACCTGGCCGGTCATTGTCGTGTGCAAGCCTGCAATGATATCAAGGCATATCAATGACTCAATAAACCCTCCGATATGTGTGCCAGTATTACCACAAAATACTCTCCAGCCCTTATATCAACTTTCTCCGGTCCAGTATTATTGCATGCAATAAAGCAGGCCGGGCCGCTTGATGCTACTTTGCTGGTGAAGATTGCCTGACACTGCTATACCAAAAATACGAGAGCCAGCTATGAACAGACCCGCTCCCGCCGGAGAGATTACCGATGCCTTGGCACTGTTGGCCAAGGATCGTTTGGTTCTGGCCATTCATGACTCCTGCTTTCCGGCCGTTGCCGGTGAGGATATTGGGCGGGGCTCGCCCTATGGTCGTGGCGGGCAGGGGCTTTTGCGGTTTGCCCGTGAGCTCGGCTTCGATGGCATCCAGTTCGGACCGCAGGGCCAGACCTCCCGTGACGATCCTTCACCCTATGACGGCACCCTGTTCTCAAGGAACATTCTCTCCATCGATTGGGCGTCAGTCACCAGGGATCCCCTGTTTACCGGACTGCTGGAACCAGAGCACCTGTGCAGGATGGTGCAAGGCAATACGAGTTCAGATAGCCGCCACACGGCTCACCGGTATGCATATGATGCCTGTCACCAGGCATTGGACGCTATGTACCGGCGCCTAGAGCAGCAAACCAACGACAAACTCGCCGCAGAGTTGGATGCATTCACCGCGCATCACCAAGCGTGGCTTTTTGCGGATGCGCTCTACCATGCGCTGGCGGTTCAATTTGGCGGGCTGCATCAACGGGACTGGCCGGTAACGAACGAAGCGTGCACGAGCCGTGACCTGTATCGCCACTCGCCTGAGAAGGACGTCGCTTGCGCAGCCCGGCAGGCCAATCTTGAAGCGCATCACCGATACGCCATGGCGCGCTACCGGCTGGGCCAGTTCATTGTTCACCGTCAGCACGCTGCCTTCCGCAAATTGGCCAATGAGTGGGGCGTGCGTATGTACGGCGACCTGCAGGTGGGCCTCTCCTCCTGTGATCTGTGGAGCCGGGGTGATATCTACCTGTCAAATTATTACATGGGTGCTCCGCCCAGCCGCACCAACCCGGAAGGCCAGCCCTGGAACTATGGCGTGCTGGACCCCGAGCAGTATTACACCCAGGATGGCAAGCCCGGTCCTGTACTGATTTTCATGGCAGCCCGCATCAGCAAAATGTTGGAGGAGTTCGACGGCCTGCGCGTCGACCACCCCCACGGACTGGTCTGTCCCTGGGTCTATGCTGCTGCTGATCCCGACCCGCTGCACGCAGTGCAGCACGGTGCGCGGCTCTTTTCGTCGCCAAATCTGCCGGACCACCCGGAACTGGCGCGTTACGCCATCATCAGGGAAACCCAGCTGAATACGCATCTGCCCCGCTATGATGACAACTGGGTGCGCACATTAGAGCCGGCACAGATCGATCGCTACGCGACGCTCCTGGACAACCTGGTTGAGTCAGTCCTGATGCGCGGCGGAACAGTTGCAGATGTGCTGTGCGAGATTCTCAGTACACAACCGTATCCGTTGGCGCAGGTGATCCAGCGTCACGGACTGGACCGATTCCGCGTGACGCAAAAAGCGAATCTCGATAATCCCGCCGATGTCTACCGCAGCGAGAATGCGCTTCCGGAGGACTGGATCATGGTAGGCAATCATGACACCCAGCCAATCTGGCGCCTGGCGCGCCACTGGGAGCAGACCGGAGAGAATCTGCGGCAGGCCGAATACCTGGCGCGGCGGCTGCAGCCCGCAGGAGACGTTGAATCACTGGTGCGGGAACTCAGCGCAGATCGGCGTAAACTGGTGCATGCAAAGTTCGCTGATCTGTTCATCAGCCCCGCCCGGCACGTGATGATTTTCTTTGCGGATCTGCTGGGACTTGAGGAGGTCTACAATACGCCGGGAACGGTCAATGAGGAGAACTGGAGCCTGCGGGTACCGCCGGATTATGCACAGAGCTATGCTGCTGCATGCCGCAGAGGGGATGCACTCAACCTGCCCTGGGTACTGGCATTGGCCCTGAAACAGCGGGGAGCGGAGTTTGCGCGAGCCCATGCCGGACTCATAACGCGGTTAGAGCAGTCGGCCGGCTTCTAACAGCTGTGAGAATTTTCGGATTGTTGCCCACACTTTCGGGTTCAAACAGACAGTTTTGCACGCCGCTGCGCGCTATTCATCTGCCATGCAATCAATCAGCTGTTTTAACAGGCTCAGGACCTCCTCCGGATTGCGCACGCGGTATGCTGCAGCACTTGGCTGGGCGCTATCCGACACCAGGATCCCGATGCCCCGCTCGCGCAATTTGGTAAAGGCTGCCTCATCGGTTACATCATCGCCGATATAGATAGGCAGCACGTCCGCACCATCCATGCCGAGTTCCGACAACAGCCAATGCATCGCGCGGCCTTTGTCCCAGTCAATGTCGGGGAGCAGTTCTAAAACCTCTTTGCCCCCGGTTATTTTAAGCCGCGGCAGCAGCGCTTGTACCTGTTTTATCGCAGCGGCCACCTGTTCCGCATGATCAGCTTCCTCGGGGTGAAAATGCACAACTATGGCGAAGCGTTTTCGTCCAATGGTTACTCCCGGTAGATTCACAAGTTGCCGGGTGAGCGCCTCCATCGCCCGGTCCAGGTCTTGCAACGCTTCATCACCTTCCGGCAGCTCCAGGTGTATATTGTGACCCCGGATGTCCAGACCGTGGCTGCCGGCATAAAAAAGCTCCTGCAGCCCTACTTGCGTGCATATCTCCTCCGCATCGCGCCCGCTGACAATAGTCACCGGCATCAAGCGGGCGGTTTTTCGTAAAATGCGGCGTGTCTTTTTGGAAATCCGGGCATCTTCAAACCGATCGGTAGCAGGTGCCAGAGTCCCGCCATAATCGAGGAACAGTACGGGTCGTTTTCCTGCCAGCTGACTGGTGATCAGCTTGCTATCGACCAGATCGGCGGGCAGCAACTCATCCTCTGCAGCGCCGTCGACGTCGACACTGCACAGATCTTTGAGTACAAAGTCCGCACCGTGTTCGAGCATCATCTCCCGCCGGTCACCGTTGTCGAAACCGATGATCAAGCCAAAACGACCCCGTTTACAGGCAGTAACTCCGATAACGCTATCCTCTATCACAGCTGTTCGCACCGGCTCTACCTCCAGGCGGCGCGCCAGTTCGAGGAGCACATAGGGATCCGGTTTGCCGTCCAGTTCCAGCTGCTCAGCCTCCAGCGCATCAATCCATGCATCGAACAGGTCCTGAAGGTCCGCCCGTTCCAGTATCATCTTGCAGTGTTTGCTTGCCGAGACGACAGCGGTCTTGATGCCCGCATTGCGCAACTGGTGAATGAGCGCTATGGCGCAGCCGTACACCTCGATCCCTTGTTGTTGAATGATTGCCTCAAAATTCAGATCTTTGCGGTATCCCAGATGACGCATGGTATTGGTATACGCCGGATCCTCGACGTCACCTCTTGGCAGATTAATGTGGCGTGAGGCCAGAAAGTGCCTTATTCCCGCCTCTCGGGGCTTTCCATCCAGAAAACGGCGGTAGTCGAGATCGATATGGAACGGCCCGAGATCCTCACCATCCTGTGGGTTGCGCTTGAGCAGATAGTTATCGAAAGTCTGCTTCCAGGCGGCGGCATGCGCCTTGTTCGTGTGCGTGACGACACCGTCGAGATTGAACAGTACCGCATCAAAATCATCTCGTGAGATGACTAACTCGTGGTCATTCATTTCCTGGGGTTTCATCGTTATCGGTTTCCTGGGATCAATCTCTCGAATCCGGTGCTAATGAGAGGTCCCACTAAAGCAATCCACCTGACACTTCACCAAGTGCCAGCGCAGCAGCATGTCGGCGCTCGTTGCGTTGTAGCAAGTATTGATCGCGTCATGTTAACAAGGCTCGATGCCTGAAAGAAACCACGCACAAGGTTAAATATTGTGAGAAAAGGGCCGGAGCCCATGCCACGCGGGATATTGAATTAGGATCTAGGCAGACAAACGCCACTGCTGCAGGCCGTTACCGATCAGCGCGACGCCGAGGACAACGCCGAGCAAAACAGCGGAGCCTGCGGCTCCCAGCATGATCAGCACCGCGCCGAGTAGGATGCTCGACCAAAGTTCGATCCGGCGCAGCAGAGGCGGGTTGACCAGGCCTGCGTCGCGCAGGGCTGTCAGGCCGGTAATGCCGCTCAGCAGCAAACCACCGCCCAGAATGACCGCGACTACCCACAAGGCCAGCCCTGGCCAGAGTAGAATAACCACGCCGGCAATGATGCGTACCCAATGGGCGAAAACGCTGGCTGGTACTCCCTCCCGGCGAGCGGCGTCAGCATAGAGCAGCGCCAGGGCGCCGCTGGCCAGCATCACGCCGCCGAGCATCATCACCGCAAAAGTGCCGAAAAAGTAAGGCAGGACGATCGCTGTCACGCCGAGCAGGATATTGATGATGGCACTGAATCTGGTGGAACTCACCGGTCGACTCCTCATGTTTCACTCCAACAGCAGTTTGTCGTCGTCCAGCGCCTGGCCGCGCACCTGTTCGAACAGCTGCAGCAGATCTGCCACCTGCATGCGGCTGCGCGCTGCACCGGCGACGTCCAGCACAATTCGGCCCTCATGCAGCATCAGCGTGCGGTCGCCGTGGGCGAGCGCTTGGCGCATCGAGTGGGTCACCATCATGGTTGTCAGCCCAAGACCGCGCACAATTCGGTCGGTCAGCGCCATGACGAAGGCGGCGGTTTTAGGGTCGAGCGCGGCGGTATGCTCGTCGAGCAGTAGGATCTTCGTCGGATTGAGGGTTGCCATCACCAGGCTGACCGCCTGCCGCTGACCGCCGGAGAGCAGTCCCATTCTGTCGTTCAGCCGGTGGTCGAGTCCCAGCCCGAGCTGGGCGATGCGGTGCCGGAAATCGTTGTGCCTGTCGTGGTTGACGGCCGGCCGCAGGCTGCGTCTGTGCCCGCGACAGCTGGCCAGTGCCAGGTTCTCCTGCAGCGTCAGATTCTCGCAACTGCCCGCCAGCGGATCCTGAAAGACGCGCGCCACCAGCGCCGAGCGCCGGGCAGTGGACCAGCCGGTAACGTCGCGCTCGTCGATCAGAATCCGGCCGGAGTCGGCATGCGTCTCCCCGGCGATCACATTCAACAGCGTCGACTTGCCGGCGCCGTTGCTGCCGATCACGGTGACGAACTCGCCGGCGGAAATGTTCAGCTGCAGATCGCACAGCGCCCTGGTCTCGACGGCGCTGCCGGGGTGGAAGGTGACGCGGATACGCTCCAGCCGGATCATCGACCCCTCCGCCTGCTTCGCCAGCGGCGGCGCAGGCCGGGCAGCGACATGGCGATGACCACCAGCAGCGCGGTGATCAGCTTCAGATCCTGCGCCTGCAGTCCGAGAAAATCCGCGTTGAGCGCGAAGGCGACCGCCAGCCGGTAGAGGATGGAGCCGATCACGCAGCCGATCGCGGCGAGCAGGATGGTGCGGGTGGAGAGCAGCGCCTCGCCCAGAATGACTGCGGCCAGCCCGACCACGATCACCCCGACCCCCATGGTGATGTCGGCGCCGCCCTGAATCTGTGCGAACAGCGCGCCCGCCAGCCCCACCAGGCTGTTGGAGAGCGCGATGCCCAGCAGCTTCATGCGGCCGGTCTCGATCCCCTGCGCCGCCGCCATGCGCGGGTTGGCGCCGGTGGCGCGCATGCCCAGCCCGATCTCCGAGCTGAGGAAGCGGTTGACCAGCCATACCGCCAGCGTCAGCAGCACCAGCAGGCAGAGCGGTGTCAGCCAGTAGAACGGGAGGCCCAGCCCTTCGAACGGCGTGAATACCGTTGCTTCGCCGAGCAGCGCCTGATTGGGCTTGCCCATCACCCGCAGGTTGATCGTGTAGAGCGAGATCATGGTCAGGATGCTGGCCAGCAGATGCAGGATCCCCAGCCAGACATTGAGCAGCGCGGTCACCAGCCCGGCCAGTGCGCCTGCCGCCATGGCCGCCAATGAAGCCAGGTAGGGGTCGACGCCGGAGACGATCAGCGTGGCGGCGGTGGCCGCACCCAACGGCAGGCTGCCGTCGACGGTGAGATCGGGAAAATCGAGAATGCGGAAGCTGATGAAGACGCCTAGCGCCACCAGCCCGAACAGCAGCCCCGCCTCGATGGCGCCGAGAAATGCAATCAGGCTCAACGAAGACCCCTGCTGCCCAGGTGTGACAGGGTCACTCGACTATCCGGGCGGCTCGCTGGATCAGCCCGGAGCTCAGCTCCACCCCCATGGTGCGCGCACTGGCGGGATTCAGGTGGAGCCTGGTTTTTTCCACACCGCGCACCGCGATGTCACCCGGATGTTCGCCGTTCAGCACGCGCAGAAGAAGCACGCCGGTCTGGCGTCCGACGTCGTAATAGTCGAAGCCGACTGCTGCGACGGCGCCGCGCGAGACGGTGTCGGTATCGCCGGCGATGACCGGAATCTGTGCCTCCCTACCCACCTTCAGCACCGATTCGAACGCCGCGATCACCGTGTTGTCGGTGGTGACATAGATGACATCCACCTTGCCGACCAGCGAGCGGGCGGCCATCAAAACATCGCCGGTGGTCGGCGCCGAGGCGGTGACGATCTTCAGTCCCAGGCCCGGCGCCATCGCCTCGATGCGCTTGACCAGCACTGCGGCGTTGGCCTCGCCCGGATTGTAAGGGATGCCGACGGCCCCGGCGTCGGGGACGATCTCACGGATCAACGCCAGATGCTGCTCCAGCGGCAGCAGGTCGGAGACGCCGGTAACGTTGCCGCCCGGCCGCTCCAGGTTGTCAACCAGTCTGGCGTCCAGCGGATCGGTCACGGCCGAGAAGATGACCGGCAGCGTGCCGTGCGCAGCAGCGGCAACCGCTTGCGCCGATGGCGTGGCGATGGCGACGATCGCATCCGGCGCATCGCCGACAAATTTGCGTGCGATCTGGCCGGCGATACCGGCGTCTCCCTGCGCGCTCTGGAACTCCCAGTCGAGATTGTCACCGGGCAGGTAGCCGTGCTGCCGCAGTTCGTCCAGAATGCCCTGGCGCACCGCGTCCAGCGCCGGATGTTCGACGATGGCGGTGATGCGCACCGATCTCTCTGCGGCGATCACCGGCAGCGTGGCGGCAAGCAGCAGGGCGGCGGTGATCAGCAGTGGCCGCAGGGCGCTGTTGATGGACATGGGCGACTCCGGTGTTGGACATGTGCTGCAAGGTTACCATTTTAAATACAGGTCAAGGGTTCAGCACACATGAAAAAAAAGACTTCAAGTGTTCTGATCCTTTGATTACGCCACCTGCTTGAGCCGACAGTGCATGCACAATGCCTCGGTTTTAACCGGTGGAGTACTCCCTCACCATCCGTTTACTGATGTTATATGGCGCAGAGCTTGGGTTATTTCACTTGTCTTGCTCGGGTTTTATATCTCCTTGGCCGGATTAGGGTGGAAATCCGGCAGAATCCAAATCACATGAAATTTGCATTTGGTTAAACTCCCGCTGCTTTAAGCCAGTCAAGAACTTCTCCAGGGTGGCAGACGATGAATATTTATTGGGAGTTGCACTGACCATGAAAAAAACCAAGTACCTTCTTTTGGCATTTACCGCGGCTGTTCAGGCTGAAGGCGTCAAATTGCAAACCATCAGCGTGGAAGCCACCAGAATCGGCGATGTAAGCGGAGAACAAGTGAAGTCCGCCGATCTTGCGGAAGCACTGACAAAGAACGTATCGGGGATATCCCTGGTTCGGCGCAGTGGCATCGCCAACGATATCATTCTGCGCGGACAAAAGAAGGACAACATCAACATTCTTGTTGACGATGCGAAGATATACGGAGCTTGCCCGAACAGAATGGATCCGCCAACCTCACATGTGATGACAAATCTGGTTGAGGATATTGAAGTTGTCGAAGGCCCGTTTGATGTGGAAAACTTCGGTACGCTCAGCGGTGCGGTCAAGATCAGGACAGCGGATCCGGAACCGGGGTTCCACGGCGATGCCTATATGAACGCCGGCAGTTGGGGTTACCGCAAGGCGGGCGCGACACTCAGCGGCGGTGACGAAAAGATAAGGGTCCTCGTCAGTGCGTCGAAGGAGAAGAGCGAGCAGTATGAAGATGGCGACGGCAACACTTTTGCCGATCAGATACGCGAGTACGCTCCGGCGATGTCGGGCGTCCACTACAAGATCAGTGACCAGGATATGGACGCCTATGACAAGCGGACTTTCAAGTCAAAGCTCTTTTTCAATCCGACAGAGGATCAGACCCTGAAGTTGAGCTATACGGCAAACCGCAGCGACAATGTACTCTATCCATCCAGCACAATGGATGCGATCTATGATGATTCAGACATCGTCAATCTCGATTACTCGATCCGCAATCTGGGGTCGCTCTCGAAGCGTTTCGATGTGCAGGCTTATCGCTCCTTTGTCGAGCACCCGATGTCTAATCTCTATAGAAACTCCTCCGGTCCCAATGGCGTCAACGAGATCATCAGCAAATTGAACTCCGAGATTCGCGGGCTGAAGTTCAAGAACAGCATGGATCTGGACAGCAGCAGTGAACTGACGGTCGGCGCCGACTTTAGCCGACGCAACTGGGATGGCAAGTATATTGGTAAGGGCACCAACGCCGCCAAGGACGGACTGGTCAGCATCCCGGATGTTGATACAGACAACGGAGCACTGTTCCTCGAGCTGGACAAAGAGATCGGCGATCTCGATCTGAAATTCGGTGTGCGCTATGACGACACATCGATTGAGCCGTCATCGTCCTCGAGTCTGCGCGCCAACGATTACACGGCGCTCAGCGCATTTCTGTATGGCAACTACGCGCTGAACAGCAGTACCGAACTGTTTGGTGGTATTGGCAGAGCAAATCGTGTACCCGATGCCCGTGAGCTCTACTTCACCAACCCCATGGGTGTATTGCTGGGGACTCCGGATCTGGATCAGACAACCAATGTCGAGCTCGACTTCGGAGTGAAGAAACAGCTGGACAACTTCTCTATAAAGGCCAAAGTTTTTCATAGCTGGTTGAGCGATTACATCGCCTATAACTCCAGCAAGGCGATGATGGGAAGCGCATTCGAGAACGTGGATGCCAGAATCTACGGCTTTCAGATTTCCGGCTCTTACTTCGTAACCGATGACATCTATCTGGACTTTGCCCTGTCCGGCCAGCGCGGCAAGAAGGATTCACCGCTTACTGGTCAGTCAGACCGGGATCTGGCCGAGATTCCGCCGTTGAAAGCCAATCTGGCATTTAACTACGACTATGCACCGGGCAGCAGCGCGCGTGCCGAGCTGATTGCAGCCAGCAGCTGGAGCAGTTTCGACGGGGACAATGGCGAGCAGCACCTTGGCGGCTACGGCGTGGTGAACCTGAAAGTTGATCACCAGCTGACTGACAACATCAGTATCACCGGCGGCATCGACAATCTGCTCGATCGCACCTATGCAGTCAGCAATACCTACCAGGACCTCACGCTGATTACCGCGGGCAGTGATGTGATGCTGATGAATGAGCCGGGACGCTATTTCTACCTGAACCTGAACTACCATTTTTAGCTCCCGGTCGAAGGGAAAAGGGGGCGCACCCGCGGCTATCTCACCTCGCTGGCGGATCTGCAGGCGATTCCGGTGGACGTGACCGCCGAGGGCACGCCGATACTGCTGCGCGACCTGGCAACCATCCAGGTGGGTCCGGAGATGCGCCGCGCGGTCGCCGAGCTGGACGGTCAGGGCGAGGTCACCGGCGGCAACATCGTCATGCGCAACGACGTGGAGAAGCTGCGCGAGCTGCCGTTGGTCACGCCGACCGGCGCGCAGGTGCCGCTGGGGCAGATTGCCGCGGTGGAGATAGTGGACGGCCCACCGATGCTCAGAAGCGAGGATGCGCGCATCAACGGCTGGACCTTCGTCGATATCCGCGGCGTCGATCTCGGCAGCTACGTTGCGCAGGCGCAGCAGGTGGTGCGCGACCGGGTGCAGCTTCCCCCCGGTTATTCGATCAGCTGGTCGGGGCAGTATGAATACATGCTGCGCGCCAAGGATCGCCTGACACAGGTGATTCCGTTCACGCTGATCATCATCTTCGCGCTGCTCTATCTCACCTTCAGCCGGATGGGCGAGGCGCTGCTGGTGATGCTCTCACTGCCGTTTGCACAAGCGCAGTCCACAGCGGATCCGGATTCGGCTGTTCCGTGATGCGGAAAGCAGGCAGCGAGTAAGTAAGCAAGCGCTGAAACAGGCGGCGCAGTTGTTTTTCCCTTCGCTAAAGCAATGTTTTATCCAACCGATACAGTACTGAACTGAGGGTGTGATGCCCGTTACCTGGGCCGAATGTTTACTACTTAATCGGAGTGTTGCTATGTCTTTTCTACTATCGTCCGCTCACCGAATGGCCTGGTCCGTCTGGTTCCTCACTGCCTTGTTGGCCGCAGTACCGGCCAGCGTATTGGCCGAGGGTCCCAGTTCCGCTGAATACGGCGTAGTGCTGAACCTATCCGGTAAACAGCGAATGCTGTCGCAAAAGATGAGTAAGGAAATTATGCTTGTTGCTCTGGGTATCCAGGCCGAGCAAAACCTGGAAAACCTGCACAAGACCTCTGCGCTGTTCGACAAAACCCTCAAGGGCCTGCGTGCAGGGGACGCCGATCTGCGTCTGCCCCCTACCAGCAGCGCCCGCATTCTGCGCCAATTGGACAAGGTGGATGAAATTTGGGGCAAGTTCCACTCGGTGGTGCAGGAGATCCTGGGCAATAAAACCGTGAGTGCCGAACAGGTGGCTTTTGTTGCCAAAGAGAACCTGCCGTTGCTTAAAGAGATGAACAAGACCGTCGGCTTGTATGAGAACGATGCCGCCGAGGGGGGGCTTAAGTCCGCGCCTGGATTGGCCGCCACCATCAACCTGTCTGGCAAACAGCGTATGCTGACTCAGAAGATGAGCAAAGAATTCCTGCTGGTAGCCTATGGCTTTGAGCCTGAAGATAACAAACTGGCACTGCTGGAGACCTACACCCTGTTCCAGCGTACCCTGAAAGGGCTGCTGGACGGCGATGAAACCCTCGGCTTACCCGGTACGAAAGAGCCCGCCATCCGCGAACAACTGGGAGTGGTAGGCAAACTCTGGGAACAGTTCAAACCTTTGGTTGAATACGGCGCGGATTATAAAACCGCGTCCCTCGAGCAAGACAAGATAAAAGCTCTGGCCGAAACCAATCTCCCATTGTTGGCAGAGATGAACAAAGCGGTGGGTATGTATGAGAGCGAAGCGGCCAAGTAGTTCGTTCCGGATAAGGTAGCCGATGTTCACTCGGATCAGACATTGCAAGCGGTTGAGGTAGGGGTATGACCATCAAGTTAAAGCTGTTGGGTGGAGGTATAGCAGTGAGCTTGGTGTTGCTCGCAGTGCTGCTCCTGACCCTGTATTCATTCGCCACGCTGAGTGATGGCTTCAGGGAGATCGTGGAACAAGCCAACACCGGAGTCGACAGCGCCAAGTCCACGGAAGCCAATGTTGTTCAGGCGGATGCGGATCTCACCCGGATCTCGGTGGACATGTTGGGGATCGGCGATGACATCAACCGCACCAACATGACGGTCAAGATGCTGGAACGCAAATTGATCAAAGTGTCCGCTAGCTTAACGGAACTGGCCGAGAGCCTCGATGGAGTGGCCGGGGAATTGCCAGACGGTTTGGCCCGCGATGCGGCGGAGGACGCCAAGGATGCGGTCGGCGACATCGAAGAGAGTGTGCGCAGGGAGGCCTTGATCAGCCTGACCGATACCGTAAAGAAGATGAATCAATTCGCCTTGGGCATCAACGGCCAAGTCGAGGGAGTTAAGTCTCTGACCGAGGAATTAGGTAAAGTCAAAGCATTGAGCGCTCGGGTGCTTACTGCCAATCAAGCGATCAACGCCTTATCCAAGCAGTTCGGGGTATCTATTGGCATCTCGCGCAATATCATCGCCGCTGTGCTGTCGTTAGTGGCCCTGGTTACCCTGATTTTTGTTTTCCTACTGACCCGCTCCATCATCCGCCCCCTGCACCGCTCCATCGAGATTGCCCAAGGCATCGCCGCCGGGGAGTTGAATCAGAACGTGGACATCATAGGCAAGGACGAAACCGGCCAATTGGGATCTGCCATGGCGGTTATGATCGCCAATTTAAAGAGCAACATAGACGAGACTCAGCAGCGGGCAGAAGCAGCTACCCGAATCCGGCTCGCCCTGGATGTAGGGCGCACCAATGTATTAGTGGCGGATGCCGACGGTAAAATCATCTATGTCAACCAATCCGCTTACCGTACCCTGCAAGAGGGCGTCGAAGAACTGCAGCAGGATCTGCCCGGATTCGATCCGGAACAGTTGCTCGACAGCAACATCTGGTCTTTGCACATGCGCCCAGAGGAGCAGCGCAAGGCGGTCCAAGCGCTGACCGAGGAGCAACGCGAGGATCTGGAGATCGGTGGCCGTTCACTGCGCCTGATTACCAACCCGGTGTTTAACGCAGATCGCGAGCGCATCGGCACGGTGGTGGAATTTACTGATCGCACCGCCGAGGTGGCGGTTGAGCGGGAGGTGGAAGAGATCGTCGGTGCAGCTCGCCACGGCAACTTGGAGCGGCGCATCGAAGTAGCCAACAAGCAAGGTTTCTTCAAGTCGCTGGGCGAGGACGTCAACCAATTGCTGACGGTGGCTTCGGAGACCTTCAATGACATCGCCAGTGTGATGGAAAACCTGTCACGCGGTGACTTGTCGCACAAGATCACCCGTAACTATCAAGGCACCTACGCGGTGGTGCAAGCGCGTGTCAACAGCACGATCGATCAACTGCAAGAGATTGTAGGCAGTATCAGTACCTCGGCAAAGGCGATCAACACCGCCACGCGTGAAGTTGCGGCGGGTAATAACAGCATGTCCAAACGCACCGAGCAGCAAGCCACACGGCTGGAAGAGACCGCCTCCAGTACCGATGAACTGACCAGTACCGTGCATAGTAATGCCGATAATGCCCAACTCGCCAAGACCCTGGCGGGTAGTGCCCGTGAGTTGGCCGAGCAGGGTGGATTAGTGATCGGAGATGCCATCGGGGCTATGAACGCGATCCATGAAAGCAGCGACCGGATCGCGGAGATCATCGGTGTCATTGACGAAATTTCCTTCCAAACCAATCTACTGGCCTTGAACGCATCGGTTGAGGCGGCCCGGGCCGGAGAACATGGCCGTGGTTTCGCAGTCGTGGCCACCGAAGTGCGTAATTTGGCGCAGCGCAGTGCCGCAGAAGCCCGTGAGATCAAAAATCTGATTCAGGATAGTGGTGAAAAGGTGCGTGCGGGGGTCAACCTGGTCAATCAGTCCGGCTCTACCCTGGAGGAGATCGTCAACTCGGTTAAAAAGGTCGGTGATATTATCGTCGAGATTGCCGCCGCCAGCCGCGAACAGTCGCAAGGGCTGGAGCAAGTCAACAAGGCAGTGCGCGAGATGGATGAGATGACCCAGCAAAATGCCGCTTTGGCAGAAGAGACCTCGGCGGCCAGCGCATCCATGACCGAACAGGTGCAGATGATGACCGAGAGTTTGCAGTTCTTTAAAGTCGGCTGATGCACATCGCAGCCGGCGCAGCTCACCCCTACCGGTACCTCCTCTGTCACACTTGTGTCGTATGATCAAGGGCATTTGTTTTTCGATTTCGAAAAATAAATGCGTCCCCTTTTTCGTATTATCATCACTGCCAAGCGCTCTGGTCCAACAATCTGCTCCTGGCTGTTCCCGCAAGTGCTTTACAAAACTTTACTCATCAGACAATAAGAGGAAACCACTACTCCCTATCGTGTAACCAGATTCAGTTGACACACACAGTCCATAATGGAGGTTACACATGAACACACAAGATGAAAACCGCATCACAGCCGCGCCCAACACAATGCAAAAGTCCCGCCGTCGCTGGCTGGGTTACTCCCTGGCAAGTCTGGCCGGATTTATCGGTGCCACCGGAATATCGGCGGTCGCTATGGGTGGGCCGGATGGCTGGTGCGATCGGGGTCAGCAACGCATGCATTGGACGGGCCGAAAGCAGGGGCAAGGTTTCGAGCCCGGCATGATGCAGGAATTTGCCGAGCGTAGGATTGACCATGTCTTGCAGCAGATCGATGCCACACCGGAACAGCGTCAGCAGGTGAAAGAGATTCTCGGCAAAGCCTTTCAAGAGCGGATCGATCACCGGCTTGAACGGCGGCAGATACTTCAGGATGTGATCGACCTCCTGAGCCAGCCGCAAATCGACCGCGCCAGCTTGGAGAGGTTGCGCGACGAGAAACTGAAGCAGGTGGAACAGATGTCGGGTCGCATGACACAACTCCTTGCCGACGCTGCCGAAGTGCTGACAGCGGAACAGCGTGCCCGATTGGGTGAACTAATCGCGCAGCGTGGATTGGATTCGAAACATCACATCTGGTAGTTGGCACCATATCGAAGCCGCAGCTTAAAAAGTCAAGGGGCGGGCTCAGCCCCGTCCCTGGCACAACCGAAACTTCCCGCTTACTATGGGTGTACTAGAACTTATCTCATCATCCCGCGCGGCCGCGACCATGGCAATTTTGGTTCATGGCGCGACGCGGCGAGCGTGGTGCAGCCAATGCTAAAAGAGCGAGCCGCAACAAAGCCAGGAGCCAATATCGACCGGTCCCCAAGGGGTTGCGCTGCTTGCCCATACATCGTGTACTGTGCTGCGCAGCGCGCCTTGCAGGTTCGCATTTCGGACTGCAACGCGGTTCGCGGGGGATTGTGAGATATGTTCTAGCCAAAGCCTTGGATATCACCGTACTGCATAGATGATTACAAAGATCCTGATGATCGAAGACGACGAGCGGCTCGCATCCATGGTGCGCGACTACTTCGCGCAATTCGGTTTTCAGGTGGCCCGCTGCGCCACAGCCGGCGCAGGTGTTGAGGCGCTGCGGCAGCACGATTACGACGCCGTCATTCTCGACATCATGCTGCCTGACTTCGATGGCTTTGAAGCGTGCCGAAGGATTCGACAACACTCCGATGTGCCCGTGCTGATGCTCACTGCGCGCGGCGATGCCGAGGATCGCATCGTCGGTTTGGAGATTGGCGCAGACGACTATCTGCCGAAACCGTTCAATCCGCGTGAACTGCTGGCACGGCTGCGCGCTATTCTGCGTCGACGCCTCCAGCCAGGCGGATCACAGCGACCCTTACTGCGCTTTGGTCGGCTGAACATCGACCGCGACGCCCGTGTCGTGTGCATCGATGAAGAGGAACGAAGCCTGACCGGTTACCAGTTCGATCTACTCACCGCGTTGGCGGAGAACGCAGGTCGGGTGCTCTCGCGCGAGCAGCTGATGGATCATCTGCGTGGGCAGGAGTTGGAGGCTTTTGACCGCAGCATCGACGTCCATATTTCGCGTATTCGGGCCGCCATAGAAGATGATCCGAAAAAGCCGCGACGCGTCTTGACCGTGCGTGGGACAGGCTATCTCTTTGCCAGAAAGCAGGACGATTAGAGGTCATGCGTCGCCTCTACCTGCAGATCTATCTTACCTTTCTCGGCGTCATCCTGCTGTTTGCCGTGCTTGCAACAGTCGCCTGGTGGAGCACCCGCGACCAAAGCGACAACGCTCAGTTGCTGCACGGCATCGGTGGTGTGCTCAGTGAACTGCTGCCGCCGCACTCGAATCCTGAGCGAGTCCAGTCGGTGCTGGAGCGGCTGGGCAAGCAGTTCGACGTGCGGATTACGCTGCGCACCGATGACGGCGAGCTGATCGGGGCCTACGGCAAACCGCTCCCACCACCACCGCCCGACCGGCGCCGCAGCGGCTGGATGCGCGGTCCCGGACCAGGACCGACATTCGCCATCGCCCTGCCTGATCGGCGCTGGGCCATTGTTCGACCCGGGCATATCGAGCGGGGCGAGCGGACCCTCGGCTTTCTTGCGCTGATCGCGCTGTTGATGTTCGCTATCGCCATCGGCTCCTATCCGTTGGCGAAACGACTTACCGGTCGCTTGGTGCGTCTGCAACAACACGTCAACGAACTCGGCGCCGGCGATCTCTCTGTGCGTGTGGAGGTCGAAGGAAAGGATGAGGTGGCGGAGCTGGCGTGCAGTTTCAACCGCGCAGCAGAGCGTATTCAGAAACTTATGAGCGCGCAGAAGGAGACGCTGGCAAGCGCCTCGCACGAACTGCGCTCGCCATTGACGCGCATCCGTATGGCCATCGAGCTGATGGGGAAAGATGAACATCTCGAATTGCGGGAGCGCATCGCACAGGATATCAGTGAACTCGACGAACTGATCGAGGAGTTGCTGACCGCCAGCCGTATCGACTATGTGGCCCGACCACAGCGGCGTGAAAGCGTCGATCTGCTCGCGTTGGTGGCGGAGGAGGCGGTGCGCGTCGATGCCCAATTTGAAGGCAAACCGATAACCATTCCCGGTGATGCGAAACTATTGCGTCGCATGGTGCGAAATCTGCTGGAGAACGCACGCCGCTACGGAGCAGGCTCGGCCATCGAGATCGAACTCAAGGAAGAAAAAAATTACGCCGAACTGCTTGTGTTGGATCGTGGGCCTGGTATTCCCGAACAGGAGCAGGAACGCATCTTTGACCCCTTCTATCGCCGTCCCGGTATGCGCGAAGGGGTAGACAAGGGCGTTGGCCTGGGGTTGGCATTGGTGCGCCAGATTGCCCGTCATCATGATGGTGACGTGGCATGTCGAGGGCGTGCAGGAGGCGGTACCTGTTTTGCCGTAACGCTGAGCAGAGTACAGCGCCGAACAGGGCCGGTAACACAGGGGAGTAACCATAGTGTTGCCGGCGGATTTAGCTCGAATTCACAATAGCAGCCAAGGAGGTGCTTCGCTTCCCGGGTCGGGTGAGAAAGAAAGAGACCCGCCGCCAGAGCGCCGCTGCGGCCAAAGGTGCGATTGGCGTATTGGTCGTAAAAGATACGGGATGTTCTGTGGATTTTTGATGGGCATGGGTTTGGTTGACATTGAAGCTGGCGGTAAACCGCGCCGCATTGATCGGCTGAGCGCACAGCGGCTACAATTCCACGTTATGATCTTGTGCAACCGATCGGTCACTGGCAGCTTCGAACCCTGTCGCTGGGTAGCCAGCGCTTGAAGGTAAAAACCGTACTGCGATTGTTGGTTCTTTTTAGTGCATCCTCAATCCAAAGTGGGAGCGCGGCAGAGATCGACAGTGTCACCCCGAGAAGTATAGAACTCGAAAACAGTCTTCCCGCGATAAACCGGATATTTACTCAGCGCTTACAGCAGGGCATCGACAAGGCCAATGCGCAACAGGCTGATTTCGATGAGATGCAAGACAGTGAATTCTGTGATGAAGAGATCCTCTACACAGAGCTCAGAAAAGCCATATTCGACTCTTTAACTGCAGCTTGGGGTCTCAAGGGCTACGACTTGGACAAGCAGCTGCGCCGGCTGCTCGCGAGTCAGAGCTACCATCTCTCATTAAATGATTCCGTCTATCGCGACATCAACTACCTGGAAGGTTTCTCCCTGAATTTGAAGGAGCTCAGCGACGTCGTTAATATCGATGGACATCTTGTCGGCTTGGACAAGATCGGTCATTTTTTTGCACAGGGATGGGAGTATTTCGAGCTGACCCAGCGGGATGGACGATCACTCGATCAGGCGCTCGACCAAGGCGAGGAGCAGGAAGCCGGTGCATATGGTTACACCACGACAGGCATATTCTCCTTCTCCGATCTGGTCGCCAACTTCAACGGCTGGCGTTTCTGGAACAGGATCCTGCTGCGCGAAGACGATCCGCTGAAAGGATTTATGGCCAATCTATTCAATCGGCCATATGTGTCGTGCGAAATACAACTTGTTGCCACGATCATGCAGCGGAAAATAGTCCGGGCATGGGAAGTCGACAGCCGTTTCGACTTGTCGGACTATCTGGATGGCACCTGGGACGAAGGCAATAACTGCAACAGTTATAAAGATCCGTTGATCGAACACAAAGTCGCAGCGCGGATAAAGCACGTCAGGCCCGGATTCAGCTGCCCGTTCATTCCGGATCACTGTGTCGATGCCCGGCACAAGTATGGTAGGTACGCCAAACGGCTGTTGCATCCCTACTGTCTCATTGCCGGCGACCGATGAAAAGCCAATAGTGCTACCGGCGTGCAACGCTGTCTGCGCCGGTCGGTGCCGCTGGGTATCGGTTCAATCACATGGCCGTCGGGCAGTAGTGTAAAGTCTCCGGCCCTTTTCCTACGCCGGAGAGACGCCGAGCACCAGGTCCCAGTTTGCTGTGTACTGGACGCCGGAGCCGGAGACCGGCCTGAACTCGGCGGTGACCAGTCCCCGCTGCTCGACCGGTATCCGGCGATAGAGCCAGTCACTCTCATTGCGCGCTTCACCGGCAACGTACAACTGGGTCACGAACTGCCGTTGGCCGTCGGGGAGCGCTGCGACGTGGATGTGCGGTGTTCTACCGGGATAGTGTACAGGGTGGATGGTGCGGAATCGGTAACGCCCCTGGTCGTCGCTGTAGGTGTGGCCGTGACCCTGGAAACCCTCGTCCGGCGCATTGGGACGGGAATCCTCCGGGTGGTGATAGCGGCCGTTTGCATCGCACTGCCAGATTTCAATCCGCATCCCAGCCAACGGCCTGCCGTCTCCGGCGAGGATGCGGCCGCTCAGATCGGTGATCTTGCCCAGCGCCGGCCGGGCAAAACCCTGCACCTGGGTCAGGTCGTTGTCGTTGTCCAGCGGCAATTCCAGCGGATAGAACGGCCCCGCGGTCTGGCTGGGCGTGCGCGGCAAAGCGGCTGCCACGGCCGGAAAAGCGGGGAGCAGCAGCACCCCCAATGAGTTCAATATGAACTTTCTGCGTGTCAGTTCCGACATACTCTGCTCCAGGTGGTGGTACTTTTTATCTGACACCCGAACATTTAATCCGGTTCCATCCGCGGCGCCTGCACTGCCGAGTCGGTGTTGGCAAGCGGATAGGTCCGGAGTAGCTGCTCCGGACCCGATTATCCTGAGCTGCGCAGCGCGTTTTGTAGGAACGTATTTCGGACAGCAACGCGGTTCGTGGGTGGATTATGCGACCGGTTCTATTCGATTCTGGTGCAGCAGGCGCTCGTTGTCAGTGTCCTTTTTGCAGCCGCCTTCCCGCCGATTTTGTTGGGAAGTTATCTTCGAGCGCTGCATAATGCAAAGCTCTACCCCCTTGGTGCATGGGTTCAACCAGCTCTTGGAGATTTTCGAATATGCCCACGCTGATCATCCAGACCAATGTCGAAATAGCTGCGGATCGACGCCGGCAGATACTTGCGGAGGCCTCCTCCACAGTGGCCGGAATGCTCGGCAAGCCGGAAAGTTATGTCATGGTGATCTTAAAACCCAATACGGATATGTTGTTCGCGGGAGCAGATGAGCCGCTCGCTTTTCTGGAGCTGAAGAGTCTGGGTCTGCCGGAGGAGCGGACTGCCGACTTCTCGGCCATCTTGTGCAGGCTCATGAAAACCCACTTCGGGATTCCCCAGGAGCGCGTTTACATCGAGTTTGCATCGCCGCCACGTCATATGTTCGGGTGGAACAGCAAGACCTTTTAGCATGGTTTAGGAGCCGCCGTTCACTCAGTCAGGAGGAGGCTTTGGTGAACACCGCCTCCTCGATCTGCTCCCATATCCCGGCGGGTGACTCCACCCGCTGCTGTTCACCCGGCTCCGGCGCTGTGTTATCCCCGGCCAGCAGCAGCCTGATCCGCTCGGCCAGCGGCTGCCACGCTTCGGCAGCAAGATCCTCCCCGGTCCGTCCGCCGACCGGCAGCTGCAGTATCCTAGGGTCCGAACCTTTAAACTCGATTCCGCTATTGTTGTCGACCACGATCAACAGGTGAACCCCCTGTTTTTCTATACGCGTCAGCAGGAGCGAGAGTTGATCCCGCGCTGGCTTTGAGCCGACCAGCTTCGCGTTCACCAGCACCACCGCCACTGCGGCAGTTTTAATCCAGCGCCCGCTCTCCTTTGCACCGAGCCGGTCACTCCCGAGAAACCGGAGTTTGATCGCTCCTTCGTTCTCCAACGGCGCCAGCGCGGCGGCGCAGCGATCGACCAGGTTGGAGTCGGCGGGATCCGGCGCATAGATCACCATCAGCTCCGCAGGGGGCGCCGCTCTGCCGGGCAGCGGCAGCCAGACCGCGCCGGCCTGATCGCTGTGCAGTCGCTCGAACAGCGTCTTCACCAGGTCCGCCTGCGAGAAATAGGAGAAGTGATTGATCCGACTGCCTTCGAAATGGACAAACTTTGCTCCACTCCGGCGTACTGCTCCGCCCAGCATCGACGCGGTGGGCACCACCAGATCGTTGTCATGCTGCAGCATCCAGCCGGAAAATTTTGCGGTCAGCCGGCCTTTCAGGGAGTCTGCGCGGAAGGTGCCGGAGACGATCGAGAGATCCCCGTCCAACACCACATCCGGCCGGTTGAGCATCGCGATCAGCGGGGAGTTCGGATCGATGGCACGCAATCCCGGAATCTGCATCGGATCGGCGACTGCGTCGAATAGTTTCAGCGTAATGCTGTTGATCGCACCGCCGATAATCTGCAATACATTGGCCACGCCGCCGAACAGCTGTTTCGAGCGCATCGGATAATTGGTGCCGCGCAGCGGACAGGCGACTCTGATGAAGCGCTCCATCGACCACCGGCGCTGCGCCAACAGATCGCCCAACTGCCGCAGCTGTTGCTGCTCTTCATCGGAAAACCCTTTTAAATCGGCAGCATCGATCGGCGGGCCGTCAACACGCTGCACGCGGCACAGGAGTTCCGCCATCAGACCGCCGCTGGAGATGCTGAGCAGATGAATCCGCGCCGTTGGCGGCAGCGCTTGCGCCAGCTGCAGCGCATTCTCCACCGGCGTTCTGGAGAGCCCCCAGTGCTCGAAGCAGAAGATGCGCCCGCCGTAAACTGAGTCGATCTGCTGCCATTGCGGCCGAAAGCGGTCGGACCAGAGATCGGAGAACTGTGCCTTGGTGCATGATGCCAGCGCATGGATCAGCAGCAGTATCGGCGCCTCCCCGACGAAATCTTCCGGCGACACCGGCAGCAGTTCGAATTCGGGCGATGTGCGCAGACGGTAAAGCCCCGGCTCGGGCACCTGGCGCGCCTCCAGCGTCCTGATAGCGCGCACACCGTAGGGGTCGGCGGTTGGGTGCTCTCTTTGAGCATCCGCGGACGCTGTATCGCCGAGCTCGCCAAGCCGGTAGTCACCGTCGCCATAGAGTTGAAAGGCTGCCCAATGATCGATCAGTTTCGGATATTCAAGTCCTGTCTCCGTGCGCGCGATGACGACTGCCTCGGACGCCGTGCTGCCAGCGCGCAGTGCATGGTAGAAGATTGCGAGAAAACCGGCTAAGGATTTTTCCACTGTCATCCAGTCGTTGACCAGCACCACGGCAACACCTGCCTGCGTAAGGCGGTATCCCCACTCATCCGCAAAACCCTGTCCGGGCGCGCGCCAGGCGTGGATCACCACAACTTCCGGCAGCACCCGCAGCTGTAGCAGCTCCTTCAGATCCAGCGAGTGCGTCGCGTCGATCAGCAGCCGGTCGCGGAGGGAGGCGTCCCTGCTCTCCTTACTCTGCTGCTGTTTCTGCACTGCATTTGCTTGCGTCCGGTGCTCGCACAGATGGAGCAGCCGCCACGGCTCCCCATGCAGCCGACTGACAAACTGCGAGGTACTCTCGTAAGAGAAGAGTTCCACCTCGAAACCGGCCGCGGCAAGCTGTTCCGTGATTTTCCGATACGGCTCGCGCGGTTCGGCGTCAACCTGGGCGACAAGCGCCCGCCTCGAATTTGCCGCCACGCTTGTAACGGGCTGCCTATTGGACTCTTCCGGGCTCACCCGAACCATCCGCCTGGCCAGTCCCGCCTGGAACAGCAGCCACTCCCAAGGCAGTCTTTGCGCTTCCCGGTCGAGCCTCAATCGAAGATCGGCCGACTTGGGTACCCCGGCCGGAAGTTTCTCGTGGAAATGCATCAGACTGTCGAAGTATTGTAACTCCTCGAAAATAGGCTGCCGGCCGGTGAAGAGCAGATCGACCGCGTGCGGAGGGTAGGGGTATTCAACCCGCCGCTGGGCGATCTCCGACCCCCGCCGGGACCAGACAAACAAGAAAATCCGATCCGTGCGATTGACCTCTATGGCCAGGTCGATCCAGTCGGCGTCGCCCGCCGCCCATTGACCGAACTCCGGCGCCCTGAACGCCTCGCCAAGCGCGTTGTGCAGTACCACCGGAGCGCCGCCCACGAACGACTCCACGCTGCCGCCGACAGGTATCGAGAGACGTTTGCGCCGCACCACGCCGTCAACTTCCCATTGCAGATCGACCAGGCGCGGCGCGGTATCCGGCAGCGGAATCAGATGGGGCGCCGGCGGCGACAGCGTACCGAGCTGCAGCAGCGAACCGCGCCGGGCCACGCCGATGCGCACCCGCGGCAGTTCGCCCAGCAGCTGGGTCATCTCCTGCACTTCGCCGGTCCCGCCGCTTGCTGCATCACGGGCCTCGTCAGCACGCGCCGCAATCCGGCGCAGCGCCTGCCCGGCGTTGGTCCCGAACGCGGCTTCAGGCAGTCTCGCCAGCGCCTGTCCGGCCCAGGCGACCAGCCCAGGGCGCTCCCCGGAGCTCAGCAGCGCCTTGACCGCCGGTGCGAGCTCACGATCGATCTCATCCAGGTCGCCGGCCACGGCGGCCCAGACCACCTGCTCCTCCAGCAGCAGCGCGGGTGAGAGATCTCTGTGCACCTCCGCCATCAGCATGCGCGCAGTGCGCAGACGTGTGCGCTGCGCCGGGTCGCGCCACAGCTCCGTCAACTCTCCGCGCAGGTACTCCACGACCGCCTGGTGCAGCAGAATCGAGGCAACGTTGCGGCTCTTGACCAGGGGGCTGAACCAGAGCCTGGACTCTATCCAGGGGCCGCTGCCGGGCAGCAGCTCCAACCGGAAGGTGCGGATCAGTGCCGACTCCAGCCGCACCGCCGGCGACAACAGTCGCGCCAGTTCCAGCGCTTCGGGGCACGCCATCGCGAGCGCCCCGATCCGCTCTCCGGCCCATGCCCTGCGCTTATCCACAGATCCGCTCCAGCAGGCGCCGCACCAGCGTCGCCGAGGTCGACCGGTCCCACTCGACAATCGCGGTGCAGCGCTGCAATCCGGGATCCGCTGCAGCAGCCGGCCAGGGCAGCAGTATGGTCAGCGTGGAATCGCGTGCTGCCAGCAGCTGCACCAGGCTCAGCCACTCCCCGGGAGCTGCGCGGTTGAAATGGCTCTCCGGCGCGCCCAGACCCAGGTCGGTGACCGCCACTACCGGTACGCCGGGCTGGGGTGGTCGATAGGCGGCCTTTTTCCCGCCAATGACGACCCCGCGCAGCGGGCTGTCGAAGAAGTGCAGCCGCTCCAGAGCCTCGCCCCCCACGCAGTCATCGAACAGGGCGGCAAGGGCTGCCTGGTCCGACAGAAAGGGCGCCATGCCCGGTGTCTTGTCGAGCAGCAGCTGCACGCCCTTCATGGTCGTCCAGCGCGGCTGACGTGGGATCCTTTCGACCGGTCTGGCTGCCGCCATCGTGCTGACCAGCCGCTCCGCATCGACAAAGCCGATCGGCAGGCGGCGACTGGCGAGTGTCGTGACAATGGTGCGCGACCACAAGGGCCGGAACAGCGGCGGCAGCAGGTTGTTGTATTGCCGATTGTGCGGCTGGGGAGGGTTCAGCACTTCGACCGAATCCCACTCGGCGGCCTGCAGCTGCGCCTCCTCCTCGATTGCAACTCGCGGCAACTCACTCGCCTGGGGATTCGGCGGCGGCTCTTTCGGTTTCTGCGTCATGGGTTGCGGCGGCGCAGCGGAAGGCGCAACCGGCGGCGGCAATTCGGGTTCAGGCGCCGGCGTCGCCTCTGGTTCGCGCTGATCGACCGGCGGTTGCCATGCGAATCCGACCAGCCCCGCCAGCGTCTTCCTGGTGTTATCGTCCGCCGGTGCCAGCGCCTTCCAGCAGCGGATCAGTTCGCCAAGCCAGATCTGTTGGTTGCGGCTCACTGTTCAGACCGGCGCTTCATCCTTCAACAAGGTGGTGTTAACGATCGCATCCCAAGTCGCCCCCCCCTCCACTTCAATATTCAGCGAGATTGCGGCACGCACCGCATCGAGAAACTCGGCCGTACCCGGCAGCCGCTGGCGCCGCTCCGCGCGCGTCTCGCGCAGCTTCTCCAGCCGTTGCGCGATTGCCAGTGCCAGCGTGCTGTGCTCATCGGTGAAAGGGCGCGCCGGCGGACGATTGAAATGCAGCCGCGCGATGCGCACCAGACGCTCGGCGCCGGGATGTTCCAGTTTGTGCACGATACAGCGCCGCAGAAATGCCGGCGGCAGTTCGCGCTCCTCGTTGGTGGTGATCACCACCAGCAGGCGGCTCATCTCCTGTCCCGCGATCCCTTTTTTCACCTCACCCTTGCGCTCAAGCGCGACCTGCACCGGCCGGTCGCGAATATCATTTACCGGAAAGGCCATGGAACCCAGCGGCACCAGCAGCGCATTGGGCATATCCGGATCAGCCTTGTCGAGCTCGTCAATCAGCACTACGGCGCAGTCGTCCAGCCGCGTTTCATTGATCACCCGGTTGGGCTCGGCCGCCTCCCGCGGCTGCGGCATCGCGCTCTGCGGCGTCCAGCCCCGCGCCTTGGCCGAACTCCGGTCGAACACCCACCAGAGCACGCCGGGTTCGATATAGTCGTAATCGGAGAGCGGCCGTCTCTGCTCTCCCGGAGCCATCGACTGGGCATCGGCCAGGCGGTGGACCAGATCGTATCTCCACAACAGATCCTGCGCCGAACTCTGGCCGGTGATCACTGCCTCGTAGTAGCGGTAGTTGAGATTGCGCGCAATAAACGAAGCGACTGAGGATTTGCCGGAGCCCGGATCGCCCCGCAGCAGCAGCGGCCTGCCGGTAGCCAGTGCAATCTCGACCGCCAGTTGCAGCTTGGGATCGTAATCGTAGATGCGTCCGTCGCGCCGGTCCGGGGTGTCCAGCTCTTCACTGGCCACTGCATCCAGCGATTCGCTGCGCAAAGGTTCGATCAATGATTTATATATCAGCGTTGATTCATTGGCCATGGAAAACTCCGGTACTTGGTGTGGACTCTCCTGCGAAAAAAAAGCCTGAGCTAAAGGATACCCGCATAGTGTCAACTACACCTATGTTGTGGAGAGCTTTGCCAGCAGTATCTTGTTCGCTCTTGCCTGGGTGACCTGCTGGTCATTCAGCTGCGGCCGGATGCGGAACATAACGGAATCATCCTGCGGCAGCGCCCGCGCAAAATTGTCGCCCGCCAGCTGAATAAAGGTAACCGCGCGCAACAGATCATCTTGCGCCAGCGCGTGCAGGAGTTCGCGCAGTGCAGTCTGACTGGCCGCGAGATCATCGCCCAGCGCGACAAAGAAGGGATGCGCCTCGAGTACTATCCGGAGTACCTCTTTGTCTACCGGGTCCTGGCTCAGCGGATCCTGGTCAAACAACAGTGCCAGGCTCTCGCGCAGTGCCGCAACAGCCTCTTCCGCCTGGCCCTCGCCGATATGTTCGTTGAATTCGATAAAACGCGAGCCCCACCAGGCGGGAGAGCACCAGGCGCGCTGGGCGTAGTCGGCAGCCAGCGCACTGTTGTCGGTATTGATCGCGTAGGCCTGCCAGTGCTCCTTTTGCGGCGGCTCCGCGAGCGCTGCGGCTGCGCTCGGATCGACCCACAGCGGCATCAGCATATTGGCAAGGGAGACAAATGCCTCTCGCGAATGGGCAATTATTCCCCCTTTGATCGCTTCGAGCGCCTCGCGGTTCTGCCGCAGATCGGCCCGCAGCATGTAGTGCGCCACGGTCAGCGCGCGATCGGGATAGTGCGCCCAATCGTCCGCTGAGATATGCAGTGGTTTACAGGCCCGGCCCAGGATCTTTTCATCTTCGATCCCGCTCAGGATTGCCGCGACATGTTCCAGCCAGAGCTGCATATCGTTCTGTTCGTTGGCTGCGGCGAGTTGGCTGAAACCCTTGGCGATCATCGCCGCCAACGCCAGCGCCTCCGCCCGCGTCATCTCGGTTTCACCCTCAATCTTCGCCGCTTGGATCTCATTCACCTGCAGCGGACCGAAGCCCTCGGCTTCCAGCGCATCGAACTGCAACCCGCCGAGCAGCGCCGGAATCAGTTTGAAATCCTCCCGCAGGCGGCGGCGCCAGGTCAGCACCGTGGCCTCCTGCAGCACCCATTTCGACTTGATCGCGTCCTCGCTCAGCAACAGCACCGCCCCGTCGCAATCCCCCAACCAGCGCAGTAGCTTGATCGGCCAGCTATCGCCCGGATCGAGCAGCGCCCGATCCAGCAGTACCTCATGCGTGTCACTCATCAGCCTCACCAGCTCATCGCGCAGGATCCGGACATATTTCAACCGGCGCAGACGCGGATCCTGTTCGGCCTCGAATGGCACCCCATCGGCGATCTCGGCATCCTTGCAGCTGTGACTGATAAAAATACGGGTTTTGGACATTGAAGAAGCTCTTTATGCAGGCGCTCTTCAGCCATTATAGAGTATCCCGGCCACACCTCCGATGGTGTCAAGCGGGTATTGACCGCGCTGCGCGCGTGAACCCAAAAGCTCTCCCCTGTTCCTGGCTGCGCTTGTTAAAGGAGCGATGCCAAAAATTGATCACTCGCCTCAGGTAAAAAATGGCAATTGCCATCCGGAAGTGACAATAACTGTCATCAAAAGTAGCTAGGATAAAGACTTCAATCGTTGCAGCGAGCGGCAAATCCAAACAGATGCGGAGGCTAATTATATGAAAATCGATAAGATTCTCGTTCCGACCGACTTTTCAGAGGCTGCCGAAAAAGCTTTCGACTACGCACTATTTTTAGCAGAAACGCACACTGCGGAAGTGACGATACTGCATGTGGTGGATCAACTGCAGGGGATGGCGCAGTATGAGATTCTTGCACTCACACCCGCCGAAATTGCCGAGAGGCTGAAGAAAAGCGCGCAGCAGAGTCTGCAGGCAATGGTCGAGCGGGCCAAACAGAGGGTTAGCGCCACGCAGACCGTGCGCGAAGGCAAGACCTGGGATGTCATCTGTCAAGCCGCGGCAGATGAGCATGCCGACATGATCGTCATGGCGAGCCAGGGCAGAACGGGACTCGCCCATGCGCTGATCGGCAGCGTTGCCGAGTCGGTGGTACGCCATGCGAACTGCCCGGTGCTGGTCGTAAGAGAGCAAAAATAGCGTTCTGCACGGCAACGGCTCGGGATGGGTTTGCCCGGCACGGCCGCAATACCGGATTTGAACCGGTCGTCGCCAAAGCTGACGTGATAGCAGCCGATTCCGGTGATAACCGAATTTTAAGAAACTTCACACCACACCTGACAAAAATCCACGCAAGGGAGGCGATATGCAGCTCAAAGTTCTAGCCTTTGTTCTCGCCGGGGGCGAAGGCTCGCGGCTTCACCCATTAACCCGTGAGCGGGCCAAGCCGGCGGTTCCGTTCGGCGGAAAGTACAGAATCGTCGATTTCGTACTCAGCAACCTGGTCAATTCCGGCATCTACTCCATCTATGTACTGATCCAGTTTCGCAGCCAGTCCCTGTTGCAGCACCTCAGCGATGGCTGGCAGTTCGGGGGCATCCTGAAAAACGAGTTCCTGGTTCCGGTGCCGGCGCAGATGCGCACCGAGGGCAAAGAGTGGTACCGGGGAACCGCCGATGCGATACATCAGAATCTCAACCTCATCGATCAATCCTCACCCGATGTCGTGGTGGTGTTCGGTGCGGACCATATCTACCGCATGAACATTCGCGAAATGATCGAATATCACGAGCAGAAACGCGCCCATGTCACGGTTGCCGCGTTACCGACCGAGAAACGATTTGCCAAGGATTTCGGGGTGATTGAAACCACCAAAAGCGGGCGCATCATCGGTTTCCACGAAAAGAATCCCGACGCCCCCACCATGCCCGGCGATCCGGATCGCGTCTATGCCTCCATGGGCAACTACGTCTTCAGCACCGAAATGCTGCTGAAGATCATTGAGGAGGATCAGTGCGACCCAGACAGTTCGCACGACTTCGGCAGGGATATTCTGCCGAAGGCCATCGGCCGGGCCGAAATGTTCGCTTACAACTTCAACAGCAATCAGATTCCCGGAGAGGAACCCGGCAAGGCGCCCTATTGGCGGGACGTCGGCACGCTCGACGCGTTCTACGATGCCAACATGGATCTGCGCGCCATATCCCCCGAGCTCAACCTGTTCAACCGGCAGTGGCCGCTGCGCACCGCCAGCTATCCCGATCCGCCGGCCAAATTCGCGTTTGACGAAGAGGATCGACGCGGAACCGCGATAGATTCGGTCATTTCCGGGGGCTGCATCATCTCCGGAAGCCAGGTGAGGGATTCGGTGCTGGGCCGGCACATCTACGTCCATGCCAGAGCGGAGGTCGACAAGTGCGTGATCTTCGACAACTGCGACATCGGCCGCAGCGCCAAGTTGCACCGCTGCATCGTGCAGAAGAATGTGCGCATTCCCGAAGGCTCGGTGATTGGTTACGATCCGGAGGAGGACAGGAAGCACTACTACGTGACCGAAAGCGGCATAGTCGTTATCGAGGGCAAGCGTACACCCATGCAGTTGTCGACAATCACGATCTAATTGCCCCACGGCAGGCGTGGCAGATCCTGCTGCTGCCTGAGGCTCGCAGGCCGAAACTGCGCTGACTATAATAGCGGCCCAACCGCTTTTCCCGCTGCCATACGGGACGAGTTCCCTTTTTTTTCGGTCCGACGTTAAAGAGGTATTACCATGACCGGGCAATTACCCTCGTTCATTCGCCGCTTTGGGCTTGCCTTGAGCATTCTGTTCGATGCCAGGTTGGCAGGAGCGGTCCTGAAGCAGACCGAAGGTGGCGGCGCGGAGCCTGCGTCTCCCCAGCCTGAACCCCAGATTTTACTTGAAACCACACCCGACTCGGCATTGCAACTGCTCGGGCTGCTGCAGCTGGAGGGCAGACTGGTGGATTTCCTGGAGGAGGATGTGGCGCAGTATGCGGATGCTGAAATCGGCGCGGCGGTGCGCGTGGTCCATGAGGGCTGCCGCAAGGCGCTGCGCACCCATTTTACCCTTGCACCGATACGCCAGGAGGCGGAGGGCGCCCGCGTTACCCTGGAGCCCGGTTTCGATGCTTCCGCTATTCGGCCCACCGGCAATCTGGTGGGCCAGCCGCCGTTTAGCGGGACGCTCGCTCACCGCGGCTGGCGGGTTACCGAGGTGCGCCTGCCCAAGCTGGCCAGTGGTCACGATGTACAGGTGATCGCACCGGCAGAGGTGGAGTTATGAGCGAGGCGCGCTATGCTATCGGTGTCGACCTCGGCACCACCCACTGCGCCCTTGCCTATGTGGAGCTGACCGCCGGCGAGGGAGACGATGTCAGATCGGAGTTTTGCCCGATTGCACAGCTCACCGCACCCGGAAGCGTCGAGGAGCGACACCTGCTTCCATCCTTTCTTTACCTGCTCCATCCGGACGAGCTGGTGCCGGGAGATCTGCTGCTGCCATGGAACGCCGGACAGAACTGGGTTGTGGGAGAGCTGGCCCGCGACCGGGGGGCACAGACGCCTATCCGTCTGGTCTCCAGCGCCAAGAGCTGGCTCTGCCATGGCGGAATCGATCGCCGCGCCCCGATTCTGCCCAACGAGGAGACGGAGGGGGTTGAGCGGATCTCTCCGTTAACCGCCTCGATACGCTATCTGGAGCATCTGCGTCAGGCGTGGAATCAGGTCCATCCCGACGCGCCTTTGGAGCAGCAGGAGCTGACCATTACGATTCCCGCTTCGTTCGATCCCGCCGCCCGTGAGCTGACAGCCGAGGCGGCGGAGGCAGCCGGCTACCCTCATTTGACCCTGCTGGAGGAGCCGCAGTCCGCACTCTACAGCTGGATTCAGGCCAGCGGGAGCAAATGGCGCGAACAGGTCCGGGTGGGCGATGTGATCCTGGTGGTCGATGTCGGCGGCGGCACCACCGACCTCTCACTGATCGCAGTGGTTGAACGCGAGGGCGCCCTGGAGCTGCATCGCGTGGCGGTGGGCGAGCATATTCTGTTAGGTGGCGACAATATGGACTTGGCGCTGGCGCACACGGTGGCGCAAAAGCTCGCCGCTCAGGGCAGCCGGCTCGATCCCTGGCAGGTGCGCGCACTGACACACGGCTGCCGCGCCGCCAAGGAGGCGCTGTTGAGCAAGGCGGAGCTCTCCAGTACGCCGGTGGTGGTGCCGGGTCGCGGCTCCAAGTTGATCGGCAGCACGCTGCGCAGCGAACTGACGCGCGACGAAGTGGCTACGATCGCGCTGGATGGCTTTTTCCCGCGGGTGGAGGTCTCCGCCCGGCCCAGCGTGCGTGCCCGTACGGGTCTAACCCAGCTTGGACTGCCCTATGCCCAGGATGCGGCGGTAACCCGCCATCTGGCGGCCTTTCTGAGCCGCCAGGCCGAGGCTACCAGTGATCTGGACGGGTTCGACCGCCAGCTGCCGGAGGGGGCCAGTTTCCTGCATCCCACAGCCATCCTGTTCAACGGGGGTGTGTTCAAGGCGCGGCAGCTGTCGGAGCGGGTAATGACGGTGCTCAATGCATGGCTCGCTGCCGAGCAGGCGCCGCCGGCACGGCTTCTGGAAGGCGCCGATCTCGACCTGGCGGTGGCCAGAGGGGCGGCCTACTACGGCTATGTGCGGGGTGGCCGGGGGGTGCGCATCCGCGGTGGCACCGCTCAATCGTATTATGTCGGCGTGGAGTCGTCTATGCCCGCGGTTCCCGGCATGGAACCGCCGGTGCTCGCGCTCTGCATCGCCCCCTTCGGCATGGAAGAGGGCAGCGCAGGGGAGCTGCCGCCGCAGGAGTTCGGTCTGATCGTGGGTGAGCCGGTGCGCTTCCGGTTTTTCGGCTCCTCGGTGCGCCGCCATGACCAGGTCGGTACACTATTGGACTACTGGGACGAAGATGAACTACAGGAGCTCGAGGGCATCGAAGCCACACTGCCGGCGGAGGGGCGCACACCGGGGGAGGTGGTGCCGGTAAGGCTCAGCGCTGCTGTGACCGAAACCGGCACATTGCGACTGGAAGCGGTTCCGCGCGGCGGTGCTGAGCGTTGGAAAGTCGAGTACGAAGTCCGCAGTTGAACCTGCAGACCCGGCAGGCTGAGTTGTCATGCCCCGTTTTCTGATCGGCATCGATCTCGGAACCAGCAACACGGTGATGGCCTTTGCCGACCGTCAGCAGGATGAGCGGATACGGATCTTCGAGGTTGAGCAACTGGTCGCTTTGGGTGAGGTGGCGCCGCGGCCGCAGCTGCCCTCGCTGCGCTACCATCCCGCTCCCGGTGAGCTCAATCGGAGCGATCTCCGTCTGCCCTGGGCGCAGATAGACCCGGCCGGGGCGACGGATGCAGTCGTCGGCGTGCTGGCGCGGGAGCTCGGCATGCAGGTGCCCGGCCACCTTGTCGCGAGTGCAAAAAGTTGGCTCTCCCACCGCTCGGTAGACCGCACCGCGCCGATCCTGCCCTGGGGCGCCGGCGAAGAGATAGCAAAGATCTCGCCGCTGGCCGCCAGCGCCGGTTATCTTGCCCATCTGCGCGCAGCCTGGAACCACAGCCACCCGGCGCATCCGCTGGAACGGCAGGATGTCGTGCTGACGGTCCCTGCATCGTTCGATGAGGGCGCCCGCAGCTTGACTTTGCAGGCGGCAAAGCTGGCAGGCATCTCCCAGGTTCGCCTGTTGGAAGAGCCCCAGGCAGCTTTCTACGACTGGCTGCACCGCAATCATGATCGGCTTGACGATGCGCTGGCCCACACCCGTCTGGCGCTGGTCTGTGATGTGGGCGGTGGCACTACCGACCTCTCACTGATCAAAGTTGAAAGTACCGCACAGGGACCCATGCTGACACGCATCGGCGTGGGCGACCACCTGATGCTGGGCGGCGACAATATGGACCTGGGTTTGGCGCATCTGGCAGAGGCGCGCATCGCTGCCGGAGGCGGCCGTCTCAGCGCGCCACAGCTGGCTCAGCTCAGCCAGCAGTGCCGCAACGCCAAGGAGCAGCTGTTGACGCCGGCAGCTCCCGCAAACGCCAAGGTAACCGTGCTCGGCACCGGTGCGAAGTTGATTGGCGGTTCCCGCTCCACCGAATTGGCACAGGCGGAGGTGCGCGAAATGGTGCTGGAGGGATTTTTCCCGCGAGTGGACGCCAAAGCGCGGCCGCAGCGGGTACGCGGAGGTATCGTCGAGTTTGGGCTTCCCTACGCCGCCGACCCGGCGATAAGCCGTCATTTGGCGGCTTTTCTGGCCCAGCATGCTCGTGTCTCCTCCGAGGCGCTGGGGATTAGCAGCGCCGACACGGAACTGCCGGTTCCCGATACGCTGCTGCTCAACGGCGGCGTCTTTGTCAGCGCCCTGTTGTCGCAGCGGCTGCAGGAGATTCTTGCCGGTTGGCGCGGCAGTCCGCTGCAGCTGCTGCTGAATGAGCATCCGGAGCAGGCAGTGGCACGGGGTGCGGTAGCCTATGCGCTGGGCCGCTCGGGTAGAGCGCCCTGCATTGGCGGCGGTTCGGCACGCAGCTACTTCCTTGCGCTGGAAGAGGACGGGGAGACGGATCGTACTGTCTGCCTGTTGCCGCGCGGTGCCCCGGAGGGTCAGGAGATAGTGCTAGAGGGTCGCCACTTCTCACTGCTGGTGGACCGGCCGGTGCGCTTCCATCTCTTCTCGTCAACCGTCGACACCGACTTTCAGGCGGGAGAGCTGGTAGCGCTGGACAGGCAAGCGATGCTCGAGCTGCCGCCGATTGCCACGGTCCTGGAGAGTGCAAAGAGCAGTGACAGAGCTGAGATTCCGGTACAGCTCGCCTCCAGCCTGACCGAAGTGGGCACCCTCGAGGTGCAGTGTATGGCGGTGACCGGGCACTCCCGGCGCTGGCGTCTGGAGTTCCAGCTGCGCGGCCAGGGAGCGCAATCCAGGACGCCCGCGACGGAGCTGCCGCCTCGATTCACCGCAGCGGCCCAGCTGGTGGAACGGATGTATGGACAGCAGCAGAAATCGGTGGGGGCGGGGGAGATTAAACGGCTGCGGGGCGAGCTGGAACGGCTGCTGGGGCCACGGGAGGCGTGGCCGGGATTGCTGCTGCGCGAGCTGTTCGCGCTGCTCTGGGAAGGCACGGGTAAACGCCGGCGCAGCGCAGACCACGAGCGGGTCTGGCTCAATCTGACAGGATTTTGTCTCCGCCCCGGCTTCGGTTATCCGTTGGATGAGTGGCGGGTGGAGCAGCTCTGGAGCCTCTACCAAAACGGCATCCAGTTCGGCAACGAGGCACGCAACTGGGCAGAGTGGTGGATTCTGTGGCGGCGGGTGGCGGGGGGCTTGGACGAGGCGGCGCAGTACATGTTGTTCGAAGATATCGCTTACTATCTGCAACCGCCCGGCACGCTAAAACGGCCCTCCGGTCCCAGAAAGCAGGGCTACGATGACATGGTCAAACTGGCTGCCTCACTGGAGCGGCTGCCGGCCGAGAACAAAGTCGAGGCGGGAGAGTGGCTGCTGCAACGGCTGCGCAAGCCCGGTGAAAACATGCAAAGCTGGTGGGCGGTAGGCCGGCTGGGGGCGCGCGAGCCGGCTTACGGCAGTGCCCACCAGGTGGTGTCGGCGGAGGTTGCCGAGCGTTGGTTGCAGCAGCTGTTGCAACAGGATTGGAAACAGGCCGAGCCAGCCGCTTTTGCTGCCGCAATGTTGGCCCGTATGACCGGCGACCGGGAACGCGATATCGACACGGCGATACGCGCATCGGTTAGCGAACGGCTGGCTGCGGTCAAGGCGCCGACTGGCTGGCTGAAAATGGTTCAAGAGGTGGTTGAGCTCTCCGCCGAGGACGAAAAACGGCTGCTCGGGGATTCGCTTCCGGTTGGATTGAAACTGCTGCACTGAGCATTGCCGAAGCGAACCGGGGCGAGGGTCGAGATGATCGAAGCGCTGCTTTTCGGCAGCGGAATCGCTTGACCGAAGAAGGTCCGGTTCGGTTTACATACCGATCATTGTTCCAGGCTTCTCATCCTCCTCTTCTTCTTCCTTAATGAGACTGAGCGAGAGACCGGAGTCGTTCAGGGAGCCAACACGCTTGCCGGCGTTGGAAGTGCGAATCTTAACCTTGACGTTGCTGACAGAATCGGCATATTCGAACGCCACCTCTTCGGCTATTTTGCCGTCGTGATAGAGTGCCACCAAATGTTGATCAAAGGATTGCATGCCATAGTTGCCGCCCCGCTCGATGGCATCTTTCAGCCCTTCCAGCTCCTGCTTGGCGATCATATCCGAGATATAGCCGGTGTTGATCAATACCTCCACCACCGCTACTTTGCCGCCGTCCAGCGCGGGTGCCAGCCGCTGGCAGACGATTGCCCGCAGGTTCTGGGAGATTCGCTTGGCCTGTGCGTCACGCGCATCTCTTGGAAAGAAACCCATCACCCGCTCCATGGTCGAGATACAGTTATTGGCGTGCAGTGTGGAGAGTGCGAGGTGGCCGGTGTTGGCAAACTTGAGGGCGTACTCCATGCTGTCCAGGTCGCGGATTTCACCCATCAGAATCACATCCGGCGATTCCCGCATCGCGGCTTTCATGCCGGTGCTGAAGGAGTTGGTATCGGTGCCAATCTCCCGCTGCGCGACAATCGACTTTTTGTGGGAGTGCACAAACTCGATCGGATCTTCCAGCGTAAGAATGTGCCCGCCGGCATTGCTGTTGCGGTGGTCGATCATCGCCGCCAGAGTAGTCGATTTTCCTGAGCCGGTGGCACCCACGATCAGCACCAGGCCGTTACGTTCCATTACCAGATTTTTCAGCACTGGAGGCATCTTAAGTTGATCGATGCTCGGTACATCGGTGTTGATGCGGCGCAACACCAGTGAGGCTTCCCCCCGCTGCCGGAAAGCATTGCCGCGAAACCGGCCTATCCCCCGAAAAGAGAGAGAGAAGTCGGTCTCGCCCGTGGCCTCGAACTCCTTGGTCTTGTCGTCGCTGAGCAGTTCACGGACGATTTTATCGGTAACGCCCGGCTGCAGCGCCTCCCCCATCTGGGCAAAACCGTTCGCGGTTTTCATCGAGATGCGCGCGCCGGTGTAGAAGAATACATCCGCCGCGTTGTTTTTAACCATTATTTGTAAGATCTGGGGTACATCCACATTCTGCATGTCAGGTTTTCCTTGTGCAATGCAAGCCGATTAACGGATGTTTGAAGATTCAATCTGGTCAAACAATTCACAGAAGATCCAACTGTTTCGAGTGGCGCAGGGACTACCCCGAACATTGTAAGTTGGCATGAAACGATATCTGGATATCGGCTCGGTCGGAGGGAACTTTATCCTTTGTAGAGACAGGTGCAATAAAGCTTCGCAGCCTAAAAAAGGGCGGATCCAGCATATTGTGCAAATGCAGCAACAGGGTCGGGCAACATCTGCTTTATTACCCGTGTACACTTCATCTGTAAGCAGAAATCGGGTAGCTTACTCCACAGTTTTAGTGTGCATATACAACGGTTTTTCTTCGACTATACTTCGGATTGCTTTGCCAGGGACAGGGGTGCGGGCGGGTGATTACAGCTGATCAACTGCCGGATGTTCCTGTCCAGTCGTTTAACAAATCGAGGAGGAAAACCATGTACAAAAGATACCTGTTTTCAACTGCACTGCTGCTTCTGCTCAGTGGTCAGGCGCTGGCATTTCACTGTCCCCTGGATATGAAAAAGATCGATCAGGCGCTGGCGGAAAATCCGCAGCTGGATGCTGAACAGCTTGCCATGGTCAAACAGCTGCGCAGCGAAGGCGAGGCACTGCACAACGCCGGCAAGCATCAGGAGTCGGTCGATACGCTCGGCAAGGCGATGGCCATATTGCAGATCCAATAGGCGATCGGACACCTTTAACTCGCTATCTGATCCGTTGGCAGGAAAGCCCGGCCAGAATCAGGATCAGACCGATGAAGGTGGACGGCAGGATCTCCTCTCCCAGCAGGAAGTGGATGAAGACCATTGAAAGGAACGGGGAGAGGAAGATCAGATTGCTGATCCGGGCGGTGTTATCGGTCAGTTTCATCGCCATTTGCCAGAGGATGAAACTCAGCCCCATTTCAAAAGTGCCAACGTAGGCACCGCCGAGCAGGGCGTTCGCGGGCGGGATTCGCAATTCACTGGTTAGCAGGTAATAGACCAGTATGAAAGGCAGGCTGCAGAGAAAGTTGACGAACAGCGCGACCACCGGGTCCCGTTTGTCCCGGGTATTGTAGATCCAGTAAAGGGCCCAGATGACGGTGCTGACCAGAGCAAGGGTTACACCGAAAGGGTCGGTGAAATGCAGGCTGAAGGGATCGCCCTCCGTCGAGATGATCACAACCCCGCAGTAACTGACCACCAGGGCCAGCCACAGCTGCCAGCCGATACGCTGTTTCAGCAGCGGAACGGAGAGCAGCGAGAGGGTGATGGCCCAGGTATAGTTGATCGGCTGTGCCTGTTGGGCGGGCAGCAGGTCGTAGGCTTTGAACAGGATCAGGTAGTAGAGAAATGGGCTGAGCATGCCGAGCAGAAGGGAGAGCCGGTATTCTCTCCGCGAGCACTGAAATACAAGATGGAATTTATGCTGAAAGCTGAGGATGGCACCTATTACCAGGGTGGAAAAGAAACTGCTATAGAGCAGCAACTCGATGGGCGTGCAGTAGCGCAGCGAGAGCTTGAATGCGGTTGCCACCGTGGACCAGAGCAGCACGGCCCCGAGGCCGAACAATATCGCCTGACGCTGGGTGTTCATTGCACTGCATCCCGGACGATGTTTCGGTTACGCTGAATCAACAGTGTCAGTCCGGTAAAGATCAGTAAAACACCGCTGCCGGCCTGCAGGTTAAGCTGCTCGCCGAGCAGAAGCGTACCAAGGATAGCTGCGGTCATCGGCTCCGCCAGGGATAGCGTGGTAGCGGTACTGACTTGGGTGGTTTTAAGTCCCCAGGCAAACAGCAGGTAGGGTAGAGCGGTTGCCATCACGCCCAGATGGAGGATGACGCCAATGGCGCGCGGCTGCATGAGCCAGTCGGTGCTGCCGATCAGCAGCAGCGGGGAGAGTATCACTGCACCCAGACAGAAGACCACGGCAATGACTGGAAGCGAAGCGCTCTGCTGCAGCAGTCTTTTCAAAACCAGCGTGAAAGCGGCGTAGCATGCGCCGGCACCGACGGCCAGCAGTATGCCTGCAGAGTCAACAGTGACGATGCCACTGGTGAGGCTTAGCAGTGTGCATCCGATGATGGTCAGCATGGTTGCCGCCAGCCAGGCGCGTCCAAGCTGCTCCCCGCGAAAGAGAAAACCCAATATACCGCCGGCAATGGGGGCGCTGCCGATGCCGACCACAGTACCGACGGCAACGCCGGTGGTCGCCACGGCGGTGAAAAAACAGAGTTGATAACCGGCAATGAACAGAGCGGCAGCAAGTAACGGAAGGGCATGCTGGAATTTTAAGCGCCCCATTTCTCCTTGATGAAGCGCCAGCAGCAACAGCGCGATACCACTGACCACCAGCCGCAGGGCGCCGATAACCAGAGGGTCGAAACCCGCCGGCGCAAATGCCTGGGCGGTGCCGGTGGTGCCCCAGAGTATTGCCCCGCCAAGGATCAGCCATTGGCCGCCAATGGGCGTTCCCTCTGCGTTTGGGTCGATTGACACGTTGCAGGCTACAGGCTAGTGCAGCACTTTACTCAAAAACTTTTGTGTGGCTTCGCGCTGCGGATTTACGATGACTTGCTCAGGGGGGCCTATCTCTTCGATGATTCCCTGATGGAAAAATGCCACTTTGTCCGACACCTCGCGCGCAAAGGCGATCTCATGGGTGACACAGATCATCGTCATCCCGTCGTCACGCAGCATACGCAGGGTGTCGAGAACCTCTCCGACCAGTTCCGGGTCGAGGGCTGAAGTCACCTCATCGAAAAGCATGTAGTCCGGCCGCATCGCCAGGGCTCGGGCTATCGCCAGCCGCTGCTGCTGACCGCCGGACATGCGCGTTGGATATTCATCGAGCTTGTCACCCAGACCAACGTGATTAAGCTCCTTTTTTGCCACCTCGATCGCCTCTTTTTTGCTCAGTTTCAGGACTATTCGGGGGGCGAGGGATGCATTCTCCAGGACTGTCAGGTGCGGAAAGGAGTTCCACTGCTGAAAGACCATGCCCAGCTTCTGTCTGAGCTTGTCCCGGTTGGTGCCTTTCGCGTGGACATCGATATCGTCGACGATGATTCTTCCCTGCTGAATATCTTCGATGGCATTGATACAGTAGAGCAGCGTCGATTTGCCGCTGCCGCTGCCGCCGATGACACTGACCACTTCACCTCTGTTCACTTCCAGGTCGATCCCCTTCAGAACCTCCAGGTCACCGAAGGATTTATGCACGTTTTGAATCTGGATCATATTGCCATTTTCCTTTCGACATATTTGCCGTACAGAGAGAGCGGATAGGAGACGATGAAATAGAAGAGGCCCACGCCGATCAGAATTTCGAGGGGTTGCTGGGTTCTCGATATCAGCTGTTCCGATGTGCGTAGCAGCTCCATGTAACCGATCACCGAAACCAGGGCGGAGTCTTTGATAACGCTGAGTGCTACACCCAGCCAGGAGGGGAAGACAGCGCGCAGGCCGATAGGGAGCCGGATATGGGCAACCGTCTGCCAGTAGCTCATCCCGAGTGATCTGGCAGCGGTCACCATGGATTGGTGAACACTCTCGAAGCCGCCCCGAAACACTTCGCTCATGAATGCCATGGTGTAGAGAGATAGCACAATTGAACCGGTGACAAACGGGTCGAGCGGGTGGCCGACGGCGCCTATGTAGGTGCTGAATAGTATCAGTTGGATGATGAGCGGAACGCTTCTCAATATATCCAGTACCGCGCCTAACAGGGTGTTGGTGAACTTGTTGGCTTCTGCCCGGAAAAATCCCACAGCCAGGCCCAGCAGCGTGCCGACGAGGATCGCGACCAATGAAATAGTCACTGTGTTTAGCACGCCGGTAAGGATAAAGCCTGAATCACTCCAGGATAGCGGGGTAAAAAAGGAGGTGCCCATCATAACTCTCCTTTAAACACTTTTTGCGAAATCAGCGCTGCGCTGAACAGAACGAACTTAGTGATCAAAAAGTACATCACGGCCGCGACGATGAAAAATTCCAGTGTTCTGAACGAGAGCGACTGCAGCCGCTGAGTCTCACCCGAGAGTTCGTTCATGCCTACCAGTATGCCGAGCGAGCTCATCAGGATCGACCAGACGAACTGATTTGTCATCGGATGATAGATGCGACGAAACATCTGCGGAAGAATGATGTAGCGGTAGAGCTGTGTGCTGCTCATTCCCAATGATTTCGAGGCGCTGTATTGGGTTTTGGGAATCGACTGGAATCCACCGCGAAAGGTCTCGGTAAGATAGCCGGCATTGACAAAGACAAGCGCGCTGAGTACGGCAGCGTAAGGTGAGAGGTGGATGCCGAAGGCTCCCAGGCCGAAGTAGGCCATATAGATTTGAAACAGTGCCGGTGTATTGCGTGCGATCTCTACCCACACCGTTGCCGGAAGAGAAAATATTCTGGCATCGGACATTTTCGCTATTGCCAGCAGTACGGCAATGGCGATACCGATCAGCATGGATAAGACGGAGACATGCAGCGTCACAAATGCTCCGTTTAGCAGCTGAGGCAGCTTCTGGAAAACGATATTCCAATGGAACTCATACTCCATATACACTCCTCTCTGGCGAGCGCTGAAAAAATTCAATTGAGCGAGCGGGCAAGGATCAAACTATATCCAGGTGGGCCGGGAAGTATTGGGCCAAACAGGTGCCGGCCGAGGTTAAACGGGCGGTCGCACGATTAGAGTATGAGCCGCCCCTGTTTTGAGTCGGAACGGCCCATGCTCATGCTGTCAGCAAAGGGTCACTTGTTGTCTCTAAGCGCCTGGATCAGGTCTGCCGGAGCATCGGAACCGAAATGTTTGTTGTACCGCTGATTCATTTTACCGTCCCTTATCTGGTGGATCAGAAAGAGATTGAGGTAGTCGATCCAGGCTACTTCGCTGCGCTTGGCAATCAAGCCAACCACATCGTCGTAGTTCGGCACATAAGGTCCTGCTACGTACTCCTTGAACTCCTCGGTCTGAAGCTTGGTGGCAATGTTTGTGTTGGTGGAGATGATCGCATCGACCTTTCCCTGGAACAGGCCGAGGTAGGCGTCGTTCTCGGATTTAAACGAGGTATAATTTTCGTTGCCCCAGCCTTTTTTCTTGGCATAGGCGAGATACTCGGTCTCGTAAGTGGTGCCGAGGGCCGCGCCGACCTTTACCTTTTTAAGATCGTCAAAGGTATTGATAGGAGTGCCTTTCTTGGAGAACACCTGAAATTTGAAGACAAAATAGGGATAGGAGAAACCGACCGATTTCGCCCGCTCCAGGGTATCTGAGGTGGAGCCGATGACCACATCGGTCTTGCCGGATACCAGCGACGGAATCCGGTCTCCCCAGGCAAGGTTGATGATATCTGTTTTCACGCCAAGAGCGCCGGCCAAATCATTGCAGTAATCGACATCGAATCCTGCCGGCTTGTTGTCTTTGTCAAAGTAACCCATGGGCGGAAAGTCGAGTACCACACCGCAGTTCAGGACGCCCCTTTTTATAACCGTATCAAGCTGGTCTGCGTTCGCTGCTGAAAACAGGGTTACTGTCGCGATTGATGCAACGAGTAGAAAAAGTTTTTTTGTAAGTTTCATTTTTTCTCCTTACCATCCGGATCATTATGATGAATAAAGTCAGCCCACAGGCATGGCTAAGGGCTGTAAGGTTAAAAGATTCTCACTCCTCACATGTAAGGCAATCAACTGATCTGCAGACACAGGCAAAGCAAAATCAAGCAACACATGGTCTTGGCCGCGCAGGATTATGAGGTAGATTCATACGCATTTGAACACGGCAAAGTGAACCCACATGAAGCATAAATGCCCTTTTCCCTGAAGTCGAGAGGCAGCACAGGAACAGCGAACCAGATTCCGGTACATCGCCACACAGTTCTGCAATGGGTCGGGTGGGGTGCAGCTGCGATGGATAAACAGATAGCGGGCAACCGGGGCGCTGGTAGGGCATATAGACAGGCTGCCGCTTGCGCCTGCTGTAATCATGTTATTATTCTGCTTTTGCTGCACCGACAGGCTATATCCCACCATGACAACTCAAGAAGACTTCTCCGCTCTGCTCCGGGAATTCGAAAAAGAGCACGCAGGAACGGCAACACCGGCGCCGGCGATCGGCGACAAGGTCAGGGGGAGGGTGATTTCGATACAAGGCGATTATGCCTTCGTTGATCTTGGAGCCAAAACCGAGGGAGCGGTGGAGATAGCAGAGTTGACCGATGCGGACGGCAACCTCTCCGTTGCCATCGGCGACCCGATCGAGATCATCGTCAGCGGCAAAGACGAGGATAGCGGTACCCTGCTGCTTGGCGCACGCCACGCGCGCCGGGCACATGGGAGTGAGGGGCTGCGCCAGGCATACGAACAGCAGACACCGGTCGAGGGTCGTGTGAGCGGTGTGCTGAAAGGGGGAGTCGAAGTCGAGATTTCGGGTGAGCGGGCTTTTTGTCCGGCATCCCAGATCGATATCCAGTACGTTGAGGACCTGCAGAGTTATGTCGGAGAAAAACTGGCGTTCCGCATCACCAAGTTTGAAAGTGGCAGGAGTACCAACCTGGTTGTCTCGCGCAGGGCTTTGCTGGAGGAGGAGCGGCAAACATTGGCAGCGGATACGCGCAATCAGCTGGCGGTCGGTGCTGTGCTGAGCGGCAGGGTCAGCTCGATCCGGGATTTTGGCGCCTTCATAGATCTGGGTGGTGTGGAAGGCATGGTGCACATCAGCGAGCTCTCCTTCGGCCGGGTTGAACACCCGCAGGATATCCTGGCCGTAGGGCAGGCCGTGGAGGTGTCGGTGCTCCGTATCGAGAAAACCGATAATCCCAAGCAGCCGGAAAAGATCGCTCTTTCGATCCGCGCACTTGAGAAAGATCCCTGGCGGGATGTCCTGAATGATTATCCGGTCGGAACATCGGTGCCGGGCAAGGTGGTCCGCATCCAGGCGTTCGGTGCCTTTGTCGAGCTTGCACCCGGAGTCGACGGTCTGGTGCACATCAGCGAAATGAGTGACGGGCGCCGCATCAATCACCCGCAGGAACTTCTCAGTGTTGGAGATCGGGTGCAGGCAACAGTGCTCAATGTCGATACGGAGAAGCGCCGCATTAGCCTGTCACTGAAAGATGCGCGCAAACAGGAAATGAGTACCAATCCGGACATTACGCCGGAACTCACCAAGCCAAAACAGAGCTTCGGGACCCTCGGAGACTTGCTGAAAGCAAGTATGAAAAAGCAGAAATAACACACAGTTTTCAGGCAGCGTTAAGCAGCACCAGGAAGGCATATTTTAGCGACGAGCTGCGCTATTCGGAGCGATTGAGAGCCGCTTTTTTGCAGCGGTAGATCTTATTGGCCGGCTGCAGCCGGAAACCGCCGGATTCAGGCGATGCGCCATTGCCGGCAATACATTCTGCCTCACGCTACCAATGTTTAACGGGTCAGTATATCCTTTCACGAAACCCGAATTCGTTGGCTTCCGAACTCCCAGAGGAGTTCCCACGGGAGTAGATTCTTTAAAATATGTCCAGCACCAATCCACTGCAGGGCCGCACCCTGGCTGCAACGGCCGACCTGAGTGTCGACGAGCAGCGCTACTTGTACCGGAAAACCAGGGAACTGAAAACGGCTTGGGCTTCCGGCGGTGATCTCACTCATTTTCGCATCCGCGATCCGGAACTGAACGTCTACCTGATGTTCCTTGAGGATTCCACCCGTACCAAAGAGTCTTTCCGTAACGCAGCCAATTTTCACGATGTAAAGCTCAACGTCTTCGACGCCTCATCCTCGTCCTTCAATAAATCCGAAAGTCTGGTGGATACGGTCAAGATGCTTTTCGGCTACGGGCGACGCTCCATTTTTGTCATGCGAACAAAAATGGAAGGTGTTTGCCGGGCTCTGGAGGAGCAGCTTGGAGAGTACGCCGACCGTATCGGCCGGGAGCGGCCGGTATTCATCAATGCCGGTGACGGCCGTCATGAGCATCCCACTCAGGAGTTTCTAGATGAGTTCACTTTTCTCGAAAAGCAGGGCTGGGATGACTCGCGCATCCACGTTGCGTTGATCGGCGATCTGCACCATGGACGGACGATTCATTCAAAGGCCGACGGATTGAAAGCCTTCCGTTCGGTTACCGTCGATTTGGTCGCTCCGAAGGAGTTGACCCTGCCGGCATCGTACAAGAACCGGATGGAGGATAATGGGTTCGAAATCCGTGAGTGGGCGAGTATTGAGGAGTACCTCGCTTCGGGAGAGATCAGCGACTGTTGGTATTTCACACGGTTACAGCTCGAACGAATGGGTGACGAGGTTCGTGAACGGGAAAATGAACTCAGGCAGGCGGTTACCTTTCAGCAGCGGTGGCTGGACGAACTCCCGGAAAATACGCGCTTCTATCACCCGCTGCCCCGCCATAGAGAGAAACCGGTCATCCCCTCATTTCTGGATGGTACCTCACTGAATGGCTGGGACGGTCAGAGCATTAACGGATACTTCACCCGGGTGATCGAGTTGGCTATGGTTGCCGGACATATGGGAGGCGACTTCGATGGTCTCGGGCCTGTCCCGGAAATGAAGGAGAAATCGTTTATCACCGAAGTTCCGATTACCCGCAAGTCGCGCGTTGAGGATCGGTTCAAAGTCGGCATCAAACCGGTCGACGACGGAATGGTAATAGATCATATTGCGAAAGGCTGCACGCCTGAGGAGATTTGGGATCGCATCTTTCGGATCAGGCGCATCCTGCAGCTCAACGTGCGCGGATCCCAAGGCGTCTTTCATACCTCTCACTCTTTGGACTTCAAGGGTATTATTTCTCTGCCGGACATTCTTGAGATCAGTCCTACCGAACTCAAGAAACTTGCCGCCGTCTCTCCGGGGTGTACCGTTAATCTCATCGAGGAGCGGTCGGTGAAAGCAAAGTATCGCCTCGCCATGCCGCCAAAAATCTACAATTTCACCGAGATCTCCTGCAAGAACCGGGAGTGCGTCACTTGGCCTGGGGCCTTCCAGAACGTACCGCCCCATTTTTATCGAACGGTCGGTGAGACATTTACCTGCCGGTACTGCGGCAAACGCCACGAATATGGAGATATCTGGGACCTCTAGTCCTAGTCCGCCAGATTCTGTTATCGCTTCTCGAACCGCGGCTGCCAACAGCCCTTCTATTCGTTTCTGCTCCTGACCCCCTCCGGGTTGGATAAAAATCAGCCATTTGCGATATATTGGCCGCCGTTTACTGTCATGACAGCACCGGTGATGAATGCGCCTTCATCGCTAACCAGGAAACGAACCATCGCGGCAATCTCTTCTGCCTTACCCAGCCGACCGACCGGAATGGTGGCAATGATACCTTCAAGCACTTTCTCCGGAACGGCGGCTACCATTTCGGTATTGATATAGCCTGGGCAGATGGCGTTCACAGTAATACCTTTGCGGGCAACTTCCTGAGCCAGTGCTTTGGAGAAACCTATAATGCCTGCTTTTGCCGCTGAGTAGTTGGTTTGTCCCATCTGCCCTTTCTGGCCATTGATGGAGGAGATATTGACAATCCGGCCAAAGCCGCGCTCGCGCATGCCCTCAATGACAGGCTTGGTCATGTAGAACATGGAATTCAGGTTGGTATTGATTACTTCGAGCCATTTTTCTGTTGTCAGTTTATGCATCATGGCATCACGCGTGATGCCGGCATTATTCACTACGACATCAATCGGACCAAGTTCTGATTCCACCCTGGCAAGGCCGGCCGCACAGGCATCGGCATCACTGACATCCCACTTGTACACAGCGATGCCGGCCTTTTCCGAGAAAGCATTGGCGCGCTCATCATTTCCCGCATAATTGGCTGCGACGGTGTAGCCGGCATCTTTCAGAGCAACGGAGATTCCCTCGCCAATCCCGCGGGTCCCCCCGGTAACAACAGCTACTCTTGACATAAATTCACCTCTTTCGTTATTCGGAATCTTATTTCCAGGCTATGCTCCGGCCGATAAACCGGGGCGGCTCGTTCTAGGCGCCTGTAGCTTTGCTAGCGGTCACAAGACCATCTTTTGCAATTGAGAAGCATTACTACCGTGTCTATTTTTTAGTATGTCTCATTTTCATTACGGATATATTTAACTCCGGGATTAATTCAGAACTGTCGTACAACCGATGCGGCCGCGACTGCAGCGATTTCAGTCCAGGTCGCGGGGCGGGTGTAGTGTAATTTGCCGCCCCAGAGGCGAGCTGCAAAGGGAAAAAATAGTCCGCTCCGGATTGAATGGCACTTACTTAAGCTGAAATTACCAGAAAAACCAATTAATTCGTCATTCCGGTGCAGGCCGGAATCCAGGGAATTGGCCGCCATTTGACAATTATGGATCCCGGCATTCGCCGGGATGACGAGAATGAAATTCCTATTTAAGTACCATTCCGCTCCGGCTTAGCAAAATCCGCGACTCTTGATACCACCTGCACACCATCCGGGCTAAGTGGTGAGCAGGATTTTGCCAATATGTTCCGAACTCTCCATCAGGCGATGTGCCTGCGCAGCCTGTTGGATGGGGAAGGTCTTGTAAATCACCGGCCGGATGGTTCCGTTTTCGATCAGCGGCCAGATCTGCTTCCGCAGCGACGCAGCGATTGCCGCCTTTGCTTCATCCGACTGCGGCCGCAGCGTTGAACCGGTCCAGGTCAGGCGTTTTACCATGATAGGTGCGATACTGATATCGGCTTTGTGCCCGGCCGAAAACGCGATGGTTACCAACCTCCCTTCAACCGCAAGAGATTTCAGATTGCGGTTGATATAGTCGCCGCCGACAATATCCAGAATCACATCGACCCCCTTACCCTGAGTCAGCGCCTTGATCCGCTCGACAAAGTCCTCTTCTCTGTACTGAATCGCTGCATCGGCGCCGAGATCCAGACAGGCCCGGCACTTCGCCTCGCTGCCGGCGGTGGCGAATACCTTCACCCCTTGAGATTTGGCGATTTGAATTGCGGTGACACCGATTCCTCCGCTTCCGCCATGTACCAACAGTGACTCACCTGCCTTCAGCTGAGCGCGGTCGAACAGATTGGACCACACGGTGAAGAAGGTTTCCGGCAACGAGGCAGCTTCAACCGCGGTCAGGCCGGTGGGAATGGGCAGGCAGTGGGCTGCCTTTGTTTTGACGACTTCCGCATAGCCTCCGCCGGGGACCAGCGCACAGACCATATCTCCCGGTTGCCAGGATGTCACCTGCTTTCCAATCCCGATGATCTCTCCGGCTACCTCCAATCCCAATACCGGAGATGCACCCGGCGGCGGCGGATACATCCCTTTCCGCTGCATGATATCCGGGCCATTGACGCCAGCGGCGCTCACCTTTATCAGGACCTCATCATCACCTGCCACGGGTGCAGGACCTTCACTGCAGACAAGGACTTCCGGTCCACCGGGTTCGTTGAAGTCGATATAGATCAAGGTACATTTCTCGCTTGTTGAAAAACACCAACGTCATTTTAATTGATCTAGCATAAAAATGCGCAGTCTGCTTGGCCGGTAGCAGCCACAGGGATAACCTGGGACGATCCCAGGCAAAGCTCGCTCAAAGGGAGCCGGACTACACTCCGACTTTTCGCCTTGAACTCAAAAAGCAAACCTGTACCATTTTGGCAGGAACGGAAAATCATCCGCGGTACGCAAAAATACTCTTAGATCGAAATTTATTGGCTAATGCAGACATATACCGCATCAGACGGTCAGGCACTCCATGTGAAAGTGCTCGGACAGGGCCACGCAGTGATCTTTCTGCACGCCTGGACCGCCAGCCATCGGGATTGGCTGCGCTGCGCGGATGCATTGGCCGGTGAATACCGTTGCTTTTGTTGGGATGCGCGCGCCCATGGGGGGCATATGCTCACGGTGGAGAGCGAACCCGACGTAGGCCGGATGGCTGAAGACCTGCATGATCTCATCGACCACTTCCATTTAACCAAGCCACTCTTATTGGGCCATTCGATGGGAGCGCTGACTATCTGGGAATATATTCGGCATTACGGATGCGGCAATGTGGGCAAGCTCTGCTTCGTGGATCAATCGCCGAAACTGATTACCGACCATGGATGGAAGCACGGCATATATGGCGATTTCAGCGCCGCCCGCAGCAGCGACCTCATTGCCCTGATGGAACAAGACTTCACGGAAGCAGTCGTACGCTTGGTGGCAGAGGGCAGAAATTCCCGCAACCGGGAGAGTTGCACAGGCAACAGTCGCGGATCCCAGCGTATACGCGAATCTGTTCAGATTCTGGATCCGGCTCCATTGATCAGCATCTGGAAGAGTCTGTGCCGCGCAGACTATCGGGATGTGCTGCCGGTGATCTCAGTGCCGACCTGCCTGATTCACGGCGACGAAAGCGATTTTTACAGTGTGGAGCTCGGACGCTACGTACGGGACAGTATCCCGAACGCGCGGCTGCATGTGTACGCGGGTACCGATCACTCACCGCAGCTGTGGCAGCGGGAGCGATTCGTCGCGGATCTGCGCAGACTGGCTGCACTCTGACCCGTCACAGTGAGGAGATCAATGAGCTGCAGGCGTGGAGCGCTGGTGTTTAACGATCACGACATCGGCACTCCGGTAGATAATGTCTCTGCCCTCCGCAAGCAGGATCTTTGTCAATTGATCGAACTCCCTCTTCAGTAGACTGCGGCTGAGATAGATATAGTCCACCTGCAACTCCCGCAGCGCCCGTTCGCGTGTTTCGCGATCGGCTGCAGTATCGAACACCAGGTCGGCGGCGTGTCGCAGCGTTGGCGAAACAGCTCCCGCACGCTCTGCCACCGCGACTCGACGCGCACCGAAAATAGCCACCCAGGCGTCCTTGCCGCCAAGCAGGAACGGCCGTTCAAGCGGCTGCTGAAACACTGCGTCGGCAGCGGTATTTTTCCTTATCCAGCGCAGCGCCTCCATGTCGGCATCCGCCACGGCGACATCGTCATCCCGAGGAAAGGATGAGTGCCAGACGAGGTCGTGCAGCGGCGACACCAGGCCTGCCAGCAGCAGCGGGATACAGACGGCGCGAAACAGCCGCCAGGCACCGGCAAATGATGGCGGATGAGAGAGGAACAGGGCGCTGCCCATCATCAATCCAGCCAGCAGTATAAAGCTGGTTTTCAGCTCCGCTTCAACCCTAAGCCTGCCGTCGATCAATATCTCGGCGCCGAAATATGAGATCACTCCGACTGCCACTGTGACCAGTGGCAGCGTGGCAAGCGGAAAACCCTGTTCCTTCAGCTTCGAAGTGACACCAATCCCGGCCAACCCGAGGAGGAAAACAACACCGAATGTGGTGATGAACTGGGGCACCATCCAGGCAATCCGTTCAGGCAACGGTGCATAGAGTTCGTCATTCAGCGCGAGAAAAGGGTCAGACACGTGGTCGGAGGGGTTGGTGCTCAAAATGCCGGCCGGAAACAACAGAAGTATCGACAGCCCCAGAATAAGCCCCCAGATTAGTACGGGTTGCAGACGGCGAACCCGAATGCTTTCGGACAGTGTGATGGCCGTGGCCGCCAGTATGCCGACATAGAAGCTGATCATCGGCAAAGGCAGCAAGAGCACCGCACGCGGCCAAGGGAACGCACCTGCTCGTTCTGAGTTTGCGGAGACGAATAGCGTAGCCCAGGTGAGGAACAGCAGCAGTGCCAATTCATGCTGCGGCAGATAGAGGCAAAGGCGTTGCCAGGTGCTGCCGGCCAGATGGCTGGATGAATGCCAATGCTGGGTGAAGTCGAGCGCTTCCTGGTTGACGGTTGCCATCGTCAGGCCGACGCGCCGTATCAGGCCCCAATCCATGAGAGAGGCAAGCCCGTCCAGCGACAGGGACAGCAGGGTCAGTATACTCGCAGCTGCAGCCGGGATGACTCTGCCCTGGGTCAGGCGAATACAGAGGCCGAACGCGAGCAGGCCAAGCGCGCAATTTTGCAGCATGACTACCGCGAGCAGTGCATCGACGCCGGATACGGCGAAGCCGGAGAGGCGAATCACCGTTGCCGGCAGCAGGTAGAAGGCCCAGTAGTAGTGCAGCTCCTGATCAGCGGCGAAAGGATTAAGCGGGGGTAGCGTGCCGCGCGCCAGCTCCTCGCTGTTGGCGATATGCTTAAAAAAATCGGCGTTGAAGAAAGACCGGAAATGGTGGCCGCCATCGAATTCCGCACCGACCAAATAGAGCGGGAGAAACGAGAGTAGCAGAGCAAATAACGGCGCAGCGATCTCCCAGGCTGTCGCAGGCAGAGCGAGTCCGGTGCTGCTCCTCCCCGGGTGTCGCAGGAGGTGTATGGTGAGGGCTATCGCGACCGGGATTGCCACGAGTAGCAGCAGCGGCAGCTTGCCCACCAGCAGCCCTAGGATTATTGAGGCAAGCAGACTGACGGCTATTCCGGCCACACTGGCCAGCGCCAGCTGCGCCAGTGATGCACCCCGGCTCCCAAACAGCGCCAATCCCGGCAGCGACAGCAGCAACCATGCCAGCCAGGCAAAGAGGGTGGCGGCAACGCCCGCAACTAAACAGCTGGCCAGCAATAGGAACACCAGTAATCCGAATCCAGCCACTTGCGCTGAAGGGCGGTTTATCATGGTTGGTCCGACACGGTGATATCTCTGTGCAGAAATGCCCATCCGCTGCGTGTATAGTCCTTGGCTAAAATTCGGTCGACTTCGGCACGTTCAGCTGCAGTGGCGCCATTCAGGAAGTCAGGTCCCAGCAGTATCGGGCGGGCGCGCTCGATGTCAATAACAGGCTGATAGCGGGGGGATGTGATACCCGCAGCCTGCAGTGTGCCGGCGCGCAAGTACTGGGCACCGCGCCAGTAGTAGGAGGCATCCGCCAGACAGATCGGATGAAATTCGGTTGGCTCCACCAGCACCCGATGACCGGCATGGCGCCGGCAAAACAATGTACGCGCCTGCAGTGACGAAAGCAGTGTTCTACCAGGTTTCATGGACTCAAGCAGCCATGCATCGCTTGGGGGTGTGCTGTTGACGCGGGCGCCGGCAGATAACAGATGCATATGCCACACCAGCATGAAGAAGAAAGCGGCGGCGGTAATTATGACCGGAATTGGAGATGGCTGCTGTTGCAGATGAAGTCGGCTGAAAAACTGACCCAGACAGCGGGAGTGGAAAACAACGACCGCAGCGACGATAAAACTCAAGCTTTGTCCGAACTGCCTCGGCTCCAAAGTCAATCCGAGTAACGCAGCCAGCAGCACGCCGATGGGTGCCAACAGCGATTGTTTCCTAACACGGTTATAGGCAAAAAACAGCACGGGTATCACCGGCAGCGATAGCCAAGCGATGGTGCTGACACTCACCGTGTCGAACAGCGGGGATAACGGGCGGCTATGGCGGCTAAACCGGTATACCCATTGCATCAAATCATCAGCGGAACTCAGTGCCAGCAGTACGCCGAGTCCGGTGGCAACAGCGGTTATACCTGCGCCGAGGGCGTGCTTGACCTGGTAGTTGTTGCGCTCCAGCATGCCTAAGAGCAAGGTTGTTGCCATGAGACCCGCGACTGGCAGCAATGCGCGCGGTGAGAGCGCAATCGCCAGCCCCGCCAGAACGCCGCAGAGAGTGGCCACAGTAAGTGATCGCCTGGCAATCGCGCCTTCGTGGGCCACCCACGCAGCGAGAAAAAACGGCACAGCGACCGACTCGGGGCGTATCTCGAAAACGGGGAACGACTGCACGATGAAAAGAAACAGCAGTGCGGAGAACGCCGCAAGTGACGGCCGGAAAACTAAATGCCGCCGCACACTCACAACAGCGAGCCAACCCGCCATGAGCGCGCTGGCACCCGCCAGCAGCGCAGAGAGGAGCCGCAATTCCAACACCCAGTCGAGCTTGTAGGCATCGTCGACGAACCCTGCCACCAGTTCCAGATAGAGTGGACTATGGTGTTGAAAGAAATCACTGAAAGGGCGGGCGCCTGCATGCATCAACCAGGCGGAGTGCAGAAACTCGACCTCATCCCGCTTCATCGGCGCCGTGAGAAATCGGGCAAAAAAAGTGTTGCTGATGACGAGCGTCGCAAGGAGCAGCGCAGTGCCGAAAAGCCAGTGAAACAGTTGCGCCTTTACGGACCGGAACATCTCGGATTCTCTCTCGTTGCCTAGGCCAAACCGACACCACTATAGCGCTTGCGCGTCAGCTTATCTTCTCCTCCTTTCGTAGGCTAATTTGCGGCTATATTGATCAGGCCGCCCATGCAATGTTGATGCTCCGAGATAGACGGGTCTTGTTTATTGGTCGATGGCATGCCGTTTTCACTATTAAGTCTTCGGTATTGCCATCGACAAGAGTCAGCTACGCTTCAAAATTTGGCTTCACAAAAATCGCTCCTTACTTAGGCGACATCCCCAACTGATCGATTTTGATCCATCGAAACGCACGCCGGATGGCCCGAACACTGGGCACACTCGCGGTGACAGAGGGTATAGTCCAGATTATGCATTCGGATAAATTCCATAATGTGTACGAAACCGTTTTCGCATTGACGCCAGAAATCACGGTCGATGTGTATTTCGCGATTCTGTCCATCCTTCCATATGATGCGCATACCTGAATACTGTTGGTACTGATTCGCCAACATAGCAGTCCAGTGTTGACTTGGATTGTTGACCGCACTGGGTCGCATAGTTTCACCATATATCGTGCGATTGTGGATTTTAATGCAGGGCTTCACTTCTTACTCCTTATCTGCTCATGGCTTCTTCCGCAGCACTCACTGTTGCTTGATCATTAGCATCCTGTTGAACGGTTCCTGATATTTTTGTGTATATCGATTACACCGCGGGTTAACTTAAATGAAACTTTTGTTACACTTAATATATGAATTTATTGTGGTTTTTGTCTTTTTATGACGCCATGAATGCATCAATGAAACGTGTCAGCAGGGCACTCAGACAGAGCGGCGAGCGCCCAAGTTTAGGGTCACAGGTAAGTGCCAGGAGGGTTGACTGATGAGGTATAGTTTTCAAGCGCGCGGCGGTTTGCACAGATTAGAGGGACAATCTGGAAGTTCTGTTGGTAACAGTGGACTAAAGGGTCTCGTCTTGATAGGTTTTGCTCTGTAACAATAACTTAATGCAACTGATACTTTTTAGGATGATGCGCCGGCAACCGTTCCACTACCGCATGCTACCCGAGAGTTTTTCTGACGAGCTGTAATCTGTCCCAACCTATGTCGAATCAATCATGAATTTCTACTCACGCGCCTCGTTGCGCCAGATGCTCATTGTTCCTTATGTGATATTGGTTGTGCTCGCCGCGACCGTGATTGGCATGTTGTCTTACAATGCCGGTCGGGAAGCGGTGGATACGCTGTCGGATTATCTGCTCAGCGAAACCGTTAACCGTATCACCCAAGCAGTGGACAAGCACATCTCGGGATCCGAGGCGGTGCTCGAAACGGCCTTCCCGTCTGATGTTCCCCCTCCTTCATCGGTTAAAGATGATCTGGACGAATTGCGCACCAGGTTATGGCTGGCGACTTCGATCCATCTTGATCCGAACAACTATGCTTATTACGGCAATCGCAAGGGACAGTTCATCGGGCTTTGGCGTTACTCCGAGACTGATGCCGAACTGCGTCTGCGCACCGACGGTGTATCGCCGCGCTCGATCTACCGGTTCTCGCGTATACATGGCGAATTGAGCAAGCCCGAGCAGGAGACGCGCATCTTCGAACCGCGTGAACGCCCCTGGTACAAGGCGGGCCAAAACACTGCGCAGCAGACCTGGACATCGATCTATATCGACTTCAAGACACTACAACTGGTGACCACGCGCGCCCGGCGCGTCAATAATGCCGCGGGGGAGTTTGAGGGTGTGGTCGCGACCGACCTGTCCATGCAGCTTTTGAACGAATTTCTCAAGGAACTCAAACTGAGCCCCAACGGTTTTGCGTTCATTGTCGAGTCCGACGGCAATCTGGTTGCCACTTCCCGTGGTCCGCATATAAAAAACGATACCCGTGAAGACAATAGACGACTCAATGCGATGGCTGCCGGCGACCCGTGGATCGCGACAACTTACAAAGTGGTAAAAGCGTTGACCGAGCAGGGTGAAATGCCAACAGGCACCCGCACCAGTTCATTCACCGGGCCGAATGGCGCTGTCATTCAGGCGGGTTATGCACGCCTGCGTGATGCGGCAGGGCTGGATTGGATTGTTGCGGTGGCAGTCCCCAGAAGCGATTTCATGGGATCAATCACCGAGAACGTCCGCCAGACGGTGGCGATGGCATTGGTTGCCTGCATGTTGATCGCACTGATCGGATTTATTACGCTCAATGTGATAGCAAGGGGTCTCCGTCAATTGGCGGTTGCGGCCCGGGAGATTGGCGACGGTATTTTAGATGCGAAGATTCCGGTGGATCGAAACGACGAAATCGGCGAACTGGCCAAATCCTTTGCGTCGATGCAAAAGCATCTGCTCACCGACCGGCTGACCGGCATCCCCAACCGCGAGGCGGTGGTCCGGCGCATAGAAGATCGAATTATCCGTCAGCGGCGGCGCGGCGATTATCATCCCTTTGCTGTGCTGTTTGTGGATCTCAATGAATTCAAACAGATCAATGATCGTTTTGGGCATGACGCAGGCGACCGCGTGCTGGTGGAAATTGCACGCCGACTGGTGAATACCCTGCGTGAAAGCGATCTGGCCGCCCGGTTTGGCGGTGACGAATTTATTATCCTGCTGGAAGAGGTGGCAAACCGCAACGATGCAGTTGCGGTCCGCGATGAACTTGAGCGTGCGCTGGCAGAACCGATGCAATCGCTGGTCAACGGTATGACGGGCGAGGCTCGAATCATTGCCGGAGCCGCGATCGGCATCGCGTTATGTCCGGAAGATGGCCGTGATCTGGAGACGCTGCTGAAGCGGGCGGACGAGGATATGTATCAGCGCAAACAGGCCCTGGCAACACTGCACAGCTAAATTAAAACAATGGTGCAAGTAGATCAGTACACTCTGACTCACAGCCAACCGGCTGCATCCTGCGGCCCGGCTAAGTCGGCGGTACATAATAGTCGAAAAAATATTTGCCGCCGATGAAAATATTTTCCCAGTAAAACGGTCTATTATTGCGTTACTGCAGATCCGGCGATCCTTCTGCGTGCTGGGATGCAGCTGACCATCAATAACCATCAAACACGAGGATAGCGATATGTCACACAAAAGATCTGGTATAGCCCTGGCCACGGCTGCAGCTGCACTGTTTGCAGCGGGTACCGTGGTCACCCCGGTGGTCAGCGCCGCAGAGGGGCAGGTGATGTGCGCAGGCGTCAACAGCTGCAAAGGCAGCTCCGAATGCAAGACTGCAACGAGCGCCTGTGCCGGCCAAAACTCCTGCAAAGGTCATGGCTGGGTGCACAAGGAGAGCAAACAGGCGTGCGAAGAGGCGGGCGGCAAGGTCATCGAGGGTTAGCTTTCCAACCGCGGCCCGCATGCGGGCCGCGGTTCTGCGAGGCAGAAAATGATACAGGGTTTTGGGTTGGGTCTGCGTACCGACCACTACACCGATTTCATAGAGCGCAAGCCGCGGCTCGACTGGCTGGAGATCATCAGCGAAAACTACATGATCCCTGGCGGAAAGCCGCTGCACTACCTGGACCGGATCCGTGCCGATTACCCGATGGTGATGCATGGCGTGTCGATGTCGATCGGTTCGCTCGATCCGCTGAACTTCGACTACCTCCGGCAGTTAAAAGCACTTGCGGATCGCGTCGAACCCGGCTGGATATCCGACCACCTCTGCTGGACCGGGATCGATCACACCAATCTCCACGATCTGCTGCCGCTCCCGTATACCGAGGAAGCGCTGCACCACCTTACCGGGCGCATACTCCGGGTCCAGGAGTTTCTCGGACGGCGTATCCTGCTCGAAAATGTCTCCACCTATGTCGCCTGCAACGATGATGAGATGAGCGAATGGCAGTTCATCAGGGAACTCTCCGCCCGCGCCGACTGCGAGCTGTTGCTGGACGTGAACAATGTCTATGTCAGCGCACGTAACCATGGCTTCGATGCACACGAATTTATCGATGCCATGCCGGCCGGACGGGTCAGGCAGATCCATCTGGCCGGGCACCAGGACCATGGCGACTGCGTCATCGACACCCACGATCACCCGATCCGCGACGAAGTGTTCGAGCTCTACGCCTACGCTATTGAACGCCTGGGCCCGGTCGCGAGCATGATCGAACGCGATGACCGGATTCCTCCGCTCGACGAACTGCTGGCTGAACTGGATTTGGTGCGTAAGGGTGCGGAGCAGGTGTTGGCACGCCGCTCCCATGCAGCGGTGAGCGCATGAACGCATCGCTGGCGCGCTGGCAGAGGCAGTTCATGCAGGGCATTTTAACGCGCGGACTGCCAGGGATGGTGCGCAGCGGTGGCGCTGCGTCCGCCCAGCGGCGCTTCGATATCTACGTCAACGCCTACCGTACCAGGCTGATTGACGCGCTGCGTGCCAACTATCCCGTACTTCATCGTGCACTGGGGGATGACGCTTTTGAGTCTTTGGCACAGGCCTATATCGCGGCACACCCTTCCAGCTGCACCAATATCCGCTGGTTCGGTGATCAGCTGGACACCTTTGCGGGTAAGCACAGCGATTTGGTTTCACACCCGGCACTGGTGGATCTGATCCGGTTGGAATGGGCACTGCGCGGTGCTTTCGACGCCCCTGACCGGGCACTGCTCGATGCGGCGGCGCTGGCTGGGGTCGCGCCCACAGCTTGGCCAGATCTGATCCTTGAGCTGCACCCCTGTGTCAGGCTGGTGGCGCTGGATTGGCAGGTGGAGACACTGTGGCATGCTGCCCAGACAGAAGGGCAGGGAGAGCCTGAAGCGCCGCTTCCGGGGTTCCATCATACACTCGTGTGGCGGCGAGGCCTGAACAGCTATTTTCGCTCTCTGGAGGCGAGCGAAGCGGCGCTAATAAAGGGTTTGGCAGCGGCTGAGAATTTCGCTCAGATCTGCGAACGCGCTGTCAGCTACGCTGCAGACAGTGCTACGGAATTGGCAGTCAGCTTTCTGCAGCGTTGGCTGGAGGACGGCTTGTTGGCAGGATCCGGTCCCGTCACCCGCATAAATGAACAATAGTGGGTCACTGTCTGTTAAGCGCAGATGCAATACACCTTGAGGAGAATATGTATCCCGAGGAGATGGAAGTTTCCACTGACAGTTTGCTTAACCGGCTGGAATCGGGCGTCACGGGTAGCCCCGAGTTATCCAAGGCTATAATGTCGGCGCTTGGTTGGCGCTGGGAGTGCATCGGCTGCCCCGGAGGCGGCATGTGGAAGGACTCCCGGCAGGTGTTTCACAGCGGCCCCCTGCCCAAGGTATCCGAGCAGGCGGATGCCGCGCGCAAGTTGATTCCGGAGAATATTTTTATTACCGCGCATGAGGAACCGCCAGGTTACTGGTTAGTTCGTTTATATGCCCACCGGTTGCATAATGGGTCCGACTATAGCGATCCGTTGGTCGTGGGCCGTGCTCGTACACTGCCCCTCGCCCTTTGCAGCGCTGCAATCAAGCTGAAATCTATGGAAGACCCGATTGATCAGCCTCAATCCCGGAATTAAAGTGTCCTTATTTGCAGAGAATATTGGCTCATGTCCGCACCCCATATCAAAACCGCCATACCGCGCCAGCGGCACCAGATCGGAAACTTTGTTGCCACGGTGCTCGCCGATATTGAGAGCAACGACCCGATCGAGTACCGCTACATCATGGCGATAGTCGAGGACTGCCAACAGCGGCCGGTGCTTTTTGTCACATCGGAGCGCAATACCGGCCGCGCAGCGGGAGCAGGCCGTTTTCGGCTGCGGGTGATCATGGGCAGTGAGGAAAAAGAGCTTGCGTCGTCTGATGACTGGGGCGATCTGGAGCGTTTCTCATTAGCCGGCCTGGGAATCGTGGCCAAATTGATGAATCTCCACGATGAACAACCGGTGCGCCTTTTGGATTGAGCTGATCAAAGCCTGATCCATATCCTTCTTAAGGAACCTCTGATCAATGCTCATTTCGTCATCCCGGCGAAGGCCGGAATGACGAATTGATCGAACTTTCCATAAGGTCCTTGCCGATAATCCCGCGCGGCCGCGTCCCAAGAAATTGCACTTCAATTGCACACTCCAGCGATAGATGCTGCAAAACTGTGCGCCGCGTAAAAACTCAAATATCGCAAATAGTCACATAACTATCACATAAATCAGAAAAAAGTATCTTGGCATAAGCTTTGCTGGATTACTTTCAGCCGAGATTCTCCTCACCTCGTCTTTACCCGGTTTATTCGTCTCTCTCAGGAGTCAGCAATGAAAATCCATCGTTCATCAGCCTTAGGTGTCGTCGCGTTATCTGCATTTTCTACCTTGGTTTTCGCGGAAGGACCCATCAGTGCCAATGTTGCGCTCACTTCAGATTATGTCTGGCGTGGCACATCCCAGACCGACAGCGGTCCCGCAATTCAGGGTGGATTCGATTATGCCCATGAAAGTGGATTCTACCTTGGCGTATGGGGCTCGAATGTCGATTTCAATGACGACGCGGATATAGAGCTCGATATCTATGGCGGCTACAGTAACGAACTCGCAAACGGATTCAGTTATGACATCGGGGCAATCCACTACGACTACCCCGGTCAGGACAGCAGCGATTTCGATGAAATCTATCTTGGCATAGGCTACGGCTTCATGAGTGGCAAGGTGTCCCATGACCCGGAGAACGATAATACTTACTGGGAGGCCGGCGCGGACTTCGAACTCCCGGAAGGATTCGGTCTTGGACTGCATATCGGTTATAACGACCCCGATTCGGGCGATGAGGTCACTGACTGGAAAATCGGTGTAAGCAAATCCCTGGTTGGCTTGGATTTTGAACTCGCCTATACCGACACGGACACCAGTAACGACGACCTCACTGATGCGCGCGCCGTATTCACGATATCGAAAAGCTTCTAAGCACACAGGCTAAGACGGCGCTGCCGTCTTAGCCGTAGAGGTCAGGCGTCGATCCCGATTTTGGCCGATATTAGGAGTCGAATGAGCACCCGTTGCTAGCCGGTACCGGTAGCACTTTCCACTGCCTCCTCGCACTAACCGACTGAGAGCAGGTAGCACTTCAGGTTGGATTGTGGGATCTGTAAATCTCTCCGTAACTGCATTATTCGAGCTGTGGAAGAGTTCGACGATCAGTATCAACCCTCTCCGGAGCCGATCCGCACCAGGGTGCGTCCGGTGACCTGGCCATCCAGATAGCCGTCGAATACCTGCGGCAATTCATCGAACGCGATTTCACGATTGGCAATCAGCTCCATATGGAGCGGTTTGAGATCCGATGCAACACGAGACCAGGCGTTGGCGCGGACATAGGGCGGGCATTCGACGGAGTTGATGCCGAGCAGACTGACGCCGCGGAGAATAAACGGCATTACCGTCGTCTCCAGCTTGTAGCCACCGGCCAACCCCACCGCAGCGATGTTGCCCCAGACCGAAGTGGTCCGCGTCAACCAGGCCAGAGTCTCGCCGCCGACGTTGTCCACCGCTCCGCCCCACTGCATCCGCTCCAGGGGCTTCCCGCCCATTTCCAAAGTGTTCCGGTCCAAAATGGAATCGGCACCGAGTGAATGGAGATAGGCCGCCTGCTGTTCGGCTTTGCCGGTCAGTGCCACCACCGAGTAGCCGAGCGATTTAAGCATGTCGATGGCGAAGCTGCCGACACCGCCGGTGGCGCCGGTCACCAGGATTGGACCGAATTCCGGTTGCTGGCCGTTGTCTTGCATCCGCTGTACTGCGATGGCTGCGGTAAATCCTGCCGTTCCGAGTGCCATGGCTTCACGCAGGGTAAGTCCGCTTGGCAGGGAAACCACCGCCGAGGCGGGCACGCGGGCAACCTGTGAGTAGCCGCCGTCCAGGGTTTCGGACAGGCCCGCACCGCAGACGATAACTGCATCGCCCTCCCGGAAGCGCGGGTCGTCGGACTGGATCACCCGGCCGGCAAGATCGATGCCGCCGTTCAGGGCCGGCTTGCGCAAGATACGGCCTTTGCCGGTGGCTGCGAGGGCGTCTTTATAGTTGATGCCGGACCATTCGACTGCAATAACCACTTCGCCGTCGGTCAACTGTGCCAGTGTCATCAGCTCGAACGCAGCATCTATCCGGCCGTTGTTGTCGTGTAAGCGGAAAGCGCGAAAGTTGTTCATTTATGGATTTCCCCGTGAGGTTTGGCACTCTACGCTAAACGTTTTGCCCGCAAGCCGCAATATTGACGTAGTCAGGGCTGTGGGGCGTTGTGAGAGATTCGTAAGAGGGAAGATCCATGCGGCGGGACCTTGGCACGATCCTTTTGTCTGCCGTCATAAGCGGGTTAAGCTTAATAACTCGCAGTGCGTAAATTCCTTCAGTTGCAGCTGTATTCGCACAGCAGTTACTGATTTGACCGCAGAGACTACCTGGCTATACTTGGAGCTACCGAAACCAGTCACTGCCTCCTGCTATGGACCTTTTCAATCTGGCTTTTTACGCAATCGTTTGCGGCATCCTAAGTGCAGCCGCTCCGTTGCTTGGCCGTATACCGGTGCGGCTCGGCGTCGGCATGATTGTTGGCATTGCAGCCGCGGGTGCTCTGCCTACCGTTAAGAGTGCGCTCGGTTTCTGAGGAGGATCTTTGCATGAGCGGTCTGTGCGATTCATCCAGGTCGACACTGATCGTAATCGATCTGCAGGAGCGGCTGATGCCGGCAATCCACGACGGCAGTGAAGTAATCAGGCGTGCAAAAATCCTCGCGCAGGCGGCAAAAATACTCGCAGTTCCTGTTATCGGAACCGCGCAGAGCGCCGCCCGACTGGGCCCAAATGTTGCCGAAATCAGCGCATATCTTGATCAGACGTTGGCTAAGGATAGCTTCAATTCCTGTGCCGCAGCTGAGTTTCTTGCAGCGCTTCCGGATTCCCGCGGCGAACTCATCGTGTCGGGCTGCGAAGCGCATGTATGCGTACTACAGACGGTTTTGGGATTGTTGCGCAGAGAGTATAAAGTGAAACTGGTAGCCGATGCGGTAGGGTCGCGCCGTCCGTTCGACAAGGCCGTTGCATTGGATAGAGCAGCTGCGGCAGGAGCCGAAATAGTAACCACCGAGATGGTGGTTTTCGAATGGCTGCGCGACAGCAATCATGCCGAATTCAGGCAACTGCTTGCACTCGTCAAATAGCGCGGTTTCTGCTCTGATCTCATAGCCGTAGACTGGTTAAGGCTGAAATCAGTTCTCCCATGGTTTGTAGTTGGCGATGTTTTGTGAAAACATTTTGATTGACTTGACCGACCGGTCAATTATACTTCTGCCATGAGCCCTCCTATGGACACTTACCAACGCATACTTGATTCGGCCAAGGAACTCATCTATGCCAAGAGTTATGCGGATGTGGGTGTCGCTGCCATCTGCGAGAAGGCCAAGGTTCAGAAGGGGAGTTTTTACCATCATTTTTCCAGCAAACAGGAGCTTACGCTGGCGGTAATCGATGCCTACTACACTGACTTAAAAGCCGTTCTGATAGAACAGGCATTTAATTCTGGTTTGCCGCCTTTAGAGCGCTTTGCAAAGTTCGCTGAGCTGTCTATCGACATGCAGATCAGACTCCATAAACAGACAGGGCATGTGTACGGATGCCCGCTCGGTAATCTGGGCACCGAAATGTCCACCCAGGATGAAGCGATCCGGTGCAAACTCGATGGAAAGTTTGCTTCACTGCAAAAACTTTTTCGCGCCACCCTGCAGGAGGCGGTCGACAGGGGTGACGTAAAAGGTATCAATGTAGACATTACAGCCCAAGCCATGTTGGCGATGTTCGAAGGCTGTTTGTTACTCGCCAAAACGCACAACGATCCCCTAATCCTGCGCCAGTTACTGCCAGCCGCGGCACAACTTCGACTCTAACTTACCAATAAATAAGGAGATAACCATGTATCTGCATAATAACTGACTTAACCCTGAATTAGACCGACCGGTCTACTACTACTCTATGAATACCAAACCCCGGAGAAAACACCATGCAAAATCTTGCTGCCAAGGAAGATCGTTCCGCGCTTATCCATCCCCGTATCCCTGAGGGTGACGAAACAAAGGTCGCAGCCATTCTCGGTGCCATTGAAGCGCACCTCGGCTTTGTACCGGATGGCTTGCGCCTTTACAGTTTCAGTCCCCCCTTGCTGGAGTCCTTTATCAGTAATATCAATTACTTCAATATGGGCGGAACCCATCTGTCGCCGGCGTTGACGGCTATGATACGTTACCAGGTCTCCTGGGATTCGGGATGCAGTTTTTGTGTCGATATGAACGAAGGCTTTCTGACAAATATGGGCATGAAACTGGATAGCATCCGTGCTTCCCGAGGAGTGCCTGAGGCTGCGCCATTAGATAACAAGGACAAAGCGTTGTTAATGTTGGCAACTAAATCGGTCACAACACCGGAGGCGATTGGCCAGGCTGATCTGGCAGAGGTTCGCCGGTACGGTTGGGATGATCGGGCCATATTTGATGCCGTTGTGCAAGCTGCCAACAATCGCGCATTCAACTATGTTTTGCGCACTTTCAATATTGAACACCAAGGTGCACTTGCCTGATCGGAGAGGTTAGCGAGGGCAGCGGGTCGTACAATAACCCGCTGCCTTTTGGGTGCGATATGCAGCATGCAGATTGCAGATTATCGGAACTATTTCAATGAAAAAGAGAACACAGCCGCTGCTCGCACTCATCGTCATCGGCTTGATCGACACGGTCATTCCATTTTTCCCGGTCCTTGCGCTGGTGCTTATCTACGTGCTGCTTGAAAGGCCGGCATGGTTCCTGAATTGGGTGCAGGAAATATACAGAACCGGATAGGCCGCACATGCGCTCGAAGAAAATGAGTCACACCAATCAATGCGCCTGGTGCGGGCGTAAATGTTTCGTTCTACCCACTCCTTTGCGGTATTCAACAATCTCCGCCGCCGGTATCGCAGCTGTCGCTGCCCGAGTCTCCGCTGTCAATGTAGCCGTGCGGACGTCCTAGCGAAAGCTCGGCCAGCCATACTCCCGCGCTGATAATCGCCAGCGGGACGAGCAGAAACAGATCGACCGAGGAAAGATGTCCCAAAATCAGGCAACCGACGGCGATCATACACCAGCCAAGCCAGTTCCTCCGGTCGGGAAAGTAACCTCGATAGACAGACAAGAGGCAGAGCGCGAAGATAGCTGCGGCAATACTCCCTGCAGTACTGAAGCCGACTGGTTCGTTTATATAGTGGTAACCGACCAGGATCAGCAGAAGGCAGCCCATAATTCTGGTTAGCGTCATGGTCTCACCGGCATGGATGCTGTAGATCAATTTCGAATATATCCCTAGATCTCGGCAGAATGCCATGTTTATTCATTAGAACCCATCTCATAATCACCGCGAACCGCCAGGTGACTTGATTCATTCGGAACTACGCCGCCATCCGCTGCGGGAACTCACCCATTGGGTTTCCAAAAAGGGGAGAAGTAGCGTTCCCTTTTGGTTGTCAGTGAGATCTTATATCTCATTGGTCAACTAACCTTAATTCCATGCAATATCTTGGCACACACTGCCGTCGGCTTTTTGTGGTTGAGAGTTGAGGTGCCTTGCCGGCGATGGAGGGGGTAGCGCTGCCAACTGAAAGGTTGCAGGCATTACAGTATACTATTCCGATCAGCTTTTACGGGCAATGTCAGTCGTATGAAAGAGATGATAAGACACATAACTCTGGCCGGTATGCTTGTTGTGAGCCAGGGCGCTTTCCCGGCAAAACCGCTGCTAAGCGATGAGACCGCCAGTTTGCTGGTGGAATTGGTGCGGGCTTCCCTGGAGTATGATTTATACAATGCCCGCTGTCGCGGTAATGCGGCTTCAACAAAAACCGAGGACAGCAATCGGCTGCTCCTTTTCAAGTATCGACTGACGGTGAATCAGGTGATCAATTACTATATAGGCCAGGATGACAGAGCCGAAAAAGCCGCCATCGAGCAGACTTTTCTGCAAAAATTGAGTTCGATGGGAGGTTGTGCTCTGGCGAAAAAGAGCGGCTTACCGAAACAGCTGGATAAGAACTATCGACAACTATTCGAGCAGGTCTCAAACCAGCCCTGATTTGTGTCGGCTGATGGAGAGAGGGTGTATTCAACACAGGTACTCGGCTGGTTCGCGGTTTTCTGTTCTGCGTTCTGTTTCTATATTGCAACGGCGATTATTCGCTGGGCGGAGGCGTATGTCGCAATCGAAGCGCCATATTTTGTCTTCGCCCGCTTTATTCTCGGGTTCTGCGTTGTCTGTTTCACCCTGCTCGTCAGCAGGCGCCGCTTACAGCCGAACAGGTATGACTTGCTGCTGGGCCGCACCATCACGAACACGATAGCTGTGTTCTGCTTCTATAAGGCCGTCGAAGTTGGATCATTGGCAGAGGCCAATATTCTGAATATGACCTACCCGCTATTTGTTGCTTTGTTTGCCTGGTTCTTTATTAAAGAGCAGCGGGACACTTTTATCCTTATGGTCGTTGGCGTCGCGTTCGTCGGCATTTGGTTGATACTCTCCCCAGGTGACATCGGTGTGAAGTGGGAGAATATGTGGGGGCTTTGCTCGGGGATGACCGCGTCCCTGGCGATGATTTATCTCAACGTGAGCAGAAGGTTCCATGATTCACAGACCATACTGTTCTATATGTTCGGCCTCGGGGCCCTGATGGTGTTCGCACTGTTCAGCGAAACCATATTCTGGCCGAATGGGCGTGAACTATTGTTCTTGTTTGCCTGTTCAGCTGCTGGTGTGCTGGGTCAATATCTTCTGACCTACGGCTTTCTGTTCGTGACAGCGGTCGAGGGTTCGATTATCTCTTCGAGCAGGATACTCATAGCGGCGCTGCTCGGTCCTCTGCTGGTGGGAGACCCGGCTTTGACGCTCACCGGATGGTGTGGGGCGCTGCTTATATTCGCCGCCAATTCCGTGCTCGCTTATCGCAAGTCAAAGCGGGCGGCTACCGGAACTGCCATTTAAATAGTGCTGGCGGAAATGAGCCGAGCAATTCGGAATGGAGCCGGCATCAGGCGATTGCCGATAATAGCAGTGGACCTCATTCCACAGGCTGTCATCGCCTTGTCCCGGCAGACTTGATTTTTACGGTTAGCGTCTCCGAGACGGGTTCCGGTTTACGGGGTCCCCCAATATAATGCACGCCGTAGTCGCCTGAGTCCACGCGAGGTTGGACTGGGGATGTCTGTATCAATGTTTAATGCACCACAAGTTCGGGAACCACAATCAGATGAGTGACAACAGCAATTCCGACCTGGTTGAATTTCGGGGTGAGCAGGTTCCGCTGCAATCTCTCACAGCACGCATCGATAAGCTCGAGCGGGAGAATGCACGCCTTAGGAAGGAGCGCAGCAAGGCTGTCAAGCGCTACCGTAAACAGGAAGAGTTGAAGCCGTACGAAGCGGAGTTGATCAAGTTGCAGGAGCAGCTGGAGGAGGACAACCGGCGCATGATCATCCTATTCGAAGGGCGCGATGCAGCAGGCAAGGGTGGTGCCATCCAGCGCATAACCTTCTATATGAATCCGCGGCACTACCGTGTTGTTGCGTTGGGCAAGCCCACCCGGGAGCAGTACAGTCAATGGTATTTCCAGAAATATATCTCGCAGTTGCCCCGGGGAGGGGAGATCGCGATCTTCGACCGCAGCTGGTATAACCGTGCTTTGGTTGAGCCGGTGTTCAAGTTTTGTACCGAAAAAGAGCACCTCGACTTCATGCAGGGTGTAGTGGGATTCGAACAGGATCTGGTACGCCAGGGCAGCCTGCTGATCAAACTCTATTTCAGTGTCAGTAAAGAGGTACAGGCTAAACGTTTCCATGTGCGCAAGACCAATCCTCTGAAGCAGTGGAAACTCAGTGAAATCGACCTGCAGGTACAGGAGCGCTGGGACGATTTTTCCCGGGCAAAATTTGAAATGCTGAAGCGCACCCATACCCGGACAACACCCTGGACCATCATTCAGGCAGACGATAAACATCGCGCCAGGCTCAATGCGATCAAGCTGATCCTGAATAGTTACGACTACAAGGGCCGAAACAAAAACCTCGATTACCAGCTCGATCCCAGCGTGGTGCACTCGGGTGCGGAAGAGATGGAGAAAATGACAGCCGATTTGCTCAGAAGCGGCAGGCTTGTGGAGTAGCAGGCCAGATAAGGGACCGGTACCGGCATCAATCGGCTTGAGTTGCTGTATCGCACTCCAGGTTAGGTGCGGCAGTGCTTTATCGACCGGTGTTCAGCAATTCACCGATCTCTTCAGCCGTAACCGGCGACCCGAACAGTGGACCCTGAGCACGGCTGCAGCCGAGGGAGCGAAGCCATGCAGCCTGCTCCTCGGTTTGTAAGCCGCTGGCAGTGACCGGTTTGCCCAATTTTTTCGCAGCCGCCATGGTGGTCTCCACCAGCAAGCGGGCACGTGTGTCCGAAAGGCCGTTGCGCACCAAGGTCGAATCCAGCGTGAGACGGTGGAGAGGATAGAGGATCAATGCGGTGAGGGAGGCGTGGCCGGCGCCAAATCCGAACACCGAGAGTTTGATGCCCAACTCCGCGAATGCGGCGAGTACAGTGGAGGACTTCTCCGGGTTCTGCAGAATGCTCGACTCGGGCAGGCCCAGCGACAAACGCTCCGGCGCCAGTGGAGCGTTGTCCAGCACGCTTGTCACGATACTCACAAAGCGCTGGTCGATAAAACTCGGCGCAGGTGTATAGATCAGCAATTCAAGCGAACTATCGCTGTTGCGAGTCCATTTGCCGTAGGCCAAGAGCGCCTGTTCGAGTACAAAGGTTCCCACTCTGATGGACAGTCCCAGGTCTTCGGCGAGTCCGACCAGCGCTCCGGGAGAGATCATTCCCAGCTCCGGATGCTGCCAGTAGACTAACGCTTCGACGCTCTCGATTTGCTTGCCCTCCATACGGTAATGCGGGCGGTAGCGCGCCACCAGTTCACCGGTGCTTACAGCCTGCAGCAGGCGATCCTCCAGTATCGTATATTGCACGATATTCTGTGAAATGCGTTGGGAGTAAAACTCAAATCCTGTGCCTTTACGCGCAGCGGCGTCACGTGCACTGCGGGCATTGAGCAGCAGCGAGTCTGCATCTGTACCGTCCGCCGGATAGAGGCTGATGCCACCGGTCAGGATTGGCTCATCGAACTCAAGCGGGGTGCGCCTGCGCAGTTCGCGCATCAGCCGTGTGACAACCCGGTTTGCGTCTCCCGGACTGAACAGATTTCCGAATGTGACAATAAATGTACCCTGCTCACTGATTCCGCTAAAGTCGCTGTGACGAATGATACTTTGCAGTGCTGCCGTGACCGCCTGAAATTTTCGCTGTTCCGTCCTGCTCTCACCCTCTTCGACCGCGAGCACCTTTAGATCGAGCACCGCGACGATGCGGTCGCTGCGCTGTGCCAGGGATATCCATCTGTTCAACAATTCGCGGGTTAACAGGATATTGGGCAACCCGGTCGTTGCGTCGTATAGCGCCGGATGCCGCGGGCCGGCAGCGGTTGATTGATTCACGTGCAAGATCCCTCCCGTGGCTTATGCTTCGCGAAGACGACGCTTGATGCCGACATAGGTGCCATCTGCCTGATAATGAAATTGGAAATCCAGTGTGCGCACCAAAGCCAGCATTGCCGCGTTCCGTGGCATGACTTCCGCACGAAGGGTGTTGATGCCGCGGCCGGTGCACGCACTGATCAGCTTGCGCAACAACATCTTTCCCAATCCCTGGCCTTTTTGATCGGAACGGATCAGCAGCCCAAATTCAGCAGTCGACTCCTCGGGAACGATGGTGGCGCCTACTACGCCAAGCATTTCCCGCTCATGCGATTTGGTAATTCCCAGTGCGATATAGTTGATGTTCAGGTCGTAGTCGATTTTTTGGAAGCGGAGTAATTCGTTGCTGGGCAGCTGCTTGAGATAGGAGAAGAAGCGAAACCGCACATCATCCCGATCCAGCCGCTGAAACATCGCTTCGTAGGCAGGCGCGTCACCCGGCCGGATCGGCCGCAACAGAATCCGCCGACCGCCGGATGTGGCGATATACTGCTCGTCCTCGAGTGGATAACGGAACGGCAGTGGCCGCAGCAGCTCAAGCCATTCGCCGGGCAATCGAACCGGCGGCGGGCAGCGTAGTGACGCAAGATTACTCAGTGGATCAAACTTATGTAACCCAGGCATGAACTATTCCGGAATACACCTGACTGCATTCCGGTTCAGCTTATACCTTTACCTGGCCGGTTAAAACCTTTTCTTGGCCGGCGCGCGGCGCACAATGCGGCCGTCGAGGGTATTAATGCTTTGCCTGGCTCCCCCAGATCTCCTGTAATCGGTTATCACGACCACAACTTAAGCGATAGAATTTGTAGCGAACAGGGCTCTTTTTATAATAGTCCTGGTGGTAGCTTTCATCTCCTTTGATCGGATAGAAGGTGGTTGCATGCAAAATCGGTGTGATGACTTTTTTATCCGGGAACTGTTCAACCACCGCTGCTCTGGACTGCTCCGCGAGCTTTCTCTCTGCGTCGTTTGCCACGAAGATCGCGCTTAGATAGCTGGGGCCTTTGTCGCAAAACTGTCCATATTTATCGAAGGGGTCGATGTTTACCCAGTAGTGTTTCAGCAAAGATTCATAACTTATTATTGTTGGATCGTATGTGATTTCAACTGCTTCATAGTGGCCGGCATGATTACCGTTATAAGTCGGGTTCTCCGCAGTCCCGCCGGTAAATCCGGATATCACATCGGTCACGCCTTCCAGTTTTTCAAAATCGGCTTCCATACACCAAAAACATCCGCCGGCCAGCACCGCCTTGTCTGCTGCAGCGTTTGCGGCAAAGTGAAGTAAGCCGGACAAAAGAAGTACGGACATTATCTTTCTCATTACTCATCTCTCCTCATAACCCTTTTAAGAGTTCCTCAAGAACTGCTGCTGAATCCTTTGACTAAAAAGTTGCGTCAATTTATAGCCTAGGTCAGAAGCAGCTAGCCAAATAGTGGAAAACGATCTGTTTTCCCGCCTCGGGATTGCCGGAATCTTACCCCAAACTGGGTGTGATCTCCGGTAAACGCAGTGCAAGAGGATCGTTGAATACCCATCACAATGTCCTCACGATCCGGTAACAAATTGGTCACGCCAGCGGGAGCCCGGCGTCCAAAGTGCTGCAAAAGCTTGTTGCAATTGGGTGATTCACCTCCCGGTATGAACCTGATTGTCCGGCAGCCTTGATGCTGAGAGGCGTAATCCGCCATTTCATCTGCCATCGGTTTGGAGAATTGGCAACTCACTGACGGCGCAATGCAGCATGACATCCTGCGGCTTGAGCGATGGACTCACGGCACCATTGTGCTAACCGGATAGACTAGCGGCAGGCTGCCCGCCAAAATAGCAGCGGCTTGGAAATTTAGCTATCCTCCGCGGTGTTGTCTGTTTTCTCGATAAGGTCTGCACCTATGCACAGTTTGTTAAGAATCTCCCAGGCTATCGACCGGATAAACAACCGGATCGGCGTATTGCTCTCCTGGCTGGTACTGATCATGGTGCTGGTCGGCGTCTACAATGCGGTAACCCGCAAGCTGAGTCATGCCATCGGCGTCGACCTCAGTTCCAATATGTATATCGAGGCGCAGTGGTACCTGTTCAGCCTGGTGTTTCTCTGGGCCGGCGCCTATGCGCTGCGCAACGGTGTGCATGTTAGAGTGGATGTCATCTATTCCCGCCTGAGCGCAAAATCCAAGGCCTGGATCGATACGCTGGGCACCTTGCTTTTCCTGCTGCCCCTTTGTGTTCTGGTGCTCTGGGTCAGCACCCCTTACGCGCTGGATTCGTGGCGCATCCTGGAGGGTTCGCCCGATCCCGGCGGTCTGCCCCGCTATCTGATCAAAAGCGCCATACCCGTCGGTTTCCTGCTGCTGCTACTGCAGGGGTTGGCGGAACTGGTGCGCAACGTCGCTGTGCTGCGCAGCGTGCTCTCCGTTGAGCACGGCCAGACGGAAGCGCCGCTGTGAATCCCGATCTGCTCGGTCCGCTGATGTTCGGGGCGGCACTGTTGCTGATTTTCAGCGGCTACCCGGTAGCGTTTGCGCTTGGCGGAACCTCGTTGATCTTCGCCATCATCGGGATAGAGATGGATCTGCTCAATTTTGCCATGCTCCAGGCGATTTCGCAGCGCATCTTTGGTGTGATGCAGAACTACACACTGCTGGCGGTGCCCTTTTTCATTCTGATGGGCACCGTTCTCGAACGCACCGGTCTGGCGAAGGATCTGCTCAAGACCATGGGCAACGCTTTCGGGCCGCTGCGCGGCGGGCTTGGTCTTTCGGTCATCCTGGTGGGCACGCTGCTGGCTGCAGCGACCGGCGTGGTGGGTGCCACCGTGGTGGCGATGGGCATGATTGCGCTGCCGGTCATGCTCAGGTACCACTATTCGAAGTCGCTGGCGGCCGGCCTCATTGCGGCATCCGGAACCCTCGGCCAGGTGATTCCCCCCAGCATCGTATTGATCGTGCTGGCAGATCAGCTTGGGGTATCGGTAGGCGACCTGTTCGTGGGTTCTATGATCCCCGGTATCATGTTGGCGGTGATGTACATGATCTACGTGGCGGGAGTATCCGTTGCCTCCCCCACAGCGGCGCCGGCCATGCCCGCAGCGGAAAGGAGCCTGCGTGGCTGGGAGCTCTGGCGCGAGATCCTCTGGGTGATGATGCCCCCGCTGGTGCTGATCCTGGTGGTGCTGGGCAGTATCTTTATCGGCTGGGCTACGCCCACCGAGGCAGGCGCTTTCGGCGCGCTGGGCGCCATCATCCTTGCGGCGTTGAACCGCCGGCTGACACTCGCCTCGGTCAGGGAGAGCTTGGAGACCACTACCCGGCTCACCAGCATGGTGATGTTTATCCTGATCGGTTCCCAGGCGTTCTCGCTGGTGTTCCGCGGGTTGTTTGGGGATCTCTGGCTGGAAGATCTGCTAACCGGCCTGCCGGGCGGCGTCATCGGTTTTCTGCTGCTGGTCAATCTGGCGATATTTGTCTTGGGATTCTTTATCGATTTTTTCGAGATCGCTTTCATTATCGTGCCACTGGTGGCGCCGGTGGCGGTGCGTATACTCACTCCGATGTTCGCTGAATTCGATGAGCCGGCACGCATGGCGCTGGTCTGGTTCGGGGTGATGATCGGTATGAACCTGCAGACTTCGTTTCTGACGCCGCCCTTCGGTTTCTCCCTGTTCTATCTGCGCGGGGTGGCGCCGGCCGAGGTGAGCACCGCGCAGATTTATCTCGGCGCGGTGCCGTTCATTGCCATTCAGCTGGTCGGTCTGCTGCTGTTGTTCTATTTCCCGCAGCTGGTTACCTGGCTGATTACCCTCGGGGTTGGGCAGCTGAGCTGATTCGGGTCAATGACGCTTTACTTGCCGAAGGCGAAGCTGGCATAAGCCGTCTCGGCGGTGCTGAACCAGCTGTCGGACTCTGCCTTGAACTTGCTCCAGTTTGCATAGATCTCCTTGTAGACCGGGTCGGCAGCGGCGAGCTCATCATACAGCGCGAACGCCTCCTTTCGGGCCACCTGCATGATCTCGTCGGAATAGCGGCGCAGTTCAACGCCTTTCTCCAGCAGGCGCTTAAGAGCTGCGGGATTCTTTGCGTCGAAATCCGCGACCATCTGCTGATTTGTCTGCGCCGAGGCGGTGAACAGCATCTGCTGATACGCCTTTGGCAGATCTTCCCAGGCCGCCTTGTTCACATAGATACAGAGCGATGGGGCCGGCTCCCACCAGCCCGGGTAGTAGTAAAATTTAGCCACCTTATAGAAGCCCGCCTTCTCGTCGTCGTAGGGGCCGACCCACTCGGTGGCGTCGATCACACCCCGCTCCAGCGCCGGAAAGATGTCCCCTCCCGCCAGCACCTGCACCGTGACGCCCAGCCGGCTCATCACCTTGCCGCCCAGCCCGGGAATCCGCATCTTGAGTCCCTTGAGGTCCTCGGGGGTGTTTACCTCTTTGCGGAACCAGCCCCCCATCTGACAGCCGGTGTTGCCGGCCGGGATATTGATAATATTGAAGTCGGCGTAGAGTTTGCGCATCTGCTCGATACCGCCGCCGCTATAGAGCCAGGCATTCTGCTGCCTGAAGTTCAAGCCGAAGGGAAGCCCCGTGTCGAATGCGAAAGCAGGGCTCTTGCCAACATAATAGTAGGATGCGGTGTGCCCGATGGGGAAGGTACCCTGCGAGACTGCATCGAACACCTCCAGGCCCCCGACCAGCTCACCCCCCGCGTAGGGAATGATCTCAAAATCGCCGCCGCTCATCGTCTTGACTCTATCGGCGATGTCGGCAGCGCCGCCGTAGATGAGATCGAAGGCTTTCGGCCAGCTGGTTGGCATTCTCCAGCGGATCTTCTTAGGAGCTGCGATAACCGCTGGAGCGGCTACCGCTGCTGCGGTTCCGACTGCTGCTTGCTTGATAAAATCACGGCGTTTCATCTGACTCTCCTCTGGTTTTTAAGAACCTATCTCATAATCCCTCGCGGCAGCAGGGGATTATGAGATAGGTTCATATATCACGGCACTGTCTTTGGTCAGTTCATTGCCCCAACCAGTCTGGCCGGCAACTTCGGCAGGCCGCCGATAAATGCAACCAGCAGCGCTGCCAGATAAGGAATACCCTGTACCCCCAGTACCAGTGACCAGACGCGAATGTCCATCATGTCACTGTCGTCGCGGACCAGAAACAGGCCGACTATCGCCAGCGACAGTGCCAGTAGAAAGAGCAGCTCCTCACGTGCATCCATCAGCGATCTGAGCAGTGCGCTGTTGCTGGCGAACTTCGGGGTACGGAAAAATCCGATTTTCCGGGTAATGAAACCGGTCAGCATGGCGCGGGCGATGGTGTGCGACAGTGATAGGCCGGCGAGGCCGGCGGCCAGGCTCTGGCGCAGTGTCGCCGCTACCCGCCGCCGGTAGAGAAACAGCATCTTGATCAGTTTGAACACAAACAGGGAGAGCGGTAGCAGCGCGAACAGAATATTCGGCGGCGGTATCGAGTCGGGCCAGAACAGCATACTCACAGTCCAGGCCAAGGCGCCCAGGTTGAACGCAAGATTGAAGCCATCGGCAAGCCAGGGCAGCCAGCCGGCGATGAAATGATAGCGCTGTCCCCTGGTCAATCGGCTGGGTACCATTCCAAGCAGCTCGGCCAGGTGGTGTCTGAGGATCAACACCGCGCCATAGGCCCAGCGAAAACGCTGCTTTTTAAAGTCCGCGAAGTTGTCCGGCATCAACCCTTTCCCATAGCTTTGCGGAATATATGTCGCTTTGTGCCCCTGCTCGAAGATGCGCAGGCCAAGCTCGGCATCTTCGGTGATACACCACTCGCCCCAGCCGCCAACCTCCTCCAGTACCCGACGCCGCACCAGCGTCATCGTGCCGTGTTGAATAATCGCGTTGCGCTCGTTGCGGGTAATCATGCCGATATGAAAGAACCCCCGGTATTCGGCCATACACATCGCTTTGAAGGCGTTTTGCTCGGCGTCCCGGTAATCCTGCGGACCCTGGACAATGCCCATTTCTGGATTGCTGAAGTAGGGTACCATGTCCCGCAGCCAGTCTGGTTTAACAATGTAGTCGCTGTCGATGACGGCAACTATCTCCGCATTGGGATCGGTCTGCTGCAGGGCGAAGTTCAGTGCTCCTGCCTTGAAGCCGGCAAGCGGGTCGACGTGAAAGAAGCGAAATTTAGCACCCAATCGCTCACAGTGCGCCTGCACCGGCTGCCACACGGCCGCATCTTTGGTGTTGTTGTCGATCACCAACACTTCGAAGCGCGGATAGTTCAGTACCGCCAGCGCATCGAGCGTCTGCAGCATCATATCCGGGGGTTCGTTGTAGGCGGGCACGTGCACTGACACCATCGGCAGCTCCTCGTCGCTCGCCGGTATCGAACGTGCCGGATTTCGCCACGGCCGCATCCAGGCTGCCTCGGCCAATTCGTGCGCCTCGGCCAATAGCACGACAATGACGCCAAGTGCGGCGATGAACAGCATGATGCCCACCGCCAGCGTGGCCGGGGTCAGGTATTGACGGGAATACTCCCAGACCATCCAGACCGCAAATGTGGTAATGGCGTACGCGACCAGCGCCAGAAAGCCGCGTCCGCGCGCCATCAGTCCACCACTGTCACGGAACATGACCGCCAACAGCAGCACCGTGAGTCCGATACTGATCGCCACCAATCCTTGCCAGCCGGGCATCCTGACAACCGGTGTGGTAAAGGCGAATTTAGGCTCCCGATCAAGGTTATACACCCCCCAGTTGGTCCCCGCTTCTCCCTCCAGCTGCCGTTTCCAGAGCTGATCGAAAGCCTCCATGATGTAATAGATGTAGCCTTCGCGTTCGGCGACCGCCAGGAAGCGCCGCAGGAATTTTGCCTGGTTGGCCAGTGTGGCCTTGGCTCCCTTGCGGGTGCGTCCGTTGCTGGGCCAACCGACCTCGGCAATCACGATGCGTTTGTCAGGATAGGCGGTCTTGAGCTGTTCGTAACGAAAAACGACATAGTCGACCGCCTTCTCCACGTCGATGCCTTCCCAGTACGGCAGGATATGCACCGCAATGAAATCGACGTGCTTGACCAGTTCCGGATACTGCAGCCAGATGTGCCAGGGTTCCGCCAGACTGACGGGGGCCCAGATATCGGCGCGTACTCGTTTCAGATGATCGATCATCTGCTCGACCGTCTGGTCCCCCCGCAACAGGGCTTCATTGCCGACGATCACCCGCACTACGTGATCATGGTTCTCCCGGTAGACTTTGATAAGTTTCTCGATCTCCGCTTTGTTCTCCGCCTCATTCTGGCTGATCCAGGCGCCAAGCATGACATTGAGCTGATGCGCACCGGCAAGTGGGGCCACTTCGCCAAGCGTCGACTCCACGGTATAGGTGCGCACGGCAAAGGCTTCCCCGGCTAGTAGCGCAAGATCTTCGTCAATTTCGGCGGTGGAGGGGAATTGTCCCTTCATGGGCGTTTGTGTCGCCCGCATCGGTGAGAAGCAGAAGCCCTGGATTGTTGTCGGCCAAGGCGGCTCCACGTCGGGCTGGTTGACGACTGCCCACAGCAAAACTGTCAGGCCACCCATCAGAAACGTTATGAGAAGGCCGGCGCGATTGATCAACTGCTGTCATATCCCAGAGAAAACAAGAGTGCATATTGTATGCTGTTGTCCGAGAAATTCCACTTACGGCGCAGATCCATTGATCGACGGCAACAAAACCGGGAGCCGGAATCGCCATGATCGCAGCCGCGGCGGATGATGCGCTAGGTTCTGTGCACGAGTCGTGGCTCTACAGCAAATCCAGCGCGCCCAGCTTGGTTTATATTTTGTGGCATCGCCGGTATTGAGAAAAGCCCATCAAGCCGGAGAGCGCCTAAACGACGGTTCGGCTGGCTTTAAGTTTGACGCTGCCGAAAGGCGGTAGAAATTTTTCCCGACAGACAGGTTAAGGCCCTTGAATCTATGGGTTGCAGCACGAATATAAGGATAAAATATTTAACTGATATTTGGGGCATATGATGAATCACAGCGGCAATATGATAGTAGCAGGCGATCCGTTATGGAGCCGCATTGTCAGCATGCTGGTGTTGGGATTCGCTTTTACTGTTGCGCAGAGCCTCCTGGTTGCGCTGGTGATCGGCCAGGTTTTGTTCGGGGTTTTTGGGAAGACGCAGAATGAGCCGTTGAGGCGAGCAGGGCGGCAGGTAGCCGATTATATCTATCATGTTCTGCTCTATCTTACTTTCAATAGCGAGTACCGGCCCTTTCCTTACCAATGGTTGAGTGGGGAGAGTAATCCCCAGGTCGTCGTGTTGGAACCGAAGACCACGCAACAGCGGTAATTGCTCCCCCATCCAATAACCCGGACCGATTGAGGCATCTGCCCCGTTGTTGCCTGTTCACTTTTTCTGCCTGCCATGCAGTAGCCGCTAGAGCGCCATGACCCAAGATATCCCGACGATCCATACCGAACATCCCGTGCACCTGCCGGAGAACGATCTTTCGACATTGAGTGATGCACCAATCGTGGCGTTTCCGAACGCTATGCAAGCTGCCAATGTCTGTCCGGCGATAGAAATACCGGTAAAACTAGATGACCCAGTCGCTCGCATCAGTGCCTATCTCCGCTGCAAGCTGGGTCTGCTGCGGAAGCGGGCGGACAGGCGCCATAGTGGGTTTGCCTCTTACATCGCTTTTTTCCGGGAGTTGCTTGCCGGCCCGCGCAGCGTCGGTGCGGTTTGTCCCAGCTCTTCATATCTTGCGCAGGCAATGGCGGCGGAGTTGGACAATACAGATGACGGCCTGGTGCTGGAACTCGGCGCCGGCACAGGCAGTATTACCAGTGCACTGCTGCAGCGGGGGATCGCGCCGGAGCGCCTGGTTGTCGTCGAGCGATCCACAGCTTTGGCGGCGCATCTGCGCCGGCGGTTTCCGGCTGTCAGGGTAATCGAGGGGGACGCCAGGCAGCTTGATGAACTCCTTGGCAGCGATCGGGGCAGGGTCGGGGCTGTGGTTTCCGGGCTTCCGTTGCGCTCTCTGTCGCATGCTACGGTGAACGAGATCGCACGGCAGATTCACCGGTTGCTGCCGGAAGGTGGAGTGTTCGTGCAGTTTACCTATGATCTGAGCAAATCATCCGGCTGTGCGGATATGGCGCTGAACAGAGCACGCACCCGGGTGATCTGGAAAAATCTTCCTCCTGCGCGTGTAGACACGTATATTCAGGCGGGGGGCAAATTTATGCCGCTGCCGCGAAATTGACGACTCTGGCGCACTCTCGCGGCCTGCCTCTCCTTGCAATCAGGCAAGGGGAGAGGCTTCTTTGGAGCCCGCTGATGGTCTAAAGTGGGGTCGGTGGACCCTTCCAAAACGGCTGTTTAGATCACAGGGATTAGCTATGTCCGGTAAGTTGCTGGTTGAATATATCGATCACATTGCGTTACTCACCATTAACAACCCGCCAGCGAATACCTGGGACAGGGAGAGCCTGACAGCGCTGATAGAGCTGGTTGCAGCACTGAATGACAATCGCGCCATATATAGCCTGGTTATTACCGGAGCCGGGGAGAGGTACTTCTCCACCGGTGCCGACCTCAACATGTTCGCCAATGGCGATAAAGGTGATGCCTGGGAGATCTCTACCCTGTTCGGGCAGGCGTTTGGTGCGTTGAGCCGGTTCCGCGGGGTCTCAATTGCCGCCATGAATGGCTACGCCGTGGGTGGTGGATTGGAGTGCGCCCTGGCATGTGATATTCGCATCGCCGAGGAACAGATCCGGATTGCGCTGCCTGAGGCGAAGGTGGGATTACTGCCTTGCGGTGGCGGCACCCAGCGCCTGCTCAACCTGGCAGGAGAGGGCTGGACCAAGCGCTTGATCCTCTGTGGCGAGCAGCTTAGCGCGGTGCAGGCGCAGGCCGCCGGAATTGTTGAAGAGGTGGTCGAACGCGGTCAGTCCAGGGCACAGGCGATGGCAATGGCGCAGCGAGTTGCTGAGCAGAGCCCCTCCAGCGTCGCTGCCTGCAAAGCCTTGATTCAGCAGTCGCGGGTCATGCTGGAAAAGGGTTTGCTGCTAGAGCGGGAGCGCTTCGTCGAGCTGTTTGAAACCGCAGATCAGACCGAGGGTGTGAGTGCGTTTCTGGAGAAGCGCAAGCCGCAATGGAAAAATTCCTGATATGGCAGACACACTTCGAGTCAGACGCTGACCGGTATCATCGACTGCGCTAACGGGCATATGTTTTGCCCTGAAACGGCAACGCCAAACCGGTGTTTTTCCGGCAGTTGTTCGGCGATTTTTACTCACAACAAAATCGCTTGAGGAGCCGGCCGGGATCACGCCGGTTAAACTAACGCCGCACCGTTGCCGATAGGTTTACAAATCTATCCCCTAACGACGCAGATTTCATGAATCATCCCACGGGTGACTGGAAAAGCAGATATTTCGACAGTCTGGCTGAGCTGGAGCAGAAGGAGCGGCAGTGGCAGTCGGTGGAGTCATCTCTCAGGCGCTGCATCTCGCGTCTCACATTCATCGGTGACGGCATCGACGTGCAGTTGGACCAGCGCCTGGAACAGCTGAGAAACCGGGTCCGAGGTGAACAGAATATCAAGGCGTTGTTGGACGCTGTGGATGAGATTACGCGCCGGGCGGAACGGGCGAGCGAGATCAAGGCACAGAATCCCGCGTTTTCCGCAGAAGAGTTGATGGCCCAGTTAATCACCGAAGCGAATCTGCCCAAGGCGCTGGAGAAACGTGCACAGGGTTTGACCAAAGCACTCAAAGCAGCACCGATAAAACCTGAAGTGCTGCAGCATGCCAAGGCCCTGTTGCTGGAAGCGATGACGCCGCCGGCAGCGCAGGAGAGGGAGGCTTCCGCGGGACTCTTCGGGCGGTTGTTTGCAAAAGATAAAGCCGACGACGACAAGCCGGCGAAAGAGGTTGCCACGGCTGAACAGACAGACCTCTCCCGGCAGATCGAGGGGCAGCGGCTGTTTCTTTTTTTGCTTGATCGATTAAGCCAGCTAACCAGCGCTGCCGAGCAGTTCAACACGCTTGCAGCGCGCGCCGGTGCCGCGGAAAACAGCCAAGAACTTGAGGATCTGGCGCTGGAGCTGGTCCAGTTGATCTCCGGCGAGAGCGCAGAGACCCGGATCGACTCGCTGCCTCCGGTGGATCAGGTATTGCTGCAACTGGTGGAACGGCTCGATTTAACGCCTGAGCTGCAGCCCCGTGTTCAGGGTATGAAGCGACAATTGAGCAAAGGGATCGTACAGGACGATATCCTCCCATTGCTGACGGAGTTGCTGCAGCTGGTGGAGCATGCCAGGCTGCAGGCCGTGCATGAGCGCCAGGAGGTAGAGATGTTTCTGCTGCAGATGACCGAGCAGCTGCAGAAACTGGATCAGGAGATCAATAGCATTAGCAATACCGGAAGCGACCTGATCGAAGGCGGCAGAAATATCGACCGCGAGATGCAGCAGCAGGTTGCTGATCTGCAAGAGACAGTGGCGCAGTCAGTCGATCTGAGCGATCTGAAGTTTGCTATAACCAACCGGCTGACGCTTATCCAGGAGCGGCTGCGCGGGCATCGCGGTGACACCGAACAGCTGGTTCATGAGTTTGAACGACGCATAGCGCTACTGACATCGCAGCTCGGGGAGATGGAGCAGGAGCGAGGCAGACTCCAGGAAACCGTAGAAAAAGCGAGAGCCGAAGCGTTTACCGATGCGCTGACCGGCCTGAGCAACCGGCACGCCTTTGACCGCCGTCTGCAGGAAGAGTACGCACGCTGGAGCCGGTATGGCAATCCGCTGAGCATGATTGTCATCGATGTGGACCATTTTAAAAAGGTGAACGACACCTATGGCCACCTGGCCGGCGATAAGGTTTTGCATGTCATCGGGGCGCATCTGAAAAATTCCACCCGCACTATCGACTTCACCGCCCGCTTCGGCGGGGAGGAGTTTGTAGTTCTGCTGCCTGATACCGACATCGGTGGGGCAAAATCGGTGGCGGAAAAGATTCGGCAGGCGGTTGAACAGAAGCCTTTCCGTTCCGGAAGCAGCCGGGTGAATATCACCGTTTCATGTGGGGTGGCATCGTTCCAACAGGGCGATGGCCGAAAAGCGCCTTTCGAGCGAGCCGATGAGGCGCTCTATCTTGCCAAGCGCAGTGGCAGAAATCGATGCTGCAGCGAAGTGCAGGAAAAATCCAACACTGACTCTCCCTGAGGCGAAGCCACTGCGAGTATCCAGATTCTGTGATAGGTTCTAATCGATAACCTTCCCGGTGACTGTCGCAGCCTCACTTAAGGTTACTGCCGTTATTTGGCGGTCAACGGAGGTACGGATTTAAGTTTCCAGATCTCGTCATTGTAGGCACGGATGGTGCGGTCTGAAGAGAAGAAGCCGCAATTTGCAGTGTTGGCGATACTCAAACGTGCCCATCGGTCGCGATCCTGGTAGGCGGCGGCCACCCTTTTTTGGGCGTCTACGAAACTGCGGAAATCGGCGGCCACCAACCAGGGGTCCCCGGGGCTCTTGACGCTATCGATAATCGCATTGAAATGACCCGGTTCGAACTGGTTGAAGTGGCCGCTTTCCAACAGTGCAAAGACGCGCCGTAAGTCCTCATCGCCTGCGATCAGTTGCAGCGGATTGTAAGCGGAACGCACTTTTCCGAGTTGCTCCGAGTTCACTCCAAACAGGAAAAAGTTCTCCTCCCCCACCTCATTGCGAATCTCGATATTGGCGCCGTCCAGCGTGCCGATGGTAATCGCTCCATTGAACATGAACTTCATGTTGCCGGTGCCTGACGCTTCAGTGCCGGCGGTGGAGATCTGCTCGGAGAGATCTGTGCCGGGTGCGATCACCTCCATTGCCGATACACTGTAGTCGGGCAGAAAGGCGACCTTGAGCAGATCGCCGACATCCACGTCGTTATTGATGACATTGGCGACGTTGCCGATTAATTTGATAATCCGTTTCGCCATCCAGTAGCCTGGAGCGGCCTTGCCTGCCAACAATACGCAGCGTGGCGTCCAGCCGTCGATATCGCCCCGTTTGATCCGATCGTAGAGGTGGATCACGTGCAGGATATTCAGCGTTTGCCGTTTGTATTCATGAATGCGTTTTACCTGCACATCGAACAGCGCTTCCGGATTGAAGCGTACGCCGCACTGCTTCTCAACCATGGCCGCAAGCCGCTCCTTGTTGCTCCGTTTTACCGCCAGCCAGCGCTGGCGAAAGCGAGGATCGTCGACGCATGACTGAATCTGGCGCAGCTGTTGCAGATCGGTTGCCCAGCCCAAGCCAAGCTGTTCCGTAATGAGATTGCTCAACCCCTGGTTGCACTGAACGAGAAAGCGGCGCGGCGTCACCCCATTGGTCTTGTTGTTGAATCGCTCCGGCCAGAATTCATAAAAGTCGCGAAAGATCCCCTCTTTCAACAGTCTTGTGTGCAGCGCGGCGACGCCATTGACGGAGAACGAGCCGACGATGGCCAGATGAGCCATCCGAATATGCGGTTGAACCCCCTCCTCCACGATAGACATGCGGGACTGCCGATGGGTATCGCCGGGCCATCGCCTCGCCACATTCGAGAGGAAGCGGGCATTGATCTCGTAAATGATATCCAGGATCCTGGGCAGCATTTCACGGATTACCCAGACCGGCCATTTTTCCAGTGCTTCAGGCAGCAGTGTATGGTTGGTATAGGCCATACACCCGCCGGTGATCCGCCAAGCTTCGTCCCATCCCAAACCATACTGGTCCATTAACAGGCGCATCAGCTCGGCAATCGCAATCGATGGATGGGTGTCATTGAGTTGAAAACAGCTGTGATGGTCGAAAGTGCTGAAATCGGTGCCGTAATCGCGCACCCAGCGCCGTATCACATCTTGCAGCGCCGCCGACGTAAGAAAATATTGCTGGCGCAGACGCAGCACCTTGCCCTGCTCCGTAGCATCGTCCGGGTAGAGGACCTTGGTGATATTTTCGGCATTGGTTTTTTCGGCTACTGCTTCCGGATAGAGGCCGGCGCTGAACTTGCCCAGATCGAACTCTTCGGTTGGGACGGCTTTCCATAAGCGTACCGTATTCACAGTGCCGTTTTCGTAGCCTGGTACCGGCAGGTCGTAGGGGATGGCAAGCACATCCTCGGTCTCTATCCAGCGTACACGCAGTCCCTCGCTTCGGTTTTGCGTGTACTCAACGCGGCCGCCGAATTTCACACGCTGCTTGAACTCCGGGCGTTCCAGCTCCCAGGGATTGCCGTGCACCAGCCAGTGATCCGGCTCTTCGACCTGGTAGCCGTTTTTTATCAGCTGCCGGAAAATACCGTACTCATAGCGAATGCCGTGCCCCATGACCGGCAGTTGCAGCGTAGCGCAGCTGTCCACAAAACATGCCGCCAATCGGCCCAGTCCGCCGTTGCCGAGCCCGGCGTCGCGTTCATAGTCGATGATATCATCCAGTTTCAGACGAAGAATCTGCAGTGCCTCTGCGGTGGCTTCGGTCACGCCAAGATTCAACATGGCATTGGGCAGGCTTCTACCCATCAGCCACTCCATCGACAGATAGTAGGCTCTTTTGCAGCGGGTCTGCTGATAGGAGTAGTGGGTATTTTTCCAGCGCTCCATCAGTCGGTCGCGCAGCGTAATGACGACAGCGTGATAGACATGATGAGCCGAGATCGAATGCTTGTCGCATCCGAGGGTGTGGTTGAAATGCCGGCGAATGTCGGCTGCCAGGCAGGCAGCATCCATTCCCAAGTCTGCCATATCCACCAACAATGGTTGCGGAAGATTGGTACGCGGATCCTCTGGTGGCATAGCACACTCCCTCGCTCAGCTTGAGCGGCCGGTCGAATCACTCGGCCGGCCCGCTCCTTCTCGTGGGTTATCGTTTTTTTAACGAACAGATGATGACAGCATATTCTTACAAAAATGTTGCTGCACGCTATTTTTGAAAGATATAGGTACCGGGCGCATCGCAGAGGGGCGGATAACCGGCATCCGGCGCGCCCATCGCCGGTGGATCGACCGGATCGCCGGACTTCGCTGCCAGCCATTTTTGCCAGGCCGGCCACCATGAACCTTCGTTGTGGGTTGTCCGCTGCTGCCAGGTATCCGGGTCCATGTAGATGCCCTGTCCCGGCCGTGATGCCATCTGATAATGGCGGTGCGGGTGGCCTGGCTCGCTGATGATTCCCGCGTTGTGTCCGCCTGAGGTGAGCAGAAAAGTCACATTGCGCGAATTGGCCAGCAGGTTGATTTTATAGACCGATTTCCATGGCGCCACATGATCCGTTTCGGTGCCGACGGCAAATATGGGTACCTGAATATCGCTGATCGCCACCGGATTTCCGTTCACCTGATAACGGCCTGAAGCCAGGTCGTTATTGAGGAAGAGTCTGCGCAGATATTCGGAGTGCATGCGGTATGGCATGCGGGTCTGATCTTCGTTCCAGGCCATCATGTCGTTTGGCGGCTGCCGGTTGCCCAGCAAGTAGTCACGCACGATGCGCGACCAGATCAGATCGTTGGAACGCAACAGTTGAAACGCACCGGACATGTGGCGGCTGTCCAGCACTCCGCGGTCCCACATCATGCTTTCGAGGAAGCTCACCTGCGTCTCATTGACGAACAGCATCAACTCGCCCGCTTCGCTGAAATCCGTCTGGGCAGCCAGCAGCGAGACCGATTTCAGCCGCTGATCGCAGGCGCGCCCCAGCGCCGCTGCCGCGATCGCCAGTAAGGTGCCGCCCAGGCAGTAGCCGGCCGCGTGAATCTGTCGGCCGGGCTGGATGGAGGTGACGGCATCGAGCGCAGTCATGATGCCTTCGTGCAGATAGTCCTCCATTCCCAGATGGCGGTCTTCGCTGGTTGGATTGCGCCACGACAGCATGAATACGGTATGGCCCTGCTGCACCAGATATTTGACCATCGAGTTGTGCGGGGAGAGATCGAGTATGTAGTACTTCATTATCCACGCCGGTACGATCAGCAGCGGCTCCGGGTGTACCTTGTCAGTGGCAGGCGCGTACTGAATCAGTTCGATGAGGTGGTTGCGGAACACCACCTTTCCCGGTGTTACCGCCACCTGTTCGCCCGGCTTGAACTGCTCGCTGCCGAGCGATTTCTCTCCGCGCGAAAGCCGCATCCAGTCCTCCCACCAGTTGCGCTGGCCGCGCACCAGATTCATACCCCCTTCTTTGAGCGTTGTCTCGATCACTTCCGGGTTGGTGTGCGGGAAATTGGACGGAGAAACGAGGTCGAGCAGCTGGCGTGTCACGAAGGTGACGAGATCTTTCTGGTTCTTTGTCAGTGCCGGCACGCCGGTGGTGGCGTTGGCCCACCACTGTTGGGTAAGCAGGAACGATTGGCTCATCAGATTGAACGGCCAGTGCTGCCAACCGGGTGAGCGGAAGCGCTGATCCTGCGGCAGGGGTAAGACCGCCGGCGGCGTATTCGCGGGATCGGTTATCGACTGGGCTGCGTAGAGTGAAAATCTGAGCATTTTGCGCACGGCTTTTTCCGTCAGTCGTGCATGCGTACCGGGCGACCAGGCCAGCTTTACCCACCAGTCGAGCAATGCCAGCGGAATGACCTTGGGATCGGTGCCGCCGGTGAATCCGGCCACGAACGCGTTGAACATTCGATCCAGCGTAATGGCAACCTGAGGACTGAACTGGGACGGAGGAAGTACGTAAAACGGCCTGCAGGCGCCGGGCTCCTGTTGTGGGGTTTGGCTGAGTGACTGCGGTTTTGTTGTTTCGGCTAACGCAGCAGGCTTAGTCTCGGAATTGACAGACATGACAACTCCTTACAAAAACGATTTAACGATCCGATCAGACTAAAGCATAGTGGTCAGATTGACCGGCGTAAATGATTTGCACCATCTGTTGCCCGGCGTTTATTCCGGGATTGCCTGAAAACATGATCCCGATCAAGTGGCACAGCGTCTCTCCCATTCAATTCCGATACTTCCCGCCGGCTGCAACAGACTGCATAATACCTCTTCCTCAAAATTGACGTGGAAAACGCACTATGACCCGATCAGCCACCCAATCCCTGATTGCCGCAGCTATGCTCTGTGTCTGCCAGACGGCTGTTGCTTACGATCTGCCGCCGCTCAATTTGGGCCTGACCAGTTTTCTCGATGGCGGCCCGCCGGCGGGACCCGGCATCTATTTCGCACAATACCTGCAGCACTATTCCAGCGATACGCTCGAAGATGGGCCGCCGGATCACGATGTGGAAGCGTTGATCGGTGCAACCCAGCTCATCTACCAGTCCGGCACGCCGAGCTTCCTCGGTGCCAAGCCTGGACTGGACCTCATCCTCTTTAGCGCCGATCTGGATGTGGATCCGGATAACAGTCCGGCGCTGCAGGCGAACAGCTCCGGTGTCGGCGATCTGTTGATCGGAGCCTATCTGCAATGGGATCCCATCATGGGAGCGAACGGGCCGCTTTTCATGCACCGGATCGAACTGCAGATGATCTTCCCGACCGGCAAATACGATGACGAGCACGAACTCAATCCGGGCAGCAACATCTTCTACTTCAACCCTTACTGGGCCGCCACACTTTTTCACACGCCCGAATGGACCACCTCCTGGCGGCTGCACTATCTGTGGAACGGCAAGAACGACGATCCGAGCGCAAGAACGCGCGGGGCCATTCAGTCGACACGGCCGGATCTGGACGTCGATGACATTCAGGCAGGGCAGGCGGTTCACCTGAACTTCGCCACCGCCTATGAGGTGATTCCGAAGCGGCTCCGGCTGGGCATCAACGGCTACTATCTGAAGCAGATCACCGATACAGAAGTTGATGGGGAGGATCTGGCCGGACGCAAGGAGGAGGTCTTTGCTATCGGGCCCGGCGCGGTGCTGCATCTATCGCAGGATACCCACCTCTTTTTTAATGCTTACTTTGAGACAGACGCTGAAAACCGCACCCGTGGCGACCGCTACAACCTGCGTTTGGTGCATCACTTCTGAGTAGCGTGCGTTGCGATGGGGCAGATCGCATTGCGCAAAATGCAAATTCCTTAAATCACAAAAAAGCGTGGAGTCAATTGACTCCACGCTTTTGCACAACTCTGTAGCAGTCGGCCGGACCGCGCCCGATCGATAATCACATCGCGGTAAGCTGCGGCAGGAAAATGGTGGCAACACTGAGCACCAGGAAGAAGCCGCACATATCGGTCACCGTGGTGAGAATCGGGCCGGAGGCGACGGCCGGGTCCACCTTCAGACGTTTGAGCAGCAGCGGAATGGTACCGCCGAGCGAGACCGCCACCAGGGTGTTGCACATCAGTGCGATACCGACGACTATGCCCAGATAGGGATTGCCTTTCCATATCAGTGCGGCGATCGCGATCAGGCAGCCGAGGACGAGGCCGTTGATCAATCCGACCTTCACCTCCTGCAGCCATACCCGGGCGGCTTCGTAAGGTTTGACGATGCCAAGCGAGAGTTCGCGCATGCTGACGGCGACAGCCTGATTCCCCGAGCAGCCGCTCATATCGGATACGATCGGCAGAAACACCGCCAGCGCGATGACCGCACTCAGCGTCTCTTCGTACAGTGCGATGACACTGGCGGCAATGATGTTCAGCACAATGTTAAGACTGAGCCAGGAGAGCCGGCGCCGTGTCCGGATGAGCAGCGGCATGGAGCGAATCTCGTCACCGCCGACGATACCCTGCGATTTCAGGTGATCGGCATCCGCCCGCTCCTGCAGCGCCCGGGTAAGGTCCTCCCGCCGCAATATTCCCAGCAGTTTCTGATGGTCGTCCACGACCGCCACCGCCGGCAGCTGGTGGCACTCGAACATGCTGTCCAGTTCATCGAGACCGAAGTTGACCGAAACAAACCGGGCCGGTTTGATGATTTTGCTCAGCGGTAGCGAGCGCCGGGAGAGTACCAGGCTCTGCAGATCGATGCCGCCGATCAGCGTGCCTGCGGGCGAGACAACATAGACGTGTGCATCCTGTTCCGGACGATTTTCCACCCACTCACTAAGTCCGCTCAGGGCATCGCTCACCAACGCGGTCTCGGGAAAAGCGAGATACTCGGTCACCATCAATCCGCCGGCAAGATCATCCGAATAGCGAATAAGTTCTCTTGCTTCCGCCGCACTTTCCGGCGTCATCTCGGCCAGGATCGCCTCAGCTTCCTGATTTTCCATGTCGGCCAATACGTCGGCCTGCTCGGCGCTCTCCATTTCGCTTATGATGGACGCCGCGTTGCTCGCAGGGAGCTGTTCGATAAAGTCGGCAGCATGCTCGGGCGGAATCTCCTCCATGAAGTCCGCAGCTTCTGTAGGCGACAGGGTTGTGAGGATGAGTTCGCGTTCGTCTGGACTCAGACGCAGCAGGGCACGAAAGGCTTCGCTCGGGCCGATCGCCTCGAGGAATACCTCCAGCTCCTGCTGTTCTCCGGCTTCAGCGTAGTACTTAAGCTGTATCCAGGGCTCAAACCTGGTGCTGTCTGTCATATCAAATTCTCCGGGTGAAAGTGACGCCTGCATGCAGATGCTGCGCCTTGTTCAAGGGTGAAGAGAGTGTGCTGAATGGATTTTAACCCGAAGATTTCATAAATTTGCGCCGATATCGCGCAGTATATTGCTTTCACAAGGAAATTTCCGAAGGAGTGGCGTATCAGTGACTACGGCCGACTGAGGAAATATTTCTTGTGGAATCAAGAGACAAGCGAGATCAAGCATGATTTATGAAAGATTCGGGTTAAGTAAGCGCAGTCCGGTTAGTATAGTAGTGATGCCGGTTTTTGCGAACAAATCCGATGGGTCCGTAAATAGGCGATGAGATAGTTTCTAATTGTCGATTCATGCCGGCCGGTCGGAAGCATAATTTACGGCAGTGCGCGGACTTCTCTCGGTTTGCACAGCCAATACCCCGCACTCCCTCGGTTCGGTTGTCGTTTATTGCGGGCAGTCTGAGTGACAACCCGCCGCTAAACCAGAGAAGTACCCGGCTGTTTTGTGTATTGCAGACAAATCACAGATGCAATTCCGGCTGCGCCGGGATGAGTGGACTATAACAAGCGTTTTTTTAACGCTGCTTCGGCATCAGGATGCACCATCGAAGATTTGATAGTGATAAGCGCCTTCGATTACGCCACTGGTGTAGTATCCATTCAGTCCCCTGAAGCCGCCCTTTGCGAAATAGACTTTCAAGTCAGCGTTTTCATTCATTGCCCGCTTGACGTTTTCCACCAGCTGTTCATCGGCGTTTCTTACCAGAACACCGCGAAATCCTGCGGTCAGCGGAAAAATATCGTTGCCGCTGTCGCCACAAAAGACAACATCCTCTTTTGCTGCTCCGAACTCCTCGGCAACGTACTCCAATGCAGTCTGCTTGGTTGCGCTCGCCGGAAGAAAATCGAGCAGTCCCTTGCCGTCCTGTGAGTCAAAACTATAGATGATAACCTCATCGAATCTGCCTTTAACCAGCTCATCGATCTCTTTCAGTATCTGTACATTTTTTTCGTGGTCAACATAATAGCTCTGCTTAAACTGGTTCAGATGTTCACTCTCCTGCTCACGGATACCCTCGACTCCGGCTACCGCTTCCCTTATTGCGGAGGCGCTCCAGCGTGGACTGGCATGCTTGACATGGCTGATCCATCCCTGATCAAACTCCCAAGCGCCATGCCGATATTTTCTGATCGAAGTGCCGACATCACCGCACAACACATCCGGAAACCTGACACCAAATTCGTTGATCGCTTTTTCAGTCAGATCCAGATTGCGTCCGGTCACGTAAACGACCAGAACATTTTGCTTTGCTGTCAGCTCATTGAACATGCTGATGGCTTCGCTATCGCATTCCCAATGCCCATTCGGGAGCAGTGTCCGGTCCAGATCAGTCGCCAGAATTTTCATAAGAATCCCCGTAAAGTCTCAAGATAAAAGGTTCAAAAAAGGTTTTTACACGAATCATCCCCAAGCATCGGTGAGCCCGCTGCCCAACTGTTGCGGCTAGCTATAGGTCATCAACTTTTTATCACCGCTATCGCTGTGATGCTCAATCGTGAAACCGTGGTCTCGCAAATCCGCATTTAGCCTGGCGCTGCTACTGCCGTTTTTCCAGAGCAGATGCAGCAGATGCTCGTCCGCAGCGACAATCTCCAATTCGCCATCGAAGGCTGGAGACGTGTTCCTCAGCCGCATCAGCTCCAGCTGCTCCTTAACGATGGAACGTTTCAGTCCCTGCTCGATGTCGTTCATGGTGAGCGTGGTACGGTTGATCTCCTTATGCCCGGCGGTGGCGCCGCTGTCGGCCGCGGCGTAGTCATTTTTTCCGGCAAACAGGTCGAGGTACCATACCTGAGGAATACCGGGCACAAACATTTGAATGGCCCGTGCGAGCCGCAACTTTCTCTCATCTTCGCCCAGCGCACTGAAAAAAGTTGCGTTCACCTGATAGTAAGCGATCTTCTTGCCGTCCGGACCAAACAGATTTTTCACCCTGCCGCCCCGGTCCATGATTCTCTCAACAACGGCGTCGATCTGCTCATCGGTCAGCAAGCCGGATTTTGATATACCCAGCACCTCTTTCCCTTTCAGATCGAGTACCGGGATACCGTCATGGCATCCCAGCATGTTAATCGTAGCTATCCCTGTATCGAGTAATTCGCCGATCCAGTTCAACAGTGCGGTCGATGTTCCGCGATCCAGCGCATCGATGATCAAACCGGGCAGGAAAAAGTCATAGATCGGAAATCCCCGGTTCGCCACCTCCTCATGCAGCCCATAACCGTACTCGGAATGTATCTCCGGCAGCAGAATCAGCTCATACTTTTCCGCCATTATCTTCAACCGTTCCAGATACTCCCAGGTACCGGGTTTGTTGAAGAAGTTGGTCATGCCAGGCTGCTTGTGCAGGTAGGCAAATGCATCGAGCCTGACGAGCTTTGCGCCGTAGTCGTGCAACTTTCTTAGCGTTTCGTCGTAAAACTCCCATACCCCTTCCGAATCTGCGTTCAGATCCATCTGCCCCAGATAATTCCGTTTGCTCTCGACCACGAATACAACAGCCTCTTTGAACTGCTCGTTGGCGCCAAAATCGAGCGTCCTGAAATCAGCCTTTGCTCTGATGGCGTCATTTACCAGTGCTGTGACAACCGCTGCCTGATCAGGCGAGAGTCCATCGATATCGGCCAGGTCTCCAGCTGCAATCTCTTTATAAACCACCTCTTGATAAAAGGTGTTCCAGTAAGGTCTGTCGGAGCCGTCCGGAAAGCGCACTTTCAAAATCGGGAGGCCGGGTTTTCTCATGAAAAGCAGCTGCAGATACTCCTCGTTGGGTATCACATATCCATCGTCGCCCATCTCGCCGTGCGGTGCCCAGAACTCGTTCCAGTCGATAAAAAAGTTTTTGTACTTCGATTTGTCCCCGTTTTTCAGCATGTCCTGAAACTGCGGAGAACCGACGGAGAGATGGTTTAGCACCAGATCGAACTTGAGCATTACGTCCAGTTTTTCCAGATCCTCCAGGTCATTTCCGGAGACCAGCTCTTCATTGATGTTGTAGTCGATGACGGAAAAGCCGCGATCCAGATCGCTGTTGAAAAAAGTGGGAAGAATATAAAAAAGAGAAAAGACGTCTTTGAGTTCCGGTTTTTTGAGCATTGCGACAGTATCCGCCAGCGCCTTCCCGATGCTGTCAGGATAGGCGTTCAACATAACGCCTTTGGGCAGTTTCCTTGTTGTCGATGTGATCGTTGTACTCATAGTAACCCCTTGCGTTGTTTTGGTTTAGTTTTTAGGCCGCACATTGGGCCAGATTTATTACGCCGCCCGCCGAAGAGGGGGTGACTATTGCCGGCAGCGGGCGAACAAAATTGGCAGATAACCCTGCTGCTATGAAGCTGTCGGGTCGCGCCTTGCACCATACCGCCACAGGAGCGACTGTGCGGGATTATGAGATAGGTTTAGTACCTGGCTTTATAATCACCACTGCTTGCTCTGTTGCTACTGTGCAACTCCGGATCTGTTTCCATCCGGTTAAACGGCTTGATTGTTCGCACCGACCGATTAGCGCTCGGTTCGCAACCGGCCTGAGCATGGTGACCGGTCTGAAAAATCCCGCTACTGCGCAGAAGGGGGATTCCGTTTTCCTGATTGAGTCGTGACAAGACCACCAATGGTCCTCATCTGTCTAAGCTGGAGCAATATCATTAGCCAACCTATAATTAATGCAGCTGTATCGGAGTACAAAGCGCATGCATAGGTTTGTCTTGTAAACAAATGCTGCATCCGTATAAAAGCGGCATACTCCCAGTTTAGTTGCGGGGTTGGCTTTATTGTTGAGCAATTTATTTTCGGTTAATCAACAAGTTACGGTGAATAATCCCGTTCCGTCAGTTGTCATTTAGCACTAATCCAATGACGAATGTCAACCCTGCTTAAAGCTAATCACCCTGTTGTTTTGCAGTGTAACTGTGTACCGAGGGGTAACGGTATTTGTCGATAAACGAATTCTTACAGGAGCATTTGCTATGACGACGAAGAGCACGAATTCATTTGTTGAAAAGAGTACTCAGCAAGGAGTGCTTGCCTCATCCAAACTAGACAGGCAGTCGATTTCACCGGCTGAGCGCTGGCTGCTGATCGCCGAAAAGGCCTATTGTCGTGTTCAGCGGCGCGGTTTTGTTGGCGGTGACCCGTTCAAAGATTGGCTGGCGGCGGAACAGGAGGTGGATGCGATTTATGCTGCCGATTCTCAGGGTTTTCTGCTCCAAGCTGATGCGGAGCGGCTGGTGAATCAGGTGAAAAACATGTTTGGCGGATATGGCCTGGGCCACTTGAATCTGGCTACCATTTTGGAAAAACACCGCGCAGTGTTGCAGCTGCTGGCGGAGCACAATAGCAAGTTGATTGAGGGCACATCGGCATTGGTCGCGCAACAGGCTGCGTTGTTTCAGGATGCGGTGAGCGAGGCAGTAGAAACACTACACTCCTTCACTCAAGGCAAGGTGAGTGCCGATGGATTTACCAAACAGGCGGAACTTACGCTGCACGCCATGGAGAACGTGCTGACCTACTTCAAGGATCTGACAGATGCTGTGACTGATATCTCCCCATTGCCGAAGCAGGATGCCGACGGCAGGTAGATAGGGTGTTGTCGCCGAATAGCTAGCCTCAGTTCAAAGGCGCGCTGTCTACCACAGGCAGATACCTCGGTTACGGTGCATAAGCCTGTTTGACGGAGTTCATCCTCCACACTGGAGGCAGACCGGGTTGCGGGGGCATTGCCGAACTCCGCTATTTTTATGACTTCACCGGACTGACTCATTGTCCGGGCATTATCGATTACTCCTAACCAGGATATCAGTCTCAAATAGACTGCCCGTATGAAACGAAAAAGAGTAAGGAAAAGATTGCTGACATGTTTAAAGTGCAAGCATCTCAAATTTAGGAAAAGCCTGTTTTGGAAGCAGTGTTCTGCATGCAACTGCCTCATTGAGTTTAAAATCCGCTACCCGGATGCTGCCTGCCCGAAAGGTAAATGGTAGAACCCGTCTCTTCATCCCGGCTTGATTCAGAAATACCCCGCCGCTTGCGACGGGAACAAAACCATGGGGTTGCCAAAGGGGAGAAGTGCGGCTCTCCCCTTTGGTCGTCGGCGAGGTTTTATACCTCGGTGACGATCTAACCTTAATTTGCTGGCTGAATCCGTCCGCTCTGAGCAACGCGGTGCAGGTGTTGTACAAAGCTGTCAAATGTCTGCTAACCCGAACAATCTGCCAGTGATCGCTTAACCGATCAGCTGACATATCGGCGTGATTTGCAGGGGGTTTTACTTCCACTTGAAAAGAAAAAGTCTGATCCACATATACACAACAGAGTAACTAATCGGGATAACGGAACACTACTTAGGAGGTTCTGAAATGTTCAGGAGTTTGAATTATTTAAATGGCGGACTGTTCGATGATTTCAGACGCCTGGAGCGGGAGATGGAGCAGCTGTTTGGCGCAGGTCCCTGGCCGAGCGGTATTCGTTCGGTTGCCAGGGGGACTTACCCGCCGATCAATATCGGCAGCACACCGGAACAGGTGGATGTCTACCTGTTTGCCGCCGGGTTGAATACGGAAAGTCTGGATATTTCCATCCAGAAAAATCTGCTGACCATCGACGGTCAACGCCGGCTGATCACTGAAGAGGGAGCCAGCTATTTCCGCAGGGAGCGTTTCGATGATGCGTTTCATCGGGTAGTGACGCTGCCGGATGATGTCGATCCGGAAAAGGTGGAAGCGAGCTACGTGGATGGTGTTCTGCGCATTACCATCCAGCGCCGGGAAACGACCAAGCCGCGCCAGATTGAAATCAAGTGATCGCTAGGAGAGGAATCGTATGAACGAGAATAGAGATGTGGTGAAACAACGCGCCGGTACCTCACCCAAGGAGCGAGAGGCTGAGCTGTCGATCCGCATGCCGGTGGATATCTTTGAAGACGAGACAGGTATCACAGTGCTTGCCGATATGCCGGGTGTGTCCAAGGAGAGGCTGGATGTGCAGATCGACAACAATACACTTTCGATCCAGGGCACAACAGAAATTGCGATGCCGGACGGGATGGAGGCACTCTACGCCGATGTACGCTCGACCCGCTATCAGCGGAGTTTTGCTTTGAGCAGCGAGCTGGATGGCGGTAAGGCGGATGCAAGCCTTAAAGACGGTGTGCTGGCACTGCGTATTCCCAAACGGGAGGAGCATAAAGCGCGCAAGATCGAGGTGCGCACCGGGTGATGCTGTAATACCCTGCCGCTTGCTAGCGGCGGTAACAGAAACACGGGGTTTCCATAGGGGGGAAGTGTAGCTCTCCCGTTTGGCCGCTACCGAAGCGTTGAACAGGTGTTAGGAGATGGCCCCGGTCCGATACAGCAGGACCGGGGCCACGCTTTGTTACAATTGACGAATGGCGTGCTCAAGCTGACTGAACGCTTTCAATCACACACGCAAACAGAGCGGTGAGAGACACAGTGGCCTATCTGCCGGTGGATTCCCGGTGCTCCGCCATGATCGCTTCAGCACGGTTTTCGCGGTAGCTGGTTTCACTGTTTGCCTTCTGACTGGTGCCTTCCGCTTCGATAATGTAGTGGCTGAACGCGGGAATAGCGATACCGGCGAGTACCGTAATTATCGCAATGGTAATCATCAATTCAACCAGCGTAAAACCTTTTGATCTGCTCATTTTCTGCTCCAGAAGGAGTACATCGAAATAAATGTCGGATTCTTGACAGGGGTGCTGCAGAAACTGTGCCAGCTACATAACATCATGAAAAATAAGATGTATAATCTATTTCTTATGAATGATTGTAAAATTTATAATCGGAGTAAGGGTGTTTGGGGTTAAATCGCTAGCGAAGCGGTTTTGTTGTTGCCGTGAAAACTGGCGGAGCCTATTGCCGGCGTACGCGTATCCCAGCGCCTGCCGCTGTTTTCTAATCACGGCGGAAGCGTGCAGCAGCCGACCGGGCATCTTCCTCAGCAATATGCGGTAGAATGCCACGATTCATTTGCCGGATACCGATCCAGCGATAAGGTGTTTGAGCGGATCTTCAGTCTGCGAGTCTGGAGGGAGGTGACACTGATCAAGCTTGCGCAACGTCATCCACTGACGCCTCCAGAGCAGTCGGTCAGGCATTCGCCACCGGAGCGGGATGTCAGGAGTGCGCCGACCGGGTAAGCCATGGAGAGAGACGAACTCACCCAGTGCCACGAATGCGGGCTGTTGCAGCGCAATCCACCACTGCCTGTCGGCGGGCTGGTGCGTTGTGTACGCTGCGACTGCACCTTGCATCGTAATCAGCCGGATAGTCTCAATCGTACCCTGGCATTGACGTTGGCGGGTATTCTATTGTTTGCGGTTGCCAACAGTTTTCCGTTTCTCTCTTTCCAGATGCAGGGCCAGACCACCGAAACGACACTGATCACCGGCGTGGTGGATCTGTATCGGCAGGGCATGTGGGGGTTGGCCGGGGTCGTTTTGTTCACCAGTATCCTGGCACCCGGGGTGCAACTCGCGCTGCTCCTGGCAGTTTTGATTCCGCTAAAACTTAACCGCACTCCGCGGGCGTTTCCGACGCTATTCCGCTATGTTGAGAATCTGACCCCCTGGGGCATGATGGATGTGTTCATGCTCGGCATTCTGGTCTCGGTGGTGAAACTGTCGGATATGGCGACCATCGTACCCGGCGCATCCCTGTATGCATTCGGGGTACTCATCTTCGTCCTTGCCGCTGCTCAGGCGGCGCTTGATCCGGATATCGTCTGGACACGGGTGCCGCTGCCGGCGGAGGCGCGGCGTGCGCTCAGGCGGGGGGAGGGGGTGATCTCCTGTGGACTATGCGAGCTGGTGATGCCCAAGTCAGCGGTGATAAGGATTCGCGGACAGCGCTATTGTCCGCGCTGTGGCGAACGGCTGCACCAGCGCAAACCGGACAGCCTGCAACGCACCTGGGCCCTGGTGATTGCTGCCATGGTCTGTTATCTGCCGGCCAATCTGCTGCCGATCATGAGTGTCACCTCGCTCGGCCAGACCCAGTCCGACACTATCCTGAGCGGTGCCATCTTTCTGTTGAGCCACGGTATGTGGCCGCTGGCGCTGGTGGTGTTTGTGGCCAGCGTACTGGTGCCGCTGCTGAAGCTGGTGATCCTGGTATATCTGCTGGTATCGGTGCAGATCCGTTCGCTGCGCCAACCAAAAGAGCGCACCCGCCTGTACCGGATAACCGAACTGATGGGCCGCTGGTCGATGGTGGACATCTACGTAGTGACCATCCTGGTAGCGCTGGTGCATCTCGGCAACCTGGCTACGATCGAGGCGGAGCCGGGGGCTATATTTTTTGCGGCAGTGGTGGTGATCACCATGTTTGCCGCGATGAGTTTCGACCCAAGGCTGATATGGGACGTTTGGGAGAGAGAGAATGACCGAAAGCGACGCGCAAAGCGCAGCGCCGACTGACCAGCTGCAGCTGCCCGAATCGGTGGTGACGCCGAGGAGCCGGATCTCGATGGTGTGGCTCATACCCCTGGTCGCCCTGCTGGTGGGCGGCTGGCTTGCTTACAAAACCTATTCCGAACAGGGTCCCACCATCCATATCAGCTTCAAGTCCGCCGGCGGATTGCAGGCGGGCAAGACCAAGGTCAGATTCAAAGACGTAGAGATCGGCACGGTTACCGAGATACGTGTGCACGATGATCTGCAGAGCGTGCTGGTCAAGGCTGAGCTGGTGCCCGAATCGGAGAGTTATCTCACCGAGCGCACCCGATTCTGGGTGGAGCGGCCACGGGTCACCGCGGGCCGGGTCTCGGGTCTGGAGACGCTCCTATCCGGGGCGTATATCGCCATCGACCCGGTGACCGACGGTAAGCTGGTACGGGAGTTCATCGGATTGGAGGAGCCTCCGCTGTTCACTACCTCAGAACAGGGTACCCAGTTCGTCCTCCATTCTGCAAGCCTTGGTTCCCTCACTGTAGGCTCGCCTATCTATCACCGAAGCATTCCGGTGGGACAGGTGACGAGCTACGAACTTGACGAGGCTGGAGAGCGGGTGAACATCGGCATATTCATAGCCGCCCCCTACGACCGTCTGGTACTGACCAATACTCGATTTTGGAATGCCAGCGGACTGGACTTCAAACTGAATACGGAGGGTATACAGGTCGATACCCAGTCCCTGCTTTCGATTTTTGTCGGCGGCATCGCCTTCGACAACAAGGGCCTGCTGGAGTCGAGGGGCAAACCCGCACCGGCCAAGCAAAAGTTTCCGCTCTACCTGAGCCAGAGCGAGGCCTTCGAACAGGTCTATCAGGAGAAGGAGCGCTACCTGATGTATTTCGACGGGTCGGTGCGGGGATTGGAGCGCGGCTCACCGGTCATGGTGCGTGGTATTCGCATTGGCAAGGTGCTGGATGTCCAGCTTAAATTCAGCACCAAATCGTTTGAGTTCAGCATCCCGGTACTGGTAGAGATCGAGCCGGGTCGCATCGAACTGAGCGGGGACCGGTCAGAGCTGTTGGATACCAATGTCCTTGCACGCCTGGTGAGAGAGGGGCTGCGTGGGCAGCTGAAGTCAGGTAGTCTGCTCACCGGCCAGCTGTTCATCGATCTGGACCTCTATCCCGATGCCGCAGCGGCCGCGCTAGTCAGCGAAGGTGATTATCAAGTGATTCCGACCTTGCCGGCACCGATCGATGCCATCTTCAACAAAGTCGATGAGTTTCTGAATCGACTCCTCGCTCTCCCCTTGGATGCCATTAGCGAGGAGCTGCAGACGACACTCAAGGGGGCCAGTGCCATCACCAATTCCGCCGAACTGCAGCGCGCGATAGCCGAACTCGCGGTGCTGCTGCGGCAGATCAGGGAGACGGTGAGCGGTGTCGACAAAGGTGTGCTGCCCGAATTGACGGCAACTTTGCAGGAGGCCCAGACAACACTCAAGCAGGTAGGGGGTGTCGTGTCTGAGAATTCGACGCTCTACGCCGAACTCAACCGCATGGTCAGAGAGCTCTCCTCCGCCGCCCGCTCGATACGGGACATGGCGGATTACCTCGAACGCCATCCGGAGGCGCTGCTGAAGGGTAAGCCATAAAGCATCGGTTTGGCTGGTAAAACAAGCCGGCTGGAACTGATGGCTGCTCAGGCAACGCTGGACTGTTCGCGGTCGCGGGCGAAGGCAACGAATTGCGGTTCGGGCAATGGCTTGCTGAAGTGATAGCCCTGCACACTGTATACACCGCAGGCGCGCAGAAACTCTGCCTGTGCACTGGTCTCCACGCCTTCTGCGAGGAGCGACATGCGCAGCTGCAGCGCCAGTGTACAGACCGATTTAACGATCGCACCGTCGCGCTCGTTGCCCGGCAGCTCGCTGACAAACAGGCGGTCAATCTTCAATTTGTCGGCGGGCAGGGTTTTCAGGTATTTGAGCGACGCGTAGCCGGTGCCGAAGTCGTCCACTGCAATACGTACGCCCAGTTGCCGCAGCGCCATCAGTTTCTCCAGGCTGGCGGCAAAATCCTCGATCAGTGCGGTCTCGGTCACCTCCAGTTCCAGCTGCTGCGGCAGCATGCCGGTTGCGGCGATGATATCGGCGACGTTGGTGGCGAAGCTGGGGTCCTGCAGCTGCAGGCCGGAGACGTTTACCGCGACATACTCCAGATTCAATTTTTGCATCTGCCAGCGCCTGAAATCGCGGCAGGCCTGCTTCAGCACACACAACCCAATCGCGCCGATCTGTCCGGTCTGCTCGGCGATCTCGATGAAATGGTTGGGCATCAGCAGCCCTTTTTCGGGGTGCATCCATCGAACCAGCGCTTCGCAGCCGATCACGCTATGGTTATCCAGTCTAACGGCGGGTTGGTAGAAGAGAACGAACTCTTCGTTGCGAATGGCCTGCTTGAGATCCTGTTCGGTACTCAGTCGGTCGTTCAGTGCCTGTTGCAGCGCGTGGGAGTAGAAAGCGCTGCTGCCTGATTTTCCAGCCTTTGCCTGGTACAAGGCGGCATCGGCATTTTTCAGCAGTGTGAGGTAGTCGCCGCCGTCCTGGGGGAACAGTGTAACGCCGGTGCTCGCGCTGATATTCAGGCGCCTTTCGCCGATCGAAAAAGGTTGTTGGAATGCATGGTGAATCCGGCTGATGGCGCTCTCCGCTACACACTTTTCCACTACGCACGGGACGATCAACACAAACTCATCGCCGGCGAACCGGCTGAGTATCTCATCCGGTTGCAGGCAGCGCTTCAACCGTTCCGCCACCAGCCGCAGCAGTTCATCGCCGGCGGCATGCCCCAACGAGTCGTTGATTGTTTTGAAACGGTCGATATCGAGTATGATCACGGCCAGTGAGCCGTTTTCCTGCTGTGCGCTCTGCAACAGCTCCTGCACTCTTTGACTCATCAATACCCGGTTCGGCAGGTCGGTCAGGGCATCGTAAAACGCCTGGTGCCGCAGCTGCTGTTGCAGCTGGGAGTTGTCCAATGCAATGGCAAGGATTTCGCTCAACTGCCGCAGCAGCCCGACCCGCTCATCTTCCGCCTGAAAAATGGGCAGGCCGTAAAAAGCGAGCAGTGCGATCTGGGCGCCGTTGCGCTGTACAGGCAGCAGCGTGATCGGAATCCCCGGCACCGGCGACAAACGCGCGACGACCGGGTAGCGGCGCAGCAGCTCGCTGCTCTCCGCCTGCAGGATCTCCTCGGGCAAGGCGTAGTTCTGGTCGGAAAATCTGATTGTCGGGGGCACCAGGTGGCCGTATGTCGTGATCGGCCAGACAATACCCTGCCGCACTGCACCGGTGCCGGAGCAGAAGAGTGCCCCGATCTGAGCTGCGCCAAGCAACGCCTCGAAATGGGCGAACAGCACGCCCATGATCTGTTCGACCGAGTCTGCCTGCTGCAGCGCCTGGCTCAGTTGGGTCAGCGTCTGCTGTTGCCGGAAATGGCGGCCGAGCCGGCTGGCCATATCGTTGAACGAATCGCCGAGTTCTGCGAATTCGTCGCTGCCGGTGACGGCGACCCGCGTCATGAAGACGCCGTTCGAAAGCGAGCGTGTCGCTTCCAGCAGTTTGCCCAGCGGATCGAGTGTCGTCCGAATCGAACGGATGCTGAGAAAGGTGATCAACACCAGCGACAGCAGCATCACCAGAATCAGGTTTCTGTTGAAACTCTGGGCCGGTGCCAACGCGGCATCCGCCGGGATGCCAACGCCGACTGTCCACTGTTTGACCTGATAATGCGGCGCCAGGAAGAGCGACCAGGAGGCGGAGAGGAGCCCGTCAACCAGTACCTGCTCCGCATTGAGCGGTGCATTAACCGACTGTCGGAGTTCCTGCCGATATAGCTTGCTGATCCAATCCCCGGGGGGCTCCCGGTTGCAATAGAGGGGCGACCCGCGCTCTCCGAGAATACAGATCAACTCCGGGCGCGATTCGAGCTGCTCGCGGTCCCACAGGCTCTCCTGGTTGATGCGCAAGCCGAGCAGGCTGCCGTTGGGCTGCTCCGCCGCCAGTGGGGAGAAGAGGTAGATCTCCAGGCCGTGCTTGCCGCTTTCTGCCGGCGTGATCAGCAGCGAAACCTTTGCCGGAATGCGCTGCTGATGGATTCTGTTCAGTAACGATCTGCCGTCGATCTCCTGGCGTCCGAAGAACAACTCCAGGCCGCCCTCGGGATCGAGGGTAAACAGCGCTTCGACATGCCGGCCGTACAGTACCTCATCGGTCACCAGGCCGCTGTAAAAGACAGCATTGGGATCGTTACTGATGGCTCTGGCGTAGATCTGCAGTTTTTCGGTCAGGGAGTTGAGCCGCTCGAAGATATCCATGCCGATGCTTTTCGCGCTCTCCCTGGCCTGATGGCTGCCCTGCTGCTGCAGTTCGTCGCCGACCTGGCTGATGGTGAGCAGCGCCAGCAGAATCAGCGGCAGCAGCGCGGCGGCGACGAACAGCGCGACGATACGGCTCGCGAGGCGGTTGTTGAAGGCGCGCCGGACGATACGCATGCCTGCCTCAGTAGTCCTTGCCGTAGCCGTAGAAGCTGCCGTTGTTGGCGCGGATGATATCGTCCTTGCTGGGTGCGCCAGTGAGCGGCTTGACGCTTGTGCCGTCCGCGCCGGAGCTGTAGAGGTCGAAATCCGAGTTGATCGGGTGCAGGTTGTGGTCCTTGCGGGCGTCGTTCTCTGCCTCCTTGCCGCCGCCTTCGATCGCCAGATACCGGTAGGGGTTGCCCCAAGGATCATTGATATTGCCGTCGACCTCCGCCAGCGTAGCGGGATAACGGTCGTTGTCCAGATAAAAATTCTTCACCAGCAGCTCGATGCCCTGCATCTCGCGGATGATCGACTGCAGTTCGCCCTCTTTGATATAACCGTTGTAGGTCGGGATGGCGATGGCAGTCATCAGCACCAGTACCGCCATTGCGATCGCCAGCTCCAGTAGCGAAAAGCCGGCGCAATGTTTTGCGGCGCGGTATCCGGATTGACCGTTCCGGCAGGGGTTTTTGTGTGGCGGCTTTCCGGACTTCATCATCATTCCAATTGCTTAAAGTGGGTTATCAAGGTCTGAATGGGTTGTTACTCGTTGCAAATCAATAACCACTCACGATCCTGCAAAGCGCACGAAATTCAGTTGCGGGAGCGCCTATTCATCCTGGCTTCCGGGTTGCTGTTGTGGTCACTCCGTTATTTCGACACAAGCCGTAAAACCTTGAATGGATTGAGTTCAGACCCGGCGCCCGGTACGGGAGTATCCGCCCGTCGCCGGGGTCAGTGGGCGGCGCCGTTTTCGTTCAGGCCGGAAAACAGCAGACAGGGCCGCTGGTTGAACAGTAAAATCACGCCTCTGATTTGATTCGGAAATTCCCCGCCGCTTGCGGCGGGAACAAAACCATGAGGTTGCCAAAGCGGAGAAATGTAGCTCTCCCCTTTGGTCGTCAGCGAGGTTTTATCCCTCGTTGACGATCTAACCTTAATTCCGGGTAGTGCGGGGGGTGAGGCGATGAGCAGGGTCTTGATAATCGGTGCCGGCGGCGTGGGCAGGGTGGTGGCGCACAAGTGCGCCCGGCTGCCGGAGCTGTTCAGCGACATCTGGCTGGCCAGCAGAACCCGGTCGAAGTGCGACCGCATTGCCCAGGAGATCGGCGGCGGCCGGGTCTCCACGGCGCAGGTCGATGCCGACAAGGTGCCCGAGCTGGTGGCGCTGATCCGCCGCATCGAACCGCGCATGGTGATCAACGTGGCGCTGCCGTATCAGGATCTGACCATCATGGACGCCTGTCTGGAGACCGGGATCGACTATCTGGATACCGCCAACTACGAGCCGCCGGAGATCGCCAGATTCGAATACAGATGGCAGTGGGACTATCGGCAGCGCTTCACGGATGCCGGCATTATGGCGCTGCTCGGTTCGGGTTTCGACCCGGGCGTAACCAACGTCTTCACCGCCTACGCATTGAAGCACCACTTCGACTGCATCGAAACGCTCGATATCCTCGACTGCAACGCCGGCGATCACGGTTATCCGTTTGCCACCAATTTCAATCCGGAGATCAATATCCGCGAGGTGACTGCCAACGGGCGCTATTATCTGGACGGCGACTGGATTGAGACCAGGCCGATGGAGATCTCGCGGGTGTTCGACTTTCCCGAGATCGGCCCGCGCAGAATATACCTGCTCTACCATGAGGAGCTGGAGTCGCTGGCCAGGTACATTCCAGGTATCAAGCGCATGCGCTTCTGGATGACCTTCGGCGACAGCTACCTGAAGCATCTGGAGGTGATTCGGAATCTGGGGCTGGACGCGATCGAGCCGGTCGAGTTCCAGGGCCGGCAGATCGTCCCGCTGCAGTTTCTCAAGGCGCTGCTGCCGGATCCCGCGTCGCTGGGTCCGCGCACCCGGGGTAAAACCAATATCGGCTGTCTGATCAAGGGCGAGAAAAACGGTAAACCGGTCTCCCGCTATATCTACAACATCTGCGACCACCAGACCTGCTACCGTGAGACCAACGCGCAGGCGGTCTCCTACACCACCGGCGTACCGGCGATGATCGGCGCCAAGCTGATGCTGGAGGGAACCTGGAAGCGGGCCGGTGTCTGGAACATGGAGCAGTTCGATCCGGACCCGTTCATGGCGGATCTGAACCGCTATGGTCTGCCCTGGCAGGATCTGGCGGTTGACATCGATATCGACGCACTGCCGGTCGAATGATACTCGACTATGCGCAGCTGCCGTCGCCTTGCTACCTGCTGGAGGAGGCCAGACTCAGGCAGAATCTGGAACTGATCGGTCGGGTGGCAGCTGAGACGGGCTGCCGCTTCCTGTTGGCGCTGAAGGGCTTTGCCATGTGGTCGGTCTTTCCGCTGGTGCGCAGCTACCTGCCGGGATGCGCCGCCAGTTCGCTGCACGAGGCGACGCTGGCGCGGACCCGTTTTGGCGGCCATCTGCACCTCTACGCGCCGGCCTACGGCGAGGCGGAGTTCTCCGACCTGCTGGCGCTGTCCGACCGCATCTCCTTCAACTCGCTGAGTCAGTGGCAGCGGTTCTCCGGGCACACGCTGGCTGCCGGGGTCTCCGCCGGGCTGCGGGTGAACCCGGCGGTGCATGAGGTGGAGACCGCGCTTTACAATCCCTGCGGCGAACAGTCGCGGCTCGGGATTCCGGCGCATGAACTGGGCGCGGTGCTGCCGGAAGGGATAGCGGGGCTGCATGTACACGCGCTGTGCGAGTGCGGCGCCGACTCGACCGAGCGGCTGATCGAAGCGGTGGAGCTGCGCTTTGGCCATCTGCTGGGGTCGCTGCGCTGGCTCAATCTGGGCGGGGGCCACCTGTTGACCCGGCAGGGCTACGACCTGGCACGGCTGATCCGTGTGCTCGGTGCGTTCCGTCGCCGTCATCCCGGACTGGATATAGTGCTGGAGCCGGGCTCTGCCATTGCCTGGGATACGGGCACGCTGCTCTGCAGCGTGCTGGATCTGATATCCCGCGGCGGCATCGAAATCGCAATGCTGGATACCTCGGCCACCGCGCACATGCCGGATGTGCTGGAGATGCCCTACCGTCCGGAGGTGCGCGGTGCGGGCATGCCGGGCGAAAAGCCCTACAGCTACCGGCTGGGCGGCGTCAGCTGTCTGGCCGGCGATGTGATCGGCGACTACGCCTTCGACCGGCCGTTAGCGGTGGGCGACCGGGTGATATTCGAAGATATGATGCACTACACGATGGTGAAGACGACGCTGTTCAACGGGGTGCGCCATCCCGCTATTGCGATCCGGCGTGAGTCCGGTGAAGTCGAACTGGTCCGGCGCTTTGACTATCGGGACTATGAGGGGCGCCTCTCCTAAGTGGCCGGATGCCCGGTCTCCTCCCTCTCCAGATAGGTAGAGCCCTGCAATCCCAACCGGTAGAAGCGCAGGAAGGCTTCCGCTTCGTGCTCGCTGAGCCGGCCGCTTTGGCGGGCGAAAGCTATCTGCCGGGAGACGCGATCAAGCAGGTAAGTTTCGTGGAACTGCACATGTCCGAGTACATCCGTTACCGACTCACCCTCGATGATCTGCTCCAATTCGTAGTCCGATCCCTGCATGCGTACATGTATCGCGTGGGTGTCGCCGAACAGATTGTGCAGGTCGCCGAGTATCTCCTGGTAGGCGCCGATCAGAAAGATGCCGATCAGGTACTCCTCTCCGGTGCGGGCCAGGTGCAGCGGCAGCGTTTTCGAAATTCTGTTCTTCAGCGGAAAGCGCTGGATGCAGCCGTCCGAGTCGCAGGTGATGTCGACCAGTATGCCCTGCCTGGTCGGCTCTTCATTGAGCCGGTGAATCGGCATCACCGGAAAGATCTGTCCGATCGCCCAGGCATCCGGCAGGGATTGAAAGACGGAGAAGTTACAAAAATAGCGGTCGGCCGCCGCCACATTCAGTGCCGGCATGATCTGGTTGATCTCCTTTTCGCCCAGCCGCTGCAGCAGCAGGGTGACCAGGTGCCAGTAGATGTCATCCGCCAGCGCACGCTCTGCCAGACTGGCGTGGCCGAGACTGAACAGCCGGTCGATATCCTTTCTCAGTGAGACCGCATCGTGCAGCGCCTCGCGCGGGGAGATCTCTGCCAGGTCGGTCAACGTCTCCCACAGGCGACGCAGCTGCAGCGGGCTGTCCGCGCCCGGCTCTGCAGGCGCGCGATCGCTCGTCCGGCTGGCGATGCCCAGCGTATTGACGATCAGCACCGAGTGATGCGCTACCAGCGCCCGGCCGGATTCCGAAATGAGATGGGGTTCATGCAACCCCTGCTCCTCGCACACCTCTTTCATGGTCCAAACGATGCAGTTGGCGTACTCCTGCAGGCTGTAGTCGACCGAGGAGACGCTGTTGGAGATGCTGCCGTCGTAGTTGACGCCGAGCCCGCCTCCCACATCCATGAACTCTATCGGGGCGCCGAGGCGCCGCGCCTCGACATAGTAGTGCGCCGCCTCCTGCACTGCCTCTTTGATCCGGCGCACTTCGGGCACCTGGCTGCCGATATGGAAATGGAGCAGCTTCAGCGATGCCAGCAGTCCGGCTCCCGACAGCTTCTTGATGGCTTCGAGCAGCTCTGAGGCGGAGAGCCCGAACTTGGACATATCGCCGCCGGAGTCATCCCAGAAGCCGTTGCTGGTGGTTGCCAGCCGGCAGCGCAGCCCGATCAACGGCGCCACGCCGAGGCGTCTGGCAGTGCTGAGGATCAGGTCGAGCTCGTTGGGTTTTTCCACCACGATGAAGACCTGTTTGCCCAGTTTCAGCCCCATCAACGCCAGCTCGATGAACCCCTGATCCTTGTAGCCGTTGCAGACAATGAGTCCTTCCACGTCGTCCAGTATGGCGAGGGTGGCATAGAGTTCAGGCTTGGAGCCCGCCTCCAGGCCCCAGCGGAGCCCGGCGCCGAACTCGACGATCTCTTCAGCCACCTGGTACTGCTGGTTGACCTTAATCGGATAAACACCGAAATAATCGCCGGTATAACCGGCCTCTTCGATGGCTTTGGCGAAACGTTTGTGGATTTGCTGCATGCGCCTTTTCAACATATCCGAGAAACGCAGCAGCAGCGGGGGATGCAGCCCTCTGGCTGCCAGCTGTTCGCAGAGTAGTTTCAGGTCGATCGAATTTTCGGTGTCAGCAACTGCCTCCACGTTGCCCATTCGATTGACGTTGAAATATCCGCCGCCCCAGCCGTCGATCTGATAGAGCTTGGCCGCGTCGCTATGTTTCCAGCCTGTTTTATTCATCTGGTGCACCGGTCTGAGAGCCCTGTGCAGGCCGTTGCTGATAGCCGCGAGCTTTACCCCAAAAAGAGATGCACTTCTGCAGCAGCTTTGCCGCCACCATTTCGGAGACACGCGACGGCTCCGGTACGAGCTCGACAATGTCGACGCCGCGCAGGTCGATATGTTCATTGCGCATCACTATTTCAACGATATCCACCACCTGGTACCAGGAGAGACCACCCGGCTGCGGCGTGCCGACCCCGGCGACCAGTGCGGGGTCGAACCCGTCCAGGTCGATGGTCAGCCAGACCGGTCCGGTCAACGTGGCAAGGTGGCGGTGCATTTTCTGCTGCGCCTCGGGCCGCTGCAGCAGCCGGTCCAGATAAGTGGTGATACCGTAGTCCTTGGCAATGGCGGCGGCCTCGTTGGCGTGCAGCGAACGAATGCCGATCTGTACCAGCTTGTAGTCTTTGTCCCGGATGCGGCGCATCGGGCATGCGTGGTTGTAAACGGAGCCGCGATAGCTAGGCCGGAGATCCGCGTGGGCGTCGATCTGCACGACGGTGCCGCCCGTGGGCATCCGCGCAAACACCATCTCCGGCGTTATCGAATGCTCGCCGCCCAAGGCGATGCACAGAGGCTCCTGCCTCAGGCCGGCAACGGTGTCGAACAATTTTCGGTGATACGTTTCTTCGTCCTCCCCCGTGGAGCAGGATTGCGGCGGCAGAACGGCAATCTTCATGTGCCGGGTGGGGCACCAGCCGGTGTCTTCATCGTAGAACTCCAACTGTCCGCTTGCTGCGAGAATCGCCTCGGGCCCACCGGCAGTACCTGTTTTATAGGTAACCGTCCCCTCGAAGGGGACCGGCAGAATGATGACATCCGCCTCTTCCGGCAACGCATTGGGCAGTGACAGGAAACGCATATTGACTTTACTTGATCAGGCAGGAGAGGAAATTTTAAAACCTGTCCGGGTCAAGCGCCAGAATTCAATTGAGACTTTAGCAAGGTCGATACTATCGTCAGCATGCACCCCGGCGCAGCGGCAGCCGCACCTGCCCCATCAGCAGGGGCGCCCGCCGACATACAGCGCTCTGCTGGCATTTACGAGCCAGCTGCTAGAGCTTATCCACGTCGTTGTCAGCGCTGATATCGTTCTCATCCGAGTCGGGCGGACTGTCATTTCCCGGTGTCCCCTCATTGGTGTTGAGCAGGCTGTCGTCTGCCGGGCTCTCTTCATTCTCGTCACGCTCTCCCAGGCTGAGAATTTTCTCCTGTTTACGGTTGTCTCTCAGCTCGCTGAAGACCGAGTATTCACCCGCGGTGACCGTTTTTGAGGTGTTTTCCAATTCGTTGGCAAGCTCCTGCACGCTGCGCACCACGCTCATCAGCCTGTCGCCGGATTTGGACATCGAAAATGTGTTGTTTTTCCGCTCCTCCTTCATCTTCGTTTCCAGCTGCGCAAGCGAATCCTGCAACCTGGACTGCTCCTGCTTCAGCGCCGCGACGGTGGCATCGGCCTCGGATCTGACTTTCTGCAGCTCATTGGCATGCTCGTGCTGCAGCGCTGCCATGGTCTGTTTGTTCTCCTGCAGGAGTTTGGCCGCCCGTGCTTCGGCATCCCGCTGCAGCTCCCTGGTATTGCTCAGGTTGGTATCGTTCAACTGCGCGATCAGATTGCCGTGCTGCAGGTTCATCTGCGCACTGTCCTGCAGGTGCCCCTCTTTCAGCGAGTCAACCAGCTGCTGGTGTGCTTCGGTCAGCTTCTGCACATCATCCTGATGATTATTAACCAGTTTTTCTATGTCGTTGCTATTGGCCTTGTTTAGAACCCGGATTTTTTCCTCGTGATCCGATGAGAGCCGGGAGATAGCCTCCTCTTTTTCCCGGGTCGCCTTCTCCAGCGCCTCCTCGCGTTTGTCTGACTCCTTCTTTGCACCAAGAAGATAGCCGGCCAACGCCCCGATAATAAAAAGCAGCAGGATGGCGGAAATGACGGGAGCCTGTGAAAATACTGAGAAATCCATAATTTTACTCCGAATTTTTATGTCGCTGGTTTTTTAATGTTGGGAGTTGGTTTGCCGGAATCCCGTTTTAATGGAAAAAGAATCTCCAGTAACCTGTGCCGCGGAATGCACCGGTGAAGCCTAGCACAAAGCGGAAAGCAGTGGGACTCGGGGGGACTGTCTGCCGCTCCGCCGGATCTAACCAGGTAAAGACGGCGGAGCAGTGTACCCTGGCAGTTGGTAGCAAAAGTTCCGGGAAAATTTCTGCGTAAAAAATTCGTCTTCGGTCAGATGGCAAAGACAAAAGCTAAAAATGTTGCACCGCACAAAAATGTTTGCTATGCTGCACCGCAACATAGTAAGTTTCTTGTATGAATGCAGAGGAGTCACACCATGTACCAGGAAATCATCGACATCTACACCGCTCAGCTCGAAAAGCTCGTCACACCGGCGCAGCAGTTTGCCAGGCTCGCTCTGAACAACGGTGAAAAGCTGTACGCACTGCAGCTGGAAATTGGCCAGAGCTACGTTGACTTTGGCGTTGAGCAGTTGAAAGCACTGATCGAAGTCAAAGACCCAGACTCTTTCAGGGCGTATGTTCTTAATCAGGTCGACGCCGCCAAAAATGTCGGCGAGAAGCTGATCGCTGACGCACAGGCGGTTGCCGAGCTGGGCAGCAGGTTCAACGCAGATACTCAGAAACTCGTCAATGAGAGCCTGAGCACTGTGGTTGCACAGGCTGCTTAATCTTAAAGATCAGGTTCATATGGCGCTGAAGGGCCATTATCTACCTGGATGGCGGCCCTTTTTTTCCGGCTTTCCCGGCAGTTGTTCTCCGGTTCTAATAAAGATCTTTACAAGGGTGAACACATGAACACTTTATATACTTTCCAGTTTCCGGGTGCGCCCGACTCTTTCCTTGGTGATCTGGTAACCGCAGATGCGATCCAGCAGCATTGGCTGCAGACAAGTACGCAACTTCAGAAAAGCTGGTTCGACAATATCCGCACTCTGTTCAGCTACTATCAGAATTTTACGCAGGACACACAAAAGTTGCAGAGCCTGCTTTTCGGCCAGTATATAGACTGGTTTAAAAGTTGGAGCGAAGCTCCTTCAACTTCCACTGCTACCGCGAAGAAAAGCGGGGTGGTTGAACTGCCGAAAGCCACCGTGGTGAAAGCGGATGAGCAGCCGGCTGTCGTGGAAACGCCGCTTCTGCTGGGCTGGGTGGTAGACGATCTGACCCGGATTCAGGGCGTGGGCAAGGTGCTGCAGCAGCGTCTGTACGAAGAGGGCATCGTCAGCTATCTGCAAATTGCCTCCTGGGATGAACGTGAAATAGCCCGGATAGAAAATGAGGTGCTGGGCAGTCGGTTTATCGGACGGATTTTTCGTGACCAATGGCAGGAGCAGGCAAGAGAGCTGATGAAGAGCTGCTACAACTGATCCCGCCGCTTCGGAAGCCTGCGCTGGACGGGTCGTCGCTACGGCCCGTCCGGTTTTGATTAATACATAAAAATAGGCCAACTTATAGCTTTCGCAACGTTGCTTCTGTCAATGCCCGTTCTGGCCAGGCTGATCGTATTCGATCTCGATCGATTCCGGCTCGCTTGCTCAGCTTTTATCCACGTTTTCAGCCTGCCAACCTATCCCGTCGCTGCAACAAAAAGGGTGCTCTGTCGCTGGCGCTGGAAAAATGGCGTGATTGGCGGTAAGCTTCTGCGCCCTCTAACAATTTCATTTCATACGCTCCATGTCCGGCAAACTTTTTATCAAGACCTATGGTTGTCAGATGAACGAGTACGATACCGCCAAGATGGCGGATCTGCTGCGGGAATCGCACGGACTTGAGCTGACGGACCAGCCGGAGCGGGCAGACGTACTGTTGCTCAACACCTGTTCGATCCGCGAAAAGGCACAGGAGAAGGTCTTCTCCCAGCTGGGCAGATGGCGCCCCTGGAAAGAGCAGCATCCGCAGTTGGTGATCGGCGTCGGCGGCTGCGTCGCCAGCCAGGAGGGCGAGGCAATTCGTGAGCGCGCGCCCTATGTGGACCTGGTATTCGGTCCGCAGACACTGCACCGGCTCCCGCAAATGCTGGATGAGAGCCGCCGCCGGAACGCGCCGGTGGTTGATGTCTCGTTTCCCGAAATAGAGAAGTTCGACCGCCTGCCGGAACCCAGAGCTGAAGGTCCCACCGCGTTTGTATCGATTATGGAGGGCTGCTCGAAATATTGCACTTATTGCGTGGTGCCTTACACCCGAGGCGAAGAGATCAGCCGCCCCTTCGACGACGTGATCGCCGAGGTGGCCAAACTGGCGGCGCAGGGGGTGCGCGAGGTCAATCTGCTGGGACAGAATGTCAATGCATTCCGCGGCCAGATGCATGACGGCGGTGCTGCCGATCTCGCGCTTCTGATTCAATACATTGCCGCGATCGACGGCATCGACCGGATCCGGTTCACCACCTCTCATCCGGTCGAGTTCAGCGACAGCCTGATAGAGGTTTATGCAGAGGTGCCTGAGTTGGTCAGCCATCTCCACCTGCCGGTTCAGAGCGGCTCAGACCGGATTCTGGCATTGATGAAACGGGGACATTCGGCGTTCGAGTACAAATCCAAGATCCGCCGGCTGCGCCAGCGCCGCCCGGATATCAGCCTATCGTCCGATTTCATCGTCGGGTTCCCCGGTGAAACCGACGAGGATTTTGCCCACACCATGCGCTTGATCGACGATATCGGCTTCGACCAATCGTTCAGTTTTATCTTCAGCGCCAGGCCCGGCACTCCCGCGGCTGAATTGGCGGATACCACGCCGCTGGCAGTCAAACAGCAGCGGCTGGAGATCCTCCAGCGGCGCATCGGCGGGATGGCGCAACGCATCAGCCGCGCCATGGTTGGGCGGACCGAGCGGGTATTGGTCGAGCGTAGATCGCGCAAGGACGCCAGGCAGCTGGCCGGCCGAACCGAGAATAACCGGGTGGTTAACTTTGACGGACCCGCATCGTTGATCGGCGAATTCGTCGACCTGGAAATAACCGAGGCGCTGCCCAACTCCCTGCGTGGCCGGATGGCGGCAGGGGTGGGCGAACGGCGAGCTTGAGACTCTTTTGGGACAAATACAGGACCGGAAAAGCTACCCTCCATCAACCCGGTCAGGTTTATAATCTTCCTCCGAACTGCTGCTCCCCTCATAATTTTCTACAAATCGTGTTAAAAAAGAGGCCGTGTCTGATCATCCCCAAACTCTGAACTTTAGCCTATTGCCGGAAGATAACGCCCGCCTGGCCAATCTGTGTGGTCAATTGGACACGCATCTGCGCCAGATTGAACGCCGGCTGGGTATCGAGATCAATAACCGCGGCAATCACTTTCACCTGATCGGAGACGGTGCGGCTATCCGTGCCGGCGAGGAGGTTATCAGGGGGCTCTACGATGCAACCGAAGATCAGCCGGTGACACCGGAGCAGGTGCATCTCTTTCTCCAGGAGTCCGGCATTGAGTCGATGCTCAGGAGTGATGCGGTCAATGAGTTGCCGGAGTTGGTCATCAAGACCCGCCGCTGCCTGATCAGGCCGCGCGGTAAAAACCAGCAGGAGTATCTGCACAAGATCCTTAACCACGACATTAATTTTGGCATTGGCCCGGCGGGCACCGGCAAAACCTACCTGGCGGTTGCCAGCGCGGTGGATGCACTGGAACGCGACCAGGTTCGGCGCATCGTTCTGGTGCGGCCGGCGGTGGAGGCGGGCGAGCGGCTCGGCTTTCTGCCGGGCGACCTGGCGCAGAAGATCGATCCTTATCTGCGGCCGTTGTACGACGCGCTCTACGAGATGCTTGGCTTCGAACGGGTGGGGAAACTGATTGAGCGCAACGTGATCGAGGTTGCACCGCTCGCTTACATGCGCGGTCGCACGCTCAACGAGTCCTACATCATTCTGGATGAAGCCCAGAATACCACTCCCGAGCAGATGAAAATGTTTCTGACCCGGATAGGATTCGGCTCCACTGCTGTCGTCAATGGCGATGTCACCCAGGTCGATCTACCGCGTGGACAGCGTTCCGGATTGCGCCAGGCGGCGGAAATTCTCGCCCGAGTGGAGGGCATCAGCTTTACCTTTTTCAATGCCAGCGATGTCGTGCGGCACCTCCTGGTGCAGCGTATTGTCAATGCCTATGATCAGTTTGCAGAGTCCCAGGATCCGCAGTGACAGTCGCTATTGACTATCAGAATGCCACCGAAGTGACAGACCTTCCGGCCAAGAAGGAGTTTCGGCGCTGGACCGAAATGGCGCTTGCCGGCTATCGGCAGCATGCCGAGCTGACCATCCGGCTGGTGGATGAAAGCGAGAGCCGGCGACTCAACCGGGAGTTTCGCGGGCAGGACAAGCCAACCAATGTGCTCTCATTTCCGGTCGATATCCCGATTATTGTCGGTTCCGACCTGCTGGGGGATCTCGTGATATGTGCCCCGGTCGTGCAACGGGAGGCTGCGGCGCAGGGAAAGTCCGAGCGCGCGCACTGGGCCCATATGGTGGTGCACGGCGTACTTCACCTGTTGGGATTGGATCACCGGACCGACCTGGAAGCGGCGGCGATGGAGCGGGTTGAGGCAGCGACCCTGCTCAAGCTGGGATTTTCCGATCCCTATCTTGATAACAGCGCATTATGAGTAAAAAAGATGCCAAAAACGACTCGGCATTTTACCGCTGGGTAAAAAGCGTTTCGCACCGATTTAGCAGCGCTCCGGAGAACCGGGCGCAGTTGATAGAGTTACTGCGCGAAGCGAAGAAGCACCACCTGCTGGATGGCGAGGCGCTCTCGATGATCGAAGGGGTGCTGCAGGTTTCGGAACTGAGGGTGCGGGATATCATGATCCCCCGCGCTCACATGGTGGTCATCGACCGGAACGACGCAATTGAGAAGTTTCTGCCATTGGTGATCGAGTCGGCCCACTCCAGATTTCCGGTCATCGATGATAACCGGGGTCAGGTGGTTGGCATCATATTGGCTAAGGATCTGCTTGCCTACTCCGGCAAAAAGGGCCGCAAGCGCTTCGATATCCGCGACGTCCTGCGCTCCGCGGTATTTGTTCCGGAAAGCAAGCGTCTTAATGTGCTGCTGAACGAGTTTCGCGCCAGCCGCAATCACATGGCGATCGTCGTCGATGAATATGGTGCGGCTGCCGGTTTGGTGACCATTGAGGATGTCCTGGAGCAGATCGTCGGTGAGATTGAGGATGAGCATGACTTCGATGAGGAGGCCGCCATTCTGAAGCGCGGCGACCAAGAATTTACCGCCAAGGCGTACACCACGATCAAGGAGTTCAACGACTATTTTCACGCCAACTTGCCGGATGACGAATTCGATACGCTCTCCGGCTTGGTTGCCCATGCACTGGGACATCTGCCGCAAAGAGGCGAGAGTGCCGAGATCGGAAGCTTTAAATTCAAGGTACTGCGCGCCGATAGCCGCCGGATTCATCTGTTGAGCATCCGGCAAAAAAAAGAGGATGCAGTTGACGGCGCTTAAGTTTGCCCCGCGCGTCGTTGCCGATTTGATTCCGTCTTCCCCCTTGGGACGGTCAAGCCTTGCGTTCGTGGCCGGGGCGCTGACGGTTTTGGCATTTGCCCCCTTTTCGCTCTATCTGCTGGCGATAGCAACTTCCGCTCTGCTGTTTCTGCTCTGGTTGGATGCCGCTCCCGCCGCAGCTTTCCGCGAGGGTTGGATGTTCGGTGCCGGCCTGTTGGGCGTCGGTGTGTTCTGGATGCATATCAGCATCGATCAGTTCGGCAACGTCGGTACACTGCTCGCCATGCTGATAACAGCGCTGTTTTCAGCCAGCATGGCACTCTACTTCGGCGCCGCCGGCTGGTTGGCAGCGAAGCTTTGCCAAGTAGGGAGCGGGCTGGCCGGGAAACTGTTGTCGTTTTGCTTGCTGTGGGTATTGTTTGAGTGGCTCCGGGGCTGGCTGCTGAGCGGTTTTCCTTGGCTCTCTCTCGGCTATTCACAGATAGATTCGCTCCTGGCAGGCTGGGCGCCGCTGTTCGGCGTATATGGCGTAACGCTGGCGGTAACCCTGAGTGCGGCAGCGTTAATCGGACTTATGCTGCTGGACGGCCGCCGGCGCTTGCCGTTTCTGGTTTTGCTGGCGCTGATCTGGGGCGGCGGCGCGCTGCTGACCGGGCAGGAGTGGACAACAGCCGCCGGGAAGCCGCTCTCTGTCACTATCGTGCAGGGCAATATCGCCCAGCAGGAGAAATGGAAGCGGGAGAACCTACAGCCGACGCTGGATGTTTATACCGGGCTGACCCGGCAGCACTGGAGCAGTGACCTGATCATCTGGCCGGAGACGGCGGTGCCCGCTTTTATCAGCCAGGTTGAACAGGGTTTCCTGGCGCCGCTGTCGCTGGAAGCAGAAGCAAACAACAGCACGCTGCTGCTGGGTATCGCCGACTGGCAGGCCGGTGACAAATACTACAATGCCATGCTTGCGCTGGGAGCGGAGCGCGCGGTTTATCGTAAGCGCCATCTCGTTCCGTTTGGCGAATTCATGCCGTTGAAGCCGCTGTTGCAGCCGCTGATCGACTGGCTGCAAATACCCATGTCCGACTTTTCGCCGGGCGAGAAGGGGAAGCCGCTGCTCAATCTGGCCGGATATTCAGCGGGCATCTCGATCTGTTACGAAGACGCTTTTGGTGCCGAGGTGACGGAGGCGCTGCCGGAGGCGGCTCTCCTGGTGAACGCCAGCAACGATGCCTGGTTCGGCGACTCACTTGCGTTGCCGCAGCATCTTGAGATTGCCCGCCTGCGGGCGCTGGAGAACGGGCGCTACCTGCTGCGTGCAACCAACACGGGCATTTCCGCCATTATCGCGCCGGACGGAGGAGTTGCGGCTGCTTCGCCGGCCTTCGAACAGCATTCCTTGTCCGCTTTTATCACACCGATGCAAGGCGTGACGCCCTATGCCCGCTGGGGTAACTGGCTGGTCGTTTGTTTCGCGCTTGCCGGTCTGGCAATGCAGCTCATGCGGCGCACTGGGTTCAGGGGTTGATTATGCACCGGCCGTCACTTTCAGCCCGCAGAGTGATCATCCGCAACCGCTAAAAGCGCGAGGCGCCCTTCGACCAGATTGGGTGCGCGCCTCCCCGCCAGTACCTCGAGCAGGCTGTCACCCGCCAGCATCCGGCGCCAGCCGTGCAGCAGTTCGATATCTCTCTCCCCGGCTACCAACTGTTCCAGCATACTGCGACTTGCCAGCATGGCCGGGCTGACCTGATTTTGCTCAGCCAGAAGCCGTAGGCAGCACATTAGCAGGTCGGCCAGCGCCTCCTGGTTTGGGGTTAGCCGCAAGGGTGGTTGTTTATCCTGCGGCCAGGAGGTTCGGGGTAGCGCGCGGGACTGGGTAATCAGGCCGAGCAGCTCCTCGCCGTGGCGTTTCTGCAACCCCTGTTCCAACCCCCGAATATGGCCCAAATCAGCCAGCGTTTTCGGCATGCGCCTGGCCAGATCGACCAGTATCTCGTCCTTGGCTATCCAGCGTTTGGGACGATCGGACGCGACCGCCAGGTTTTCACGCCAGGCAGCCAAAGCTTGCAGTACGGCCAGCTGTGCCCCTCTCAGTCGCTGCCGACCTTTTATTTTCTGCCAGGCAGCTGCCGGATCGATACGGTAGGTATCCGGGTTGGTCAGCAGCGCAAACTCCTCCTGTAGCCACTCCGTTCGCCCTAACTCTCTTAGTCTGGCAGCAAATTCGAGGTAAATTTCGCCCAGATAGATTACATCGTCCAGCGCGTAGCGCAGCTGTCCATCCTGCAGTGGGCGCCTTGACCAGTCGGTTCGGGTGTGTCCTTTGTCAAGATCAACGCCCAACAGTTTTTGTACCAGAGCGGCGTAGCCGATCTGCTCCCCCAAACCAAGCAGCGTGGCGGCGAGCTGGGTATCAAACAGCGGGGCTGGCAGCCGTTGCCACAGCGCATCGAATATCTCCAGATCCTGCCGCCCGGCATGAAATATTTTGACAATCGATGGCTGCATGACGACTTCGATCAGCGGATCCAGACTGTCCAGCCTGAGCGGGTCTACGCAGGCTGCGGTTTCACCATTGCATACCTGCAACAGACAGAGCTGCGGGTAATAGGTTTTTTCGCGAATGAATTCGGTGTCCAGCGCCAGCCAGCGACTCTCTCTCAGCGAGTCGCAGAGCTGTTCCAGCTGCCCAGGGGTTTCGATGTAGCGTTCCTGCATTGCTCTCTACTTACGGCTGATACCAGGCGGCAAAGGATAACACTCTTGCCGACTGTTTTTCCTCAACTGACTCAGGATGTATGATGCTCGCACCGCCATCGGGAGCCGTCGTTGCATCCAGGCCCCAGCCTGGGACGACATGCTGCGGGCAACGACCAGAACATTGGCAATTCTGATTGCAGCCGCGGTAGCGCTCGATTGATGACTTGTGATGAGGATCTTGTATTGGGCCGACTGCTCAACGTATTTGTCGATATCTGCCTGCTGCGGGCCGGCCCCCAGGACCTGCCCGGATCGGTTTTTCTGGTGGTGTTGACTGCGCTTCTCTCGCTGTTGACCGGGACCCTGGTTATCGTGGGAACCTTCGGCAGTCTGGATACCGCGCTGGCTGCTCAGCTGCTAGATATCCTGCTGCTGCTCGGCTTACTCCGGCTGGTGCTGCAGCTCACCGGCAAATCCGCCAGGTTTCTGCAAACGGCTGCGGCGCTGTTTGGATCCGGCGCATTGATCAATCTGGTCACCATGCCACTCCAGTTGCTGGGATCCGGAGTCACTTCCCAGGGCGATGCCGGTGAGCTGAGTGGTCTGTTCTACCTGTTTCTAATTATCTGGGCCTTGGTGATCGTCGCGCACATCGTCAGACAGGCGCTGGAGGTCAGGATGGCGTCTGGTATTCTGATCTCCCTGGCCTATTTTCTGATTGTTAACTACGTCGTTCAAAGCCTGTTTACGGTGGTCTGAAATGCGTATCCATATTCTCGGAATCTGCGGGACCTTTATGGGCGGGTTGGCCCTGCTGGCGCGCGCGATGGGACACGAGGTCAGCGGATCGGACGCTAACGTCTATCCACCGATGAGCACACAACTCGAGGCGGCGGGTATCCAGCTGATGACAGGCTACGCCCCGGACCATCTGCAGCCGGCGCCGGACTGCGTGGTGGTGGGAAACGCGATGTCGCGCGGTAATCCGGCGGTCGAGTACATGCTCGACGCAGGCTTGCGCTACGCATCCGGCCCCCAGTGGCTGGCAGACCATGTGCTGCAGGGGCGCTGGGTGTTGGCCGTAGCCGGTACCCACGGCAAGACCGGTACCGCCAGCCTGCTTGCATGGATTCTTGAAGATGCCGGACTCGCTCCGGGATTCTTGATCGGTGGCGTACCGGAGAACTTCGGTGTCTCCGCCCGCCTGGGAGACACTCCGTTTTTCGTCGTTGAAGCTGACGAATACGACACCGCCTTCTTCGACAAGCGCTCCAAGTTTGTGCACTACCGGCCACGCACCTTGATACTGAATAACCTGGAGTTCGATCATGCCGATATCTTCGAAGACCTGAAGATGATTCAGCGTCAGTTTCATCATCTGGTGCGTACGGTACCCGGATCAGGTCTGATCATTGCCCCTGCAGGTGCGGAGGCAATGGACGAGATGTTGGCGATGGGGTGCTGGACGCCGCTGGAGCGCTTCTCAGTTGACGACAGTTCGGTGCAATGGCGCCCCGGTAATGTCACTCCGGCAGGAGAGGCGTTCGATCTCTGGGTTGAGGGGCGCATGGCAGGGCGTGCGGCGTGGGGGCTTTCGGGGCGCCACAATATCAGCAACGCACTGGCCGCGATTGCCGCTGCCCGGCATGCCGGGGTTCCGCCACAACAGGCAATCCGGGCACTCTCCAGCTTTCATAACGTCAAACGCCGTATGGAGCTGCGCGGCGAGGTAGAGGGTGTTCGCGTATTCGACGATTTTGCCCACCATCCTACGGCAATTGAGACGACGCTGAGCGGGTTGCGCGCCAGGGTAGGCTACGGAACGCGTATTGTGGCAATTCTCGAACCCAGGTCGAACACCATGCGCATGGGGGTGCTGGCCTCCCGTCTGCCGGAGGCGCTCGCGCTGGCCGACGAGGTGCTGGTCTACTCGCCGGAAAACCTGAAGTGGAACGCAGCGGAGGTTTTTGCCCCGATGGGCAAGCGGGCAGCGGTGTTCGATGATGTGGCAGCGATTGTCTCCAGAGTGGCAGCGACAGCCAGAGCGGGAGACCAGCTGCTGGTGATGAGCAACGGCGGGTTTGAGGGAATACACCAACGTCTGCTGGATGCGCTGACATCGACCGGAGTTGTCAGCCATGGGTGACGGTGGGCGGACCATCTCACTGGCGATAACCGGTGCCTCAGGCAGCGCCTATGGTTTGCGGCTGCTCGAGTGCCTGCTGCAGGCGGATCGCCGGGTCTACCTGATGATCTCCAAGGCGGCTCAGGTCGTGCTGTCGCTCGAATCCGATCTCTCGGTACCGGCCCAGCCTGCCGCTGCAGCAGCGCTGCTCAGTGAACGCTTTGCAGCCGCACCCGGCCAGCTGCAAGTATTCGGAAGAGAGCAGTGGAGTGCACCGGTGGCAAGCGGTTCCAACGCCCCTGCGGCAATGGTTATCGCCCCTTGCTCCACCGGTACCTTGTCCGCCATCGCCTGCGGTGCCAGCAATAATCTGATTGAACGCGCCGCGGATGTGATGCTCAAGGAGCGGCGGCAGTTGCTTTTGATGATAAGAGAGACACCGCTCTCGTCTCTGCATCTGCAGAATATGCTTCGGCTCTCCCGTCTCGGCGTCACCATCATGCCGGCCAGCCCCGGCTTCTACCAGCGTCCGCAGGAGGTTGGAGATCTAGTCGATTTCATGGTGGCGCGAGTGTTGGATCACCTGGCGATAGAGCATCAATTGCTGCGTCGCTGGGGGGATGAGCCGGAGGCTTTCTGATTCCGGTCGATTGCACCGGATTGCTCCTCCTTGCTGCGTAAAAGCATGATCCCGGCTTCAGTCAGCCGCTGGTCCAGTGCCTGGGAAGTGTCCTTTTGGATTTCATCGAAGGCATCCTGTTGCGATACGGTGGTGACCGCAAATGTGGCGATATTGAGAATCTCCACTTTTTTCTGCTCTTCCACCAACCCTATCCACAAACTGTTTTCACCTGGTGTAAGCAGTGTGTAGGCGGGCCAGAGCCGAAGCACCAGGCGGCGCCCTCCGGCGAGCGTTTTCTCCCGTGCCAGGGATTCATGCCGGCCATCGTGAACCTGGGGGAACACCGGCAGTTCCTCCAGCGGAACGCTCGGAGAGAGGAGCCGCATCACCGTTCCCCAAGTGAACGGGGCGGTTTTCCGCCAACCGCCGGCCGCTATGGCTGCTGCGAAACTGTCGAGTCCGCCTGCATATTGCAGCGTCAGTTTGTGCTGTTGGCGCTTTCGGGTGTCCACGCGTTCCTGAGGCAGTTCCCGCCAGCCGTTTGTCCACCAGTGAACTTCCGACATCCGGGTTATCGGCTTGTCCGGGGAGTAGTATTGAAATTCACGTTCGTGGAAAACGATCCCCTGTATCGTCAGGGCGGCGAGAATGGCGCAGATTCCAAAGGCGACCAGGGCGCGGTTTTCCCTGGCGGGGGCGGCGGCATGACGGCTGTAGGCGATGCCCAGTGCGGAGATCCAGAATAGCCCGAGAGCGACGCTGCCGAGCACGTCGGAGAGCCAGTGCATGCCCAGATAGAGGCGTGAAATTGCAATATTAGTAACGAGCAGTCCCGCCAGACTGTAAGGGATCCAGCGCCAGCGCGGCGTAAGTGTCCGCGCCACCAGCACCGCAAAAAAACCATACATCACCATGGCCCAAAGCGTATGGCCGCTGGGAAAGGCGTAACTGGAGCGCGCCTGCGCGATGATGTCGGGGCGCGGAATCCGCAAGCCATATTTCAACAGCGGGCCTACCAGCAGTGCAAATCCGGCAGCCGCTACCCAGTAGAGTGCGGCACGTTTGTGGCTTCGCCAAAGCAGGTAAGCCAGTACCATGGAAAAGAACAGCGCCATCGACTCGACGCCACCCAGCCCGGTGATGAAGACCATCAGGTGGTCGGCCCAGGGGGTTCTCAGGCTTTGCAGCGTCTCCAGCACCGTGTAATTGATGCCTGAATGGGCGTCTTCGTCCAGACTCCAGCCGGTAATCAGCGTAAACAGCGCCGATGCAATCAACAACAGCGTGGCCAGCGTCGAGAGTCCCCTGGCCTCGGGATGCGCGGGATCGGCCAAGGCACCGGCAATGCTCTGCATTGTGGGATGGCGGTAACCCCAGCTTATTAACGCCTGGAGCAGCCGGGATGAGTTGGGCTGCAGCCGGAGAAAAACACGGTGCACCAGCCAGACGATGAACCAGACAGCGATTACCAGCAGCAGCACGACGATGACCAGTCTGAAGGCAACTTCAGATGCCAGCTTCATGGAGGTACCGAAGACCATCCCCGGCAGCAGATAAACGGGCGCCCAGGCCAGAGCGGAGAGCACATTTGCCACCGCAAACCGCCAGGGCTGCATGCCCAGCATGCCCGCAACAAGTGGGATGACCGCTCTGACCGGGCCGAAGAAACGACCGATAGCGACGCTTTTTCCGCCATACTTTTCAAAAAACGCGACACCCCGGGTGAGGCTTGTCGGATAGCGGGTAAAGGGCCAGATCTCTGTTAGTTTCTCCTTGTAGTGGCGCCCAAGCCAAAAGCTCAATCCGTCACCTGCCACTGCGCCGGCCACGGCCCAAATCAAAGCTGCGGTGAAATCGACGGAATCGGCTCCGATCATGGCGCCGATGCCAAACATGATGGCAACACCGGGCACAACCAGACCCACGATGGCCAGGGACTCGGCCATGGATACGAGGAAAATCATGGCGCTCGCCCAATTCGGGTGCAAAGCCACCCAATGGAGCAGCTGTTGGAAGAGCTCAGTCACAGGCGGAAAATCGGCAGCAGAGCCGTTGCTGCGACCCCGTTTCTCATGCTGGTGTTCTGCGGTGTTCGATCATGCTTGGCACCGATATTGCCGAGAATCGATAATTCACTTTATCTCCGCGAACGCCCCTTCGGCGGCGTCGAGGGTTGCATCGATCTCGCTGTCGCTGTGAGCGGCTGAGACAAATCCGGCCTCGAATGCGGAGGGTGCCAGGTAAACGCCGCGTTGCAGCATGGCGTGAAAGAAACGCCTGAAGCTTGCCTGGTCGCATGCGGTGGCTTGCGCGTAGTTGGTGACCCGTTCCGCATCGGTGAAGAATATACCAAACATCGCGCCTACCTGGTTGCTGGTCAGTGGGATGCCTGCCGCTGCCGCCTTATCCATTAGTCCCGCCACCAGACGGTTGGTCCTCCTGGTGAGTGATGCAAAAAAACCGGGTGCCGATATCAGTTCCAGTGTAATCAGGCCAGCGGTCATCGCCACCGGGTTACCGGAGAGTGTGCCGGCCTGGTAGACCGGTCCCAACGGAGAGATTCTCTCCATCACTTCGCGCCTGCCGCCGAAGGCGCCCACCGGCATGCCGCCGCCGATAACCTTGCCCAGCGTGGTTAGATCGGGTTTGATATTGTAGTAACCCTGGGCGCCTCCCAGCGCGACCCGGAATCCGGTCATGACTTCATCCAGAATAAGCAGTGCTCCGTAGCGGTCGCACACTTGGCGCAGACCTTCAAGAAAACCGGGCAGGGGTGGGATGCAGTTCATGTTGCCAGCCACCGGTTCGACAATGATACAGGCGATCTGTTCGCCGATCTGCGCGAATGTCTGCTGAACCTGTTCCAGGTCGTTGAAGTTAAGCGTGATGGTCAGTTCGGCCAGCGCCGCCGGCACGCCGGGGGAGCTGGGCTCTCCCAGTGTCAGCATACCGGAGCCCGCCTTGACCAGCAGCGAGTCGGAGTGGCCGTGATAACAGCCTTCGAATTTGACGATTTTGTCCCGCCCGGTGTACCCCCGCGCGAGGCGAATGGCGCTCATCGTCGCTTCGGTGCCTGAGCTGACCATACGCACCAGGTCCAGCGACGGCACCAATTCGCACACCCGATCGGCCATGCGGGTCTCGATTTCGGTCGGTGCGCCGAAGGAGAGCCCTTGCTTAATCACTTCGCCGACGGCTGCGATCACTTCAGGGTGGGCGTGTCCGAGAATCATCGGCCCCCAGGAGCCGACATAGTCGATATATCTGTTGCCATCCGGATCGAAAACGAAAGGCCCGCTGGCGCGCTCGAAGAAGACCGGATCGCCACCGACGCCCTTGAATGCACGGACCGGTGAATTGACCCCGCCGGGTATGTGTTGTTGGGCCTCGATGAGTCGTTTGTGGCTAGCGGTCATGTCGGTGGGTCCTCTGTGGCAGCAAAGAGTCGCTGGAACTGGTTGCAGGCTGCCCGGATATCGGGCTGCCCGAAAACACCCTGGATCACAGCGAGCATATCGGCGCCTGCGACAACCAGTGCGGCGCCATTTTCCGGCGTTATTCCGCCGATGGCAACCGTGGGTATTTTCAGTTCGGTTTTGGCCCGGTGCAGCAGTTCGATACCCGCCGGAACTGCCGCGGGTTTGGTGGTCGAAGCAAAAAAACGGCCGAAGGCGACATAGTCCGCGCCCGACTGCTCGGCTTGCAGTGCCAGTTCGAAATCGTTGTAGCAGGAGATTCCGATGATCGCTTCCGGACCCAGCCGTTCCCTGCCGGTCTTGAGATTCGCGTCGTCCCGCCCCAGGTGCACGCCGTCGGCACCGACGGTCAGCGCCAAATCAACATCATCGTTGATGATCAAAGGTACACCGGCCTGGCGGCAGAGCCTCAGCAAGCATTCCGCCTGCTCCCGTTGGAACTGGAAATTGCTACTCTTATCGCGGTACTGGAGCATGCGCACACCTCCGTCCAGTGCCTGTTCAACTTGCAGCAGGATTGTTTCGGCGGGCGTGAGGGTGCTGTCGGTGATCGCATAAAGCCCTTTGAAATCATCTATGTACATCAGTCTGACTCATTGTGTCGCCGCCAGGCAAAAAGTCTGTCGGGTAACAGCTGTCCCTTTCCGAGCTGGTCGCCATGTGAGAGTGAAGCCCAGGTGTACTCAAGCGCTTTGTCTACCGCGGCAGCCAAGCTAAATCCTCTGGCGATATATGCCGCAGCGGATGCAGCCAGGGTGCAACCGGAGCCGTGAAAACTCGCCTGCAGACGCGGCCAACTGCTCTCAATCACAGCGGCATCTTTTTGGTATAGGCGGTTTATCACACACTGATCGGATTCGTGGGTTCCGGTGATCAATACCGCCTGACAGCCTTGTGCCAATAATTCCATGCCGCAGTTATCCAACCGATGGGCGCCGCTTAACCGCCGCGCTTCGATGGAGTTTGGTGTGATCAGCGTTACCCAAGGCATCAGGTGCTCCATAAATCCGGCGATCAACCGGTTTCCGGCCAGTTCGGTGCCGGCACCGCTTGCCAGCACTGGGTCGAGTACCACAGGAATACCCGGATTCTCCCGCAGCACCCCGGAAATCACCAGCAGGCAAGCCATGTCGGGGATCAAGCCGATTTTGCAGGCGGCAACGTGTACATCGGCCAGCAGCGTGCGAATCTGGCCATCCAGCAACCGAGGGTCGGAGGCTGCCACCCGGTAGACGTCGGCGGTATCCTGGATCGTCAGGCAGGTCACCGCGCTGGCTGCCCTGCAACCCGTGGCAATTATTGCTTCGATATCTGCCTGAATACCGGCGCCACCGGTGGGGTCATGGCCGGAAATCGTAAGCACCACTGGAGTTCTCATAAGGTTTGATCGCGAGCTGAAAGGAATAGATCAATATTTTATCGTATTCCGTGGTGTTCTAGTGTCCTGGGACAACCAATTTCTCACCGCTTTTGAGATTCTCGACTACAATAGGAAGCGTAAATCAGAGTGCTTAGACCTCTTTGGCAAGGGGGAAATTATGAGTCCAACCACCATTGAAATGGAGGCGGTTGCAACGGATTACTGCAACCTGATAGAGAAGGCGGACGCGAATGACGGTAACTGGCTGGAGGAGTTGGCCTCCATCCTGCCGAGATTGCATGCGGCAATCGCAGCATTGGGTGATGCGAATGTTCTGGATCACTCTATGAGCCCAGATCTGGATGCGCGCTTTGAGCTTTTTGCCGAACTGCGTGAAATGCTGGGCAACCGGGATGGATATTGGATGCAGTTCGATGTGGCCCACGATGGTCAGAGCATGAGCGGCAGCCTTGCTGATGATCTGACCGATATATACTGCGAACTGAAACATGGTCTCAAATTGATGGCAAGGGAGCCTGGAAAAGCGCTGGATGATTGGCGTTGCGGCTATCATCTGCACTGGGGCCAACATTTACTGGATGCAGAGCGTCATCTGTACGAATTGAAAAGCCAGAATCAACTTTAATCGCTGTTTTTTTGGCGTGACGTGCAATTTTCAACCAGGAGTCTCGATCGGCAAACTGAAGAGCAGTGGTTTATCCGTTATTTTCGATATGTTTATATTTGAATACGGCTGATATAGTATACTCCTCAGTTTTTAGCTTTTTTGGAGTATTAAAAGTATGAGCGAGTCCGCGATGAACATCCTGACCGCCAGAGATCTCAGTCTTTCCGGCTCCGCGCAGGGTAAAATGGCTGAATTGGTGCAGCAGGTAGAGGAAGATATCAAGGGTGTGCGGGTATATGCGACACCCGGAGGTTGCAGCGGTATCAGTTTTGGGATGACTTTTACCGATCAGGTCAACGGCAATGATATGGTGCTCGCCTGCGAGGGTTTCGATATCATCGTCGACAATGCGACATTGGAACATTTGCGCGGAGTCGAGATCGATTTTATCGATCGAGAAGATGGCGCGGCCAGCTTCGTTTTCAACAACTTGCCGCAAAAATCGGGCGGTGGTGGTTGCGGCAGTTGCGGCTCCTCCTCTGCCCAGGGTGGTGGTTGCGCCTGATCCCGGATTTCCCAAAATAGAAAAAACCGCGGTTGGCTGAATAGAGCGCCTACTGCGGTTTTTTTTCATTATAACTTGAAGCGCAGTAATACGATTTTCACCTGGTACTAAAGGTGGGGCGGGTTTTCTTTCCGTCGAAATTGCCGAAGTGGGTAAACTGGAAACTTTTGGTGCTTATTTTAGAAAGGTTTGAGCACAACCAACAGTACCACAGCGACCAGGATCAGTAGTGGGAATTCGTTAAACCATCTGAACCAGAGGTGGCTGTGGGGGTTTTGACCGCCGCGAAAGGCCACCATTATTTTACCGCACCAGAAATGGTATCCGATCAGTGGTATCACCAATGCAATTTTGAGGTGCAACCAATACATCACCCTGAAGGCTTCCCAGCCGTAATAACCAGCCAGTAAGAAGCCGAAAAGAATGGTCAGCACTGCCCAGGGTGTGATGAACCAGAAAAGTTTGCGTTCCATAATTTCCAGTCGTTCCCGTGTCTGGATATCTGTCGACATCGCGTGATGGACAAACAGGCGCGGTAGGTAGAATAGTCCCGCGTACCAAGAAACCAGAAAAATAATGTGAAACGCCTTGAGCCAAAGCATCTAAGGTGGTCTCCCTCATCTAAATCTAACGGCAACGGACATCCAGTCGCAGCTATCGATCCTTCTCGGCAGAGTCCTGGTACAGGGTACGCAGCAGTTCGACCTTGATACCATTGGTTGATTGTGGCTCCGTGTCCGGTAAGCGCCTGCCTTTGAAAAAATTGCGCAGGCTGCGAAAGGTGCGTTTCAGGGCACCCCATATTTTGGGCATTAGCCAGGTCAACAGCAGTAGAAAAAGCGCTAGGACAGCCATGAACACCCAGGGATATTGGAGCGACGCCCAAAGTCCACCGACAACCGCTATATCCTCAGCAATGGAAGCGCTCCAGTTGGTGACGGGTTCTGGTGAGGTGTTGATTAACAGTCGAGTACCGGTCTTTGCGGCGTGGCTGGTAGCGGCAATACCGCCTCCCACTAGCATAGCGGCAAATTCTGCACCCTGGTTTATCTCCAGTCCTTGGGCCATACCGGCGGCAAGTGCGGCACCGGCAGGAATGCGGATGAAGGTATGGATGACATCCCAGCCTGAGTCGACGCCGGGTATTTTATCGGCAAAAAACTCGATGACGTACATTAATCCCGCGGCGCCAAACACCAGCGGATTGGTAAGAACCTGAAGCTCGGCGGGTAGCACAATATTACCGGTCGCGCCCAGATAACCAAGCACCAGGACAGCGGCGTAAAGATTAATGCCGGAGGCCCAGGCGGCACCCAGTGTCAGGGAAATAATTTGTATCGGGTCCATCGTAGGTCAGGTATTTTTTGCGATTGGTTCTCAGGAACCTGTGCTTTGAAGTGTACCATGGCCCTTTAGCTTTTTGCCGTTGGGCCTTGTTATAATCCATAAGATTTCATTTGATTCCTGAGTTTGGGTCAGCGTCACGGAGCAGAGAGTGGCTAAAAAGAAGGTTGCTATAGTGGGAGGGACCGGGTACACCGGCGTGGAGCTGCTTCGGCTGCTGGCGGGTCATCCCAATGTTGAGCTATCGATCATTACCTCCCGTTCGGAAGCCGGCAGATCAGTTTCTGAACTCTTCCCGAACCTGCGCGGCAGATTGGATCTCTGTTTTTCCGAGCCGGACACTGCGCTCCTAAAGCGGTGCGATCTGATTTTTTTCGCCACCCCCAATGGCACGGCCATGCAGCAGGTTCCCGCGCTGATCGCTGCCGGTTCCCGGGTGATTGATTTGGCGGCAGATTTTAGAATAAAGGATATCGCCGTATGGGAGCGCTGGTATGGAATGCAGCACGCATGTCCGGCCTTGGTCGCTGAAGCGGTATATGGCCTGCCGGAAGTGAATAGGGATGCGGTGAGATCGGCGCAGTTGGTCGCTAATCCGGGTTGTTATGTAACCGCTGTCACGCTGGGCTTTCTGCCCTTACTGGAACAAAACGTCGTATCGGTTGGAAACTTGATCGCGAATTGCGTTTCAGGTGTCAGCGGCGCCGGCCGCGGTGCAAGCGTAGCTATGTTGATGGGTGAAGCGGGAGAAAGTTTCAAGGCATACGGCGTGCCGGGACATCGACATCTTCCTGAAATTCTTCAGAATCTATCCCATGCAACCAAGCAAGAGGTCGGCCTGACCTTTGTTCCACATCTTGCACCTATGGTCCGCGGAATTCATGCCACACTCTATGCCAGGATAACCGAGGCAGCGGATTATCAGGCGTTGTATGAGGCGCGTTATCAGCACGAGCCCTTCGTCGATGTTCTTCCGCCCGGCGCTCATCCTGAGACGCGAAGTGTCCGGGGCAGCAACGATTGTCGGATTTCGCTACACCGTCCCCAGCAGGGCAATACGCTTGTTGTGCTGTCGGTAATAGATAATTTGGTCAAAGGTGCTGCGGGACAGGCAGTCCAGAATATGAATCTGATGCTTGGTTTCGATGAGCGAGCAGGTCTGGATTCAATCGCACTTCTACCCTGATACTGCGAGATTCTCAAAATATGAAGTATTCGACCCCCCGGATTGTGCAGGATCGAGGTTTTCGCTTTCTTCGTTGGGTGCTGATTCTGGTTTTAATGTGTGGCATGGCTTTAGTTGGTTACTACGCAAGCCGCTACCAAGCGGGTCTTGGCTCACAGGAGTTGCAGAGTGTTGTCAGGTTGCAGCAGGAAAGGATAAATGAACTCGAACGTATCCGATTAGAGTCGGCAGAAAAACTGGCAGTGCTGGAAAGGTCCAGCCAAATTGACCAGGAAGCCGTGCGCAAGGTCAGGGACGAGTTGAAAAACTATCAACAGGAAAGGTTGCAGTTGGATGAGGAGTTAACCTTTCTACGGAGTATGGTATCCACAAAAGATGACCGGGAAGGGGTGCAGATACACCGTTTTTCACTGAAAAAAGGGGATGGAGAGGGGGTATTTCAATATCGGTTTACCGTTACCCAGTCGATGAACAACGGAGATACTGCATCCGGGTGGGCATTTCTGGCAGTTGACGGCCTTAAAGAGGGTGAGCCTATGTGGCTGCCCCTGCGTGAGATGACGAAAGAGAAAACGGAGCGGATCAAGGTTCGGTTTAATCAATTTCAGGATATCGAGGGAATCATTCAACTGCCTGAGAATTTCAAGCCGCTGAAAGTTATTGTCGAGGTTAAACCAAGCAACAAGAACCTGCCGGAAGTAAAACAGCGATTCGACTGGGTGGTTAAAGGATAAGATAAACCATGATTGGACGGAAAAAACGGTTCAGGTTACCCAAAATCACGACTGTAGTCGGAGTGGGCGTACTGATTGAAGGAAGTGTTCACTTCGCAGGTGGAATCCATGTTGACGGTACTATTCATGGGGACGTCTCTGCAGAGCAGGATGAGCAGTCAACACTGGTACTGAGCGATACCGGCTTGATAGAAGGTGACGTAAGGGTGCCCAACTTGGTCCTCAATGGGAAAATTGTGGGAGATGTTTTTGCCAATGGAAGAGTTGAGCTTGCCGCCAATGCAAGGGTAACCGGTACGCTGTACTATAAATTATTGGAAATGGAGATGGGGGCTGAGGTGAATGGCCAGCTGGTTTATGTCGAGGATGGTGAGGTGCCCCCACGGCTTGGCTACGATGCTGGGTCGGATAGCGATGAAAACCCGAAACAAGTACGCGCTACGGAGTAATATGGAAGACGCTCAAGTTACCGAGCATGGTTCGGAAAAATAGTTGACTGATATTATCGGAAAAGCATTATAATAATCTTATATAATCGCTCAAGCTAATACTTTAACGACACTATTTAGGAGGCTAATTATGAATGCAGCAGAAGCTGAAGTACCGCTGGTATTTACCTCTGCGGCGGCAGCCAAGGTCTCCGTACTGATAGAGGAAGAGGGCAATCCGGAACTGATGCTCAGAATCTATATTCAGGGCGGAGGCTGTTCGGGGTTCCAATATGGATTTACGTTTGATGAGGAAGTTAAGGAAGGTGACACCAAGGTCGTTACCGACGGTGTTACCCTATTGATCGACCCAATGAGCCTGCAGTATCTCGGTGGTGCCGAAGTAGACTATACAGAGGGGTTGCAGGGCTCTCAGTTTGTTATCCGCAATCCCAATGCCGCCACCACCTGTGGTTGTGGCTCGTCCTTTGCGGTATAGGCAAAATAATCTGTAAACAAACAGAGGGGGCTTTGGCCCCCTTTTGCATTTATCTGGGTGAGATTTGATATCAGGATAGCGAATCCCAGAAGCTGCACTGTTGGCCGGTAGGAATCCCAGATGGCATTGAATTAGACGGGATAGATGCCGCCTAATATCACAGGGTGGCTGGCGCCGGTAACGGTGGGCAGATTTCCGGAAAGTCCATTCAGAGTCTGTCTGGCAAGCCAAGCAAACGCAATCGATTCCACTTGCTCCGGATCTATACCATATTCCCGGCTGGTCTCCAGAGGGATATTTCCCAGTTTCCGTTTCAGGTGTCTCATCATCGTCTTATTGTGAACTCCACCACCGCAAACGATCACCCGGTCACATTCTGGAGCGTGTTTAGCGATAGCTTCGGCAATGCTTTCTGCCGTGAGCGCCGTGAGTGTTGCCTGGATGTGCTGCGAGGAAGCGTTCTGTATGGGAAGGCGTGCCTCCAACCATGCACGACTGAAATACTCTGCTCCGGTAGATTTTGGAATTGGTGCGTCAAAATAGGGGTCCGATTTGAACTTTTCTAGAAGATCGGGGAGCACTACGCCACCCGCAGCCCACTCCCCTGACTGGTCATAGGATTTGCCGAGGTTGGTGTGAATCCAGGTGTTGAGCAGTGTGTTCCCGGGGCCGGTGTCGAAACCCAGAATATTGGATTTGGGGTCAGCGGGGAGCAATGTAATATTGGCAATTCCACCGATGTTTAGGATGACGCGGTTCTCGCCGGGTTTGGCGAAAAAGGCTGCATGGTAAGCAGGGACCAGAGGCGCCCCCTGTCCACCAGCGGCCATGTCACGTCGGCGGAAATCCGAAACCACGCAAATTCCAGTCTGCTCTGCAATCCGATTTGGATCGCCGATTTGCAGGGTAAATGGGCTACTGAAATTTGGACGATGGCGAACAGTCTGGCCGTGGGATCCAATCGCTCTGATTTGAGCGGGAGCTAGAGTGTATTTTTTCAGCAACTTGATGGTACTAGTGGCAAAAGCGTCTGCCACTTCCGAATCGAGAATTCCCAGGCGGTCAATCTCATCCTGACCTGGAACGCTGATCGCTCTGATCCGCTCGGCCATCGCCGTTGGCCATGGACGGCAACTGAATCCAACTATCCTGTGTTGTTCATTGGTGAAGTCAACCAAGACTGCATCAATGCCGTCTAAACTGGTACCTGACATTAATCCAATAAAAAGATTCGACCTCACCCTGGCTTTATAAAGCTATTCTGCTGTTGCCAGTTGTGTTCTGGATATCATGTCGAGTTGGGCGAGCAGTGGTTTGCTCTTTCGCGTGAAGTCAGCCTTGTATTCCTTTTTTATAGGTGATGCGAGTGGGATTTTAACGGTCAGCGGATTACGGTGAACGTCGTTTACCCGAAATTCATAGTGCAGGTGGGGTCCAGTTGCCAATCCTGTTTGTCCGACATACCCTATGGTCTGCCCCTGTTTGACCCGGCTTCCGCTCTTGACGGTGTTGTTGTAGTTAGACATATGGCCGTACAGCGTCGTGTATTGATCTCCATGCTTCAGGATCACTGTTTTTCCATAGCCGCCTTTTATGCCGCGAAATATCACCCTGCCATCGCCGGCGGCCTTGATCGGTGTGCCTGGTGCTGCTGCATAATCGACGCCTTTGTGCGGCCGCTTCTTGCCCAGCACCGGATGCCAGCGAGCCTTGGTGAAGTGTGAAGAGATACGCCGAAAATCTACAGGGGCTCGCAGAAACGCTTTACGCATGCTGCGTCCGTCGGGAGAGAAATAGTTGCTGTTGCCGTTTTTGTCCTGGTAGCGGATGGCCCGAAAGACATTTCCCTGATTGATGAACTCCGCTGCCAGTATGGAACCGTGACCGTAAAGCTCGCCGTCGAGATACTCATCCTCATAAATGAGGCTGAATTGATCTCCAGCCCGGATTTCCAGCGCGAAATCGATGTCCCAGCCAAAGATGTTGGCTAGTTCCATAATTAACTGGTCCGAAAGACCGGTTCTCTGCGCGCTTTGGTAAAGTGAATTGGTAATGGTGCCGGAGGCATTGGCAATACGTGTTTCCAGGCCGCGCTCTACAGTCCGCGTGCGAAAGCCATCATCTCTCTCTTGAATGTTCAGGCTCTCAATTGCATTGCGCTCAAGAATGAGCCCGAGGAAATTCCCTTCCCCGTCTATTTTAACTTTTAGAATCTCGCCTGGCTTGATGCTGGCCAACTCTTTTGCCTCAGTGCTACTGTTTAAGATCCGATGTAACAGACTGGCAGAAAGATTCATTCGGGAGAATATTTTGGATATTGAATCGCCTTTATTCACTTTCTCCTTGAGCCATCGAACCTCGTTTTCGACCTGTGCGTTCTGTTCCAGGGCTGCAGTGTCGTCCTGCTCGTTAGTTGGCAAGCCGCTGTCGGGGCTAACAGTGTTTTCGCTGGATGGTTGCTGAGCGATATTGCTATCGGAACTGGCTTCTATTTGGCCGACTTCAGCTGACTGGGATCCGTCTGGAGTCGCTGGGGTTTCGGCTTCAATGGTGTTGCTTCCGGTCAGGATAGGCGCTGGTGCCTTTTCAGCGTCTTCAGGTGCGACTTCACTTTTGCTCTGATTTGGGAGCGTGAGTGCAATACTTTTAAGTGTGGAAGTTTCGGCATGATGCACTGACGCTTGCATCGGATGTCCTAGTGGAAAAAAATTGAGTGCTGTATAAATGAAAACTCCAATTCCTGCTGCAAACAGGGGGTATTTCACTCGAGTAAGTAAAGGGCTAGGCCGCTTAAAATTTATGGTATCGCTGTGAAATCTATAGTCTTTTATCATGTAAGCACGCTAATAGCCTAAAAATTCGACCAATTATGTACTAAAAGGCATCTGATTCCTATATTTTTTGCCTGTTTTTTACGATTGGCATTAATTTTATCGATTGCGCCCTCCAAAATGAGAACTGCTAGTTACTTTTTTTGCTCCTTCCTGTAAGTTGTGCGCTCCTGAGAAACTGTTGAGAGGTGAGTCATGGTATCAACTGCAGAGGCGATGGAGGTGATACGCCGTGGTGCAGATGAGATCTTGCTGGAAGATGCGCTGATCAAGAAGCTCGCAAAAGGAAAGCCTCTAAAAATCAAAGCTGGATTCGATCCTACAGCACCAGATCTTCACCTTGGGCACACCGTGCTTATCAATAAGCTTCGTCAATTCCAGGATCTTGGGCATGAAGTTCTATTTTTAATTGGGGACTTCACGGCTATGATCGGAGACCCAACAGGGAAGAGTGCTACGCGGCCGCCTCTTTCGAGGGAGGAGATTTTGGAGAATGCTAAGACTTACGAGCATCAGGTTTTTAAAATTCTCGATCCGGAGAAAACTTCGGTGCTATTCAATTCATCCTGGTTGGGGGGGATGAGCGCGGCCGACATGATTCAGCTTGCAGCCAAACATACTGTAGCCCGGATGCTCGAGCGGGACGATTTCAGTAAGCGTTATAAGAGTGGGCAGTCTATTTCCGTGCACGAGTTTCTTTACCCTCTGGTCCAGGGTTATGACTCGGTTGCGATGAAAGCCGATGTGGAACTTGGAGGTACTGATCAAAAGTTTAATCTTCTAGTGGGTCGTCAATTGCAGGAGGCTTATGGCCAAGAGCCACAAGTTGCTCTAACAATGCCGATTCTGGAGGGGCTTGACGGCGTCCAAAAAATGTCTAAGTCACTCAATAATTATATCGGTATCACCGACAAGCCAGATAATATGTTTGGTAAATTGATGTCCATTTCCGACGAAATTATGTGGCGTTATTTCGAGTTACTCAGCTTTGCGCCGATGTCTGATATAAAAAAGATGAAAGCTGATGTAGATTCGGGGGCAAACCCAAGGGATGCAAAGATTAGGCTATGTATGGAGATCGTTGAGCGTTTTCACAGCCGTGAAGCAGCAGTGAGTGCCAACGAAAATTTTATCGCGCGATTTCGGAGAGGTGCCATTCCCGATGATATCCCAGAGGTGATTTTGAGTTCTGACGGAAATGGTTTGCCCATTGCCAATTTGCTAAAAGACGCGAAACTGGTTTCCAGTACCTCTGAAGCTATGCGCATGATTAAGCAAGGCGCGGTGAAGATCAATGGTGAGCGTGTGGAGGACAAGAGCCTTATTTGTGCTACCGGAAGCCGTGAAGTTTTTCAAGTTGGGAAGCGTCGATTTGCCCGGATTTTAGTTAATTAGCCGTACTCCAAATATGTAGTTGACCTGACCCCAGGAGTCAGTAGAATACGCGGCTCGTTTGGCGTTCGGTTTTGATTGGGCGCGAATCGGCGCTGAAGATGGTGTAGCTATTGACGGTGAGAGGTGGTCGGGCTATAGTTGACCGTCTCAGTCTAGCGTAAGCTGGACAGCTCTTTAACAATCAGATTAGGTAATTTGTGTGGGTGCTCCGTTGGTGGCCGAGAGAGGCCAATTAGTATATCGACGAAGCATCTTCGATTCCGAAGAAGTATAAGTCGGGCAAGGATATGTCACGCCTCAAGTGACAGTTCAAACTTAAAGTGAAGAGTTTGATCCTGGCTCAGATTGAACGCTGGCGGCATGCTTAACACATGCAAGTCGAACGGTAGCAGGCCCTTCGGGGTGCTGACGAGTGGCGGACGGGTGAGTAACGCGTAGGAATCTGCCCAGTAGTGGGGGACAACCCGGAGAAATCCGGGCTAATACCGCATACGCCCCATGGGGGAAAGAGGGGGACCTTCGGGCCTCTCGCTATTGGATGAGCCTGCGTCGGATTAGCTAGTTGGTGGGGTAATGGCCTACCAAGGCGACGATCCGTAGCTGGTCTGAGAGGACGATCAGCCACACTGGGACTGAGACACGGCCCAGACTCCTACGGGAGGCAGCAGTGGGGAATATTGCACAATGGGGGAAACCCTGATGCAGCAATGCCGCGTGTGTGAAGAAGGCCTGCGGGTTGTAAAGCACTTTCAATTGGAAAGAAAAGGGGTTGGCTAATACCCGACCTTCTTGACGTTACCTTTAGAAGAAGCACCGGCTAACTCCGTGCCAGCAGCCGCGGTAATACGGAGGGTGCGAGCGTTAATCGGAATTACTGGGCGTAAAGCGTACGTAGGCGGTTGGGTCAGTCAGATGTGAAAGCCCCGGGCTTAACCTGGGAACTGCATTTGATACTGCCTGACTGGAGTGTGGTAGAGGGAAGTGGAATTCCGGGTGTAGCGGTGAAATGCGTAGATATCCGGAGGAACACCAGTGGCGAAGGCGGCTTCCTGGACCAACACTGACGCTGAGGTACGAAAGCGTGGGTAGCAAACAGGATTAGATACCCTGGTAGTCCACGCTGTAAACGATGTCAACTAGCCGTTGGAGACTTTGTGTTTTTAGTGGCGCAGCTAACGCGATAAGTTGACCGCCTGGGGAGTACGGCCGCAAGGTTAAAACTCAAAGGAATTGACGGGGGCCCGCACAAGCGGTGGAGCATGTGGTTTAATTCGATGCAACGCGAAGAACCTTACCAGCTCTTGACATCCAGCGAACTTTCCAGAGATGGATTGGTGCCTTCGGGAACGCTGAGACAGGTGCTGCATGGCTGTCGTCAGCTCGTGTCGTGAGATGTTGGGTTAAGTCCCGTAACGAGCGCAACCCTTATCCTTAGTTGCCAGCACATGATGGTGGGAACTCTAGGGAGACTGCCGGTGATAAACCGGAGGAAGGTGGGGATGACGTCAAGTCATCATGGCCCTTATGAGCTGGGCTACACACGTGCTACAATGGTCGGTACAGAGGGCTGCGACCCCGTGAGGGTGAGCGAATCTCAAAAAACCGATCGTAGTCCGGATTGCAGTCTGCAACTCGACTGCATGAAGTCGGAATCGCTAGTAATCGCGAATCAGAACGTCGCGGTGAATACGTTCCCGGGCCTTGTACACACCGCCCGTCACACCATGGGAGTGGGTTGCAAAAGAAGTGGGTAGACTAACCCTCGGGAGGTCGCTCACCACTTTGTGATTCATGACTGGGGTGAAGTCGTAACAAGGTAGCCCTAGGGGAACCTGGGGCTGGATCACCTCCTTTAACGAAAGCCGATTGAGGCGCTTTCGGAGCATCCACACAAATTACCTGATCTAAGCAGCACGGACACGGGTCTGTAGCTCAGTTGGTTAGAGCGCACCCCTGATAAGGGTGAGGTCGGTGGTTCAACTCCACCCAGACCCACCAGTATCAATCGGGGCCATAGCTCAGCTGGGAGAGCGCCTGCCTTGCACGCAGGAGGTCGGGAGTTCGATCCTCCCTGGCTCCACCAATGAAGTAACGGGCGAGGTGAAAGCCATTCATGGCGCATTAAGTAGAGTGGGTGGAAGGTGTCCGGTGAGTGTGAAGTGACTAGCGAAAGCGTTAGTCACTTTGCATTTGCGAAGTGCAGCTCTTTAACAATTCGGATTAGATTGTAGATAGGCAAATATTCCCATTGCCGCAAGGTGATTGGGGATATCTATAGAAGTGTCCAGGTCGTAAGACTTGGATGCGGGTATGTTGCATTCAAACGAAGAGAAGACCAATACCAGCGCCCCAGAGTTTTTGGGGTTATATGGTCAAGTGAATAAGCGCATATGGTGGATGCCTAGGCGGTAAGAGGCGATGAAGGACGTAGTAGCTTGCGATAAGCCTCGGGGAGTCGGCAAACTGACTTTGATCCGAGGATTTCCGAATGGGGAAACCCACTCAGCATAAGCTGGGTATCGTTAATTGAATACATAGGTTAACGAGGCAAACCCGGGGAACTGAAACATCTAAGTACCCGGAGGAAAAGAAATCAACCGAGATTCCCTGAGTAGCGGCGAGCGAAAGGGGACCAGCCCTTAAGCTGTTGATGAGTTAGTGGAACAGTCTGGAAAGTCTGGCGATACTGGGTGACAGCCCCGTACACGAAAATGACTCAGCAGTGAAATCGAGTAAGGCGGAGCACGTGGAACTCTGTCTGAACATGGGGGGACCATCCTCCAAGGCTAAATACTCCTTACCGACCGATAGTGAACCAGTACCGTGAGGGAAAGGCGAAAAGAACCCCTTTTAGGGGAGTGAAATAGAACCTGAAACCGTATGCGTACAAGCAGTGGGAGCCCCTTCGGGGGTGACTGCGTACCTTTTGTATAATGGGTCAGCGACTTACTTCTCAGTAGCAAGCTTAACCGAATAGGGGAGGCGTAGGGAAACCGAGTCTTAACAGGGCGATTGAGTTGCTGGGAGTAGACCCGAAACCGGGCGATCTATCCATGGCCAGGGTGAAGGTGGAGTAACATCTACTGGAGGCCCGAACCCACTTATGTTGAAAAATGAGGGGATGAGCTGTGGCTAGGAGTGAAAGGCTAATCAAGCCCGGAGATAGCTGGTTCTCCTCGAAAGCTATTTAGGTAGCGCCTCATGTATCACCACCGGGGGTAGAGCACTGTTACGGCTAGGGGGTCATCCCGACTTACCAACCCGTTGCAAACTCCGAATACCGGTGAGTGCAATCATGGGAGACAGACGGCGGGTGCTAACGTCCGTCGTCAAAAGGGAAACAACCCAGACCGCCAGCTAAGGTCCCAAAATCACATCTCAGTGGGAAACGATGTGGGAAGGCATAGACAGCTAGGAGGTTGGCTTAGAAGCAGCCATCCTTTAAAGAAAGCGTAATAGCTCACTAGTCGAGTCGGCCTGCGCGGAAGATTTAACGGGGCTTAAGATGTGTACCGAAGCTGCGGATGCAGACTTGTTCTGCATGGTAGAGGAGCGTTCTGTAAGCGGTTGAAGGTGTGCTGTAAGGCATGCTGGACGTATCAGAAGTGCGAATGCTGACATGAGTAACGATAAAGGGGGTGAGAGGCCCCCTCGCCGAAAGCCCAAGGTTTCCTGCGCAACGCTAATCGGCGCAGGGTTAGTCGGCCCCTAAGACGAGGCAGAGATGCGTAGTCGATGGGAAGCAGGTCAATATTCCTGCACCTCTTGTTACTGCGATGGAGGGACGGAGAAGGCTAGGTCATCCGGGCGTTGGTTGTCCCGGTTTAAGCGAGTAGGGAGTGTTCTTAGGTAAATCCGGGGACACAATTCTGAGACGTGATGACGAAGCACCCTTTGGGTGTGAAGTGATTGATGCCATGCTTCCAGGAAAAGCTTCTAAGCTTCAGGTAACAAGAGACCGTACCCCAAACCGACACAGGTGGGCAGGGTGAGAATCCCAAGGCGCTTGAGAGAACTCTGGTGAAGGAACTAGGCAAAATAGTACCGTAACTTCGGGAGAAGGTACGCCTCCTAGGTGAAACATTTACATGTCGAGCTATAGGAGGTCGCAGTGACCAGGTGGCTGCAACTGTTTACTAAAAACATAGCACTCTGCAAACACGAAAGTGGACGTATAGGGTGTGACGCCTGCCCGGTGCCGGAAGGTTAATTGATGGGGTTATCTTCGGAGAAGCTCTTGATCGAAGCCCCGGTAAACGGCGGCCGTAACTATAACGGTCCTAAGGTAGCGAAATTCCTTGTCGGGTAAGTTCCGACCTGCACGAATGGCGTAATGATGGCCACGCTGTCTCCACCAGAGACTCAGTGAAATTGAAATTGCGGTTAAGATGCCGCATACCCGCGGCTAGACGGAAAGACCCCGTGAACCTTTACTACAGCTTCACACTGGACTTTGAACCTACTTGTGTAGGATAGGTGGGAGGCTTTGAAGCTGGGACGTCAGTCCTGGTGGAGCCACCCTTGAAATACCACCCTGGTATGTTTGAAGTTCTAACCTAGGCCCGTTATCCGGGTCAGGGACAGTGTGTGGTGGGTAGTTTGACTGGGGCGGTCTCCTCCCAAAACGTAACGGAGGAGCACGAAGGTACCCTCAGCGCGGTCGGAAATCGCGCAATGAGTGCAAAGGCATAAGGGTGCTTGACTGCGAGACAGACAAGTCGAGCAGGTACGAAAGTAGGTCTTAGTGATCCGGTGGCTCTGTATGGAAGGGCCATCGCTCAACGGATAAAAGGTACTCCGGGGATAACAGGCTGATGGTGCCCAAGAGTTCATATCGACGGCACCGTTTGGCACCTCGATGTCGGCTCATCACATCCTGGGGCTGAAGTCGGTCCCAAGGGTATGGCTGTTCGCCATTTAAAGTGGTACGCGAGCTGGGTTTAGAACGTCGTGAGACAGTTCGGTCCCTATCTGCCGTGGGCGTTTGAGATTTGAGGGAAGCTGCTCCTAGTACGAGAGGACCGGAGTGGACGAACCTCTGGTGTTCCGGTTGTCACGCCAGTGGCACTGCCGGGTAGCTACGTTCGGACAGGATAACCGCTGAAAGCATCTAAGCGGGAAGCCCCTCCCAAGATAAGATCTCACTGGACCTTTAAGGTCCCTGAAGGGCCGTTGAAGACTACAACGTTGATAGGCTGGGTGTGGAAGTTCAGTAATGGATGAAGCTAACCAGTACTAATTGCCCGTGAGGCTTGACCATATAACACCCAAACACTTTGGGGTCGCTGTTGGCATCCTTGCCGACCGCGACATTAGCACATCCCTGTGCGTCATGGTCTTAAGCAACAACCCAAACTATAGATGATGTCGTCTACGATCTAACCGAATTTGCGAGAGCATCCCAGTTTGCCTGGCGGCCATAGAGCACTGGTACCACCTGATCCCATCTCGAACTCAGAAGTGAAACGGTGTATCGCCGATGATAGTGTGGGGCCTCCCCATGTGAAAGTAGGTCACTGCCAGGCTTTAAACAAAAATCCTCGATCCTCATCTGGGGGTCGGGGATTTTTTATTTATGCCACTGGCAGTGACCGAAGGGGTCGTTCCAGCACATCCCTACAATAGCTTCGGACGCTGCTTGATGAAGCTACAGTCAGTTCGCGAGCACTTGAGACGCCGGTACATGGTTATAACCCAGGTCATGCGCTACTGCCTCACAAGTTACTTTTCCGGCGCAGATATTGAGCCCGTTTTTTAGGTGTGGATCATCTGAGAGCGCCTGTTGCCAGCCCTTATTAGCGATGGCTATCGCATGCTGGAGGGTTACATTATTGAGCGCGTAGGTAGAGGTCCGCGCATCAGCACTGCGCTGTGGGTTTGCTAAAAGCCCGTTCTTCCTGCAGCTGGCCGCGCGATATGGCGAACCGGTTTATCCCATGGCCGAGACCGTAACCAATCGCCTCGCCGAGTACGCTCTTCGGCGGCAACTGAGCCACCGACTTGTCCAAACAGGCCTTCTTTTAAAATAATGGAAGGTGCGCTTTACCGGACATTCACGAACTATCTCCTTTAGGCCCAATGTTCCGTTGGAAAAGGCTCAATCTATGCAGATTTAGGTAACCTTGATATTATAACCCTTTTAAAATAAAAGTATTTTCTTTGGAAAGTATTTTGTTCCCCAGGGTGCAGTATCTGATACAGGTCAGGACATCTTCGATCATATTTTTTATTCACTAGCAGTTTATTTATGAGCATAGAGGGCTATTTGGGTGTCCGATAATTCTGATGTTACCTGTATGCCGGTTACGACAACTGGTGTTTCAACTCGGAAGGACCACCGTTTCTTGGTTGACTTGTATCGCCAAATAGAAGAGCGGTTCGATGTGAACGCAATGTGTTTAGAAGGCGTCAATATCTGGCCGTTGGTGCGTTTACAGCTCGGGAGAAGTTTTAAAGAAGCCGATCAGATTGATGATGCGGGTATGGAATCTGCATCAACAAGTGCTTTGCCAAGTCCAAATGTAGATCTTCAAAAAATAGCTTCGCCTCAAAATAAGACTGAGCGCTCTGTTCTGATAAAGCGGCACGCGAAATACGCAAAATCCAATCAGAAGGAGTCACGTATTAGAGTGGAAAGGGATTTTATAAAGTTAGAGGAAGCGAAAGGTCCTAAATTTGTAGTTCAAACAAAAATAGAGAAATACTTTTTAAAAAAGGCTGATAGATTATATGCACCAATTCTTGATCCGGTAGCTGAGGACCTAGGTCATTTTGGCAAAGTTCAGACGCTTGCGCTTGAGCCGTTACCGTTTGCATGTGTAAATGATCCGCTGCGCATTGATCTTCAGGCTTATCTGGCAGTTCGAACATGGAAGCCAGTAGAAATACCGGAGGAGATCAATAAAGCACTAAAAGAGATTGAGGAATTCACAAAACAGGCTTGGCCAGAATATCCGTTAAATCGGAATCTCGTCTACTCGCGCTTTAATCGCCTTCGGCAGAGACGGGATTATTTTTATGAGGTTTATCGACGACTACAGCCTGAGTTTATTGTTGTATCTTCTTTCACTGGCTGGCTTCACGCGCTTTGGGCCGCGAAAGATCTCAGTATTCCAGTGATAGACGTTCAGCATGGAGGGCAGGGCCCTATTCATATCTCAACTACCCATTTCACTAAGCATCCAGAAGAGGGGTATCATTTTCTTCCCGATGTGCTTTGGCTCTGGGGGCAGACCAATTATGACTTCGCTGCTAAATGGCATCCTGCTACTGGTTGTCATCGTCATTTACCTGTTATTGGTGGGCATAGGGGTGTTGCACGTTGGGATAACGATCGAAAAGCCGGAAAACTGTCTGTAGTCGACGCCCTATTTATAGAGAAGTTCCGCGGCGCCCGGAATGTATTGGTGACGTTGAGTTATGCCATTGATCCTTTGATGCCTGACACTATATTCAAGGCTATTCAAGCAACAAAGGATCTATACTGGTTAATTCGACTTCACCCTATCCATCGCTCTGATGCTGCACGTGATCAGATTGCTGCTCGGCTGACCGAAATGGGATGCGAAAACTATTCGATCGATGAGCCAACAGATGTTCAGATGCAGACAGCCCTTTATGTCAGTCAGGCCCATTTAACACCTTTTTCAACTTCGGTGCGGGAGGCTGTGGCCTTTGGCGTTCCTTCAGCAATCTGCCATCCGGCAGGTAAGCTATTATTTTTCGAAGAGATAGAAACGGGGCTGCTTGAGTATTCCGAGGATACACAGAGTATTATAGATTTTGTAAGACGCAGCCTTGCAAGTACTGAAATCACATCTGGCTTGCGCCGAGACGCGATTGAAACCGCCGATGCAGCGCTGGATGATATATTGACTGCGGCCAAAGAGGTTAAAGAGCAGGCTTCCCCTTTGCGCTCGAATCTTCCTGTTCCTGATGACTTACCAACTCTGGAACATGAGACAGAGTTACAGTCGCGTTCGTCGCATTCATTGGGTAGTTTATTCAACGCCATTAAGAAGAAAGTGTTGAGGTCATAGAATGAGGGTTCTTTATTCCGTGAGTCGTATTCCAGCATGGATTGATTGCGCACGGATATTGGAAGAACAACTTGATTGGAGTCCAGCTTATTGGATCACGTTACCCGAAAATCATAAAGAAGTCGGAATGGCGTTTCCGGAACTAACTCTTCACCCAACTCATGACCTTAACCGAGGTCTACCTGCAGTGGGAATGGAAACACAAGGTAACGGCTGCTTGTCACTCAGCAATATTATTGCCGCAAGCAGGTATGAAGCGATAGCTATGGATATGATGGACAGAGTCGATTTGGGTAGAGTGTTTAGTTATCAGGAACGTCAGCGCTTATATCATAAACTGCTTATCTATTGGCTAAATGTTATTGATACGAAAGAATTAAAAATAGCGATCTTTAATGTACCGCCTCACTCAATCGGGGAGTATGTTGCGTACACGGCGTTTCAAATAAGTGGGTTGAAAACACGGATATTCAGGCCGACTCCAGTTGCTAACCTTCATATTGTCACCGATAGAATTGAGAAGTTACCCGGAACACTAAAACGGGCTTATGAGCGCCGCCTCGTGGAAGAGAATTTTTCTTGCGGAAAGCAAATTGAAGACGACTTCTCGAGACTGGAAAACATCCCAGATGACTATAGGCCTTGGTATGTGGAAGAGACATCGAACCGAGAAGATAGATGGAGACAGACTCTCGATAAATTAAAAGATGCTGTCGCAAATGGCAAAACTGTACAGGAACCATTAAAAATTGGTGAGCCGGTTTGTGAGACTATCGTAAAGGATATGGAATCAGGTGTTCAGATAATTAAAAAAGATATCTTACGAAGAAAAAGAAAGCCAACGCATGATAACTTAGTTCGACAAGTATTTAAGGTACCGGGTCGTCCCATATCGGGCCCACTGATGGACAAGTGGGACTTTGTGCTTTACAGAGACTGGGCTTACCTGCAAAAACTTGAATTGTTAAAGCACTATGAAAGACTGTCACAAGTAGCAGATTTAGATGAAAAATATGTTTATTTCGCTATGCACTATCAACCAGAGCGAACAACTTGCCCGGATGGGGGGCGCTTTAATAATCAATTCCTCGCAATATCACTTCTCTCTCAGACATTGCCTTCTGATTGGATACTCTATGTGAAGGAGCATCCATCCCAATTTAATTTTCACAGTATGGGTGAGCTCGGCCGGTGGAGTGGCTATTATGATGAAATAGCACAGCTTCCCAATGTACGCTTTATCCTACTTGATACACCGAGTGTCGAGCTTATCGGAAAAGCTCAGGCAGTCGCAACGATCACCGGTGCGGTTGGATGGGAAGCGTTGATAAAAGGGATTCCAGTCTTATGTTTCGGTGCGGCGTGGTATGGCCTATGCCGAGGTGCTTTTATTATTGAGGAATACCAACAGGCATTAGCAGCTTTTCAATCTGTCTTAAAAGGCTTGCGGCCGGAGCCAAATGAGGTTCGAGCTTTTGCGGGGGCTTTAGAGGACATTGGTAAAGTTGTATTTACTAATCCCAGTCTAGAGCAGGTTGTAGATCTTGGGGAGCCGCTTCATGAGGCGTTAGCAAACTTGGTAATTCAGTTTGAAGAGGAAATTCAGAATCTGGATGATTGATAAATTCATTACTAGTTTGTGTCAATGCACATATAACGATGGTTTGTTGAGATATTTTTTAAGACCTTACTTGGGTTGATAATGGAGTATGGGATTACTCAGTAAAGTGATTATGAAAAACTCCCATCGTGAAAAAAGTAGAATAATACTCACTCAACTAGCCAACCGGATTAAACGTTACTCTGAAGCGCTTCCATGGTTTATTGGTGATATTTTTTCAAAGTTCCTAGTCAGGTTTATCGCCATCTCCGCCGCGTCCTTTATTGGAAGCGCTGGTTATGTCGGAGCTTTTGGTATCGGATATTTGTATATAAAAAGTGTTCAAACAGGTCAATTTCCCAAATATCTACCTTTTGATATCTCCAGCCATTCACAAGAGTTAATATTGTTTTTGGTGACCATCTTTATTGCATCATTCTTGATCTCTGCAGCTTTGCTAGAATTCTGGAGTCGAAGACAAGTAAATTTAATTGCATGGAAATACGGAGATATTTGTGCAAAGAGAGTGATTGCGAAGCTTAGTGAAAACAACCTCTCATCTTTTTTGTACGCGCAAAAAAAGCCAACAAAACGTGATTTTCTCGGTTTGGCATATCAAGATGCAAGAATGTGTGGAATTTCTGCACGGCTTTTGGCGATCGGGCTTGTCAATATTGCGGCGCTTCCATTGTTGTTTGTTGTGTTGTTAGTTGTCTCGTTCAAGCTAACTATGTTGGTTGTTATTATTTTTTTACTGGCGGTCACCTTTTATTACAGATTTTCCATTAAGGCAGTTGGCTTTAGAAAATCATTAGAAAAAAATGCCGTGCTGTCAAAAAATGAACGACTCAATCTAATTGAGCGTTCAATGTATGGTTTTGGCAATATACTTATTGATGACAGGCAATTTGATACTCCATTCAAGGATGGGGCTAGTTATAAATTTGGAGAGGCATTCGCTGGACAAAGAAATATGCTGGAGGCTAGTACCTTTCTGAGTAAGGTGATGATTGCACTGTTGCTTGGTTTGGTTCTAAATGTCGCATTCTTTGAGATAAAAAACGGAAACTTCGATTGGGGTCAATTGCTTGTCTATGTTGGAGTACTTCAGTTATTTGCACTTAAATTAGTTGGTGCTGCCAGAGTGGTTGTTAGTGTAAATAGGTTTTATCCAACAATTAGTCGTTACTGGACTTTCATAAAAGGTACAACCCCAAAGCATCTTGAGCTTGGAGAGCCAAGAGAGCTAAAAATAAAAACGAAAAAAGGGATGATTAGATTAGATAATAGCGTACCTTATGGTTTGTTGCTCAATTCTCCGGTGGGTAAACATGACGTATCTTATTTAGTCCCATTTGTTTTTGTTTCATCAGGTAAGAATGATGAGTGTTTGTTTGATCTCAGGGTTAAGATTGTCAACCCAATACCCGCCGGCACACTTGCAACTCCTGCAGAATATTTTGATCTGAGGAATAGCAGGATCAAAGAAGTCCGTGATGTGTTAGAGACGTTGTATGGGGGTAAGTATTTAAGACGATCCTTGGATGTTTACTTTGATGCCGATCGTCGCACGGATTCGCTGAGAGGCCTTACAGCAGAGGAGATCATTATTTTTTCACTGATATCGGCGGAATTATCTTCTATTGACATGTTAATTCTTAACCTAGAGTTATTGGAACAGGCCGCCGATGAATTTATTGACTACTTAAATGCAAATACACCTAAACTTAAATTTCTGCTTGTTCTTAGTTATTCAAACTTTAATAAAAAAATATCCACGTTAATTGAATCTACAATAGTTTTTCTTTCTGAAAGAGAAGTCGCTGTTTTCGATAATGAACAGGTAAAGGATATTGAACCAATAAGGTTCCAGCACGATCAAAGCAGTGCAATTCCTGGCCTTGATGAACTTGAAGATGAATACTAAAGAAAAGGCGTTCGGATCAGCTTATTGATGAAAATTATGGTCGCCACTTCTGCTCATCCAGCAGAAGATCCACGTATTCGATACAAAGAGGTGAGTACCCTGGTGGATGCGGGATACAACATTGAGCTTTTACACTTTAGAGGTGTTTCAAATGATCAGCTGGGTAATTTAACCATTACGGGATTCACAGAGCATAGGAATCGCTTTACGAGGTTCTTTAGGGTTTTTTGGGTTGTTGTTAAGGAAGTCTTTCGTAAGCGCCCGGATGTACTGCACATACACGATCCAGATTTGTTACCGTTAATTCCGCTGGCCAGAATGCTAGGAATTAGAACGATCTATGACGCCCATGAATACTTCCCTTGTCAGATTTATACCAAGCAATGGATACCAAAATATTTAAGGAAGCCCTTGTCGGTATTCTTCGGGGAAGGTGAAATGCTGTTGGCTAAATGCGCTACCTACCTGATTGTGGCAACCCCAAAAATTCAACAGCGGTTCCATAAGTTGGGGCGATCTTATTTGGTGAGAAACTTCCCCCGTCTTGATCTATTTGATATCGCATTAATATCAGAAACTCGTGGTGATATGGCATATGTTGGCGGTGTGTCGAAGGCGAGAGGGTTGATAGAGATGATTGAAGTGGCGCGTCGATCCAAGGTGAAGCTTCATATTGCCGGCAGGGTTGACGCTGCCTGTTTCGAAGTTATCCAACAAGCGCAAGTTGACGGGCTTATAAAGTACCATGGTGTATTGTCGGGCAATGAAGTTGTGAAACTACTCAGTCGATGCCGCATAGGCCTCTGTTTGTTGCAGCCGGAGCCAAATTATCTGGACGCGCTACCCACTAAGCTGTTTGAGTATTTTGCCATGAAGATGCCAGCTGTAGTTTCCGACTTCCCCTTATGGAAAAACATCCTAAAAGATAGTGGAGCTGGTTTTGCGCTTAATCCAACGGATATTGATGGGGTTGTTGAATGTGTCAATCGACTGATCGCAGATACCGAGCTGGCAGATAAAATGGGTGAGCAAGGAAGAAAGTACGTTGAAGAGAATTGTTCTTGGGAAAATGAGAGGCTTTCCCTTCTCACTTTATATAATGCAATTGAAAAACAAATAGATTTTCCGTCAATTCCCCCGAGTCTCACATAGGTGTAGAGGGGACGCTTCATTACCCTAGCCGGCATAGCTTCGGCATTCGTTTGCGGCTAGACTTCACTGATGATTATTGCACCGGTTATTGCAGGGGAGAATTGCATCTTGGTAGATGAGTTGTCTCCAGCGACAGGTTTCGCTGAGTGAATATATGGATCATCAACCAGTATGTACGTCTGCCCGAACAAGGGGGGGGTACCCGCCACTTCCAGTTGTCGCGCGAACTAATAAAGCAAGGACACGACGTAACGCTCATTGCCTCGCCAATCAGCTATCTCACCGGACAGCCTGAACCCGGCGTTGCACCAGGAATCCGGCAGAAAGACGGTGTGCGACTGGTTTGGCTGGAGTCGCCATCCTATCAGGGGAATTCAATCGCCCGGGTCTGGAATATGCTCATATTTTCCGTGAAGGTTCGGCTTGGTCGATATCGATCTCGGCTTCCGAAACCGGATGTTATTGTTGGTTCCAGTCCTCACCTGCTCGCTGCGTTTGCCGCCGAGAGATTGGCTAAAGCCGAGACGATACCTTTTGTTATGGAAGTGAGGGATCTATGGCCGCAGACGTTGATTGATGTGGGTGGTATAAGCCCATCTCATCCCATTGTTATTCTGTTTCGTTGGCTTGAGCGGCGCTGTTATAGATCTGCAACGAAAATAGTTGCTTTGCTGCCGGCCGCCTGGCGCTATATAGAGAAGCATGGTGCTGCATCAGGGGCAGTCTGCTGGATTCCAAATGGAGTCGATCTGGGTGATTTCCGGGTCAAACCAGCACCACTCCGCTCCGGCCAGTTTATTGTAACCTATGCGGGCACCCATGGGTTGGCAAACGCATTGGACTCTGTACTGGATGCGGCAGCTTTACTCAACAACGAAGGGCTTGGCGACCGTGTTCGCTTCAGATTGATTGGAGAGGGAGCCGAGAAAGCTCGGCTGATGAGCAGGGTGCGGTACGAGGAACTTAGAATGGTGGAATTTCTCGATCCCGTGCCCAAGTTGGAGATTGCATCGGTTCTTGCGCAGTCGGATGCTTTTATTGCCGTAATTAAGGACTCCCCACTCTATCAATGGGGTATCAGTCTGAACAAACTTTTCGATTATCTAGCCATGGCGAGACCGGTAATCTTCTCTGGTGATGTGCCGGACAATCCCGTGCTAGCGTCGGGGGGAGGAATAGTGGTACCTGCGGAGGACCCACAAGCTATAGCCGGTGCAGTGAAAGAGCTGCTCGCTATGAAGCCGGAAGAGCGTGTGGCGATGGGTCGTGCAGGTTTAACATTCATTCAGCAGCATCATAGTATTTCTCTGCTAGCCGCAAAATTGGAGAAAGTGTTGATGGATGCCATTCATCAATGATCAAGCGACTGTTCGATGTTACTGTCTCTCTACTGTTGTCTGCAGGGCTGGTGGTTCCCATGTTGTTTATCGCTTTGGCGGTTAGAATGAAGTTGGGAAAACCGGTTATCTTTTCCCAGCAGCGACCAGGCTACAACGGTCGTGTGTTCAAGCTGCGAAAATTCCGCACCATGTTGGATATCGCCGACGAGCACGGTGCCCCACTGGAGGATGCACTCCGCATTACCAGGTTTGGACTCTGGCTGCGCCGCACCAGTCTGGATGAGCTTCCCGAATTGTGGAATGTACTGAAAGGCGAAATGAGTCTGGTTGGTCCCAGGCCGTTGTTAATGGAGTATCTGTCGCTCTATACTCCCGAGCAGGCACGGCGCCATCAGGTACGTCCGGGTATCACCGGCTGGGCCCAGGTAAACGGACGCAACGCAGTGGACTGGGACCAACGGTTGCGTATGGATGTCTGGTACGTGGATAACCGCACTTTTCTGCTGGACCTAAAAATTCTCTGGATGACACTGTTCAAAGTAATTAAATCAGAGGGAGTAAGCCAAGCGGGTCATGTGACGGTCGATAGATTTCGCGGAAGCAGAGAATGAAAAGTCTGTTGATTCTTGGTGCCGGCGGGCACGGCAAGGTGGTGGCGGACAGTGCCGAAGCGACTGGGAATTGGAGCAGCATTATTTTTCTGGATGATAAGTCACCCCGCTTGGCGCGGGTCGGGGATTGGCCCGTTGCAGGTCTTTTGGACAGCTGGCGGGATTACGATCCCGCAGCGTTCGATATACTGGTGGCGGTCGGAGACAATGCTACCCGGTTGAATCTGCATGAGCAGCTTGACGCCAGCGGATACCGGCTGCCGGTTTTGATTCATCCCTCTGCTTGGGTCAGCTCGCGCGCTCAATTGGCGGCGGGTTGTGTGGTGCTGGCCGGGGGCATGATCAATATCGACGCCCAACTGGGAGAGTCAGCTATCGTCAATACCGGGGCCAGTATTGATCACGACTGCCACCTGGGTGGCGCTGTCCATGTATCCCCCGGCGCACATCTTGGAGGCGGAGTGCGGGTGGGTGATCTCACCTGGATAGGCATAGGTGCTTCGATCCGCCAAGGTATCAGCATAGGAAAGCGAAGTATGGTGGGTGCGGGTGCCGCGGTGGTGTCGAATATTCCTGATGACTCAACCGTCATGGGTGTGCCGGCGAGGGTGTGAATGATGAGCAATCCCGAATCGCATTTTACCGACCACTCCACGCGCTTGGCTATTAATGGTGGCCTGCCGGTCTGCTCGAATCCACTGCCAGGCTGGCCGGTGTATGGCGGGGACGAGATAGATGCGGTCACCGAAGTGTTGCATTCGGGCAGGACAAACTATTGGACCGGTTCGGAAGGACAAGCTTTCGAACGCGAATTTGCCGATTATTGCGGTGTTCGCTATGGTGTGGCGGTAGCGAATGGAAGCCTGGCACTGGAGCTTGCGCTTGTCGCTTTGGGAATGGGTCCTGGTGATGAGGTCATCGTAACACCGAGGACATTTATCGCCTCGGCCAGCAGTGTGGTACTGCGTGGCGCATTGCCGGTATTTGCCGACGTGAGCCTGGACTCACAGAACATCACTGCCGAAACCATCGAGCCGTGCATTACCGAACGAACCAAGGCCGTGATTGTTGTCCACCTGGCAGGCCAGCCCTGTGACATGGATCCAATTGTGGATCTGGCAGGGTCCCGCGGTCTGAAGGTTATTGAGGATTGTGCTCAAGCGCATGGCGCACGCTACAAAGGCCGCCCAGTCGGAAGTCTGGGTCATATTGCGGCATTCTCTTTCTGTCAAGACAAAATCATGTCGACTGGGGGCGAGGGAGGCATGCTGGTGACGGATGATGAGTCTATGTGGCGGCGGGCTTGGGCCTACAAAGACCACGGCAAAAACTATTATTCTGTGCATAGACAGGATCACCCGGTCGGTTTTCGCTGGCTGCATGACAGTTTTGGCAGCAACTGGCGGCTTACCGAGATGCAATCGGCCATTGGTAGAGTGCAACTGCGCAAGTTACCTGAGTGGCACAGGCTGCGCGTAAGGAACGCTGAGATTCTCCGGCATGGCCTTCAGTCTGTGCCTGCTGTGCGCATTCCGGAGCTGCCGCCGTTTCTGGAACATGCTTGGTACAAATTCTATTTTTTTGTGAATCCAATCCAACTGCGGTCGGATTGGGATAGGGACAGATTGGTAGCAGCTATCAATGCCGAAGGTATTCCCTGCTTTACCGGCATTTGTCCTGAGTTGTATCTGGAGCAGGCTTTTATCAACTCCGCAGGCAGGTATCCGAGACTCGCCGCTGCCCGCAAGCTGGGGGATGACAGCATCATGTTGTTGTTGCACCCAACCTTGGAACCAAGCGATATGGAAATGATGGTAGCTGCGGTAAGGAAGGTTTTTTTTGCGGCGGCAAAGCAGTAACGGGAAAATATGATGGGTAGGCTAAGAAGCGTAATTTTCAGTAGAGCGGCAGCGGTTCTGCACGACCTGTTGATGATCCCGGCTGCCTGGCTGCTGGCCTACTGGCTTAGATTCAATCTCGGACAGATTCCGGATCCTTTTCAGCAGGCCGCGCTGGAATATTTGCTGATCGTGATGCCGCTCCAGGCTGCTGTTTTCTATTTTTTCGGACTCTATCGAGGGGTATGGCGTTTTGCGTCGATACCCGATCTGTTCCGCATTCTAAAAAGCGTTGCTTTTGGTGTGGGATCGTCGGTTGCAATCTTGTTTCTGCTCTACCGGCTCGATCACATGCCGCGCTCCGTGCCGGCACTTTACGGGCTGCTGTTGCTCTTTTTGCTGGCAGGTCCGCGGTTTCTTTATCGTTGGTACAAGGACAGGCACATCAGTCTGAGGTCGGGAAAGCGCGTTTTGATCGTGGGTGCAGGTCAAGCCGGGGAGATGTTGGTGAGGGATCTGTTGCGCAGCGTGCTCGGGGAGTTTCGGCCAATTGCCTTCGTGGACGACAAACCGCGCCGGCTAGGACAGGAAATCCATGGAGTGCCGATTATGGGCAGGGTCGAGGATGTTCCTGCTTTGGTGGTAAAACTGGAAATAGATATCATTCTGCTGGCCATTCCCTCTGCCAACAACCGAAAAATGAGACGCATCGTGGAAATTTGTGAGCGTGCAGATGTGCCTTTTCGGTCCGTACCCCAGTTGCAGGATCTGATGTCTGGAAACGTTAGGATCAACGAACTGAGAAAGGTGTCGATTGAGGATCTCCTGGGCCGCGATCCGGTTTCGCTCGACTGGCCGGCGATTCGTCGGAAACTCGCTCAGAAGACAGTTCTGATTACTGGTGGCGGCGGTTCAATCGGTTCTGAGCTCTGCAGGCAGTTGGCGCAATTGAATCCAAACCGCCTGGTAATTCTCGATCACAGCGAATTCAATCTTTATCAGATTCAGATGGAACTGGTGCACAAATTTCCGGAGCTCGAACTGCAGTGCCATCTGGGGGATGTGACGGACCGCCCCTGTGTTGAAGATATTTTCATGCGTCATCACCCGGAAGTGGTGTTTCATGCCGCTGCCTACAAACACGTACCTATGCTGGAGCCGCAAATCAGGCAGGCGATGCATAACAACGTGCTGGGTACGCGTAATGTTGCTGAAATCGCAGATAAAGCAGGCTGCGGAATATTTGTGCTGGTATCCACCGACAAGGCGGTCAATCCGGCCAATGTGATGGGGGCGAGCAAAAGGGCAGCCGAGATCTTCTGCCAGAATTTCGATGCCAATTCGAAAACCCGTTTCATCACCGTCCGCTTCGGCAACGTACTCGGCTCGGCGGGCAGCGTTATCCCGCTGTTCCGCAAACAGATAGCGGCAGGCGGGCCGGTTACTGTCACCGATCCGCGGATGGAGCGTTTTTTTATGACCATTCCGGAGGCGTGCCAGCTCATCATGCAGACAGTGGTGCTGGGGAAAGGTGGCGAGATTTTTGTTTTAGATATGGGTGAACCGGTCAAGATCAACTATCTGGCAGAGCAGATGATCCGCTTGTCGGGCAAGACGCCGGGAGAGGATGTCAGGATCGAGTATATTGGGCTGCGTCCGGGAGAAAAACTTTTCGAGGAACTTTTTCACGAAAAGGAGCGGTTGGAGACTACGGCCCATGAGAAGGTTTTACTGGCACGTCATCGCAAAGTAAACTGGGAAGCACTAAACAAATCACTGGATGAGATTGAAACAGCCTGCCGGACAATGGATACCAAGGTGTTGAAGGAGTTGTTGTTCCTGCTCGTTCCAGAGCACGATCAGGCTGCAGATACCGCGCTCGCCGATAAGTCCGATTCGAAAGTGATCTACCTGAAGAGTTGATTTGATGTAGCGCTGATTTTAATAAACAGCGCTTGTAACTTTGCGATGACAGCTGTTTAGTGACCTGCAGTGCCAAAGCTTACTTGAGTATTCGGGTCTATAAAACCGGCTGCGATTCTCGTGCGATTGACAGAAGACCTTGCGACTGACACCGACGCCACGGTTACAGCATGCAACCGGTCTTGTATGATCAATCAGATTGATGTACTTGCTACGGACCCCTCATGCGGCTGCTCTACACCCTGTTGTTGTATCTATCGATTCCCGTACTGCTGCTCCGCCTCCTCTGGCGAAGCATCAAAGCCCCTGCTTACCGCCGCCGCTGGTTGGAGAGATTTGGGCGTTTTGACACGCCCATTGTCGAGGGCAGTCTGTGGATACACGCGGTCTCCGTGGGTGAGGTGCAGGCAGTGGAGCTGTTGATCAGGCGCCTGCTGGATAGACATCCGGAACTGCCTCTGGTCATCACCACCACCACCCCAACAGGTTCAGAACGCGTACGAAAACTGTTCCCGGAGAGCGTGCTGCATGTCTATTTTCCCTATGACATTCCGGCAGCCATTAATGGTTTCCTGAAACGGGTGCGTCCTCGTCTGCTGGTGATGATTGAAACAGAGATTTGGCCAAACCTGCTGGCGTTATGTAAACAGAAGGGAGTTCCAACACTCCTGGCTAACGGACGGATGTCCGAGGGTTCTGCCCGCGGCTACACCAGACTGGGCAGCCTCTCCCGCAATGCGTTCGCCGATATTTCGGTGGTGGCCGCCCAGACCCAGGCTGATGCCAACCGGTTTGTTGCACTTGGTGTCGCTCCGGATTCGGTACAGGTGACCGGCAGCATCAAGTTCGATATCCGACTGCCGGCCAGCCTGTTTGAGCAAGCGGCGGTGGTTCGCCGCAGCTGGGGTGACCGTCCGGTGTGGCTGGCAGCGAGTACCCATGAAGGTGAGGAGGAGCTGGTGTTGGCAGCGCATAAAAAGGTGCTTGGCACTTACCCCAACGCATTGTTAGTGCTGGTGCCGCGTCATCCGGAACGATTTGAGCGGGTGGCAGCGCTCTGTCGGAAAGTGGGATTCAAGCTGGCAAAACGATCCCAAGAGAGACTGGCGAGTCAAGATATCCCGGTGTTTCTTGGCGACACGATGGGCGAATTGACGCTGTTTATCGGTGCAGCCGATGTAGCTTTCGTCGGTGGCAGCCTGGTCCCGGTGGGTGGTCACAATATTCTGGAACCCGCAGCGCTCGGCGTACCGATACTGTTCGGTCCCCATATGTTCAATTTTTCGTTGATCAGTCAAATGGTGCTGAACAACGGTGCGGGCTTTCAGGTGGAAAGTATCGGCCAGCTAGCTGCCCGGGTGACCGACTGGTTCGGTGATGCCAGCATGCGCGCCGAAGCGGGTGAGCGGGGCAGAAGACTGGTTGCCGAAAACCGAGGCGCGATGGAGCGGCTTTACGCGCTTATTGAAAAGCAATTGCCGTCCGCTACCTAAAGAAACAGGCGCTGTCACCCGGCAAAACTTGCATGGTCAGTATCAGAACTCGAACCGGTCCCGGGATGGCGCGTTCACAAGCGGCAACAGATCAGTCTCAAACAGCCCTTCGCTGCGCCAGCTATTGTCACCGGTGCGAGTGATCAGTGTTGCCTCCATCGGCGATTCGTCACGGACGATAAACATGCGGCCGCCGCTACTGAGCAAAACTTTCCATGCTTCCGGTATTTCTGCCACGGAGCCGGTAACGGCAATTACATCAAATGGTCCGCCTGCTATCTTCGCTGCCAGTGCGTCGGCGCAGCGCAGTTCCACATTCTCGAATCCCTGCTCCACCAATGCTTTTTTTGCCGCATCGGCAAACTCCTGGTGTATTTCCAGGCTGACGACCTGGCCGCCAAGGCGCGCCAGGCATGCGGTGAGATAGCCGCTGCCGGTGCCGATCTCGAGGATTTTGTCCTCGCCGCTGATATTCAGCGCCTGCAGCAGACGCCCTTCGATCTTGGGGAACATCATTTTCTGCCCCAGCGCCAGTGGGATCTCTATGTCGGCGTAGGCGAGCCCTTTATACGCGTCTGGCACGAACGCCTCCCGCGGCAGCGTTCCAAGCGTCTCAAGCACCCGCTGATCTATCACCTCCCAGGGGCGAATCTGCTGCTGCACCATGTTGAAACGGGCATGTTCGAGGCTGTCAGTGGTCATCATAGGATATCACTCTGTTCTGGGTTGAGTTGCGGCAGTATCTTTGCCGGTCCAAGTGTAACATCCGGAAATAGTGCCAGTAAAAGCCTGGCTGCAAGGCTCCTTCACGTAGGAGCATAATGTATACTGCGGCGGCAGGCGATCCCGATCATGGTCCCGTTTATTATGATGCACTGGCCTCAGCTCCTTTCGCGCAAACGTCTCGGCAGTGAGCAGCCCCCCGCCGAAGCCACGTTGCGCACCGATTTCCAGCGCGATCTGGACCGCATTGTATTCAGTTCAGCCTTTCGCCGGATGCAGGACAAGACGCAGGTGTTCCCGCTTTCGCGGGTTGATTATGTGCGCACCCGGCTGACACATAGCCTGGAAGCCTCCAGCATCGGGCGCTCCCTGGGAACCCTGGTGGGTGAGCAAGTGATTGCGCGTCATCGACTGAAGGGGTTCGAGGCGTCCGATTTCGGCGATATCGTGGCCGCCGCCTGCCTGGCTCATGATATCGGCAATCCCCCGTTCGGACACTCCGGTGAAGACGCTATTCGTCACTGGGCGCAGCAGGCTGCTTATGGGCGCCGCCGGGTGGAGGTGCTGCGCGGCAGTGAACGCGAGGATTTCCTCGCTTTTGAGGGCAACGCCCAAGGCTTCCGGATCCTGACCCGGCTGCAGAATCCGGATAACCGGGGCGGCCTGCAGCTGACTTGTGCGACGCTGGCGGCATTCACCAAATATCCCAGGGAGTCATGCTTGGGCGGCAGCCGGTTTGCCGGCGTTGGCGCAAAAAAGTTTGGCTTCGTAGCGGAAGACCTGGAGCTGTTTGAAGAGGTGGCCGAGACCGTGGGACTGATCCGGTGTGACCGTCATCGCGCCATCTGGTGCCGCCATCCGTTGGCGTTTCTGGTGGAAGCGGCAGACGATATCAGCTACCGGGTGATCGATATCGAGGATGGATTCCGGCTCGGCTACCTGGGTCTGCCCGAGGTTGAGGCGCTGTTTCTCGCCGTGCTCGGAAATGACGCCCAGCTCATATCCCGGCTCGGCAGATTAAGCGATGACAAGGGCAGGGTCGAGTTTCTGCGGGCAAAAGTGATTAATGAAGTGGTCAGCCAGTCGGTAAACTGCTTCCTGGATAATGAAGCGCATATTCTGCGCGGTGTTCAAGGGGAGCCGCTGATGAATATGATCGCGGCCAGGGAGTCGATGGACCGGTTGATCAAAGTGGCGCGTGAAAAAATATACTCTGCGCCGGAGGTGGTCGAGATACAGGCGGCCGGATTTCAGGTAATCGGCGATCTGCTGGAGCGATTTGTCGAGGCGCTGGATGATTTGGCGGAGCACGGTGCTGCTGCAACGCCGAGGAGCCAGATGCTGAGTCAACTGGTCCCGCGACAATTCAAGGGAGGCAGTGCCGGCATTAATGCAGGGCTCTACCCACGTCTGCTGTCGCTGACCGATTTTATCGCAGGCATGACCGACTCCTACGCTGTGTCTTTGTATAAGAAGGTGACCGGAATCTCTCTGCCGGGGCGGTGAGCTGTTATTTGTCTGATCCGGGCTAACCCGTCGCTTGCGGCGGGAATAAAACCAAGTGGTATCCAACCTTGATGTTAGATGCCCACGATCAGCTGAATCGCATCCAGTCTGAGATGGGTCGACGAGAGATGCTCCGCCAGTTCAAGCGCCTGACGCTTTAATGCCGCGATCTCCTCCGGTGAGACATTTGGGTTGACTTGAGCAAGTGCCGCCAGGCGCTCCAGTTCTACTGCGTAATGCTGCTGCATCGCGTCCTCCGCTTCTGCGAGAATATTTGGCAGCATTGATGCTGCTATTTTCTGTCCCTGGTCCAGCATCGACAGGAGCGGACGGCGTAGGTTTTGCGCCAGTTTCTTTGCCGCAGCCGGTTCGAGCGTTACCCGTGATGCCGTCAAAACAGTGCGGGGAAATCTCTCGCTGCAATCGTTTAGCTGCTGGTCGAGCAGCAGGCGCAACAGGGTTGGCGGTAGAAAGCGTCCCGCTTGCAGCTGCTTTGGTGCCGGGCATTCGATCAAGAAAAGCAGCTCCAACAGCATGCTGCCGGGCTTGATGCCGGGATGACGGACGGCACTGCAGCAACAGCTTCCGTGGCTGCCTTCAACCATCATCTCCATGGCGCCCGTAACCAGCGGGTGTTCCCAGGTTAGAAAATGCCGCTCTTCATGGATCAGTGCAACACTGCGCTCGAAGGTGCAGGTCATGCCGTCTTTGGCCAGACCGGGAAAACTATCATCCAGCATATGTGCGCCGGGCCGTATAATCAGACTGCCGGCGGAGTGCTCTTCGCTCTCTACACCGAAATAACTAAGCAAATCCTCCATATACCGGGAAAGCCCGCCGGCTGCTTCAAGCTCTTCTATGGCGATTTTAAGATTGCTTGCCTGGGGTTCGCGGCAGGAGTTCAACTCCAACAGATGATCGCGGCCCTTGCGCAGGGTTTCACTGGCTTGGTCGAGCAATTGACGTGCTGTGCGGACGAGAATTGCGCTCGATTCGGAGCCGGCGTCAGCCTCTTCCAGGCTCTCTAGCAGTGCCGGCAGCAGTTGCCGGAAAATTGTGTGACCGGCGGGGCAGGTATGATTGAATGCATTCAAACCCTGGTGGTACCAACGCATCATCACTGCTTGGGCGCCCTCCTCAAAGTGGGGGACGTGGATGCGGATTTTTTCACGCTGGCCGATGCGATCCAAACGGCCGATGCGCTGCTCCAGCAAGTCCGGATCCAGTGGCAGATCAAACAGTACCAGATGATGGGCAAACTGGAAGTTACGGCCCTCGCTGCCGATTTCAGAACAGATCAGCAGTTGCGCGCCTTCATCAGGGTCGGCGAACCAGGCGGCTGCCCGGTCCCGCTCAATGATGCTGGTAGCTTCATGAAAAAGTGCAGCATGTATCCCTTCACGGGTGCGCAGCGCCAATTCAATATCACGTGCGGTATCCGAGCGCGCACAGATCAGCAGCAACTTCTCCCGCTGCAGCCGGCGAAGCAGCGCTATCAGCCAGTCCAGCCGGGGGTCGAATAGCCACCAGGCCCCGGCTTGCCGGCCACGGTCGATGGCCTCAGGCGTGAGTCGGGCGGCAACCGTAAGAGCGGTGGATTGCAACGCCTTTTGATACTGCGCCGGCAGCGGCAGTGGGTGGCTGAGCAGCTCCCTCTCCGGAAACCCTTTGATCCGGTTGCGGCTGTTGCGGAAGAGCACGCGGCCGGTACCGTGCCGGTCCAGCAGTCGGTCGATCATCGCCAGCCGGGCGCTGCTGCGGGCTGTCTCCGAATCACCGGACTTTTGCTGCAGCAGTCGCTCTGCCTCCGTAGCGCCAAGTGTCCTGCCGAGCAGCGCCCTGGAATCTGTGGGCAGTGTTGTATCACCCAGCAGCTGTTCCACCAGGTTTGCAATGGGCTCGAAGCGGCGCTCCTCCTCCAGGAATGCAGCCAGGTCGTGAAACCGGTCCGGGTCGAGCAGTCTCAGGCGGGCGAAGTGTCCACTGCGGCCGAGCTGCTCCGGGGTGGCGGTCAACAGCAAAACCGCCGGCGTCTGCCGCGTCAGCGTCTCAACCAGACGATATTCATCGCTGACCAGCTGCTCACTCCATTGAAGGTGATGCGCTTCATCTACGATCAGCATGTCCCACCCAGCGCTTGTTGTCTGTTGCCAGCGCAGTTGGTTGTCGACGCACAGATCGGTACTGCAGAGTACCAGCTGCTCGGCCTGAAACGGGTTGTCGCCGGGGGCCGACTCTTCAATCGCCAGGCAGCGCTCTTCGTCAAACAGACTGAAGCGCAGGTTGAACCGGCGCAGCAGCTCCACCAGCCACTGGTTGAGCAGCGCGGACGGGACCAGGATAAGCACGCGCGAAGCCAGTCCCGTCAGCAGCTGCCGGTGTAGAATCAGGCAGGCTTCGATAGTCTTGCCTAACCCCACTTCATCTGCCAACAACACACGGGGAACGGGGCGGCGGCTCACCTCATGGGCGATGTAGAGCTGATACGGCAGCAGCGCAGTGCGGGCTCCTCCCAGTCCTTTGAGCGGGGATCGCTCCAACCGTTGCCGATGCGCCAGTGTGGCATAGCGCAGATCGAACCATTGCGGCATATCGAGTTGGCCCGAGAATAGCCGGTCCTGCGGCCGGTTGAACTGCAGGGAGCTGTTCAACTCAGTTTCGGCAAGGCTGGCAAGTGTGCCGTCGGTGATTTGCCCGCGGTAGACGATTAGGCCACTGCGTTCATCCACAGCGCGGATCTGCAAAGAATCGCCGGCCTGGTTCTCCACCCAATCTCCCGCAACGAACCGGACCCGTGTAAGCGGTGTGTTGCCGATGGCATAGGTGCGCTGTTCCGAGCTTGCCGGGAAATCCAGTGTCACCCGGCGCAGGTCGCTGTAGAGCACGGTTCCCAGGCCGAGATTCGGCTCCATGTCGCTAATCCAGCGTTGGCCCGGGATGAATTGCTCATCGACCATTGAGATTTCGTCCTGAAGCGCCGAGGGGTTGGAGTAAAGCTGTAAAAAAATGCTATACCAAGGACGCCTATCTAACCGGTTTAACTTTAAACTCGATATGCGTTAAATTGAGTGCAAGGATATAGGAATTATTTACGAAAGGCTAAACGGGTTGCCGGAATCTTCTGCTCGGAACAGCACTCGAATTGAATTGGGAGCAGCAGAAAAACCTGTGGCCAGTATTTATCGCTGAATGGTATTATCGAACGTCCCAATTCGAGTACTCCGGTTTGCCTTTTGCCGCCGGGTCTATTGTTGAAAAGAGAGGATTCTATGAAGATTAAAGCAGTAGCTATGATTGCCGGGATTTCTTTTATGGCCCTGGGTGTCACCGGTGTGGCGGTCGCCGCTGATGGTGCCGAGCTTTATAAAGCAAAGGTTTGTTTCTCCTGCCATGGCGCGGATGCCAAAACTCCGATCATGCCGACGTACCCTAAGCTGGCCGGGCAGAATGCGCAGTATGCACTTAATCAGATGCTGGATATCAAGAGCGGCGCACGGGCCAACGGGCAGGCGGCGGCGATGAAGGGCATAGTCGCGGGCGTATCGGACGACGAGCTGAAAGCTATTGCCGAGTGGTTGTCCACACTGTAAATCAAGCGTTTTAAGTTAAATAAACCGGAGTTCCGCAAGTTGCGTGCTCCGGTTTTTTTTGCTTCGATTCCGGCTCCTATTACCACTGGATACGCTTCTCCGGCAGCCTTTCTCTGCAGATAATCTGATTTAAATCATGGCCTTAAATGCCACGGCAAAAAATAGGTCATATGCCCCGTTCGCCGAGTGATTTGCCCAAACCAATTGATGCACATCAATGCCGTTTAACCTCGTTGGTTGCAGTATGCCGGAGGCGAATGTGGTTTTTTCCCATGACAAAAATCGGACAGTCCAGATGGAGACGAGTCTTATGAAATTCAACCAAAAACGTATGCTGTCGCTGCTTATAGGCTTGAGTTTAGGCCTAGCTGCGTCGAGCACCTATGCACAGGAATCGCTGCAGGATGTGATGAAAGCACGCGGGCTGACCGAAAAGGATCTGCTGGCGGCTGCTAAGACCTATACGCCGACCGGCGGCCGCGACGAGTACATCGCTTTCAGTTCAGGCGGCCAGAGCGGGCAGGTCATTGTGTATGGAATCCCCTCCATGCGCATTCTCAAATACATCGGCGTGTTTACACCCGAGCCATGGCAGGGCTATGGTTTTGACGACGAATCCAAAGCTGTGCTTGCCCAGGGACGTATCCAGGGCAGGGACATCAACTTCGGCGATACCCACCACCCCGCATTCTCTGAAACCGAAGGTGAGTACAACGGCCGCTACCTCTTTATCAACGACAAAGCGAACCCGCGTATGGCGGTGATCGATCTGCATGACTTCGAGACCAAACAGATCGTGGTCAATCCGTTCTTCAAGAACGAGCATGGCGGCGCCTTTGTTACGCCCAATACTGAGTATGTGATGGAGGCTGCACAGTACGCCGCACCCTACAGCAGCGATTTCGTGCCGCTGGAAGAGTTCAACGAACAGTACCGTGGCGGTGTCACCTACTGGAAATTTGACGACAAAGTCGGACGGCTTGATCCGTCGCAATCCTTTACCTTCGAGTTGCCACCCTATAGTCAGGATCTGTCGGACGCCGGTAAAGGGCCCTCGATGGGTTGGGGGTTTACCAACTCCTTCTGTTCCGAACGCTATGTAGGCGGCATCGAGCGCGGTCGTCCTCCGTTCGAAGCGGGTTGCTCGCAGAAAGACACAGACTTCCTGCACATTACCAACTGGAAAAAGGCCGCTGAATTGGTTGCCGCAGGCAAAGTAAGCAAGGTGAATGGATCCTATCTGATACCCATGGAACAGGCGGTCGCCGAAGGCTTGGTCTACCTGGTGCCCGAGCCAAAAAGTCCACACGGCGTGGACGTGAGCCCGGACGGGACGCACATCATCGTCTCCGGCAAGCTGGACAGTCATGCCTGGGTCTACAGTTGGGAGAAGATCCAGGATGCCATAGCCAACAAGAAGTTCGAGGGCAACGACCCCTATGGCATCCCGATCATCTCGCTTAAGGATGCCCTGCACAAGCAGGTGCAGGTTGGTCTGGGGCCGCTGCATACCCAGTATGATGCCAAGAAGTGCGTGGTTTACACCTCTATTTATGTAGACTCCATGGTGACCAAGTGGGATTACTGCGAAGGCAAGGTGCTGGATCAACTCAATATCCACTATAACATCGGGCATCTGGTTGCGATGGAGGGCGATTCAGTCTCTCCTGACGGCAAGTACCTCGTTTCACTGAACAAACTGGCCATCGACCGCTTCAATCCGGTGGGTCCGCTGCATCCGCAGAACCATCAGTTGATCGATATCAGCGGCGACAAGATGCAGCTGTTGTACGACATGCCGCTGCCGCTGGGCGAACCCCATTACGTGGTTGCCATTGCGGCCGACAAGCTGAAGCCGGTTGTGCGCTACCAGTCCGGTTGGGACAGCCGCAACGACCAGCGTTCCGAGTTCAGAACCCGAGCGGGACGCGAGAAGGTGGAGCGCGTGGGCGATACCGTGCATGTTTACGGCACGCTGATCCGTTCCCACATCACGCCTGAGATCATCGAAGTGGAAGAGGGCGACACCGTCTCGCTGCACTTCACCAACCTGGAGCGTGCCGAGGACGAGACCCACGGATTCGCGCTTTATGGTCAAAACGTGAATCTCTCGGTTGAGCCGGGCAAGACCGTATCCTCCACCTTCAAGGCGGATAAGGCCGGTGTCTATCCTTATTACTGCACCGAGTTCTGCTCTGCGCTGCATCTGGAGATGCAGGGATACCTGCTGGTCAAGCCCAAGGGCTATCAAGCCAAGGCAGCAGGCATGCAGGAAGGGCAGGCCTACACGCAAGCTGACTACGAGAAACAGGTGAAGACCAATGTTGACACCCAGGCGGTCATCGACTCGGTGGTCGCATTTATCACCAGCCACAACTACAAAGACTTCCCGGAAGTTGTGGCGCTGGTAGAAGATGCAACCGATCAGCTCGGTTTCGCCGGTGAAGCCAAGAAGAAAGCCGAGGATTTTGCCGCCAATGGCGATTTCCAGAACGCCACACTCTGGGCCGGCCAACACTGGCAGTATCAGGTTAAAACCGCGGATCTCGGTCTGCGCGCCAAGACCTTCCTGGAAGAGCATGGTGCAACGAAGGTTAAATAAGCTTCCGTTAAGCATCTGGGCTTGAAGCAACGGAAGGGGGCCTGATTGGCCCCCTTTCCTATTTGCTCCAGCCAATAAAGACATGACATAAGTTACGGTTTATATTGTAATTATCATTGATGTTTCTCAATGCAACGATGATTGTCGGTTGAGAGACTGATGCTTAATATGAAGCCTCTTTAGAGTACTTTCTGCTAATTGATTTGAGGAAATGCAAATGTCGATGTTGAAAACTTTTACGCTAACCGCTGTGTGCGCAATGCTCGGCTTGGGCTTTACAGGTGGAGCTGCAGCTGCAGACGGAGCCGAACTTTTCAAGACCAAAACCTGTTGGTCCTGTCACGGCAAGGATGCCAAGACCCCGATCATGCCGATGTATCCCAAACTCGCCGGCCAGAGTGCCGAATATGCCTTCAATCAGATGAAGGATATCAAATCCGGCGCACGCAACAACGGTCAGACGGCTGCGATGAAGGGCGTGATGGGACTGGTTTCAGAAGATGAAATGAAAGCGATCGCAGAGTGGTTGAGCGCCCAACCGAAGTGATTTGACCGCTTATCCAGCCCTGCCCACCACACTAAAGCATTGAGTGGAAAGGGAGAATTAGCGGTTGATACACATCAAAGAGCAATCAGATGTCCTGTGAGAGAATGCGCCGATCAAGCGCACCCGAATTCGATAACGCCGGTACTGAAGGTAACGCTTCTTTGAATACATAGCTTCCTGTTGACACAGGGACGGGAGATGCATCAGATGATATTTAAACCCTTTATCAAAACCGCAGTCGTGGCCATCGGGCTGACCATCTGCACCAGCAGCTTCGCCGGCAAGGATGATCCCCAGGCAAAAAAAATAGAGGACTGGAATAAAGAGTACGGCGAAAAGACCGAAGCGATGCATTTGGCGCCAGACCGCGAACGCGGCATCGCAGTTTACGAAGTCTGCTCCGCTTGCCACCTGTTGGAAGGCTGGGGGTTGGACGACGGCACTTTTCCGCAGTTGGCGGGACAGCATCGTAACGTGTTGATCAAGCAGTTGACCGACATCCGCGCCCAGAACCGTGACAATCCAACCATGTATCCATTTGCGCTGGACGAGCAGATCATGGCAGTTGCCGGTTATCACGAAGGCGAGATCAACCCGGCACAGCTGGTGGCGGATGTCACCGACTATATCTCCAAGATGCCGATGAACCCAGCGCCCGGATTTGGTCCCTGGGCGGAGGGAACGCCTGAGTTTGAGCAGGGCAAGAAACTCTACGCAGACAACTGTACCCAATGCCATGGTGAACAGGGTGAGGGAAGCGACGAAAAGTTCTACCCACGTATTCAGGGGCAGCACTACAACTACATGGTGCGTCAGTTTCAGTGGATTCGCGATGGCAAGCGGCGCAACGCCAATCCGGACATGGTGAAACAGATCAAGGAGTTCAGTGACGACGACATGAAGATGGTAATCAACTTCACTTCGCGTCTGATGCCGCCTGCTGAATCTCTGGCGCCCTCCAAAGAGTACCGGAACCCGGACTACGACTGAACTGCACCATTGAACCACTTAGCGGCCGCCTTTCCGGGGCGGCCGCTAACGGCTTAAGGAATCATCGACCGGATCGCCGTTGGCCGCCGCCCTGCCTGCAACAAGCGACGGATGTCGGCAAGTCACTGTTAACCCAAAAGTATCGATCATGAACGCAGCATCTCAAACCAAGCAGACCATTCAAGTTGGATTGCTCACCCTGGTAGCGCTGGGACTCCTGGCGGTTATTTTCTACACCCCGATCTGGTGGGTATCGTTGACCGCACCCAACTACCCGGCAGAGGCTTTTCCCGACGGCGTAAAGATTCACTTCCACATGAACGGTGTCTTCAACGGCTGTACTAAAATCGACAGCGCTGAGATCACCGAGGATATTGCACTCGACTGCGTGCATGAGATGGACACGATCAATCACTATGTCGGCATGTATCCGATTGCCGCCGGAGGTCCGGTTGAGCGCGGATTCGCCCAGTTTCTGATGTTTTTTCTGGGCGTAATGCTGCTCGGATTTACCTGTACCAAACCGAAAATCCGTATGGCTATACTAGGCGTGGGATTTGCCGGTATTGCCATCTGGATGTATCTCTCCATTTACACTGAAAATGGCTTTGACCTGCAGAACAGCGGCTATGTAGAAGCGTTGGTTACCTCGTTGGATCAGGAAGCGACCGGCGAGTCGGAGGGCGGAATTGTAATCGGTGGTATTGTTGGTGCGCTGCGCCAGTCGCTGCAGGAGTCCGGGGTCCGTGTGGTTCTGCCGAGTGAAAGAGACGCCGGCCCGGGTAAAGCTACGGAGAAAACGCAGCTCGTCGAGCAGCTGCGTCTCAATTATCAGAAGGACCTGCAATATAAGCGTGTGAATCAGGCGTGGAACGGCAGCAGTTTCCAGGTAATGTCCTGGCATTATGGTAAAAGTCTGGGGCGCTACTTCAACAACCAGGAAGAGATCCTGCCCATGGTGAAGAACCTGAATCTGGCCATCAATGTCGTTTTTGCCGGGCTTATCGGCGCGATGTTGTTGCTGGTATTCGGTGCCCGCAAGAACTCTGGTGTTCTCTACTGGCTGCTGGTGCTGGTGCCGTTGGCGCTGCCGCTGTTTTTTGTCATCGACTACGCAGCCTGGCTCTGGTGGTACGGGCATACGCTGAACGATATGGGCGCGTTCACGGTCAAACCTTTCATGCCTACGGTTTTTGGACAGGGTAAGGTGGCACAGTTCGCTACCCACTCCTACCCGGCCGTCGGTTTTGGCCTGATGATGGTATTATCGCTGGTGTTGGCGATAGCGGTACTGATCCGCAAAAAACAGTTCCAGGCAGGTCGATAAAGAAATTTGTTCGATGACCAAGCTGTTGACCGTTTTTTGAGTTCTCTTTGGATGGTCGCTGCTATCTGGTCAGATCTTCGTTGGAATATCGCTGCCGCTGTCTAAGCAACAAATTCTGTTTTAGGTTAGCGTTATCCGGCTTTATCCTGGACTTGACTCTGTTTCGGAAACATATGCCAGCTGCATTGCGAAATCTGATGATAGCCGCTTTGCTGCTGCCAATGCATATTGCAGTTGCAGGGAGCTATCCCTCTTTCCAAAAATTGGTTGATGCAACCGCACCCGGCGCGACGCTGAGTCCGCCCGCCGGTATCTATGCCGGACCGGTTATAGTTACCGATCCCATTATCATCGATGGCCGCGATGAGGTGACAATCGACGCCGGCGGCCGGGGCTCGGTGGTCTCGCTCGAGGTCGATGGGGCGACGATCAAGAATATGCGTCTTATAAACTCCGGCGAATCCCACAATGATGTGGATTCCGGTGTGCTGGTGAAGGGCAATTTCAATGTCATCAAGAACAACGTCATCGAAGATACGCTGTTCGGTATCGATCTTTCCAAATCGGAAAGCAACATTGTGCGCGGCAACCGCATCAGCTCGAAGGATGTTGAACTCGGCGTTCGGGGGGATGCCATTCGGCTCTGGTACAGTTTCAACAACAAGATTACCGACAACATTATCCGCAATTCGCGGGATATGGTGGTTTGGTACTCTAGAGACAACCTGATTGCCAGAAACGATGCCCGCGGGGGTCGCTACTCATTGCACTTCATGTATTCACAGTTTAACGAGGTAGTGGACAATTATTACCAGGATAATTCGGTCGGTATCTTTCTGATGTACAGTGACAGTGTGCTGGTAAAGGGCAACACAATCTCGCATGCCACCGGCGCCACCGGTATGGGGATTGGTTTCAAAGAGACTTCCGACGTGGATATCAGCGGCAACCGGATTCTTTATTGTGCCACCGGCCTCTATCTGGACGTATCTCCGTATCAACCGGATACGACCAACAGGATTTACGATAACCTGATCGCCTACAGCGGTATAGGCATTCATTTTCTGAACGATTGGAAGGGCAACGATATTCGTGGGAACCGGCTGAAGGGCAATATCACACAAGTTGCGGTGAGTGGAGCCAGAACCGCTAAACGGAACGACTGGATCGGCAACTATTGGGACGATTACGAGGGTTTCGATCTTGATCGTGACGGTGTGGGCGACGGGCCTTATGAGTATTTCAACTACGCCGACAGAATCTGGATGGATGTCCCGCCGGTCCAGTTTTTTAAGGGGTCGCCGGTGCTCGAGGTGCTCGATTTTCTGGAGCGGTTGGCGCCGTTTACCGAACCGGCAATGGTTCTGCAGGACGCCAGACCGATGATGACCGCGGAGTTGGCTCAGCGTGAGACGGTGCTGCGGAAAGCGCGCAACAGGGACGCGGCAGAGATGCCAAAGGAGAATCGGGGATTCGATGCACTCCAGTCGCTGCGCGACTCTTTGGCGCAGTAATCGGAAAAGATCACTCCGTAGGTAACGGGTAATGAGCGATATACAGACCAAGACCAGGGCCAAAACTCCGGGCAGAAAGTCCCTTTCGGGAAAGCGTAAAGAGCAGGCGCGCAGAGAGTTTCTGCGCACCTCAGTAATGGCGGCGGGTGTGGTCGGATTCTCGCTGCTGGGCTTTCTACCGGTGGTGCAGGGAACTTCGCTGCGGCTGCGCCCGCCAGGCGCAATAAAAACCACCGACGACGAAAAGGAGTTTCTCGCCTCCTGTATCAAGTGTGGACAGTGCGTACAGGTTTGCCCGGTGCAGGCGATCAACCTTTCGGACATGGATGAGGGATTCGGCATCGGCACCCCCTTTATCGACGCGCGCGCACAGGCATGCGACTTCTCCTGCGACGGCCTGCAGTGCGTTCTCGCCTGTCCTACCGGCTCATTGAATCATGACTTGAACTTTCCCGCCGACACCCGCATGGGCTTCGCCAAACTCTCGCGACCGGCTGCCTGCCTCGCGATTCAGGGCAAGGGATTCAAGGGGCAGGCGCGGGGTCCGGATTATAAGGGTGTGCTGCGTTACGATGAGGTCGATCGCTGGAATCCGATTCCGGTGGCTAACCATCCCTACGACCTCGAACTGTGCGATCTCTGCGTACGCCAGTGTCCGATCGAGATCCGCATAGCCCAGTGCGCGGAGAAGAAGGAGACGGCAAGCGGAGCGAAGCTGGCGCGGGTTGCCGAGCAGGTCGGCAACGAATGTCCGCCGGTGCATGCGATTGCGCTGGAGGAGGTGGCCATGCCCAACGGTGAGATGCGCACGTCACCGGTGATCAAACAGGGCTGCGTTGGCTGCGGTGTGTGCGAGATGATCTGCCCGCCGGAGCCGCCCGCGATTGTGATAGATATTCACAAAATAACCGACCTGGGTTGATATGGCGAGCGCAGCTGATGGGCTGCTCCGTTGACCCATCTACTCAGAGCGGCGGACGTAACTGTTAAGCATGATATTTTGCATGATTGGGAATAGTGATGGGCTACATAGTTGAATCGCTGCGACAGCTGGCCGGTGCCGAACCGACCAGGCCGGACAAAGAGAGGATCACTTCACGCGCGCAGGAGGTGCATGACCATAAGCGGCAGAATCCGTTTACGAAAGCGGAGTTCGAGGCGATTTACGAGGAGCATGGCACGGGTCGAACCAAATGGCGCAATCGCCGCTGGGCGACGCTGATTCTGGTCAACCTGCTGTTTGTCGTCTCCTACTACTTCGATATCCAGATCCTGGAGGGGGCACTCACAGCCTCCCGGTTTGTCGGGTTTCACATGGCGGATCTGAATTCGGCACTGCAGGTGATGCTGGCCTACAAGCATCTGGTGCTCAATCTGGTGATCGGCACGGTGACTGTCTTTATCATGTGGGTATTGCTGGGAGGGCGTACTTTCTGCGCCTGGGTCTGCCCTTATCATCTGGTCTCCGAGCTGTCCGAAAAGCTGCACCTGCTGCTGGTCAGCAAGAAGTTGATCAATAACCATACCTTTGACCGCCGTGTGCGCACCCTCTTTTATCTGTTGTTTGCATTGCTTGCGCTGGTGACCGGATACACCGTTTTCGAGACGATTTCGCCCACCGGTATCCTCAGCAGGGCGCTGATCTACGGTCCCGGAATTGCGCTGCTCTGGGTTGGACTTCTCCTGCTGGTCGAGATATTTTACTCCCGCCGTGCCTGGTGCCGTTACGTCTGTCCCATCGGCGTCACTTACGGGCTGGTGGGAACGGTTTCGCCGCTGCGGGTTAAGTACAATGTCAAGGATTGCCACCATGAGGGTGACTGCCGCAAGATCTGTCTGGTGCCGCATGTGTTGAGCATGACGATAAAGGGGCGTGCGTCCAACCACGATATGGACATAGGTGCCGATTGCACGCGCTGCGGCATGTGCGTGGATGTCTGTCCGACCGATTCCCTGAACTTCGTACTGGGATTCAATAAAAAGTCGAGCAAGTAGTTTCTGCTGCTGCCATTTCGGACTCGCCCGTTGTTGCCGGGCTTTGGTGCTGGTGGGCTGAGGTTAACCGATGATTCAATTTGAGGGCGTCGTCAAACGGTTTCGCAGAAACCAGGTGCTCAAGGGCGTAAATCTCACCATCGAACGTGGCCACCGCGTGGCGCTGGTGGGTTCCAACGGCGCCGGCAAGACCACCCTTATCCGCTGCCTGCTGGGTGAGTACACCTGTGAGGGGCGGGTGCTCGTGGATGGCATGGATCCGCGTCAGCAGCGCAGCGCGGTGCTCTCTAAAGTGGGCTTTGTTCCCCAACTGCCTCCGCCGCTGAAAATGCCTGTGCGCCAGCTGGTGCGTTTTGCCGCCAGTCTGTGCGGCGCTGATCCCCAGCGTATGGAGCAGGTCGCCGTACGGCTGGGGCTGGACATGGAGCGTTTTCACGGTCAGCCGTTCGTCAAGCTCTCCGGCGGGCAGAAGCAGAAACTGCTGATCGCCATCGCGCTTGGCCGGGACAGCGAACTGCTGGTGCTGGACGAACCGGCAGCCAACCTGGACCCTGAAGCCCGTCATATTTTTTTCCAGCTGCTGGCTGAGAAAAAGGATACCGCAGCGATGTTGATCTCCAGCCATCGTCTGGACGAGGTGGCATCGCTGGTCAATCGGGTGGTGGAGATGGATCAGGGCAACCTGGTGCTGGACGACCGGGTGGCGGACCTGGTGGACCTCTCATCCAGTCTCTGGTGCCGCATCCGCCTGATTCAGCCCGAGGCGGCTTTTGCCAAAACCATAGGTGATTGGCACTTTCGGGGGTCGGATGGAGAGCGGGCATGGGAGGGTTATGTGGCCGGGCCGGATCGCCTGCGTTTTCTGGGTGTGTTGGCGCGTTATGCAGCGCTGATCGCGGCTATCAGTATGGAAGAGGCAGATACGGAGCGTGCTCGTGCAGCGGTACCCGGTACCTGAACGGTGGTGGCTGCTATGCGCGCTGCCGGCAGTGCTGCTGCTGAGCGCCTGTTCCGCAGATCCGGGCAGCGGACCCGCGGAGGTGAAGTGGGACAGAACCGCCTGCGAGCGTTGTCGCATGGTGCTGAGCGACCGCCACTTTGCCGCCCAGGTGCGCTACCTGCCGGCGGGGAAGCAGCGCAGCAAGGTGGTTCAGTTCGATGATATCGGCTGTGCCACACTGTGGTTGCAGGACAAGCCCTGGAAGGATGACCCACAGACTCAGATATGGGTGGCCGACCACCGCAACGGCGCCTGGATCAACGCCCGTACCGCCAGTTATGTGAAGGATAAATTGACACCGATGGAGTACGGCTTGGGGGCGCAGAGCGATCCCGCTCCAGAGGCGCTCGATTTCGAGCAGGCCAAAGCACATGTTGTAGAGGTGGAGAAGCGGTTCAATATCCACGGCGTGCAACTGCTCGATCGCCTGAAGGAGCAGGAGGAAAACCGCGAGCCAGGGCACAAAACAGAGCGGGAAAAATAAGCAGAATATGAAACATCTTTGGCTCAATGCCTATGCCGATATCGTCGAGTCTCTGCGTGCACGCTGGTTTCTCGTTTATACCGCGGTATTCGGCGGTCTGGTGGTACTGCTGTTCGCTTATGGTCTGGCGGAGTCGCGCATCATGGGGTTTACCGGCCTCTCCCGGCTGCTGCTGACCTACATTCAGTTAACCATGGCGATACTGCCGGTGTTCGTGCTGGTCACTACGGTTCGCTCGGTGGCGGGAGACCGGGAGGCGGGCGTATTCGAGTATCTGCTTTCGTTGCCGATCACGCTCTCGGCCTGGTACTGGGGCAAGATGCTGGGACGCTTTTTGATGGTCTTTATGCCGGTTTTTCTTGCCATGATCGGCGCCATCGTTTGGGGTGTCATCAAAGGCGCCGCTATGCCTTGGGCAATGCTGATCTATTACACCGGATTGTTGATGGTGCTTGCCTGGTGCTTTCTCGGTATCGGCATGTTGATTTCCACTATCGCCCGCACTTCCGATGTCGCCCAAGGCGCAGCTTTTGTTGTCTGGCTGACCCTGCTGCTGTTTTTGGATCTGATATTGCTTGGCATTATGATTCAGGAGCAGTTGCCGGCTGAGACGGCCGTGGCCATTGCACTGGCTAATCCGATGCAGGTGTTCCGTACCGCGAGCATGATGCTGTTCGATCCGCAGCTGGTACTGCTCGGTCCCTCCGCCTACGTCATCCTGGACAGTTTTGGTCAGTCCGGATATATCGCTTACGCACTGATCTACCCGATGCTGTTGGGTACGCTGTGTGCCGGTATCGGCTATCTGATTTTTCGGCGCACCGATCTTCCCTGACAGTTCAGGCACCGGTTTGTGCGTGATATCACGCAATCTAGGCGGCAAATGCCGACGCCTGGGTAGAGATCGCCGAACTTTTTCCCCGCCGATGCTTTCTCTGGATTAAAGTCAATTGCCAAACCAGGCTGCGTGGCTACTATGCCCGCAGCTGAACCGAGGTGAAATGTGAACAGATTATGGGTCGCTGCGGCCATATTGTTTCTCGCTGCAGCGGGAATAGCAGCTTACAAGGTTTTGCCGTTGCTGGATCCGGTCGTGGTGCGAACCGCTGCCCTGGATCCGGCCTGCGATCTGCGCACCGCGCCATGCACCGGAAAGTTGACCGACGGCGGCCGGATAACCTTCGGTATTAAGCCGCAGACCATTCCGGTGATAACGCCGCTGGAGTTCGCGGTCCAGCTGGAAGGAATTGACGCGCATGAAGTTGAGGTGGACCTGCAGGGTGTAGGCATGAATATGGGGTTCAACCGGCCGAAGCTGGCTGCCCGAGGTGGGGGCGAATACGCCGGCAATGGCATGATTCCGGTCTGCATAAGGGATGCGATGGAGTGGGAGGCGAAGGTGCTGGTATATACCGATGCAGGAATAGTTGCCGCACCTTTTCGTTTTGTTACCGTGAAACCCGGCGCTGAGTTGCCGCGAAAATGAGTGGATTGATGCAGAAAACCGGATTGTCTGTGCTGACGCTGCTGCTGGCCGGATTGCTGGTTTGGGTCACCTTTTACTGGCACCCGGAGCGCAGACAGGCACACCAGGAGCTGAATATACAAAGCGCGCCTCAGGGGGGCGACTTTGCGCTGATGTCCCACCGCGGCCCGGTCTCCCTCAGGCAGCTGCGCGGCAAGGTGGTTGCCCTCTATTTCGGCTATACCCAGTGTCCGGATATCTGTCCGACCAGTCTCGGTTTTCTCAGTCTGGCGATAAATCAGCTTTCACCGGAGGAGCTCTCCGGATTTCAGGGGCTGTTCATCAGCGTGGACCCAAAGCGGGATTCGCTGCAGCGGTTGCAGCAGTACGGCGAGTATTTCAACGCCGCAATTTTAGGGGTGACCGGAACCGTTGAGCAGGTCGACGAGGCCGTGCGAAAGTACGGTGCGGCGTACCGTATAACCGACACCGGCTCGCAGATGGGATATATCGTCGACCATTCGGCGGATACCTATCTTGTCGACAGGCAGGGTAAATTGAGAGCTGTGCTCGCGCACGGCACCGCCCCGTCGGAGGTGTTGGCGGAGTTAAGAAAACTGTTGCGCGAATAGCAGCGTTCTCCGCGGTTTCTGAAGGCCATTTTGTAACACAGAAGTAAGGAGTTTGAGCAATGAAACGAGCAGTGTATTCGCTATTTACCGTATCCCTTATGCTGGCTGCCGGCCTTGCCTTTGCCGGCAGTGCTGCGGAGGATGTCACCGTCAGTGACGCCTACGCGCGTGCAGTACCGCCCGGACAACCCAATAGCGCATCGTTCATGCTGCTGGCCAACGGTTCGGCGACCGCTCATGCGGTGGTCGCGGCGGAGAGTCCTGTAGCCAAGGTGGTCGAACTGCATACGCATACCATGTCGGAAGGTATGATGAAAATGCGCCAAGTCGAGAAGATCGATATACCGGCCAACGGCATGACCCAGCTGGAGCCGGGTGGACTCCATGTGATGTTGATCGGTCTCACGCAGGATCTGAAGCCGAATGACGAGGTTTCACTTACCTTGATGTTTGAGGATGGCAGCAAGCTTGCACTCGTCGTGCCGGTACGCAATCTGCAGATGAAAATGATGCAGCAGGGGATGGGGGGCATGGAGCACGGCAAGATGAACCACTGACTGTCACCAGGCAAAAGACTCCGGAGCATTTAAACTGGAATAATGCCTCTGTTCCCAACTCCACTGCCTGAACTGTTCGTCGAACGTCTGCAGACAATCCTGCCTCGGGAGCGTCTGCACGACTGCCTGCAGAGCTTCTCCGCGATTCGCCCTACCAGCTTCCGGATCAATACGCTGAAAACCACCGAAGCCGCGCTGGTCACCGCTCTGCAAAGCGATGGTTTTTTGCTCTCCCGGATCGACTGGCGGCCCGGAGCTTATTCCGTACCGCCCGATCAGCGCCGGGCGCTGACCGAATCCAACGCTGTTGATGAAGGTCTAATCTATATTCAGGATCTCTCCTCCATGCTGGCACCGATGGTGCTCGATCCAAAGCCCGGCGAGCGCGTGCTGGATCTGGCTGCGGCGCCCGGCGGCAAAACCCTGCAGATCGCCGCAATGATGAATAACCGGGGTGAGCTTGCGGCGGTGGAGTCGGTCAAGGGGCGCTACTTCCGCCTGAAGGCCAATCTGGAACGGGGCGGGGCGACCATGGTGAGGAGCTATCTGAAGGACGGCCGGGCGGTGGGGGCGAAGGTACCCGAGCGATTCGACCGCGTGTTAGTCGATGCACCCTGCTCGTCGGAAGCCCGGTTCAGCACGCGGGATCCGCGCAGCTGGTCTCACTGGAGCCTGAAGAAAGTGCAGGAGTCGGCGCGCAAACAGCAGCGTCTACTGGATTCCGCCATCCGCAGCCTCAAACCCGGCGGCAGTCTGCTTTACTGTACCTGCTCCTTCTCCCCGGAGGAGAATGAACAGGTGGTTGACAGCCAGCTTCGGCGTTATGGCGATGGGCTTGCCGTTATACCGATCGAGCTACCGCTGAGAAATTTGCAGCCAGGTCTGCTTCAATGGGGCAAGCGAGTCTATTCTAATCAGCTGCGCTGTGCGGTCCGGGTGCTGCCGACCGAAGAGATGCGCGGTTTTTTTCTCTGCCGGCTGGTGCGTTGTCCTTAAATGAGATGTCGTGAATTTGACCCGGTATCTGCTTCGATCAAGATACGCACGGTGCCTGCCGCGCATCAATCCGCAGCCCTGGGTGTGCCCTCTCTAAACACGATCTGGTAGCCCCGGCTCAACTGATAATCCAGACGCTGGATCATCTTCTCCTCCGCTGCCTCGCGCTGCTCAAAGTATTCGCGGGTTATTTTGCCGCTACCGCCCTGCAGGCCGGTCTCCCGTATCAGCATCCAGCCGCCCAGCAGGTCCGGTTGCAGATGCAGGTGGTAAAACCGAAGTGGCTGCTCCTGTGAGTATTTTGTCTGCATGTAGATGCGCATGGTGGGCGTGACAGAGTTAGCTATGGTGGCTGGTGACTATCCTACCAGAAGTCTGGCGGGAGTCAGCACTGCAGAAGAATGGAGGGCGGCTGCCGCAACAGCTGATCTAGTCATCCAACACAGACAAGTAAGCAAAAATATCCTGTAACTCCGTATCAGAAAACTCGCTTAACAGCTGATCCTCCGGCGCATCAGGATCGTGGATCCGGATAGTGTTCCGGTACTTCTCTACCTGGCGCCACAGGTAGTCGGTATATTGGCCGGTCAGCATAGGTACGGCTTTCGTATGATCCCCTTCACCCAGCTTGCCGTGGCAAGAGTCACACTCTTTGCGGAAGAGCTTCCCGCCGCGCTCCTGATCACCTTCCGCCCTGGGGATCTGCATGACCTGCTTGGACTCCAACAGGCGCGCGTAGGCATCGAAAGCGGGGTCGCTTTCGTTAGCCGGGGAAAGCTTGGTTTTCAGCGTTATCCGGGACAGAAAAGTTGCGATATCCTGGATGTCGGCGTCGGGCATCTGACGCTCGTCGACATACTCGATCATCGCCATATTAGGGCGTTTACGGTCGCGAAACAGGTGCAATTGGCGAGCGATGAACGCAGCAGGCATGCCGGCCAGGCGTGGGTACTCCCCGTCGCTGCCGCCCTGACCGAATTCACCATGGCAGCCGGCGCAGACTTCGTTGATCGCCTCGCCGTTTTCCGGATCGTATTCGTTGGCAGCCACCTGAGCGGTGGCGGTGGCAAATGCTAAAAAAGTCACCAGAATCAGGTTAAAAGAATAAAAGCTATTTGATGTCATGTCAGCGACTATTGGGTCTGTTGAAGTCCGAAAAACATCCTATTTGAACAGTTTCAGCTGCATACTTTCCTTAATGGAAATCAATTGAAAACTGCCAGGCCGGTGCTCAGCAGGAGCGCAAAAAACAGCTGCAGTTGCGCCGTGTGCGCCAGTATTCTGTTGCATTCGAGTCCGGGAGATCCCGTGATGAAGCGACGCACCAGCACTAGGGCGAAGGGCAGTGCCGACAGCACCAGCCAGCCTCCAGCACCGGCTTCGATCAACAGCAGCGGCAGTGCAAAAGGCCCCAGTATCAGCATGGCGTACAGGCGCCGGGAGTTTTTACGGCCAAGGTAATAGGCAAGTGTTAACTTATTCGCAAGCAGATCGGTGCTGAGATCACGATAGTTGTTCACCAACAGCACGGCCGCTGCCATCGACCCGACAGCGAAGGAGACGTAAAGCGCGTTGATACTGAGTGTGCCTGCCTGCAGATAATAGCTCCCCAGAACGGCGATTAAACCAAAAAAAATGAACACGAAAAATTCACCGCTAGCGCTGTAGGCGATCGGCCTGGGACCACCGGTGTAAGCATAACCAGCAACCAGCGACACTAAACCGATGACCACGATCGGCCAGCCGCCAAGCCAGGCTAAAGGAATGCCGCTGAGAAATGCGAGCGAAAAACTGATAAATGCCCCCCGCTTAACCTGGACACTGCTGAACCAGCCTTCTGCTGTAGCCCGCTTGGGTCCCAATCGTTGAGGTGTGTCTGTGCCGCGTTCGAAGTCAACCGCATCGTTGTATAGGTTGGTGCCGACCTGAATCATCAGCGCGGCAAAAAGCGTGGTGAAAAAAATGGGCCATGAAAGGTGCGCGGTCTCGTGCCAAGCAAGAACGCTGCCCGCGATGACGGGTGCCAGCGAGATCCCCAGAGTCTTTGGTCGAGCAGCAAAAAACCACTTCAAGATTCTGTTTGAGGTTTGCCGGGAAACTGTTTTTGGCGTCACTATCAATCTCATCCATCTGGGCAGTCCGACTATATCCCATGCTTGATAGGAATCAGACTGCACCGACATGATTAAATACTGTGCTGCAATTTCCGCAGTTTATCGGAAACCGACCGACTCGCTCGGCATTCGTTTGCGGAAACGATAAATTGGTAAGCCGGCGGTTGCTGCTGATCCCGTTAAAAACAGAGCCGGTTATAAGTCAGTCTAATTTGACCCGGTTAAGCCGATTCTGGTATACATGCAGGGTTTTATACATCACGTAGATGCGGCTACTGATGTCCGCTTCGAATGGGATGTACGCCAGACTTGTAGCCGGATACGGAACGGGGTTTCCGGACTGTAATTTTAAGACGAGTGGGTTTCGAGCATGAATAAGTGGTTAGTTTCTTTTTCAGTGTTGTTGGCGATGGTAACAGCAGAGGCGCAAGCTGCGGGCGATGCTGCGGCTGGCAAAACAAAATCTGCTGTCTGCATGGCTTGCCATGGTGCGGACGGTAACAGTGCCAATCCCGTCTGGCCCAAGCTGGCCGGACAGCATACCGGATACATTCTCACTCAGCTGCAACATTTTAAAGCAGGTATCAGAAAGAACGACTTGATGTCGCCTATGGCCGCCCCGCTCAGCGATCAGGATATGGCCGATCTGGCAGCTTATTTCAGCAGCCAAACGCGGGCGGTGGGTACCGCCGCAGCGGATCAGGTTACTAAGGGAGAAAAAATATATCGTGCGGGTAATCCAACGACGAAAGTCGCTGCCTGCATGGCCTGCCATGGGCCTACCGGAATCGGTAATGCACCAGCCAACTTTCCCCGTATAAGTGGCCAGCATGCTGCCTATATTGAGAAAGCGTTAAAGGATTTTCGCGAGGGCGCCCGCGATAACGATCCCAATATGATGATGCGTGGCGTTACCGCCAACATGACGGACGCGGAGATCACCGCGGTTGCGCAGTACGTGCAGGGTCTGCGATAAACCTTTAGTTTGGTAGGAGAGCATACTCCGGGAAGGGTGGCCTTTTGGCCGCCCTTCTCTATTTTTGACGGCGAAAAGGAAAAAACCAGGCATACCTACTGAACCCTTAGTCCCGCATCGGGTCCGATTCAAATGCGGTGAGCCGGAATCCACGGCGGCTGGGATTCAAGTTGTGATTCATCGCGCCGACAACGATACCCAATTTAAGGAGAAATAATGAAAAAGCATCTTATCTTGTCCTTACTTGCCTTGGTTGCGCTAATATTGACCGGCACGGTCTCCTCGGAACCGAAATTTGAAGAGGATCTGCACTACTTCGCAATCTTTCCGGCTCAGCCTGGCGGTGAAGGGGAGCGCATTCAGGTTACCGAATTCTTTCTCTATACTTGCCCCCATTGTTATCAGCTTGAACCGCATATCGATGCATGGCTGAAAAATAAGCCGAATAATGTCGATTTCGACCGGGTACCGGCAATGTTCGACCGCGACTCGGTCCTTATGCAGGGAAAAAGTTACTATGCATTGCGCCTGATGGGTGTGGCAGATCAGCTTCATCCCAAGCTTTTTAACGCAATACATAAAGAAGGGGTGTTGCTCAACACTCAGCAGGAGATGGAGGAGTTTCTTGCTGAGCAGGGAGTAGACCTGGAAGCTTACCGGAAAGCGATGAAATCCTTCGCTGTTCAAACCCAGGCTCGCAGGGCGAGCGTGCTGGGTGACCGTTACGATCTTCGTGCGGTTCCCTCGATCATCGTGGATGGCAAATATCGGGCCACAGGTCTCGCCGGAGAGGCTATGATGCAATTGACGGATCATCTGATCGAGAAGGTCAAGGTTGAGCGGGGGATAGCCTCTCAATAGATTGTGTATCCGGTTTTTGGGGTAGGGGAATTTCCGCAGTGGAACAAGATGACTATCAAAGACTGAGACTGCTCAGCTACAACATCCAGACAGGAGTCGATACGAGCAAGTATCGCCACTACCTGACCCAGGGATGGAAGCATGTGCTTCCACACCGTGAAAGGCAGCTCAATCTGGACCGTATTGCGTCGATGATCAAGCCTTACGATATTGTCGGCTTGCAGGAAGTAGATTCCGGCAGTCTGCGCACGGGTTTCGTCGACCAAACGGAATATCTTGCACACTGTGCTCAATTTCCGTTCTGGTTCGAGCAGATCAACCGTAAGATCGGGAAGCTGGCGCAGCACAGCAATGGCCTCCTTTGCAGGGTAAAGCCCACGTCGGTGAATGAGTACAAACTACCCGGACTGCCCGGGCGGGGTGTAATTGTCTCCAACTTCGGCGGCGAGAACGGCCTCAGTATCTGCATTATGCACTTGGCACTTGGACGCCGGGCACGATTGCGCCAGATTCAGTTTGTCAGCGAACTGATCTCCAGCCAGCGCCATGCGGTTGTGATGGGCGACATGAACTGCAGTTGTGAATCGGACGAGCTGCAGCTGCTGGAAAAAAACACCAATCTACGGCAGTCAGGATGCCGCAGCGGCACTTTTCCGAGCTGGCGTCCGATGCGCAGAATAGACCACATTCTGGTGTCAGATTCGCTGCTGGTGGAGAACGCCCGGGTACTGGACTATCCCATGTCGGACCATCTGCCGATCGGCATCGATATACTGATTCCCAAGGAGTTGGAGCTCGCTGCCTGAACCAGCCTGCCCAGGGATGCCGGCTGCAGGACGTTCTTTCTTTGGCAAGAGATCCGTTTGACACCTGCCAGCCAGGTGTTCCGTAATAGTCACCAATCCTGCAGATAGAAATAGCGCCAAGGGGCGCCTTCGCCGCGCAAACTTTCCATAAGCGCTGGCAGCGGTACAGCCTCTTCCGGGAAAACCCCGCAGATCTCGATGAAGTAGTGTCCGAATCCAGCTTTGCGCCGCCAGTCCAAGTCTGCCGGGGATGCACTTTGTCCGCAAGATTGACAGATAATTTTCGATTCAGAGTTCCCATTTCTCCAGATCGGCTCCATCTGATGCCATTGGGCGAGTCCTTTACCGCATGCCGGACAGCGTGGCGGTCTGGTATTGGCGGCGGATAGCAGCCGTGGTTTTTCGAACGGTCCGTGCAGACGAATGTGGCAGAAGTTCTGACTGCCGTCGGCCGGTGGCTCCAACTGCAGCTGTGGAGAGCAACCCAAAAACGTGATCAGCTGCAGAAATTTTGGTCCGGCCAGATAGGCTACCGGGGTGTCTCCGTAGTGTGCGCCGACCAGACCAAGGTTGGTCAGGTGTGAGATCACCCCGCCCTGATCCGTCGGATTGTATCCGAGCGGTGCCTGCAGCAGCAGTTTTCCACTAGTCATTGCGCTTTGCCAGAATGCATGAACATATCGCCTTGGTTGCTCTGTTACCGGCGTTCAAATATGCGGCTGAACTTAAGATAAACAAAGGACGCTTACTTCGAAACACGATTTTTAGTATAAAGTTATAATGAAGTACGGGCGAGTAACCCTTTTGGATGGGTATGGAAATATCCCGCTTATGAAATCGATATTGTTAATGCTGATACGCGGTTACACATATCTGATCAGCCCGTTTTTAGGTAACAACTGCCGTTATATGCCCAGCTGCTCCGCCTATACTCAAGAGGCGATAGCACGTTTTGGCGCCTGGAAGGGACTCTGGATGGGCGTGAAACGCATCTCCCGCTGCCACCCGTTTCACCAGGGCGGTTATGACCCGGTCCCGGAGTGTGATCGTCAGGGGCACAGGCATTAAACGCTCTGTCCGGGGTCTAACTGGATCTCTGTGCCGCTCTCTTAGCCTATCCAACCCATTAATCGACATGTAATTATCCGGATCCGGCGATTGAAAAACAGCCCTTTTTCTTCATTCGATGCCTTCCGCTCCGCCTTCAATGGCGGGTTGGCTGAGCTGCTGGACGGTCATGTTGAGTTGGGTGCATACATCCTGGTTATGGCGCATGCCGGGTTCGATGCCATGCTGCGGGAAAACCTCTCCCAGCCGCTGAAAAAGCGGTTTGAACAGATAGCGCGGGAAATGCGTAGGGGAAAACGGCGGGAGCTGTATCTCGATGCAGCCGAAGCCGACCTCCAGGTTGTTCGCAGCATAATCGATATCGACTTCGAAGGCGTGCAGCCTGTGCAATTCCGCGATATCGGGCCGTGGGAGCTCCAGTTTAACCAAATGCGTGCGCTTCGGCCTGCGCGCATGGCGGGCGAAGTGGTCGAGGAGATCAGGGTGGAGTTTGATCCGGAGGCTTTCCATTTCGGTGCGCCGTTCCTGCGCAAGGAGATATTCTGGCAGGGCAGAGTGGCGGGTCGTAAGGCGTCAATTCTCTTCAATAAGTTTCCGTTTGTGCCCATGCACAGTATTCTGGTACCTGAATTACACAACTATTATCCGCAGTATTTAAGCAAAGGTGATCACGATTTTCTCTGGCAACTGGGCGAGGCGCTTGCGGATAATCTGCCCGGTATCGGATTCGGCTATAACAGCTACGGTGCACTGGCTTCCATCAATCATCTCCATTTCCAGATGTTCTACCGGGAGAAACCGCTTGCGGTAAGTCATCCGCAATGGCGCCACAACGGAGGAGCTAGCGACTATCCCATCGCCTGCAGCCGCTTTGACTCGGCGCCCGATTGCTGGCGCTTCATCGACGAGCTTCACCGCATGAATTGCAGTTACAATCTGATATCGCTCCCTGGCCGGGTTTACTGCGTACCCCGCATGAAGCAGGGTACATATCCATCACCGGAATGGTCGGAGGGCTTTGCCTGGTATGAAATGGCGGGTGGATTTATCACCAGTTGTCCCGAAAATTTCGATCGGATTTCGAGCCGGGATCTGAAGCGCGAATTGTCGCGCCTTTCGATTGGCGGACTTGATATCGCCCGGGACAGCTGACGGGGCGAACTAACAGGCGCCGTAATGACGTTCCAGAGCCAGTTCCTGCTTATAGGTCAGCGGCGATTTCTGCCGTTGTTTATCACCCAGTTGCTCGGTGCCTTCAACGACAACGTTTTCAAAAATGCACTGGTTATACTGATCACTTTCGAACTTGCAACCAAATCGGGCAGCGACCCCAGGTTGATGGTCACCGCGGCAGCGGGAATCTTTATTCTGCCCTTCTTTCTCTTTTCGGCCACTGCGGGGCAGGTCGCCGACCGTTTCGACAAGGCGCGCGTTATCCGCTTTGTAAAGCTGGTTGAGATTGTACTGATGCTAAGTGCGACGGTTGGTCTGCAGCTGCAGAGCGCCAACTTTCTGCTGTTTATCCTATTTCTGATGGGCGCCCAGTCAGCCTTTTTCGGTCCGCTGAAATATGCGATCCTGCCCGACCATCTGGCCAGAGATGAGCTGATAAGCGGCAACGGCCTGATCCAGGCAGCCACTTTTCTGGCAATTCTGATCGGCACCCTGGTTGGTGGACTGTTTATTCTGACGCATGATGGAGCCGTCATCATCTCCGTTATCGTCGTATCGCTCGCGATCGCCGGCTGGCTCGCCAGCTGTGCGATACCGGCGACAACTGCGGCGTCCCCCGGACTAAAGATCAAATGGAATTTTCTGGCGGTGACCTGGTCAATGGTCGCTTACGGTGCCCGGCACCGGGAGATCTTCCGGCCCACCCTCGCGATCTCCTGGTTCTGGCTGGTCGGCGCCACCTTCCTGGCTCAGCTGCCAACCTTTGGAAAGGAGTCTCTGGGCGGCGACGAGGAGGTAGTGACACTACTGCTGCTGGTCTTCTCCATCGGCATCGGTACCGGCTCGCTGCTATGCAATCGCTTGCTGCGCGGAGAGATTCACCTGCGCTACGTACCCTTTGGCGCAATCGGGATCTCTTTGTTTGCGTTGGAGCTCTATTTCGCCAGTGCCGGCAGCCTGCCGGTGCAGACCGGGGATACCCTGGGCGCTACCCGGTTTTTGTCTGGTTGGACCGGCTGCCGTATAGTGCTGGATATGTTTTTAATCGCGCTATCCGGTGGTATCTATGTCGTTCCGTTAAATGCTGCGATTCAGGCGCGCAGCGAAAATGCACACCGTGCCCGCAATGTGGCTGTGCTCAATGTTTTTAATGCGTTGTTCATGGTGGTATCCGCGGTCGCCAGCGCACTGTTGCTCGCGCTGGATTTTACCGTACCTGAACTCTTCCTGACGCTGGCGCTGGTCAACCTCGGCGCAGCGTTCTTCACGGCAAAGTCGCTCGCTTAGATTCGAGCAAACAACCGGTTGCACTGCTGAATCTTGCTGGATCCCTACCGTCCGTCATTTCCTGCAGGACACCGTCGGCGTCGCTATAGATCTGAGCAGTTGTGCCGATGAAAGAATTATGGTGTTTGGGATCCATTAACCAAGCGATCCATCAATCACCGTCAAGTGTTAGTGTTCCTGAGCTGTAAGCGAAAAAGCTTTCGTTAATAGACGGATACACTCCGAAAATAACCTACTCTTATCCGGCCCGGAGAGGCATTATGATCAACGAGCGGGAGATCAAAGACGCCCATATATTGGTGGTTGACGACGAGCCGATGAATCTCGATCTGATAAGTGAGATTTTGGCGGCCGCCCAATTCCGGAATATAACGACCATTGCCGATCCGACGCGCGTGCCTGAACTGCTTAACAGCGGCGGCATCGATCTGATTCTGCTTGATCTCAATATGCCGGTAATGAGCGGTTTTGAGCTGATGGACAAGTTGAATTCACTTGGCTTGGATCCGCCACCGCCGGTGCTGGTGCTGACCGGTCGGTGCGACCGGCAGACTCGCCTGCAGGTGCTGCGTGGGGGCGCCCGCGATATTCTTCCCAGGCCGTTCGACAGCGATGAAGTACTAAGCCGGGTGTATAACTTGCTTGAAATGCATTTGGCGCACAAATTGCTGAAATCCTACAACACACAGCTGGAGGCTGCGGTCGGCGATCGCACCCGCAAGTTGCTGCGCACGCAGGCGGAGATCATTCAACGGCTTGGCTACGCGGCAGAGTTTCGTGATACCGAAACGGGAGAGCACACCATCCGGGTGGGCCGCTATTCTGAGCTCCTGGCGAAGCGGATCGGCCTCGCCAACGAAGAGGCCGAACGGATCCTCTATGCGGCGCCGATGCACGACATCGGCAAGATTGGCATCCCGGATGCCATTCTGCTGAAACCGGGCAGACTCAACAAAGAAGAGTGGGCAGTGATGAAAACTCACACCACCATCGGTGCCAGAATACTTGAGGGGGGCAGCTGCCAGTTGCTTAAGAGCGCTCGTACGATTGCACTAACGCATCATGAAAGATGGGATGGTAGCGGCCATCCCAACGCCCTCAAAGGCGAGCAGATTCCCCTCCATGGGCGGATTGTCGCTATTGCGGATGTATTCGATGCGCTGACTCTCTACCGGCCGTACAAGCCCGCCTGGTTGGCTCGGGATGCAAGAAAGTATATTACCGAAAAATCGGGCAGCCATTTCGATCCCTCCCTGGTTGCTGCATTCAATGACAGCTGGGAAGAGATCGATGCCATACGCATCAAATATGCAGATGAAAAACCCAGCACTTATTACACTGAAGAGTGGCTGGATAAACTAGAGCCTGGCAGGCTGTAGTTTGGTCACTCTGTCACTGCGCTATGCTCCATTTTGGTGGGCATTTTTAGCGTTCCAAATCCGGGATCTGTCAATTCCGCGGTAGTTGCCGTGCCGGTGGCCTATCTACTCAGTTGGGCATACCCTGACATCGATCAAGTCTTCTTTGCGGAAGCGGGGTACTTCATTTTCATATAAATCCCGCCTGCCTTAAGCTCTTCGATCATCTGAGCCAGCTTTCGCTGCTTCGTCTCTTCCATTTTTGCCTGCTGGATCCAGCCTAGGTAATCGTTCTGCTGATAGGCGGGACGTTCGCGATACGCCTCGGTCAAGCCGTTTTCGCTTAGTGCATGTTTGACGAACTCCGGCATTGGCTGCCTGCCCCGTTTCAGGTTCGAGAAGTCATTCGTCATCTGTCGATGCGCCGCAGGCTTACTCAACGTTTATCGCTGCCGTTACCTGAACAGCGCAGAATTTAAATTCAGGAATCTTGGCGGTCGGGTCCAGCGCCGCGTTGGTCAGCAGATTGGCGGCGGCTTCACGGTAACAGAAGGGCAGGAACACCTGGCCCCGCTGCAATCCGCGGTCGGCACGTGTGTAAGCGGTCACTTCGCCGCGGCGGGATCTCAGATTCAGCGGTTCACCCGGTGCAACATCTATTTTCGCCAGATCATCGGGATGCAGCAGGGCAACCGGCACCGGCTCGATTTGATCGAGCACCTCGGCGCGGCGGGTCATGGAGCCGGTGTGCCAGTGCTCCAGCTGGCGGCCTGTAATCAGCACCCAGGGGTAGACAGCATCCGGCAGCTCGTCGGCATTGGTGAAGGGTGCCGGAACGAATCTGGCCCTTCCGGTTGCTGTGGGAAAATGCTCCTTGAACAGGACCGGCTCTCCCGGATCTAGCTCGTTCAGACAGGGATAGGTTACCGCGCCGGTTGATTCGAGCCGCTCCCAGGAGATGCCGGCGATACTGGGCATCGCCCGGCGCATCTCGGCGAACACGTCGCTAGGGTCCCGGTAGTCCCAATTCAGCCCGAGACGCTGCGCCATCGCTTGGATGATCTCCAGATCCTGGCGCGCCAGCCCCGGTGGCGTCAGCGCCTGCCTGCCAAGCTGCACCCGGCGGTCGGTGTTGGTGAAGCTGCCGCTCTTCTCCGGGAAGGCCGCGGCGGGCAGGATCACATCTGCATACCAGGCGGTTTCGGTCATGAAGATATCCTGCACCACCAAATGCTTCAGGCTGGCCAGCGCCAACCGGGTGTGATTCAGATTGGGATCCGACATGGCCGGGTTTTCGCCCATGATGTAAAGGCCGTCGATGCTGCCGTCGGTAATCGCGTGCATGATCTCGACCACGGTAAGGCCCGGTTTCGGGTCGAGTGTCTTACCCCAGAGTCTCTCAAAGCGGCTGCGCGCCGCGGGGTTGTCCACCCGTTGATAGTCCGGAAAGACCATCGGAATAAGTCCGGCGTCGGAGGCGCCCTGGACATTGTTCTGGCCGCGCAGCGGATGCAGGCCGGTACCCGGCCGTCCGATCTGGCCGGTCAGCAGCGCCAGCGAGATCAGCGCGCGGGCGTTGTCGGTGCCGTGTACGTGCTGGGAGACACCCATCCCCCAAAAAATAATGGCGGCTTTCGCGGCGGCATATGTTTTCGCCACCTCTCGAATCGTGGCAGCGTCGATACCGCAGATTTCGCTCGTCGCCTCCGGTGAGAATTGTTGCAGATGATCTGCCAGCTCGCGGTAACCGCTGGTCCGCTGCTCGATGAATGCACGGTTTTGCAGCTCCTGCTCGATCACCGCCTGCATGATTGCGTTGAGCAGGGCGACATCGGTGTCAGGCTTGAATTGCAGGAAGTGAGTGGCGTGCTTGGCGATTTCGGTCCGGCGCGGATCGAGTACGATCAGTGTCTTGCCGCGCTGCACTTCGTTCTTTACGAAGGTAGCTGCGACCGGATGGTTCTCGGTGGTATTGGAGCCGATGATGACAATGACCTCCGCATGGCGCATATCCTCCATCGGATTGGATACCGCGCCCGAACCGATCATCTCCAGCAGTGCGGCAACCGACGAGGCGTGGCAGAGCCGCGTGCAGTGGTCCACATTGTTGCTGCCGAAGCCGGTGCGCACCAGTTTCTGAAACAGATAGGCCTCCTCGTTGGAGCCCTTGGCGGAGCCGAAGCCGGCCAGCGCAGAGGCGCCTCTACCGTCGCGGATGTTGGCAAACCCTGCCGCGGCAAAAGCCAGCGCCTCTTCCCAGCTGGCGGCGCGAAAATCGGCAAACGGATCGTCGGGGTTGAGCGCAAGGGCGGCCCGTTTAGGTGCGTTGGCACGGCGTATCAATGGTGTGGTCAGCCGCTCGCGATGGTGCACGTAATCAAAGCCATAGCGCCCCTTGACGCAGAGTCTGCCCCGGTTGGCCGGTCCGTCTCTGCCGCTGACATAGCGGATGCGCCCCTCTGCAACGTGATAGGTCAGCTGACAGCCGACACCGCAATAGGGGCAGATTGAGTCGACCTGCGACTCGGCTGGCCGCAGCGCTGCCCCAGCGGCCGGCATCAGCGCGCCGGTGGGGCAGGCCTGCACGCACTCCCCGCAAGCAACGCAGCTGCTGTTTCCCATCGGATCGTCGATGTCGAACATGATATGCACATTTGCACCGCGGCCGGCTAAACCGATGACATTGTTGACCTGAACTTCACGGCAGGCGCGCAGGCAGCGGGTGCATTGAATACAGGCGTCCAGGTTGACCGCGATGGCGGGGTGGGAGAGGTCGGGTTCGGGTTGGGTGCGCGCCGGAAAGCGGGTCTTTTTCACACCGAGTCTGGCTGACCATTCCGTCAGTTCGCTGGCGTGTGTGTAGCGGTTTGCGCTCACTTCGGTATTGAGCAGCTCCAGCACCATCTGCTGTGCCTTGCGCGCGCGCCTGCTGTGGCTGTTGACTACCATGCCACCGGTGGCGGTACGGCAACAAGCGGGCGACAATGCGCGCTCCCCCTCAATCTCTACCATGCAGGCACGGCAGTTGCCATCGGGCCTGAGCCCCTCCTGGTAGCACAGATGCGGGATCTCGACGCCAACCCGCTGCGCGGTTTGCAGCAGAGTTTCGCCAGGTTGGGCGCTGACCCCCTTTCCGTCCAGCGTAAAGCTTATCAATTCAGAATGGGGCGCCCATGTCATTGTTGGTTACCTCTGCCGAAGCGCCTAGGCTGACTGCGCGAGAGGTGGCGCGAGTTCCGCCTCGCAGCTGGTTTAGCGAGAGAGTTCATGCCGGGGAATCTGGCTGTCGGTCGGGTTCCAACTCATGTGGAAAATATTTCATCACCGAACGCATCGGGTTGGCTGCCGCCTGACCCAAGCCGCAGATAGAGGCGTCAACCATCACCTCGGCCAGCTCCTGCAGCAGCGGCTGGTTCCACTTCGGCGTCTCCATCAGCATGGCCGCCTTGGCAGTACCCACCCGGCAGGGGGTGCATTGACCGCAGGACTCATGGGCAAAGAAACGCATGACGTTGAGCGCCGCCTCGCGCGCGCTGTCGTGCTGAGACAACACGATGATTGCGGCGGAGCCGATGAAGCAGCCGTAGCGCTGCAGTGTGTCGAAATCGAGCGGCACGTCGGCCAGGGAGGCGGGCAGTATGCCGCCGGAGGCGCCGCCCGGAAGATAGGCGTAGAGCCGGTGGCCGTCGACCATCCCCCCGCAATATTCGTCGATCAGTTCGCGTAGCGTGATGCCTGCGGGGGCCAGATGCACCCCGGTCCGCCTGACCCGGCCGCTGACTGAAAATGCGCGCAGACCGCTGCGGCTGTGCCGGCCCCGACCGGCGAACCACTCCGGGCCTCTCTCCAGCAGATCGCGCACCCAGTAGAGCGTCTCCATGTTGTGTGCCAGCGTCGGCCGGCCGAACAGCCCGATCTCAGCCACATAGGGCGGGCGCAGGCGGGGCATGCCGCGTCTGCCCTCGATCGACTCGATCATCGCAGACTCCTCACCGCAGATGTAAGCACCGGCGCCTCGGCGCAGATGGATGGGCGGCAGCTGGCAGGGCGGATCGGAGCGGAGCAGATCCAGCTCCCGCTCCAGCATCGCGCGAATGCCGGCATACTCGTCACGCAGATAGATGTAGACCTCAGCGATGCCGACCACCCTGGCAGCGATCAGCGCTCCTTCCAGGAAGCGGTGCGGATCCCGTTCCAGAAAATAGCGGTCCTTGAAAGTACCCGGCTCGCCCTCATCGATGTTCACCGCCAGCAGACGCGGTGCCGGCTGCGCCTGCAGAATGCGCCATTTGCGTCCGGCCGGGAATCCTGCGCCGCCAAGCCCGCGCAGTTTTGCCTCGTCCAGTAGCCGCAGAACATCTTCGCTCGCTGCCGGCGAACCGGCATCGAGCTTTTGCAGCAGCACATAGCCGCCTTCGCTGCGATATTCATAATAACCGCGGCAATCCGGAAGGGGCGCCTCGGTTGACTTCGCTGCGACCAGCGCTGCAACCCGTTCCACATCTGCCGGTGCGACCGGGTTGCTGCCGACTACCGCCACCGGTGCATCCTGGCAGCGTCCGACGCAGGGCACCCGTTGCATCCGGACGCCATCGCCCAGCACCTGCTGCAGGTTCGTCAACAGCTGCTCGGCACCCTGCAGTGCACAGGAGATAGAGTCGCAGACTCTGACTGTCAGCGGGGGCGGCGGCAGCTGCCCCGGTTGCGGCGTATCGAAGTGATGATAGAAGCTGGCCACTTCGAACACCTCCGCGGTGGAGAGCCGCAGCTCAGATGCCAGCGCCACCATCTGAGCCGTGCCGATATAACCGTACTCGTCCTGGATCAGGTGCAGATGTTCGATCAGCAGATCGGGCCGGCGCAAACGATCTCCCAACAGCGCTTGAACCTGTCGCAGCACTTCAGGATCCGGAGTATGCCCCTTGGCACCTGCTCTGCGCCGGCGCGCTTCCGTTTGAGATGCGGGTGGCAATGGCTTCTCCTTTGGTCGTTGCAGCAATATCAGGCACTATAGGCCAATTTCCGCGGTTGTTGGTAGTATCGTTGAAACGCTACTTACAGTCTGCGGCAGAGGCTATGATCGAGCGTACAATAACAATTCAGACCCGGTTTGACGTCGAATGTATCTGAATACCGCCGGCGGGCACAGCAGGAAACCCATCGTCTTGGAGTTTCCCTACCGGAGCGACAGTACCGAGCTGTTCGAACGGATTGCGGATCGACCCTGGAGCGCGTTTCTGGATAGCGGCCAGCCCCAGGGCGAGCAGGGGCGCTACGATATTCTTACCGCAAATCCACGCAAGACGCTGGTAACCCGGGGGAGTATCACCGGGATGCGCGACGGCGAGGCGCTGCGCATCTCCAGGGAGGATCCATTCAAACTGCTGCAGCAGGCGCTGGGCCCCACCAGGGAGAGCCTGGAGGCGATTCCCTTCTGCGGCGGCGCGATCGGCTGGTTTGGCTACGATCTGGCGCGCCGGCTGGAACGTCTGCCCAGCCAGGCGGTGGATGACACCGGTGTCCCCGATATGGCGGTTGCGGTCTACGACTGGGCGCTGGTGGTCGATCACCAGCGACGCTGCAGCTGGCTGGTAGGCGAGGACGAGGCGCAGTTGAGAGCCAGGAAGGAGTGGTTTCTCTCCGGCATAGCGGAGTCCACGAAACAACCCGACGCTTATTCCACCTCCGGCCCGATTCTGTGCAATATCAGCCATCCCTGCTACATCGCGCGGATTGAACGCATTCAGCACTACATTCGCGAAGGCGACTGCTATCAGGTCAATTTTGCCCGCCGCTTTTCGGTCGCATCGCGGGGTGATCCCTGGCGCGCCTACAAGCGGTTGCGCCAGCTCAACCCGGCTCCGTTCGGCGCTTATCTGAACACGCCCGGATGTCAGGTGTTGAGCTCCTCCCCGGAGCGCTTTCTCCACTGCAGGTCGGGGGCGGTCGAAACCCGGCCGATCAAAGGGACCTGCCCCCGCGGCCTCAATCCCGAGCAGGACCGCCGGCTTGCCGAAGCGCTGCTGGCCAGCAGCAAGGACCGCGCCGAAAATCTGATGATCGTGGACCTGTTGCGCAACGATCTGGGAAAGGTATGCCTGCCGGGCAGTGTCAAGGTGCCCGAGCTGTGCAAGCTCGAGAGCTTTATCCGCGTGCACCACCTGGTGAGCACTGTGCATGGCAGGTTGGCGCCGGGGCAGACGGCGCTGACGCTGCTGCGCGCCTGTTTCCCCGGCGGCTCGATTACCGGCGCGCCTAAACTGCGCGCCATGCAGATCATCGAGGAGCTGGAGCCCAACCGCCGCGGTGTCTACTGCGGCGCCATCGGCTACGTCGGATTCGATGGCGCGATGGACACCAATATCGCCATCCGGACGCTGCAGGTCTGCAAGGGCATGACACACCTCTGGGCCGGCGGCGGCATTGTCGCCGACTCGGATCCGGAAGAGGAGTACCAGGAGACCTACCACAAGGCATCCGCGCTGCTCGATCTACTGCAGCGGATGCGCCGGAAAAAGTGATCCGTATGGGCGGAGAGCAGAGCGGATGGTACGTCTATATCCTGGAGTGCGCGGACAGCACGCTCTACACCGGCATCGCACGGGATCTGCCGGCCAGAGTGCGCCAACACAGTGCCGGTAAAGGAGCCAAGTACACCCGCTCCCGCCTGCCGCTGGCGCTGGTTTACCGCGAGTGTGCCGGGGAGCGGGGCGATGCGCTGCGCCGCGAGGCCGAGATCAAGCGTCTGTCGCGGCGGGAGAAGCTGCGGTTGATTGCGTCAGTCTAAACGGGGACAGATTTATTTCCCGGCCCTGTTTTTTCTGGCATGAAAAATGCTTTATTAATAATCAGAATCGGAAATGAATAATTTGACAGGTTGTTATGTATATGTTTTTCAGCAAGTTATCTCTGAAATTATGTTAATTGCTATTTATTTTCCATGTTTTTTATTGGTGCGGCCGACTATCAACCGCATCAAATTGAACTGGCTTTATCGCGAGGAGCGAAGTCATGTTGACTTATGAAGATTGTATAGATTTCTGTAATTTTACCGAAGAGGAAGTTCGCGCCCTGCAGGAGAGTGAAAATGTTCCGGCTTTGGAAGCCTGTATCCGGGCACATGGGCTTGCGGATAATCCACGTGGTTGTCGACAGTTTTTAAAATACCTGCAGGAGAGGCTTGAACAGGTTGAGGCGATAAATGACCGCAAAGCATCCAGGCAGGTACACGATGCAATGAAGCACTTTACATCCACCCATCACTACACATAAAAGATTTCAGGCACTAAGCATGAAACAGCATCTCTTTGATTACCTTCAATGATGATGAAGGAGCCGCAGCTCATGCAGTTAGACTACCGAACAGCTATAGAAGCATTGCCGGAATGGAATAGCCAAGTGTAATTGAAAAAACCGGGACAGATTTTTTTAGCAGTTAAATCTGTCCCGGTTGTTACTGCCTTCAGGCTCATGTTCCATTGGATGAGGCTAGTCCGAGACCCTGAAACCCGCGCACATTAGAATTTTGCAATATTTGACAATACGAAGATATTATTCAGATGTGAAGTGTGGTTTTTAGTTTTATGCCAGCCGGCTGGTGCGCTGGGTATAAAACTTCCCTATAACGTGGCTCGGGTTGACAAGAACCGCGTGAGGACAGGTTGGTGCGGGCAACGCATTTGAACCAACCCACCGGTGCAGAAGCGGGTACCGGTGACCAGAGTTTCCGGCGGAGAGGTATCGATGAAAATCCAAAACACCAAGAGCAGGCGCAAGCTGCTCGCCGCAATGCTGGTCGGCTTCGCAGCCACCCTCGGCTTGCCGGCACATGCCGGGTACATCAAGAGTGGCGGATGGAACCGTGTACAGCGAGGCAGTGGGCAAATCGCCCTATAGCAGCTCCTGGGTTTACTGGGCTAGCGTCAACAACTCTGGACAACGTTCCGAAGGCAGCAGGTCACCATTCATTTTGCCTTGTGGCCTAGGGTATTACCTCACGTACAGCGGTTTGGCAACCGCCGGCGCGACGGGAGACCCAGTTATCACACCGGGCAGCGCCTCTACTTGGGCATCTGGCTTTGCCAGCCTGAACGGAAATGCCGATAACTATGCATACGTGCGCATCAGGGGATCTTTTCACTCGAGTGAACCGGTGTTTTTTGCCGCTTATGGTAATCGAGATTTATATCAACGATCGGACGGAACCACCCAGAGCTTTTACACAGAGCGAATTTGGGGCGACGTCGGATCTGCGGCCTTGGCAAGCGGATCCATCACAGTGCTCGCCTAAGCGGGGAGTCATACCAGAGGCAGCGAGAGGCTTTGATCGAGCTACCACAGACGACACACCCGCGTCGCTTAAGACGAAACTTGGTGGTTTCTTGAAAGACGTCGGAAGGAATGGTGGACCCGGCATACGCGGTTTGATGCCTGCCGCCTCTTCCGCTGAAAGCACAGGATCCATCACCACTGTCCAGAGCCTTATGCCACTGTCCGCGCCCCTGCATGCCGATAACCCTGCAACTACAACCTTAACCATCACAGGCGACGAGTGGTACCGTGCCGTCGACCTCGCTGACGACGCCACAACCTACTACTTCGACGAAGCAGACTCGCGCTTCTGGTACGAGACACCGTTCAGCGAGGCCGCCGCATTCGTTGTCGACGACGGCGCTTTGCTCACCAACATCGACAACTTTCTCGGCGTCGAGGGCTACCTCAACGGTACCGAGTCAACGCTCGGCTACGAGCTCTGGAGCGCCGACGGTTACGTCAGCACCCTGCATGCCGGCGATTCCGTCGACTTCGTCGATTTACTCGGCCACGGCGTCGAACAATGGACGTGTTCCCTGTAGCGGACTCTGCTCTCTCCGTAAGTAGTGCCGAGCATCAGGTAGCAAGGGCCGAAATCGAGCCAGCTGAATCTATTCTCCCCGTTGCTGCCCGCGTAACTGCTCCTTTGATAATCTGCCGGATTTGAAACCATCCGTGCTCTGACGGAAATGAGTTCAATATAGCGTTTGCAGGCGAGAGCGTACCGATCGGTCTGTACGGGACTGGACTTGAATCGACTTTCCCAAAGTGTACTGCTACGACCTTCCAACTTGTTTCTGTAACTGGTTTGGTGCCCAGACAATCGCTTCATCAATGAAGCCATGCCAGATGTCTGCTCACTGGGCTGTGCCAGAAGTTGAGCATGGTTGGTCATTAGGCAGAATGCGTAGACCTTCTGTCCATATGCTGCTTTGAATTGTTCCAGTGTCGCCAGGTAACACAGGTAGTTTGCCAGATCCAAGAAGACTGCCTGGCAGCTATTGCCGCGTTGAACAAAATTGTGAGGATAATGGGGTAAAACAATCCGATCCTTTCTGGGCATGGCTATGAATCTTTCCATGTTTGGAGCAGAATCAGTCTAGCCGATTAAATCTGTGCCCGTTTGTACGATGACCGCCTTTATTTTGCTCATACTACTCTCCCTGGCCTTTGGTTTGGGCTACTTCCTGTACAAGAACCATCGGGACAAGCGCGATCTGAAAAAGCTGCTGCGCGACACCCAGGCTGAAGACGACGCGCATGACAAGACCGGCATTACCTAGCGTGCTTCCAACGCCGTTGTGCCGAGCCAGTTTATTTGAATGGCTTTTGGATGTATTTTCACGACGGACGAAAAATTTTCGCTGTACCGATCGGGAAAGCCGCTTTGCACCATTTATAAGCGCGGTGCATGTTCGTTCATTCCGCAAATCCTGCTTACCGACCGGCATCGTTAACAGGCTGTCGGCGCGCAGGAGGTCACGGATGTTAGGACTCTGGTTGCGCTAAGCCGGCAGTGTTTGAACTGAATGTTTGTTGTGTTTCGGGCTAGCTGTTGTGCTTCGACTCCCGCATCAGCCGGTCGCGCTCATCCGGTGTGTTGATGTTGCGGAATACCTCCGGGCAATGGGAGAAGTCCGCCAACGCCATGCGCTGGGTAGCGTACCAGAGGTCGATTTTGCGGTCACCGTTGTTCAGGTATGCCACCAGGCTGGGTCTGAGTGTGCAGGGCAGCAGTGCGTAGACCGGTTGCAGCCGGTTGCCGTTGTGCGCGACCGCCAGCTCCGCGTCGTCGTTTTCCAGTGCAGCTGACATGGTTTGAAGATAATCGGCCGGCAGCAGCGGTCCGTCGCAGGGCAGGGTAAGAATATAAGGGGTGGCCGCCGCCGCCATCGCGGCGGCAAAACCTGCCAGCGGACCCTGAAATCCCGCCAGGTCGTCGCGCACCACCGGGTAGCCGAAGCCGGCATAGCGATCCAGATTCCGATTGGCGTTGACGATGACGGCCGCGACCTGCGGAGCGATCGCCGCCAGCACGTGCTTGATCAAAGGTCGGCCGTTCAGCTCGATCAGTCCCTTGTCTGCACCGCCCATGCGCCGTCCTCTGCCCCCGGCAAGAACGACTGCGGTGATCTGACTGCGGTTGACCAGCATGGGCTAGTGTCTGGCAACCTGGCTGGTATTGGCCGAGGGGGTGAACAGGCGGGTGCCGGAGATAGTGAACTCCCCGATCATCCGCTGTCCGGGCTCCGATGTGATCCATTCAATCAATTTGCTGGCGCCTTGATAGTTGATGTCCGGGTAGCGCTGCGGATTCACCGCGATGATGCCGTAGGGGTTGAACATGCGCGGGTCTCCCGCAAACAGCACCTTTAACGGCGATTTATCTCGGTAAGCGAGCCAGGTTCCCCGGTCGGCGAGGGTGTAGGCGTCGAGTTCGCCGGCCATCTGCAGCACCTTGCCCATGCCCTGTCCCGCTTCCCGGTACCAGTCGCCTGCGGGGGCGATGCCGGCCGATTGCCACAGTTGGAGCTCTTTCTTGTGCGTGCCGGAGTCGTCGCCGCGGGAGATGAAAAGCGCTTGTTTGGCGGCGATCTGTGTTAGCGCAATGCCGGCGTCCCCGCTCTGCGCAATGGCGGCGGGATCGGCGGCAGGGCCGAGCAGGACGAAATCGTTGTACATGACATCGCGCCGGTCCACGCCGTATCCGGCATCGACGAACGCTTTCTCGGCTGCAGGCGCATGCACCAGAACCAGATCCACGTCCCCGTCCTGGCCCATCCGCAGCGCCTTGCCGGTGCCCACTGCGATGACATGGACCTTGACCCCGGCACTCTGCTCGAACTGGGGCAGCAGAACAGCGAGCAAGCCGGAGTTTTCCGTGCTGGTGGTCGTGGCCAGGCGGATGACAGGCGTATCGGCCAGCGCCAGGTTGGAAAGTAACAGGATCCCCAGCAGTACGATGATACGGCGGATAGTGGATTTCATTTTATTGATTCTTCCTGAGCTGGTTTTCTTACGAAAAAGATGAAGAGGGGGTGCTGCTTTTCCCCACCAAATATGAGCATAGATCAGGAGGAAAAAAAAGCCGAGTGTTTGGCCGCGGTAATTTTAACTGAATGTGGCAGCTCGCTTCATGCTGTGCAGATTAGGTGTGATGTTGCGAGTAGAGGAGCAGGGGAGGAGGATCAACCGACATGGCTGGCTTTGGCTCCACTACTCCGGCACCGCATCAAACCGGATCCGCTCAGCCCCGTGATACACCAGAAAATGATGCCCCTTGGCGCGGGCGATCAGCGTCACCCCCACTCTCCTGGCCAGATCCAACCCCATCTGGGTGATGCCGGATCGGGAGAGCAGCACCGGCACGCCCATCTGCGCCACTTTGATCACCATCTCCGAGGTGAGCCGCCCGGTGGTGTAGAAGAGTTTGTCGTGGCCGGTGATGCCGTTGAGCCACATATAGCCGGCGATGGCGTCCACCGCATTGTGCCTGCCGACGTCCTCCACGAAGCGCAGGATCCGGTTGTCCCGGCAGAGCGCGCAGCCGTGCACCGCGCCGGCCTGGCGGTACACCTGATTGTGTTCGTTCAGGGTCTGCAGCAGCCGGTAGATGCCGGCCTGGCTCAGCCGGACCTCCGGCAGCCTGATCTGTTCCAGATCCTCCATCAGGCCGCCGAAAACGGTGCCCTGTCCGCAGCCGGTGGTGATGGTTTTCCGGCTCAGGCGTTCATTCAGACCTTCGATGCCGGCGTAGGTTGTGACCGCCACCGAGGCTGTCTCCCAGTCGACCTGTATCGCTTTGATCTGGTTGAGCGCGGCGATCAGGCGTTGATTGCGCAGCCAGCCCAATATCAGCAGCTCGGGCTGGGTGCCGAGCGTCATCAGCGTGACGATCTCGCGTTTGTCCAGATAGATGGTGAGTGCTCTTTCGGCGGCGATATAACCGTCCCGCGGCTGCCCGTACTCGTCGACCGCAGAGACCGCCATCGCGGCTTCCAGTCCGGCATCGGTCATGTCGGGAAGGTGCATTGCATCGACAGCGACGGGTTTCATCTCGCTCGGGATCTCCTGAACTAACCGCCGGTGCTGTTCATGTGGCGGAAAATGACCGGCTGCGCCGTCAGGTCGAAATCGTGCCCTTTGGGTTTGAGCTGCATGGCCGCGATAATCGCATCGCGCAATGGCCGGTCGTCGCTGGGGTTGGCCCGCACCACACGCCGCAGATCCAGCGAGTGCTCTTGCCCGAGGCAGAGCAGCAGCCGTCCCTCGGCGGTCAGACGGACCCGGTTGCACTGATCGCAGAAGTTGTGGCTGTGCGGCGATATGAAGCCGACCCGCGTCTCCTGCCCGGCGATCCGGTAGTAACGGGAGGGCCCGCCGGTCGATTCGGTGGTTGGGTACATTTCGTAGCGTTTGCGCAGATCGGCAAGTATCAGGTCGCTGGAGTAGTAGGCTTCGGCACGGTCGTGCTCGTCGATGATGCCCAGCGGCATCTCTTCGATAAAACTGATATCCAGCCCTCTGTCGATGGCGAAGCCGACCAGGTCCAGCACCTCGTCATGGTTGCGGTTTTTCAACACCACGGCGTTGAGCTTGATGCGTTCGAAGCCGGCTGCTATTGCAGCATCGATGCCGGCGAGGGTTTTCTCGATCTCTCCGTTGCGGGTGATGGCATGAAAGCGGTCGGGCCGCAGCGAGTCGATGCTGATGTTGATCCGTTTTACGCCCGCCCTGCGCAGTGCGTGGGCGTAGCGCGGCAACTGCGTGCCGTTGCTGGTCAGGGTCAGCTCTTGCAGACCGTCGAGCCGACCCAGCTGGTGGAACACCTGCAGAATATTGTTCCGCGTCAGCGGTTCACCGCCGGTAATGCGTATCTTCCTGACACCCAGCGCGACAAAGGCCGCGCCGATGCGCACGATCTCCTCCAGCGTAAGCAGCTGCGAGCGCGGTACGAAGCGGACATTCTCGGACATGCAGTAGATGCAACGCAGGTCGCAACGGTCGGTGACCGAAATGCGGATGTAGTCCACCTGCCGTCCGAACCTGTCGATCAGGCTTGTCTGCTGGGTCATCTCGTGGCTCCCTGATTATTCAGGATCAATCGAACGACTAAAACACTGGTGTTTGCGGGCGATTTATCAACCGGCTCTGCCTTCTTTCGTCCAAGTGTAGTCTGCGTTCGGCTATTGTGGGCGGATAATCGAACCCATGCAGCAGATGTAACAGGCTTGCTGCCGGGACTCAACCCGTGGTTGATGGTGGAAATAGGTGTTAAAAAAACAGCCGTATGGTTTGATGCATGATCACCGCTGCGGTTTGTCCGCATTGGAGCTCTCCAGCCCGCCGCCCTGCACAAAGCGGTGGTATGCGGCGCTGGCGTTTTCCACCAGCAGGTAATTGACCGGCACCAGCAGCAGCGTAATAAAGGTCGCGAACAGCACGCCAAAGCCCAGAGAGACCGCCATCGGTATCAGGAACTGGGCCTGGGTCGACTGCTCGAAGAGCAGCGGCATGATGCCGGTGAAAGTGGTCAGCGAGGTGAGCATGATTGGCCTGAAGCGCGCGACGCCGGCGGTGAGAATCGCCTCCCTCAAGCCCATGCGCTGCTGATTTTTGTTGATGAAATCGACCAGCACCAGACTGTCGTTGACCACCACGCCGACCAGCGCCATCATGCCGAGCATGCTCAACATGGTCAGATCCATGTTCATTATCCAGTGGCCGGCGAGGGCGCCGATCGCTCCGAACGGGATGATCGACATCACGATGAACGGCTGCAGGTAAGATTTGAACGGGATAGCGAGCAGTGCATAGATAACGAACAGGACAATGGCGAGGCCTATGCCCATCGAGCCGAATGACTCCTGCTGCTCTTTCGTCTCACCGCCGAATTCGTAGTTGATGCCGGGATAGTGCAGCAGCAGCTGCTGCAGAAACGCATTCAGCTCAGACTGAATCAAGGTCATGTTGGCTTTGCTTTTATCCACGTCGGCGGTGACTTTGACCGTCCGGTAGCGGTCGATGCGGATGATCGATGTCGGGCTCTTGCCCGGTCTCAACTCGACCACCTGGCTCAGCGGCACGCTTTGACCATTGCTGTTGCTGATCCGTTGGTCGGCTAGATTGGCGATCGAGGTTCTCTCCGCAGCGGGGTAGCGGACCATCACCCTGACATCGTCGCGTCCGCGCTGAATGCGCTGCACCTGGAAGCCGTAAAAGGCGTGGCGAATCTGATTCAGCACGTCGCTGCGGGTAAATCCCAGCGCATGCGCCTCCTCCTTCAGTTCAATCTGCAGCTCCTCTTTGCCGTCCGACAGGCTGTCCTCGACATCGAACACCGCAGGATAGCGCCCAAGCTGCGCCTTCAATTTATCCGCGACCTCGGAGAGTGTCGCGAAGTCGTTGCCGGAAAACTGCACGTCGATAGGATCAGAGACACGTCCGATCTCGGCGCGGAAGGTCAGCGACTCCGCGCCCGGCACAGTCCCGATCAGCCGGCGCCACTGAAGCACCAGTTCGGAGCTGGTGATCCGTGAGTGCCGCTCTTCCGGGGGTTCGATCTCAAACATCACCCGCCCGGTATGCGAGCCGGTCGTGCGGCCGCCCGAACCGGTGGTGGACTGGATGTTGAGAATCACGCTTGGTCCGCCGTCTTCGCGGTGTTTTTGCTTCAACTCGAAAGCGGCGTCGGTGATCTTCCGGATATAGCGGTCGGTCACTTCAAAGGGGGTGCCGGCGGGCATGCTCAGCGTCGCAATGGCTAATTCGCTCTGCACCCGCGGAAAGAAGGTGAAGCGGGTCCAACCGCTGAGTATCAGCGTCAACATCAGGATCAGTATGCCGCTGAAAAAGATCAGCGTGGCCAGTTTGTTGTCCAGCGCCGCTTTGAGCACCGGCTGGTAATACCTGAGTATCAGGTGCTCAAAGCCATCCGCGAACCTCTCCTGGAACCGCTCCAGCCGGCCTTTGCCGATGCTGCCGGTGCGTAGTTTCACATGTTTCAGGTGTGCCGGCAGTACGAACTTGGACTCGATCAGTGAAAACAGCAGGATCGGAATGACTACGATTGGAATCTGCGCAAACAGCAGACCTCTGCGCCCTTCGATGAAGGCCAGCGGCAGAAAGGCGGCTATGGTGGTAAGGACGCCGAATGTGACCGGAACCGCAACCTCTTTGGTGCCGCTGATCGCCGCCTGCAGACCGCTCTCGGCATGGCGCAGATGGTTGTAGACATTCTCGCCGGTCACGATGGCGTCATCGACCACTATGCCCAGCACCAGCAGAAATGCGAACAGACTGAAAATATTCAGCGTAACGCCGAACAGCGGCATGGCGACGAAGGCGCCCATGAAACTTACCGGAATACCGATAAACACCCAGAAAGCGATGGACGGCCGCAGAAACAGCGTCAACAGCAACACCACCAACGCAGCGCCTTGGAGCGCGTTGTAGGTCAGCGTCTGCAGCCGTTTTTTTACAATTTTGGAAAGGTCACGCCAAGTCGTGATGATAACGCCGTCCGGAAGCTTTTGCTGACGGCCCTCGACGTAGGCGGTCACCTTCTCGGCAATCTCGATGGCGCTCTGGTCGCCCACTCTGTAAACATCGACAAAAGCCGCCATCAGGCCGTTGAAGCGGCTGCGCAGCGGGTTCTCCTCAAAGCCGTCGACTACCCTGGCCAGATCCTTCACCCGCACCTGGCTCCCATCGGCGCGGGTCAGCAGGAGTATGTTGTCGAACTCCTCCCTGGTATAGGCTTTGCCTTTGGAGCGGATCAGGATTTCGCCGCCCTCGGCCCGGATGTTTCCCGCCGAGAGATCCTGGGCGCTTTTGGCGATGGTTTCGGCTACCTGGCGCAGGGAGATGCCGTATTGGCGCAGCCGCTCTTCGGCAACCTCGATGGAGATTTCGTAGGGGCGTACCGAATCGAGCTCCACCTGAGTCACACCCGGCAGGCGCAGCAGGTCGTCGCGCACCTGTTCGGCCAGCTGGCGTATCTCGTTCTCCGGGTAGGGGCCGGCGATGGCGACTGAGATAACCTCGCGGCGCCTGGTCACCAGATTGATGACCGGCTTCTCGGCATCGACCGGAAAGGTGTTGATGGCATCCACGCGGCTTTTGATATCCGCCAGCAGCTCTCGCGGATCATATGCGGGATCCACCTCGATGCCGACCGTCGCACTGCCTTCGGCGGAGCGGCTGGTGATCTGTTCGATCCCTTCGAGATCCTGTACCGCCTCCTCGATCAGGATGGCGATGCTCTGCTCCACATCTTCCGGTGTCGCTCCGCGCAGCGCAATGGCGACGTTGATCTGTTGCGGATCGAGGGTGGGAAAGACTTCCAGCGGAATGCGCTTGGAGAGCGAGAAGAGCCCCATGATCAACAGCGTCGCCATCAGCAGATTGGCGGCAACGTGATTCCGGGCGAACCAGGCAATCATCCCGCCTTCTCCCGGTTTCGGTCCTGCCTGCCGGGCGTGCCCCGCTGATGGGCTGCGGACCCGGTCAGCGCCTTCCCCTGGTCTGCGTCCAATAACTTCACCCGGGTGCCGCTGCTCACCTGACCGAGCGGTGTCACCACCAGTTGGTCGCCCGCGGCCAGTCCCTGCTCGATCAACGCTTCACTGCTGTTTTGCCAGGCGATTTCGATCTCCCTTCGCTCCAGTACGCCATCCCGGTAGAGATAGACGTAGCTGCCCTGATAGACCGCTGCGTTCGGAATGACCAGTGCATCGTTGATGGTTTTACCCGCAATCTCCGCACTGACGTACTGGCCGATTTTCAGCGGCCGGCGGTTGCTGCCGTCCTGCTCGTAGGGTCGTTCAATTTGCGCGGTAACGTACAGCTGCTGGCTCTGTTCATCGATCGCACCGGCGGTGCGGACAAGCGTGGCGTGCCAGTGTTGTAGCTCCCTGCCCAGGCGGTTGCCGATGCGAACGGAAGGCAGCTTTCGCCCCTCGGTTGTGCCGGAGATGTACTGCTCCGGGAGCTCCAGGAAAGCCAGCTCACTGTTTTTTACCGGCAGCCGGATCTCGACCAGCTCGGTAGCATAGATCTGCGCCAGGCTGCTATTCGCGGCGACAACCTCGCCTATCTCTACGTTTTTTGTCAGTACTCTTCCCGAGTAGGGCGCACGAATCCGGGTTCTCTCCACATTCAGTTGCGCCTGTTCCAGTTTTGCGTTGGCTGCGGCGATCTGCGCCTTTGCCGCAGCAAGTTGGGGGATGTGCAGCGCGAACTCTGAGACAGCCGCCTGGTTGCGCAGGCTCTTGCGGTCCTCTCTGGCCTGCTGTGCAAGCACCTGCTCCTCCGCGTGGACGACCTTGGCGCTGGCAAGCTCGGCTGCGGCAATCGCTACCTGGATCCGGTAATCGCGCGGATCTATGCTGACCAGAACCTCGTCTTGTTCGAAGAAGCCGCCGTCACGGAAGTTCGGACTCAGCGAAGTGATCTGACCGGAGACCTGAGAGGTCAGCTGCCCCTGGGTGTGCGGCGCCACCCGGCCGAATGAGTTGATCACAATCTGATAAGCCCTTGGGTCGACAGTTAGGGTCTCGACGGCAATCAGAGCGGGCGGCTCACTGCTGCGCTTGCTTGCTTCAGGCTTGTAGTAGACCAAATAGAGGCTGGAGCCGAGAAAAATCAGCAGCAGAAACAGGGGCAAGAATCTGCGCATGGTCATCTGATTTCAGTGGCTCCGATTTTGAAAAGTCTCAGCGATTCGTGCGCCGGGATCAGATATACTTAATGCCCGTTTAAAGCCCCATCTCCTCTGCTTAGGGGAGAGGGTATATCCTTTCTGGTCGGACAGTGGTTAGAACCTATCTCATAATCCCCCACGGTCGCGGCCGTGCGGGATTATGAGATAGGTTCTAGTGTAACAATGGACTTCCGCAGCGAACAGGGGTTCAAAAATCTGCATCGAAGATCCGCACTGCCGCCCTCAGGTCGGTCGGATATTGACATCGGACAATCATGCAACCATCGGTAGATTCTTGGATTGTAGCGCTGCCGTATAAACCAATTGCCGGATCAAGCTTCAGCCATGCTGCGCCGCGAACGACAAGATAACGCACGCTGGCCTCTGCTGTTGTTTCTCCTCCCGTTGCTGGCGGCTGTGAATAGCGTGCAGGGTGAAAATCGAGCGGAGCAAAGCGGCGACAGGTTCTCCCGATTGGTGCAGATTGTCGCCGCATCGGGCGAGAACGAACAGCAGGATTTCAGCTGGATAGCGCTCTCTGAGCTGACGGCTGCCTATGAAAGCGTGTTTACAAGCAGCGGAAGCGAGACACCAACAGAGCGGCGTTCGCGTGACAGGCTTGTCAGCTGGCGCAGCGCTACCCGAAGCTATATCTCGGAGCTGCAGGGTCTGTTGGAGAGGCTGCCTGGTTCCGTTGATATTCAAATGCAGGCCGACAGTGTGGAAGCGCCGGTGATCTATATCGACGGCACGCCTATCGTACTCAGCGGCCCGGAGATTGGCGGCGTAAAGTTGATGGAGAAGCGCATCATCGACACCTACTGTGCGATGTACGACTGTGGGGAACTCAATACCCCAGCCGGGCAGCAGCCGGAAGCGGTCTACACCTCGGTTGGAGGAAGCTGGCATCTGAGGAATTTCGGCAAGGCGAGTTACGTAACAACGGACGGGCTGATCTTTACCTTTAACGGCCTTTCCGAACGACCAGCAAAACAGCAGGTCTGTGAGGCTTTCGCAGCAGAGCTAAGAAACCTGGCAGCAGGGCTGCGCGATGCCCTGGATGCGGGGCATCGGATCGATTGGGATCGACTCGAAATCCAGCCGCTGGCCGGCGGCCGGGGCCACCGGATTCAATTCAACAGGTCAGGGGAGTATCTGCGTTTGGAACTGCCGCTGCTGGCGCGGAACGGAGTGCCTGCCGCCGCCATGCTTGCCTGGATAAGAGAACGCGCGACCGGCGGCGGGGAGTCTGGCGAATTTGAGATTGCTGCCGATCCGCTGCTGTTGCAGCGCAGTCCGGAGTGATGTTGACAGCAGCCAGCGCCGCTATGGGTTGGGCTGACTCCGAGGCACTACTCTGAATCCCAAAACGCAAGTACCGTGGCGATCACCCGGTTAAACTCGTCAAAAGAGTGGGGTTTTACAATATAGTCGTCCACTTCGTATTTGAATGCGGCCTCTCTGTCGCGCTGCTCGTTGGATGAGGTCAGTACGATAATCCGTATCTTCTGCAGTTCGGGATCTGCGCGCATATTTTCCAGAAACTCGATACCGCTCATACGCGGCAGATTCAGGTCGAGCAGTATCAGCCCGGGCGGAGGGTCGATCTTCTCGTGACCATCCTCCCCCTTGAGCATGTTCAGGGCATCCACGCCGGTGCGCGCGATATAGAGCGGATTGCTGACCTGATTTTTTCTGAACGCGCGCTGCACAGTCATGATGTCGACCCGGTCATCTTCGATCAGCAGAATTCCTACGTCACTATCCAGCATAGGGCTCAATCCAGTGCAGTGAAGCTTTATTCAACAGCCATTCTAGCGCCGAACAAAGATTTAATCTAAGTTATTGTACCAATTCGAACTATCCAATAAGCACAACAGCCTGCGCCGGTCCCATCTTAAGACGGAAAGGTGAATGGTTCCAACTCTTCCGGACGGACAATCGGTTCGGCCGGCCAGGTGAATCGAAACAGTGCGCCCTTTCCCGGTTCCGACTCCAGTGTTATCCAGCCTCCCTGCTCCTCGACGATCTTTTTGACCAGCGCGAGGCCGATGCCGGTATTGCTGCCGTAGTCTTTCGCCTGTAGCGTCTGGAATATCATAAAGACCTTCTTGTGGTATTCGGGAGAGATACCCGGGCCATCGTCTGCAACCGAGAATTCGTAGAAGCGCCGTATTCTTCTGCACTCGACTCTTATGCGGCCTTTTTTACCGCCGTGATGCTTCAGGCTGTTGCTGATGAGATTGGAAAACACCTGGCCGAGCAGCAGCCGATCGGTGTGAAACTCAGGCAGCTCCTTGCCGAGTTTGATGGTAAAACCTCTGGGCGGGGAGAGCGAGTCGATTATCTCCTCCAGCAACGCACGGGTGTCCACCAAAACATTCGAACCTTCGGTTCGCCCTACCCGGGAGTACTCCAGCAGACCTTCGATAAGGGCGTTCATACGCTTCACGCGGTCCTGCAGTAAAGCGAGCTGTTCGCCCGACTCCTCGTCGAGCTTTCCCTCCAGACCCTCACTGATCCAGTCTGCAAGATTGCCGATCGCCCGCAACGGCGCTTTCAGGTCATGCGAGGCGACATAGGCGAACTGCTCCAGGTCGCGGGCGCGTCTCTCTGCCTCTGAGCTGCGCACTGCAACCCGGTATTCGAGGTCGTTGTTCAGCTCAGTCAGCTCCTGTTCTGCGGCCTTCCGCTCCATGATCTCCTTGTTCAGAGCGCTGTTGGCGTCGCTTAATTCCTGGGTTCGCAGGTCCACCAACTCCCTGATCTTCCGGGCGCGCCCCACCAAAGTGGCTACATAAATCGTCAGCAGCGCGGTAAAAGCGAGTCCCCCGACCACCACTATCCACCCGCTCCAGGCATCGGGCTGATAGCTGCCGCGAATGTGTGTACAGATGATCTGCCAGTTGCGGCCGCCGATTGAAAGCGTCTGTTGGTAACTCAGACCGGTTTTGCGCGGCAGCTCCTCCGTCTGATCGATTTCTGTTTGCTTGCGTGAATTGTGGAAATAGAGTTCGACGCTGCGGGATTCATCTGTCGCATCCAACAAGTGGATATCGATGCCGGCATAGCTGAGACTTTCAAGTGCCTGCTCTACGATAGCTCCGATACGATAGATGCCCACGGCAAATCCGCGGACCTTGCCGGTCTGAGGTTGCTGCAACTCCTCCTCTCCATCCATCAAATCCAGCATGGGGTGAATGACGGGAACCGAGACCATGAAACCGGTCTGATGGCCCGGATCGCCTGGCAGGTTGATCGGCTGAGATACCTGCAGTTCTTCGGCGTTGCGGCTGCGGGCCAACAGGGTTGAGACGCTTATATCCGACGCCAGATCGAGGCCAAGCAACTCCCTGTTCTGCTGATAGGGCTGCACGTAGAGCACCGGCAGATAACTATCGCGGCTGCCGGCTGCGACAATTTCGCCGGTTGCGGTCCGCTCATTAATCGAGTAAGGAGGAAAACTCAGGCGTGCCCGCCGCTCGAACTCCTCACGCTCTGAATGGATGACAAAGGGCACCCACTGCAGCGACTCTATACCGATATGGCGTTTGACGGCGGGTTCGACAAATTTGCGAAACTCCCGTCTTCTGATCTGAGGGGAAGCTTCGAAATAGGTGGCGACATCCTGAACCGTGGAGAGGGCATATTCGATTTCCCGCCGAATCACCAGCACCCGGTCCTGGGATGCTTCATTGAATTCGGTGGTAACCTGCTGCCTCTCCCAACTGGAAACCTGGCGGAAGAAATAGAGCGTATTGACAAAACCCAGCAGGGCCACCACGAATACCGGAGAATAGCCCCACCAAATGGAGCCGATCTGCAGTGGGAAGCCTATACGCGCGCTGTTTTCGCTCCACTGCTGTTTGAGCCGAACGGCTAATGTCCGGGCGGTTTTCAATAACGCGGACATTATCGCAGTGGGCGGTAAGCGCCTCATTTTGAGATCTCCGGAGCAACCATCGAGTGACTCACAAAGGGCTTTACAGGGAATTCAATCGTCATCATTTGCTGCCGGATAACTAAGGTTAGATCGTCAACGAGGTATAAAACCTCGCTGACGACCAAAGGGGAGAGCAACACTTCTCCCCTTTGGCAACCCCATGGTTTTGTTCCCGCCGCAAGCGGCGGGGTATTTCTGAATAAGCCAAAGGATAGGTTATTTCCGCAACCACCTGCCATCAACTTCTCCGGCAACAATTCTGTACGATAACTTTTGATCATTTCCGGGAGCCGCCTATACTGGGTTTGAACCCGCCGGGATCACCTGCACGGGGAGTTCTGAAATATTGCACTTTTTCAATCGTCCCGCAAAGCTCACGCTGCAACTGCTTGTGCAGCGCTCGATAAACCTTAAACCGGGCGAAGGCCGTGCGGTTTGCTGGTCATTCCTCTATTTTTTTTCTCTCCTCAGCAGCTACTACATACTTCGGCCGATTCGCGACGAGATGGGCATCGCTGCAGGCGTAGAGCGGTTGCAATGGCTGTTTACCGGCACCTTCGTCGCCATGCTGCTGGTGGTGCCCTTGTTCGGCTGGATAACTTCACGTTACCGGCGCAGCAGGTTTCTACCGATTATTTATGGTTTCTTTATTGTCAATATAGTGCTGTTCTACTTTCTGTTCGAAGCGGATACCGGGCGAGCATGGGTTGCCGGCCTGTTTTTTATCTGGCTCAGCGTATTCAATCTCTTTGTCGTATCGGTTTACTGGAGTTTCATGGCGGACCTGTTTCGCAACGAACAGGCCAAGCGGCTGTTTGGATTCATCGCGACCGGGGGAACGGCTGGGGCAATTGCGGGCCCGGCCTTGACCGCGATTCTGGTGCAGCAGTTGGGCAGCAGCCGGCTGCTGCTGATCTCAGCACTCCTGCTTGGTCTTTCGGTGCTCTGCATTCATCGCCTGCTTGCCTGGCAGGAGGCAGCAACGCCCGCAGCGGGAGCAGCAGCGGAAGCGCCGCTCGGCGGCGGCGTGCTGAATGGACTATTTCTGGTTTTGCGCTCCCCCTATCTGTTGGGCATTTGCGCGCTGATTCTGCTGTATGCATCGCTCTCGACCTTTCTCTATATGCAGCAGGCGCAGATCGTCCGGGATGCATTCGACGACCCCGCGACCCGAACCGCGGTATTTGCGGGTATTGATTTCGCCGTCAATCTCCTGACCCTGCTGATCCAGGCTTTTTTTACCGGGCGTCTGGTGCAATGGATCGGTCTGGCAAAGACGCTTGCGTTGATTCCGCTGCTGCTCAGTTTTGGTTTTCTGGTATTGGGATTGCAGCCGCTGCTGCCGGTTTTGATTGTGGTTCAGGTCGTCAGGCGCGCCGGCAATTACGCCATCATGCGTCCGGCACGGGAGATGCTTTATGTTGTGGTCAGCCGCGAGCAGAAGTATAAGGCAAAGAATTTCATCGATACCGTGGTTTATCGCGGCGGCGATGCGTTGAGTTCCTGGGTATATTCCGGTATGCGCGGCTTCGGGCTGACGTTGTCGGCCGTCGCCTGGATAGCGGTGCCCCTGGCACTGCTGTGGGCATGGATCGCCCTGCGTTTAGGGCAGCAGCAGAGCGTGCTGAGCAGGCACCGCAGTCAACCAATGGAGAGATCGGAACATGAAAGGTGAAGCCTTTAACAGTGATCGCAGAGGTTTTCTAAAATTCGCCGCCGCGATGGCTGGCGGCTGCTGGCTCTGGTCCGGCGGCATGGCCAGGGCGGGCGGTTCACCTATCACCAAAACCATACCTTCCAGCGGGGAGTCGCTGCCGGTCATCGGCATGGGTACTTCGCGCACCTTCGATGCGGTTGGCAATCCGGCGATGATGGCAAATCTCGGTGCCGTGCTGGAGGCATTTTTTCAGCATGGCGGCAGGCTAATCGACTCTTCGCCAATGTACGGCTCCGCAGAGCAGGCGATCGGCATCCTGTTGCACGGCATCAAGCAGCCGGATGCTCTGTTTGCAGCCACCAAAGTCTGGACCGATGGCAGGGAGAGCGGCAGGCAGCAGATGGCGTATTCGCGGCAGTTGTGGGGCTTGGAACGTTTCGATCTGATGCAGATACACAACCTGCGCGACTGGCGGATCCACCTGGAGACGCTCAACGAGATGAAGTCGCAGGGGCGCATCCGGTATCTGGGGATCACCACCTCGCATGGACGCAGCCATGCCGAACTTGCATCCGTACTCGAACGGCACCCGTTTGATTTCGTGCAGCTCAGTTACAATATCGAGGAGCGCGAGGTAGAGCGGGTGCTGTTGCCGTTGGCACTGGAGAAGGGTATCGCGGTGATCGTCAATCGGCCGTTCGCGCGCGGCAGTCTGTTCAGAAAGTCAGGCGACAAGCCGCTGCCTGAATGGGCGCAGGCGATCGGCTGCAGCAGCTGGGGGCAGTTTTTCCTGAAATACGCGATATCCCACCCCGCAGTCACCTGCGCGATTCCTGCCACTGCGAAGACTCACCATATGGTAGACAACATGGGTGCCGGGTACGGTGTACTCCCCGACAGTGAGATGCGCTCACGCATGGCTGCATACTATTCATCGCTGTAGCATCTGTCTGGAAGCTGTCGCTTAATCCCCGGTAGGTTATTTCAGTGCATTTGCCAGTGTTTCGATGCGTTCTACTATGTGGCCAGAAAGCGCTGAAACCTCATTGCAGACCGACTCTGCACGCGCTTCATCGCCGCTCCCCCGCAGTGCGATTACCTGCTGAATCAATCTGTGAATCTGCTCGTGTGGCTGCTCGATTGCCTTAAACTCTGCCATCTGGCCGAAGCGTTCCATGCCCGTGCCGTAATACCATTTACCCAGGTCGCAATGATGATGGGATACCGCCTGCTCCTGGGAGAGATGTTCTTTCCCGTCGAGAAAATTCCGTAATCTCGCTTTCCAGGCCAGGTGTGCGGTTTTCGCCTGCTGGAAAACAATTTGTTCATCTTGCTCGAAACGGAACTGCTGCATCTCAATCGTAACACCTGCCAGAGCTTGGGCCAGCTCCATCGTTACACTATCGGTAACGTCAGCGTGTTGAACCGTACCGGCAGCGAGACTGTCAACGGTGAGAAGATTTTGGTTGACCTCCTCAATCACGGCCGACTGTTCCTCGGATGCCGTGGCGATCTGAGCCGTCATATCAGTAATTGCATTGACGGAATCTACAATCATTTTTAGTGTCGTGCCGGCGCGCTCCGCTTGAGTTACGGTGGCTGAAACCTTTCCCTGTCCGGCTTCGATCATTTTTGTAGCCGACTCCGCTTGTGTTTGCAGACGCTCAATCAGCTCTCGTATTTCATTGGTGGATTCCTGTGAACGGTATGCGAGCGCACGTACTTCGTCCGCAACGACGGCAAATCCTCGGCCTTGCTCACCGGCCCTTGCTGCTTCGATAGCTGCATTTAACGCCAATAGGTTGGTCTGTTCGGCAATGCCACGGATGACATCAAGAATGCTTCCAATATTGTTGGTTTCCGTACGAAGTATGCCGATAGCTGCAGCCGCGTCGTTGAACTCCTGCGCAAACAAAGTGATAGACCGAACGGCTTGATTGATGACACTCAGCCCCTCAGCGGCCAGATGATCGGTTTGCAGAGTGGAAGCGGAAACCTGACTGGCGTTGCTGGCAATCTCCCGCGCTGTTGTAGACATCTCTTCTGCTGCTACCGCCACGGACTGAGTATTCGTGCGCAACGCCTGCATGCTCGTTTTGGTTGAACCTGCGGCGATCGTCAACTTGTCGCTGGTATCTCCAAAAGCGGCGGTCATCATCGCGGTTTTCTTTAACGCATCGTGGACCTTACAGATAAAAGCATTGATATTCCGGGAGACCAGGCCGATCTCATCTTCGCGGCTGCCATCCAGCCGGCGCGTTAAGTCGCCATCTCCCCTGGCCAGGTGTTCAGCCAGCGCGGCCGTATTGCAGATCGGACCTATAACCCAGCGGAACAGGAACACACCACTTGCAACGATGGCCAAGGTTAACAACACTGCGCCGACCACTATCCAGAATTGAAGATCGCCAGCCAATACAATGGATTGGTTTAGTGTGGATTCCGATAACGCTTGAGCGGAACTCATGGCTCGAGAGAGCTCTTCTTGAATTGTCTCGGATACCCGGTCGAACTCTCCCATCATCTTGTTGCCGGCCGACGGACCGAGCTCGACATACGTTTGGGCCATCCGTTGCCCGGTCTTATAGTAAGCAGCGATGTCTGCGCCCATCTTTGCGTATAAATCACTTTGCGCTGGATTGAGGCTGGCAAGTGCTTGGATTATCTCGGTTGCATCGCTGTAGTGTGCAGCAGCTTGATCAAATCCGTCATTTAGTCCATCCAGCCCGCGTGTCGCACTGATGTCCGTCAGCCACTGCTGAATTTGAACAACTGCCAGTTTAAGTTCATACGACTTCGAGAAAACTGCCGATGATCTATCGCGGATGTCCAATGCACTCTGCTCTATCTGAAAAGATTTCAACGCGATAGTTAACGTCTGGATACAGGTCACTATGATAAATAGCGCTATGACAATAACTATCTTACTTTTCAATGAATTAAACATGTTTCCCCTGCTGTTTTTTTCCGGGTATTGACAGGCGTGACAGAGCAAAAAAGATCCCCTGAAGACTAGTTCGGCAAATTGCCAGGTAACTTTAAATACTACTTCGACGCCAGGTTCGCCTTGTGAGATATGCGGGCTAGAGAAGTACTGTGTGGAATGCAGACAAAGGAGAAGAATCTTGGTGTTACAACGGCCGGGTTCGATAGCGACTCCGGCCGTTTGCATTGCACCCCGCTAAATGCTGCAGTACGCCCCTGTTATTGCTGCAGTGCATAAATCGAGGCTCAGATACCTGTCAAAAGCGGGCTCTGTATGTGTTGAAAAACAGTTGGTGACTTAAGTACAGTGTTTTTTCTGGTGCCAAAGCCTGGGCGGACTAGAACCTATCTCATCATCCCCCGCGAACCGCGTTGCAGTCCGAAATGCGTACCTGCAAGGCGCGCTGCGCAGCACAGTACACAATGTACAGGCAAGCAGCGCAACACCGCAGGGACGCATTTCGGACGCAACCCCTTGGGGACCGGGCGATTTTGGCTCCTGGCTTTGTTGCGGCTCGCTCATGTAGCATCGGCTACACCACGCTCGCCGCGTCGCGCCATGAACCAAAATCGCCACGGTCGCGGCCGCGCGGGATGATGAGATAGGTTCTAGATACCCTTGGCGTCTTTGAGTTTGGTTCCCTGGAGATTGGCATCGACGAATTGGGCGCCTTTGCACTTGGTCTTTTTGAGATTCGCCTGCTCCAGATTGGCGTTGTTAAGGTTGGCATGGCGCAGGTCGGCGCCGCGCAAACGCGCATTGCGCAGCAGTGCGCCTTGCAGGTCGGCGCCGCGCAGGCGCGCCTTCCTTAGATCGGCGCCTTCCAGTTCGGTTCCACGCAGGTTGGCGCCGCGCAGATTGGCATCGCGCAGGTCCACGAAGTGCAGTTTCAGGTCACTCAGATCCTGATCTTTCAGGTCAACTCCCTTGGTGGTCTCTTTTCTTCTCATTTTTGCCCACTTGTTGAATTCGTCTACCTGCCCTTTCCGCAAAAGGTCCAGCGCCTGTTTGTTTGCCATTGTGTGACTTCCATCCTCTTCGATGCGCAGTCGCCGATCGGCGGACTGCATTGTTTAAGATGATTGCAGCCTGAAGGACACCATATTAGTTTGTTTATGTCTAGTGCCAGAAGCGCGTAGGGTGACGTTACTACTTGGATGCTCCCAATGAGTTCACTATAGTTTAATCATCCCGGTAAAAAACCTGGGTGCAGCCTGTTATTCACGGTATGCATTGTTCACCCAGCCATGAGCATAGCGGGTGTTAATAATCTCAAACACTGAGTGGACATGGTGGTTTGTTGCGCAGGCACCCAACCAAGCGTCATTGCTATTTAATAATTTACTGCTTATCGGATTGATTTCGGTCACCTGATCGCCAGAACATGCTTCCGCATGGTGGCATAAATCAAACTGTCATAATTCTTGAATACGATCGCATGCGAATAAATCTTATTTTTTCAAGCACCAGCCCTTGGCGCGCACCGATTTTGTATCCAGTGGTGGCGGCTGTTCGCAGATTGGATTGCAGAATTCTCCAAAGTTAGAAGCACATCAGGAGTTTTTCCATGCTTAACGAGATAGACGACCGGACCAACAACGGACCGAGACAAACCACCGAAAAACGGATCAAGTATCCCGGTATGCCAGTGGTTATTCACGGCAACGGCGCTATCGCCCATGTCATGGGTCAGGTGTGTGGTGGGGTCATCGGTTATCCGATTACGCCTTCAACGGAAATCTCGGAGATCTTTGAATCGTTTCGGGCGCAGGGCGGCTGCAACGTCTGGGGCAAGCACCCCTTTTTCTTCGAGCCGGAGGGCGAGCATTCCGCGCAGAGCGGCGCCTTAGGCGCGGCATTAACCGGTGGCAAATACATATCCAACGCCTCCTCCAGTCAGGGCATTCTCTACGGCCTTGAATCCCACTATGTGACCGTAGGCAAGAAGGTCGGTGGTTTCGTGCTGCAGGTTGCAGCCCGGGTGGTATCCAGACACTCGCTCAACGTGATGGCCGGGCACGACGATGTGTACGCCCTGCTGCCCTCGGGTTATACCATTCTGTTCGGGAGCAACCCGCAGGAGGCGGCGGATCTGGCGGCGATCAGCTATAAAGTCAGCGCGCTCTCGCTGATTCCGGTGGCCAATGCGATGGATGGCTTCGCGACCAGCCATATGCAGAGCGAGGCGCTGATGCCTGAGCCTGAGCTGCTTAAAGAGTTCCTGGGCGACCCGGAGAGCCGGATAAAGGCGCCCACCGTGGCGCAGGAGCTGTTGTTCGGCGCTAAGGGCAGGGTGAATCAGCTGCAGCAGTTTCTGAAGCTGCATCAGCAGGACATACGCAACGAGCAGCTGGAACAGCTGCGTCGCTACCTGGATGAAAAGTCAGACCAGGTAGAGCAGGATAACGGCGGCGCAGGTGTTCAGGAGACCCTGGCGTGGCTGCCGGAGGAGCTGCGCGGACAGTGGCGGCGACAGTGGCTCAATGCCTTCGAGAAGGGCACCCGCCAGCTGATCCCGGCGTTGGTGGACGTCAATAATCCGGGCTTGACCGGCGGCGTCCAGAATCAGCCCGACTTCCAAGCCGGCTCGGTCGACCATCACACCCATTTTGCCAGCGAAGTGCCGCGTTTTGTCAGGCAGGCAATGCAAGAGTACGGTGAGCTGACCGGCCGTGTTTATACGCCGGTCATGAGCTTTATGGCCGAAGACGCTGAGCATGTCATTGTCGCCATGGGGTCGGTGACCGACGACGTGGAGGCGGTGGTCAGCTATCTGCGTCGCCAGGGCAGGAAGGTCGGCGTCGTCTCCATCAAGCTGCTGCAACCCTTCCCCGAAGCCGAACTGGTTGCCGTGCTGAAGGGGAAGAGCGCGGTGACGGTGCTGGAGCGCTGCGATGTCACCACGCTGACCAGCCTGGTGACCCACGCGCTGTTCAAGGCATTGGAGAACAACGGACTGATACGCCACCTGGGTATCCCCGCCATCGATCGCCTGCCGAAGATAAGCACCGGTGTGTTTGGACTGGGCGCCCACGATCTTCAGTCGCGCCACCTGATCGCAGCTTTCGAGAACATGGAGAGCGCGACCAACATCCCGCTGTTCTATCTCGGATCACAGTTTTTCTCGAAAAATCCCTCCGCAAAAATCGCTGCGATTCAGGAGCGGCTGAGGGCGGCTTACCCGGAAACCGAATTCATGGCGCTGGAGACAGGGGCGAATCCGCATCTGCTGCCGCCGGGCGCCTTTCGTATCCGATTTCATTCGGTGGGCGGCTATGGAACCATCGCCACCGGCAAGCTGCTGACCGACATCCTCGCCGGCGTGCTGGAGATGCACTCCAAGTCCGCGCCGAAGTACGGTTCCGAGAAGAGCGGTGCACCGACCAACTTTTTTATCACAGTGAGCCCGGAGCCGATCAAGATCACCAATGCGGAACTGGAAGAGGTCGAGATTGCGGTTTCGCCCGACCACAAGGTTTTCAGCCACACCAATCCGCTGCGCGGAATCAGCGAGGGCGGCACCTTCATCATGCAGTCGCATCACACCCCGCTGGAAGTGTGGCAGGAGCTGCCTGCGCACGCGCGCAAGACGATACGCGAAAAGCGGGTCAACTTTTACATCATCGATGGCTTCGGCGTTGCCCGGAAGCACGCGCCGACGCCCGATCTGGAGATCAGAATGATGGGCATCGCCTTTATCGGTGCCGTCTGCGGGCACGTGGATAAGGTGGTCGCCGGTACCTCGGAAGAGGCGGTGCTGGCAAAAATTCAGCAGCAGATCAAAAAGAAGTTCGGCGCCAAGGGGGCAGAGGTCGTCAACAGCAACATGGCGGTGATCCGCGATGGACTGGAGTCCACGCACAAGGTGGACTATTCCGATACTGCATTCGTTGAGGTCGAGCGTCTGCCGGCTGCTGCCAACGACGCCGGTGTGGCCGTTTCGGCTGCCATGCAGAGAGTCTCCATCAATGCGCAAAGCGCCGGTCTTTTTGACCAGGACTACTTTCAAGAGGTGGTGCTGGATCGGTTCAAGGACGGCACCTTGGCTGAGGCGCCGGTCATTCCCGGCAACGGGCTGTTTATCCCGGTCGGCAGCGCCGCGTGGAAAGACAAGGGGCTGTTCCGGTTGTCGGTGCCCAAATTCAACGCCGATCTCTGCACCGGCTGCATGGAGTGTGCGCTGGTCTGCCCGGACGGCGCTATTCCCAATACCGTGCATGAGATTCACGATCTGCTGCTCACCGCGATTCAACAGGTGGACGTCACCGACCAGATGAAGACGATGATGTCCAGCCATGTGTTTCCGCTGACCAAATCGATTCGCGACCATTACCGCAAGCTGCCGAGCAAGGATCCGAAGCCGCTGCACGAGATTGCCGCCGATGCACTGATCGAGATGAACCTCGACAATCCGACGCTGGAGCGCGGTTTCGGCGGGATGATCGAGGTACTCTCCGGCTTCTCGGTGGCCAGAACAAGACCCTTCTTCGATGTGATGGAGAAGGCGACTCCGGGCAACGGCGGACTCTATTCCGCCACCATCGACCCGTGGAAGTGCACCGGCTGTCTGGAGTGCGTCGACGTATGTGGGCCCGGTGCGCTGCAGGAGCAGAAACAGGACAGCAAGGCGCTGGCTGCATTGAAGCACTCTTTTACCTTCCTGAGCAATCTGCCCAACACGGCGCCCCGCTTTTTCAGCAACGCGACGCATCCGGGCGGCGAGACCAAACGGCTGATACTGGACCACGAGAACTACTACAGCATGACCGGCGGCCACGGCGGCTGCCGGGGCTGCGGTGAGGTGACCGCCATTCGCCTGCTGACTGCCACCAATCGTGCCATTCATCGCGAACGCAACAGAACGCACATCCACGAACTGGAGAACCTGATCGAGCGGCTGCATGCCAAGATGCAGAGCGTGGAGCACGACACCCACGACCCGGCCCGACTGAGCCGCATGCAGGAAGCGGTAAAGATCATTGAAAAGCGGCTCTACCACCTGGAGAGCGGCCCCACCGGCCGCGGACCCTCCAGCGCCGCGTTCGCCAATGCAACCGGCTGCAGCAGCGTGTATGCATCGACCTTCCCGTTCAATGCATATACCGATCCCTGGGTGAACAGTCTGTTCCAGGACGCAGCGCCGCTGGCAAAGGGCTTTTTCGAAGGCATCAGCGCCGATGCGGTGGAACAGTTCCGCGCCATCCGGACTGCCAAACTGGACCTTGAGGATCACTACAACCCGGAGACGCACGACAGCTTCTTCAGATACTTCCACTGGAGCCAGTTCTCCGAGGAGGAGTTGGCGCTGCTGCCGGCAGTCGTCAGTATGGGCGGTGACGGTGCCACTTATGACATCGGTTTCGGTGCATTGTCGCGCCTGCTGATCACCAATACGCCGATCAAAGTGGTGGTGCTCAACACCGGTGCCTATTCCAATACCGGCGGCCAGGCCTCGACTTCGAGCTTCACTGCGCAGGATTCGGATCTGACGCGCTTTGGGGTGGCGCATATCGGCAAGCAGGAGGATCGCAAGGAGCTGGGGATGATTGCCGCGTTTCATCCCAACGTGCTGGTGGTGCAGACCGCTTCTGCATTTCAGGGACATTTCATGAAGAATCTTATGGAGTTCCTGAGCTACAATTCGTCGCCTGCGCTGCTCGATACCTATACCAGCTGCATGTCCGAGCACGGCATCGCCGACGACGCCGGCAATCGCCGGGCACGGCTGGCGGTGGAGAGTCGGATGTACCCGCTGTTCGTGCACGATCCGAGAAAAGGCGCCACACTGGCCGAGCGCTTCTCGCTAGACGGCAACCCGGACATCGGCAAGGACTGGACCACGACCACCCTCCAGTATCTCGATGCCGACGGCATCACCCAGTTGCTGGAGATACCATTCACGCCGGCGGACTTCGGTCTGCATGAGGGGCGCTTCAAAAAGCACTACAGCCCCCTCAACGGCGCATCGAAAAGCATGCCGGTGCATGAATATATCGGACTCAGCAGGGAGGAGCGCTACGGCATAGTGCCCTTTGTCTGGTCAACCGACGAAGCGCAGCGGCTGATTCAGCTGGCGGTCTCCCCGGCTATCGTTGATCTTACCGAGGAGCGCCGCCGAAACTGGCGGATGCTGGAGTATTTGAGCGGTTTGCACATCGACCGAATGAACCAGGAGCACCTGCAAGAGGTCGAAGGCTGGCGGGAGAAGTATCAGCGCTCGAACCAGGAGCGGGAGAGTTCGATCGATGCCATCGCCAGGGGGATGTCAGAGCTTGCCACCGCATCCAATGCACCCCTGGGATCCGGCGGCGGTATGACCGAGACTCCACTGCCGATGCCCCGGTCAGGTAAACAGGCCGCCGCAACGAAAACGGCCGGCGCAGGCGGCGTGGTGCAGGGGGCGCCCCTGGTCAGCATTACCGAAGCGGATATGGCCAAATGCACCAATTGCAAAACCTGTTATCAGGACCTGAGCGAACTGTTTGAGAAGACGACAATCGTGGTGGATGGCAAAGCGCTGGAGGTGAGCCGTGTCATACCCGGCGCGCTGGAGAGGGTTCAGCTTACCCCCGAGTTGATCGCCAAAGCAGCGCGCATTGCCGATGACTGCGATGCGGAGATCATTCGCTTCAATCAGCCGCAGTAGTTTGCAGCAACCGCGCGAATAGCAAGAGACCGAAGGTGATGCCATGTTAGAACAGACAAGCAGCGACGTTGGACGGGAGTCGTCGAAAACCCAATCCGCGGAAAATTGCCCCTACGACAAGGAGGACTTGAACCGCTACTACCGGGCGAATGAGGAGATCGTCTCCACCCGGCACAGAATGGAGGATGTCAACCGCGAGTTGGAACAGCTGGAGCACAGCGACGCCGTGGCGCTGTTTCAAAAACAGATCGCGCTGCTGCAGAAGCGTCTGGTCAGCGATCCGGGCTTTTTTCAGCAGGTGTTCATCGATGAGGGCATCGGTGCCATCGCCTGGGAGTTTCAGCAGGAGGAGCTTGGTGCCGGGTTTACCAAAACGTTCTGGAATCTCCTCCTCAGAGGGGACGACATGAGCACGGTGCTGCTGCGCTTCGTCTGGAACATTCCGCTCAAGTTCAAACGCAAGTTCATCCGTGCCATCGAACGGCATCTTGCCGACCGCTACCCGATGTTCAAGGGCCTTTCGGAGGGTTGGCCGGGCGCCAACAACATCCCGCCCTACATCCGGCCGCCCGAGGAACGTTCGCAGGACTTCGATCTGGTCAACCAGGGCTACCTCGGCTATATGGGGCTCGGCTACAGCTTCCGCGAAGTCGAGATGTTTGTCTGGCTGGAGGTACTGCGCGACAAGCAGTGCGACGACCGCCCCTGCGAGCTGGGCCTGCCGAGGATGGACGGCGGCGAGAACGAGGGCGGCTGCCCGGTAAAGATCCATATCCCCGAACTGCTGCACCTGATGGGCGAAGGGAAGTTCCGGCAGGCTTTCCAGCTGATCAAGGAGTCCAATCCGCTACCCAACGTCACCGGCCGCGTCTGCCCGCAGGAGATACAGTGCCAGGGGGTCTGCACGCACAACGAACGGCCGATCGAGATCGGCCAGCTGGAGTGGTACCTGCCGGAGAGCGAGCGGCTGCTGAACCCGTATGCGCTGTTCGATCAGGGCAAGGCGGCGATCAGCCCCTGGGCTGTTGCCGACAAGCCGCCGATCGCGGTGGTCGGCTCGGGGCCGGCCGGCCTGATCAACGCCTATCTGCTGACCAAGGCCGGTTTTCCGGTCACGGTGTTTGAGGCATTTCATACCCTGGGCGGCGTGCTGCGCTACGGCATTCCCGAGTTCCGTCTGCCCAACACGCTGATCGATGATGTGGTGCAGAAGATCCGGTTGATGGGCGGACAGTTCGTCACCAACTTCCTGGTCGGCAAGACCGCGACGCTGGCGGAGATAAAGCGGGCCGGCTTCTGGAAGATCTTCGTCGGCACCGGCGCCGGCCTGCCGCGCTTTATGAACATTCCGGGCGAGCACCTGCTGGGCATCCTCTCTGCCAACGAGTACCTCACCCGTGTCAACCTGATGCAGGCGCACAAGGAGGATTACGAGACGCCGCTGCCGCCGACCAGGGGCAAGGAGGTGATGGTGATCGGCGGCGGCAACACCGCGATGGATGCCGCCCGCACCGCCCGGCGTCTGGGCGGCAACGTCACCATCGTCTACCGCCGCACCCAGGCCGAGATGCCGGTCCGGGTCGAGGAGCTGCACCACGCGCTGGAGGAGGGCATCCAGCTCAAGGTGCTGCGCGCGCCCTGCGAATTCATCGGCAACGAGAAGACCCATTTTGTCACCAGCGCAACGCTTGATGTGATGGATCTGGGCGAACCCGACCAGTCGGGAAGACGGCGCCCGGTGGTCACCGGCAACAAGGAGCCGATGCCGGTGGATCTGGTCATCATGGCACTCGGCAACTCCTCCAACCCGATCATCAAGGATTCCGAGCCCAATCTGAAGACCTCGAAATGGGGCACCATCGAGATCAAGGCTGGCACTCAGGAGACCTCGATCGACGATGTCTACACCGGCGGCGATGCCGCGCGCGGCGGTTCCACCGCGATCAAAGCGGCCGGCGACGGCAAGGAGGCGGCGCGCGAGATCATGGGGCAGATTCCGTTCTCGCCGAGCGAAATCAAACAGCTGGTGAAGAACGCGGAGCGCTATACCAAAATGGCGCAGGCACCCCAGACCATCCTGGAAAAGACCAATCTGGCGAAAGAGATCGTCGAGTTAGTTGTCTATTCCCCGCAAATCGCCAAATCGGCGAGAGCAGGGCAGTTCATACGGGTGCTGGCCTGGGACAAGGGCGAGTTCGTGCCGATGACGCTGGCCGACTGGGATGTGGAAAAAGGCACCATCACCATGGTCATTCAGGGACTCGGCAGCAGCTCCGTCTACATGAACCGGATGCAGGTCGGCGAGGCGTTCAGCGGCATCGCCGGACCGCTCGGTATGCCCAGTGAACTGCACCGCTATGAGAATGGCGAGACGGTGGTCTTTACCGCCGGCGGCGTCGGTCTGCCGCCGGTCTATCCGATCATGCGCGAGCATCTCCGGATGGGCAACCACGTTACGCTGATCGCCGGTTTCCGCGGAACGGAGTACCTCTTCTGGTCGGAGAAGGATCAGCGCGTCGGGCTGTTGCAGGCCGAATATCCCGACCTGCTGGATGTGATCTACACCTCCAATGACGGCAGCTTCGGCATCAAGGGGTTTGTCACCGACCCACTGCGGGAGATGCTGGAGCGGGCCAAGGCGGGGAGCGGGCGCATCATTGGCGAGGTGGTGGCGATTGGTCCGCCGATCATGATGAGTGCGGTCAGTAACCTGACCAAGCCGTATGGGGTGCGCACGGTGGCCAGTCTGAACTCCATCATGGTCGATGCCACCGGCATGTGCGGCGCCTGTATGGTGCCGGTGACGCTGGATGGCAAGATGGTGCGCAAGCACGCCTGCATCGACGGCCCCGAACTGGATGCCCACATCATCGACTGGGAAAAATTCCTGCCGCGGTTTCTGCAGTACAAAAACCAGGAGGAGCAGAGCATGCGCAGCCATGGGTTTTTGTAGTCGATCGTCAGGTCGGTGAGGATCCAGGTGATCAGGCTTCGAGCATCGTCGCTTTGCTACTCCACCGGCAGCGTCGCTCATCCCCGATCCGCCGGACTGCATCGGCGTGACTCAAATCAACCCACAAACTGGATAAACCCGGATTTTCGGGTTTATCCAGTTAAAATCCATTGAGTATCACTATTAAATAGTTCTCCGGCGCTGCCAGCCGAACAAGCCCATCATGCCCAAGACCGATCCAAACAGCGGCAGTGCGGCGGGTAAAGGCACCACCTGGGCGGTAACATTGACGCTATTCAATCCATAGAACACTTCGACTGTCAGACCTGCCTGGCTTGCATTGCCGGTGATCACTGAAATGGCGCTGCCGAGAAAATCATCGTCAAATATGGGTTTGGTCAGGGAGAAGTAGTCATCGATATTAACGGTGCTGGGCGATGGCAACTCGTCGAACAGCAGGTTGATGATCGCATTGGTGCCAAACAGAACGTTGCCGGAGACCGCCAGCTGATCGCTAATCCCATTTTCGGTTTCCAGGTTGAGCACGCCGGAAGGCAAGATGAAATCGCCGTTTATCGTCATCGTGCCGGGCGAATTTCCGGGCGAGACGGTGCCGCCGTCGCCCACGACATTGGCGTTAAACTGGCCGTCACCCTGTAGCAGGCCGCCTGCACCCACCCGGATATTGCTGGCATTCAACACCGCGCCGTTCTTCACGTTGACAATACCGGCACCGCTGATACCGCCCAATGAGAGCTGCGTACCCACCAACACGTTGCCGCCGACGGTCAGCGAGGAGTTGCTGCCCGCAATCGAGAGCAGACCGGTGCCCGCAACCTCTTGGTTTATACTGGCATTCACGAAGGCGCCTCCGACCGTGACGCTGCTGTCGGTAGTGCCGATCACCTCTAATGTCGCACCGCCGTCTATCCGTAACGTTCCGACCGCATCCTGCGCACGGCCGATCTGCACCCTGGAGGTCTCTCCGTTCAGAGTGACATCGGCCCCGTCACCGATATTCATGGTACCGCTGGCACCGGCGTCTCTGCCCAGCTGCAAGTAACTCTCCACGCCCGAAAGTGCCAATGAGGTGCCGATCCCCGTCAGGTTGAGTGTGCCGCTGGTTCCGGTTCCCTCCCGGCCGACCTGAACCACACTTGAAGCGTTGGTTGAGGTGAGCGTTGCACTGCTGCCGCCAGTCAGCGTCATGGTTCCCGCTGCGCCGGATTCCCGGCCTATCTGAACCAGCGCATCCCGGTTGACCGAAGCTACATCAAGCGTACTGTTATCGAACAGGGCGGAGCCGCTGGTACCCGCGTCCATTCTTCCCACCCTGAAAATGGACCAGTTGTTCTCCGACATGATCGACACACTGCTGTCGTGCACCGTCATGGTTCCGTTGCCGTTTCGTCCTATGTCGATTAACGCGGAAATGTTATCGTCCTGATTTCCCGATTCCGCGATACTGAGACTGGAGCCTGTAGCGAGACTGACAACGCCGGTTCCGCCATCCCGCCCTGCCTGAACGTAACTGCCATTGCCTCCCTGAGTGGTCAGGTCGGCGCCATTGGCGAGGGAGAGTGTTCCAGTGCCGCCCTCCCTGCCGACCTGCACGGTTGTTTCAGCGTTGTGGGAGACAAGTGACAACGTGGCATTGTCGATATTAGCTGTTCCGCTGGCACCTGCGCCGCGTCCGATCTGGGTAGTGACGAAAGCGTCCCCCTCCAGACTGAGTGTGCCGAGTCCGGCAATATGCAGATTGCCGGTTCCACCATCCCGGCCGACACGAACTCCCGCTTCGCTGTTATCCGAAAGCAGCGCTACGCTGCCGCCGTCAATGCTCAAAGTGCCGTTGGTGCCCAACTCCCGGCCGACATTGATAAAGGCGCCGTTGTCCGGGGTAAAGGCGCCCTGTTCGTGTATGTTCACTGAGCCGGAGTTGCTGACAGTTGCGGATCCCTGGGCTCCCTCGCCGCGCCCGACCTGCATCACGGCGATCTGACCGTCAACCGAGGAATCGATATTCAGCGCACCGCTGTCGGTAATATTCAGCGCACCGGTGCCATTGGGTCCGGCGCCCACCCAAAGCGATGAGCCGCCCAGCAGATCCCCGTTCAGATTCCAGGAGGAGCCGGTGCCGGCTACATTGACGGTGGCTGTGGCACTCTCATTTCCGAAGGTTGGTCCGGTGGGGGCCCAGCCGATAACGGCTAACTCTGAGTTCAGTGTGCCCTGGTCCAGCACCTCCATCAGTGCGGTGGAGGTGGCATTCGGTGTGCCGAAATCGAGTCCGTCCGCAGCCAGCGTATGAACCGCCGCCTGACCGATAGCCAGCAAATTGATGCTGTTCAGCAGCGAACCGGCGCCGGTAATCGTCAGTGTCGCGTCGGCGCCCGCTGCATTTCCCACATAGCTGTTGCACCAGTCGACCGAGCAGGCCGCCCGATTGGCGGAAGTATCAACCTTAGCGCCGCCGGAAATCGTGACACTCCCGCTGCCCCACTGGATGTCGAACCGGTTGGTATCGCCGCCGCCGTTCAGATTGAGCACGGTGCCCGACCCGTCGATGGTTACCGAAGAGGTGGAGAGGGAACCCACCGCTGCATCCAGAAAATTCAGCGTCTCCGTTCCGGTAATGCCCAATGTGCCGGTTTCGACATAGACGCCGCCGTCGGCGAAGCTGACCGTGCCGCTGGAAACAAATGCTGCTCCGGCCGGTGTACTCATTAACGTGGTTATGCAAACCGATATTGCCCCTTGGGAAAACCGCCTCATGCGAACCTCCTGTTGTTTTCGTGTGCATTTATTTCCTGCTAAGCCGACTATAGACCAACTTAACACAGGATTTAACCGCTGCCAAAGTGCCGCTGTTGATCCGGTTCAGCCGGAGTGGCACAAAGAAATCCCGGTATCATGCACTTTATTTACACCAACAGACCGGCAACACAGTCTGGAGCAAAACTCGCCTGCTCCCCGGCGGTCGTGTCCGAAATACATCTTCGCTGCCCCTCTAACAACTTGACGATATCCCATGTATCCTTCAATTTTATTGTGAGGAAAAACTTCGATGCGTTATCGTTTCTCATCGGCCTGTTTCGAATCGGCATCGGTGAGTCGTCGGCAGCACCGATTGATTGACGATGACTGACCAACCCTGCCGAAATTGCGGCGCCCCGCTCGGCTGCACCTTCGTCGATCTCGGCATGTCGCCGTTGTGCGAATCGTACATTGATACGCGTCAGCTCAATGAGCCCGAGACTTTCTATCCGCTGCATGCCTACATCTGCGAGCACTGTTTCCTGGTGCAGCTGCTGGAGTATGTCAGCCCCGAGCAGATCTTCAGCGAGTACGCCTACTTCTCTTCGTACTCCGACAGCTGGAGCGAGCACGCCCGGCGCTATTGCGCAGCAGTGACCGAACGCTTCGGGCTGGGGCAAGATTCTCTGGTGATTGAGATCGCCAGCAACGACGGCTATCTGCTGCAGCACTTTGTCGATCGCGCCATCCCCTGTTTTGGCGTCGAGCCGGCGGCGAATGTGGCCGAGGCGGCCATCAAGCGCGGCATCCCGACTGCGGTCCGTTTCTTCGGCGAAGCTGCGGCCCGCGATTTGAACTGCGAACCCGGCAGGCCCGACCTGCTGATCGGCAACAACGTGCTCGCACATGTGCCCGACCTGAATGATTTCATCGCCGGCATGAAAGTGCTGTTGAAGCCGACCGGTGTCATCACAATGGAGTTCCCCCATCTTGTGCAGTTGATGCAGCAGAACCAGTTCGACACCATCTACCACGAGCACTTCTCCTACTTCACGCTCTTCGTGGTCGAGCAGGCTTTTGCGCGCCATGGCCTGACCCTGTTCGACGTCGAAGAGCTTGCCACGCACGGCGGTTCGCTGCGCATCTACGCGCGCCATGCGGAATACGGCGCGCTCCCGGTAGCCGCGCGCGTAGCCGAACTGCGCGATCGGGAGTTGGCACTCGGCTTCGGCACTTTGGAGACATACACCGCTTTCCAGCAGCGGGTGCACGAGACGAAACGGAAGCTGCTGCAGTTTTTGCTCAACGCCAAATGCGCCGGCAAACGGATCGTCGGCTACGGCGCGCCGGGCAAGGGCAACACACTGTTGAACTATGCCGGCATCCGCAGCGACTTCCTCGACTACACGGTCGACCGCAGTTTGTATAAGCAGGGTAAATTCACCCCCGGCACCCACATTCCCATCCATCCGCCGGAGCGGATTTTCCAAACCCAACCGGACTACCTGCTCCTATTGCCCTGGAATCTGGCGGATGAAATAGCACAGCAGATGGCGGCGATTCGCGCCTGGGGCGGCCAGTTTGTGGTGCCCATTCCCGAGGTGCGCGTGTGGTGACAGGCCTCGGAAGAGCAGAACAATGAAGGTGCTTCTAACCGGCAGTGAAGGTTACATTGGCAACCGGCTGGCCTGCTGGCTGACCGGGTATGGCCATCAGGTCACCGGGCTGGATTCGGGCTTTTACCGCGACGGCACCCTGTATCTGGATCCGCTCGGCATGCCGCAATCGCCGCAGACGATTTATACGGACCTGCGCAGCCTGGCGCCGGCCGATTTCGCAGGGTTCGATGCGGTCGTGCATCTAGCCGAACTCTCCAACGATCCGCTCGGCGAGCATCGGCCGGAGGTCACCTATGCTATCAATCATCGGGGCACGGTTCAGATCGCGCAGGCTGCGCGCGCAGCCGGGGTGAAACGCTTTGTCTACGCCTCGTCGTGCAGCGTCTACGGTGCGGCGGCCGCAGAGATGGTCGATGAGAACTCGCCGGTCAATCCGCAAACCGCCTACGCGCAGTGCAAGGTGCTGGTCGAGCGGGATCTTGGACGTATGGCAAGCGACAGCTTCAGCGTCGTCTTTCTGCGCAACGCCACGGCGTACGGGCCCTCTCCCAGGATGCGTTTCGATATCGTATTGAACGACCTGTGCGCGCTGGCCTGGACACAGAAGCGCATTGCGATGATCAGCGACGGTACCCCCTGGCGTCCGATCGTCCACATCGAGGATATCTGTGAGGCGCTGCGCTGCGCGCTCGAGGCGCCGGCTGCCGCGGTGAACGGCGAGATCTTCAATGTCGGCGCCACCACGGAGAACTATCGGATACGCGAAATCGCGGCGATTGTCGCGTCGGTGTTTCCGGGCTGCGAGGTGACGCTGGGGAAGCCGGGCGGGGACAATCGCAGCTATCGCGTGTCGTTCGACAAGATTGCAGCACAGCTGCCCGGATTCAGACCGCGCTGGACGGCGGAGGCAGGCGCCACGGAGCTGCGTAACCTGTTCGAGCGCATCGAGATGTCCGGGGAGACCTACGGTTTCCGTGCCTTCACCCGGCTGAAGCAGCTGACCTATCTGCTGCGCACCGGCCAGTTGGACGACGACCTCTACTGGAGCGCCCGGTGAATTTCACGCCGACCGGACTGCCAGGGGCTTATCTGATCCGAATCGACCCGCACGAGGATGCGCGCGGTTTCTTTGCCCGGTTGTGGTGTCGGAAGGAATTCCAGCAGCAGGGTATTGAGATGACAGTGGCACAGACGAGCCTGTCGCACAATGCGCTTGCCGGCACGCTGCGCGGCCTCCATTTTCAGTGGCCGCCGTCGCGCGAAGCGAAGCTGGTGCGCTGCCAGCGAGGCGCCGTTTACGATGTAATAGTCGATCTGCGGCCGGATTCGGCGACTTTCACCAGGCACGCCGCGTTCGAACTGGAGAGCCGCCTGCATGATGCGCTGTACGTGCCTGCGGGGTTCGCGCACGGCTTCCAGACATTGGCGGACGACAGCGATCTGGTCTACATGATGTCCGACTACTACCGGCCCGAACTCGCAGACGGCGTGCGCTTCGATGATCCTGCATTCGGCATCCGCTGGCCGCTGCCGGTGCGCTGCATCGACGAGCGGGATCGCGATTATCCCGACTTCGACCGTCAGGCATACTCCGGCAGATATGCGCAGGATTGGGCGGCACCCAACGCTTCTGCGCCGTCCGACCGCGAGAACACGGAGTGAAGTAGAGATGATTTCGTTATTTGACATGCAACGGGTCGATCGCCTGCTCTGTCTGGGCGCGCACCCGGATGATATAGAGCTGGGTGCAGGCGGCACGCTGATGCGTCTGATCGGGCAGAATCCCGGCCTGCAGATCCGCTGGATCGTCTTCTGCGGGGCCGATCCGGTGCGGGCGGAGGAGGCGCGCAGCGCGGCTGCGATATTCACCGCAGGCGCAGGCGGGGTCGATATCGAGCTGCACGGCTTCAGGGATGCGTTCCTGCCCTGGCAGGGCGACCAGGTAAAGCAGGTGTTCGAGGCGGCCAAAAAGAGTTTCACGCCGGACCTGATCCTTACCCACCAGGCGGATGACCGCCACCAGGATCACCGCCTGATCTCGCAGTTGACCTGGAACACCTGGCGCGACCAGCCGATACTGGAGTACGAGATTCTCAAATGGGAAGGCGACCTCGGCCGGCCCAACCTCTACGTGGCGCTGGATGAACAGCTCTGCCGGCGCAAGGTGCAGCAACTGCTCGACACATACGCGACCCAGCGGTCGCGCCACTGGTTCAGCGAAGACGCCTTACTGGCGCTGCTGCGTCTGCGCGGTGTCGAGTGCAATGCCCGCCACGCGGAGGCGTTTTACGCCCGCAAGCTGCGCTGGTAATCCGCACAGGTGTGAGGCTGGCACCGGGCGCGTCACGCCTGCGACCGCCACAGCTGCCAGGGCATGTCGTCCCGTATATACCTGTCGTCGAACGCTTTCTTGTCCTTGAACGTGTCCATGCAGGCCCAGAAGCCTTCGTGCGGATAAGCCAGCAGTTGCTGTTCTGCGATCAGGCGCTGAAATGGCTCCTCCACCAGATCTTCGCCTTCGTGCAGATAATCGAATACCTCCCGTTTGAAGGCGAAGAAACCGCCGTTGATCCAGATATCCGACTGCTGTGCCGGACGCATCTCCCGCACCAGATAGTCGGCGCCGACCGCCACCCGGTGGAAGCTGTGGTTGGGACGGACGCAGGCAAAGCTGGCGATCTTGTTCTGTCGCTCAAATCGGTCGAGATAATCCCCGAGCGGCAGATCGGAGAGGCCGTCGCTGTAGTTGGCGAGGAACCGGGCGTCATCGCCCAGGTAGTGGCGGACCGCCCGGAGGCGCTGACCAATGCTGGCATTGCGCCCGGTCTCGGCGAAGATGATCTTCCAGTCGGCGATATCGTGCTGGAACAGATCTATTTTGCCGTTCGTCCCGGAGAGCTGGAAATCGTTCGAGATCCACTCCCGGTAGTCGATGAAGTACTGTTTGATCTGGTCGCCCATATGCCCCAGGCAGAGAATGAACTCGCGGTGGCCGAAATGGGCGTAGTACTTCATCAGATGCCAGAGGATCGGCCGCTGGCCGATTGTCACCATCGGTTTCGGGATGGTCTCGGTATGCTCCCGCAACCGGGTGCCCAAGCCTCCGCAGAAGAGCACTACCTTCATTCGCTTCACCCTCCTCGGGAATCCTGTCAGTAAGATTTGACCAGCGGCCGCATGCGGATCTCGGTTACCTCCGCCGTGCGCGGCAGGCGCAGCGTTGCGATGATCATATCGGCCACATCCTGCGGCTGCAGCAGCAGCTCCGGTTTGTAGTCGCGGCCTTCGAGCCGGAAGATCTGCGCCTGCCTGGCGGTGGCCGTCCGGCCGAGATAGATGCTCAGAACACGCACACCCTCTGCGTTGACCTCGGCGCGCAGTGCATCGGCCATGGCACGCAGCGCGTGCTGCGTCGCGGCGTACTGGCCGACCTCCGCTCTCGCCTCGAGGCCGACCGTCGAGTTGATGAACACCAGCTGGCCCCGAGAGGCACACAGCAGCGGCAGCAGGGCTTGGGTCAGCAGGTAGGGGCCGCGCACGTTGGTCCGGTACTGGCGGTCGAAAGCTATGACAGCGGCGCTGGCGTGCGCGCCCATTTCGAAGATGCCGGCGCCGTGCACCAGGATATCGACCCGCCCGGTCTCCTGCTGCAGCTGGGCGGCGGCCCGCGCGATGGATTCGTCGCTGGTGAGATCGACCGGACGGACGCTGACCCCGCTGGCGAGATGCCGGAGTTCGTTTGCCAGCCGTTCCAGTCTGCCGGCGTCGCGCCCGAGCAGCGAGAGATGCGCTTTTTCAGCAGCCAGACTCCGGCAGAGTGCCCTGCCGATATCGCCGCTGGCGCCGGTGACCGCGACCTTGAGACCTGCGAGCGCGGCTTCGCTCATGCTGACTCCTGCAAAAGGCCGCACTCAAGCAGTGCTTTCGCCGCGGCTACCAAGTCGCGGAAATCGATCCCTGAGCGTTCGGCGATGTCGAGCAGGCTGTGTGCGCCGTCGGAGAGATTGAGGAGCCAGCGCAGCGCCGCGTGAAAGTTCGGCGAACTGCCGGCTCCAACGACGGATTGATATAGGTTGTATTTGGATAGATGGGGTTCACCTTTGGGCTTCTGATTGAGGTAAGTATGGTTGTTCTCTATCACAGACAGGATTTTGAGACAGGCGGTCAGCGCGCTTGCCAACTGCGCGGGCCGGACAAACTCCAGATTGTCCGCCGAGGTGTGATACTCCGGATAGCGGCCGTATGGCGTGCGCGACAATCTGCCCACCGGCAGGTCGAAACCAGGTGAGCAGAACTGGCGCTCGTCATAACCGTCGGGGGAGAACTCAAACAGCTCATGCACGCCGAGCTGCTGCAACACATGTGCGGCCGCCCGGTCGATGGTTGCGTCGCCGCGGCGGCTGCGTTTGTAGGTCAGCGGGCCGGGATCGCCGAGCGAGGCGAGGACCAGGCCGTGCCGGATTTTCGGCAGCACGGATTCATTGCGCGCGAGCCAGGCAATCGCGCCGATGGTTGCCGGGATGAACAGGAACCGATAGGAGAGGTTCAGCGGCTGCGACTGCAGTTGGCGGGCCAGGTAAGCAGCCACCGTCAGGCCTGACAGGTTGTCGTTGGCGAGCGACGGATGACAGAGATGAGCGGAGATCAGCACCTCCTCCGGGGAGTCACCCGGAAGGTAAAGCTCGCCGTAGGTCAGGTAGCCCGGTTTCAGGGACGCATCGATGCAGACTTCGTACTCACCCGGCGGCAGCGCATCGAGCTGCTGCTGACTCAGACAGAAGCCCCAGTTTTTCTGATAGTAAGAGGTGCGGTAGGGGATCCACTCCGGCCGGTCGGGCAGCGCGAAGAGATGGGAGCGCAGCTCCTCCAGCAACATGCGGCCGCGGAACGGGACGCTGTAGTTGACCAGATGCAAGTTGCAGCTGCGAAAATCGATCACCCGTTCGCCACGCGCATCCTTGACGCAGGCGTCGTGGACATTCCACTCATCCGGGATCGTCCAGTCGAACACCGCGGTGCCGCTCGGCACCTCGTGGATTTGCACTGGTACGATCCGGCCAAGCCGTGCCAACGTCTCGCGCACACCGTCTCCGGTGATGCTGCGGCAGATCGGATAGAGATCGGCAACGCAGTCGAAGAGTTGCCTTCCCAGCACCTCTTCATCACCGTCAAAAAGCAGTGTTTCGTTAATGACGTGCGCTGGCATAGATCTGTTCCAGGCGTTCGACGTAAGTATCGATATTCAGACCGCTCGCCAGGCACTTGTTTAGCGCCACGGCCTGGGTTATCCGGGCGCGGCTATGCAAGAGAATCGCCTCCGCCCATACTGCGGCTCCGGCTTCCAGCGGCAGCCGGTGCAGCAGCTCCGGCACAATGTCGACCTCCGGCACCACACGATCGGAGAGGAAGCAGACCAGACCGGCAGCCTGCGCCTCGACCACGGCGAGGCCGAGCGCTTCGACTTTCGACGGAAAAATAAAAGCATCCATCGCGAGCAGTAGCTCCGGCACGTTGGCCCGCGCACCGAGGAAAAGCACCCGGTCCGCCAATCCTTCCGAGCGGACCAGGTTGCTGGTCGGGTGGAGCAGCGGACCGTCGCCGATCAGGACGAAGCGAAAGCGGGACGAGCGTTGATTGATCGCTTTGGCGACTTGCACGATAAACTGGTGGTTCTTGGTGTCGGTAAACATACCTACATGAGCGACCAGCAGTTCGTCATCCTTAATGCCCAGCTCGTTGCGTACCTGAGCACGGCTGCCGGGTGCATGAAACGGGGCAAAATCGGTGGCCGGCGGCAGCACCTCAATCCTGGAGTCTGACTCCCACCCCGCACCGAACAGCGAGCGCGCGGCGTCGCGCGAAACGGCGACTCCATGCGTGCAATGCTTGCGGGTCAGATAGCGGGCGAAAGCGAAGCCGGCACGCGCCGGCGCCGAACCTTCGCCCGCCCGTACGGCATGACTGTGCGCAATCCGAATAGGAATACCCAAGCGGTGAGCCGCGCTCAGCAGCGGCGCGCCACTATAGTGGCGGTGGCAGTGCAGCACATCGTAGGGACCGAAGCGCCGGTTGATGGCGGCCAGGTCTACTTGACTGCGCCAGGGATTGATACGCTGCTTGCCGAGCACGATTCGGGCACCCATCTCTGCAACCGTTGCATCGTGGTAACTGGCGAATTGGGATGTTACGAGAAAGTCCAATTGAAACTGCTCGCGGTCGATACGGCGCAGCACACTCACCAGCAGTCCCTCGATACCGCCGATACCCAAATGCCAGAGTGCATTCAGCACTTTGATTGGTCGTCGCTGTGTATTGGCCATGTAGTTGATGCCGCCCTCCGGGTTTTCCCACCGAGACCAGATACATGGTTGCATTGTTCGCATGATATATTAGCGGCCGGTAACGACAAACCGGGAGCGCTTACGATGCCGGCTGCGGAAAGCCAGGGCCAACGCGAACCTCTGCTGGCTGTGGGCATGCCGGTATACAACGGCGCGCAATGGCTGCAGGAGTCGATCGAAAAGATCCTGTCGCAGCGTTTCACCGATTTCGAACTGCTGATTTCGGATAACGCATCCGACGATGACACCGAACTCATCTGCAGCCGCTTTGCCCGCGAAGATCCACGAGTGCGCTACCGTCGTCTCGAAAGCAATCAAGGGGTGTTCAGGAATCACAATGACGTGTTCGATTTGACCTCATCCAAATACTTCAAGTGGGCAAGTTGCAGCGATCTTTGTGAGCCGCTGTTTTTCCAGCGCTGTATCGAACTGCTGGAGGCGCGGGATGAGGTGGTACTGGCCTATCCGCAGTCCGTGATCTTTTCGTCGCTGGATCCCAAAGGCGTCGTCTACTATCAGAATCTGACACTGGAGGATGACCGGCCCTCGGCGCGAATCAGGATGTTCTACGATTGGGTCGGGTTGAACAATGCGTATTATGGGATCTTTCGCCGCTCCGTGCTCGCCAAGCTGATGCCGTGCCGGGAAGCCCGGCGCTTCGAGCAGAATATGATGGCCGAGCTCTCGCTGTATGGGAAGTTCGTGGAGGTGCGTGAACCGCTCTTCTATCGCCGGCATGAGCCTGGATCGACCGGTGAGCTGTTACAGGGAGATGCACGCAGGCCATTCTTCGGACCGGCCGACGCGGAACTCGGATACCGGCAGATGTTTGCCCGTCGGCTGGACAAATTTGTGATGCCGTTCAGAGCGCCGATTCCGTTGCTCGAAAAGCTACGCATCGAACTTGATCAGCTCTACCGGCTGGAGGAGTTTGGCCGTCTCTTGGCAGGTAAGATTTACGCTATCGTGCGCAGGTTGAGCTGAATTGGCGAACGGCGGCTGGCGCATCTCCCGGCTTTCGGACGGGCCCTCCAACCCGGTCTGGTCCGTCGCGGTATTCGCGCACAATGAAGCCAAAACCATCCGCATGGCGCTGCAAAGTATTGCCGCCACGGTCGGCGGTAAAGCGATCAAGGTGTGCGTCCTCGCCAATGGCTGCACCGACGCCACGGTAGCTGAGGTGCGTGCCTGTAGCGATCTGCTGCCAAACCTGTGGCTGGCAGAGACAAGCATCGCGGACAAGGCGCATGCCTGGAATCTCTACGTGCACGACATCCTCTCGGCGGACAGCGTTGGCGCCTGTGAAAGCTGTTTTTTCATGGACGGGGATGTCAGCTTGTCACCCACTGCCTTGCCGCTGTTGGCGGCGGCATTGGATGAAGTTGCCACCGCCGAAGCGGCGGGTGCCATGCCGGCAACCGGCAGGGACCGCGACGCTTGGCGCCGGCGGATGCTGGCCAACGGGATGCTGGCCGGCAACTGCTACGCGCTGCGCGGCAGCTTTGTACAACTGCTGCGGGAGCGGCGGATCCGTATGCCGATTGGTCTGATCGGCGAGGACTTCTTTGTCTCCTGGCTGGTCGCAACCGATATCTGGCGCGGCGCTGCGCGCAACGAGGAGGATGCCCGCTTCGTCTTTCACGGCAGTGCCGAGTTCTCTTTCCGCTCCCTGTCGCCTTGGCGGCTGGCCGACTACCGAACCTATCTGCGCCGCAAGTGGCGCTACACGCTGCGTGCGCTGCAGCATCAAATGCTGGTGCGCCTGTTAACCGATCGGGGTTTGAGTGCCATGCCGGTAGATGTTGAGGAGCTTTACTGCAGGGCTCCCCTGCCATCGCGCATGATTTGGGTCGGTCTCGATACACCGCTGCGCCTGGTTGTTGCACAGTGGCTCAGGCGTGTTAGAAAACGCGCAGGAAAAGAGAAATTCTAGGGTGGAACAAGCGCAGCGGTTCCACCCGCTTGCCGTTGGCACGTCGCCAAATCCATTGCGGCCCCGAGAATGGCTGAACCACATTGATACTCAGGAAAACTTTTGCGTACTCGGCGTCTTTGCGCGAGCAAGATTAAAAAATTTCCAACTTCAGAAGTAGCTTGAAGGTTACAAACAATCAGGTATTGTTATGGTATATGATTGACCCTCGATGAAAACTCTGGAGACCATTCAGTGAATAAACTTACTAGCGTGTTGGCGGTTGTTTTCGGATTAGTAGTCGGCGGTCCAACTGCGGTGGCAGCGGTAAAGTCGATGCCGGTTGCCTATAAAGACGGGGATACAGCGTTGACCGGACATCTGTTCTGGGATGATTCAATTGCCGGTAAGCGCCCCGGCGTTCTCGTCGTACATGAGTGGTGGGGACTCAATGACTATGCCAAGAGACGCGCGTCGATGCTCGCCGAGATGGGCTACACAGCGTTTGCGCTCGACATGTATGGCGACGATAAAGTGACCAACCACCCGGCACAGGCAAAAGAGTGGTCAGACGCGGCTACCGCCAACGTCGAAGCCTGGCGGCAGCGCGCCGCAAAGGGGTTGGAGATCCTGCGCACGAGCGAATTGACCGACAGTAGTAAAATCGCTGCAATCGGTTACTGCTTTGGGGGCTCGACCGTGATGCAGCTTGCCTATGCCGGAGCAGACCTCAAGGGGGTGGTCAGTTTCCACGGTGCGCTGCCGCTGCCCGCCGGTGACGAAGCAAAGCATATCAAGGGCAGCGTGCTTATCGAGCACGGCAATTCCGACGCATTTATCCCGTTGGATCGGGTGGATGCCTTCAAGGCTGCGCTGAGTGATAACGGAGTGAAGTTTACCTTTAACGGTCACCAGGGTGCGCGCCACGGTTTCACCAATCCCGATGCCGGTAGTTTTGGAATCGAGAATGTTAAATACGACAAGTCTGCCGATGAGGCATCCTGGCAGTCGATGCAGGCGTTTCTAAAGCAGGTTTTTTAGCAACGCTTTTTCAAAAGCTGATCAGACCTTTGTCTCCCTGACTGTTGATTCCGCGGAAAAAGGGTGATGGAGAAGACATCTGCGCTTGCCTTGCAGTTGGGCGGAAGCCCGGCTGAAGTAATCATGACTTTTCCTAAGCTGCTGCAGATCGTTTTCGCAGCCTTTCTGCCGGATCTTTCCGGAACCGTTGGCGATGCTGCAATACATGGATTGAAACTGGTGGCGGTGGCGGGTCTGCTGGGCGCGGCGCACTACGATCCGATTTTTGTCAGTGTGGTCTGAGGCGCTCGATGCCGCAATCGGCATCATCGCGCTGATGCTGCTGATCACTTGCTGCTTATCGCCGCTGACAGTCGTCGCCTGGTGTGTTTGCGCCAGTGTTGCGGCGCTGCACATCTGAGCTGAGTCGAATCCGGAAAGCAACGGTTTGCTGTCGCCACCGGATTTGCAATAAGTAGCGTACGTTAAACCAAGTTTTTTCTTGACAACCCGTGTTCTAAGAATAACTCTTCATGGAGAAGTAACAAACCTGTCATTAAAAAATTAAGGGTTTAAGCGTTGTGACAGTGTGCCGTTGTCGCTCGATTGATTTTTGTTAAACACCAACCAGATGTCTGTTAGAAAACCGCCTTGTCTCTCCGCGAAGAGGGGGGAGACGGACCGTATAACGGAGATTGAATCATGCTAATTGCTAACCGGAGCCACCAAAATGTTTAAAGACTACAAGGGGATTTTCAAGAATCTACGCGACGCCCAGGATCAGTTGTGGAAGGATTCCATGGCCGTGTTTCCCGATACTGCATTTAAACGCAACATGAACGAGCTGCAGCAACAGACATTCGACCGTGTAAACGACATGGTAGGTCAAGCGATCGGTCAATCATTGGAACTGCAGCAGAAGTGGCTGGAGCAGTGGTCGGAACGGGCTTCGGGAAAAAATCTCAAACCCAAACTTTTCGCCGAACTCAGTGCGGAAGCGAGGGATTCGACACAGAAGTGGCTGGATAATCAGAATCAACTGCTGGAGCAGTGGCTGCAGGTGGTGAATGAAACGACGGCGGCAGCCCGGCCTGATTTTACGGAGTGGGAAAAGACGATACAGAGTTCTGTTGAACGTCAGAAGACCTTGCTGAACGATTGGCTGGCGATGGCTGACTTCAAAAAACTTTCGGGTAAAGAGATCGGCAATCTCTCCGACCAGATAAATAAATCGATGCAGAAAGCCATTGAAACACAGCAGCAGCTCTGGAGCCAATGGTTCAACGATCTGGGTGCGGTGGGTGTGGTGCAAGAGTCGGCGGAACCCGCAGCGGACAAGCCCGCTAAAAAGCGTGCTGTGCAATCCAAGAAACCAGCGTCTGAGGCAGCCGAGTCTGGCGATGATCTCAAGCAGATCTCAGGCATCGGTCCAGGGCTGGAAAAGAAGCTTAAAGCCGGCGGCATCACAACCATCAAACAGATAGCTGAGCTGAGCGATGCGGATGTAGCCGATCTGGAAGAGCGGATCATCCGGTTTTCCGGACGCATCAATCGGGAAAAGTGGGTTGAACAGGCCAAGCAGCTCGTTTCCTGAGCTGCGCCGAGTAGGGGCCAGACCTGCATAATTGCACTGTTAATTCAATAATGCAGGCTGACCCCATCGCCAAAGATGCTAATCTTAGACTAATGCCGAGTAGTAATATCCAATCAGCCAATCAAAATACACAGGATTTTTTCCGCATGCTCAGGGCAATTTTTCTCCTCGCGCTGCTGCTTCCCAGTGTTAACGCCATCGCCGAAGATTTTCCGCGACCGCCGTCTTTGGAGGCGGCGGTTCGTTTCTGGATAAAGGTTTACACCGAGATATCGACCGGCCAGGGCTATATACACGATGCCGAGACGCTGTCCGTTGTCTACCAGAAGCTGAATCTGCCTGCCGCTGCCGGCAGTAGCGACCGTGAGCAGCTGGTTGCCGGCACCAAACAGCGTATCAGCAGCGCCCTCAGCAGCCTGGGGAAGGGTAAGCGTACTGGCCTTGATCCAACCGAAGCAGCGGTGCTCGCAGCCTGGCCCGTTGGCACATCTTCCGGCACTTTCGCAACAGCAGCGGAGAATGTCCGCTTCCAACGTGGCCAGTCGGATCGCTTCAAGGAGGGCCTGATCCGTTCTGGTCAATGGAAGCCGTATATCCGCCGGGTCTTGGCAGAGCATCGACTGCCGCGGGAGCTGGAGGTATTGCCGCACGTAGAGTCCTCTTTCAACCCATCGGCTTACTCCAAGGCTGCGGCAGCCGGGATGTGGCAGTTCATGCCTGCTACAGCACGGCAATTCATACGCGTCGATCATGTTTTGGATGAGCGCATGGATCCCTTTACTGCGACCGAAGCTGCGGCAAAGCTGCTGCAGCGTAACTACGATATTACCGGCGCCTGGCCTCTGGCATTGACCGGTTACAATCACGGTGCGGGCGGCGTCATGCGCGCCGTCGAGGCCGTTGGCAGCACAGATATTGCTGTTATCGTACAACGGTATAAAGGTACGGCGTTTGGTTTCGCTTCGCGCAACTTCTATGCATCCTTCCTGGCGGCGCTGGAGATAGACAAGCATCCGGAGCGTTACTTCGGCCCTGTGAAACTGGACAGCCCAATCCGTTACGAGGTGGTTTCAACGGAAAAATACATCCCCGCCAGCAAGCTGGCTCGGGCGGTCAGCGTCAGTCTGGATGAATTAAGACAGCATAATCCAGCATTGCTCGAACCGGTTTGGACCGGAGAGAAATACATTCCCCGAGGGTACGCTGTCAGAGTGCCCAGCGCGCAGTTGGAAAAACCGCTAAAACATGCGCTTGCCGTGCTGCCTGGCAAAGCTCAGTTTGAAAACCAGAAGCCAGACTTTACCCATCGGATTGCCAGAGGTGAATCCCTGTCGGTGATTGCCCGGCGCTATGGCACCTCCGTAGCCAAATTGATGGCGCTCAATGGCTTGCGACACGCCTCAATCCAAGTCGGTCAGAAGCTGCGTCTGCCCGGGAATGCAACGCAGCAATTGGCGCCCGCTCGTCAGCTGATCGCGAAAGTCAGAAAGCCATCCAAGGCCGGTTCAGGCGCTGACGAGTATGTGATACAGCAGGGTGATACACTGTGGAGTATCGCGCGGCGGTTCAACGTTTCCCGGCAGGAGCTGCTGTCTTGGAATGGCATTTCGCCCAAGGAGTACATTCAGCCTGGGCAGAAGCTGAAGATCTCCAACGCCGGATAAGGTCAGCTTCTACGGCCTCACCCTAGTGTGAATGGCGCGCCCGACAGGATTTGAACCTGTGACCCCCGCCTTCGGAGGGCGGTACTCTATCCCCTGAGCTACGGGCGCATACTTCGTTTTCTTGTGCGTAAATCGCACCAACCAATCTTCCGGTTTCAAGCTGGCAAATTGTGGCTTTGTCGCGGCTTCCCTTCCCTGTACCACTCGCATGCCCCGTTTGCGGCAGAACAGCGGGTGGCAGGCGCTGAAGACCGGGTATAGTACCTTGAGCTGAAAAGCGAGTCCATGCACGGTGTCGATCTTTTTCGGGTTTGTCGTTATACTGCAGCGGTTAAACATTACCAAATGCTGATATTCGGAGGGGCCTACAGTGAGCCAGGTGGCAGTTAATTGTTTCAAGGTGGCGTTCGTCGGTGTGGTTGCGCTGATTGCCGGGGGTCAGGTTGTCGCGCAATCGCGTGCGGAAGTACTGGAACGAATCGCTCCCGTGGGACAGGTGAGTGTGGAGGGGCAGGCTGTCGCAGCGCAACCGGCTGCTGCGCCTGAAGCCAAGCCGATGGCCGAGAGCGAGCCGGCACCTGCAGCCGAACCCGTACCAATGGCGAACAAGGAACCGGCACCGGCAGCGCAGCCCGAGCCTGCCCCGGTGGCAGCGCCTGCAACGGCTCAGCCCGCCGGCGGCGCCGAACTGTTTGTCTCCAAGGCGTGCTCCTCCTGCCACGGCGCGGACGCCAACACTCCGCTCATGCCGGCGTATCCAAAGCTGGCCGGTCAGAATTCCCAGTACCTGGCTCAGCAAATGAAAGATATTAAATCGGGCGCCCGCAATCACGGCCAGACCATGGTGATGAAAGGCGTCATAGCAGGCGTCTCTGATGATGAGATCCAGGCGATCGCTGACTGGCTGGGCACGCTCTGAATATCTATCTGAACCCGATCCTGTTGCACACACTGCTTCGGCGATCTGCATCTGCGGCGTAACGATCTCCTTGCTATGCTTTATTCCTAGGTGTACGGAGGAGTGCTGAATATGGTTAGCGTGACAAACAGAAGCTTATTTTCATCGCTTATGCTAGGGCTGTGCCTACTGATGTTGCTGACCGCCTGTGCCAGCGGCGCCAAGCGGCCATTGTTCTATTACAGCAGTTATATGGAACCTGTGGATAAAGCGCGATCGGATCAGGATACGGATGAATGCATGGCATTGGCCCGGCAGGCCGGTGTCCGGGAGAACAGGGATGGGGAGATAGGCCGGAGTGCGGCTACCGGTGCGGTGCTCGGCGGTATCGCCGCAGGAGCCTGGAGTCTGATCCGTGGTAACGGCGGCGAGAATCTGGTGGCTGGCGCGGTTGCCGGTGGTGCAACCGGTGCCGCCAAGGGAGCAATCGACTCCACCGAGCAAAACCCGACTTTCCGGCGATACGTCGAGCGCTGTCTGGGTGAGCGCGGTTATGATGTGATCGGCTGGAACTAGGCCTTAATAATTACCGATTACTGTTGACCGGTGCGGATGGCGTCAACTCAGCATTGATCGTATATTGGCCAGGTGAGCGTTGCCGCGCGCCTTTTTTTCCGCGCTGGATAGCTCATTGTCACGGCCCTCCCATAGCAGCGCTTCCGCCGGCAGTTCGTCCAGAAATCGACTCGGTTCGCAGCTGACAAGCTCACCGAATTTTTTTCGTTTTTTGGCGTAACTGATGGTCAGCATGCGCTGGGCACGGGTGATGCCCACGTAAGCCAACCGCCGCTCTTCCTCGATACGCTCATCTTCTATACTGGAGCGGTGGGGCAGAAGCTCCTCCTCCATTCCGACCAGAAATACATACGGGAACTCCAATCCTTTGGCGGAGTGCAGCGTCATCAGGTGAACCTGGTCGCCGCCGCCTTCCTCTTCCTGGCGATCCAGTACATCCTGCAGCAGCAGCCGGCTAACCGTGTCGGCCAGGCTGATTTCCGTCTCCGCATCCTGCTGCAGACGCTCCAGCCATTCAATCAGCTCCAACACGTTCGTCCAACACTTCTCTGCCGCTTTATCACTACTGCTCTTTTCGTACAACCAGCTCTCATAGTCGAGATCCAGCAGCAGCTCCCGAATAGTGGCGATAGGCTGCCCGCGCTCCGCCCGTTGCCGGTATTCGGCAACCCAGCGTCCGAAATTTCGCAGCCGCTGCAGATGGCGACCGCTCAGCGTCTGCTCCAGGCCTAGTTCGCTGCACGCGGCCAGCAGCGAAGTATTCCGGCCGGTCGCATAATTTCCGAGTTTCTCCAGCGTGGCAGCGCCTATCTCACGGCGGGGTGTGTTGATGATGCGCAGAAAGGCAGCGTCGTCGTCGGGGTTGGCCAGCAGACGCAGGTAGGCAACGACGTCTTTTACCTCGCTGCGGCCGAAGAACGAGCTACCGCCGCTGAGGAAGTAAGGAATATTCTGTTGGCGCAGCATGGTCTCGAACAGTTTTGCCTGATGGTTGCCGCGGTAGAGGATCGCGTAGTCGCCGTTTCCGGCAGCGCTGCTGAAACGGTGGTGGATGATCTCTGATACCACCTTTTCGGCTTCGTGCAGTTCACTCTTGCATGGCATCACACGGATCGCTTCTCCGGGGCCCAGCTTGCTCCACAGTCGCTTTGCGAAAAGATGCGGATTGTTGCCGATCAGTTGATTCGCCGCTTGCAGGATGCGCCCGGTAGAGCGGTAATTCTGTTCCAGCTTAATCACCTTGAGGCGGGGAAAATCCACCTTCAACTGGGCCAGGTTCTCGGGTCTGGCGCCGCGCCAGCTGTAGATCGACTGGTCATCGTCGCCGACGACGGTCAGCGCCTGGCGAATGCCGGCCAGCTGCTTGACTAACTGATACTGACTCAGATTGGTGTCCTGGTACTCATCCACCAACAGGTGGCGGATACGGTTTTGCCATTTTTCCAACGTTGCGGGAAAGCGGTCGAACAACTGCACGGGAAGCAGGATAAGATCGTCGAAATCCACTGCATTGTAAGCGCGTAATGACTTTTGGTATCTGGCATAAACCCGGGCGGCGCGTATATCCAGGTCGCTCTGTGCACTCAACTCTGCCTGCTGCGGCGTTTGCATGGCGTTCTTCCACTCTGAGATGCGCCAACGTATCGCCGCCGCGGCGTTGTCTGCCGAACCATCGTTGTGCAACAGCTCTTGTATCAGCTTGCCGCTGTCCTGTTCGTCAAACAGGCTGAAGCCGGGCTTGAGATCCAGGTCGCTAAAGTTTTTACGCAGTATATTCAGCCCCAGTGTGTGAAAGGTGGAGATGTTGAGGCCACGGGTGTTCTGGCCGCGCAGCAACTCTCCCACCCGCGCCTTCATTTCCCGCGCCGCCTTGTTGGTGAATGTAACAGCGGCGATATGGCGTGGTTCTAAGCCGATGTGTTCGATCAGGTACGCGATTTTACGTGTGATGACCCGCGTTTTTCCCGATCCGGCACCTGCCAGAACGAGCACTGGACCTTCGCTGTAGCGCACGGCTTCCCGCTGGGGGCGATTCAGATCAGACATAGGGGGTGGTTATCGGCGTGGAGGAGTCGATGGTTGGCGGCTATCTGTTTCCTGATATTATGACCGAACAGCGTTCTGAATTGCATTCATCTGCGGAGAGAAATGAAAAATCGTTATCAGTCAGAAGGATACAGTCGCATCCTGGAGAGCGGGCAGCTGGATCGAGAGGCTTGGAAAGTGTTTCAGATCATGTCGGAGTTCGTGGAAGGGTTTGAGCGGCTGGCACCGATCAAACCGTCCGTGAGTATCTTCGGCTCGTCGCGCACCCCGCCGCAGGATCCCAATTACCAGAAGGCGGAACAGGTGGCGCGACTGCTCTCGGACAGTGGCTTTGCCGTGGTCAGCGGTGGCGGTCCGGGTATCATGGAGGCGGCGAACAAGGGTGGATATCTGGGGCGCTCCCCCAGCATCGGACTTAACATTCAGCTTCCGAATGAGCAGAAAGCCAATGATTACCAGGATATCTCTCTGTACTTCAAACACTTTTTTTCACGCAAAGTGATGTTTGTAAAATACGCCTCGGCCTATGTGGTGCTGCCGGGAGGGTTTGGAACACTGGATGAGTTGGCAGAGATGTTGACGCTGGTTCAAACTGGCAAGTCCCGTGCAATCCCAATAATATTAATGAATAGCGAGTTCTGGCAGGGTTTGCTGGACTGGTTCCGGAATACGCTGTGTAAAGCGGGCACCATCAACCGAAAGGATCTCGATCTTATCCAGGTCTGCGATGAGCCGCAGGAGATCGTTGACGCAATATTTGCGCATTATGAGTCCAGAGGTTTCGAACCCTCCAGTGAAGAGCGGGAGAGGCTGCTCGAACTCTAGCCCGCGGATGCAGAGGTGGAACGGTTAAGGAACACTGTGGATCCTGCAGCGTCTGATTCAGTAACCATGCGATGCGGGTTAACAGGCCTTGGTATTTTGCTGGTAATACCCCATCTGGAGAGTGAGGGAGTTGCTTTGAATGGTTGGTTTTTTCGTTGCTGAAAGGTAAATGCCGATGAAATACCCTATATTGTTACTATCGCTTCTGCTGGCGCTGCCGCAGCTTCAGGCGTATGCACAGAGCAATGAACAGCCGGCGGAGAGTGCTGCTCCCAAAGTGCAGAGCGGCGAGGTGGTTGAGCCCGAAGTTACTATCGTTGAGGAGGAGGGCAGGACGGTGCACCAGTATAGTGTCAACGGACACGTGTATATGGTAAAAATTGTACCGGCAGGCAACTTCCCCCCCTACTATTTACTGGATCTTGATGGCGATGGCACGATGGATGTGCGCCGCGACGGCCCGGATGATATTGCGGTCCCGCAATGGGTTTTGTTTCGCTGGTAGGGGTTTAGGTGACGGGGTTCCCTGGCACAGCGGTGAATGTCATCAAACCGTAATTGTTTATACTGTGTAATATCCAAACTGTTTTTATGGATTATTGACTGACTATGGCAGCGAAAATTCTCGTAGTGGAGGACGAGCCCGCGGTCCGCGATATGATCGTTTTCGTATTGACGCAGACCGAGTTCCAGGTGCAGCAGGCGGCAGACGCGGTGGAGGCACGAAAGCTTGTGGTAGCCTCACCTCCCGACATTATTCTAATGGATTGGATGTTACCCGGCACCAGCGGTGTTGAACTGACCCGGGAGCTTAAACAAGACCGTCTCACCAGGGAGATTCCGGTAGTCCTTCTCACCGCAAGAGGAGAGGAGGATGACAAGGTTCGGGGTTTGGAGTGCGGTGCCGAGGATTATGTCACCAAGCCATTTTCACCCAGGGAGCTGGTCGCACGCATCAAGGTGATTCTTCGCCGTATTTCACCCCATGTATCCGAGGAGACGGTGGTTGTAGGCCCGCTCTCGCTGGATCCATCCACACACCGGGTCAGTGTGGAGGAGGATGTGGTTGATCTTGGTCCCACTGAATTTCGCCTGCTCCACTTTTTTCTCACCCATCAGGAAAAGGTCTTTAGCAGGTCTCGTCTACTGGATCTCGTATGGGGAACCAACGTATTCATTGAAGAGAGAACGGTGGATGTGCACATCAGACGCCTGCGCAAGGCGTTGGAACCGCACGGTGTCGACTGCATGATTCAGACCGTGCGGGGTGCAGGTTACCGTTTCTCTGAGTTAGCAACCACCTGACAGCCATGCAAAACTGGCGCCGGGAGATGCTGATTGTTTTACCGATCGGCTTGGCCGGGACGCTGGTAGGTTTATGGATCGATCATTTCACCATAACCATGCTGCTGCTGGCAGGTTTGTACTTCGTCTGGCAGCTCCTGCAAATACATCGCTTCAACAACTGGCAAAGGGAGCCAGAAACTTCCGTCCCTCCGTTCACTGTCGGAATTTGGGGTTCAATAGCCGATCTGTCGAACTCACAGCGTGAGCGTGCGCGCAAGCGAAAACGCAAGCTTGGCAGGATGCTCGCTGGTTTCCGTGAATCCACCAATGCGCTGCCTGATGCCACCGTCATTCTGAATGCCAAAGGGCGTATGGAGTGGTGGAATGAAGTAGCGAAAGAGGTGCTGGGTTTGGATTCGAAACGGGATCGAAACCGGAACATCGTAGAGATAGTGCCGGATTCCATTTTTCACGCCTATCTGGCAAAGGGTGACTACATTCGCCCGCTGCAAATACCTGCGCCGCTGGATGACAACATTAGCCTGGAGGTTCGCATTGTCCCTTACGGAAAGGGCAAGCGTTTGCTGCAGGCCAGGGATATTACACGGCTGCAGCAGCTGGAAACGGTGCGGCGCGATTTCGTTGCCAATGTATCCCATGAGATGCGCACCCCGTTGACCGTAATCCATGGTTACCTGGAGACTTTGGCTGAAAGCGGGGATGAAGCACAGTTGGGTGACTGGAAGCCGGTAGTGGCCCAGATGCGGCAGCAGACTGACCGGATGCAGCGCATTGTGGCAGATCTGCTGATGCTATCCCGCCTGGAATCTGAAGAGCAGGCGATCGGTCAGGAGCAGGTGGATGTCGCGGAACTGCTGGAGTCGGTCAACGAACAGGCGATGAATTTAAGTAGCGGCAAGCATAAAATCTATCTGACAGCCGAAGCCGGTCTCAAGCTGTATGGAGTGGAAAACGAATTGGAGAGCGCCTTCTCCAATCTCGCTTTCAACGCAGTGCGGTACACACCATCGGGCGGATCGATTGCCATGCATTGGTTCACCAATGGTGATAAAGCCAGCTTTTCCATCAAGGACAATGGCATCGGTATTGAACCGGAGCATATTCCGCGACTGACGGAGCGGTTTTACCGGGTGGATGTGGGCCGCTCACGCCAGAGTGGCGGAACCGGCCTTGGACTGGCTATCGTAAAACACGTACTGACGCGTCACGGCAGCGTACTGGAAATAGAAAGCGAACCTGGGCGGGGCAGTCTGTTTAGTTGTACCTTTCCTGAATACCGGGTCTGCAGAGGTAGTCCGGAAAGGCAGCGGCGTCTGGCGGTGCATTAGACGTTGGCTTCCCATCGATACAGATTTTCTGCACGCCTCTGCTCAACCGGTTGAGCTAAAATTATTGTTTGATCGTCAACGAGGAGTAGAGTCTAACGAGGAATAATAGCGTGTGGCTGACGAACAAAGGGGAGGGCGGCACCACTCCCCTTTGCCAATCCCACAGCTCTGTTCCCGCTGCAAGCGGCGGGATATTTCTGCATCAGCCGTATCGGCCCTCGATATAGTTTGCCGTCTCTTTCGACTTTGGCGTAACGAACAGTTTTTCAGTCGCACTGTGTTCTACTACCTTACCCATCAGCATGAAGATGCACTCCTCACTGGCACGGCGCGCCTGCGCCATATTGTGGGTAACGATCAGAATGGTGTATTTGCCTGCCAAATCCCAGATCAACTCTTCCACTGCCGCAGTTCCCTTGGGGTCGAGCGCGGAGCAGGGCTCATCCATCAGCAGAATCTGCGGCTGTACCGGCAACAGGCGCGCTATGCACAGCTTTTGCTGCTCCTCCAGCGAAAGGCTGGTGGCTTTCTGGTTCAGCCGGTCTTTTACCTTGTCCCAGAGCAGCACCTGCTTCAGCGCATCTTCTACAATATCGTCCTGCTCGCTGCGTGAAACGCGTCTTCCGGTGTGGTGCAGTTTGTGTCCATAGAGGATATTTTCCCGAATACTGGTGGGCAGCGGATTCGGCCGCTGGAATACCATGCCGACCTGTTTACGCAGCTGCACCAGCTCCACATCCTGATCGTAGATATTCTTGTCGAACACATTGACAGTACCCTCGATGCGGACGTAACCGAGGCGCTCGTTAATGCGGTTGACGCTGCGCAGGAAGGTCGACTTGCCGCAGCCGGAGGGGCCGATCAGTGAGGTGATAATGCCGCTTTTGATCGACAGGTCGACCTGGAACAGCGCCTGGAAGGTGCCATACCAAAGATCCAGTTTACTTGTCTGGATAGCGAATTCCGGCGTTACGGTCTCAACTTTTTTGGCGGTAGCTGTATTCATCTATTTTGTCTTTGACGTTGTTGAATTAGGTGTAACTCGACCGGACTATCGGTCTCTCTTTTCCGGATCGAACTGACACATCCCTGTGGGTCGCCTGTCGGGCGTTCGCAATGCTGCGAAAGTCCACTGGACTTTCGGTCACTGCTCACCCAAACCTGCCTTCGATGTAATCGGTAGTTTTCTGGTTTTCGACCTTACCGTTGAACAGGTCTTCGGTGTTTCCCACCTCGATGCATTTGCCGTCGAGAAAAAACGCGGTGCGGCCGGCCAGCCGGCGCGCCTGCTGTACCAGGTTGGTGACCAGAATGATGGTCATCTCCTGTTTCAGCTCTTTGAGCACATCCTCAATGCGCATCGTGGTAACCGGATCCACTGCGATGGAGAACTCGTCCAGCATCAGCAGCTCGGGTTCCTGCGACAAGGCGCGGGCGATGGTCAGGCGCTGCTGTTGGCCGCCGGAGAGCAGACTGCCGAGTGAGTTGAGCCGGTCCTTCACCTCATCCCAGAGTGCGGCCCGCATCAGGCAGCGTTCGACGATGATATCGAGCTCTGCTTTGTTTGTGATGCCCCTCAGGCGTGGTGACAGCGCGACGTTCTCGTAGACCGTAAGCGGCAGGCCGACCGGCAGCGGGAACACCACGCCGATGCGGCTGCGCAGCGCATAGTAGTTGCGCAGGTTGCGTGTATTCAGACCGTTGAACTCGATATCGCCGACAAAAGACATGTTGCTGTTGAAGGTGTCCATCCGGTTGAGCACCTTCAAAAATGAGGTCTTCCCAGCGTTGGCCGGTCCGATGATGCCGAGGATCTCGTTCGGCATCACATGCAGGTTGATATCCTCCAGTATGCAGTTGTTGCCGTAGCTGATGGAGAGGCCGGAGACCTTGAGTTTAGGCGCGACCTCGGCCTGGGTAGCGGTTGCCTCCGCCTCCGATCCCTGTACCAACGCCTGGCTGCCGATCTTAGCGGTATTGCTTACCATTTTTTCTTACCCCTCAGGTACATGCGGAATGCAATGGAGGCACTGTTCATAAGCAGCACCATGGCAATCAGAACCAGTGCCACACCATACGGTAGTGCTTCCGGAACATTGGGTACCTGGGTCGCGACCACAAACAGATGTAGTGACATCGCCATGGTCTGGTCGAAGATGCCCTGCGGCAGGAAGGGGAGGAAGAAGACGGCGCCGGTGAACATGATCGGGGCGGTCTCCCCGGTGGTTCTGGAAACCTCCAGGATGACACCGGTCAGAATACCGCTCACCGCATTCGGTAACACCACCCGGCGGATGGTCTGCCAGCGGGTTGCTCCCATGTTCCAGCAGGCTTCGCGAAACGCCTCCGGCACCGCCTGCAGCGACTCCCGGGTGGAGACGATAACCACCGGCAGCGTCATGATCGCCAGCGTCAGGCTGGCGGACAGGATGCTGGTGCCAAAGCCGAAAAAGATGACGAACGCACCCACACCGAACAGCGCGTGCACAATTGAGGGTACGCCGGCCAGATTGATGATGGCCAGGTTGATGGTGCGGGTAAACCAGTTTTCCGCAGCGTACTCGCTCAGGTAGATGGCCGCCGCGATGCCCAGTGGCACCGACACCAGCAGCGCTACAGTCACCAGCCAGACAGTACCAAGCAGGGCCGGAAATATACCACCGGCGGTCATGCCGTCAGTCGGATTGGTGAACAGGAAGTCGATTGAGATGACCGGACTGCCTTTGATGATGAGCATGCCCAGAATAATCAGCACGGGCAATACCAACAATAGCGTCATCAGCATGAACAGGGTGCGAAACAGCGCTTCCACCCGTTTGTTTTTCGCGTTGAGCGGGGACTGGACGAACATTTCCATCGATTTTGTCTCTTTAGTTTTATTTTCCGGTTACTGATTGCGTACGCCGCGAACCACCAGGTCAGCCGTCAGATTGATCAGGAAGGTGACCAGGAACAGGAAGATGCCAATGGTGAACAGGGCCTGATAGTGTGGGTCGCCCACGGCGGTTTCGCCCAGTTCCGCGGCGATGGTAGCGGTCAGTGCGCGTACTGAGTCGAATACACTTCCGGGAATATTGATGGCATGACCGGTCGCCATCAGCACCGCCATGGTTTCGCCAAAACCGCGTCCCACGCCGAGTAGCACCGCGCCTAACAGGCCATTCTTTGCTGCCGGCAGGACGGTTTTGAAGATCACCTGCCAGCGGGTCGCACCCAGTGCCTCGGCCGCTTCCCGGTAGCGGTCGGGCACCGCCTTCAGGGCGTCCTCTGCGATCGAGGTCATGATCGGTGCGGCCATCAGTCCCAGAATAACGCCGGCGTTGAGGACATTCAGACCGACCGGTACATTGAACAGTTCGATAATCAGCGGGTTCATGATCGATAGGCCGATAAAACCCCATACCACCGACGGTATCGCCGCCAGCAGCTCCACCAGCACCTTGAGAAATTCCCGTTTGCGTCCGGTGGCGAACTCAGCGATATAGATCGATGCGCCGAGCGAGAAGGGGATGGCGACCAGCATTGCCAGTCCGGTGACGCTGGCGGTGCCGGCCATCAGCGCGAGAATGCCGTAGGTGGGTTCGTCGTCCGTGGGTTCCCACCAGGGTGAAAGAAAGAACTCGGAAAAGCTAAAATCCTCCAGCAGAAAGCCGAAGCCCTGCAGCGTAACAAAGACGAAAATTCCGATAATAAATACGATGGCTGAGATGCCGCCGAGAAACACCAGCGCCTGAACCCCTCTGTCGATATACCAATCTCTGTCACGCCGATCGAACTCGGCAATGGAATGGGATACCAATGTCTGTCCGTTTGCCATCTCAGCTCGCCTCTTCGCCGTGCAGAACATTCATCAAGTCGCTGATGCGCAGCGCAATCTCCCGATAGAGGGACTCCATGTCGCTGTTGTCGCCTGGGCTGTCGCCGACGCCGGGGATATCCCACTCCACGGCAGCGGTATGGAACGGAAGCTGCGGGAAATAGTTGCTGACCGGACCCTGCAGGCTGACCACCAGTGTTTGCTCGGACAGTTTCGGTGCGACCTGGGCGATGGAGGTGGTGCTGCCTTCGAACCGGTTTAGCCGCATCTCCAGGAACTGGCGCAAACCAGGGTTGATATCTGCCGAGGGATTTCTGCCGGCGCTTGTGTAAACAGCGCTTTTCGGAAAGTTGTTTCTGGCAATAGCTTCGGCCATCTGGCTGGCGACGCTGTTGCTTTCGTCCACGAACAGGATTTTGTAAACCTTGGGTGATTTCTGATCGCCGGTGGCCGCGAACACGGTCTCTTCGCACAGGTTCTTGGCCTGGTCGGCCGAGCGCTTCAATTGGGTGAAGACAACGAACGTGGCAAAGGCATCTTTGACCAGGTGGTGCTCGTCGCTGGACATCATATGGGCGTACACCATGTCCAGGTTGTGCTCCATCTGGTCGGCGATCAGCATGGTGCTTCTGGCGATTTCTGGGTTGAGTTCGTTGAACGCCTTGATCGACTGCTTGAGCATCAGGAAGGTCTCACCCGCCAACCGTTCCAGCTCCCTTCCCAGCTCGCCGGAGGGAGATGTCGATAGTTGCACCGCTTCGCGGGCGATGGTGACGGCATAGTCGCCGATACGTTCCAGCTCGATACTCACCCGTATTACTGCCGATATCAGGCGCAGATGCCCGGCACTGGGGAGGTGTACCGCAATGAAGCCGTGGCACAAACGGTCGATTGCGCGCATGTTGCGGTTGATCGGATGATCCTGGATAACCGTGGTGTGAGCGAGCATGTGGTTGCCGGTTTGAAATGCCTGCACCGCATTGCGCAGCGCGGTTTCTACCAGAATCGCCTGCTCTGCCACCTTGGCGCGGATAGTATTCAGGTCATTATTCAAGCGTTGTTCAAGGTGGGTCATCGGGGCCTCTTTGTCGTTGTATAAATGAAGCCTTGGGCACAAGGCACAGCTGAGCCTGGACCGGCACTGGCCGGCCCAGGCGTTTTCAGGAATCAGCCACAATTGACGGCGCGTGCCGGAGCGTAGCCTTTGCCTTGCAGAATGCACTGGCCTGCATCGCTCAGGATCCAGTCCATGTAGTTCTTGATTTCGCCTTTAGGCTCGCCGCTGGTGTACATGAACAGCGGACGGGCGATGGGGTAGGAGCGGTCGCTCGCGGTGGCTACACTGGGGTTGACGCAGCTGCCGCCTGTCTCGCTGGCGACACAGACCAGGCCCACATGGTCCGTGGCATAGGCCAATCCGCTGTAGCCGATGGCGCAGGGGGTCTTCTCGATCAGATCCACCACATCCTTGGAACCATGCATGTCCAGCGTGCCCTGACGGAAGGAGCCTTTGTCGATCAGCTTCTTTTCTGCGATTGGTTCAAGCACAGCTTCTTTGAAGTAGGCGTAGGTGCCGGAGTTGTTCTGGCGGCTCACCACCACCATTTCGTCGCTGTCGCAGCCCGGAACCTTAGTGCCCAGATCAGACCATTTGGTGATGTTGCCGCCGCGACCGAAAATCTGCGCCAGCTGCTCGATGCTGAGTGTGGTCGCCGGATTATCCTTGTGCACAAAAACGGCAAGTGCATCGTAGCCGACGACATGCTCGACTGGTTCATGGCCCATGCTCTTGGCTTTTTCGATCTCCTTATCCTTCATTGCGCGGCTGGCATTGGCGATATCCACGGTGCCGTTAATCATTGCCGCGATGCCGGTTCCCGATCCGCCGCCGGAGATGGCGACTGAGACATTCGGATTCACTTTCGGATAAGCTTCGGCCCAGGCTTGGGCAACGGTCAGCAGCGTGTCGGAGCCCTTGTTCTGAATCACAGTACGTTCGGCTAAGGTGCTCTGGCTGGCCAGTACAATAGAAGCGGCGATAGTGGCGCCAAGCAGACTTTTAATTCTCATCAAAAACTCCTCATCTCTTAAAGTAAAAAAGGACTGATTTTTGTGTCAAAAATGTGTCAATTTAGTTGCAAAAAAGACTATAGCTGCCTATTGTTACGTGCCCGTTACAATTACCATGTTGACTGAAATATTTTGTTGGTTCGGGAAATTAAGGGTTTGGTTGCCGGGTTTTTGGTTTGGAAAAACGGAAGCTGATATAATTTTACGGTTTAGGTGTTGACCATGGCCTCTTTAATTATTCTAAGAAACGCTGCGGTTGATTAAGCACAGGTACTGACTGACGGGGAGATGGGTGATGGAGTATCTGACATCGCTCTATGAAACGATGGCACTCGATGCCGTGAATTGGGAACTCGCGCTTCGCATTGCCCTACAAGTTATGTTGCTCGCCTCATCCGCTGTTTTTTCCGGTTCGGAAACAGCACTTTTTTCACTCAGCCGTATCGACCTGCAAAAACTGCGGCAGTCGCGCAACAAGTATTCGGAAAGTATTCACGAGATGCTGGACGAACCGCGCCGGTTGATCATCTCTATTCTTTGCGGCAACGAATTGGTCAATATCGCATCAGCGGTCAACATGACCGGCATTCTGCTCATGTTTATCAGTGAGCAGGAGGTGACCTGGATCAATATCGTGGTCATGGTGCCGTTGCTGTTGTTGATCGGAGAGGTGACGCCGAAGACCATCGCGGTCAGTTTTCCGGTCAAGTTCTCCACCGGACTGAGCGCCCGTATCCTCCCACGCTGGATTGTATTGATCACACCGCTGCGCGAGGTAGTTCGGGTGGTCGCCGATCGTGTTACCACGTTTGTCGTTGGCGACGCGGTGAACCGTGAGAATATACTGCACGCCGATGAGTTGAAGACGCTGCTGGAGGAGAGCGAGCAGACCGGCGTCATCGATGCCACGGAGCGGGTCCTGATCGACAATGTACTGGAGGCATCCGAGACCGATATCTCCCGCATCATGACACCCAGCCCGCGCATCAATTTTCTCGATGCAAGCCTGCCGGTGCCCGAACTGCTGGATCTGTTCCGGCAGTTCCGGCATCCGCGGATTCCTGTTTTCCAGGGTCATTGGGACAATGTCATCGGCTTTCTGCACTCTGAAGATATGCTGAGACTGACTCGGGGGCGGGGCGGCAGGGATCTCGCGACAGCAACCCTGGACTCCATTATCAAGCCCGCCCATTTCGTCCCGCCCACGAAAAAGGTCGACGAGATGTTCGACTATTTTCAGCGCAACAACACACGGGTGGCGATCATTCTGGGAGAGTACGGTGAAGTACTCGGCATCGTCACCATGAAGGATGTCGTCAAATTTATCTTTGGCGAAATATCCGGGCGCATGGTGGGACAGGAGTACTACAACGTACATGACGAGAACAGCTACATCGTTCCAGGCGAAATGCGGCTGACCGACTTTTACAATCTGACCAATTTCGATATCGGGGATCCGGTCATGACAACCATCGGCGGGGTCGCTTTCCGGCTGTTTGACAGCCTGCCCAAGGTTGGCGACAAAGTGATCCACGACGGTTACGAATTTATTGCCCAAGAGGTAAAGGGTCTGCGAATCAGTAAGATCCAGGTAAGTAAAATAACTGCCAGCGAACACCCCAAGCAGGAGGAGCAGTTGTTGCACGGCCTAGCAGTTACGGATTTGCAGGCAGCCTCGGAGGATACGCTGCCGGAACCACCACAACAGCCGGAGGGCATGGCGCAACCGGGTGCTGAGGCAGAGGGCACAATCGAGAGCGCGGCACTGAATGGCGCCGTGCAGGCTGACGAGGAGTCTGCGCAGATACGGGCACAAGAGCGGGGGGCAGAGTAATGGACCTAAACTTGATTCTTGAGCTGCTGCTCATGTTGGTGTTTCTGCTGCTGAAAGGCTTTTTCTCCGGTTCCGAAATCGCGATGGTGAACTCGGACAAGCTCAAGTTGAGGCATCAGGCGAAAAAGGGTAATCAGGGCGCCGGTCTGGTACTGAAAATGTTCAAAAAGCCAGACGTCATTTTGGGCACCACACTGGTGGGAACCAATATCGCCACGGTTACCATATCCACGTTGGGCGCAATCCTCTTTATCGATCTGTTCGGATTAAGCGGCGATTTTATTTCGATAGTGGTTTTGACGCCTATTCTGCTGATTATGGGTGAAGTGGTTCCCAAGAGTATTTATCAGCAGAAAGCAGATACGCTGGTAAGCCGTATCATCTATGGCCTGCGATTTTTCTCTTATCTGTTCTATCCGGTGATATTCATCTTCAGCCGGGTGGCTCGCTTTGTTGCGCGCATCGTCGGCGGCGGTTCGATCCCGCAGAATATGTTCATCACCCGGGAAGAGTTACGGGTGCTGTTGGATATCTCTGAATCGACATCGCATACCCAGAAGATCGATAAGAAGCGGATACGAAGAATCATCCGCTTCGGCGACACCACCGTGGGTGAGGCGATGATTCCGCTTGCCGATGTGATCGGCTTCAACCAGTCGCGCGATATGAAAGAGGCGATCCGTACGGTCATGGGTTTCGGCTACAATCGCTTGCCGGTCTACCAAGGCAACATAACGAATGTAAAAGGGGTGCTTACCTTGAGCACCTGGGATCTGATGGTGCCGGACCTGGAAGAGCAGCCGTTGGAAAACTATATAAAGCCGACCCTTTATCTTTCACCCAAGCAGACCATCGATCGTGCCTTGCCCCAGTTGCAGGCGCGCGAGGACCACATGGCCATTGTGGTGGACGAGTTCGGTTCCGCCATCGGTATTCTTACCATGGAGGATGTGTTCGAAGAGGTGGTTGGCGAGATCGATGTCGGTTATGACTTTGACGAGTACCAGCCCAAGCGCCGGATCTATATCGAACATGAGAGTGAGAACTCACATCTCATGAGCGGGCGTATGCCGATATCGGAGGTCAATGATACGCTGCATGTTGAGTTTCCGGTGACCGAAGCGCATACCATTGGCGGTTTTGTCGTTAGCCGGTTACGCCGGATCGCCAGAGAGGGAGACTCGGTTGAGGAGCAGGGCTACCGTATCATTGTGCTCGAATCGGATGCGCGTTCTGTGGTCAGGGTGCGGGTTGAGCGGATGGTATGACGGTTGGGGATCGCGCCTTGCTTTTTCGGTCTCCTCAGCAGAGTGAGAGCAGCGTTTCAGTAAGCAGGTTTGGATCATAGTAGGGTGCGCTGTTAATGGTGATCAGTTCGGTATCGATGATCCGCACCTTTAGTTTTTTTACCAGCGCCCGGCTCGGCAGCGAACTGTAATGACCGCGTTTGCTGTCGAGCAGGATGAAGTTAAGCAGCTGAGGTACAGGGCATTTGGCGCCGGCATCATTACGCAGGTGACGCAGCAGCGTGTTGATGGACTGATCCATTGACATGCCGATCTGCTCGGGATCCTGGCCGAGATTGGGTATATAGAGTTTCGGGCCGGTATTGGCAGCCACCGCCGAGCCGACTCCTGCCGGCAGGAAATTGGCGATCAGGCTCGAGTAGAAGCTCCCGGGCGGGTAGCAGATGAGCTCCGCCTGTTCGATGAGTTTGCGGTTCTTTTTGCGCAACTCGGATATCGCGGGTGAGGCTCCATGCACTCGGTCCACCAGATAGAGCCGCTCGATGGGCGAGGTGAGTGGCGCTACCTCCTTGCCGGTCAACAGGTGCTGGCCGAGAATCCGGCTGCCATCTTTCAGCTCGGCTCCCAGATGCAGATTATCGTTAACCACGGCGCGCACCGTGCCCAGCACCCCGACTAACTTGGAAAAAAGAAAAATAATCGGGTCGAGGTGTTTGTGATTGTTCAGGTAACCGCCGGTCAGGATGAGATTACCGATACTGGCTCCCTGCAGCTCGAAACCTTCCGGCATGGCCTCCTGAAAGTAACCGAGTTGGGTGCGAATGAGGCGGCGCATCGGGTTGGGGACACTCTCTATCATTGGGTCCTTGCCGGCGGTTAGCTGGTTCAGTCGTTCTGTCAGCGACCGATCCGATGCGTCCTTGGGAAAACGGTAGGTAAAGAGTCGGTATACTTCCGGATTGCCCGTTACCGTTTCGTCGGCCAGCGACATCAAGCGGCTGCGCAGATCGCCAATTGCCGGCATTTCGAACGCCCGCCTCAGCGTGGCTGAGCTGCCCCCCGAGTCGAAGGGTGTGACCAGGTGTATCGAGTTGTGGGTGTAACTCTTAAGTACGCGGCTCATCTGCCGTAATGCCGAACCGCCGCTGAAGAACAGAATACTCGGCCCCAGTTCCGGTGCTTTCTGATACCGGCTGATGCGCAGCAGGTCGGGCAGCTTAATGGTTCGCGTGACTTGTATGGGTTGCATGACTTGTGGTTATTACATATCAGGATCGCGCGAAGCCCGTCCCATTCGATGATGCGCACATGATGGCACAAAATAGTGAGCTTTTTTTCTCCACCCGGTCAGTAGCTTACTGCACTGCCACTGCTTTTGATCAGAGCTATTTACCAGGCTGCAATGATACTGTAAAAAAACAGATCATGCCGATATACGATTACTTTTGCGGCCCGCTATGAGAAATCTCAGTCGGTTAGATCACAATGCGGCGTGCACTTTGATCATTAAGGGGGACCAGGTTTCGTTAATCGAGAGCACGAGGAGGGGCGGGGTGGTCGCCGCATATACCACGGTCAGGAGTTGGGAGTGCCGGTCTCGGCCTACCGGCAATGGTCTATGCTGCAACAGTGTCTGAATATTTTAATGGGTTAAATCCCGGGAGCATCTTAATGTCTCGTGAACTATTGATCTTACGCCACGGTAAATCGGACTGGGATGTCGACGTGGATGATTACCACCGACCGTTGATGGAGCGGGGAAGACGCGGCGCACTGCAGATCGGTGCCTGGTTGTTGCAGCACAATCTGGTTCCTGACTATGTGGTCAGCTCACCTGCGGAACGTGCCATCGCCACCGCTGAAAAGGCAGTCAAGGCGATGGGTTTGAAAGCGGCTTCCATCTCCCGGGATGAGCGAATCTATGCGGCCGGTCTCTCCGCGCTTATGGATGTTGTTCGTGCTACGCCGACAGAAGTAAAGCGATTGATGCTGGTCGGCCACAATCCTGGCGTGGAACAGCTGCTCAACTACTTGGTTAGGGAAGATATCGCAGAGACGGATGATGGTAAGCTATTGCCAACGGCTACCATAGCCAGGCTCATACTGGATTGTGAGTGGAGTAAGACCGGTGCCGGTTGCGCACAACTCGACTCGATTACACGTCCCAAATCCTTGGAAGAGCAGTTCCCTTTCACCGGTCCGGGAGGCAGTGATTTCAGAGATCGGCCGGATTTTTACTATACGCAATCCTCCGTTATTCCCTACCGAATGCAGCAGGGGAAACCTGAGATACTGATTATATCCTCAAGAAAAAGGAAGCACCTGATTGTACCCAAGGGAATCATTGACCCGGGCTTGACGCCGCAGCAGGCGGCTGCCAAGGAGGCGCGGGAGGAGGCGGGAGTCGAAGGGATAGTCGGTGCCGAACCGCTGGGGCAATACAGTTATGAAAAATGGGGCGGGGTCTGTACCGTTGATGTCTATCCCATGGAGGTGACAAAGGTACTGTCGGAAGCCGAGTGGGCGGAAAATTATCGCGGCCGCAGCTGGCTCTCTCCGGGGCAGGCTGCAAAAAAGCTGAATCAGAAGGAGCTGGTGCCCTTATTGGAACAGCTCGCGGCACAACTGACCGGGAAAACCTAAGGCCAGACGCTGGTTGATGTTCGGACTGGTCGCGGCACGGCGCATCGAGACCAGCCGTGTCGAACAGTGAGGCCAATGGTTGAAGGCAGTGCAGCGGGGGGCCGTTACCAGATCGGCATCAGGATAGGATCGGCTGGCAAACGACAGCTAAGCAGGCCGGGCGGAACTACTTTCGATTACTTTTCTGCGCCGCGCCAGCGGGTGTAATTTTAGCGACTTGCCGCGGCGGGACTCAATACCGGTGCGTCAATGCCTGCAAGGTAAGTTGCCGGAGACCGCGGCTGCCGGAGTTGGTTGCACAGCTCATATACTGGGATTCTGCAGAAGCTTATTTTGTACCTCCTGCCAGAGTTTGATATAGGCGTGAGCCGGATTGCTGTGCGGTGCAAAACTGCCCACAGGTGCGCGCTGGATACCCATTAGCTCCACGCTCTTGGAGTAGGGAATGGGTGTATTGAGCATGCCTTTGAACTCTCTGGGCAGCGATACGATGATCTGGCGATGCAGTAGACGGTTCTTGTCGTACATTGAGAAGAAAGGCAGCAGCTTTAGGTGTCTGGCTGGTGCTTTGTTGAAATAGATCAGCAGCTGATTGAAGGTGCGTACCGAAAAGGTGGTGGGTATCAGCGGTATCAGCAGTGCATCCGCAGCGTAGAAAATATTTTCCGAAGCGAGCGATATACTGGGAGCGCAGTCGATGAACAACAGATCGTACTCCCTGGAGATCGGAAAAAGCAGTTTCAAAAGTTGCTGTGACGGTTTCTTGGTGTCGCTGAAAACCTGATCGAAATTTCGGAATGAGAAATCCGCGGGGATCAGGTCCAATCCGGTAAAATCCGTCGCTTTGACCACATCGTCGAGCGATCTTTTGTGCGACTTCAGCGCCTGAATACCGCCCTTCAGCTTAGGCTTAACCCGAAAACAGAAGGTTGCCGCCCCTTGCGGGTCGAGATCCCAAAGCAGTGTCCGGTAGCCATCCTTGGCGGCAAGATAAGCCATATTGACTGCTGTGGAGGTCTTTCCAACCCCACCTTTCAGATTGTAGGTTGCGATTATTTTCATTGATTACAGCTTTTCGAGTCTTAGCTAGGGGAAAAAAGAGCGCGGAATCTTTTCCGCATGTTTTTTCGGGCGAGTTGGTTGTAGCGGGCTTGAAATTCCACCTGCATTTTGTGCTCCTCCCGCTCTCGGTCTGCGGCCAGCAGTTCGATTGCTTCCAGCCATACCGGCATGGTTCGTATCTGCTGCTGCATTTTTTTACTGTAGTCCAGTAGTGACCCGTGCTGCAGGTGAAGATTTTGAAATGTATTCAGGTTGTCCTGCAACTGACGCAGTGCGGCGAGCGCCGGGGCAATCTCCTCCTCAGGGTAGAGATTGCGGAAGGTCTCCATTTCATATCCCAGGCGTTTCTCAATGATCTGGAGTTCAAGCAGCGCGTCGGGGTTTTCCGGTCCGGTTATATCGCTGCCCTTTCCTATCAGCTCCAAATAGATGCTGTAGATACCTTTGGAGGCGATTTCAATAATGGGTTTACTCGCGTCTTCCGGCATGTCGGAGGGCAGGGTTTTGGAGTTGAGAATATCCTTCCAGGCATTCATCGTGCGCCGGTATCTGGGGCTCTCAAGCGGAACGCGCATCAGGCGGTGCTCTTTCAGCTTCTCGGCCTCGAGAAAGTGTCTAAGCGGTTCCAGTGCAACGCGGTGACTGGCATCGACCCGGGTTACAAACTCATCGAACAGGCCAAGATAGATATCCAAACTGCGTACCGGCGCAGTGATTTTTTCCAGCCAATCGAAATCCTGTCGAATAATGTTGATGAGTTTCGAGGGAAAGACGCTGTGATAGTGGTGCAGCAGACACTGAGAGCGCCTTGCCGCGTGCAAAAAATCATGCAGAAATTCAGGGTCTTTGTCTTGGCATGCACCTGCCAGGTTCTCCTCCATGATGAGTCTGTGGCGGTTGAGGACATCGCACAGCGCCTCGTAAGCCGGCTGCTTCGGATCGAAGTTAAAAGCCGGGCTATTGGTGTAACTACTGGCGTTAATTCCAAGAGCGCCAAGGGCGCTGACAAGCGGGTCCTCCTGAATGGGGCGCAACTTGCCTCTCCTGGTCAGTTGACGCAGGACTTTCTCAGCTATCTTTTCGAACCCCCTCAGCGGATACAGGTAGACGGCTTCAGGCAGTTTGAAGAAATTTGTGCTGTGTGGGACGACGGCGCGATCATGGCGGATTTCAATGCGCATGAGCGTCTTATTTTCGTTGTTGATAACGCGCAGTTCTCTGGTAACACTGTTGACCGATACCTTCGGCAACAGGGTCCGTCCACTCAGGAGGTCTCCCAGTCGCTTACGTAAACCAGGAGCAACCAAATCACGGGCAAAACGGGGGATCTGTCTGATAGCCGTTTGGATCAGAATTTTTCCTCCACCCAATTCGCGCCACGTCAGCAGATAACCTGGTTTTTGGGCAGAGATTTCGAGCACATAGCCGGAGTTGAATAGACGCCAATCAAACGTATCAAAGAATACCCGCTGGATTTCCGCCGGTTCGCTCTCTTCGACCGGCCTCTTTTCGAGCAGCCAGTTCTTCAGGTCCTGCAGCGTCAGATTTTCCGGTACGCTAAAAATTAGCTGCTCTTCAGGCACAAAACACTCCTCGCCAGTCAAAATAAAACCTTAAGTGAGATGTTCTTTAAATCCGGTAGCTGCTCCTCACTGCCGAAGCAGTTAACCGCTGCCGGTTCTGTTCACTCATCTCATGAAACAGAGTGCCCTAACGAGACTTTAATTACTTTGCGATGCAGGCTACACCGATAACTCACTAACAAGCATGGCAATATGCTTCAGGAAGACCCGCCAGGCGGCAGGCATGCTTGCAGCCCCCTTTCGGAAAAATTCTATCCAGATCTCTCTTGCTGCAGCCGTTTTCGTAAATCTGATCGCCCACAGCTTTGAGTAGTACACGAGACGATGGTGGTATCTCAAATTGCCGGTAGAAGTCCCGCATGTAGTCGATCGCAACCCAGTGGCATCTGGTCAGCGTCAAATGATCGATTCCGGCCAATGTCTCGGCAACACTTCTGTCCCAATCTTCAAAATTCACCAGGTAGCCGTCATCGTTTAACGGGATATCTCTTCCATCCACTTGAATACTATGCATTTTGCTCCTCCATGTTTATCTGTTGCCCGGTTGCCGCAACAGGGCTCCAACAACTGGTGTCATGGCGGGGCGAAAACGGTGTGTCCGTACAGTGCCGCCTATCTTTAGGTTATTTGCAGCACTAACTGTTTAGTCCAGGGGCTGCCCCGCAACGCCTTCTACCGACCTGTTTACAAGAGTGCTGAAACAAAACAGCCTCGTCACCTTTACCGGCAAATCGGCACCTTATGTTCGGTGCTCTGGCTTGAGAAGATTCCTTCTGCATCGATGATAAAACAAACTGCTGCATCCAAAAAATGGTTTTTATTGATTCTGGTCAACAGCTATCATGCTAAGGTAATATCTTTGTAACATCCATAAAATCCTAGCACAGGATAAGAATTTTGGGATGTTTGATTGGATGCTTACCGAGGCTGTGGCCAGTGACTTCGGCCGGTTTGATGTTCAATTTCTGGTCTAGGACGGTTAAATGCGGGCAGATTTAAGTTGCTGCATGATGTTTGTTGTATTAAGTACTAGTTAGTAAGACTTCTTCGTATTCTTGGAGACTGTCATGGTGGACAAGGTAAAGAATAAGCCACTTTTGGTACCTGTGGACTTCTCCCCCCATTCCGAGGCTGCTCTGCTCAAGGCCTGCGAACTGTCTGACTGCATGAAACTGCCGATATTGGTGCTTCATGTGGTACATGATCCGAGTGATACACAAGGGTATTACAAAAGGATTACCAAGAAGAAACAGCTACTCAGAATCGAAGACATTGCCCAGGAGATGTTGGATGAATACATGGATGCCATTGTCGAAAGGTATCCAAAAATAAAAAAGTTAAAGGATGTCGAGAGGATGTTGGTCGTCGGATTGCCGGTCACTAGAATATTAGAGGTGGCAGAGAAGCGCGATGTATCCATGGTGATTATGGGGAGTCAGGGCCGAACCGGCCTGAAACACATCATGCTCGGATCAAAGGCGGAGCAGATAGTCCGGCTCTGCCCGCAGCCTGTGACGATTGTTAAAAAAATCCAATAAGTCACGGTGATTGCAACAGGTTTCAGTATGAAAATGGCTCCTTCGGCTTATAAAGGATAAAGTGCACTGACGCGCGCTTGCGGCGCGTCAACGAGCCCGGACAAAACAACAACCATGTCGTTTATAAATGCTAAATTTGTCAACTCGAGCTAAGGAGAATGGTATGACCACATCATACCTGCTGCCGGCAGGCAACCTGAGAAACAGAATACTGCTTCTGTTGATGGTAACCGGTGTTGTGGCGCTGGCCGCCTCTCCTGTTTTTGCCGCCGCCGGTTCTGAGCAGGCCATGGCCTGGGGATCGATGGGCATGCAGTTGTTCGGAGGTCTGGCACTTTTTCTGTTCGGTATGGAACAGATGTCGGAGTCGTTGAAGGCGGTAGCTGGCGAGCGCATGAAAACGATCCTTGGCAAACTGACCGCCAATCGGTTCATGGGTGCGGCCACAGGTGCGTTTGTAACCGGCATTATCCAATCCTCATCGGTTACAACAGTTTTGGTGGTTGGGTTTATTACCGCTGGTTTGATGTCGCTCTCTCAGTCGGTGGGGATCATCATGGGTGCCAATATCGGCACTACAATCACCGCGCAGATTGTTGCCTTCAAGATTACCAAGGCTGCGTTGTTGATGGTGGGCGTCGGCTTTACCATGCTGTTTGCCGCCAAGAACGAACGTGTCAAGCAGTATGGCACCATGCTGATGGGCTTGGGTCTGGTTTTTTTCGGCATGAGTGTTATGAGCGACGCGATGAAGCCGCTGCGCAGTTACCAGCCGTTTCTCGACCTGATGATCCAGATGGAGAATCCGTTGATCGGTATTCTGATTGCCGCAGGATTTACCGGGTTGATCCAATCCTCTTCCGCCACTACCGGTATCGTCATCGTAATGGCGAGTCAGGGCTTTATTACGCTGCCTGCGGGTATAGCGCTGGCATTCGGTGCAAATATCGGAACCTGTGTGACCGCGATGCTGGCTTCCATCGGTAAGCCGAGGGAGGCGGTGCGAGCGGCGGCGGTTCATGTGCTGTTCAACGTGGCTGGCGTCATTATCTGGTTTTTCTTTATTCCGCAATTGGCCGAAATTGTGGCCTGGGTGTCGCCATCGCATCCAGAGTTGACAGGCGCTGATCGCCTTGGCGCAGAGACACCGCGTCAGATCGCCAACGCGCATACAATTTTTAACGTTGCCAACACCGTGCTGTTTATTGGTTTCACCACCCAGTTAGCGCGCCTTGTGGAGCGATTGATCCCGGACCGCGCCCTCGAAGATGAGGTCATGGCAGTCAGCGCAAAATATCTGGACCAGGAGCTTTTGAGCACTCCCTCGTTGGCTATCGACCGTGTCAGGCTGGAAGTGCTGCATATGGGTGAGACAGTGCAGGACATGTTGAAAAAGATCATGCCTGCAATATTGAGCGGCAATCGTCAGACGCTAAAAGATATCAGAGACATGGATGATAACGTCGACCTGCTCTATGCACAGATCATCGCCTATATGGGGCAGATCAGTAAACGCAAATTGACCGAGACGCAGACCAATGAGTTTCTCGGCCTGATGGAGGCCATTGGCGCACTGGAAAATATCGGCGACACGATCGAAACCAATCTTGTGGTTTTGGGTAACGAGCGTATCGATGCGGGTGTATCCATCAGTAAACCGACGCGTAAAGTACTTAACGATTTTCATCTGGTGATCGAGCGGGCTTTGGCTTCCGCTATTCAGGCGGTCTCCCAGAGTAACCAGGAAGTGGCGAAACTCGTGATCGACATGAAGGACGAGATCTCAAGCCTGGCGGATTCGGCAGCCACGCATCAGGCGGCGCGATTGGTGGCGGAAGAGCCAAACAGGATTCCTGCTTACACCATTGAGATCGATATAATTGAAAAACAGAAGCGGATTTATTACTTTGCCAAACGCATGGCAAAAACGGTTTTTTCCGACGAAGATCCGGAAATGGCGGCCTAACAAAGCTGTTTTCCTCAAGAATATGAACTATCTCCCAACCGAAGCGTTGGCGGAAGGGTATCTCTGATTCTAGACTGATTGGGTTTGTCCGATTTTTTTAAACGAGCTAATTTTTGGCAAAGTGAATTAACCTAAAGGGGGCATGGATTATGGGTATTGAGAAGTTACTGGACAATCTTAAGGATTATCTGGACAAGGGGGAGAAGAAGAAAAAAGCGCATTGCGATCGTATCGATGAGTTGCTGGTAAAGCTTGAGGAGAAAGAGCTCAAGCTGCAGCAGAAAGTCTCGGACGAGACCAATGAGGCGAAGAAGAAACGGCTCAATACAGAGCTGAAAATTATCGCGGTGCAGCGGAAGAAGGGCATTGCCCGCCGTGAAGAGCTGAGCGGGAAGTGTAAGTAGACGCGGGTAGGTCTGCGAATGGACATAAGCAAAAAAGAGATTTGTCCTCGTTTAAGGCAAAGACAGAATAGTCGTAGTTAAGTAAAAAATGGTTACCTCCCAGACGTATTCGGGATGCAGGATGGGGGTCGAATTTCACACCCCTCGTGACTGCAGGTAAAGAACGGATACTTACATTACGAAAAAAAGCAGCAGTAAAGAATACGACAACACCTGCTTTTATTAAGTGTGCGTGTTTATAGTGGTGGTACAAGGAGCGGTAGTGGGCCTGGTAGCCATGCGGCATTGGGTGCTGTATACGGATAGTTCGTTCGGGACTGGTGTTGGAACACACAACGCGTTTAGCTGGACTAGATTCAAGACCAGCCAGCGAAAAGGCAGTTAATAAAAAGCAGTCAATAAACAGAAACGACTACGGCACTGCGGTCGTATGCGGTGTCACTCCTTAAATTTAAACAAGGCGTTCGAAGATTATGCACAGCGTAAAAACTTACAAGCAGCATCTGTTGCTACTGGTAATGGGACTGGCGTTCGGTCTGTTCGTATTCGAACCGGCGTTCGCAGCCTCCAAGGGCAGCAAAGAGATAAACTGGTTCGAAATGAGCATGGCGCTGCTCGGCGGACTGGCTATCTTCCTCTACGGTATGGAGTTGATGACCGATTCGCTGAAGGTGCTGGCCGGCGACCGGATGAAGATGATTCTGGAAAAGCTGACCGGCAACAGAATTGCGGGCGTGATCACCGGCGCCGGTGTTACCGCCGTGGTTCAGTCCTCGTCAGTTACCACGGTTATCGTGGTCGGTTTCGTCACTGCCGGGCTGATGAATCTCTCCCAGGCGATCGGCGTTATCTTCGGCGCCAACATCGGCACCACCATCACCGCACAGATCGTCGCGTTCAAGATCACCAAATACGCGCTGCTGATGGTCGCCTGCGGCTTTGGCATGATGATGATGGGCCGCAACGAGAAGATCAAACACTGGGGTATGATGCTGCTGGGACTGGGTATGGTCTTCTTCGGCATGGGCGTGATGAGCGACGCGATGAAGCCGCTGCGCAGCTACCAGCCCTTCCTTGATCTGATGACCACAATGGAGAACCCGTTGGTCGGCATTTTGATCGCCGCGGCATTCACCGGTCTTATCCAGTCCTCCTCGGCCACCACGGGTATCGTCATCGTGATGGCGACCGAGGGCCTGGTGACGCTGCCGGCGGGTATTGCACTCGCCTTCGGCGCCAATATCGGCACCTGCGTCACCGCAATACTGGCAGCCATCGGCAAGCCGCGCAGGGCGGTGCAGGCGGCCATGGCGCATCTGCTGTTTAATGTGTTCGGCGTGATTATCTGGTTCTTTTTCATTCCCTATCTCGCGGACTTTGTCGTCTGGTTGTCGCCCGCAGCCGATGCCAGCCTGACCGGGCAGGCCAGACTGGCTGAGGAGGCGCCGCGCCAGATCGCCAACGCTCACACCGTGTTCAACGTGGCCAACACCATCCTCTTCCTGCCGTTCGCCGGAGCGATCGCCAAACTGGTGGAGAAGCTGGTACCGGTCAAGGAGCTTACCTTCGAAGAGAAGGCGATTGCAAAATTCCAACCGCGTTATCTGGATGACGGCATGCTCGACACGCCTCCGCTCGCTTTGAGTATGGTGCGCCGGGAGACCCGCCGCATGGGTGAGGTCGTCGAGGAGATGCTGGCCGACGTTCCGGCCACGGTATTTACCGGTGACCTGGATAAAGTGGCCGAGATGCGCGACAAGGACGAGCAGGTCGATGCGCTCTATGGCGCGATTAACAGCTACCTGACCAAGGTGAGCAGGAGGGATCTGATGGAGGGGACGGCAAACGAGGCGATGATGCTGACCACCACCACGACCGAGATAGAGAATATCGGCGATATTATCGAGATCCACATGACGCATCTGGCCCAGATGTGCTCCGTCAATCAAATCACTTTCAACGAGGAGAATCTGAAATCCCTGGAGTTTTACCACGGCCGGGTGCAGAAGGCATTCAGCTCAGCGATGGTGGCAATAGAGCACGACCGCCGCGCGGCCGCGCAGATGGTGCTCGATATGGAGAAAGAGATCATCGAAGGTATGGATGAACTGGTCAGGAAGAACCAGCGGAAGTTCCTGCATGAGGAGACCTCAGCGCAGGAGATGGCTGCGTTCACGCTGCAGACCGATATCATGGAGAACCTGAAACGTATCTACGAGCACAGCAAGCGTATCGGTAAGCTGGTTCTGAAACAGGAGGGCGGTACCGCACTGGCTACGATCAGTTAACGCAATTGAGTTTGGCAGCACTTCAGCAGCCCGAAACTCCGGGTTGTTGGAGTGCTGCCACTTAAAAGGACCAGTGATTTACTGGGGAGAGTTCTGCTCTCCCCTTTTTTGTCCGCCCGCAGCTGCACGCGCTGTGCTGGTGACGGGGGAGGAACGCTACGCCTATTTCGGATGGCAATGCGGTTCGCGGGGAGTATGAGCTAGGTTTTGACAATACCGGATTACCACCGGAGAGCATAGAGAGGTTACCATGATAGAAGCCAGTGCAGAGACCGATCAGAGTCAGCATGACTCACCGGCCAACCAAGAAAAGAGCAACTCTGAACTTTACGAACTCATCAAAGGGCGTGAGCGGGAGATACGCAAACTGCTCCGGCAGCAGGATCACCTCGCTATCATCACGCCATTGCAGGAGGAGCTGGTCAAACTGCAAGCCTGGGTGAAGGAGAATGGTCTAAAAATCATGGTGCTCTTCGAGGGGCGGGATGCAGCCGGCAAAGGTGGGACAATCAAGCGCTTCATGGAGTTTCTGAATCCACGCATTTGCCGGGTAGTGGCGCTGGACAGGCCGACTGAACGGGAGGCTGGACAGTGGTATTTTCAGCGCTACATTCCCCATCTGCCGAGCGGCGGGGAGATCGTTTTCTTCGACCGCAGCTGGTACAACCGTGCCGTTGTGGAGCGGGTGATGGGGTTCTGCACGGAAGAGCAGGTGGCTGAGTTCTACCAGTCGGTTCCAGCATTCGAAAGCATGCTGGTGCGCTCAGGCATCCACCTCAACAAGTTCTGGTTCTCCGTCAATCGCGAGGCCCAGGAGAAGCGCTTTAGCTCGCGTGAAAACGATCTGCGTAAAACCTGGAAGCTGAGTCCCGTAGACCGGCAGTCGCGCGATAAATGGGACCAGTACACCCTGGCGAAGGAGGGCATGTTCCGCTATACATCCATTCCGGAGGCACCCTGGATGATCATCAAATCGGATAACAAGAAGCTGGCGCGCATCAACAGCATTCGCTATTTTCTCAGCCAGTTCGACTATCAGGGGAAAAACCCGGATATTCTGGAGTACGATGCCACCATTGTCCGCACCGTAGAGGAGGAGATGGGCATAGATTGATATGCCGTGACGGCAACTCTTTCTACAAGAGTAAAAGCAGAGGGGGAGGTGACAAACGCCAACATAAACAATTTACATTTGTCACCGACCCGAATGGCACTTACTTAAGCTGAAATTTCCAGAAAAACCAATTAATTCGTCATCCCGGCGAATGCCGGGATGACGAGAATGAAATTCCTATTTAAGTACCATTTGTCACCGACCCTAAATTATCCGTATATCACCACTCTATTTTTACTTCCTGCACCGCCTGTTCCGTGCTGCGGTGTATGGTCATGGAGATATCCCCTTCCTTCAATTTAGTCCCTTCAGTTGGGATGGCGTGAAGTTTTGCAAGAATCAGCCCGGACAATGTCGCATAGTTTCCTTTGGGTAAATATATTTTCAGATTGCTGCACAGATCATCGATCTCTATACGAGCGCTAACCAGATACTCATTCTCGGAGATTTTCTGGATCAGATTATGCCGCTGCTTCATCCCCAGGTCGTATTCGTCTTCCAGGTTTTCAACCACCTCTTCCATAATATCTTCGATGGTGACAATGCCTTCCGCGCCACCGAATTCATCCACGACGATGGCGACCACCGTACCTTCCCGCCGCAGTTCAATCATTAACTCCTTGACACTCTTGCCGCCGGGTACGTACACCGCCGGGCGGATATAGTCGGTGATCGGCGTGTCCGAATCCACGTTAAGCAGGTCAAGCGTATGCAGAATGCCGACTATTTTGTCGATTCTCTGGTTGTACACCGGGAGCCTGACGTGCGCTTTACTGGCGGATATCTTACGTGCATCGCCACAGGTGATTCCCTGGTCCACCGCCGTCACTTCAATCAGCGGCAGCATCACATCATGCACCGTGGTTTCGTTGAAATTGAACATTCTCTTGATCATGTTCTTTTCAACCGGATGGATATCGCCGCGGGCGGCTGCCGGCATCTGCAGCATGGTGACTATCTCTTCCCGCAGCGTGAACGGGTTCTTGGCATTGCCGCCGGCAATTTTAGTCAATACATTGGTCAGGAAGCTGAACACGACAAGGATCGGGAAGAACAGCATCGAGAAGAATCTGAGGATAAAGATCACAATTGGGGTGACCGTATCCGCGCGCTGTTGGAAAACACTCTTCGGCACGATTTCGCCAAAAATCCAGATTAGCGGCGCGACGAGAACGACCGCCAGCCAGCTCCCCTGCTCACCGAACAGATGAATCATCAGCGCGGTCGCCATGGTGGTGTTGGTGACTACGGCGATATTCGTTCCCACCAGCGTGGTGGAGAGCAGCCACTCCGGCCGTTCCAGCATTTTCAGGGCGAGTTTGGCGCCACTAGAGCCCTTTGCTGCTTTGTGCCGCAGCTTCATCTGGTCGGCGCTGACGACACCGATTTCGGAGCCGGAAAAGAAGCCTTCCAGCAGCAGGCATAGGATCATGATCAAAACTGTTGTGAAGATATCCATTTAGATTTTACCTCCCTCTTCCGCTTCGGTAGGTTCCTGTAGGTCGTCGGACGAAGGTGTTTCATCTATATCCGGCGGCGGTGGGGGGGTAACCAGCAGCTGGTCGATTCTGTTGTAAGCAATGGTTTGTGCGGTAAATTTAATGCCGTCCAACTCTATCGATGCGCCTTCATGGGGAAGCTCCCCAAACGAGCGGAGTACCAATCCTCCGATCGTCTCAGCTTCGCCTTCGCTGAAATGGCTGCCGATATGTGCGTTGAACTCTTCGAGCGGCATGACGCCGTCGACCAGATACTGGTTCTCCCCCACTGTTTTTAATGCGAACTGCTCCACCTGATCGGATGGACTGGGGATATCGCCAAAAATACACTCAAGCAGATCTTCCATGGTGACCAGGCCGGTAACGCCGCCATACTCGTCCACGGTCAGGGTAAAGGAGCGTTTGGTTTGGCGAAAGTTGTCTAACAGCTCCAGTGCCGGTTTGGATTCAGGCACGAAATAGGGCTTACGCAGTAACTTGATAAACCTCTCTCTGTCCTCCTTGAGCTGTTCCAGATTGACATCCAACAAGTCGCGGGCATGCAGGATCCCGAGAATATTGTCCCGGTGATTTTCATAGACGGGAAACCTGGACTGCCGCGTTTCGTTGATTACCAACAACAGATCAGGTAACGAGACATCGGACGAGATGAAGTTAATCTCGGCTCTCGGCGTCAGAATGTCCTCCAGCGATTTACTGCCCAATTCGAAAATCTGATCGATAAATTGGGCTTCAGTCGAATGCAGTACCCCTTCGCCGACGGCCTCATGGGCCAGAGTCCTTACCATATCTTCGGTAATTATATTGCCGGGTGAGCGCTCCTTACCCACGATAAATGTGGTAATCCAGTCCGAAACCGTTCTCACCGCCCAGCGGATCGGAGTGATCAGCCGGGCGAATAAGCTGATCGGGCCTGCCTCGGCGCTGGCAAAAGCGATATTGTTGCGAATCGCCAACGTTTTCGGTGTTATCTCTCCGAAAATCAACAAAATAGGCACCATGATAAAGAGGTTGAAGAACTTGTTTTCTGCCCCAGCAAGTTGGATCACCATGGCTGCCGAAATGACCGATGCGGCCACGTTGACGAATTCGTTGCCGATCAGAATGGTGACGATCAAGCGCCGGGGTTCACTCAACATACGCTCGATCATTTCGAGCTTGCTGTTTCCCTCCTGCCGCATCTGCTCCAGCTGAACGCTGTTCAATGAGAACATCGCTGTTTCGGAGCTGGAGAAAAAGCCCGATAACAGCATCAGAATTATAAAAAGTATCAATTCCAGCCAAAAAGCGAGATCCATTGGATTTCTCTCTATATTTAGTTAGTCAGATGTTGGTTTGATGATAAAAAACCGGTTCAACAGAATATGCCGGCATAAGTGAATTCTATATTCAGTTCTGCTCGGAAAACAGCAGGCATTTTCCAACGCTTATTATCCTGTATAATTAAAATAGCTTGTATAATCAGTTAGTTATATTATTTTAAATAGACACTGACAGAGCAGCGTAAAATTTGTCCGGACGTATGCCGATTAATCATCAGCTGAGTATATTGCATTAACTACCTGTTCGACAGGATACCGGAAAGGGTAAATTTTATCGCCAATTTGGGCCATCACCCCCACCCACTGGCTATCGCTTGAGTAGAGTATGTGATGGTTTTTGATTTCGTCGACGTTTTCCCAAATCGTATCGTCATTCGACAACGGCGTATGTCCGACGATGAACGGCGCATTCTGATTGATGCCCAAACTTTTTTTGAGCCGTTTAACATCACCTTTAGCGTATCCGGCAGGCCTGTTCGGACGTTTCAGCCGGTTATTGATAAGCTCGTTTATCAATTTTGGCTGGTCCATAATATTTATTATGTCGTCAAGCTCGATACTGCTGGTTGGTGCCGCGGCGTGGCAACTGACGAAATGACTCGAATAAATAAGATAGGGGAGCTGTTTGTAGAGACGCGCCATCTCATTGCGATACTCGTTCCCACGTGAGTTAACCAGCTCCTGTTCCCATAACATGCCTTGGGGAATCCCGCCTTTGGCGATCTCTTCGGAAAAACTGTCGTGATTCCCGCGCAGATAGAAAACCTGGTGTGGAAAACGTACCTTCAGTTTGAAGATGAGATCCATAATGAGCATAGAGCCCTGCATCTCATCCAGTGCCACATCTCCCTCAGGGTGGACTGCATCCCCTAAAATGACAAGCGCTGCGGTTCCATGTTCCAGCGCCTCCAGATAACTGTTCTGGCTTAACATGGTTAACAGGTTGTCCGGCTTGGCGTGCAGGTCCCCCATAAGGATGACAGTCAACTCATCCGGCAGGTGAATGACGCCGCCGGGTCTGCCTTGTTTGTCATTGGGGCGGTGTGCTTCACTCTCCAGGATCTTGTTCACTTCCCGGATCAGGCTGAGCGCCTCCTCTTGCGGCAGCAATCCAATCGGTCCTCCGAATATCGCTTTGATACGCTCCAGCTTCATCAGCCGCCAGTTGACGAGTTGATTGACCTTTTTATCCTTCAACAGCGGTGCAATACAGGATTGTGGGTTATCTACCAGACTCTTGAAAATCAGCCTACCATCGTCGTTGGTGATACTTAGTTTGCGTGCAGGTGTCTCTTTGGGGATGTTGAGAAAGGCGCGTTGTTCTAAATCTTTTCCACCGAGTATGATTTTCTCGCCAACGTTCAGGCGGTAGAATCCGCTCACTCTATTGTTGTAGTAGCTGTCCGGATCAAACAGAATGAAGTTTTTGGCGCTGCTGTTTTCTTCGTCTTCGGTGAGGGTCCTTTCCGGATAGAGATGCAGCGCCTTACCGTCCGGATAGAGATTGATCTGGAAGGGGTGCTCCTTAATATTCACCTTTACCTTAGTGGTCGGGAGTCGGTAGGACTCTTTGATGTCGACCTCTTCACAGGCAACCAGATCCGCGAAGGTGCTCCTGAATAGTTTGATCAGGCTCTTTTTCACCTTGGAGTCAGACGACACCATCTAGTGCACCTCGCTGTACGGATGCGCACTTAGCAGGGCAAAATTAATGAAAAGATACACTTAACCACACTCCGGGTCTGCTATTCGCCACAATTTTCCATCTAATCCCTCACGAATATAGACATTCAGGCCATGCTGATGCAGATATTGTGCGGCCAACTGGTAAATAATCACCTGGTTTCTGACTCGGTCAAGCGTAACTTCATTGTCAACATAGTGTGTCCCCTTCTTGGCCCGCTGTTCCCGCTGTTTGAACAGTACTTCCGGGGTGGGAATCAGAAACTCAAACGTGTACCTTTTACGCCAGTTGACGGAGAAGAAATAGCGCTTTAACGGCGGCACTCTGATTCTTTCGAGACTCAGTTCAGGCGGCATGAGTGATCGATTCCACTCCTCATCAAACACTGCCAGCGCATCTTTAAATCCTTCACAGGGAAAGCCTAGGTGAATCTCGCGCGGTCTTACGGCGAGCGCCTGCGCTGTCCACCATTTGTTAAGCGAGAGATCAACGTATCCCTCTTCAGACCAGCCGCCAAGCTTCCTGATCAGAGTGCTTTTCCCCGCTCCCGGCGGGCCGGTTATCAACAGTTGGCGAAAACCGACATAGGCGGGGAAGGCTACTCCTTTGATTGTTTGTAATTCGGTAATGAGTTCGGTATTAAAATCCAAGTGATCGCCGCTCATTATATTTTTGCGGGTGATATTAGCATTCCGGTAAAAAAAAAGCCCCCCTTACGTAAAGGGGGGCTAATAGCATTGCTATGCTCAGTTATCCAAAGATACCTTTGAACAGGAAGAAGAACAATGCAGCAAGTATGCCTCCGGCCGGCAGTGTAACGACCCAGGAGACGACGATGTTGCCGATTACTCTCATGTCGAGTGCGCCTACACCGCGTGCCAGGCCGACACCCATTACGGCACCAACTGCAATATGCGTTGTGGAAACCGGCAGTCCGGTTTTCGACGCGATGACGACCGTGATGGCCGCAGCCAACGTGGCGCAGTAGCCGCGGGTCGGGGTCAGCTCGGTGATCTTGGTGCCGATGGTCTGCATCACTCTATAACCCATGGTTGCCAGACCAATGACGATGCCGACGCCGCCGAGCAGCAGTATCCACAATGGCAGTCCGGCTTTCTGACCAACCTGGCCGCCGCTGTCGACGATGGAGACGATCGCTGCCATCGGGCCGATGCCGTTGGCCACATCGTTCGAGCCGTGCGCGAAAGCCATCGCGCAGGCGGTGAAGATCATCAGCGGCGTGAAGACTTTCTCCACACTGGCTTGGTGGAAAGTCTTATCCGCGGCCGCATCGACCTGTACCTTGTTAATCATCATCCTGCCGACTACAGCGACGACGACGCCGACCACTATGGAGACGATGAAGCTCTCCACACCAGACAGCTCCAGCTTGAGGTGCTTGAGTCCTTTGAACATGGTGACCAGCGAAACGATCCAGCCGACCAGAAATACGTAGGCAGGAGCCCAGGTCTTAGCCTTTTGGAACGGATTGTCGGCATCGAGAATCAATTTACGGATGCTGATCATCAACAACAGGGCGATTGTGCCACCAACCAACGGAGAGACCACCCAGCTGGCAACGATCGACCCGATCTTTCCCCACTTGACCGCTTCCATGCCAATGCCGGCAACGGCAAAGCCGACGATTGCGCCGACGATACTATGAGTGGTCGAGACCGGCCAGCCACGGGTCGAGGCAACCATCAGCCAGATGGCAGCTGCCAGCAGCGAGGCGAGCATGCCGTAGACCAGCAGTTCCGGTGTGCCGACAATAGCACTCGGGTCGATGATCCCCTTGCGGATGGTCGCCGTGACCTGACCGCCCGCGATAAACGCACCGGCAAACTCGAATATGGCGGCGATGATAATCGCCTGTTTAACCGTGATGGCGCCTGAGCCCACCGAGGTTCCCATGGCGTTGGCAACGTCATTCGCGCCAATGCCCCAAGTCATATAGAAGCCAAAAATTATGGCCATTACAAGGAAGACTGTTCCCCATTCAGCAATGATTTCCATGATGGATTTCCTACGCTAGTTTTCTGTGTAAAGAGTACAAACGCTGACGACTCTGCCCGGCAAAGCCTAAATGCATCAGCGCCAACCTGTTCAAATGAGTTTTATTTGGCTATCAGCAAGCGCATCCGATCGCCCACCTTCTCCGCGAAGTCCGCCAGGTCTCCGACCCACTGGATGAGTTGATACCAGAACATCACCGATACCGGCTTCATATCATCCTCTTGAGCGAACAGCATGCGTGTCAGCGCGATTCCGAGCTTGTCTGTCTCCTCTTCAAGCGCATTCAGATCGAGCGCCATCTGTTCAACCTTGCTGGCTTCTTTGCCTTTGAAACCCATCTCGATCAGCTCATCCAGCTCCTCGATGATTTTTGCTGCCATGTCATTGGTATCGACGCAACGCTTGACCAGCTCGCTGAGCGGCTCGGCCATTCCCTCGGGTACCGTCATGTTCCGTTCCATCAACAGGCCGGCGATATCTTGGGCTGTGTTGGCTATGGTGTCCTGCAGCTCCAGGATTTCCAGCAGATCGCGGCGGTCCACCGGCATGAACAGGCTCTTGGGCAGGTGGGCGCGCAGTTCATTCTTCAGATTGTCGGCTTCCTGCTCTTTTTCAAATATCCGGTCCTTGTGCGCCGTCATCTCCTCCTGGTTTCCTGCAATGAGCGCGTCAAACAGGCCAGGCACCTCTGATACGCACTCCTTGACGATTCGCATATGTGCCTGCATAGGCTTAAATGGTGAGCTGCCGAGTAAAGCAGCAATGGGATTGGTGGTTCGCATCGGTTCCTCCGTAGGGGCTGTGACTAAAAATAACGCGGAGGAGAGCAAGAGTGCCAAAGCGAGGGTTATCAGTCTTTTTTGCTCCAGACTTACTGGGTCGACTTGGAGCTACCGGCGCGTAAGCTTTGCGGAAAAACTCGCTGTTTTAAGGCTTAATACGCGAACAGTTGACGGATCAACCAATGCCTTGCAGTCTTATTCTCGCTCCAAGTTGCAGCCTTAATACCGGGCTGCAATTAACGTTCAATAAAGATAACCGTAATTCCAGGATAATATTATTGAAATATAAACTTGTGACCTTGATCCCGGTCATGAGAATACTTTTAAATTTCAAAAAACTGTAATATTTATAAAAGGCTTAGCGGCTGCCAGCGCAGCCATTGTTGCAGATTCATTGCAGTTTATTTACAAATTGTTACAAAAGTGTGACATGGGCTTTTAAGCTGCAGCTAAACTTCCAATTTGCGTAATTAGAGAGAAATCCGAACATCCTCAATCCTTAGGGAATAATGGATTTTAATAACGGGTAAGGTAGTCGACCCATGAATATCGGGTGAAGGAGGGAGGAAAAGGGTGTTTGTTCATGAAATATGGGTGAAAAGGTGGGATTCACCCGGAATAAATTTATGCATATAGCCCATTGCGTCCAGCATATTGCAGAGAAAACCGGTAGCGGAGACCCGGCCGAGGCCGCCCCCGGCACAATAGGACTCGCCAAATCGTGTGCACAGATCACGTCTCCCCAGTGGTGCGTACAGTAGCGAGGGAACCGGATCGCCGGTGTGGTTACCGGTGTTGCTGTCCGTTGAGTGATCGCCAGTCACCGCGATAACCAGGTCGGTGCTGGGAATAGCGGCCAAGTGTCGGTCAACAGCCTCCAGCAGTGACTTTTTCCTTTCAGGATCCCTGTCGTGAGCGCAGATATCCGGGCCCTTAATGTGCAGAAATACGATATCGGACTCTTTCAGTGCAGCCAGGGTGGCAGCGACTTTTGCTTGCAGGTCGGTATTTGGCAAGGAGGTAAACCCAGGTTCCGACACCACATGAAATTTGAGCATATTCGCCAGTCCAATGACGGTGCCCTCGCCGGCAATAACGCTGCCTTTGAGACCCAACCGTTTAACTAGGCTGATCAGCTGCGTGTTTTTTCCTGCGCTGCGGCACAGAATACCGTTGGCTGCCGGCAGACCCGAATCGCGCCGTACCCGGTTCACCGGGTGTGCATTCAGGTGCGCGTGCGCCAGATGCATGAAACGGTTGACTGCTTGGGCGGTACGTGCGGCGGCCGTCCCCGGCTCCTGTGGCGCTGAGCGAAGTACACCCTTCTCCTGAAATGCGCTGCCGGGGTCGGTATCCGAAATGGCGGAAGAGAGCTCCTCCCCACTGAGTTTGAGCACCGCCCGATGTTGAGTAGCCGGTCTCAGTGTGGCTTTGATGCCGTCTCCGATATCGACATCGACCAGTTCGCGCGACAGCTCCGCAGTGCCCTCCGAAATACGACCCGCGCGGCGATCGGAGATGCGGAAGGATTCGCCCTCCTTCTCCAATGATGCAAAATTGCAACGAATCAGAATATCCCCCCACTCGCTGGCCAGGCCGATTCCGGCCGCTTCCACCGGTCCACGGGTCAGCTTTGCCGCCTCCCCGGGTGGAATGCCCAGCAGCACCCCTGTGCCTGTGTGGGTGCCAACCGGCACACCCGGATAGAGCGGATCGATCATCGCCGCTGTGCCCGCGTTGACCAGCGCGTCCAGGTTCGGAGTGTGGGCCGCTTCCAGCGGTGTTTTGCCCCCGAATCCGGTGATGCCGGAATCGCCCAAGCCATCCAGTATCACCATCAACCCCTTGAATTTACCGGCCATAACCGAAAACCTCGCTGGGCTTGCCGGTAAACTTCTCCTCCATGGAATCGATGATCGCCTTCATTACCTGCGCAGTGGCTTTCTCCTTGTCGTCGTTGGCGATTATCGGGATGCGATTCCGGTCCGCTTCGGAGAGCAGAAATGACTGCAGCGACCAGATCCGGTCAAAATTGGAGAGGTGCTTCTTGCTGTCCCGTTCCGGCGCCAGCTGGCCGCGGCCACGCAGGCGCTTCTGCAGGTTATCCTGCTTCAATACCGCCAGCATGATGGGGATGATGATGGCATCCTCGCGCCGGTCGATATAGTTCAGCAGCGCCGGGTGCACATGGATGCCCTCAAGTATCAGCGCCACCCGTTCCTTGAGCGCACGCTGAATGACCGCCTCGCAGGGCACCGAAAGCAGCTCCATCTGAGCGCGATAGCCGTCTGCGATACGCTCCTCCACATCCGCCTGATTGGCGAATTTGTCGGGCAGCGAACGCCAGGCGTCGAAGGAGGAGGTGTGCAGTACCGGTGAGAGCCGCTTCGGGATCATCATGCGCATTACTTCGCGCAGCATATCGGTCGACTGTGTGCGTACCACACCCAGGCGGTGCGCCACTTCCGTGGCAATGGTGCTTTTACCGCAGCCTGTGGTACCGCCGATCAACAGAATCAGTGGCCGGCCACTGTGAGTGAAATCCACCCAGACCATGTAGCGTTTGGCCACTTCTCTGCCAAGGTTGGCACGCAGACAGATATAGGTGAGACGGCCAAGTTCAGACGAACTGATCTCCTCCACCTCTTTTTCCAGCAGATAGTGATAGATATGCTTGCTGGCCAGTTTTGCCTCGCTGGTCGAAAGTCCGCACGACTCCAGGCAGTGGGTGTGCTGAACTCTGGAAAAGGCAGTGGCCTGGCCGTCGCGGTCGATCACATGAATCGGGTCACGGATGGTACCGGAAGATTTGTAGGCGTCGATGAACTTACGGTCGAACGACTCTTCAAGCTTGGCGATGGCCATCTCTTTGAGCTTGTCGGTGGTAACCTCATCCACATCGGACAGATTGTGGCGCACGGCGGACGCCAGTTTGTAAGCATCGTCGAAACTAACCCCTGCATCAACCAGGGAGCGGGTCAGAATACCCCTGAGAAACGGAACTTTTGTGCCGTCAGATGAATCGATTACCAGTGTTTTTGCCAAGGTCCTTTACCAATAACTAATACCGCTGTTTATCCATTGTGATCAGCCATGCCTGTTACATAACTGTAACATAGAAAATAGCCAGGTAATGTGTACAAAGGTTTCACGGCCGGCAGATCGAGTATTCTGCGGAGGTTTCCTCTACTCCTGTCAGTTGATGCCTCTGCGGGGCAGGGGCGGATAACTGTCGGGTTGTTACGGCATTCCCATGAATCGCATATGGAATTCAGTTTTTCCGCCGGGAGATATTCGCGCCGCTAGCGACAGGAGGTGTGCGCCTCCCCATTGGCGTGATGGCTGCCATTGGCGGAAAGGGCCGGGTGCTGATGGGAAAATGCACATGGAATCATACAGGTATGTGTAGGGGCGTGCTTCCCTTGGGCGAAGCGTGTGAATTTGCGGACAAATGAGAAATTTCCAAAAGCAGCGAGTCTAATGCTGTGTTGCCGACTCCGGAATCGATCAGCACTACCGGACAAAGCGAATGTTTGACCACGTTATCAGTAATGGATGTACGAAGCAGCTTCCCTAAGACAGTGGGATGGTTCTTCTGCATCACAATACAACAAGGCAGCATTGCTTTGGCGATTTGCAGGATGCGCGTCGCCGGCAGCCCGGGGATGACGATCAGCGCCGGGCTTTCCAAGGGCTTCAATTCCGGCTGCCGCGAGTACAAATCCTCGATCCGCTGCCGACATATATTCAGCGCAAGATCACGCAATGGGACATGCATCATCTGCTGATCGAGCTGGCGGTACAGACCCGGTTTGTCGCCTGGCTCATGTACCGCATGGACGATAAGCAGGTCCCGCTTCATCCGCGCTGCCAGTCTGGCGCCATAGCTAAGTGCATGGTCATCAGCCGCTGCGTTCTCTATCGAGAGCGTCAGCATGATTGAACCGGTTGCAACGGGAGTGTCGTATTCCAGGATTTGAACACCCATCCCTGCTACTCCTTATCATGTCAGTGTGATCGCATGGACACGATCAATCGGAACGAGATGCGCTATCAATTTCGCAACAGATGCTATCTCCTTGGGTTTTCGAATTGATGACACTTTTTTAACTGCCGAATTCAACGCGGTGGTAGGTTGTATTGATCGCAGTTGAAAAAACAGAGCAGCGTTAGTTAACGAAAAGAGCAGCGCAAAAACCCACCATTCAACTGTTATATTATTGGTAATATAACTGTTATCTAATGTTTATCTGGCAGGAATATTCACGTAACAAACCGGGTGGAAAATTTGCCTCATAAGCTTCATTGGCGAAACCTGTAGGAGTTTATTGTGAATATCAAAACTGTCTCGGCTGCTGTTGTACTGACATTTTCCGGTGCGGTTTCTGCTGCTTCCCGCGACTATATCTCCATCGTCGGATCCTCCACCGTGTATCCCTTCTCCACGGTGGTTGCAGAGACTTTCGGCAAAACCACAGGATTCAAGACACCCAAGATTGAGTCCACCGGTTCCGGTGGCGGTTTCAAACTGTTCTGCGCCGGCGTTGGTATCGAGCATCCGGACATCACCAATGCTTCGCGCGCGATCAAATCGTCCGAGGTTGAGAGCTGTGCCAAGAACGGCGTCACCGAAATCGTCGAAGTGAAGATCGGCTACGACGGCATTGTCGTTGCGAATGCCAAACAGGCGGAACAGCTGGCGCTTTCGCGCAAGGATATTTTCATGGCTTTAGCAAAAGATGTTCCGGACCCTAATGGCGGCGAGAAACTGGTTGCCAATCCTTATAAATCTTGGCAGGAAGTTAACAGCACTTTACCGGCAACCAAAATCGAAGTGCTCGGTCCGCCTCCCACGTCCGGCACCCGCGACGCCTTCGTCGAGTTGGCCATGGAGGGCGGGTGCCAGGCGTTTGATTTCATCAAGGCGATGAAGAAAACGGATGGCCGGATGTACCAGGGTGTCTGTCACACCATTCGCGAGGACGGGGCTTTCATCGAGGCCGGTGAGAACGACAACCTGATCGTGCAGAAGCTGGAAGCCAATCCCGCGGCGTTGGGAATATTCGGCTTCAGCTTTCTGGATCAAAACTCGGACAAAGTGCAGGGAGCGAAAATCGACGGCATCGAGCCAACCTTCGAGGCTATTGCCGATGGCACATATCCGATCTCCCGCCCGCTCTTCTTTTATGTGAAGAGGGCGCATCTCGGCAAGGTTCCCGGTATCGAGGCGTTTCTGGCGGAGTTCACCAGCGAAAAGGCCTGGGGTGAGGAAGGCTACCTGGTCGACAAGGGCATGATACCGATGCCGCCGGCTGAGCGAGAACGCTTCGCGGCCAATGTTAAAATGCTGTACAGCCTGGAGAAATAACCGACTCCTCAGCACTGCACGTTAGTATTGCTGGACCGGAAGGCAGGCGAAGTATTGCTGCCGCCATCCGGTTTACCGGGAGAGCATCATGTATGCAGTCATTCTGGTTCTTATTCTGCTGGCGCTGATGGCAGTTGCCTATCAACTGGGCCGGCGCCGCTCGCAGTCCATGGCTGGCAGGGCGGGCGGTATCCGAAAACTTCACTCCCTGCCCGGATATTATGGGTTCTATGCCGCTATCTGGTGTGGATTGCCTGCGCTGCTGGTGTTGCTGGTCTGGCTCGCGTTTCAGTCCATCATTGTCACCAAGATGGTTGTCGCCGACCTTCCACTGGCGACCCGCAGCTTGTCCGAGGCGGAGTTGGGGTTGGTGATCAACGATATCCGCAACCTGGCGGAGGGGAATATCGTCTCGCGCGATGTCAGCCCCGAAATGCAGGCGGCGGCCGATCATTACACCAACCTGAACCGGATCGGCAGTGCCGCGCTGGTGGTGGTTGCGATCTCTATGGCGCTGCTGGGGATTGCGCTGGGCTGGCGCTTTATCTCCCCGGCGATGCGCGCCAGAAATCAGGTCGAGGCGGTGGTCAAGGCGTTGCTGGTGCTCAGTTCCACTATCGCCATATTTACCACAATCGGTATCCTGCTCTCGGTGCTGTTCGAATCGATCCGTTTTTTCCGGATGATACCGTTGTCGGAGTTTCTGTTCGGACTCCAGTGGAGTCCGCAGATGGCTATCCGGGTAGATCAGGTCGGTTCTTCAGGCGTCTTCGGCGCTCTACCGCTGTTTCTCGGCACCGTATTGATCTCGCTGATCGCGATGCTGGTGGCGGTGCCCATCGGCTTGATGTCTGCCATCTACCTCTCTGAATATGCCGGTCGCCGGCTGCGTGCGGTCGCCAAACCGCTGCTCGAAATTCTGGCCGGCATTCCAACCGTCGTGTATGGATTTTTCGCCGCACTGACGGTAGCCCCCGTTATCCGCGACAGCGGTTCCCTGATCGGTCTCGATGTCTCCTCGGAGAGTGCACTGGCGGCGGGAGTGGTGATGGGCATCATGATCATTCCCTTCATATCGTCGCTGTCGGATGACGTGATCAATGCGGTGCCACAGGCGCTGCGCGATGCCTCTTTTGGTGTGGGTGCGACCCACTCCGAGACCATTCGCCAGGTGATTATACCGGCCGCGCTGCCGGGCATTGTCGGCGGGGTGCTGCTGGCCGTCTCCCGCGCCATCGGCGAGACCATGATCGTGGTCATGGCGGCCGGGCTGTCGGCCAACCTGACTGTGAATCCGCTGGAGAGTGTCACCACGGTGACGGTGCAGATTGTCACGCTGTTGGTGGGCGATCAGGAGTTCGACAGCCCCAAGACCCTGGCGGCATTCGCCCTCGGACTGATGCTCTTCGGGGTCACGCTGATCCTCAACATTGTCGCACTGCAGGTGGTGCGCAAGTACCGTGAACAGTATGAATAGTCACTCCGACAAGCGAGTTCGCACTATCGATCGGGTCAACGCCTCGCTGGCTGAACGCTATGCCAGGGAGAGACGGTTCCGGACGGCCGGGCTGGCGGCTGTCAGTCTGGGGCTGCTATTTGTCTCCTTCCTGTTTATCAGCATCGTCGGCAACGGCTATACCGCGTTTCACCAGACTAAGATAGCGCTGGAAGTTTTCTTCGATCCGCAGCAGTTGGATCCAGACGGCAGGCACGATTACGACGCGCTGACCAGAGCCGATTATGGCGGCTTGGTCAAAGCCTCAATGCGCAACAGTTTTCCTGCTGTGAAGACGCGCCAGGAGAAGCGCGCGCTGTACGCGATGGTGAGTTCGGGCGCGGCGTTTGAACTGCAGCACATGGTGTTGGCTGATCCCTCGCTGATAGGCACCACCCAAGCCGTCTGGCTGACCGCAGACGATGACATCGATATGCTGGTCAAAGGCCATATCGACCGCAGCGTGCCCGAGAGCGAACGCCGGGTCGATGACCGCACGCTGGCCTGGGTCGAACGGCTGGAACAGGAGGGTGCGCTGAAGCGTCGTTTCAATACCGCCTTCTTTACCAACGGTGATTCCAGGGAACCCGAACTGGCCGGTATTGCCGGCGCCGTGATGGGTTCGTGCTACGTGCTGCTGGTGACCCTGCTGCTCGCGTTTCCCATCGCGGTGGCGACGGCGGTCTATCTGGAGGAGTTCGCCCCCAGAAACAGATGGACCGATCTGATCGAAGTCAACATCAACAATCTGGCGGCGGTGCCTTCCATTGTTTTCGGTCTGCTCGGCCTGGCGGTTTTCATCAATTTTTTCGGTCTCCCCCGGTCGGCCGCGTTGGTCGGCGGTCTGGTGCTGACCCTGATGACACTACCGACGATCATCATCGCCAGCCGGGCGGCGCTGAAATCGGTTCCGCCTTCGATTCGGGAAGCGGCACTGGGTGTCGGCGCCTCGCAGCAGCAGACCATTTTCCATCACGTACTGCCGCTGGCGCTCCCGGGTATGCTGACCGGTACCATCATCGGCATGGCGCAGGCGCTGGGAGAGACCGCTCCGCTGCTGATGATCGGGATGGTCGCCTTCATCGTGGATATTCCCGGCGGCGCGCTGGATCCCGCAACCGTGCTGCCGGTGCAGATCTTTCTTTGGGCCGACAGCCCCGAACGGGCGTTCGTCGAGCGGACATCCGGCGCCATCATGGTGCTGCTGTTTTTCCTGGTGACGATGAATGCGCTGGCGGTGGTACTGAGAAAGCGCTTCGAACGGCGCTGGTAACAACGACAGGAAAAAGATCATGCATACGACCATCCAATATATGGCAGCCGAAAACACCCTGGCTCCGGCGGTGAGCGGAGATGGCGGGCAGGCTTTGGCAGAGGATTCCCGCGACTTTGCCGGCACGGTTGGCGATGTCACCGTCGCCAATCCGGCCATGACCGCGCGCAATGTCAATGTCTGGTACGGAGAGCAACAGGCCATCATCGATACCAGCCTGGATATCGGAAAAAGTCAGGTGATCTCCATGATCGGCCCTTCGGGCTGTGGCAAATCCACTTTTATCCGTTGCCTCAACCGAATGAACGATACCATCGATAGCTGCCGTGTCACCGGTGATATCAGGCTGGAAGGGCAGAATATTTACGACAAAAAGCTGGATGTGGTGCCGTTGCGGGCGCAGGTGGGGATGGTGTTTCAAAAGCCCAACCCCTTTCCCAAATCGATCTACGACAATGTGGCATATGGACCGCGTATTCACGGCCTGGCGGAGGATAAGCAGGGCGTTGACGAGATCGTGGAAACCTCGCTGTCGAAGGCCGGGCTCTGGGACGAGGTAAAAGACCGGCTCGGCGAGCCGGGGACCGGCCTCTCCGGCGGCCAGCAGCAGCGGCTTTGCATTGCGCGCACCATCGCCGTATCGCCGGAAGTGATCCTGATGGATGAGCCCTGCTCGGCGCTGGATCCGATCGCGACCGCGACGATTGAGGAGTTGATCGATGAGCTGCGCCAACACTATGCGATTGCCATCGTTACCCACTCGATGCAGCAGGCGGCCCGGGTGTCGCAGCGCACCGCCTACTTTCATCTCGGCCGCCTGATCGAGGTAGGCGCGACGGACGATATCTTCACCAATCCCGGCCATAGATTGACCGAGGATTACATCACCGGACGTTTCGGATGAACCGGCAGCGAGAGCCGGCTACCGGACAGCGGAGAGCCGCAGTCGGGAGTGCAACTTATGAATGAGATGACAGACGGTCACACTGTCACAAGCTACAACGATGAGCTCGATCAATTGAACCGCTATGTGATGGATATGGCCAGGCTGGTGAGGAGGCAGATCGCGGATTCAATCCGGACGCTCGAGGAGGAGGATGTCGAAGGCGCCAAGGAGGTGGTGGTGCGCGATCAGGAGGTGGATGCAATTGAGCTGAAAGCCGACGATCATATCGTGCACATTATTGCGAAACGACAACCCGTGGCGCGGGATCTAAGGGAGATCATGGCGGCCGGAAAGATTATCTCCGATCTGGAGCGGATCGGTGATCAGGCGCGCCGGATCGCGCGGCTTACGCTCTATTTTTACGAAAAAGACAACAGTGCGCCGAACTATCGGCTATTGAGCGACATCCCCAAGCTGGCCCATCTGGTCGACGGTATGTTGGAGTTGGCGATCTCGGCGTTCGACCGACTGGATACCGGGTCGGCGCTAGACGTGATTCGCAAGGAGGCCGAGCTTGCCGAGGAGATGGTTGCCGCTCAGCGCCGGCTCTCCACCTACCTGATGGAAGATTCCCGCAGTATCGGGCATGTGGTCGATATCACTTTGGGTTTGCGGGCGCTGGAGAGAATCGGCGGGCACGCGAAATATGTGGCACGCCACACCATTTACCTAATCAAGGGCAAGGATGTCCGGCATGAACCGCTGGAAAGGGTGATAGCGGATGTTGGGCACTGACTCCCGCAGAGAGGGGCAACGGCGCCCGCCGACGGATCAATAGTCGGCGTTTGAGCGTGGTGGAAGCACTTTCGAATGCGCCGCGCCCGGCATTTTATTCGCCGCCGACACCTTGCGGGTCGACCTCTGTTCCGATGCCTGTTTGCGGTTGGTCGCGGTAGTGAACAGTTCGGGCTGCGGCATTCTGAATATGGCGCCTATGCCCTCCTCATCCTGGCGTACCACAAGCCCGTCGATCTGCCACTTGACATCGTCCATGGCGAACTCCAGTCCGATAAAAGTGCCGGTGGGGATTGTCATGGCCTCTGTCGTCAAAAAGATCCCGCTGCGGGAGAGGTTTCTGGATAGCGCATGAATCGATCGGTTTCGATGCACGATCTGCACTTCGACTTCCATGTCGACCCGGGATTGGTACCGCGTATCTATTGTCATATAGCGCTGCTCTAGTCAAATTGCCCCATTTTCTATGCGGAGGCTAGAGCGGTCATATTGCAAAATTATGTCCCTTATATGAAATATTTATAACCAAGTTCAGGTGGACAGCGCTGCCAGCAGCCGCCGTAGTGCCTTGCCTCTATGGCTGAGACGATTTTTCTGCGCTGGTTCAAGTTGCGCCGAGCTGCACCCGGCACCATCTACCCAGAAGAGAGGGTCGTAACCAAATCCGTTTTCCCCCTGCGGCGAAGTGAGGATGCTTCCCTCCCAGGTTCCCTGACAGATAATCGGGGTGGGGTCTTCCGCGTGGCGCAGATAGACCATCAGGCACTGAAAGCGGGCGGTTCTTTGCTGATCGGGGACGCCTTCGAGCGCGGCCAGCAGTTTCCGGTTGTTGGCAGCGTCATCGCAGCCTGCGCCGGCAAAGCGTGCCGAGCGTATGCCGGGAGCGCCGTTTAGGTAATCGACCTCGATGCCCGAGTCATCGGCAATCGCCGGAAGTCCGCTATAGTGCGCTGCGTTGCGTGCTTTCAGTATCGCGTTTTCGACAAATGTCAGTCCGGTTTCATCCACGTCGGGAATATCAAACTGATTCTGCGGAATTACCTCGATTTTTTGCAGCAGCAGTAACTGATTGATTTCGCGAACCTTACCGGCATTGCTGCTGGCCAGTACGATACGCTCACCCCGGTGCTTTGATGTCATTTGTCTGTATCCGTTCGAATTGGGCAGGTAGTCCGGAGATCTTAGCAGGCGGACCAGGCCGGATGTTAACCCGAAGATTTCTTAGATTCGCGCCGATATCGCGCAGTATATTGGTTTCACGAGGAAATTTCCGAAGGAGTGGCGTATCAGTGACTACGGCCGACTGAGAAAATATTTCTTGTGGAATCAAGAGACAAGCGAGAGCAAGCATAATTTATGAAAGATTCGGGTTAAATAACAATTAGGAGATTCAGGTCCGGGGCCGGGGCCAGGTTCCCCATCTCAACCGATTTGATCTGAGTGATTCAACTACACCCGCCTGCTTGTGTACAATTACCCCCTTTTTGGCCAAGCAGCCGGGTTGTATATGCTGGAAGTGGTGGAACTGGAGTGCGTGCGCGGTGATCGGCGATTGATCTCCGGGCTCAGCTTCTCCCTGCAACAGGGCGAACTGATGCATCTGCACGGTCACAACGGCAGCGGCAAAACAACGCTGATGCGGACCATCTGCGGACTCATCCGGCAGAGCAGCGGCGAAATTCTGTGGCGGGGTGAAGCGAGCCGAAAGCTGGGCGAGGATTTCACCAGGGATCTGACCTACATCGGTCATAAAAACGGTATCAAGGAGGATCTTAACGGTGTGGAGAACCTGCAGCTGAACTGCCGTTTGGCCGGGCTGCCCGTCGCTCGTGATCGCGCCTGGGAGGTGCTGGAGGAGATGGGCTTGCGCGGGCACGAAGATCTGCCGGCACGAGTGCTGTCTCAGGGCCAGAAACGGCGCGTGACACTGGCCCGGCTGCTGCTCAGCAAGGCGCCCCTGTGGGTACTCGACGAGCCTTTTACCGCGCTGGATAGTGCGGCGGTCGATTTTCTCCAGTCGATCATCAGTGACCATGTGGAGCAGGGTGGTATGGTGATTCTCACCACCCATCAGCAGGTGAGCCTCACCCGGGGTCAGGTGCGGCAGCTGCGGCTGGGCTGGAAGGAGGATGGTGATGTTTGACGCCTTTCGCGCCATTGTGGTGCGCGATCTGGTGCTTGCCATGCGCCGCAAATCCGACGTTTTCTCCACGCTCTTCTTTTTCGTCATCGTGGTCAGTCTGTTTCCGCTCGGCATCGGGCCGGAGATGAACACGCTGCGCCTGATCGCCCCCGGCGTGGTCTGGGTGGCCGCACTGCTCGCCTCCATGCTTGCGCTGGAGCGGCTGTTTGCGGCGGATCACGACGACGGCACGCTGGAACAGATGCTGCTGGCGCCGCAGCCGCTGTTTATTCTGGTGCTGGGCAAGGTGGCGGCGCATTGGCTGGCCACGGGGCTGCCGCTGGTGCTGATGGCGCCGCTGTTGGGGTTACAGTACGACCTCTCGGTCGATGCGCTCACAATATTGCTCTATTCGCTGCTGCTGGGCACACCGGCGCTGAGCCTCATCGGCGCGATTGGAGCGGCGCTGACCATCGGGCTGCGCGGCGGCGGCGTGCTGGTATCGCTGCTGGTGCTTCCACTCTGTATTCCGGTGCTGATTTTCGGCGCCGGCGCGGTGGAGGCCAATGTCTCCGGACTCGGGGAGCGGGGTCATATTTTTATGCTGGGCGCGCTGCTGGTGCTCTCCCTGCTGCTTGCTCCACTGGCCACTGCCGCCGCGCTGCGGGTTTCGGCGGAGTAGACGAGGCACCGGACAACTCTTATATAATGGTTTGATGATTTTTTAATTCAGGGGAACAAATGGCCGGATTCAGACTCGAAATCGAAGTTGGAGTAACAGGCGGCCGGCACTGTGAACGCTGCTGTTGGGGTGGTGGTTAAAATGGGGATAGTAAAATTGCCGATTGGATATCTCCGCTTGCCTTGCGCCAACCGCCGGTACGTGACGAACAAGCAGCAGCAACCGTTAGCGGGTAACATCAAGTGAGTTCGCGCCTGATCAACTGGTTCAGGTTCTCCTCACCTCCTGCTTTCTACGCGCTGGCCGGAAAGATGATGCCATGGTTCAGCGCGGCCGCGGTGGTTTTAATCGGCGTCGGGCTGTACATGAGTTTTTTCGTGGCGCCAACGGATTACAAGCAGGGAGAGGGCTACCGCATTATATTTGTGCATGTTCCGGCGGCCTGGATGTCTATGTTCATCTACGTGGTAATGGCGCTCTGGTCGGGCATCGGACTGGTCTTCAATACCCGCCTCTCCGCCATGATGGCGCAGGCGTTGGCGCCGACCGGCGCGATGTTCACATTTATTGCGTTGTGGACCGGCGCTTTCTGGGGCAAGCCGATGTGGGGTGCCTGGTGGGTTTGGGACGCGCGGCTGACTTCCGAACTTATCCTGCTGTTCCTTTATATAGGGTTCATCGCGCTGCAGGGGGCGATCGACGACAACCGCCGGGCTGACCGGGCAGGCGCGATTCTGGCATTGGTCGGCGTCGTGAATATCCCGATCATCTACTACTCGGTCAAGTGGTGGAACACGCTGCACCAGGGCGCTTCGGTATCGATTACCAAGGGCTCAAGTATGGGTGAGGTGATGTTGATTACCATGTTGATTATGACTTTCGGATTCTGGGCCTACTCGATCGCGGTGGCGCTTGCGCGCGTTCGGTCGATCATTCTGGAGCGCGATCGGGAGAGCACTTGGGTAAGCCAACTGCCGGAGATGCGAACCAGATGAGTGTTGCAGAGTTTTTTCATATGGGTGGTTATGGCCTCTACGTATGGGGCTCGTTCGGGGTCTCTGCGCTGCTGATGGTGCTTGAACCGATACTACTGAGAAGCCGCCGTAAGGCCACCTTGCAGCGAATCTCGCGCATCATCCGTCTTAATAAAGAGGTGAGAAATGAAGGCTAGACATAAACGCTTTGGATTCCTGCTGGTTGGATTGGCAGGTCTGGGGCTGGCAGCCTGGTTGCTGCTTAATGCGCTGGACAGCAATCTCTCCTATTTTTTTTCGCCGACCGAAGTGGCGGAGAACAAGGCGCCAAAGGACCACGTCTATCGGCTTGGCGGCTTGGTCGAGAGCGGCAGTCTGCAACGCGGCCAGGAGTTGACGGTGCGTTTTGTTGTCATGGATAACGCAAACAAGGTGAACGTGGAGTACACCGGCATACTGCCGGATCTGTTTAAGGAGGGCCAGGGGGTGATTGCTCAGGGCCGCATGGGGCCGGATGGCGTGTTTGTTGCTGAAGAAGTGCTGGCAAAGCACGACGAGAATTATATGCCGCCCGAAGTGGCGGCGGCGCTGGAGAAGTCGCATCGAGAAGGGGTCACCGGGATGCAGAAACTATGATTCCCGAAATTGGACATGTGGCGCTGATACTGGCGCTTGGGCTGGCAATCATTCAGGCAGCCTTCCCGATTATCGGCGCCCACCGCGGGATCCCCGCTTGGGTTGCACTGGCCAGACCGGTTGCCCGTACCCAGCTGCTGTTCATGCTGGTCTCCTACGGCTGCCTCACCTATGCGTTCCTGACCAACGACTTCTCGGTGCAATATGTGGCGACCAATTCCAATACGGCACTGCCGACACTCTACCTGGTAACCGGTGTCTGGGGGGCGCACGAAGGCTCGCTGCTGCTGTGGGCGTTGATCCTCTCGCTGTGGACCGGAGCGGTTACGCTGTTCAGCCGCAGCGTGCCGGAAGTGATGCTGGCCCGGGTGATTGGTGTGATGGGGATGGTGAGCATCGGTTTCATCCTGTTTATGCTGCTCACTTCCAACCCTTTTGACCGGCTGCTGAATGCGCCGGCAGAGGGGCGCGATCTCAACCCGCTGTTGCAGGATCCGGGGCTGGCGATCCATCCGCCCATGCTGTATATGGGGTACGTCGGCTTTTCGGTTGCCTTCGCCTTTGCGATAGCAGCCATGCTGGGCGGTCGGCTGGACGCGGCCTGGGCACGCTGGTCGCGCCCGTGGACCAATGTCGCCTGGGCGTTTCTGACGCTGGGCATCATGCTCGGCAGCTGGTGGGCCTATTACGAACTCGGCTGGGGCGGCTGGTGGTTCTGGGATCCGGTCGAAAATGCTTCGTTTATGCCCTGGCTGGTCGGCACCGCGCTGATCCACTCACTCGCCGTGACCGAGAAGCGAGGCGCGTTCAAGGCCTGGACGGTGCTGTTGGCGATTTTCGCCTTTTCGCTCAGCTTGCTGGGCACCTTTCTGGTCCGTTCCGGTGTACTCACCTCGGTGCACGCCTTTGCCACCGATCCCGGCCGCGGTATCTTCATCCTGCTGTTTCTGTGCGTGGTGATCGGCGGTTCGCTGCTGCTCTACTCCTGGCGCGCGTCACAGATCCGCAGCAGCATCAAGTTCAGCCTGATCTCGCGCGATACGGGATTGCTGATGAACAATGTATTCCTGGTGGTGGCCTGTGCCAGTGTCTTGCTGGGCACACTCTATCCATTGGTATTGGATGCACTCGGGGTGGGCAAGATCTCGGTGGGGCCGCCCTATTTCAACAGTGTCTTCATTCCGTTGACGATACCGCTGGCGATATTTATCGGCGTTGGTCCGTTAGCACGCTGGAAGGAAGACTCGGCCGAACGGCTGGTCAGAAAACTGGCTGTTTTGCTGCTGGTCAGTCTGGCCGCGGGTTTTGGATTGACACTGCTGCTGGCGCCGCAGTTCAGCTGGGGCGCTGCATTGGGCCTGGTGCTGGCGATTTGGGTCGTGCTTACCACGATCCTCTGGCTGGTGGACCGGGCCGGCGGCAGGCGTAGTTTGCTGCAAATGCTGCTGACTTTGCCGCGCGGCGGCTGGGGCATGATGTTCGGTCATCTGGGCGTGGCGGTTTTCATTGTCGGTATAACATTGACCTCCATCTACAGCACGGAAAAGGACCTGCGGCTGGAGCGCGGCCAGAGCTACAGTCTGGGCGGTTACGATTTTCTGTTCCAGGGGGCAGAACGGGTTAAAGGTCCCAACTACGTTGCGCATCAGGCCGTGGTCGAAGTGAGCCGGGACGGAAAGCCTGTCGCCCTGCTGCACCCGCAAAAGCGCAACTATCAGAGCGGCATGCCGATGACCGAAGCCGGCATCGATGCGGGACTGACGCGCGATCTGTTTGTCGCGCTGGGCGAACCGCTGGGTGATCAGGGTGCCTGGAGTCTGCGCATCTACCATAAACCGTTTATCCGCTGGATCTGGCTGGGATTTATTTTTATGGCGGTAGGCGGCGTTCTGGCCGCAACCGACCGGCGCTATTTTCAGCTCGCGCGAAAGGCTCGCGCGGTGGCGGGTCATCAGGCAATGGCAGGCACGGCATGAAGGCGCGCTTCTTAGTTCCACTCGGGGTTTTTCTGGTGTTGGTTGTGCTGCTGGGCGTTGGTCTGACGCTTGACCCGCGCGATGTGCCCTCGGTGCTGATCGACAAGAAGGCCTCCGAGTTCTCTCTGCGCGATCTGTTCGACCCGGACAAAACAGTCGATTCGGCCTCGATGAAAGGGAAGGTTTGGCTGGTCAATGTCTGGGGCACCTGGTGTCCTGAGTGCTGGCGCGAACATGAGTTTCTGCTCTATCTGGCAAAACAGGAGCGGGTGCCGATCGTCGGGATAGATTGGCGCGACGACGATGCGGAGGCAAAAAAGTTTTTACAGGAGAAAGGTAATCCGTTCATTGCGGTCGGGGTCGATCCCCAGAGTGACGCAGTGATGGACCTTGGCGTGTACGGCGCCCCGGAGACCTTTCTCATCGACAAGCAAGGTGTCATACGCAAGAAGCACAAAGGGGCAATGACGCTCCAGGTGTGGCGTGACGAGTTTAAGCCGTTGATAGAAAAACTGGAGAAGAGCTGATGAGGCGTCTCGCTTGGCTGGTCCTGCTGCTCTTTCCCCTGCTTGCGATGGCCAGGGTTGAGATACATCAATTCGACGATCCGGCCAAGGAAGCGCGCTATAAGCGGCTGATCGAGGAGCTGCGCTGCCTGGTCTGCCAGAATCAGAATCTGGCGGATTCCAACGCCGAACTGGCGCAGGATATGCGGCGCATTACCTATGAGATGGTCGCCCGCGGAGAGTCCGATGAGAAGGTCATCGCCTTTATGGTCGAACGCTACGGGGAGTTTGTTCTGTATCGTCCCCCATTTCAGACCTCCACCGCCATGCTCTGGATAGGTCCTTTTATCATTTTGGGCGTGGCGGTATTGCTACTGCTTCTTTTCATCCGACGCCGCGCTAAGGAGAAGGCTCAATCATTGACAGCCGAAGATCACCTGCGCGCCCGGCAACTGCTCGACGATCAACAGACATGACGCTCTTCTGGATAATTACGGCGGCCATGATATTGGCTGCTTTGGCGATGCTTGCGCCATCCCTGCTGCGCACCAGGCAGCTGCATTCACTCGACCGTGACCAGCAGAATGTGGTCATCGCCCGGGAGCGGCTGGCGGAGCTGGCGGCCGAACGGGATCAGGGCACACTGGATCAAGCTCAGTTCGAGCAGGCAAAAGGCGAGTTGGAACGGTCATTATTGTCGGACCTGGATCAGCAGAGCGAGCAAGCTGCACCAGCCGGGACGTCCGGCGGCGGACGTTTGGCACTGGGTATAGTTGCGCTGTTCGTTCCGGCGCTGACATTGGGGCTTTATGCCTACCTGGGTACGCCGGACCTGGTGGAACCGAGAAATCCCGCGCTGGCAGCAGCGCATGAGCGCGGCGGGGAGCTGCCTTCGGTGGAACAGATGGTGGGCGCGCTGGTCGAGCGCCTCAAGCAGAATCCCGAAGATACCAACGGCTGGTATCTGCTCGGGCGCACAAACATGGCACTGAAAGATTATGCCGGTGCCGCGGCAGCATTTGAAACGGTGCACAAGCTGGTTGGGGATGAGCCTTCGGTGCTGCTGGGCTGGGCCGATGCGCTGGCGATGAATGCGAATGGGGATATGCGGGGTAAACCGACCGAACTGATCCGCCGGGCAGTCAAACTGGCGCCGGAGGATACCACCGCGCTCTGGCTGGCCGGTATGGCAGAAGAGCAGGCGGGAAACCCGGAGCTGGCAATCGCTCACTGGGAACGGCTGGTTCCGCAGATCCAGGATGATCCGCAGGCGAGTGCGCGGATAGCGGCGCTGATTACCAACGCCAGGGAGAAATCGGGAGTCTCGGTTCAAACGCTTGCCGCTGCTCCGGAGGTTGCCAGCAGTAAACCGACTATTGCGGCGGGCAGGGGGGTTACCGTCAGGGTGAGTCTGTCACCCGAACTGAGCGGTAAAGCGAGTCCGGATGAGGCGCTGTTTGTCTACGCCAGGGCGCTGCAGGGGCCGAAGATGCCGCTGGCTGCGGCGCGCATGCAAGTCAAGGATCTGCCGCTGACAGTGTTGCTTGACGATTCGGGTGCGATGATGCCCAGTATGAAAATTTCCAATTTCGAACAGGTTGTCGTAGGTGCCCGCGTCTCCCGCTCAGGCGGCGCTATCACCCAAAGCGGCGACTTGAAAGGTGAGGTGGCGCCGGTTGAGGTGGGTGCGGACAACGTTGTCGAAATTGTGATCGATACGGTAGTTCCCTGATTTGCGGACCTGGCAGGGGTTATCCTGAAACGTCAGCCCTCGAGCGCCGCCCGCTGGCAGGCCATGATCTCCCTGATTCCCTTCTCGCCGAGTGCCAACATCTGCTGCAATTCGTGCATATGGAAGGCGTGTCCTTCGGCAGTACCCTGCACCTCAATGAATGCCCCAGCCTCGTTCATCACCATGTTCATATCGGTCTCTGCGTTGGAGTCTTCGGCGTAGTCCAGATCCAGCACCGGGATACCTCTATAGATACCGACGGAGACCGAAGCGAGCTGGCCGTGGATTGGATTCCGTTCGATCTGTCGGTTGGAAATAAGTCCATTGATGGCATCGGAGAGCGCAACATAAGCGCCGGATATGGATGCAGTGCGGGTGCCGCCGTCGGCTTGGATGACGTCGCAGTCCAGCGTGATCGTGCGTTCACCCAGCGCTTCCAAGTCGAGCGCAGCGCGCAGAGAGCGACCGATGAGCCGCTGGATTTCAAGCGTGCGTCCGCTCTGCTTGCCCCGGCTTGCCTCGCGATCCATACGCTCTCCGGTTGAACGGGGCAGCATGCCGTACTCTGCGGTCACCCAGCCACGGCCCTTTCCCTTCAGAAAGCGGGGCACTCTCTCCTCCACGCTGGCGGTGCAGATCACCTTGGTATTGCCGCAGCTCACCAGCACGGAACCCTCCGCATGCATGGTGTAATTGCGGGTAAACTGAATAGGACGCATCTGATCGGGGTTGCGGCCGCTGGGTCTCATGGTTGCTCCTGTGCTGTTTTGTGTTCTGTTGTAACCGGTCTTATAACACGGAGTGCGCTCATCGTTGCAGGAAAGCTGGTGTAGGGCTGTTGACCGGAGGGCGTCCTGCTGCCTGGATCAACGCCTGCTTGAGCTCTTCGGCTCCCTGGGGACGCAGTAGTGGATCGACCTCCATGGCCCAATCGATAATCTCCAGCAGGTACTTCGGATAGTGCCGTCTGAACTGTTTGACGGCGGGTTGCATTTTGTCTTTGGCATGGCGTTCGATCGCCGACGGCGGGGCCTTCCCCTCAATACAGGCGCGCATGCTTGCGCCAATGGCATAGATGTCGCTCCAGGGTCCCACGTAACCCGTTGCATAGTATTGCTCCACCGGCGAAAAACCCGGTGTGACCACCTGGGTCAGCAGCCCGCTTCTGGTGGTTGCCAATTGATGGATGGCACCAAAATCGAGCAGCAGCGGACTGCCGCCGGAGCGCAGATGGATGTTGCTGGGTTTGATATCCAGATGTATCTGGTTTTCTGAGTGGACCAGCGTGAGCGCGTCGAGTATCGCTGGGAAAACGGTCAACAGCAGGGTTTCGCTCAATTTTCCGTTGTGGCGTTTGATGTAGCTGGCCAGATTTCTCCCCTGTTCGTACTCCATCACCAGGTAGGCGGTGTTGTTGGCAAGGAAAAATGTGCGTACTTTGACGATATTGGGATGGCGTAGGTGGGCGAGCGCCTTTGCCTCCTGAAAGAAGAGCTTGCGCCCACGTTCGAACTGATCGGGTGTGATCGAACTGCCGATTTCGACCCGTGCGGAGCCGCTCCGCTGTGCCAGTTTTCTGGGCAGGTACTCTTTAAGTATTACCCGCTCCTGACTATCCTCATCTTCGGCCAGGTAGATCAGGCTGAACCCACCGCTTCCGACCCGCTTAATGATGGAGTAACAGTCGATCGTGGTGCCCGGTGGCAGGCTTTCTCGGGTTTCCCGCATAAGCGAATAATTGCCCGGCATAGTGTGCAAGGTTGCGTCGAGCGCATTATGATACACAGTTTCGGGCTGAGCACTGCAACCGAGTCTGCAGAATTCACAGGTACTTCAAGATATGACTTCAAGTATGACCGCATTTGCGCGTGTTCAAGACATCTCGACAGACGGGGAGCTGACATGGGAGATCAGGTCGGTCAACCACCGCTTCCTTGAGCTCATGGTGCGTTTGCCTGAAGAGCTGCGTGCGCTGGATCCAATTGTACGTGAGCGCGTAGCGAAGCGGCTGGGGCGCGGAAAGGTGGATTGTTCACTGCGCTATAAGCCAGCCAGCGACAGCGACGCCGGGGTGAAGGTCAATTTTCGCCTGGCGCAACAGATTATCGATTGCGCCGGCGAAATCAGCAAGCTGTTGCACGACTCCAGCCCGCTGCGCGCGATGGATATCCTGAGCTGGCCCGGGGTGCTGGAATCCGACGACAAGGATCTGACCCCATTGCAGAAACGCGCCAGTGACTGCCTGGAACGGGCATTGTCCAGCCTGGTGGAGACGCGGGAAAGGGAGGGTGCGAAGCTGGCGGAGCTGGTAGCCCAGCGCTGCGCCTCGCTGCGCCTGGAGGTCGCCAAGGTGATCTCACTGATGCCGGCTATTCTGGAGGCGATGCGCGCGCGTCTGCGCGCCAGATTGAGCGAACTGGCCGAGGAATTGGATCCGGCGCGGCTGGAGCAGGAGATAGCGCTGCTGGCCCAGAAAATGGATGTTGCTGAGGAGATGGACAGGCTGAACGCCCATATCCAGGAGGTGGAAACCATACTACAACGCAAGGGAGCGGTCGGGCGGCGCCTGGATTTCCTGATGCAGGAGCTCAACCGGGAGGCAAATACCCTGGCCTCGAAGTCCAACGATGTCGAGACAACGCGCATCGGCGTGGAGATGAAAGTGCTGATCGAGCAGATGCGCGAACAGATTCAGAATATTGAGTAATAATCGCTTATCGCAAGCGGTCGCCCGCAAGAGTGGGATCCTCGGTTCCTGGGGCCGACAATCACAAGCCTCTGAGGTTTTCGATCTCCGGGGCTTTTTCTTTGATCTTCTCGAAATCCTCCGGCCATAGCTTATTATTATAACCCATCAGCCTTCCCGCCTGGCGGTAGAGTATCTTTTTAGGGGCGGATAAGCAGCCTGCCCACCCGGCAGTAATTATTATGAGGATGGTTTAGCGGGAGCCATGTCGGATGGTGTTGGAGCCTGATCCACCTTCAGTGCCATACCGCGTAATTCGCTATCTTCGGTGTGGACACGCACCCTTAGAGTGCAGGGTCCAGCAAACTGGATAGGGGAGAAGACCAACATGAATTGTGCCATCAGAACCCGCTCCTTACGTTGCTCTTCGCTTATCTCCTCAGCCGAATCGGAGGCGGCCGTCAATTGCTCTTCGTCGAGTGTGATCTCCTGCAAAGTCTCTTCATCCCGCAAGACGCTCAGGTTCAGCACCCGTAGTGGTTCCTGAGCGGGAGTTACAATTTTTACGAACAGACACAACTTCGGTAAAGTAACAGGAAACACTGGAACGAACAGCACGCCGGAATAGACACCAATAAACGAGAGTTTTCCGCCCACTTCATGGCGGATATCATCACAAAACAGGGTCTCGATGTGACGGGTGATCATCTCTGTTTGGCTTGTGCGATGGCTTCCTGGCGTTTGAGCGCCTGATCCAGTGTATTTAGGTCAATACCCAACGCACTGGATAGCTTGCGGCAGGTCTCGATAGTAAGGTTCTCCGTACCCCGCTCGATGCGGGCAACGTGTGACTGGCTGGTCACCAGCTCTTCGGCAAGACGAGTCTGAGACCATCCTTTGCGCAGTCGCAATGCGCGTACTGTGTCGCCGTCGTCGCCATAAAAGGCATCTGCCACCCACTGCCGTCCTTCCTCAAGCGCATTACGGCCCTTGGTATCCTGTTCCCACTCTGCTGCCAACTGGCCGATAGAGGTGTGTTTTGCAGGAGTCAGCGGCTGGGGCGCGGTGTAGGCTTCAAAGAGGTAGACCGGAGCACGGGTACGACTGGTGGCTGTGCCAGCCTCTCCAAATACCTTCTCAAAGCTCCTGGTAGTCGCGGAGGATGCGCTGACTGATGGGGTCGCGCTCTTCATAATCGAAATCCCTCCTGGGCGTAATTGCCAAAATATAGTAGTGCTGCTTGCTGGGGATGAAGGCATAGATAATCCGGTAACGGAGACCCTTCTTGTCCAGATCCCATACCTTCAGCCGCCAAAGGTCTCGCCCTTTCCGCCACTGCTTCTGCCATTTGCTGACATGAAATTCCGCCGAACTGTAGGCACCATAATCGTGCTGGGTCAGTCGGTCCAGAAGGTCAGGATCACCTTCCAGCTGCTCCAGCAGGGCGAGAATCCGGCCCGCTGCCTGGGGCTCGCTGTCCCGCAGAGCCAACAGATCTGCCTTGGCGTTATCATGTACGAAAAGGGCAATCAATATATCGACCTAGATATAATTTAGTCAAGACCTATTTCAATCGCAAGGGAATCTCATTCCGCGCGGCAGCTTTGACTGTTCCATTCCCTTCCACCGCTTCACAGGTTAACAGAATACCCTTTGTCGCAATAAAACGCCTGGAGAGACTGCAGATATTCTTCTTCTGAATCCCCGGAATATGATGGATACAAAGCTGGATAAAGTGCAGCAACACCCAGCGGGGAGGGAAGTCAGGATTCTGCAATGGCGGCAAATCCGCAAATTGCAGGAACGCTTCGATCCGCTCCAACGAAAAATCGTTGCGGTTGTCGAGCCAGACGAACAATACTCCCTCACCAGACTCTGACAATCCTTCCACATCCCACAGCACATGGCCGATAACGGCCTCGTCCTTACACAGGAGAGCGAGTAGACTGCCCATTCATATTCTCCGGAACTGAAACCCCGCAACTCACCGATGGCGCAGGCGCTGCAATTGCTCCCTGGCCTGCTCATGGTGTTCATCCGGAAGCGGCATCTGTTTACCGTAAAGGGCCTCCATAGCATTCAAGCAGGCGGGCCACTGCTCACGGATTTGCTGCTCATATTTCGTCTGCATGGGACTACAATTTTCCCCTGAACGCCCTATCGAGGATGGCAGGGAGCAGTGCATCGAGCAGCAAACCAGCCGATTTATGATCGATCTTAGTGATCGCCACCTTTACTCCCGCGCCACCACGGTGTCATACAACCCATAGTGAGTCAGCCCCTCGTGGCTTTCAATTCCGGTATAACGAAGCGATGCGTCTTCATAGCGCCGGAAGGCAAAGACGGCCTGGTTCATCTGTTCAGTGTTGAACACTTTCAAGCGGACAAGCAGGTGAAAATCTTTGACCGTCAATCCGGTTACAGCTAAAAACAAATCCGGTTCGAGTTTGGTGATGACATCCCGAAGCGTGTTTTCGCGAAAGTCGGTCAGATACATGAACGCCGGAATACGGGTGGCAAATTTAATTAGCTTCTCTTGAACCAACTTGCGCTTTGACTTGTATTCCTTCTCTTCGGCGGTGAGCTCTTTTTTCTCCTTCGGAGTCAGGTCGCCATCCTTGGCCTTTTTCTTGAGCTCTTTGACCTTATCGCTCTTGTTGATAATGGTCTCGATGATGTTGTCGCCGAGCGCACGCCAACCCTCGATGCGCTCCACGGCCGCCATCGCCTCCGGGTTATCCATAATGCGCCGCAGCGTGTCGTTGTCCACGTTTACCAGCAGCGCGGACTCCCACTTGCGCGCCAGCAGCGTGGCCGAGGTGCCTGCCATCGCGATGTCTAAAATTCCGCCCGCGTCGATCTGCGTCATGTTAGCTCCGTCGTAAGCGAGCACAGGCAGGAACGAGACGAGGTCCTTAACAGCGTTCTCTGGGTTTGGCTCGTTGGGCGACAGGCCGACCCCGTACTCCGATAGCTGACGCAACGCGCGCGTTGGGGCGAAATCGAATACGAAGCAGACGGGCTTGAGGATCTCCTCTTCGTTTGGGTTATCACCGTTGGGATTCTTAATCGACCACGGCGACTGCACCCGGAACGCTGCCTGAAAATAGGTTTCAGGCGACTTGAGATTGCGCAGCATCAGCATGGACGACCACTGGGGCACCGTGATACCTGTGGTGAGCTTGCCGCACGATAGCGTGATGGTCTTGGTATCGAATCCGCTGCCGATAGCCTTGCGCACGGGCGGCAAGGCTTCCAGACCTATACCCGCCGATGCACCGGCCGCAACGACCACTTCGTAGTCATGCCAAAAGACGTTGTGCTTTTCCGCCAGCAGATTCCCCATCGCATGGCAGGCGGAGACATTGGGCAGGAACCAGAACGCATGCTGCAAATAGGGCAGAAGACGTACATCCGAGTACGGAAACGGCGGCCGGGTGCCCATCTTCAGATGCTCGACCGATTTGTGCGCGTAGCTGCCACGGATGATGTCCAGCCACTTCTGCACGTCGCTCTTGTACTTGAACTGCGCCAGCACGCCCGTGCCTGTCGCGGTGAAAAACTCGTTGAGGTCGAACTCGTCGAACTCGCCGCCACTGGCAAGGGCCAGCAGCTCGTCCGGCATCTGGTAGGTCAGCAGGCGCATCTGCGGCAGCGCGCCATAGGGGTTGCGCTGGCCAGGATGCGCCGTTGCGAACGCATCGCTGGCGCGCTGCTCATCGGTGTAGGTCCAGTTAAAAATCTGCTCCTCGATGAACTCGCCCGTGGCCAGCGCCTTGAACGGCGTGCCGGACAGATAGAGGTAGGCTCGGGTCGTGATGGGCAGGAACTCGACCTCTTTCTCGGAGAGCACGGCGAGGTCTTCGTTCACGTCCGTAAGCCCCGAGCCGTATTCAATTCGGGCCTCCTTGACGGCATCCTCTTCGCCCTCGAACAGCTCATTCGCCGTCTCGCGCCAGGCGCCGAAGTGGTACTCGTCGAACACCACCAGGTCCCAATTCACCGTGTGCAGCCATTCGTTCTTGGCTTTGATGTTCCCGGCCCGGTCGCGGCCGAGCAGGTCCTGAAAGGAGCCGAAATAGACGACCGGTTTCCGGCGGTCGATCTGCGTCGGGTCGCTGCCCGATGAGCGCGAGAGGTATTGCCAGCCGTTGAAGTCTGTGTGGGATTCCAGGTCGGTTTGCCACGCATCCTCTACGGCGGGCTTGAAAGTCACCACCAGCACCCGCTTGGCGCCCAATTTTCTGGCGAGCTGATAGGCGGTGAAGGTCTTGCCGAAGCGCATCTTCGCATTCCACAGGAAGCGCGGGACTGCGTGCATATCTTCCGCCCAGCGCGAGAGGAAGTAGGCGTGGGTCGCCTGCACCGCCTCCGCTTGCTCGCGGCGCATCGGGAAGGTTTCGTGATGCGTGCCGGTAAACCGCTGGCCGATGCGCAGCTCGGCGAGCACGGTTCGCACATCGGCGACCGAGCAACGCACCCATTCCAGTTCAGGCTTCTCGAAACCCTTTTTGACCAACGCCGCGCGCACCTCGTGATCGGTGAAGATAGCGCCGTCGTCGCTCTCGGCGGATTCGTCCAGCTCGATGGTGTAGTTCTTGATGGCGGCGGTCTTGAGCTGCTCGGCGACCCGCTGTTTCACGTCGCGGGTGGTTTGGCCAATCTTGAGAAGTCCTTTGTGCGCCTTATCGTCAATGGAGTAGGCGTAGATGCGCGGCCGAGCTTTCGGTTTCGGCGCAAGAATCTCCTCGATAGTGGGCTTACTCGTCGTCAATTTCGTCAACTCTGGCATCACCCAGCAAGTCAATTCTCAGATCCATAGGGCGAACAACCTTCTCGATAAACTCAATCTCGCTCTGCGATATGCCGTACTTGGTGTACAGTTCTTTGTCAGTCCATTTCTTGTCCCAAGCCTGTGTCGGAACGAAGGTGTAAACCTTGCGAGTGGTGTCTTGCGAAGGCTTGTGTAACAGAATCAATAGACGCGTCAGCCGGCAGGTAAGGTAGGACAAAGCGCTTTCAGCCTCGGCCTGCATGTTAAAGGGGCCGATGCACAAATAGGTTTCAGAGCAAATGCTGCCCGGCTCACCAATGAAAGGCGTGCTGAGGATCCTGTGTGGGTAGGTATCGCGGTTACCAGTGCCCGGAGCGGCACGACCGATATAAATTTTCCATTTGTCGATGAGTTCGGTACCTGTCTCAACCTCGTCGCGTGCAACGTAGCCTGTCCCCCCGTTTTGGTAAATCGTCACATCCCCTTTTCGCATCTGTTTACGCCCGCGAAAGAACGTACGAAATCCGAATGGCCGGAGAGAGCTGACAAGTTGGTCGAATCTCTTGTTTGCAGATGGCATAAGAGAGCTTGTAGCGTTACTCTCCAGTGTCATCACCTTCTTGAGTATCGACAAACCTTCGTTGAAGCGGATAAAGATGTCCGCTCCGTTTTCCATGAGCGGGCGTGTGGCAGTGGAAACTGGCCAGTCCTTGAAATGGGTGCTCACACTGCACAAACCTCTGTAGTCGCGATCCCAGAGAAAGTAACAAACGCCACCCTTGAGTCCTACCCCAGGGAAAACATCCGATGCGCTGAGAAAGTCGTCAATTGAACGCAGGCTATTGTCGGTAAGCATCGACTCTCTAAACTCATCCAACCCTTTGCCGCCAGCGAACCAACGGGCCGGAATAATCATCGACAGGTAGCGTGGCTCCAATGCCTTGGCTTTTGCTTAACGAACATCTGATAGATCGGCGCCGCACTCGTGCCATAGCCGCCATCGTCCAACTGGTATGGCGGATTCCCGATAATCACGTCGAATTGCATAGCGTCTCCAAATAACTCGGCGACCCGAGTTTTGATGTCGTTGGTGTGAATAAACGCATAGGCGTGCGTTTCCAGCTCAGCACCGCGATCCAGGGCGCTCTGGCTTGCCCCGCAATATGTGCATTTGCCATTGGCCCAGGTGTGCTCTACGCGCTCGAACCAGATATTTCCGTCGTCGCTGTCAAACCCCGTGGCGATCGAGTGCTCGCCTTTGGCATGCTTCGAGCAATACACGCTGCGCCGCGCCAGCAAGCTGGTGAGGTGGGTGATGCCGATGCCGAATACCTGCTTGGTCAGGATGTGATTTACGCGCGCTTCGAGGTCTGGAATCTCGACTTCCAGTCCCTTAATCAGGCGGGTGGTGATCTCTCGCAGAAAAATACCCGACTTGGTGCACGGGTCCAGGAACCGCACCGAACTGTCAGCCCAGAGGTTCGCACCGCCGTGGTCGGCAGCCCACGCCTCGGCCAGCGTATCCAGCATGCGGTTGGCGAACTCGGGTGGCGTGAACACCTCGTCGTTGGAGAGGTTGGCGATACAGGTCAGCACATCCGGGTTGCGCGCGCGCAATGTGAAACCCGCCTGCCCTTTCATGTGGTCTCCTGCGGGGTGTCGACAAGCAAGGCGGCCAGTTCGTTCGCCGCCATCGGCGGGTAGCTCTTCATAGGCGTGAAGATCTCGTGCTTGCCAAGCTGGGAGAAGAGATCGCCCTCCGCGCTGAAAGCGGAGGAGTGGGTGAGGATGTCCAGCCGGAAGTCGCGTCGTTGAAACTTGCCTTTGCCGAGATAGCCCCATTCTGCAAAGACGATCGGCTGTTTTTCGTTTGTGAGCATGGTCAAGGCGTCACCATGCACGAGGTTCTGCGACAGCACGTAGGAAGCGGCCCGGTAGAGGTCATCCGACTCCTCGATTTTCAGGTAGTCGGCTAGAATCTCCAGCATGTTTGCGCGGCACTCGGCGATGTTGTCCGCCAACAGCTCGATACCGTAGATGCACATCAACGCGAGCAGTGCGTAGTGCCGCCGCTCGAAGTCCGACTTGCCGTATTTGAGTTCGACAGCGGCGAGCTTGCGCCAGAGGATCTGTACAAGGAAATTGCCGCTCCCGCACGCCGGCTCCAGGAAGCGGGAGTCAATGCGTTCGGTTTCGCCTTTGATGAGATCAAGCATCGCTTCGACCATCCACGAGGGGGTAAACACCTCGCCGTGGTCGGCGACCCGTTGTTTTGTTTTCATCAAGCTCTTGGAGCCATTGCGGTCTGGAGCAACATCTTGCGCGGAATCCGGCGCTTGCTGTTTTAACGGCCGGTGACGCACGCGAGGAGTGGCGGCACTCTTTCTGTTCGTGTTTTTACTCGTCGCCATCACGCTTTCCTTACTGCTTTCCGGTTTGCTTCCACTTGTTGCCGGCGACCCGCATCGAAGAGCGAACTCTGCTTCTGGATCGTGATGCCATTGCGCCTGCAATAGTCCCGGATCAGCGCCTCTACCAAGTTGGCGATGAATCGGTGCTCCTGCTGGGCGGCGGTACGCAGCGCCTCCCGCACGCCGGGATCGAAGCGAAAATCAGCGTGGCGGTTTTGGTGGCAGCTACCGCCCCCGCACTATTTCCCTGCGAATGTACTGTAACGTCCCGTATAATCCAAGCGAATAAACCCACCCAGCCGTGTGGAGGCAGAGAAGGATCGGCACTATTCAACCAAGTGCTATTTTCGTGGATTGCAGGGAAAATGGGGCGGAGGCATTGAGTTATGCGGTAGGTTTGCACCAGCGGACCAACCGCGGCCCACCCTGGGAATTTCCCCACCCGATGAGGCCAGGTGAAGCGGTGGGGTTTATCGATCGAATAACCTGTTGGTAATATTCAAATGATAGCTTGTGTTTTTTAGAGCGTACTGAGTCATGTTTAGTAGCCTGCCGCGGGCAGGCCGGTGGTTAGGAGGAGCAGTAGTTATGGAACGAACAATCCCCGATGTCGATCGGCAGCGCATTATCGAAGCCCGTCACCACGATCCGTTTGCAGTGCTCGGCCGTCATGGCGGCAACGGCAAGGTTTCGGTGCGGGTATTCAATCCGATGGCGGCAAATATAGTGATAGCGGAGGGCCCATGGGAGTTGCAGCGCATTGACGACAATGGCCTGTTTGAGTGGCAGGGGAAAGGCGACACTCTGCCGGAGCGCTACAGCCTGATCTGGCGGGATTATGACAACCGCGAACACGTCAGCCGCGATCCATACTGCTTTACCCCGCAGCTGTCAGACTTCGATCTGCATCTCTTCTCCGAGGGCAAACATTGGCATGCCTACCGCTTTCTCGGCGCCCATGTAGGCGAAGCCGATGGTGTTGCCGGCGTGTTGTTTGCAGTTTGGGCACCCAACGCAGAACGTGTCAGCGTGGTCGGGGATTTTAACCGCTGGGACGGGCGCAGCCACCCGATGCGGGTGCGCGGAGCCAGCGGTGTGTGGGAGCTGTTTATCCCGGATCTGGGCCCCGGCACGCTGTACAAATTCGAGCTGCGCAACGCAAAGAGCGGCACGATTCAGGTTAAATCAGATCCTTACGGACAGTATTTTGAAAGTCGTCCGAAGACGGCGTCTATTGTCACCCAGACCTCAGCATACAGCTGGACCGACCAGGCTTGGCTGGAACGGCGCAGCCAGGCAGATTGGCAGCACCGGCCGATATCCATCTACGAACTGCACCCGGGATCCTGGCGGCGCGGTCCGGAAGGGGAATTTCTCAACTACCGCGAATTGGCCGAACAGCTGGTGCCTTACGTGAAAGAGCTGGGTTTCAGTCACGTGGAACTGCTGCCCATCACCGAACACCCCTACGACCCCTCCTGGGGCTACCAGACAACCGGATTTTTTGCGCCTACCAGCCGTTTCGGCGATCCCGACGACTTCCGTTACTTCGTCGATTACTGCCACCGGCATGAGATCGGCGTTTTCATCGATTGGGTTCCCTCGCACTTCCCCAAGGATGCACACGGCCTGGGACGTTTCGATGGCACCCCGTTGTACGAACATGAGGATCCGCGCCTTGGCGAGCACCTCGACTGGTCGACGCTGATTTTCAACTATTCGCGCAACGAGGTGAAGAATTTCCTGCTCTCCAATGCCATGTACTGGCTGGAAGAGTTCCACGTCGACGGACTGCGCGTCGATGCGGTAGCCTCGATGCTCTATCTGGACTACTCGCGCACCGAGTGGATACCCAATCAGTACGGTGGACGTGAAAATCTGGCAGCTATCGATTTCCTGCGGGAGCTCAACGTCGCCGTGCACACGGCGCACCAAGGCGTGTTGATGATGGCCGAGGAGTCGACCTCCTGGCCGGCCGTCAGCCGGCCGGTGCACGTCGGCGGCCTCGGTTTCGATATGAAATGGAACATGGGCTGGATGAACGACACCTTGAGCTATATAGCGAAAGAGCCGATCCACCGCAAACACCATCACGACAAGCTGACCTTCAGCATGCTCTACGCATTCACGGAAAATTTCCTGCTGCCGTTCTCACACGATGAAGTGGTTCACGGCAAGCAGTCGATGTTGTACAAGATGCCGGGCGACGAGTGGCAGCGGCACGCCAACCTGCGCGCGTTATACGCCTACATGTTTACCCATCCCGGCAAAAAGCTGCTGTTCATGGGCACTGAGTTCGGCCAGGGCAGGGAGTGGGACAGTTCGCAGACGTTGGACTGGTATGTGCTCGATTACAGCCCGCACCGCGGCGTCGCGCGTTTGGTCAGCGACCTCAACCGGCTGTACCATCACTCCCCCGAACTCTACCAGTACGATTTCGACTGGCGGGGTTTCGAGTGGATAGATTGCCACGACTCCGATCAGTCGGTGTTCAGTTACATACGCAAGTCCGAGGGCGGCTTTTTTATCACCATCGTGAATTTCACCCCTGTGCCGCGCTACAACTACCGAATCGGCGTGCCCCGTGCAGGCGCCTACAGGGAGATATTGAACTCAGATTCCGATTATTATGGCGGCAGTAACATGGGCAACGGCTCGGCGCCACTGTACGCGGAAGAGCTGGCGTGGATGGACCGTCCTTACTCTTTGGCGCTGACGCTGCCGCCGTTGGGCGCAATCATATTGAGGCCAGAAATTTGATGATTGAACAAACCGGTGTGCCTGGCACCCGATCCACAACCGCGATGTGTAAATTTTCCTTGTGGCTCCCGATAGTACACCGATGAAGCGCAACAAGATGGCCGTATGGCCCGGAAAACCCTATCCGCTGGGCGCCACCTGGGACGGAGAAGGCGTTAATTTCGCACTTTTCTCGGAGCACGCCGAGGGTGTTGAGCTGTGTATTTTTGATGCCAAGGGACGGCGCATGGTCGAGAGCGTCGCTGTACTTTGGCGTACCGATCAGGTGTGGCACTGCTACCTGCCGGAAGCGCGCCCCGGCACGCTGTATGGCTATCGGGTTTCCGGACCCTACGAACCCGAACGCGGCCACCGCTTCAACCCCAATAAACTGTTGCTGGATCCCTATGCGAAACACATCAGCGGTAAAATTCGCTGGCATGATGCTATTTTCGGGTACCGTATCGGACACAACAAGAGTGACTTGATAATCGATAATCGCGACAGCGCCGACGGTATGCCAAAGTGCATGGTGATTGACCAGGCTTTTACCTGGGGCGACGACGCACCGCTGCGCACCCCCTGGCACGAGACCATTATTTACGAACTGCATGTCAAGGGCTTTACCTATCAGCACCCCGATATCCCGCGCCAGTTGCGCGGCACCTATTCGGGTCTTGCCTCGGCGCCGGCGATCGACTATTTACACAGTCTTGGTGTCACCGCGGTGGAACTGATGCCGATTCATGCCTTTGTCGACGACCGGCATCTGGTTGAAAAGGGGCTGCGCAACTATTGGGGATACAACTCAATCGGTTTCTTCGCGCCGGATATGCGCTATTCCGCAAGCGGTAACATCAAAGACTTCAAGACCATGGTCAAGCGCCTGCATTCGGCCGGCATCGAGGTGATTCTCGACGTGGTTTACAACCATACCGCCGAGGGTAACCACCTCGGGCCGACGTTGTGTTTCCGCGGCATCGACAATGCCGCCTACTACCGGCTGGACGCAAATAATCAACGGTATTACCGCGATTACACCGGCTGCGGCAACACGCTGAACATGCGTCATCCGCGCGTGCTGCAGCTGATTATGGACAGTCTGCGTTACTGGGTGCTGGAGATGCACGTCGACGGTTTCCGCTTCGATCTGGCCTCGGCGCTGGCGCGCGAGCTGCATGCGGTGGACCGGCTGGGCGCGTTCTTTGACATTATTCACCAGGATCCGGTGCTGTCGCAGGTCAAGTTGATTGCCGAACCCTGGGACCTGGGGGAAGGCGGTTACCAGGTCGGCAACTTCCCGGTCGGCTGGACGGAATGGAACGGCCGCTACCGCGACTCGGTGCGCGCTTACTGGAAAGGCGACGGGGGCATCATCGGCGAGCTTGCCTACCGTCTGACCGGCTCCAGCGACCTGTACGAGCATGGCGGCCGGCGCCCTTATGCCAGTATCAACTTCGTCACCTGTCATGACGGGTTCACCTTGCATGATCTGGTCAGCTATGAGCAAAAACGGAACAAGGCCAATCTGGAAGATAATCGCGACGGCGAAAGCCACAACATCAACTGGAACTGCGGTCATGAAGGGCCGACCCAAAATCTGCACATCCGCCAACTTCGCGAACAGCAAAAACGCAACTTCCTCACGACGCTGCTGTTATCGCAGGGCGTGCCGATGCTGCTTGCCGGTGATGAGATGGGCCGCACCCAGCAGGGGAACAACAATACCTACTGCCATGACAGTGCACTGACCTGGATGGATTGGGCGCTTGACAAGGAGTCGCGCGAACTGCAGCAGTTTGTCAGTATGGTGATAGGTTTGCGTAAAAAGCACCCGGCCTTCCGGCGCCGGCATTTCTTTCAGGGCAGTGACATCGTCGGTGTCGGCGCCAAAGAGATCAGCTGGCTGGCCACGACCGGCCATGAGATGACCAAACGTGAGTGGCAGCAGTCGTTCGCCCGCTGCCTTGGGCTGCTGCTTGCCGGCAACTCGATCGAAGAGTACGACGAACGCGGCCGGTCGATTGAAGACGATACGATGATCATGCTGCTCAATGCGCACCATGAACTGATCGAGTTTTGCCTTCCGTCGCAGCCCGAACACGCCCGCTGGCAGGTATTGATCGACACCAGTTTCAGCAATGGCAAGCGTGAGGACAACCGGTTTTTTCACTCCAATGAGAAATATCCACTGCAGGCGCGCTCGGTGGTGTTGTTGGTGCGGCTGGTCACCCCACTCCAATTCCGCACTCCGGCACGCTAGCCAGTGTCGGTAGCAGGCTCGCCGCGTCGCGCCATGCGGTAAAATTGCCGCGGTCGCGCGGGATTGTGCGATAGGTGCTAAAAACAGCATCTGTCGATAACAGGTTCGCCCTGTGAGATCAGCGGGTCAAACCGACGGCTGCGGCTTGTGAATCTGTTCTGTCACCGTGTATCCTCACGGTCCACACTGGCAAGTACCGATGCGTTGAGCAATCAGGCGTTTGTACGATTTTCAGTGTGGCCGATCAGCGGCAAATCAACCATATGCTCAGTTGTACCAGCAGCATACGCAGATTATGCGCGGCAACATTTCAGAATATCCGGTGGGTTTCAAGTATGGTACAAGGCACGCTTTACGTAGTCTCGGCCCCTTCAGGCGCGGGCAAAACCAGTCTTCTCAAGGCGTTGCTCGAAAAGACGGAGGGGATTCGGGTATCCGTTTCACACACCACCAGACCCATAAGGCCGGGCGAACAGCATGGTGTGGATTACTGGTTTACCAATGAGAGTGAGTTCAGACGTATGGCCGGGGAGGGTGCTTTCGTGGAGCACGCCCAGGTGTTTGGCAACCTCTACGGCACTTCGGAACAGGCGCTCAGGGAGCTGCTGCAAAGCGGGATCGATGTGGTGCTGGAGATCGATTGGCAGGGTGCAAGACAGGTGCGCAAACGTTTTCCGGAGGTGGTTTCGATTTTTGTGCTTCCACCAAGCCCACAGGCGCTGCGCCAACGTCTGAATGCGCGCGGCCAGGACAGCGCCGATGTGATTGAACACCGCATGCGTGAAGCGCGTAGCGAGATGGAACACTATGCCGAGTACGACTATCTCATTGTCAATGATCAGTTTGAACTGGCGTTGTCGGAACTACAGGCGCTCGTCGTGAGTCAGCGATTAAGAGAGCCGATACAATCCCGGCGGCTTGAACGGCAGTTGCAAGCGTTACTGGAAGCCGGTCAGAGCTAGAATCCGCTTTGTTGGTGAACGTCCGGACCCGACAGCCTCCGATTGCGCGCGGCGGCAAGCGTATCTGACGTTATCTGCCAGGTAGTTTTGCATCTTCCGTATGTGGATCATTTAAGGTTATTGGTTTATATTTACCAGTTCAGCCTTATGGCGGTTTTTCGGTCCTGGCGCGCTGTCAGGATCCCCTCGTTTCATAGCTTTCCCACTATTGAGTAAAGGGATTATCCTGGAGTTAATTGAATGGCACGCGTTACTGTTGAAGATTGTCTGGAACATGTAAATAATCGCTTTGATCTGGTTCTTCTGGCCGCCAAGCGTGCCCGTCAACTGGTGAATGGCGTCGATCCGCTGCTGCCTTGGGAAAACGACAAGCCTACGGTGGTCGCTTTGCGCGAAATTGCCGCTGGACTGGTGGACAATGCAGTGGTGGTCGAACACAAGGAGCAGGAGATGGATATCATGCCCGAGGTAGAGGAGGCTGATGTCGATGGACCAATAGCGGGTTTGCCACCCGCTGACGCCTAGCGCCCGATGTTTGCTTGTTTCCACGCTGCTGATAACCGGAGGGCTCTCTACAAAGCAACTCCGGAGACGACTGCCATCGGCGGCCAAGCTAGGAAAGTTTCAGCTTCATGACGCCCGTCACAGCAGAGCTGTTGTCGGCCCACTCACACTCCGGCAAGCCACGTTTTCTGATCAGTGACCTGTGTGTGGCACTCGAGTCATATCTGACTCCAGGCCAGATACAGGAGGTTTACCGGGCCTACGTTTTCAGCGCTGAGGCGCATGAAGGCCAGCACCGGATGACCGGTGAACCCTACATCTACCATCCGTTGGCGGTGGCGCGAATTCTTGCCAATATCCAGATGGACTACAAATGTCTGATGGCGGCAATCCTGCACGACGTCATCGAAGATACCGCAGTTGGCAAGGCACAGATTGCCGAGGCTTTCGACGATGAGATAGCCCAGCTGGTAGATGGTGTCAGTAAGCTCACGCAGATCGATTTTCGTTCCCGGGCCGAGGCTCAAGCCGCCAATTTCCGCAAAATGCTGCTGGCAATGACGCGTGATATCCGGGTAATTCTGATTAAACTTGCGGACCGCCTGCACAATATGCGGACGCTCGGTATCATGCGCCCGGCAAAACGCCGCCGGATCGCCCGGGAGACGCTCGATATCTATGTTCCTATCGCCAATCGTCTGGGCATCAACAGCGTACGCACCGAACTTGAGGAGCTGGGCTTCGCGGCCTATTGGCCGATGCGCTACCGGGTGTTGCGCAACGCGGTAAAACAGGCGCGCGGCAATCGCAAACGGGTGCTGGGCAGCATTGAGGCAGCGATCAGCGCTCGGCTGGCTGAAGATGGCTTCAAGGCGGAGGTCAAGGGCCGGGAGAAGCACACTTTCAGCATCTACAAAAAGATGCGGACGAAGCGGCTCTCTTTTTCCGAAGTGGCGGACGTCTACGCGTTTCGCATCATCGTGGATCAACTGGATACCTGCTACCGGGTATTGGGTGCAGTGCACAATCTTTACAAGCCGGTGCCGGGGCGGTTCAAGGATTATATTGCCATTCCCAAATCCAACGGCTACCAATCCCTGCACACGGTGCTTTTCGGTCCGCATGGCATACCCATCGAAATTCAGATCCGTACCGAGGAGATGCACCGGCTGGCGGAATCCGGCATCGCAGCTCACTGGCTGTATAAGGCGGTCGGTGAAGAAGACAATCTCTCCCGCGCAGCGGTTTCCGACTGGTTGAAGCATCTGCTTGATCTGCAGCAGGGGGCAGGTGATTCGGTAGAGTTTCTCGATCACGTAAAAGTGGACCTGTTTCCGGATGAGGTCTACGTCTTCACACCCAGAGGAAAAATTCTGGTCCTGGCCAAAGGCGCGACGGTTATCGATTTCGCCTATGCAGTGCATACCGATGTCGGCAACAGTTGCGTGGCGGCGCGCATCGACCGACGTCTGGTGCCGCTGCGGACCATGCTCTACAGCGGTCAAACGGTTGAGATAATCTGCTCGGAAACAGCCTCCCCCAACCCGGCCTGGCTCAACTTTGTGGTAACCGGCAAGGCGCGTGTCAATATCCGCAGCTATCTCAAGAATTTGCGGCAGCAGGAAGCAGTTGCGCTGGGAAGAAGGTTGCTCGACAAAGAGCTTTCCGTGATGGGAACGAACTTTGACGATATCCCCGAGAAAAAAACAAACAGATTGCTTACCGATTTCGGGCTCCCGGACCGGGATGCCCTATTCAAGGAGATTGGCCTTGGCAACCGTTTGCCGTTGCTGGTGGCCCGTCGGCTGGCTGGAGATACCGGGGAGGAGGGTGAGGCCCCCAAAGATGAGCATAAATCCGGCAAAAAGAGAGCGGGAAAAGTAAGGGAGGGAGCGACCAACCGGCCATTGGTTATTACCGGTACGGAGGGCATGGTCGTGAAGTTCGCCAAATGCTGTCGGCCGATTCCAGGAGATAAGGCCATTGCCAGTTTCAGTCCCGGCAAAGGTATCGTTGTTCACCGCCAGGAGTGTCGCAATATCGGTGAAGTCCGTAAGCAGGACAGTCACTGGCTATATGTTCAGTGGGAAGCTCGGCAGTCAAAGACTTTCAGTACTGAAATAAAGGTTGAAACGGATAACAGACGCGGCGTGCTGGCTACTGTGGCGTCGGCGATCTCGGAGATGGGGTCAAATATAGAAAACGTTTGTATGGAGGAGCAGGATGGACTGACCTCCACGTTGAAGTTCGCCATATCAGTGGAGGATCGCAGGCATCTGGCGAGCATTTTGCGCCGGGTACGCTCCTTGGCGCATGTGATACGTATCAGTCGCATCATGAATTAAGGCGGCTGCTGGCCTGTTGTGCGGATTATGCAGAAATACCCTGCCGCTTGCGATGGGGACAAAGCCATGGGCTCTGCAAAGTGGAGAAGTGTAGTTCTCCCCATTGGTCTCGGCGAGATTTTCTACCTCTTGACGATCTAACCTTTAGTTTCATAGTTCCAGTCAATGGCCGGAGATAGCGATAATGACAAAGGAAATTATTAGAACCGACCGGGCTCCTCAAGCCATAGGCACCTATTCCCAGGCGGTGAAGCTGGGCAGCACGGTCTACCTGTCGGGGCAGATACCGCTGCTGCCCGAAACCATGGAACTGGTCGAGGGTGACATCGAATGCCAGATACGGCAGGTGTTCGATAATCTACAGGCGGTGGCAATGGCGGCCGGAGGCGGACTGCAGGATATTGTCAAACTGAATGTGTTTCTCACCGATCTAACGGATTTTCCCGTAGTGAACAGCGTGATGGCGGAGTATTTCACAGAACCCTATCCCGCCAGAGCGGCTGTTGGTGTTGCCCAGCTGCCGCGAGGCTCGGCCGTTGAAATGGATGCGGTCATGGAGCTCGGGCGTTAAACGCCTGCTTTTTCGGGAGAATGCAGCCGGAAGGGATTTTCTTGAAGCGGCAGTGTGCTGAACCGACTGGCTGCTATTCCCCGTGAATCGTCACGCTCAACTGACGCCGGTGCGGCCGGGTGCGGTGCTCCCACAGATAGATGCCCTGCCAGACACCAAGGGCGCCCTTGCCATCGGTTACCGGTATAGTCAGGTCCATTTTGGTCAGAATGGATCGTATATGAGCCGCCATGTCATCTGCTCCTTCGAGTGTGTGACTGAACATCGGGTCGCCGTCGGGTACCAGTCTGGCCATGAATCGCTCAAGGTCGCTGCGTACGCTGGCATCCGCATTTTCACACAGGGTCAACGAGGCGCTGGTGTGATGGATGAACACATGACAGATACCGCTCCTGATCCCGGCCTCCCGAATGGCCTGATTGACCTCATTGGTAATCTCGTAGGTGCCGCGTCCCCGGGTTTCGTAGAAAAACTTTTTCTGATAGGTCATGACGCTCTCTGCCGGCGAAAATTCAAACTGCAACTTCGCCGATTTTTTCCTGTATCGATTCGAGTTTTGCCTGCATTCTGTTGCTTTGCCCTTTGCGGATATCCAGTTTCAACGAAGCGTACACCCGACGGCAACCGGCCTGATCGAGCACCTGGTGACATCGCTCCACCAAAGCCAGCACCTCGCTGAGCCGTTCCGACTCGACTATGGTGCCCATCGGCGTCAGGCGGTAGGGGAGACCGCTTGCGCGTATCTCGGCAATGATCAGGCTGACCTGAGCGCTGACGCTCTCGCCCTGGTCGGTTGGGAACATGCTGAACTCGAGCAGTACCGACATGCCGGACCTCCTTTATAGTGCCTACGCTTTGCCTGATGGGTCAATGCTACACAAATCGTGGATGATTTCCGATCTCTGTCAACTTCTCTATGACTATGCCTTCTGGCATGCTTGAGCGGATATTGACGATTTTTCTGTGCCGGTGTTGTTTGCCGGTAATCGGGAGAGTGCGTGAAGGATGAGGGGTATGGCGGTAATTAGGGAGCGGTTTTGAAAGCAAAGCTTGAAACTCAGAGTCTGGATGTCACACCGATCACTGTGCTGAAGGGGATCGGACCGCGCAACGCCGACCGGCTTGCCAGAATCGGCGTGTGTACGGTGCAGGATCTGCTGTTTCATCTGCCTTCCCGCTACCAGGACCGCACCCGCGTCCTGCCGCTTGGCGCGCTGACTCCCGGAGATCAGGCGGTGGTGGAGGGGGTCGTGGAATTCACTGAAATACGGCTTGGCCGCCGCCGTTCGTTGCTGGTAAGGATTGCCGACGGGAGCGGGCATTTGGTGCTGCGTTTTTTTCATTTCTCCGCAGCCCAGAAAGCGGGTTTGACCGCCGGCGTCAGATTGCGCTGCTTTGGTGAGGTACGCAGGGGACCGGCAACGCTAGAGATGATCCATCCCGAGTACGACCGGATCGATGGGCACGAGCCGGTTGCCGCAGCGGAGTGCCTGACTCCGGTCTATCCAACTACCGAGGGGATGCATCAGCTGACCTGGCGCGGCATGACCGACAAGGCGCTGGCACTGCTGGAGGCGCAGCCGGAGCGGCTGCCGGAGTGGCTGCCCGAACAGCTGCGCCACCGCTACCGATTGCCGGACCTCTGCACGGCGGTGCGCTATCTGCACCGGCCACCGCCGGATGCAGCGCAGGCAGAACTGCTGGCAGGTGCGCATCCGGCACAACGAAGATTGGTATTCGAAGAGCTGGTGGCGCATCAGTTGAGTCTGGGCAGGTTGCGCCAGCGCCGCCGCCACCACCGGGCGCCGGTGCTGAATGGAGCCAAGTCGCTGCGCCGGCAGTTCCTGGCTAACCTCCCTTTTTCACTCACCGGCGCGCAGCGCAGGGCGGCCGATGAGATAGCGGCTGATCTGCAGCAGCACTGCCCCATGATGCGCCTGCTCCAAGGCGATGTGGGGTCGGGTAAAACTGTGGTCGCTGCATTGGCGGCGCTGCAGGCATTGGAGTCAGGCCACCAGGTGGCGCTGATGGCACCTACGGAGTTGTTGTCGGAGCAGCATCTGCGCAGTTTCCGCGCCTGGCTCTCGCCGCTTGGGATCGAGATTGCATGGCTGACCAGCCGGCAGAAAGGCCGGGCGAGGGAGCTGCTGCTGACCGGGCTGGCCAGCGGCGATGCCGGGCTGGTGGTGGGCACTCAGGCGCTGTTTCAGGCCGATGTCGTATTCGACAGGCTAGGACTAGTGATCATCGACGAGCAGCACCGGTTTGGTGTGCATCAGCGTATGGCGCTGCGTGAAAAGGGGAGGGAGAGCGGAACAATTCCCCACCAGTTGATCATGACTGCGACACCTATACCCCGCACCCTCGCGATGACCGCTTACGCCGATCTGGATCTCTCGATAATCGATGAGCTGCCGCCGGGCCGGATTCCTGTTGCCACCGTGGTGCTGCCAGCCAGCCGGCGGCTGGATGTGGTGGAGCGGGTGCGCGCAGCCTGTACTCAACAGCGTCAGGCCTATTGGGTGTGCACGCTGATCGAAGAGTCTGAGGCGCTGGAGGCGGAAGCGGCCGAGGAGACCGCGGCGCAGCTCGGCCAGCTGCTGCCGGAGCTGCGTATCGGCCTGGTGCATGGCCGGCTCAAGGCCGTTGACAAAGAGTCGGTTATGCTGGCGTTCCAACGACAGGAGCTGGACCTGCTGGTTGCCACGACGGTGATCGAGGTGGGTGTCGACGTGCCTAACGCCAGTCTGATGATCATTGAGAACCCGGAACGTCTGGGGCTGGCTCAGCTGCATCAGCTGCGTGGCCGGGTCGGCCGGGGCGCGCTGGAGAGTCACTGTGTGCTGATGTATCAGACGCCGCTCTCTGCCAATGCGCGCCAGCGCCTGGGGGTGATGCGCGAGAGCAATGACGGTTTCCTGATCGCCCGCAAGGATCTGGAGCTGCGCGGTGCCGGCGAGGTGCTGGGTACCCGGCAGACCGGAGAGATGCAGTTCCGTATCGCCGATCTGGTACGTGACGAGGCGTTGCTCGAGGATGTTCGGCAGGCAGCCAGGTCGATTCTGCAGCACTATCCAGAACGGGTGGCACCCCTGGTTAAGCGTTGGATCGGTGGCCGCGAACAGTACATTGATGCCTGATCTCTGCGATAATAACGGTCTTTAGTCAATCAGTGGCCGATCTGGACCGGACCGAGAGCAGCAGTAGTGAATCAGATGGATCCTCTAAATACCCGGCTGGAACCCGACTGGATGGGATGGGAAAGATTACGGCACGCGCAGGTTCCCGGCGGCGTCTACCCTTGGCTGCGCGACAGAGCATCGCTGACGGCGCGCATAAAGATCGCCTGTCAGTCTGGCCGATTCCGCGTGCGGGTAGTGCGGCAGGGCTGGGGACGGCCGCTGTACAGTGAGATGATGCTGCTCGGCATGCGGCAGGGAGAGATAGCCATCGTGCGCGAGGTGGAGCTGCTGTGCAGCGGGCAGCCCTGGGTATTTGCGCGTACCTTGATTCCGGCCAGCAGCCTGCAGGGTCCGGCCAGACGGTTGGCCCACCTCGGCGACAGACCCCTCGGTGCGGTACTATTCTCCGATCAGCGAACCAAGCGCGGTGTGACACAGGTGGCGCGTCTGCTGCCCCGGCACCGGTTGTTCCAGGCTGCCGTGGGCGCGCTGGAGGTGTGGCCAACGGAAATTTGGGGGCGCCGCTCACTCTTCGCGCTTTCCAGTAAGCCGCTGTTGGTAAATGAGATATTCTTACCCGCGATACCGAAGAGCCCGAGATGAAACAGCCTGAAGTCAAGCTGAGACTGAATTCAAAACCGCAGTCGCTGCGGGAACGGCTGTTCGGCTATGCCATACTGGTCCGATTGAATCGCCCTATCGGCATCCTGCTGCTGCTCTGGCCGGCGTTGTGGGCGCTGTGGATGGCCGGTGCCGGGCATCCGCGCTGGGATGTGGTGCTGATCTTTATCCTCGGGGTCGCGCTGATGCGATCGGCCGGTTGTGCCATCAATGACTACGCCGACCGGCACTTCGATGGTCGGGTCGCACGCACCAGGCACCGACCGCTGGCGGTGGGATTGGTTACTCCCAAAGAGGCGCTGATGGTGTTTGCGCTGCTGAGTCTTGCCGCTTTCGGTCTGGTGCTGCTGCTCGATTGGAAGACCATATCGATGTCCTTCGTCGCAGTCACACTGGCGGCGCTCTACCCTTTCATGAAGCGTTTTACCCATCTGCCCCAATTGGTTTTGGGGATGGCTTTCGGCTGGGCCGTTCCGATGGCGTTTACTGCGCTGACCGGTGCGGTATCCGATGCCGGCTGGCTGCTCTATATCGCCGCCATCGTCTGGGCGCTTATCTATGATACGGAATATGCGATGGTCGACCGCGAGGACGATTTAAAAATCGGCGTGAAATCGACCGCGATTCTGTTTGGCGAACACGACCGGCTGATGATCGGCGTTTTACAGTTGACCATGCTGGCGCTGTTGATCATGGTGGGGAGTAAGCTGGAGCTGGGTATATATTATCAGCTGGGTATAGTGGCCGGAGGATCTATGTTCCTGCGTCAGCAGTTTATGATCCGGCGGCGGGAGCCGAAAAGATGCTTTGAGGCTTTTCTCAACAACAACGGATTTGGCATGATCATCTATATCGGACTGGTTCTGGACTATCTGCTGGCGGGTTAACATGTATGGATGACTCGGCGGCGAAGAGAATTGGCTTTTTCCTGCTGATCGTTCTCCTTGTCCTGAGTACCGCGGCGGCGATCTACGGATTGGCCAGCAAAGCCGGACTCGACCAAGCAACGGCCTCCTTCAGTAAAACCAGCGTACTCCTTCCGGCGTTGTCCGGTTTTGTTGCACTCTTCCTCCTGGCGCTGATTGCTGCGATTGTCTGGATCAAGCAACGGGCAAATCGCGCGTTGGCAGCGAGCAGATATGACCTGGAAAAGCGGGTCCAGGAGCGGACTGCAGATCTGGCCAGGAGCGAGGAGCGGCTGTGGGACCTGTACGACAACGCGCCGGTGGCCTATTTTTCGCTGGATACCATGGATGGCTCCATTCTTAAGCACAATAAAGCGTTTGCCCGTTTGCTGGAGTACGAGCGCATGGATTTTTCCCGCCTGCGATTGTCCGATCTTTGCCCGGAAGAGGCGGAGGGGCTGCTGGCTGCAGCCAGGTCGGGAGAAGAGATTCAGGATCGGGAGCTCCGGTTGCGTAAGAAAGGGGGTGAATGGCTGCTGGGGAGCGTATCCGCCTCGCTTATCAATGATGGTGAGGAGCGGGGCGAGGAGCTCCGCGTCTCGGTGGTCGATATCACCAGCCGCAAAGCAGCCGACGAAGCAATACGCAGGGCCCGCGATCTGTCGGATGAAGCCAACCGGGCCAAGAGTGAGTTTCTCGCCAATATGAGCCACGAAATACGGACGCCGATGAACGCAATCATCGGTATGTCGCACCTGGCGCTGGCAACCGAGCTATCGCCAATGCAACGCAACTATATGGAAAAGGTCTACAGTTCCGCTCAGTCGCTGCTGGGAATCATCAGCGATATTCTGGATTTCTCCAAGATCGAAGCGGGAAGATTGGAGTTGGAGTCGATCGATTTCAATCTGCAGGAGGTTTTGGATAACCTCTCCACGCACATTGGGGTCAGAGCGCGGGAGAAGGGGTTAAAGCTGATTTACCGGAAAGAGCCGGAAGTTCCCGATGCGCTGATCGGTGATCCGCTGCGTCTGGGTCAGATCCTGATTAACCTGGGTAACAATGCCGTTAAATTCACCGCCCAGGGAGAGATCCGTGTTTCTGTGAGTTTACTGGAGAGGCGGGACGGGCGGGCCAAACTCGGGTTTTCTGTGCAGGATACCGGCATCGGCATGACTCCTGCACAACAGGCGCGTCTGTTCAGATCGTTTTCACAAGGCGACAGCAGCATCACCCGAAAATATGGCGGAACAGGTCTGGGACTGGCGATCAGTAAACGTCTGGTGGAGGTGCTTGGCGGTGAGATAGGGGTGCAGAGTGAACCCGAAAGCGGCAGCCGGTTTTTCTTTACCGCTTGGTTAGGCGTACGGCAGAGCAGAGTTCCTGCTGACTCTTCGCCCTCCAAGCCGTTCGCGGCAATAGGGGATGGGGTTGGTCAGGTTGCTCTCAATGGCGCCCGGGTGCTGCTGGTGGAAGACAACGAAATAAACCGGGAGCTGGTTTTGGAACTCTTACAGAAGGCCGGTATTCACGCCAGTGTGGCGAACGATGGCGAAGAGGCGCTGGCGTTGCTGGAAAAAGAGCACTTTGATGCGGTGTTGATGGATATTCAAATGCCCACGATGGACGGCTATGCAACGACGCAGGCGCTGCGACGGCAACAGCGGTGGGTCGATCTGCCGGTCATTGCGATGACCGCCAACGCTAAGCCCGAAGATAGGAGGAGATGCCTGGCTGTCGGTATGAACGACTATATTGTCAAGCCGATCGATATCAAGTTGATGTTTGAGGTGCTGCAACGTTGGATACGGCCGGAGCGGTCGGAGAGCTTGCGGGCTGCATCCCACCCGTCAGCGGAGAGTTCGCGCTTGCCGCTTGCCGGAGTAAAGGGTCTGGATGTCAACGATGGACTTGCCCGGTTTCAGAATGACCGGACCAGCTATCATCGGATGCTGTTGAGATTTCGCGATTCGGCTGCGGATTTTGCTGAACGCTTTACTGTGGCCTGGAAGAGACCGGATCGGGAGGAGGCTGTCCGGTTGGTGCATGACCTGCAAGGTGTCGCCGGTAATATCGGAGCCAAGGAGCTGCACACCGCGGCAATTTCACTGGAGCGTGCCTGCCGGGAAGGTGCGGCGGAGACGGTTGTACAGGTCAGATTGCATGAAGTTGAAATGCTGCTCAGCGCACTTAGCAAAGCGCTGCAGTTTTCCGCCTGGCCGGAACCGGAAACTCCCCAGCAGGAGTGCGCCGATCCAAGCTTGCTTAGTGCACAGTTGGGGGATCTCTACCGGCTGCTGCTGGACGATGATACCAGTGCCGTTGACCTGTTGGCGCCGCTGCGCATGAGTATTTCCGACGACCTCTCCCTTGCCAGGCTCGAGCAACTCTCAAAATTGGTAAAGGAGTACGATTATACGCGTGCGGTGGAAGTATTACGTAGGATCGCCGTGATGCACGATATCCAACTCGCGCCCGGGGAATCCAATTGAACGCAGCCGAAGAGCGGGCGGTCGTTCTGGTGGTGGACGATATCCCCGAAAACATAGATGTCTTGAGCGGAATACTGCGCCCGAACTATCGGGTAAAGGCGGCGCTCAATGGCCGGCGTGCGCTGGTAATCGCCCGGGGCGACCCGCAACCGGATATCATACTGCTCGATATCATGATGCCGGGAATGGATGGATACGATATCTGTCGCCGGCTGAAAGGGGATCCGCGTACCAGCGCGATACCGGTGATTTTCGTTACCGCCAAGTCTGAAGTGGAGGATGAAACGCTTGGATTGGCGCTGGGAGCGGTTGACTACATCGTCAAGCCGGTGAATCCGGCGATCGTTACCGCCAGGGTGCGGACGCATCTCGCGCTTTATGACCAGAGCAGGGAGCTGGAGCGCAAGGTGCGGGAGCGTACCGATGAACTGGTATCGACCCGCCTGCAGATTATTCGGCGGCTTGGGCGGGCGGCAGAGTTCAAGGATAACGAAACCGGCCTGCACGTGATCCGGATGAGTCACTACTCACGGCTGATCGCGGAGGCGATGGGTGCTTCAGAGAGATGGCTCGAACTGCTGTTTAATGCTGCTCCGATGCATGATATAGGGAAGATCGGTATCCCAGACTACATTTTACTGAAGCCGGGCAGGCTCGATGAGAAAGAGTGGGAGATCATGAGCCGGCATCCGCTCTACGGCGCGGAGATCATCGGCGAGCACAACTCGGAGCTGATGTCACTATCGCGCGAAATCGCCCTGAATCACCACGAAAAATGGGACGGAACGGGCTATCCCAATGGTCACAGCGAGGAACAGATACCTATTGCGGCGCGCATCGTCGCCATCGCCGATGTATTCGATGCCCTGACCACTGCGAGGCCCTATAAAGCTGCCTGGAGCGTGGCAGAGGCGATTGACTATATCGATGCGCAGAAAGGAAAGCACTTTGATCCGGAGCTGGTGGCACTGTTTCACCGGGTGCTGCCTGCGATACTGAACATCAGGGAGCAGTATGCGGAAGATATGGGGGTCGGCAAATAGGTGTGGATGGCCGGGATAGTGAAGTCTGCGCTGTTGTTATTGGATGTTCCTCAAGAGATGAGCAGACAGCCAGCTAAAAAAACCCCCAAAGCTGCACAGCTTTGGGGGTCAATGATTAACAAAATCGCAGGATAAGGTTCAGGAGGCGGAGGCTTTCAGCTCTTCCCATTTAGCAGCTTCGCTGTCCCAGTCGTCGGAACGGAAGTAGGGATTCATGCGCGGCCGGCTGATCATGTTGGGATCGATCTCCAGGCCGATGCCCTCCAGGAAGTTGGTTAGGCCGATGCGCTCGATCATCTCGCCGGTGCGCTCGTGCTCCAGTGCGTTCTCGGCGAAGAAATCGAGAATCTCGGTGGCCAGCTCCTCCAGCCATTCGAAATCCTCGTCCGTCTCCAGCTTATGGAACGGCACGATCACCGTGCCCATCAGGTCGCCGATCTTCAGCGTCCGCTTGCCGCCGCACAGCAGCGTCACCCCCTTGTCGTCTCCCGGCGAGAGCGCCTTGGTCATCACATTGATGCAGTGCATGCAGCGCACGCAGTTGCTGTTGTCCACCGCCAGCGTGTCGTCGTCATTCAGCGACAGCGCCTGCGTCGGGCAGCGCGTGATCACATTGTCGATCACGTACTTGCGCCCCTTCTCGGCCACAAACTTCACCACCTCTGCCTGGTCCACCTTCATGTCGTCGCGCCAGGTGCCGATGGTCGCCAGGTCGGCGCGCTGCACCGAGTTCATGCAGTCGTTGGGACAACCGGAGACCTTGTACTTGAACTTGTACGGCAGCGCCGGACGGTGCATGTCGTCCAACGCATTGTTGACCAGCGTGCGCATGGTGCGCCCCTCGTCGACGCAGGAGTGCTCGCAGCGCGCCGCACCCACGCAGGACATGCCGGTGCGCACCGCCGGACCGGCACCGCCCAGGTCGAAGCCCATCTCGTTGATCTCATCGAATGCCGGCTGCACGTTCTTGGTGCTGCAGCCCTGGAACATGATGTCGCCGGACTGGCCGTGGAAGGCGATCAGGCCGGAACCGTACTTCTCCCAGATGTCGCAGAACTTGCGCAGCGTGTCGGTGTCGTAGTGCATGCCGGGCGGCGGCATTACGCGCAGCGTATGAAACTCGGCGGCCGCCGGATAGAGCGGTTTGCCATTGTCGCCTTTCAGCTCGGTGAAGCGGGGGATGATGCCGCCGCCGTAGCCGATAACGCCTACGGTGCCGCCCTTCCAGTACCCCTTGCGGGTTTCGTAGGAGGTCTCCAGCTGACCCAGCAGGTCGACCATCATGTCGTTCTCTTTGGCCAGACGCTTGAGACCGGTGACAAAGCTCGGCCAGGGGCCGCTCTCCAGCTGGTCAAGCATCGGGGTGGGGTGCATCGGTTTCGCCATTTTTCTCCCTCCAAATTTTCATTCAGTCCCGGGAAGCTCGCTAGAGCTCCTTGAATTTATTGTGATTTCCTGAAGCAGTGCTTGGAAAAGCATATTCAAGCCAATTTCACGATAGATACTATATCCCATAAATTACCTAGAAACACACTAGGTTTTTGGGGTAAATAAAAAAAAGCCCGGCGGAGAGCCGGGCTAAAAACTCTCTAATTAAGCTTAGAGAGAGGAGGATTCAGTTAATTGTCAACTTTTCTCAGGAGAATCAGTGCATAAAGAACGCGCCGTTAATAGGTATGATTGCGCCGCTAATGTAAGCCTGCTGTTCCGCTGCGAGAAATGACACGCCAGAGGCGATCTCTTCGGGCAGGGCAAAGCGTTTCATTGGGATCGTGGCAATGATGGCCTCCCGGATATCTTCACGGATAGCATCGGTCATCGGGGTTTTTACGTACCCTGGAGCAAGCGTGTTCGCTGTGATCCCTTTTGCTGCCCCTTCCTGAGCCAGTGTCATGGTGAAGCCGTGCATGCCGGCTTTTGCCGATGCATAGTTTGCCTGGCCGGCTTGACCGCGCTGGCCGTTCATGGAGGAGACATTGACAATGCGTCCATAGCCGCGTTCGACCATGCCATCCCAAACCGGCTTGGTGACATAGAAAGCGCTGCTCAGATTGGTGGAGATGACCGCGTCCCACTTCGCAGTATCCATCCGCTTCATCATAGAGTCGCGGGTAATTCCCGCGCAGTTGACCAGGATATCCACATTGCCGACCTCTTCCTGGATCTTGTTCATCATTGCCGCCGCATCTTCTGCGGAAGAGACATCCCCGCCTGCGATTCCGATATCCAGGCCTCTATTTTTCATTTCGGCCAACCACTCCTGCGCTTTTTCCTCCTCCGACGGGTGATAGGTGGCGACCACTTTGTGCCCATCTTCGGCCAGACGAACGCATATCGCACTACCGATACCGCCGATTCCTCCGGTGACCACTGCAAGACGATTTGTTTTTGTCATGTTTCCAATCCCCCTGATTAAATCCACTAAGCTGGATTAACAGATAATCCATTGATACTCTTCAAAAAAGAATTGACTCCACACACAATCCAAGCGCGATACGCCCGGTTTATTTCAGCGCCGAGGGCAATTGCCTGTTGGCCACTATCGAGCACACATTTACCGAATCTACAGGCCAGCCCGGCCTGAGCACTGAGTTGCATCTGCTCGGCGCCGGTGTCGATAAGCAGATCGAAAGTTTCCATCCGCTGCTTAAGCAGTTTTTCCCAGGTGCTCAAATTTAATTCGCCCAGTTTGCGGAGAGGCTCAATACTGCTTCTGCTCAGGCTTAGGGCCAAATCGACGCTCGTTTTCCAATCGGCCATCATTACCGCTCCTGAAAAATACGACCCACCTTGAAAGTTTGTGCGTCGCATCATTGTTGCAGTGCAGCATATTATTTTTTCGGGGGGGGTGTCAACCCTTTTCGGAAAAAAACCGTGTGTTGTACTAAGAGAAATTTCCGGGGAGGTGCGCGCCGCCCGATTACACCAGGCACTGCAGGCGCTGTGCCTGATCCTGGGAGGGGTACTCAACCGTGTTCGGCTTACTCGTCTTTGGCTTTCGGGTCTGCGAATCCGGCAGCTCTGAGAAAATTCTGTTGTACATCGGCCCAGATCTTGATGTTGTGCTGTGCCAGTTCGGTCATGGGGTGCAGCGGGTCTTTCGACAGCAGATTCGGGAACTGGCTCTGCCGCTGGGTAAACAGTGACAGGCTCTGCTCTAGATATCTGGCGAACATACCCTGCATGGTGCCGCCATAGAAGCGGATGATCTGGGCGAGCATCTTTGCGCTGAAAAGAGGCTGGCCACCGGACTCCTCCTCCAGCATGATCTGGAGCAAAATAGCACGGGTCAAATCTTCGCTGCTGTTGGAATCGACAACCTGAAAAGCGCTGCCTCTCATAACCAGCTTGCGTATGTCGCTTAAGGTAATATAACGACTCTGCTCGGTGTCGTAGAGTCTGCGATTTGGGTACTTCTTTATCACTCTGGTGCCGGACATAGAGCTCCAGGCTCCCCTGCGTTGTAGCTGTCGAAGTATCAGTTTAACCGGGAGGGGTGGTAATTTGAAATCTCTTTATGTTACAAGTGTCTCCACCCCCGTCTTTCGTTAACCGAATACTGGTGCCTAAGACGGAATAAAACAAGGGTTATTATAAGGTTAATCGTTCAATCAGAGGAGATTTAAATGGGAAGAGTAGCATTGATAACCGGCGGTACCAGAGGAATTGGTGAAGGAGTCAGTATCGGCCTGAAGGAAGCGGGCTACGACGTAGTGGCCAACTACGGCGGCAATGACGAGGCGGCCAAGGCGTTCACCGCGAAAACCGGCATCCCTGCGTACAAGTTCGACGTCAGTGATTTCGATGCGGTGCAGGAAGGGGTCGCGAAAATCGAAGCTGAAGTAGGCGCGATTGGAGTTCTGGTCAACAATGCGGGTATTACGCGCGACGGCGTGATGCTCAAGATGTCGTTCGAGCGCTGGAACCAAGTGATTCAAACGAACCTGAGCTCGTGTTTCAACTGCTGTAAGGCGGTGGTTGGAGGGATGCGCGAGCGTAACTTCGGGCGCATTGTGAATATCGGCTCGATGAACGGTCAGGCCGGACAGTACGGTCAGGTCAACTATGCTTCCGCCAAGTCCGGTATCCATGGTTTTACCAAGGCGTTGGCATTGGAGACGGCGCGCAACGGTATCACCGTGAACTGTGTCGCTCCGGGTTATGTGGATACGGAGATGGTAAAAGCGGTGCCCGAGGAGATCCTGGCCAAGATCATCAAACAGATCCCGGTGGGAAGGCTGGGCCATGCTGACGATATTGCCCGCGCCGTACTGTTCCTTATTGCGGACAAGAACGGTTACATTACGGGATCGACCATCTCGATCAACGGCGGGCAGCATATGTATTGATCGGGCAGGCACAGCCATAAATGGCCGTTCGTTAGGCACCGGTTTGACCAGGGCTGAAGCGGATGTGGCCGGATGGCGGATTGCAGGTACTTTGATCATCTTGGAGGCGCCCTTATTTATCGGGCGCCTTACTCTATGCATAAGTTATTCAAGTCGGCTAGATATGGGCAGATAGATGGACGCCAGAACTCTCGTTGATGAAATCGAAGGGCTCTTTTCGCTGCCTGAAGTCTGTCAGCAGTTCAATCGGTTACTGGATGACAAATCTTCTGACGTCGAATTGGCGGAGTTTATCGGATACGATTCGGTATTAACTGCGAGACTTTTCAACCTGGCCAACGATAACCGGTTGTACAGCCGACCTGCCGAAAGTATCTCTGAGGCGATCTTGAGAGTCGGAACGGATCGCCTGCGGCGTTTGATGGCGTCAACTACCGCTACCAATGTCTTCGCCAATATGGAGTCTGATATCGTCGCTATGGACAATTACTGGCACCATAGCGTCTGTTGCGCCTTAGCCTGCGAATCGTTGGCCCGGCAATCTGATTTGGCAGACCCCCAACGTCTTTTTGTTGCCGGTTTAGTACACGATATCGGGCAACTGGCCATCTATCAGGTGTTACCCGATCTTGCGGTCGAAGTGCTGAGAAAGGCAGGTGAACTAGAGTCGTATCGCTATCGAATGGAGCAGGAGATCATCGGGATTACCCACGCCGAAGTCGGACAGGAGTTGTTAGCGCGATGGCAGTTGCCTATGTTTATCCAAAAGGTGGTCGAATTCCATCATGAACCCCAATTGGCAGGCGAGTACGCCGTCGAGGCTTCGATTGTGCATATCGCTACCGCAGTGGCCAACTGTGTCGAACCAAGTTGGAAATCAGGCGGCAAGGAGTATGATGCGGCTCGTCAGGTTAACCCTTTTGCCTGGGTCGCGACCGGTCTTTCTCCCGATGTCATCGATGCAACAGTCTCCGAAATAAGCATCGAGTCGCTGAATGTGCTGAGTGTGGTCGATCCCGATTCAGCCATGATTTTCTAACTATACGGGAATCTGATTGCGGTTCGTTGTCCGGATGTCTGTCCGGCAAATCTTTTTTCAAACTCTGGTCTGATCGACTTGGTTTCCGGCACAAACGTAACCACTGAGTAAGAGTTGACAGGCCCTGGAGGCCCTGGCCAATGACCGTCTATAAATGAGAGCCCCTGAAATGAGCGATCGTGGATTTTGGGACGACAATCTGCAGGCGCTTCAGCAGAACTATTGGGAGAGCTGGAGCCGGATAAGCCGCAAGGCTTTGGGGACCGAGACACCTCTGCAGAAGAATCCTTGGGAGATGGCGCAAGAGCACTGGTGGCAGGCGGTGTCGCCGGCTGCGCCGGAGATTGCCAAGGCGTTCATGGGGCGGATGATGGATCAAGGAAAACAGTTTTTCCGCATGGCGGAGCTGTTTGCCGGCTCCCAACAACCGGGGGATGCGGCGCCAGACTGGACGGAGGTGTTGGACCGTATTTCTGCTAGCCTGGGTGCCGCCGGCGGCGAGGGTGCAGCCTCTGAATCCAGCGAGCGGCTGTACAAAATGATGGGGTTCTGGGTGTTGCCGCTCGACACTTGGCAGCGTATGGCCTCACTGCTCTCAATATTGCCGGGGGATCTGTTCCGGAACGTACTACAAAATGGCGCTGAGAGTGCCACTGAACGGCTTTTTTCGGTGCCTGGCTTGGGTTACTCGCAGCAGGAGCAGGCGCATCTTCAGGAGTTGATGCGATTGATTCGCGGATATCAGCGGGCACTGCACGAGTACAGTCAGTTCTTCTCCGGCATCGGCAGTGAATCCGTCGAACGATTGCGTGAAACGTTTAGGCGAAAGGCAGTCAACGGCGAGGTGACTGACTCTGCCAGAACGCTCTACGATACCTGGGTTAGGACCTGCGAAGCGGTTTACGGCGAGCATGTCATGACGCCGGATTTTGCCGGTGTCAACGGTCAGTTGGTTAATGCTGCCATGGCGGTCAAGCATCACGTTGGCATGATGGTGGATGAAAAACTCGGTTCATTGAATTTGCCTACCCGCAGAGAACTCCGCACTCTGCAGTCGCGCATCCAGGAGAATCGTCGGGAAAACAAAAGGCTGCGCTCAGAGTTGGAGGTGCTCAAGGAGCAGGTTGCCAATCTGACTTCGGTTAAATCAGTCCGCAGGGCTGTGCCAGCCGGAACCAGGCGTAAAACTGTGCCCAAACAAAAGAGCGGCGTTGAAAGTTAGGAGCTTGGCCGATGAAACCGATCGATATCCGGCCGGAAAAGCTGGCTCTGGAGATGGCTGACTACAGCCGCAAGCTGGGCATAGGGGTGGAAAATCTGTTGCACGCAGATGCGGTCGAAACCGGCGTTACCCCGAAGCAGGCGGTCTACCGTGAGGATAAGTTGACGCTCTATCGCTATCCGGGAGCGGACAACATCAGACAGAACCCCGTTCCGTTGCTGATCGTGTATGCGCTGGTTAATCGGCCGTACTTGACCGACATTCAGGAGGACCGCTCCACGGTTCGCAATCTGCTGGCGGAAGCGCAGGATGTTTACCTGATCGACTGGGGTTACCCGGATGGCGCCGACTGTTGTCTGACCCTGGATGACTACATCAACGGCTATATCGATCGCTGCGTGGACGTCGTGCGTAAGCAGAGCGGTCAGGAGAAAATAAACATTCTGGGAATTTGTCAGGGAGGCGCTTTCAGTCTCTGCTACACATCCTTGCATCAGGAGAAGGTGAAGAACCTAATCACCATGGTTACCCCGGTTGATTTTCAGACGCCGGACAACCTGCTCAGCGCCTGGGTGCAGAGTATCGACATCGACCTGCTGGTGGATACGTTGGGCAATGTACCGGGCGAACTGTTGAACTGGACATTCCTTTCCCTCAAACCATTCAGCCTGACCGGACAGAAATACGTCAATATGGTGGACCTGCTTGAAGATGAAGCGAAACTGAAAAATTTTCTGCGCATGGAGAAGTGGATATTCGACAGTCCTGATCAGGCAGGAGAGAGCTTCCGCCAGTTCATAAAGGATTTTTTTCAGAACAACGGGCTAATCAACGGCGGCATCAGACTCGGTGAGCGCCTAGTGGACCTTAAAAATATCACCTGCCCGGTATTAAACGTCTATGCGGAACAGGACCATCTGGTGCCGCCGGATGCATCCCGTGCGTTAAGCGGCCTGACCGGCACCACCGACTATTCGGAAGTGGCTTTTCCCGGCGGTCATATCGGTATCTACGTGAGTGGGAAGGCACAAAAAACCATACCGCCGGCGATCGGCCGGTGGTTAAATGCGCGCTGACAAAGACTCCCCGGCTACACCATCTTGCGTAACTCGTACTCGAGAATACCCTCTGCGCCGGCGCTTTTCAGCCGTGGAATGAGGTTCCGTACCTCGTTGCTGTCGACCACTGTCTCCACCGCCATCCACTCCCGGTCGAACAGGTGATTGACCGTCGGTGCGTGCAGGCTGGGCAGTATACCGACCACCTCTTCCAGGCATTTGGCCGGTACATTCATCTTCAGCGCCACCTTCTGACGCGCCTTAAGCGAGGCTTGCAGCAGCGTGGCAATCTGTTCGATCTTCTCTCTTTTCCAGGGATCGGCAAGCGCGGTACTGTTGCTGATCAGGCGTGTTTCAGTGTGCAGCATGTCGCACACGATGCGCAGCCCGTGCGCTTTGATGGTGCTGCCCGTTTCGGTGATCTCCACCACTGCATCCACCAGCCCCTCGACGACCTTCGCTTCGGTCGCACCCCAGGAGAATTCTACGCTGGCGGTGATACCCCGTTCCGCCAGGTAGCGTTTGGTGAAGCCGGTCAGTTCGGTTGCGATGCGCTTGCCCTGAAGGTCCTCCACCGCTTGGATCGGCGAATCTTTCGGTACCACCAGCACCCAGCGGCAAGGTTGATCGGAACTTTTCGAGTAGACCAGTTCACATATCTCGACCACCTCGGCCTCGGTCTCCAGGATCCAGTCATGCCCGGTCAACCCGAGATCCAGGGTGCCGTTGGCAACGTACGGCGCCATCTCCTGTGAGCGCACCAGCGCGCATCTGATCTCCGGGTCATTAACCGACGGAAAGTAGTTGCGAGAGTGGGGTGCGATAATCCATCCCGCCTGCTTGAACAGAGAGATCGTGGAATTTTCAAGGCTCCCCTTGGGGATCCCGAGTTTCAATTGTGGCATCTGATTCCTGTCGGTGCGAAAAGTAAGCGATAAAAGGCCGATTTTACGTTAAGTGGGGCGATTGTTTCATCCGGTGGGAACTTTACCGTCTCTTGCCCGGTCAGGCAAAGTCGTATTTACCTCCGCGGCAGAGGCATCTCAGCAAGGGGTTCGCGCCAACGCCCAGACATCCACCCTCTCCACACCCTGTTTTTTCAACAAGGCTGCTAATTCCGAAGCAGTGGCGCCGGTGGTCACCACATCGTCCAGCAATGCCACGTGCCGGAAGCCGATACTTCCGCGGATCTCAAATGCGCCTTTTATGTTCTGCTGCCGGCTGCTTTGTTCCAGGCTCATCTGCGGCGCAGTCGGATGTTTGCGAATGCAGCCGGACAGCTCCAGCGGTAGGCTAAAGTGCCGGCTGATAGGGCGTGCAAGCTCCAGCGCCTGGTTGAAGCCCCGCTCGGTTACTCTTTTCCGATGCAGCGGGACAGGAATGATAATCTCCGGCCAGACCGGCGCATTGCGCTTCAGGAAATCCAGTAGTAGCAGGCTCAACAGCCTGCCGTTGCTCAGTTTTTGCTGGAATTTGAAGCCCGTGATCAGGCTGTCTATCGGCGCCTGGTAGCGGTAAGGGGCGATACATAGATCAAACTTCGGCGGGCGTACCAGGCACTTGCCGCAAATCGTCCCGGGTCCGGCTGCTGCGGCGATCGGAACGGCACAGCGGCTGCAGCACAATCGATTGACAGGCAACTCCCGGCGGCAGCCGGCGCAGATGTCCAGATCGCCCGCGCCCGGAGCGCCGCACAGGATACAGGAAGCGGGGTAAAGTAGTGTCCGTATAATATTTGTACGATTGTTAACCATGAAAATCCTTTTATGGTTGACAGATGGGGTGAAGCCATTAGTATGGGTGAACTTCTTAAATCCGACTGCCCCAAACCCAATATCGGGGCGGCCGTTAACCGCCAGGGGACCTGCCGGCAATGAACGATATTACACTGAGACACGACTGGAGCCGGCTGGAGATTGAGCAGCTGCTGGCGCTTCCATTCATGGAGTTGATCTACCGCGCGCAATCGATCCACCGCAGCCGGTTTGATCCCAACAAGGTCCAGGTAAGCACACTGCTCAGTATCAAGACGGGCGCCTGCGCCGAGGATTGCGGCTACTGCTCCCAGAGTGCCAAGTACAACACAGAACTGGAGCGGGAGAAACTGCTGCCGGTCGAGGAGGTGATCAAAGCGGCCAGATCGGCAAAAGAGAAGGGCGCTTCCCGTTTCTGTATGGGTGCAGCCTGGCGTAATCCGACCGACAAGAACCTGGCGCGGGTGATCGAGATGATCCAGGGAGTGCATGAACTGGGCATGGAGACCTGCGTTACGCTCGGTATGTTGACCGAAAAGCAGGCGGCACAGCTGAAGCAGGCGGGGCTGGACTACTACAATCACAATCTCGATACGTCGCCCGAATTTTACGGCAACGTTATTTCAACCCGGACATTTCAGGATCGCCTCGACACCTTGGAGCATGTGCGTGCCCAGGGGATAAACGTCTGCAGCGGCGGCATTCTCGGCATGGGTGAGTCGCGCAGCGACCGGGCATCGATGCTGCGGGAGCTGGCCAATCTTCCCGAGCACCCGGAGTCGGTCCCGATCAACATGCTGGTGCAGGTGGAGGGGACGCCGCTGTTTGGCGCCGATAAACTGGAGCCCTTCGAATTTATCCGCACTATCGCGGTGGCGCGTATTCTGATGCCCGGCTCCTATGTGCGTCTCTCCGCCGGGCGCAATGAGATGTCAGACGAGATGCAGGCGCTCTGCTTCATGGCCGGTGCCAACTCCATTTTTTACGGCGACCGGCTGTTGACCACCGACAACCCCGAGGCGGATGCGGATCTCAGGCTGTTTCAGCGCCTGGGTCTGGAGTTTGAGCAGCACTCGGAACTGCAGGCGACGGAGGCCGGGTGCACCAAGCGCAAGACGGAACAGATCGAGCGGGAATCCGGCGCCGCGGCACTGAACTGAACAACGGCCGGCGGGATTTTCGATAGTGGCCAGCTGTCGTGCAACTCCGGATCTCGCTTGCGGCCACCCAACGACGGCGGATATCGGCGAACGATGAAATCCCTGAATGAGGAGCTCGAGTGGCGCCGGCAGCAGCATCTCTACCGCCGTCGGCGCGTAACCTCCGGCATACAGGGGCCCGAAATCCTGGTGGACGGGCGTTCGATGCTGCTCTTCTGCAGCAACGACTATCTTGGTCTGGCGGGTCATGCCAAGGTGGTTGCGGCACTGTGTAGGGGGGCTGAAACTTACGGCGCGGGCAGTGGCGCCGCCCATCTGGTCTGCGGCCACAGCCGCGCGCACCATGCGCTGGAAGAGGAGTTGGCTGATTTTACCGGGCGCGCCCGCGCGCTGCTCTTCTCCACCGGCTACATGGCCAACCTCGGGACCGTGACCGCGCTGCTAGGCAAGGGGGACAGCATCTACCAGGACCGGCTGAACCATGCATCGCTGATCGATGCGGGAGTGCTCTCGCGTGCTGCGTTCAAGCGCTATCCGCATGCCGATATGCAGCTGCTGCAGCGGCAGCTGGAGGGGCGCAGCCGGGGGGAGGCGATGGTGGTCAGCGACGGCGTGTTCAGCATGGATGGTGACCTGGCGCCGCTGACGAGCATGGCGGCGTTGTGCCGGCGCCACCAATCCTGGTTGATGGTTGACGATGCGCACGGTATCGGCGTATTGGGAGAGTCTGGTGCCGGGACGCTGGAGCATCTCAACCTCAGCGCCGAGGATGTCCCGATACTGATGGGGACGCTGGGTAAGGCGCTGGGAACCTTCGGTGCTTTCGTAGCAGGTTCGGAGGAGCTGATCGAGACACTGATTCAGCGTGCCCGCAGCTATGTCTATACCACTGCACTGCCGCCCGCGGTGGCGGAGGCAACCCGCGCCAGCCTGCGTCTGGTAATAGATGAGCGCTGGCGGCGGGAGCGGTTGCAGCAGTTGATCCGGCGTTTCCGCTCAGCGGTCGGGCAGTTGGGGCTGCCGTTGATGGACTCCCGCACCCCTATTCAGCCGATTCTTGCCGGCACTTCGGCGCAGGCACTGGCGTGGAGCGGCGAGCTGGAGCAGCAGGGCATACTGGTCAGTGCGATCAGACCGCCGACGGTACCCGAGGGCGGGGCGCGTTTGCGCGTGACCCTGTCGGCAGCCCACAGCGACGCGCAGCTGGATCGTCTGCTGGATGCACTGGCCAGTCTGAAAATCGGTCCGCTGCCATGAGCCTGCATGCCGTGACAGCCGGCTCTGGTGCCGATATGGTCTTGTTGCATGGCTGGGGTATGAGCAACGCCGTTTGGTCCGGTTTGCTGTCTGAGCTGGCGCAGAGCTACCGGCTGACTCTGATCGAGTTGCCGGGCCATGGCGGGAGCAGCTACACGGTTGAAGGAACGCTGGATGCCTGGGTTAAAGCATGTCTCGAAACAGCACCTGCGCAGGCGCACTGGATCGGCTGGTCGTTGGGAGGACAGATTGCGCAGCGTGCTGCACTAATTGCGCCTGAACGCATCAGCCGGCTGATGCTGGTCTGCAGCAGCCCCTGTTTCATTCGTGCTGGCGACTGGCCGCATGCAATGCTGGAGAGTACGCTGCATCAGTTTGCCGACGCGCTGAAACGGGACCACCGGCAGACGCTGGCCAGATTTTTGTCGCTGCAGGTGCAGGGCGACGAGCTGGCGCGTGAAACCCTGCGCCTGTTGCGGCGGGAGATCATGCAGGGTTCCACTCCTGATCCGCGGGCGTTGGAACATGGTCTGGAGCTGTTGTTGACGGTTGATCTGAGAACGCAGCTGCATCGGTTGCAATGTCCCTCATTTTGGTTGCTGGGCGAGAAGGATGCACTGGTACCGGGATCGGTGGCGCAGGAACTTGCGTTGTTGGCGATACCGCAGGCTGAGTTCGAGTGCCTGAAAGGGTGCGCCCACGCTCCCTTTATCTCCCATCCGGCCCGGAGTCTTGCATTGGTTAAACAGTTTTTTGGAACGGCAGATGAGTGAATGGCTGGATAAGGGTGGCGTGCGCCGCGCATTCTCGAAGGCGGCAAGCCGTTACGATGAAGTGGCGGTGCTGCAGCGGGAAATCGGTCAACGCATGCTGGACCGGTTGCATCTGGTTAGGTTAAAGCCGGCAACCGTGCTGGATCTCGGCGCGGGCACCGGCGTAGCCACCGTTGCCCTGGAGAAGATCTATCCCAAAGCGCAGGTGATCGCGCTGGATTTTGCTTTCCCGATGCTGCAGCAGACCCGCCGCCGCGGCGGTCTGTTCCGCAAACCAAGCTGTCTCTGTGCAGACCTCGAGCAGCTGCCGCTCGCGGATGCCAGCGTCGATCTGATCTACTCCAATGCCGCGATTCAGTGGTGCAACGATCTGGACAGGGTTTTTCCGGAGCTGCAGCGGGTGCTGCGTCCAGGAGGCTTGCTGATGTTCACCACCTTCGGTCCGGACACGTTGCAAGAGCTGCGTGCAGCCTGGTCGGAAGCGGACGGGTATGCACACGTCAGCCGCTTTCTGGATATGCATGATATCGGCGATGCGCTGATGCGCGCTCAATTTTCCGACCCGGTGATGGATGTGGACCGTATGACCCTGACCTACAGTGCTGTCGAGGAGCTGATGCGCGAGCTGAAAATACTGGGTGCGCACAATGTCGCCAGCGGTCGTCAGCGCGCGCTGACCGGCAAAGGCCGACTGATTGCGATGAAGGCATCCTACGAACAGTTTCGTCGCAACGGCCTGCTTCCGGCGAGTTATGAGGTGGTCTACGGGCATGCATGGGCGCCCCTGCAGCGTCGACAGGCAGGCGTGACACGGGTTTCGCTGGACCGGATTGGCAGGCGTCCGGCATAGCCAAAGTGGCGCAAGGTTACTTTATCACCGGAACCGACACCGATTGCGGCAAGACGGTCGTCACGCTGGGATTGATGCAGCGCCTGCAGTCGGATGGTTTCTCGGTTGTCGGCATGAAGCCGGTCGCCTCGGGTTCAGAGTGGACATCTGCCGGATTGAGAAACAGTGATGCGCTGCGGATTTTACGCCAGGGCTCCATACAGCTCGATTATGGCTCGATCAATCCCTACGCTTTCGAGCCGGCCATCGCGCCGCATCTGGCGGCCCGGCAGTGTGTTCGGGAAATTGAAATTACGGTGATCAGAGAGAACTACCTGAAGCTTGCGCAGTCGGCGGACAAGGTACTGGTCGAAGGCGTTGGCGGGTGGCTGGTGCCGCTCTCGGATCTTTGCCTGCTGTCTGACCTTGCCGCAGCGCTGGCGCTGCCGGTGGTCATGGTGGTGGGCATGCGGCTCGGTTGCATCAACCATAGTCTGTTGACGCAGGCTGCGATTATAGCCTCCGGTTGCAGACTGGCCGGCTGGGTGGCAAATAGTGTTGAGCCGAATATGGCAGCGTTCGAGGGAAATCTGCAGACTTTGCAGCAGCGAGTTGAAGCGCCTCTGCTGGGTGTAGTACCTCACCTGAAGGAGGTCGATCCAAGCGCGGTTGCATGTTATCTCCGGCTTCCACCAACCGGCTGAGCCACTGGCTGAGATTCTCTTCCCCAGCTGGATATCGCACTGTTTTTTCTCTATCCTAATGGCTATTTTATAGCTTAATCGCTAATCGGTGCCTATCCGGAAAAGCTCGCTCCTCCCATCCGAGCCGGAGCGAGAAGATCTCCGGAGGGAGACTGATCTAATTCGGACATCCGCCCCCGCTTTTCCGATACCGCTCCTCCATTCCGACGGAACTCGACTGCAATTATGATCAAACAGACGCTTTACAATGCCAACGTTGCCTCTGAGCGGGTACTTATCGCTCCGTCCGCTTTAAAACGCCACCTGCCCAATTCAGCGGAGGGCGAATCTTCGGTCTGGCAGGGGCGGGGCGTTATTCGGGATATACTGAATCGCAAAGATCACCGGCTTCTGGTTATCACCGGACCCTGTTCGATCCACGATTTGGATGCGGCCAGGGAGTATGCATTGAAGTTAAAAGCGCTGCATGACGAATTGGGCGACACTCTCTATATCGTAATGCGGATCTACTTCGAGAAGCCCCGCACCACGGTCGGCTGGAAAGGTTTGATCAACGATCCGCGTATGGATGACTCGTTCCATATCGAAGAGGGTCTGCACAAAGCGCGTGAACTGCTGGTCTGGTTGGCCAATCTGGGATTGCCGGTGGCAACCGAGGCGTTGGACCCGATCAGTCCCCAGTACCTTGCCGATCTCTTCTCCTGGGCGGCTATCGGGGCGCGCACCGCTGAATCGCAAACGCATCGCGAGATGGCCTCGGGCCTCTCCATGCCGGTCGGCCTGAAAAACGGTACCGACGGCAGCCTGACGGTCGCGATCAATGCGTTGAAATCGATGTCGCAGCCGCACAGCTTTCTGGGAATAAACCAGGAGGGGCAGGTCACCGTGGTGCAGACCCGGGGCAATCTGTGCGGTCATATTATTTTACGCGGCGGTGGCGGACAGCCGAACTACGATTCGGTGCATGTGGCGTTGTGTGAGGAGGAGCTACGGAAGAATCACCTGCAGGAGAATATTATCATCGATTGCAGTCACGGAAATTCGGACAAGCAGCCGCAATTGCAGCCGCTGGTGGCGGAAAACGTTGCCCACCAGATAGTGGCAGGCAACAGATCGATCATCGGTATCATGCTGGAGAGCAATCTGCATGAGGGGAATCAATCGATCCCGGAAGACCTCAGTCAATTGAAATACGGTGTTTCGGTCACCGACGGCTGTATCGGTTGGGAGACCACGGAAGCGACACTGCGCGCTTTGGCGGTGCAGCTCAAAGAAGCACTGCCTGCCCGGCTGCACGTTGCCGACTCAACCCCTTAGATTGGGGACCCGATGGATAAAAAAAGGCCGCATTGAAACCGCGGCCAAAAAACCAAAGGAGGAGTATCAGTCTGAGCACGGGAGCCTACGACCCCCAACCTGAACTGACAGAATAATTCCATCATGCCCGGAGAAAGCGCCGCATTGAGAATTCTCAATCCGCCGCGCTTTTTTATACCTCGGCATGGCGCACGATTGCCATCGCTATTTCCAGTGCCTGTTCGTAATTCAGGCGTGGATCGACCTGAGTTTTGTAGGCCCGCTCTAGGCCTGCTTCACTCAGTCCGCGGGCGCCTCCGATGCACTCGGTCACGTCGTCTCCTGTCAGCTCGAAGTGGACGCCGCCCAGAATACTCCTTTCCCGCCGGTGAATATCGAACGCCTGTTCAAGTTCTGAGAGGATATTGTCAAATCTTCTGGTCTTGTAACCGCTGGCTGTCGCTTCGGTGTTACCGTGCATTGGGTCGCAGATCCACAGGGCGCTGATACCGCTGCGGCGCACACTCTCGATCAACGGCGGCAGCGCTTCGGCGATGCGATCAGCACCGAAACGGTGGATCAGAATCAGTTTACCGGCTTCGTTGGTGGGATTGATCTTCTCCGACAAAGCCTGTATGTACGCCGGCGTCATGCCGGCACCGACCTTGACCCCGACCGGATTTTTGATGCCCCGGAAATACTCGACGTGCGCGCCGTTCAGATCCGAAGTCCTGAAGCCGATCCACGGCAGGTGGGTCGATAAGTTGTAGTAGCCGCTGCGGTTGGGGACCTTGCGGGTGAGCGCCTGCTCATAGTGCAGATGCAAACCTTCATGACTGGTATAGAACTGAACCCGGTTCATCTCGCTGTTGCCGCTGCCGATCAGTGCTTCCATAAAGCGCAGCGAGCCCGACAGTTGCGCTACCACCCGTTTGTACTCCGCTGCCTGGGGGGAGTGCTGGACAAAATCGAGGTCCCAATTTTCCGGGTGGTGAAGATCGGCAAAACCGCAATCGGAGAGGGCGCGAATGAAGTTCAGCGTCATAGCGGCTCTACCGTAACCGCGCAGCAGCCGCACCGGGTCAGGCGTGCGCGACTCCGCATTGAACGCCTGGCCGTTGATCAGGTCGCCACGGTAGCTGGGGAGGGTGACGCCATGCCTCGTCTCACACTCCTCAGAGCGGGGCTTGGCATATTGTCCGGCAATGCGGCCCACCCTGATCACCCGGCGATTCAATCCGTGGATCAGCAGCAGGCTCATCTGCAGCAGGATTTTCAGCTTGTTGGCAATGGTCGGCGACGAACAGTCGCTGAAGTCTTCCGAGCAGTCGCCGCCCTGCAGGATAAACGCTTCGCCGCGCTCTGCAGCTGCCAGCTGCAGCTTGAGTGCTTCAATCTCCCACGAGGTGACCAGTGGCGGCAAACCGGCCAGCTGGGCCAGCACCTCCCCTAGTGCTTCTGTGGACGGGTATTTAGCCTGTTGTGCCGCAACTTTTTGCTGCCAGGACGCAGGATGCCAGTGCTTCATGGAAAAAGCGATTGGGTGGTCAAGCTGTGGCTTGAGCGGCGCGCCCTGCCTCGAACGCGGCTTCGTTGATCTCGACGAGCTTAGGCTTGTGCTTGCGAAAGCGCTCCAGGATGACATTCTTGAGGATTTCGGGCGCAAACGGCAGGTACTCGGAGATGGCTCCAAGCATGACCGTGTTCACCAACCTGAAGTTGCCGAGACCCGCGGCAATGGCGCCGGCATCGAAGGCGTGCATATGAATATCGGCTGCGCGCATCTGCCCTACCGGATCCTCCGGATAGTCGAACAGACCGAGGCTGACCACCGGCGGCTCCTGGCGTGTGGTACTCACCATAGCTACGCCGTCGGGACGCAGATGACTGCACCAGCGCAGCGACTCGGCCGGCTCGAATCCGACCAGTATGTCCACCTCTCCCGGCGGAATCGCCGGGGAGAGCACTTTATCGCCAAACCGGACATGAGAGGTGACCACGCCGCCGCGCTGCGCCATGCCTGCCACTTCGGTTTTTTTTACATCGTAGCCCTGCGCCAGAGCGGTCTGGGCGAGAATCTCGGCGGCGGTCATGACGCCCTGGCCACCGATACCCGCGACCAGAATATTGGTGATTTTATGCTCGCTCACAATAGGCCCTCTAGGCAAAATAAAGAGTAATATCGGTCGTTCAGAACGGTTTATGTTGAAGCTGGTGAAGCGCTATCCAATTTGAATCACTACGCAGCCAGCGACCGCCAGGCTGTCCATGCGTTTGCCGGTAAATATCTCAATTGATTTCACCGGCGGACAAAATTTTCCACCGGAACAATCGCGTCCGGACCACAGGTCGAGGGACAAAGGTTGCATCCGGTGCAGGCGCTGCTCTCGATGCGGACAAATGCCAGCTCCTTCTCTTTGCCGTTGGGTTTTACCACGGTCTCGCGCCGGGTAACGTAGATCGCGGGACAGCCCACATCCAGACAGTTTTTACAGCCGGTGCACTTCTCATCCTCTACCCTGAGGGGTGGTTTAGCGGCGTAAAAATCCACCAGTACACAGGGCTGATTGGTGATGATTACCGAGGTGTCCTCAATTTTCACCTCTTCGCGCAGCGCCTTGAACATGGTCGGCAGTTCGTACGGATTGACCTCGTGGATGCGCTCCGGTTTAACGCCCAGCGCCTCGCACAGTTTGGCGAAATTGACACGTGGACTCACCTCACCGTGGATGTCGCGTCCGCTGCCCGGGTTGTCCTGACCGCCGGTCATACCTACAGCCCGGTTGTCGAGCAGCAGTATAGTGACGTTGCCCCGATTGTAGGTGATGTCCAGCAGGCCCTGCATACCCATGTGCATAAAGGTCGAATCGCCGATGACCGCGATAATCTTCTGCTCCTTGTCGACATCGGTGCGACCTTTGTCCAGACCAAGGGCCACGCCCATCGAGGCGCCCATGCAGATCGTGGTATCCAGCGCATTCCAAGGGTGGCCGGCGCCCAGCGTATAGCAGCCGATATCGCCGGATATCGACTTGTTCCGAATCTTGGAGAGGCAGTAGTAGATGCCGAGATGCGGGCAGGCCACGCACATGGTCGGCGGCCGCGGAAAGAGGCTGCTGCCGGGTGGCGGCGGGGGTACCTTAACCTCGGGTACATTTGCACGGCTTTGCGTTGGAGTCGGCTTGTCTGCCGGTGCCTCACCGATCAGTGGGCCGATGGCGGGGCGGAGCACCTGCGGTGCCAACTCACCGATGCGCGGCAGAATCTCTTTGCCCAGAACCCGGACGCCGGCTGCCTTGATCTCCAGCTCCAGAATAGGCTCCACCTCTTCTGCGACAACCAGTTGCCCGACCTCGGCGGCGAAGGCGCGGATCTTCTCCAGCGGTACCGGGTAACTCATGCCGAGTTTGAGAATGGGGGCCTCCGGATAGGCCTCCTGAATATGCATATATACCGGTCCGGATGTGACGAAACCGATCCGCGAGTCGCTGCCTTCCTTGATAAAGTTCAGCTCACTCTCTTCGCTGTACTGCTGCAGCCGCTCCTCGCGCTGGTACATCAGCGGGATGCGGTGTTTGGCGTTGGTGGGGATCATCACCAATCTGGCTGGATCCTTCTGAAAGCCCACGCCGCTGTTGTGGGGACGGCGTTCGCTGGTGGTGACAACGCCTTTCACGTGGCAGATGCGGGTTGTCATGCGCAGGATAACCGGGGTGTTAAACTGTTCGGAGAGGTCGAACGCGAATCGGGTAAGATTGTAGGCTTCCTGCGCATCGGACGGTTCCAGCACGGGCACGTGCGCAAAGCGGCCCCAGAAGCGCGAATCCTGTTCGTTCTGCGACGAGGAGAGGCCGACATCGTCGGCAACTGCGATTACCAACCCACCGCCGACGCCGATCAATGTCTGGGTCAGCAGCGCATCCGATGCCACGTTCAGGCCGACGTGCTTCATGGCACAAAGGGCGCGGCTGCCCGCCAACGATGCCCCGATGCAGACTTCAAGCGACACCTTTTCGTTGACTGACCACTCCGAGTACATCTCCGGCAGCCGGGAAGCGTACTCCAGAATCTCAGTCGCGGGTGTGCCCGGGTAGGCAGCCATTACCTTGCAGCCTGCTCCCCAGGCACCGCGTGCAACCGCTTCGTTGCCTGAGATAAGCAGCCTTTCGCCCGATGGCAGTGGGTTCACCGCATTCAATGTTGTCACCTTAAATTTAAACAGTATTCAGAATGTACGACACCCTGAAGTGCCGCGTGATGGTGTTGAAATGCTCAAACAAACCACCAAGGATACAAAGTTTTGGCGGCAAATTGAATGAAAATCACTCTCTCTGGGAAGCTAGATCTTCAACTATTTCGGTAGTTTGAGCTTCGGATCTTGCTGTAGTCACTTCTTGCGATGATCAATGACGCGGACCGCTTTGCCTTCAGAGCGGGGTATCACGCCCAAGTCCTTGATGGAGACCCGGCAGCTGACGCCGATAAAATCCTTAATATCCCGCATCACTTTGGCGGCGACTTTGTCCCGGCTCTCCTGCGGCTGTTCCATCAGCGGGGGGCTTGCCTCCACATTGACCACCATATTATCCAGACTGCCCTCGCGGAAAATCTCTATCTGATAGAAGGGCGAGAGCGTCTCGGTCTGCATCAATACCGACTCGACCTGGGAGGGGAACACATTGACGCCGCGGATAATCAGCATATCGTCGCTGCGGCCGGTGATTCGCTGCATTCTGACGTGGGTGCGCCCGCATTTGCAGGGGGCGGGATTAAGTACCGAGATGTCGCGGGTGCGGTAACGGATGTTGGGAAACGCCTCCTTGGTCAGCGAAGTAAACACGATTTCACCCTCTTCACCGTAGGGGAGCGGCTTGCCGGTATTGACGTCGACGCATTCGACCAGAAAATGGTCCTCCCAGATGTGCAGTCCGTTTTTGGCCTCGATGCACTCGTTGCCCACGCCCGGTCCCATCACTTCGGACAAGCCATAGATGTCCACGCAATCTATGCCGAGCCTCGATTCGAGTTCGTAGCGCATCTCCTCGGTCCAGGGTTCGGCGCCGTGGATGCCGACTTTCAGTGGCAGTTTACGAATCTTCAACCCCATCTCGTCCGCGGCTTCCGCCAGGTTCAGTGCATAGGAGGGGGTACAGCTGATCGCCGTGGGGGCGAAGTCCTGCAGCAGCATCAGCTGCTTCTGAGTCTGGCCGCCGGACATCGGGGTGACCATCACACCCAACTCTTCGCCACCGTAATGCAGGCCCAGACCACCGGTGAAGAGACCGTAGCCGTAGGCGTTGTGCAGCCGGTCGCCGGGCTGCATGCCGGACGCGGCCAGGCAGCGCGCCACCAATTGCGCCCAGGTGCGTATGTCGCGCCTGGTGTAACCGACCACCGTCGGTTTACCGGTAGTGCCGGAAGAGGCGTGAACTCTGACCACCTGCTCGGTCGGGACGGCGAACAGTCCGAACGGATAGTTTTCCCTCAGGTGCTCTTTCTTCGTAAAGGGCAGCAGACGGACATCGGCGAGTGATTTGATGTGCTGCGGCTTGACGCCTAGATCATCCATGGCGTCGCGGTAAAAGCCGACTGTATGATAGCAGCGCTCTACGGTGGCGCGCAGTCTTCTCAATTGCAGCGCTTCCAGGTCTTCCCGTGGCAGCGTCTCGATGTCCGTGTGTAAGATCATGTTTTCTCCCCGTTAATCCAATCCATCACGTCGTCTGAGCGGCGGTATACCGTACCTGTAAACAGTGCCAAAAGCGCGCTCTCAGCGTTGCGAACTTCGATATTATAGAGGCCGGTGCGGCCGGTTTTATTGGCTTCTCTGGCTTCCGCCACCAGCCGATCTCCAGCACGGCTGGCGCTCGGGTAGTTGATCTGGGCCGTAATCGCAACTGCTGTTTTGCCGTGTGAATTGGATGCGACCGCAAACGCGAAGTCGGCTAAAGCGAAGGTCACGCCGCCGTGAGTAATACCCACGGCGTTGAGCATATCATCGGTGACTTCGAGACTGACCTGACAGTAGCCTGGAGCCACCTGTTGCAGTTGGATACCGAGCAGTCGCGCGAAGCGGTCCTCCCGCTCCATCCAGCGGCCGATGGTTTCCGACAACTTTTGCAGATCAGCCATATCAGCGGCATTCTTAACATGGATGCCGCCGGGCATCAATAAAAAACCGGCACCCCGCTGCTCGGCGGCGTGCCGGTTCATAACGTACGGATTATGCCTCTATTTGGCTTTTCAGTTTGTGCATTGCGCTCTTTTCAATCTGCCGGATACGTTCTGCGGAAACTCCGTAGCGGTCGGCCAGCTGATGTAGTGTCGCCTTCTGCTCCGACAGCCAGCGCGCTTCCAGAATTGCGCGGCTGCGTTCGTCAAGCGCTTCCAGCGCACTGTACAGACGGTTTTTCTCATCATCCTCACTATCAGAGCGTTCCAACTGCAGCGAGGGCTCCATGCGCAGATCCGGTAGATATGCGGCAGGCGCCAAAGCTACCGGACTCAAGTCATCCTCTCCCCCGGCGTCGAAGGCGACATCATGGTTGCTCAAGCGGGCTTCCATCTGCAGTACTGTTTCCGGTTTGACGCCCAACTCCTCGGCAACCTCGTCGACTTCATCTTGGGAGAACCACCCCAGTCGTTTCTTGGAACTGCGCAGGTTGAAGAAGAGCTTGCGCTGGGCTTTGGTAGTGGCAACCTTGACGATGCGCCAGTTGCGCAGCACAAATTCGTGTATTTCCGCTTTAATCCAGTGTACAGCGAAGGAGACGAGACGGACGCCCATGTCGGGATCAAACCGTTTCACCGCCTTCATCAATCCTACCGTGCCTTCCTGAACCAGATCGGGAAGCCCCAGTCCGTAACCTGAATAACCGCGCGCAATCTTGATCACGAAACGCAGATGTGACAATACCAGCGTGCGTGCCGCTTCCAGATCATTATTGTCGCGCAGATTCACTGCTAGCCTATGCTCCTCTTCGGCGCTCAACATGGGCAGCTGATAGGCAGCGCCGACGTAGGAATCGAAATTCCCCGTCGGTACCAAGGCGTGAATGGCGAGTTCTTTACTCATTTGGAATACTCCATTAGGTTACTCCGATATTATTTTAGCACTCGTTAAATTCGAGTGCCAATGCTTTTGGCAGTCTCGATGTAGGAGTGCCAGCCGCACGAAAAGTTCCACCGGGGGCTGCACCAGAGTCCGCGTTTGGCATTTCAGCTGGGCTCGATGCTGTGCAGATGGCGACCCACCGCGATCCAGGAACCCGCCAGCCCAAGCAGTGAACCGCAGCCGATCAACAGGGAGAAGGTCGAGAAATCCATGCCGGAGAGTATGAAGTCACTCTGATAAAGGCCAGCCAGCCGGGCCACCGGCGCATCCAGCAGCCGCAGCGAGAGCGTCACCAGCAGCCAGCTGATGAGACCGCCGAAAAGACCGTACCAGGCGCCGCTGTAGAGGAACGGCCGGCGGATGAAGCTGTCGGTTGCGCCGATCAATTTGCTGATCTCTATCTCGGCATGCCGGTTTTGAATCTCCAGCCTTATTGTATTGACGATAATCAGGATGACCGCCAGGCCGAGCAGTGATGCGACGACCCAGACAAACCGGTCAGCAATCTCAGTGATGGCGTGAAAGCGAGTGACCCATTGCAGATCAAGTTGGGCGAAGTCGACGCCCTCCATCGCAGTCAGTTTGTCCGCCAGTGCCTGCGCTTGTTGCGGATCGCTAAGGGCATCGTCGGGTTTTACCACAATTACCGCGGGCAAGGGATTCTCTTCCAGTGTACTTAGTACCTCAGAGAATCCGCTCAACTCGCGGAACTCCCGCAAAGCCTGCTGTCGGGTAACTACACTGGCGCCGGAAATGCCGCTCTCCAGCTGCAGTCTCTTCGCCAGCTCAGCGGTCTGTTCATCACTGACCCTCTCCTCCATGTAAATCGAGATAGATGCTGCGCCATCCCAGCTGCCGCTCAAGACCTGAACATTGTCTAGCATCAGGTGCAGACCGGCGGGCAGCGCGAGTGCAATGCCGATCACACAGATGGTCATCAACGAGGAGAAGGGTGCGCGTACCACCCTTCCCAGGCTGGACAGTGCCACCTGAAGATGGCGGGTCAACCAGATTTTGAGATTGATCTGCCGCCGGCTGCTGACCCGGGCCGAGCTTTTTCTGGGGCTTGATTCACGCATCTGCGTAGACAGCTCGGTTGTCCTGTATCAGTTTGCCGTTGCTCAGCAACAGCGTCCGTCTTCCGAGGCGGCGGACGAGCCCGAGGTCGTGGGTTGCAATGAGCAGTGTGACACCCACCTGATTGAAGCTTTCAAACAGCGTCATGATCTCCTGTGACAGTTCGGAATCGAGATTGCCGGTCGGTTCGTCGGCCAGCACCACCGGCGGTCTGCTGACCACCGCCCTGGCAATGCCCACCCGTTGCTGTTCGCCGCCGGAGAGGGTGATCGGATAGGCCCGCTCGCGTTTCAGCAGACCCACTTTGTCCAGCGCTGCGCGCACTCTGCGGCTTACTTCATTGTGTCCCAAACCGGCTACGATCAGCGGCATCGCAACATTATCGAATACCGTCCGGTCGCTCAGCAGCCGATGGTCCTGAAAAATCATCCCCACCTCGCGCCGGTGAAAAGGGATCTGGCTGCGTTTTAATCGGGTCAGGTTGCGGCCGCCTACCCGCAGCTGACCGCCGGTGGAGCGCTCCAGCAGCGCTATTAAACGCAGCATCGTGCTTTTTCCTGCACCCGAGTGGCCGGTCAGGAATACCATCTCACCGGGGTCGATCTCGAGCGTGATATTACTGATCCCGTCGTGTCCGCCCGGGTAGCGTTTGCTGACGTTGTCAAACGATATCATTTACTGATCCAGCATCTGTTCTCGGGGCAACTCATGATTCTTGAATATCCGCGGCCGGACCTTGCTAAGCCGTAGCCTGGGAAAAAGTCTGCCTTCATATCCACTTATTTAGCAAAGAGTGCCTCAATGAATTCATCCGGATCGAAGTGGCGCAGGTCTTCAATGGACTCGCCAACCCCGATAAACCGGATTGGGGTCCGCAGTTTGTCGGCGATCGCAAACAGGATGCCGCCCTTCGCGGTGCCGTCCAGTTTGGTCAGTGTGATGCCGGTCAGACCCAGCGTCTGGTTAAACTGGAGCGCCTGGTTCAACGCATTCTGGCCGGTGCCGGCGTCGATCACGAGCATGACTTCGTGCGGCGCGTCCGGATCGATCTTCTTCATCACCCGGGCGATCTTTGCCAGCTCTTCCATCAGATTCCCTTTGGTGTGCAGCCGGCCGGCGGTATCGGCGATCAGTACATCGATGTTGCGGGCGGTGGCTGCCTGCAGCGCGTCATAGATGACCGAAGCCGCATCCGCGCCGGAGTGCTGGGCGATAACCGGAATCCGGTTGCGTTGGCCCCAGCTCTGCAGCTGCTCCACCGCCGCCGCGCGGAAAGTGTCACCCGCTGCCAGCATGACGCTCTCTCCCTCCTCCTGCAGCCGTTTTGCCAGCTTGCCTATGGTTGTGGTTTTTCCGGCGCCATTGACACCCACCATCAGAATCACCTGAGGCCGTCCGGCCTGCGGCTGTACTACCGGCTTGTCGGCCTGGAGCAGAATATCCCGCAGCTGCTGCTTGAGCATTGACATGAGCGTCTCCGGATTGGACAGCTCCTTGCGTTTTACCCGGCCGGTAAGGTCATCGATAATGCGTTTGGTAGCCGCAGCGCCGACGTCCGCCGTTACCAGCAGCGCTTCCAACTCTTCCAACAGATCGGCGTCGATGACTTTCTTTCCGAGCAGCAGATCGGCCAGACCGTCGGTGAGATTGTGGCGGGTTTTGGCAAGACGTTGTTTGAGGCGGGTGAACATCCCCGCTTCCGGAGGATGTTGCCCGGTGACAGCCGTTGCGCGCTTCTCTTTGCCTCTTCCAAAGCCAAACATCGATCATTTTCCCCGGCGCCCAGGAACCCTGGTGGCGCTTTCTTGTCTCTAAATTCTGAATCATCTTGGACATTGCCGGGGCGGACTGAGAGAATCAGCGGCCTACGGCTCAAGTATCAAGAGTGAAATCGTATCATTTTGTTTGGACTCAACCTATCCCGAAGAGATTCAAGGAATTGGAAATGAGAAGTATATTGACAACAGCGGCGATGCTGCTGCTGCTTCCGGCGGTGTCCGTGGCCGCGGTGCACGAGTACCGGCTGGAAAATGGCCTCAAGGTGATCGTCAAAGAGGATCACCGTGCGCCGATTGTGGTGTCTCAGGTTTGGTATAAAGTCGGCGCGTCTTACGAACCCGGGGGGCTGACCGGGATCTCCCATGCGCTGGAACACATGATGTTCAAGGGAACCCATTCGCTGGCACCTGGGGAGTTTTCGCGCATTATCGCCGCAAACGGCGGGGAGGAGAACGCTTTTACCGGCCGCGATTACACCGCCTACCACCAGACACTTGCCGCCGACAGGCTGGAAATTGCGTTTAAACTGGAAGCCGACCGCATGCGCAATCTTACCCTCGCTGCGGAGGAGTTCGCCAAGGAGATCGAGGTGGTCAAGGAGGAGCGCCGTCTGCGCACCGAAGACAAGCCGACCGCGCTGACTTACGAGCAGCTGTCGGCCGTTGCCTACCGCAGTCTGCCATATGCACATCCCGTTATTGGCTGGATGGCCGACCTCGAGAACATGACGATAGACGATCTGGCGCACTGGTACCGGCTTTGGTATGCGCCGAACAATGCGGTTCTGGTGGTGGTCGGCGACGTGCAACCGGCCCAGGTGCTGGCACTGGCAAAACAGTACTTCGGTCCCCTCAGCCCGGAAGAGATTCCACAGCAGAAGCCGCGCAGCGAGCCGCGCCAGCAGGGTGTCACCCGGGTGAAGGTGCGGGCACCGGCGCGCGAGCCGTACCTTATCGTCGGTTTCAAGACGCCGATGGTCGGCGCCAGTGACGAGGCGTGGGAACCCTACGCGCTGGAGATGCTGGCATCGGTGCTGGATGGCGGTGGCAGTGCCCGTTTCACAAAAAACCTGGTTCGGGGCCGGGAGGTGGCGGTTTCCGCGGGTGCAGGCTACAGCGCCTTTACCCGGCTGCCAGGTATGTTCCTGGTGGACGGAACGCCCGCACCGGGCAGGGAGATCGCAGCGCTGGAGACGGCGCTGCTCGAGGAGATCGGCAAAGTGAAGCGTGATCTGGTGGATGAAAGCGACATGGAGCGGATCCGCACTCAGTTGGTGGCAGGGAAAGTGTATGAGCTCGACTCGGTCTTCGAACAGGCGCTGCAGATAGGTCAACTTGAAGCGATGAATATGGACTGGCGGCTGGCGGAAGAGTATGTGGAGAGGATCAAGCAGGTGACGCCGGAGCAGGTTCGCATCGTGGCCAACAAGTATCTTATCGATGACAACATGACCGTGGCGGTGCTGGATCCACTGCCGCTGGGCGATGCTGTCGGTGCAGAGGCGCAAAGGAGTGGGAATGGACGCCATCAGTAGACTCTTCGGGACACTGCTCGGTGTTCTGCTGTTCAGTGGTTTGCTGAATCAGGCAGCGGTCGCCGGTCCGCATATCCAGAGCTGGACCACCCCGAACGGTGCCCGGGTATTGTTCGTCGCTGCGCCGGATCTGCCGATGGTGGATGTGCGGGTTGTGTTCGATGCCGGCAGTGCCCGCGACGGCGCAGCGGCGGGGCTCGCCGACATGACCAACAAGCTGCTGAACGACGGGGCCGGTCCCTGGGATGCGGATCAGATTGCACAGCGGCTGGAGGAGGTGGGTGCGCAGTTGGGCCTTGGTTCGGAGCGCGATATGGCCTGGGTCTCGGTCAGAACTCTGACGGAAGCGGATGCGTTAGCAAGATCTATTGAAACGCTTGCCACCATTCTCGCTCAACCGAACTTCGAATCCGATGATTTTGAGCGTACCCGTAAATCGATGCAGACCGCACTGCGACTGGGTGAGCAGCAGCCGGGCACGGTAGCGAAGCGGGCCTTCTACCGCTCCCTGTTCGGGGATCATCCCTACGCCATCCCCAGCGACGGCACCCAAGCTTCACTGTCAGCCATAACCAGAGATCAGGTAAGGGAGTTCCACCGGCGCTACTATGTTGCCGGAAATGCATTGATTGCCATTGTCGGCGCGGTCAGTCGGGCGCAGGCCGAACAATTGGCGGACCGGCTCACCGCCGGGCTCAGCCCGGGGCAGCCGGCAGCTGAACTGCCGCAGGTGGATCAGTTGTTAAAAATGGATCAGCAGTGGCTGCAGTTTCCGTCCAGCCAGAGCCACATATTAATGGGGCAACCCGGCATGCAGCGCGGCGACCCGGACTATTTCGTACTCTACGTCGGCAATCATATCCTGGGTGGCAGCGGGCTGGTTTCGCAGCTGAGTGAGGAGGTGCGCGAGAAGCGGGGCCTATCCTACAGCGTCTACAGCTACTTTGCCCCGATGCGGCGCAACGGACCCTTTCTGGTCGGTGCGCAGACCCAGAACAGTAAAGTACAGGAAGCGATCGACGTGATGCTCGCCACGCTGAAGAGATACATTGAGCAGGGGCCGACCGAGGCGGAGCTGGTTGCGGCAAAGCAGGACATCACCGGCGGCTTTCCGCTGCGCATCGCCAGCAACGACAAGATCGTGGAGTATCTGGCGATGATCGGCTTCTACCGGCTGCCGTTGGATTATCTCGATAAGTTCGTTGAGCGTGTCAATGCGGTCACCAGGGAGCAGATTCACAGCACCTTTCAGCGTCGCCTGAATCTGGATCGTTTTGTCACAGTGGTGGTGGGCAATGGCAAAACCGCGCAACCGGAAGGGTAGCGCTTCGCCTGCTGCATCATCGAACAATCAGATCCGCATCATCGGCGGTGAGTATCGTGGGCGCAGGCTGCACTTTCCCACGATTGAAGGACTGCGGCCGACCGGCGACCGGGTGCGCGAAACCCTGTTCAACTGGCTGCAGCCGATGCTCCCCGGCGCCGCCTGTTTGGACCTCTTTGCCGGCAGTGGGGTGCTCGGTCTGGAGGCGGCATCGCGCGGTGCGCGTCGGGTGGTTATGCTGGACAAGTCGCCTAAAGCAACGGCGCAAATCGCCGCCAATATCGACCTGTTGGGTGTGACCGGCGTCGAAGTACACTGTACCGACGCCTGCCAGTGGCTGACCGGCGAATCCAGTCGATTCGACATCGTTTTTCTGGATCCGCCCTTTGCGGCTGATCTGCTGCAGGAGTGCTGCCGCCGGTTGGCTGAGGGTGGCTGGCTGGGGTCGAATGCGCGAGTTTACCTTGAAACAGATAAGGTAAAAGAGCTGCCGCAGCTACCAGCGAACTGGACGCCGCTGCGGCACAAAAAGGCCGGCCAAGTCTGTTATTATCTCTTTTCGTGCTAGTGTATTGCGCCACTTGTGCTGTAGTGCCCGGCCTGTCTGCAGCCGTTTAACGGCCGCGCGGGTTATCTAGCTGGGGTGAGAATTATCATTTGACACGGCTGTAGACGATACTATCATCGCGCACTGCGAAGCGCTTGGACAGATCTATGACAACAGCGATATACCCCGGTACCTTCGACCCTATCACCAACGGTCACGGCGATTTGATTGCCCGTGCAACGGTGATCTTCGACAAGGTTATCGTTGCAGTCGCTGCCAGCCCGGGAAAGCAGCCGAGGTTTACGCTTGGTCAGCGAGTGGATCTGGCGCGGGAAGTGCTTGCCGGAAACAGGCGTGTTGAGATTATGGAGTTCGATAAGCTAACGGTGGATTTCGCCCAGCAGGTCGGAGCGGAAGTGATCCTGCGGGGACTTCGGGCGGTATCGGATTTTGAGTACGAGTTTCAATTGGCCGGAATGAATCGTCATCTGGCCCCCAATGTGGAGACGCTTTTCCTTACGCCGGCTGAGCAGTTTGCCTATATCTCCTCGACCCTGGTCAGGGAGATTGCCGCATTAGGCGGTGACGTTTCCGAGTTCGTCCATCCCTGCGTCTTAGCGGCACTGAACGGTACGAGTTAAGGACATGTGACGGGATGCAGATAAAGCACCCACCGATTCTGACTTGCTCACAGATTAAGAGAGTCAGTTTTAAATATCAGGAGTAAACAATGGCATTAATGATCACCGATGAATGCATCAACTGTGATGTATGTGAACCGGAGTGCCCCAACGGGGCGATCTATCAGGGCGACGAGATCTATGAAATCAACCCGGATCTCTGCACCGAATGCGTGGGGCATTATGATGAGCCTCAGTGCGTCGAGGTGTGCCCGGTTGATTGTATTCCAAAGGATCCAGACCACATGGAGACGGAGGAAGAGCTGATGGCTAAGTACGAAAAACTGCAGGTGGAGTAGCGCCAGTCGCGTAACCCCGCGCGGTCGCGATCCGGCCGGTGAAGCACTGGATTGGCTCTGTAACGGAATAGTTTGGACCACACCTCAATCTGGAGGAGCATTATGCAATTCACTCCTTGTCGCGGCGGCGACTTTTGTACACGCGAAGCTACGCACTGCGAAGGTTGCGGCCGCAGCCAGCAGGAGATTGCCGAAACGAGCGAATTGATCGGTGCGGTGGTTAAATATGCGCTCGACAAAGGCTACGAGAATATCGAGGAGTTCACCGCGTTTGTCGGCGAGAAGGCGGCGAAGAAGGCGCGTAAGGTACAGAGCGAACTGGCCGGTGAGGGTGTCGGAGTAAGCCTGCTTATCGGCAAGTGATATGCTGGCTAGCGCTGGCATTTGCTACAGAAAAAACTGGAACGCTGGCCGATACGCCGTTGCCGGATCGGTAAGCCGCAGCTCGGGCAGGGATCACCGCTTTTTCCGTAAACCCGCAGCTGCCGGGCAAAGTAGCCCGGATTGCCCGCCTGATTGTGAAAGTCGCGCAGCGTGGTCCCGCCCTGCTCGATGGCACTCTGCAGTACCTGTTTTATACTCGAAGCCAACCGTTGATAGCGCACCAGGGAGATCCTGCCACAGGGTCGATGCGGATGGATGCCGGAGAGAAAAAGCGCTTCGCTGGCGTAGATGTTGCCGACTCCGACAACGACTCTCCCATCCATGATGAAACTTTTTACCGCTGTCCGTCGCCCCCGGGCGCAGCGGTGGAGATAGGGTCCGTTGAGGTCGTCCGACAGCGGTTCGGGGCCAAGATGCACCAACAACGGGTGGCTGGCGGTAGGCGCGGTGGTCCATAACAGCGCGCCGAAACGTCGAGGATCGCGGAATCTCAGATAGCAGTCGCCGAAATCGATATCGAAATGATCGTGTGGACCCGGCGCGCAGCTTTCGGTGAGGATGCGCAAGCTTCCCGACATACCCAGATGAATCAACAAAGTGCCTCCGGGCGTGCCGAGCAGCAGGTACTTGGCGCGGCGCTCCACTGACTGCACGGTTTGACCCCGCAGCCGGCTTGGTAAATCTGCCGGAACCGTCCAGCGCAGCTTGGGCTGGCGCAGAATCAGCCGCTCTACGCGCCGGCCCAGAATATGCGGCGCGACGCCGCGGCGGGTAGTCTCCACTTCGGGAAGTTCCGGCACTCAAGGCCTCATTTTCGGTGCGGCCGGCGCCGCCAGCAGCGCTTCGATGCGCGGCAGGTCGTAGGCCAACCCCAGATCTTCACGCAGCAATAGCGTACTCTGCTGCAGTTTGAATACGCTGAAAGTGATTGCCGTCGCGTCGCTGTCGCGGAGACGGACTTCAACCCGGGCGTCGATTACGGTGCCAGGGGGTGGTTTGATGACCCGCTGCGCTTCGGCATATTTCCATTCATCCACTTTTTCGATTAGGTGGTCCATCGAGCTAGCTGTGTCAGCCGGCGTCAGCTGCCATACCTGCGGGCCATCGGGCATGCGCGCGAGGCGCCACTCTGCGGTTTGGATCAGATCCAATTCGGCGTTCTGCGGCAGCAGCTTCGGCGACACATAAGTTTCCGCGGCAGCGAGCAACAGATGGGGAAACAGATCCTTGATCAAATAGAGCCGATCGCCGATACCGATGTAACGGTAGTGGTTGATCGGGTCGGTCCCACCCACGCGCAGCTCCAACTGATTCAGATGCACAATGGCTGCCGGTGGCGCCATGCCGAACTCGGCCAGCCTGTTCTGTGCTGTTGTAAACTGGGTAAACACGGGAGCGGCGGCGATTTCGAGCAGACGCCGAATCAACGTTTCGTTCGCCTCGACTGGATAAGGTTCGAGCATGCGCCAGCGGTTGGCTTCGCGCTGTATGCTGATTTCCGCGCCCTGCTGATTGCTGATGCGGATGCTGGCGATCTGCTCTGGCAGCAGCTGTGTGAGCGGTGTAGGAGCCGTAATCTGCGGTTCACGGGCGGAGAGCCAGACCAGCAGCACCAGACCGAGCACCAGCAGCAGCAAAACGCCATTGACCCAACTGCGGCTCACAGCTTTCTGCGCCGCCACCAGACCGACAGGCTGGCCAGCGCCAGTGACAGCGGCAGCAGCACCAGAAACGTCAGCGCGATCAGCATCCCGCTAACAGGGGAGAGGTTCAACTGGGCATCGCCGGCAGGGCGTGCGGGAATATCGATCAGACTGTCGTCCCGGCTTAACCAGCGGATCAGGCTGAGTCCCAGATTCAGGTTGCCGCCATTGCCAAGATAGGTGTTGGAGAGAAAATCACCGTCGCCGATCACTACAATGCGCTGTTCCCGTCCCTGCAGCTTGCGGCTGAAGGCGAGTCCAATATTGAGCGGACCGGGTTTCTCGCCCGCTGCAGGGTTGCGCTCGATCTCTCCGCTGATGGGTCCGCTTTCATTCCAACTAAGTGGCTGGGTCTGCAGCAGGGGGGTTATCTGCCAGTCATCCGCCGGCAGATATTCCAGCGCTGCGGCGTGGGGATAGAGCGTCAGGCTCTCCATCTGCCGGGTAGCCGGGTGATCCGGGTAACTGGCCACCAACGCCAGGGCGGGGTCGTCCAGACCAAGACCGGCACCGCTGGCATCCACTATGGTGCCCGGCAGCAGTGTCAGCCGAAGCAGATCGGCCAGCGGCTGCAAAGTATCAGAAAGATCGTTGGGTTCGAGTAACCAAAGCAGATTGCCCCCCTGTTTGACGTATTCCACGATCAGCTTGGTCTCTCCCGGCAGAAAGCCGGTCTGCGGACCGGCCAGCACCAGCACGTCCGCATTATCAGCTATCCGCTGCTGAGCGCTCAGGTCGACCGGTTGCATGCGGAATCCCTTCTTTTTCAGTTCGGACCCGAGCTGCCCCAGGTCATGGTTGGCCTGGCGGTCGAAGCGCCGCTCGCCGTGCCCCTCGATGGACAGAATCCAGCGTTCACTTTGCAACAGCAGCCGCTGGATGGCGTTGCTGATGCTCTGTTCATCGATCTGGCTCAGGTTTTCGCTTCTGCCGGCGTATTCGAGGCGCAGTTCGCCGGAGACCCGGATACCCAGTTCCCGGATCAGCGCCGGGTGCTGTGCGGGGTCGAGAAATTCGAACCGGATGCCGGCACTGTGGCGTTGGTAGCGGCTGATAAACTCGCTTATCTGCAGCCGCAGCTGCGAGTTTTCCGGTGCGAAACAGGTGATTTTTAAGGGTGAATCGAGTCGCTCGAGCAGTGCCATGCTGGTTTCGCTCAGGCTGTTGCGGGCGTTGTCCGACCAGTCCCAGACCAGGAGGTGACGCTGGCTGAGCCAGCCCGTCATAAGCACGGCTGCAGCCAGCAGCAGATAGAAGAGGATGCTGTGCATGCGCTGCTTGATATCCGGCCGCGTCTGCATCCCTCAGCCCTCCCGCCGAAGACGCTCAAGCCGGTAAACGCAAAGTACCAGACCGGTCAGAATCAGCAGCAGAAAATAGGTGATGTCACCGCTGGTTACCAACCCGCTCAGCATGCGTTGGAAGTGACTGGAGAGCGACAACTGCTGCAGCGGCGAGTTGGCGCCGCCGCCGGTCAGATTGATGATCCAGAGCAGCAACAGCAGCGTATAACTCGATAACGCAGCGACTGCCGGCTGTTGTGTCAGGCTGGAGGTCCAAATACCGACCGCAGCGTAGGCGGCGCTGGCGAGTGCTATCGCCAGCAGCCCGGCAGCCAGGGTGCCGATGTCAGGCCTGGTGCCCAACAACAGGGAGAGTGGCAGCAGCGCGACCAGCAGCAGCACCGCCGCCAACAGTGTCAGTACGGCAAGATATTTACCCATGACAATGGCGGTTATCGATACCGGGGAGGAGAAGAGCAAGTCCAGCGTGCCACGGCCGGATTCGCGGGTGAAGATCCCCATGGTCAGCAGCGGCACCAGCATCATGATCACCACGCCGGCTGAATTCAACAGCGGTGCGATTACCAATACAGAGACGCCGGGGGCGTTGTCCAGGGCGGCCAGCTTTGGCTGCAGTTCAAGATACTGCTCCACTTGAACCAGGAACAACCAGCCCAGCACCAACTGCATGGCAATCATCAGACTCCAGGCCAATGGCGAGAGGAACAGCGACCGCAGCTCCTTGCTGTAAATGGCGAACATCAGCCGTTTTGCTCCCCGGCAGTGGTGAGCCGGTAAAAGATCTGTTCCAGATTCTGCTTCTCGGGAACCAGCTCCTGCAGGCCCCAATTCCGCTGTACGATCTGTTTTGCCAGCCCTGCAATGCTGCAGCTGCCGGTCAAGCGCAGACTGAAGCGGTTCGCTCCCAGAGCCGTCACACCGATGACTCCCTCCAGCTCAGTCACTGCCGCCTCTCCGGGTGAACGCTCAAGCCGGATTGTCAGCATGCCGCTTTCCTGGTCGTTCATTTGTGCCAGACGTTCCATATATACCTGGCGGCCGCGGTTCAGGATCACTACCCGGTCGCACACCGATTGCACTTCCGGCAGAATATGCGTGGAAAGAATAACACCGTGATGCTTTCCCAGCGTACGGATCAGATTGCGTATCTCGATAATCTGATTGGGGTCCAGTCCGTTGGTCGGCTCGTCCAAAATGATTACCCTGGGGTTGTGAATAATCGCCTGTGCGATGCCGACCCTCTGCTGGTAGCCTTTGGAGAGATTCCGAATCAGCCTGTCGCCGTCCGGTTCAAGGCCGCACAGCGTTTTTACACGATCCAGAGCGGCCGCTATTTCCGATCTGACAACGGCTTTCAGACGGGCGCAGAAACACAGGTATTCATCGACTGTCAGTTCGGGGTAGAGCGGCGGATTTTCCGGTAAATAACCGATGGCCCGTTTTGCCCGCAGCGGCTCTTCGCTCAGGCTGAATCCATCCAGCAGGACAGTTCCGCTACTCGCTCCAAGGCAACCGCTGAGGATGCGCATCGTCGTGGTTTTGCCCGCTCCGTTCGGTCCCAGCAGACCTACAATTTCGCCGGGCAACAGCTCCAGGTGCAGATCCTGAAGCGCCAAAAATTGCCCGAAGAAACGGGTTATGCCGGTCATTCTAATCAGCGGTTCCATCGGCTCAGCAAGTTACAGGAGATATTCTTTTTTGCAAGCATATCCCCCGCAAATCAAGCAATGGCATGGTTTACGCGCGGCAGCCGGGACTCGGGCAGTAGTTACGCGCCGGATCAGTGGTACAGATTACAGATTTGCGGCAGAATCTGGAGCGCATTCGGCTTATCGATGTTTCTCATCAATCTGCCGACCTGCTTTGACAGGGCAGCGGCATCGAGTGAACGGACAACCCTTTTTGCTTCGAGCAGGGATCCGGGTTGCATGCTGAATTCGCGCAATCCCATTCCCATTAACAGCGGTATGTATTGCGGGTTGCCGGCCATCTCCCCACACATCGAGACCGGTATACCATGGCGATTGCCCGCGTCAATCACCATCTGTATCAACTTTAAAACGGATGGGTGCAGCGGGTCGTACAGATAGTTGACCTCGTCGTCGATCCGGTCGATCGCAAGCGTGTATTGAACCAGATCGTTGGTGCCGATGGAGAGAAAGTCCAGCTCGCGGGCGAAAGCGTCCGCTGCGAGTGCGGCAGCCGGCACTTCGATCATGCCGCCAACATGGATATCGGCCGCATATTCCAACCCATCCCTGCTCAGTGACTCTTTGGTCTCCTGCAGCAGCGCCTTGAGCTGGTGCACTTCCTGCAGATTGGAGAGCATTGGGATCATGATTTTGACCGGACCGAGCGCGGACGCACGCAGGATAGCGCGCAGGTGCGGTCGGAATAGCTTGGGCTCCTTCAGACAGAGCCGAATGGCGCGCAGACCCAACGCCGGATTGCAGGTGGTCGACTCCTGCGTGCAGCTGTCGAGCTGTTTGTCGGCGCCAAGATCCAGCGTTCTAATGGTGAGGGGGAGTCCGTCGAGACCTTCCACGGCTTGCCTGTAGGCAGCATACTGCTCCTCTTCGTCAGGCGTGTTGGAGCGGTTCATATAGAGATATTCGGTGCGGTAGAGACCGACGCCGTCGGCCGCCAGGGAGCGGGTCGCCTCGATATCCTCGGGCAGCTCTATATTTGCCATCAAGCGCGCTGTTTCACCGTCGAGCGTGACCGTAGGTTCATCGACCAGGGTCAGCAGTGAAGCGGCGTGCTTCTCGGTTTTCCGGATCAGTCTGCGGTAGTGTTCCAGAATGGATTTGTCGTTGGTTGCGAGCAGTGTGCCCTGTTTGCCATCAACGATCAGGCGTTCACCATGGCGCAGGATCTTTGTCGCATGATGGACGCCTACCAAGGCCGGGATTCCCAGGCCGCGCGCGAGAATGGCGGTATGGGACATGGGACCGCCACCCTCTGTAATAAAACCAGCGACGCCCTGATGTTTGAGTAGAATGGTATCTGCAGGCGCCAGGTCCTGTGCGATGATGATGCGTCCCTGCAGATCCGGAGTATATTCGTCCTTTTTTTTCTGAATCAGGAACTTCTGAATCTGGCTTATGACGTGATCCACATCATCTTTGCGTGAGCGCAGGTAAGGGTCATCCATCGCGTCGAACACTTTGATCAACGCGTCCCGTTGCAGTTGTAGGGCCCATTCCGCTGCGCAGCTCTGATTGCGGATGAAATCGATGGGAACTTCGGAGAGCGCGGCATCGGCAAGCATCAAAAGATGGGTATCCACAAACGAAGCGATCTCTGACCAGGTGGATTTTGGAATCTTTTTTTCTACCGTGTTCAATGAGCGGCGGGCGTTTGCCACAGCTTGCCGATAACGGTCAATTTCGTTGGTTATCTGATTGAGCGGAACGAACCTCGGCGAGACCTCGATAAAGCCCCGCTGTAACAGGTGAGCCTCTCCGATGGCGATGCCCGGGGTAACACCTATACCCGAGCAGGAGAATGTCACTCTTCTTCCCCAAATCGGTTTCTGATTAACTCATCGAGTGCGTCCATGGCATTAGCTTCATCTTCTCCGTCGGTGATCAAGGTTAATTCCGTGCCTTGGCTTGCAGCGAGCATCATGACGCCCATAATGCTCTTTCCGTTTATGCTTTGCCCTTTGAGCACCAGTTTTACGTCACTGCTGTATTGGGATGCCAATGTAACGAATTTCGCCGCCGCTCTGGCGTGTAGGCCAAGCTTGTTTATGATCTTAATTTCTCGGTTGATCATGTCAACTCCCGATGCCGGGTGATTACCGGTAGTTTAGAGGTTTTAAAGTGATTAGAGAGTTGTTCTATCAGGTAGACGGAGCGGTGCTGTCCACCTGTACACCCAATGGCAACGGTAAGGTAACTGCGCCCGTCCGCCTGGAAACAGGGAATCCACTTATCCAAAAACCGAATGATATCTTGTTTGAAGTTCACTACGTTTGCATCCCGTTCCAGAAACGCAACCACTTCTGCATCCTTGCCGTTCAAGCGACGCAAGCCTGTCTGCCAGTGTGGATTCGGCAAACAGCGTGCATCGTAAACGAAGTCGGCATCTCTGGGAACGCCATGCTTAAAGCCAAAAGACTCGAATAGCAGTGAGAGCGCCGGTACGCTTTTTTCAACAAAGTGGGAGCGGACTATGTCGCGTAACTGATGCACGTTGGTGCGGGAGGTGTCTATGCACAGATCGGCCGCATTCAGGAAGGGCGACAGTATCTCCCTTTCAATTTGTATCGCCTCCGTCAGCGAACGGCCTTTACCTGAAAGGGGGTGCCGGCGGCGGGACTCGCTGTATCGATTTATCAATACTTCGTCTTCCGCCTCAAGGAAAATCAGCTGTCGATCTACCCCTTTCCGCTTCAACGTTTTCAGCAGAGGCGCCATGCCTTCAAGTTCGGAGGAGCGGCTGCGGGCATCTATACCCACCGCGACCATTTTGAACAGGGGGTCTTTTTTTGCCGCTATCTCCTTGGTAAACCTGGACAACAGGAACAAGGGGAGGTTATCGATGCAGTAATATCCGATATCTTCCAAAGTGTTGAGCGCGATACTTTTACCGGATCCGGACAACCCAGTCACCAACACCAGACTCATTTATTTCAGTTCCTGTTGTTTATCGATAGCCTGCTGCTGACGGATGATAAACTCCTCCGTGGCATCGTAGCCCTTTTTCAATAATATAAACTGACGAACTGCGACTTCCACCAGAATCGACATTTCCCGGCCTGGCGCAACCGGCAGGGCAACCTCGGAGATGGGAATTCCCAGTACATTGGTATAGGAATAGCTTCCGCGCAATCGGTCCACCTTTTTCAGTTCGGCATCGTTCATCGGTTGCAGACGAATAATAAGACGCAAATATTTCTCCTGTTTGATGGCGCTGTCGCCAAACATGGTGCGGATATTGATAATGCCCAATCCCCGCACTTCGAGAAAATCCTGCAGCAAGGCCGGACAACTGCCGCTGATGATATCCGGCGCGATGCGGGAAAATACCGGGGTATCGTCCGCGATCAGGCGGTGGCCGCGTGCGATCAGTTCGAGCGCCAGTTCGCTCTTTCCGGTGGCTGCATCACCGGTCAACAACACACCGGTTCCGAGCACCTCCATGAATACGCCATGCTGTGTGGTGCGCTCCGCCAGGACATGGGTCAGGAAGTACTGCAGTTCATCTATCAACAGCTTGTCCGGGACCGAAGAGCGCCAGAGCGGAGTACTGCTCTTTTCGGCACTGCTGATAAACTGCCCGTCGACCGCTATACCGTCAGCAAGCAGCACCGCCGCGGGCTGGGCAAAAAACAGCTTATCCAGAACATCAAGGAACAGATTCCTGTCCAAGCCGCTGAAATAGATCAGCTCTGCCCGGCCAATGATCTGAATGCGATTGGGATGGATATAATTGAGAGGACCGGCTAATCCCTGACTTGCGGCGCCGGGAAAATCGCCTTTAAGATTTCGTTCTGAACCAATATGGCCTGCTATCCATTCGAGCCCCAGTTTATTTTTAAGGGCGTTGTAAAGGTCGCGTGCAGTGACCGGAAACGTCACGCGCTTTTTGCCAACCCTTCAAACTGTTGGATGAGATCGAGCATGCTCTTGCTGTCCTCGGATTCGCGCAAGCGCGAACAAAACTTTTCGTTGCTGAATAAGGTGGCTAACTGAGCCAGAAGTTGCAGGTGCTCTTCGGTTGCCTGCTGGGGTACCATCAGGCCGAAAACAATATCCACCTTGTGGTTGTCTATGGCATCAAAATCAACACCCGACTCCAGTCGAATCAAAGCGCCGCATGCGTTTTCCACGCCCTCAATGCGGGCATGGGGCAGGGCAATGCCCTGCCCCAGGCCGGTACTGCCCAGGCGTTCTCTCTCCAGCAGTTTATCGAAAACCTGATCTGCGGTCAGTCCCGGTGCAGCGGACGCCAGCAGTGCGCCAATCTCTTCTAGCACACGTTTTTTGCTACCCGCACCGCTGCTAGGGCTGATTCGGTCTTGGATGAGGAAGTTCTCGGGAAACATGGGTATATTCCAGCCTGGGTTAACTTTTATGCCGCTCAGGCGTCTGTCGATTCCACACTCTTGGGAATTGGTCCTTTCCGATGATTGGTTTGTTTCTCTTTGTGCTTTTTAAGCTGCCGGTCCAGTTTGTCGACCAGACCGTCGATGGCGGCGTACATATCCTCCTCCTCGCAGTCGGCGAATATGTCGGCACCATTGACGTGCAGCTTAGCTTCCACTTTCTGCCGCAGTTTCTCAACGCTCATAATCACGTGGACATTGGTCACATGGTCAAAATGACGCTCAAGTCGCTCAAATTTGGAATTCACATAGTTGCTCATGGCTTCTGTGATGTCTATATGGTGACCTGTAACGCTTAGTTGCATAGTCTGCTCCTTGAGAAAGGTTAGCCCTTATACCAGGCGTTTTCGCTCATTCGACGGTGGTATCGCCATCGATTCACGATACTTTGCTACAGTCCGCCTTGCCACGTTGATACCCTCTTCGGCAAGAATACTGGCTATTTTGTTGTCACTGAGGGGTTTTTTGGGTGCCTCAGCAGCAATCAGCTTTTTGATCAGGGCCCGAATGGCAGTGGCGGAGCACTCTCCCCCTCCAGCCGTGCTGACATGGCTGGAAAAGAAATACTTGAATTCCAGTGTGCCTTGCGGCGTGTGCATATACTTTTGTGTGGTGACCCGGGATATGGTGGATTCATGCATATCGAGCGCCTCGGCTATGTCACGCAGCACCAGCGGCCGCATCGCTTCGGCCCCATGTTCGAAGAATCCGCGCTGAAACTCCACTATTTTTGTCGCCACACTGAGCAGCGTCTCGTTGCGGCTGAGCAGGCTTTTGATAAACCAGCGGGCTTCCTGCATGTGATTCTTCAGATAGTTGTTGTCATCGCTGTTGTCGGCGCGCCGTATCAATTTGGCGTATTCTGGATTGACGCGCAGCTTCGGTGTTGCATCGCTGTTGAGCTCGACATGCCAGACCCCGTCGATTTTATTGACGAAAACGTCCGGTACCACGTACTGCGGTTCGGTATCGGCGACCAGGGTGCCCGGTCGCGGCGTTAACGATTGAATCAAGTGCGTGATCCCTGCCAGATCCTCGTCGGAAATCTTTAATTTTCGTTTCAGCTGGTTGTGATCCTGCTGCGCCAACAAGTCGAAATGATCGGCTATGAGTGTTATTGCCTTCTCCAGAAAGGGCTCTTCCGCCGGGCGTTGCCGAAGCTGAATCAGCAACGATTCGCGCAGGCCCCGGGCCGCAACACCGGGTGGATCGAACTGTTGCAGGCGATGCAGCACGGCCTCCACTTCGTCGAGTTCAAGTTCGTCATCGCCCAAGCCGGCCAGAATATCCTCCAGGCTGGGAATCAGATATCCGTCTTCGTTGATGCCGTCGATGAGTGCCAGCGCGATAGCGCGGTCAACATCGGAGAATGGAGTGAGATTGAGTTGCCAAAGCATATAATCGTGCAGCGTGCGGGCGCTGCGTCGCTGGTTGAGATAGTCAGCGGAATCACTCCCTTCACGGCTGGCTGTGCCGGAGGCGGGGGGCAGGGCGCTGTCGTATATATCGTCCCAGCCGCTGTCTACCGGCAACTCATCCGGCAGACTCCCCGACTCGGCATTGATCTCTTTTTCGTTATTGCTGTCATTGCCGTCATTCTTGGCGCTGCTGCGTTCGTCTTTCCCGTTCCCGGATTGGTTCAGATTTTCCCTTGTCGCGCCCTCTTCCTCCGTCTCCAGCATAGGGTTGGACTCGAGGGCTTCCTGAATCTCCTGTTTCAGATCCAAAGTCGAAAGTTGCAGTAGGCGAATGGCCTGCTGCAACTGGGGAGTCATGGTCAAATGTTGCCCGAGGCGAAGCTGAATAGTCTGCTTCATAAAGGCTCAGTTTAATCCTGGTACATTATTTGTATAGTTCATCACATCATCAATTCTAGCTGAAAACCGGAGACCAGATGCAAATGCTTCTTTGCAGTTTAGTTGCGCTGAGTCAATGAGCGCTGCATAGTTTGTTTCGGCCACTTTCGCTGCATCTTTGATGGCCGCGAATTTATCACATAACAAGTTGATTAAATTGGTAATAATCAGAATGGCAACTGCCGGATCTAAGGATTTTACTTCATCCGCCAACTACATGGTAAATTCGCTGCCCAAGTAGACCGAGCGGACTTGTTCGTCTGCCAGAACTTTGTCCGGTTCACCCTCGGTTATGACCTTGCCTTCATAGAGAATGTAAGCCTTATCGCAGATGCCCAAGGTTTCCCGCACGTTGTGATCGGTTATCAGGACCCCGATGCCCCTGGAGCAGAGTTCGTGAATAATGTTCTGAATGTCTTTAACCGAAATCGGATCTATACCCGCAAAAGGCTCGTCCAGCAGGATGAATTTCGGTTCCATTGCCAATGCGCGTGCAATCTCGAGGCGACGCCTTTCGCCGCCGGAGAGCGACATTGCGAGATTGCTGCGCAAATGGTTTAGCCGGAAATCGAGCAACAGGCTGTCACAGATTCCAAGCTGCTCATGGTGGGGCAACTCCGCGCGTGTCTCCAGCATAGCCAGTATATTGTCGGCCACGCTGAGCTTACGAAATACCGATGGCTCCTGTGCCAAGTAACCGAGTCCGAGTCGGGCCCGGGCATGCATCGGCAGGTTGCTGATTTCGTTGCCGTTAATGCTGACTGAGCCGTCCTCACTCGGGATCAGTCCGGCGATCATGTAGAAACAGGTGGTCTTGCCGGCACCGTTGGGCCCCAACAGGCCTACCACCTGGCCGCTTGCCACATCCAGCGATACATGATCGACCACCGCCCGATGGCGATATTTTTTTGCCAGATTTCTGGCACTGAGCAGGCTCATTTATCCGTTTTCTTCTTCGGTTGCACCGCAATCCGAACCCGCTGTTGCCCCTTGGCGCTGGCGCCTGCCTTTACCTGTCCTTTGACACGGTCGTAGGTTATTCGGTCACTGCGGAACGTATCTTTGCCCTGGATCATAATGGCATCGCCAACCATGTAAACGATCTCGCTGTCTATATGGTAGTCTGCCGTGTTAGCGCGGCCTTTGATCAGCCCTTTATCACTGGTCTTCTGCTCAAACTCGACCGGATTCCCTTCCGCCAGTATATGGTCCGATTTCTCACCCTTTTGGGTGACTGTAACCTTGCTGGCGTTCAGTTTTATGCTCCCCTGAGTTACCACCACGTTGCCGGTATAGACGCTGACTCCGGTCTTGTCATTGATATCTGCGCCATCCGCTTCAACATAAATCGGTTGTTCACTGTCGGATTCCAGCGCGCTGACCTGGATTGGTAGGATAAGAGCAAGGCAGCAGGCCAGCCGCAGCGTCCGGCAGTGGGATTGGAAACTATTCAATTTCATAACGACCTCTCACGTTTGCGAGCAATTTTACGCGAATAGGCCTGGCAAACCATATCTGCATGCCGGTTGACTCGATCCAGTCGTTCCGGCTCTTGGTGTAAGCGTCTGCATCGGTTTCCGCGTAGTTGTTGTTCGGTTGCACCCGCAAATCTCTGGTAATGATGTGAATCGGACGAATACCGGTCGCCGCAGGTCGATCGATATTCACTTTCCCCTGCAACAGTACCAGCGCTTTGTCTCCGGATACCCAGCCTGTTTCCGAACGCACCTTCCAGGGAGGCCTCTCATCTTCAAAAATCAACATCCGGGGCTGAATCAGCTCGGTAGTGTCGTCATCTGGGAAATGAACCATCCTGTCAGCGGAAAGCTGCTTGTCCGGCTTACCCTTCTCGCTCATGGTCACCGCAGTGAAGTGATTGAGAAAGTAGTCGGGAGTGTGCGCTGCCGGCGGGTAGTCACTCTTTCTATCTGTTGCACGGTTGAGCCAGCCGCTGCCCAACACGAGCAACAGCAGCACGCCTCCGATCAGCAGGTTTTTCGTGCCGACAATCAAAGATATCTTTCCAGTGCGGTTGCGAGCCTGCCCTGAGCTTCCAGCAGCAGTTCGCACACCTCCCGCGCGGCGCCGCGACCGCCCGGCGCTGTCGTTGTCCAGTGGGCGTTCTCAATCGCCAGTTTGTGGGCATCCTGTACCGCGATGGAGAGTCCGGCACGGCGCATGATTGGTAGATCGACTACGTCATCACCCACATAGGCGATCTGCTCGCGCTTCAGTCCAAGCTTATGCTGCAAGTCCTCAAAGGCGGGCAGTTTATCTTCCTGTCCCTGATAAATGTGCTGAATACCCAGGCTCTCCATACGCAATGCAACCACGCGCGAACTGCGGGCCGTTATAATGCCGATTTTAACGCCTGATCTCTGCAGCATTTTCATGCCAAGCCCATCCTTGGAGTAAAACGCCTTGTACTCCTGGCCGTCATCCCCAAGAAACAGGCTGCCGTCCGTAAGTACACCGTCCACGTCGAAAACCACCAGCTTTATGCGAGCTGCTCTTTCAATTATTTCCTTCATTCGAGTATTCCCTGACAACTTTTGGCCATGTCAAACAACCCCTGCACGCAGCAGATCGTGCATGTTGATGGCACCGATCAGACGACGCTCGTCGTCGACAATTAATAAGCCATTGATTTTACTCCGTTGCATGATTTGCAGCGCCTCTGCCGCCAGCAGGTTGGGGGTGGCGGTTTTACAGCCGGTGGTCATGAAATCGCGCACCAGGCTGTGAGACAGGTCGACCTCCTGATCAAGTGTCCGCCTGAGATCTCCGTCAGTGTAGATTCCGGCCAGACGGTAATTTTCATCGACGATGGCGGTCATACCCAGCCCTTTTTTCGTCATCTCCACCAATGCTTCCTTCAGGTGAGCCTCTTCGGTCACTGCAGGTACCTCCGCGCCGGAGTGCATGATATCTGAAATATGCAACAGCAAACGACGGCCGAGGCTGCCGCCGGGGTGGGAGCGTGCAAAGTCCTTCTCGGTGAATCCTCTCGACTCAAGCAGCGCGATCGCCAGCGCGTCGCCCATCGCCAGGGCAGCGGTGGTGCTGGAAGTGGGCGCCAGATTAAGCGGGCAAGCTTCCTGTGGTACACCCACATCGATGTGTATATCCGCTTCGCGCGCAAGATTTGAAGTGGAATCGCCGGTCAATGCGATCAACGGAATGCCGAGGCGTTTGATTATCGGGACTATGGTGAGTATCTCCCGGGTCTCGCCGGAATTGGACAGGGCCAACACCACATCCTTGTCTGTGATCATGCCCAAGTCACCATGGCTGGCTTCGCCGGGGTGGACAAAAAATGCCGGGCTTCCGGTACTGGCGAGGGTGGCCGCGATTTTGCCGCAGATGTGGCCCGATTTGCCCATTCCGGTTACCACAATGCGGCCTTCGCATGCGAGCATAAAGCGGCAAGCCTTGGCGAAGTCATCCGTTATCCGGCTGCTCAGATTCAGCACTGCAGCCGCCTCATTTTTGATCACGGCCAGACCCAGCGCTTTAAGGTTCTCCGAATCCGCTGTCTGGGAGCTACTGTTCATACCGTTCGTCACTCGGGCATTGGCGAACAAAACCAGTCAGTTGCGCCGGAACAAATTGTGCCACACTTTTAACCCTCTCGCGTGTCATCATTCTCAATTGCCAGTCATCAGGATTTGGCCGGCTTGCTCCAGGCCCGCGAAGTGTAGATTAACTGGCGTGCCGGCCTAGTCGATAAAAAACTGTTGTTGTAACGAGGTTTTTATATGCTGTTCGGCTCCATCCGGCAGTACGTCAAGCGAGAAAGTCAAAGTCTCGTTGTCGACGATGGGAAAGTCTCCGATATAGTAGATGGCGTTCCCTTCACGAATCTCACGCAACGGTATATGCCGAATCTGGCCCGTCAGGTTGGTCGACTGCGCATCAATTTGGGCGCTAACCGGCGTGCCGGTAGTGCCAGCCTCGTCTTTAATGACACTGACATTGAGCATGCCGCGGAACTTGCTGCGGATAATCTGGTAATTGCCGGCTATATCCGGGGTCAATATCGCAGTCGGGAAGGCGTTGTGGTGAACCGTGTAGCCCGACTGCCTGGTACTGTTTTCAGCCATTGCCGACAGTGGCAGCAGCATCAACAGACAAGCCGAAACGAAAATCGTTATCTTGGAATTCATTGCTCCCCCTGAAAAGTGTGACTTTACCATTTAATCGGTACTTATTGCCGGTCATCCATTTTACCTACCAATCTGCAAGCCACAAAGAAAGCGAAGCAGCCGGTCATTGTCCGTGCCATAGGTCGGCAGAAATCTCGTGCTTTGTGGCCAGTCAAGCTTGCACTGCCGGCACCGGCATTTTCCGGGGGTTCTGAATGCGTACCCCTTTGTGGCGGCTGCTTGCTCCGCTTAGCAGGCTGACACTGCTGCGGTGGACGCCGAAAGATTTTGCCAGAAACCGCAGCAGATGCGCGTTTGCCTTGCCTTCCACCGGAGGCGCGGTAATACGGACTTTGTAGTGGTCGCCGTGGGGAGCGACAAACTCGTCCTGACTGGCACGGGGCTGTATCTGCAGATACAACAGCAGATCTTCATGCTCCCAGCGGTACCAGGAGAGCTGGCTCGGTTTCATCGGAAGGGCGTGCCGGTCAGCATCTGCAGCGGAGGCAACAGCAGCATTTTGAGCAGTGTCAGGCCGACCATTACCAGCATGGGCGAGAGGTCCAGGCCGGATATCGGCGGTATCATCCTTCGGGCAGGACGCAAAACCGGTTCGGTCAGGCTGTGGATCAGCCCCAGCGCCGGGTTGTATGCGCCTGGATTGACCCAGCTCAAAATCACTTGGATAAGGATTGCAAAGAGAAAAACGTTGATTACCAGGTTGACCAGCTCAGGCAAAGCCCAAGCCATAGCCGACAGCAGGCCGCCACCCATGCCGGAGATCATCACTATCAGGGCCAGTTCGATGGTTTGCAGCAGCCACATCAGCACAACTGCTGCCAAGTCTATACCCGCCATGCCGGGTATCACACGTCGTAATGGGTTCAGCAATGGCGACGTTGCCTTGACGATAAACTGTGATATCGGGTTGTAGAAATCGGCGCGTGTCAACTGCAGCAGGAACCGCAGCATTACCACCAGGATGTAAAGACCGAACAGAAGCTGGATCAGAAAAATCAGCGGGTTGGAGAGGTAGTCGCTTCCCATCAGCTGTTCCCCAGCATTGCAGAGAGCGCTTCAGAACGCTCCTTGGCAGCTATCAGTGCCTGTCTGAATATATTCCGGATACCCCCGGCTTCAAGTGTTTTCAACGCGCTTTCGGTGGTGCCGCCGGGAGAGGTGACATAGCTTCGCAGCGTAGCCGGCCCTTCGCTGCTCTCCATCGCCATACGCGCTGCGCCCAACGCGGTTTGCAGCGTCAACAGGCGCGCCGTGCCGGCTGGCAGGCCAAGTTCCGTGCCGGCCTGCTCCATCGCTTCCATGACTAGGAAAAAATAGGCTGGTCCACTGCCGGAGAGGGCGGTGACAGCATCCATCAGCGCCTCATCTTTAACCCAGCAGGTCAGTCCCACCGAACGCAATATGGTTTCCGCGATGCTCTTCTGCTGCTGGGTGATCCCCACTCCTGCATGCAGCACGGTTGCGCCTGCCTGGAGCATAGCCGGGGTGTTGGGCATGGCGCGGATCAACGCAACACCACTGCCCAGCCACTTGCGCAGATGTGCCTCCCTGACGCCGGCTGCGATGGAAATCACCAGCGGTCGGTAATGTTGGATCGCTTCGGCGAGATCATTGACCACCATTTCGATAGCCTGTGGTTTGACCGCCAGTACCACCACATCGGATCGCTTCACAGCATCGAAATTATCGCTGGCGGAACGGGTGCCAAAACGGGCGGAGAGGGAGGCGAGCTTTTCACCGTCGATGTCGCTGGCGTAAATTCTGGCAGCATTGTAGCCGTCCGCCACCAGTCCGCCAATCAAGCTGCCGGCCATATTGCCGGCGCCGATGAAAGCGATGGTTCGGCCGCTCATGTCTGGGAGGTTACCCGCACTTTTCTGATTCATGATCGCTAGGTTGTCAGTTGTGATAATCGGATACTTTATAGTTTCTGGAGAGCTTAAGCACGTTTTGGGCTACCTTTTTGTGTTTCTGGGGCCAAATACTGCGGTTCCTACCCGTACTATTGTTGCTCCTTCGGCGATGGCGGCCTCCAAGTCGGCCGTCATGCCCATCGACAAGGTTTCCAATGGGATTTCCGGCGATTTTAACCGCTCCCGGAGAAGGCGCAGCCGGCGGAAGGCAATGCGCTGCTGCTCCACTCCCTGGACCGGGGCGGGCAGGGTCATCAGTCCTCGCAGCTGCAGACGGGGCAGCTGCGAAAAAAGCGCGATCAGTTCGCCGGCCTGATCCGGCTCTAATCCGCCCTTTGACTCCTCTGCATCCACATTGATCTGCAGGCAGATGTTTAACGGCGGCACTCCGGCAGGGCGTTGGTCGTTAAGCCTGATGGCATGTCTGGGGTTGTCCAGACTGTGGACCCACTGGAAGTTTTCGGCGATTTCCCGGGTTTTATTGCTTTGTATCCTGCCGATGAAATGCCACTCGATTGGTTGATTACGCAGTTGCCCGATTTTCGCCATTGCTTCCTGCAGGTAACTCTCGCCGAAAAGGCATTGGCCCGCAGCCAGCGCTTCACGAATAGTTGCCGCAGAGTGGGTTTTACTGACGGCCAGCAGTTGAACCGATCCTGGTGTCCGCTGGTATTGCAGCTCGGCCCGCCTGATCCGGTCGCATACTTCAGTCAGGCGGTTTTCTATTGCACTCATAATTATAAATCTGATATCCGGTGTAGCTGGAACTGGACCGGTAGTTTCAGATAAACGGGAAATTAAAGCAAAATGTCTCTTCAGCCGTTATGATGGAGGCCTGCACTGGTGTACGGTCGGTGCAGCTGACAATCGGTAAAATAGCCCGGTTCATTGCTGTTTCGAAGCGATTTCCAGCCAATACTGAGTTATTTGGAGCCTTTATTCAGAAATAGGGGATGAATCAGATGGATATAGCAGAGCTTCTCGCCTTTAGTGTAAAGCATGAGGCTTCGGATCTGCATCTCTCTGCCGGTCTGCCGCCCATGATCCGGGTGGATGGAGATATCCGGCGGATCAACGTGCCTGCATTGGAGCACAAGGTCGTTCACGGTCTGGTCTATGACATCATGAACGATAAGCAGCGTAAGGATTACGAGGAGTACCTGGAGACGGATTTTTCCTTCGAGATTCCCGGACTGGCCCGCTTTCGTGTCAACGCATTCAACCAGGAGCGGGGAGCAGGCGCAGTATTTCGTAACATCCCTTCCAAGATATTGACGCTGGAAGATCTGGGTTGTCCCGATTCCTTCAAGGATATCGTCAATGTACCGCGCGGTCTGGTGCTGGTGACCGGGCCCACCGGCTCCGGCAAGTCCACCACGCTGGCGGCGATGATGGACTATAAAAATGACAGCGAATACGCCCACATACTGACTATTGAAGATCCGATCGAGTTTGTCCACACTAGTAAAAAGTGCCTGATCAATCAGCGTGAGGTGCACCGTGATACCTTGGGTTTTGCTGAAGCATTGCGCTCGGCATTGCGTGAGGACCCGGATATCATTCTGGTCGGCGAGTTGCGTGATCTGGAGACCATAAGGTTGGCCTTGACTGCGGCCGAAACCGGGCATCTGGTGTTTGGCACGCTGCACACAAGCTCCGCGGCCAAGACCATCGACCGTATCATCGACGTTTTCCCGGCTGGCGAAAAAGGGATGGTGCGCTCGATGCTTTCAGAATCGCTGCGTTCGGTCATTGCGCAAAGCCTGTTGAAGAAGATTGGCGGTGGACGCACCGCGGCCTGGGAGATCATGGTGGGTACGCCGGCCATCAGAAACCTGATTCGGGAGGATAAGGTGGCGCAGATGTACTCTGCGATTCAAACCGGTCAGGCGCACGGTATGCAGACACTTGATCAGCATCTTCAGGAGCTGGTCAGGCGGGGAAAAATCAGCAGGCTAGATGCCCAGTCGAAAGCTGTTAACAAGTCGCTGTTTACCACCTGACGTTTTTTTTGTTTTGCTGTCAACAGCAACCGGATGATTGGCAATTCTGTGCGTGTTGGGTGGGTGCGGTTAATTCTTATTGGCAGCGTGTGGCGAAGTGAAGCGAGAGAGGATCCATGGAATTTGATTCACTGCTGAAACTGATGTCGGAAAAAAGTGCATCAGATCTGTTCATTACCGTCGGCATGGCGCCCTGTATAAAAATCAACGGCAGAATTGTCCCCGTTTCGAAAGAGAAGATCGGCCTGCAGGGCGCTCATGAAATGGTGATCAGTCTGATGTCACCGGACCAGCGTGAAGAGTTCGTCCGCACCAAAGAGTGTAACTTTGCGATAAGCGCCGAGGGGGTCGGGCGGTTTCGGGTAAGCGCTTTTATTCAGCGTAACGCAGCCGGCATGGTGTTGCGCCGCATCGAAAGCACCATACCCGACATAGACAAACTATTGCTGCCGCCTTTGATCAAAGACCTCGCCATGACCAAGCGTGGTCTGATCATATTCGTCGGTGCTACCGGCACCGGCAAGTCGACTTCGCTTGCGGCGATGCTGGGGTACCGGAACCGCAACAGCAGTGGCCACATCATAACTATCGAGGACCCGATTGAGTTTGCCCACAACCATGCCGGCTGCATCGTTACTCAGCGTGAGGTGGGCATAGATACAGAATCCTATGAGGTCGCATTGAAAAACACCCTGCGGCAGGCGCCGGACGTGATTCTGATCGGTGAGATACGCACCAGGGAGACGATGAATCACGCCATTGCATTCGCCGAAACCGGACACCTTTGCCTCTCCACGCTGCACGCCAGCAACGCCAATCAGGCGCTGGACCGCATTATCAATTTTTTTCCTGAGGACCGCCGCAGTCAGCTGTTTATGGATCTGTCGCTGAATCTGAAAGCGATTGTGGCGCAACAACTGGTGCGCAGACTCGATGGCAGAAGCCGGCGGCCGGTGGTCGAAATCCTGATCAACAGCCCGTTGGCCGCCGATCTGATAAGAAAAGGCGAGGTGCACAAGCTTAAGGATCTGATGAAACGCTCGACGGAGCAGGGCATGATGACTTTCGACCAGGCGCTGTACAAACTCTATCAGGAGGGGGAGATCAGTCACGACGACGCCATTCTGCATGCCGATTCTGCCAATGAAGTGCGTCTGATGATCAAGTTAGGCGAGGGCGAAGAGAGCAGTTTCAACTCCAGCATGGGCTCGGTGTCGCTGGTGGATGATGTGGATTATTAGCTGCTGCTCGCCAGCCGGTCTGAGTACTTAGAAAAACACCTGACGCGCGTCGAAGACCGGTCCGTCCACACATACCCGCTTCATGGCCTGGCTTGTTGCACCGGTTTTTACCGGTACCACGCAACCGGCGCAGCCGCCGACGCCGCAAGCCATATACTCTTCCAGCGAAACCTGGCAAGGCAGGTCAAGTTCCGCTGCCAGCATGGCTACCGCTGCCAGCATTGGATGTGGTCCACAGGCAAATATTTCCACCTGGTTGAGCTGCTCCCGATCGAGGGTGTTTAGCCAATCCCTTGCCAGGTCGGTAACGAAACCCTGATAACAACCCGCATAACCCTGTTGACTGGCTAACCGGCAGGGTATCCCCCAGTCATCGAGCAGCGGCATGCAAGCAATGACCCCGTCCGGCATCGCAGGTATCAGGATACGGGACGGGCGGGGGCGGAACGGAAAAGGGACCTCAGAGCCAAGGATGGCGAGCGGCTTGAAAAGGTCATTGCCGCGCAATTGCTGAGCGGCGAATATCATCGGCGGCATGCCGACACCGCCCCCGATAAGCAGCGGCCTTGAGCGCCCGCTTTCGAATTTGAACGCTGTCCCGATCGGACCGAGCATGTCCAGCATCTCGCCGGGTTGCCGTGTTGCCAGCAATCGGGTGCCCTCTCCGACTGCTTTGTAGAGAAACTCCACCCACCCCTCCGTCGCTGAGGTGCGCATGATGGAGATGGGTCTGCGCAGTAGTAGCGCCGGCGCAACCTTGATATGGGCGAAGCTACCGGGAAGGGCGTTTGCGGCACATTTCGGCGCCGCTACGCGGAGAATGTACTGTTCGCCGGCGCATGCCTGGTGGGAGAGGATTTGTGCCTGCTCCGAAAAGATTGTGTCGCGATGAGGTTTGTTCTCCACGTTATTTCGCCAGCTTCGTCAGTTATTGAAAAATCCGCTATGCCCAACAGGGTATAGGTCACCGGACTACGGAACGCCGTGGTCGGGAGAGGATTTTCAGTGCCCGCTCCCAGGCACCTTGTCCCGGAAAAATCCAGACCAGACATCAAGTGCTTGTGGCATCGTGCGGATAAGGTTTAGGCCGCTATCCGCTGCCAGATAAGTTATGCTCTTACTCACTTGGTTGTGATACCGCTATGCTGAACCAGGTCTCCAGGATCAGGCCGGCTGCAATTGCATCCAGCTCTTCGATATTTCTGGGTCGCCGCCGCAAGTGCCGGCGCGCCTCCATTGAGGTTAGCCGTTCATCGACCATATGTACCTGCAGGCGGTAGCGGCCCTCGAGCTGGCGGGCAAAACGTTTTGCCGGTGCGGCGATATCGGTCTCACGGCCGTCAATATCGCACGGCAGCCCCACCACCAGTTCAGCCGGCTGCCAGGTTGCGATCAGCTCGCCGATCCGCCGCCAGTCGGGATGCTGCTGCACTGTGCGTAGCGTAACCAGCGGTGTTGCTGTTCCGGTTATTGACTGACCTACCGCAACCCCGATTTTGGCAGTGCCGAAGTCGAATCCGAGAAAAGTCGTCACTTGGCTACTTTGCAGCTGCAGCTGCTGGGGGCATTACCGGCGCATTTTTTCGCGAGATCATGCGCCGTCTGCAGCGGGAGCGATAGCTGCCGTCACGCATGTCCCGCCTCTCCGGACAATAGGTTAAGATCCACTCCCAGCAATCTGGCAGCGGCATCCCAGCGCCGCTCCGCCGGCAGGTCAAACAGAGAATAGAGATCTGCCGGTCCATTCAGCCAGGCGTTGGCTTTCAACTCTGCTTCAAGCTGGCCCGCCGACCAGCCTGCATAACCTAAAGCGATCAGGCACTTTAACGGTCCTTCGCCGGTAGCGATAGATTGCAGAATATCGCGTGACGTGGTGATGCCGATCTGCTCGGTGATAGCAATGGTGGTTTCCCACGCTTTCTCCTGGCTGTGCAGCACAAATCCCCGGTCGATTTGAACCGGACCGCCAATATAGATTGGCTGTCGGCACTTTTCCGGAAAGCGTTCGCTGATCTCCAGCTGTTCGAGCAGATCGCATAACTGGAGGTCGGAGGGGCGGTTGAGCACAATACCCATGGCCCCTTCATCATTGTGCTCGCAGATATAGGTAACGGTACGGGAGAAGTTGCCGTCCTTCAGTCCGGGCATGGCAATAAGAAAGTGACTGGTAAGATTTGAGCCGCTGTTCATGCTGTTATTGTATCGACAACAGCGCCTTAATTCGATGATAGTTGATTATTGTTGCGAAACTGCCAAGTGCGAATGATGTCGATAACGTCAGTCTCCTCTCTGATATTCGCAGGAAACGGCGCAAACGGTGCCGACAGGCGAACGATTCTGACCGCCGCATCGTCCAGCAGTTTGTGGCCGGAAGATTTTTTGACGTTGATCTCCTTTACGGACCCGTCCGGAAGCACTGCCACATGCAGGATCAGGTTACCGAACAATCTATTTCTCCTGGCCTCATCGGGATAGTTGAGATTGCCGATTCTTTCGACTTTTTTGACCCACGCATCCAGATAACTGGCGTACTTGTACTCACGCGTGCTGGCGGTCAGTTTTTTATGTCGTTGCCATTTTGCGCGCGCCAAATTCTTACGGTCAAGCTCGGCGGTCAGCCGGTCGATTTCACGGCTGGTACTGGCCAATAACTGTGCGGCCGTCACCCTTTTCTGGGTAACTTCGATCGGTTTTTTTCGCTCGGCAATTACCACCCTCTTTTCTGCCGGTGTTGGGCGGCTCAGCACTTCACGGGGTATGGGTGCGGCTGGTGATTCAGACGCCGGAGAGGGCTGTATTCGGGGAGCTACCTGCTCCGCCCGTTTTGGTGCGGGAGGATTTATCTGGGTGCTGGGTTTTACTATCTCCTTCTCCTCGCCACCGCCCTGCTGATTGGCCTGAGCCAGAAAATCCGCCTGTTCGGGTTTTTCCGTCGCGGCCGGATTGCGGACAACCATGATCTCCAATGTGCGTTCCGATGACGGCTGTTTTACCGGTTTTTTGAACTCGAAGCCGACGCCAAGAATGACCATCGCATGCAGCACCAGGGCTGCGAACAGGGTCAAGCCAAAACGATCCGTGGCGGATACTTCACTACGCTTGTTCATGAGTGAATCTGGCGTCATGTTCACCGGCTCAACCCAGCCATTGCGTCAAGCGGTATTTTCGGCTCGTATCCTCCTCCGGCGCCGTGCCTGCATCGCCAAGTTCCGCGCGCTTGGCCGGGTCGCCGGCGCGGCCATGCTGCTGGTGCGCTCATCGCTGCAGTTTTTCCAGGATGCTGTCGAGTAGTTGGGCGCTGATATTCAGGTTGAACTGCGCATCTAGCTCTCTGATGCAGGTTGGGCTGGTGACATTGATCTCGGTGAGATAGTCGCCGATAACGTCGAGACCGGCAAACAGGATCGATTTTTGTCTGAGCACCGGCGCAACCTGCGCGGCGATCCAGTGGTCCCGCTCCGACAGAGGTATACCCACCCCTTTTCCGCCCACCGCAAGATTGCCCCGGTTTTCACCGGGTTTGGGGATGCGTGCCAAGGCGTATGGTACCGCCTCTCCGTCCACCATCAGTATGCGCTTGTCGCCGTCGCGGATCTCTGGAATAAAACGCTGCGCCATGGTGAATTTTCTGCCGTTTTCGGTGAGCGTCTCGATAATGACATTGAGATTGGGATCGTCGGCGTGTGCGCGAAAAATGGAGGCGCCACCCATTCCTCCGAGCGGTTTGACGATTGCCTCTCGGTACTTATTTACAAAACTGAGAACCTGTTCATGATTGCGGCTGACCAGCGTCTCGGGACAGCACTGCGGAAACCAACTGGTGAACAGCTTCTCGTTGCAGTCTCTCAGACTGGCTGGACTGTTTACCACAAGGCAGCCAAGTTTTTCTGCATTTTCAAGCAGATAGGTTGTGTATATATACTCCATGTCGAACGGCGGATCCTTGCGCATCAGGATCACATCCAGCGCATCCAGCGGCGCTGTCCGCGTTTCGGCAAGGCTGAACCAGCCGTCCGGATTATCCGCCACAGTGAGTTTTTGCATGCTGGCGGATGTCCGGTTTTCGGACAGGAACAGATCTTTCTGCTGCATGTACCAGATATCCCAGCCGCGTCTCTGCGATTCAAGCAACATCGCAAAAGTGCTGTCTTTTTTAATGTTTATGGACGCTATTGGGTCCATCACAACGCCAAGGGAAATCTTCATACCACTATAATACCTGAGGACGCCGATTTTGTCGGCGTGGCTGGGAAAGATCTTCCTTATTGCGGTCTATTCCCGTGCTTGCTATCGTCCTTAAAGAAAACTGTGCCCGAGCCGATAATTTTACCCGCAAATCCGGGTTCGGATCGCGCACCAGTCACAGTTATCCCGGAATAGTCGCACAGACAAATTTCTCCCTTCCAGTGGTGGTGCTGGCGATACGGAGCGTCGTAAATGAATAGAGGAAACTAGAGAGTGGACAATGATCTCGATAGAGATGTCGCCGACCTGAAAGTCATGGTGATCGACGATAGCAAGACCATCCGGCGAACCGCAGAGCTGTTGTTAAAAAAGGCCGGATGCAACGTTATGACGGCAACCGACGGCTTTGAAGCTTTGGCACTTATCGCCGACGGCCGTCCGGATGTGATTTTCGTCGATATCATGATGCCGAGGCTCGATGGCTACCAAACCTGCGCATTGATAAAAAACAGTGAAGAGTTCAAGCATACGCCGGTGATCATGCTCTCATCAAAAGACGGTCTGTTTGACCGGGCAAGGGGACGGATCGTGGGATCCGAGCAATATCTGACCAAACCGTTCACCAAAGATGAGCTATTAGGGGCAATTAGAAAACATGCTTTGAAGGTGGCTTGATCGGTAGAAACGGCCATGCATGTTCAGAAAAAATAGTTGAACGGTCAGTAAATGAGAAGATTTTTTAAACGAAACAAGCCGGATTTGCAGCTGCACGACCCCGTGCTGCAGACAGACGGAACGCCGGTAACCATACTAATCGTAGACGATTCGCCGACCGAAACGCATATCCTGAAGGGTATTCTTGAGCGCGGCGGTTACCGGGTCATTACCGCGGATAACGGAGAGCGCGGAGTGAGTACCGCGAAAGCGGCTAACCCCAACCTCATTCTGATGGATGTCGTAATGCCCGGGCTCAACGGTTTTCAGGCTACCAGACAGCTGAGTCAATCGCCGGAAACCGCCGATATCCCGATCATCATGGTCTCAACCAAGGGGCAGGAGACCGATCGGGCCTGGGGGATGCGCCAGGGCGCCAGAGATTATGTGGTTAAGCCGGTATCGCCCGACGAACTCCTGGACAAGATCAGTGTGGTGTTAAATGTCTGAGCAAACATTGATTTCATCCCGGGAACTGATTTCGCAGCTTAGGGATATGGAGCTGCGCAGCGGTATCAGGCAGGACAAACTGCCGCAGCAGGATGAGGCCAACACGCTCTGGGACGGAATTGCCTTCAATCTGATGTCCACACCGGTGGTTGCACAACTGGGCGATATCAGGGAGATACTCAACCTGCCATCATCGATCACACACGTACCCGGGACGCGCAGCTGGATGCTGGGTATCGCCAATATCCGCGGTAACCTGCTGCCGATAACCGACCTGCAGGTGTTTCTGGGGGGTAAGCCTGTTGCCATCGGCAAGCGCAGTCGGGTGCTGGTCATCGAGCATGAAGGCGCGCGCGCCGGCTTACTGGTTGGGGGCGTTCAGGGGATTCTGCATTTCAAACCGGATCAACGGATTACCGATCATGTGATTGCCGGATCTTTGGCAAAATATTGCAGGGAGGCTTTTACGGTGGCCAAGGAGACCTGGCCGGTTTTCAATGTCAGGTTACTGGCTGAAGACGCCGAGTTCCAGATGGCCTCAGTCTGAGCCTGACTTTGCAACCACCTGACGCCTGAAATTTCAAACGAATGATTCAAAACGATACAAAGCCCTCTGGGGAGAATATCTGAAATGAATAGACAGTCTGCACAAGGAGCTGGCAGCAAAACCGCCTCCAAAACGCCTATTGTAATTTTGTCCTTGGCTCTACTGTTCACAATTGGGCTGCTGGTAGCGCTGATCGTGCATGTTGCCAAACAGTCGAACTACGAAGATCAGTACCTGTTAAAGGCGGCAGAACAGCGGGTGGTGTCTCAGAAAATCGAAAAAAGTGCATTGGCGGCAACAGCGGGTAAGCAAGCGGGTTTCGTTGAGTTGGGCGCGTCGCGGGACCAATTCGAACGACTGGTCAACGAATTGAAAGTCGGTGTGCCAGCACTGGATTTGCCCCCGCTGCCGGCGGAAGTCAAAGCCCAACTGGAGGTGCTGGACAACGCCTGGAAACTGCTTAGGCAGAATGCTGATGATATTCTTTCCAGCCAACAGTCGGTGGTTTCGGTGAGCGAACTGGTTGGCAGGATTTCCGGGCAGATCCCGCGCCTGGAAGAACGCTCCGACGAATTGGTTGCCAGGTTGATCGAAAGTGATGCGAATGCCGTGCTGGTGGCGCTTGCAGCGGAACAGCTGATGCTCGCTGAGCGCATCGATAAAAACGTCGCCGCAGTATTGCTGGGTGGCTCGGCCACGGAAGCGGCCATCAACCGGTTCAGCGAAGATATGGCGCGTTTTCAGCAACTGTTGGAAAGGATGCAGGGCGGCAGTGCAGAGTCCGGTGCAGAACTGACACAAAATGCCGGTGTCGTGCAGAAACTGGCTGAACTGAACGATCTGTTTCGTGTGGTCCGCGATGATATATCGCAGATTAACGAATCTGTCCCGCTATTGCAGCCAGCATTGAAAGCGATTAAGCAGGTCAGCGAAAACTCGGAGCGTGTCAATGTAGCTGCCTCCGAGCTGATTGTCGCCCTGGGTGACGGTCCCGGTAGATTCAGCATCGCCGGATTGAAGGCGGGACCGCTTATGGTTGCCGCGGTCAGCATCGTCAGTGCGCTGCTTCTGCTCTCGATTATGGTGCTTCAGATCAACAACTCGAAGCGCCGGGAGGCGGAGAGCAAGCAACAGAATGAACGCAACCAGCAGGCGATTCTGCGGCTGCTTGATGAGATGGGCGACCTGGCGGACGGTGACCTGACCGTGACCGCGACGGTTACAGAAGATGTCACAGGCGCGATTGCAGACTCCATTAACTACGCGATCGAGGCGCTGCGCTCGCTGGTGACGACCATCAACCAGACCGCGATCAAAGTCTCCAATTCAGCCCAGGAGAGCCGTGCCACGGCGATGCATCTGGCGGAAGCCAGTGATCACCAGGCGGAACAACTGGTCTCCACCACATATTCGATAAAAGAGATGACACTGGCGATGGATCAGATGGCGGCAGATGCCACCGAGTCTTCCGAAATCGCGCAGCGTTCGGTTGAGATTGCAGCAAAAGGCGCCAGTACCGTGCGCCATGCTATTCAGGGCATGGATACCATTCGCGAACAGATTCAGGAGACCTCGAAGCGCATCAAGCGGTTGGGCGAGAGTTCGCAGGAGATTGGCGATATCGTCGAGCTGATCGACGATATCGCCGATCAGACCAATATTCTTGCGCTGAATGCGGCAATGCAGGCCGCGATGGCGGGTGAGGCGGGACGTGGTTTTGCGGTGGTCGCGGATGAAGTGCAACGCCTTGCGGAGCGCTCAAGTAACGCCACCAAACAGATCGAGGCACTGGTAAAGACGATCCGTGCGGACACCAACGAAGCGGTAAGCTCGATGGAGAACACCACGCGCGATGTCGTCTACGGCGCCAAGTTGTCGGAAGATGCCGGTGAAGCGCTGAAGGAGATTGAGAACGTATCCCAGCATATCTCGGAACGCATCAGCACTGTTGCGGCATCGGCTCAGAAACAGTCCAACTCAGCCGGGCGAATCGATCAGACGATGGGTGTTATCAGAGAGATAACCACACAAACCTCGGACAGTACCAGCCAGACAGCCGCCTCGATCGGCGTTCTGGCGGATCTTGCAGAGGAGCTGCAACATTCGGTATCCGGTTTCCGCCTGCCAAAATGATGCGGAATGCGGTGCTTTAATCAGGTGCAAAAGCATTCAGCCTGTTGTCACTGTTAAGGAGTTGAGAACCCGCAATGAGGGATGCCCACGACCATAGCAAGCTAAAATGGATAAGAACTGAGCTCGACTCGCTGCTCAGCCAGTCCAGCCGCGCTTTAGAGGACTATGCCGAGGGCATTGGTGGTAAGGAGCTGATCGGCGACTGTATCGAGAAGCTGCATCAGGTGCGCGGTACGCTGCAGCTGATGCAACTTTACGGCGCGGCCATGCTGGCCGAGGAGATGGAGATGCTTGCCATCGCCATCCGCGAAGATCAGGTCAATCAACAGGAAGCCGCCACCGAGACGCTGATGCTCGGTCTGGTCCACCTTCCCTCCTATCTGGAGAAGCTCGAACGAGGTGCGCGCGACATTCCGCTGCTGGTGTTGCCGATGCTTAACGAGCTGCGCGCCGCGCGTGATGCATCTCTGCTTTCCGAGGTAGCGCTGTTTGCCCCGGAGCTTGAGCAGATTCTGGGATCCGACAAGATTGTCGGCAGTGCCAATCCGGAGCTGCAGGAGCTGGCCCGCCGGCTGCGGTTGAAATATCACCAGGGCCTGATCAAGTGGTACCGCGAGATGGATGTCGACGATGGGCTGAAAACCATCGGATCGGTGCTTTCCGAGCTGTCGCAGCATGCCGGAACGGATAAGGTCAGTCGTCTGTTTAAAGCGGGATGGGCGGTTACCGAAGGTTTGCGCGAGGAGGGGGGGAGCAAGCCCGGCTTTGCCTTTAAAGAGCTGTTTGGCAAGCTCGATAGGGAGCTCAAACGCATTATCGACGTCGGTGAAGAGATCGCGGCAGAAGCACCGACCAACGAATTGCTGAAAAATTTTCTCTATTACGTCGCGAGTTCCAGCTCCGAAATTCCGCTGCTCAATGAGATTCGCCAGGAGTTTGGCCTCAAGCAGGGCTTTTTCAGCAAGGAGGAGATCAATCTGGAGCGGGAGTCGCTGCAGGCTTTTGACCAGGACCTGTTAGGTTCGCTGCGTATCGCCATCGGTGCGGATCTCACCGCGATCAAGGATGGACTGGATCTATTTATCCGCAGCGCCGAAAACGACGTTGCCCGCCTGCGTGAGCTTGAAGTGCCAACGCGTAAGGTGGCTGACACGCTGGGTATGATCGGACAGGGGGCGCTCAGAGAGCGTCTCAAGCGTCAGGCAGACTGGTTGAAATCTCTGGCTGATCCGGAGTCGCGGGTCGATGAGCAGATGCTTATGTCGATGGCCGGGGACATTCTCTTCATTGAGACTTCGCTCGACAATCTCGCTTCTCTCAAGCAGAAATCAAGCCGTGCCGGAACAGGCGGGGCTGATGATGCGCGTCTGCTTCCGGAGGGGGAGTTTGAGAAACTGACCGACTCGGTAATGCACGAAGCTGAAGTGGACATGGCAAAGAATAGAGATGCCATCATTAATTATATCAACGGTCCCCAGACACCCGAACTGCTCGAAGAGGTGCCGGCACGGTTCAGAACGGTCGCCGGCGCCTTCACCATTATGAATCAGACGCAGGCCTCCAACCTGCTACATGCCCTGTCGCGATTTGTGGAAAAGACGCTGCTCGTCGGCGGCGAGTTGCCGCCCGCAGAAGACCTGAATCGTTTCGCCGACGCCATGACTTCGGTTGAGTATTTCATGGAAGGCGTGACAGAAGGGCGTGGGGTGCAGCCGGAAATTCTGCAGATTGCGGAAAAGGCACTTATTGAATTGGGTGTACTCGATGCACCTGAATCGGCGGCAGATGTGGCGGGCGCTGCAGAGGATTCTGAACCGGCCACGGCATCGGCAGCAGCGGATGAAGCTGCGTCATTCCAGGTGGAACCGGTGTTGGTATTGGAGGCAGCGGAAGCCGGAGAGGGACCCGTCGAAATGGCTGCCGGAGCGGCAGCCGTGGATGAAATAGACCCGGAAATCCTGGAGATCTTTCTGGAGGAGGCAACGGAAGAGCTCGATAATATCCAGACCTATCTTCCGCGTTGGTGCAGCGACACACAGGACAGTGAGGCGCTGACAACCACGCGTCGATCCTTCCATACGTTGAAAGGGAGCGGTCGGTTGGTGGGAGCGGCGCTCATCGGTGAATTCGCGTGGTCGATCGAAAACCTGTTGAACCGCGTTATCGAAAAAACCGTCGAGGTGTCTGCCGATCTGGTTGCACTGTTGCAGGAGGCCAAAGAGGTGCTGCCGCGGCTGATCGAGAATCAGCGCTCCGGTTCCTCCGTTGGCGACGGCGTCGAGTCGTTGATGGCGCGAGCCTTTGACCTGGCCGGTGGTGGGATGCCGCGACCGGAAACGGTGCCCGCTTTCCCCCAAGAAACAGCCGGGTTGCCCGATGCAGAGCAGATTGAGTCGCCGGCCGACGCTTTCGCTTCGGCCGGGCTGGAAACCGAGTGGCCGGAGCAGGCGCCGGATGATCTGGGCGGATTGGCCATGGACGAAGAGCTGGCCGATATCTATCTACCTGAAACGCGTGGTCATATTGAGGAGTTGAACGGATTCATCAATGACTGCCGGCAGGATCCGGATAAATGTGATCTGAAAGGAGCCGGTATTTCACGCGCGCTGCACACCCTGCACGGAAGTGCCGAGATGGCAGACGTTGAGTCAATTGCGGAGGTAAGTGCTGCGCTCGAGTCCTTTATCAAGGAGTTGATTGCGTCCGACAACAGGCTGGCGGACGAATCGGTGCTGTCGCTTATCGAAGAGTGCTCCGCATGTTTCTCCGCAATCCTGAACGCGATCAATCGTCCGGATGGCGTGCTGCCCGATTGGGAGTCGCTGCTGGACCGGATAGATGAGCAGGCGCAAGCGCAGATGGCCGCCGCAGCAGTCGAGACGGTGCCGCAAGCGGAGCAGCTGGAAGCTCAGGAAGATGAATTGCAGCTTACCGCTCCAGTCGAGGAATCGGTCAGCGAGGTGGATGTCGTCAGGCTGCCGACCCAGCGGGAAGTTAAAGCACCGGCCGTCTCCATTGCTGGCATTGATTACGACGAGATTCCGGGCGATGAGGATCTTATCGAGATATTCATGGAAGAAGCGCGCGAACTGTTGGAGTCGGTGGAGCAGTCGCTACAGGAGTGGCGTGGGGATCCCGAGAATCTAGCGCCGCTCAGCGAGCTGCAGCGCACGCTCCACACGCTGAAGGGTGGTGCGCGTCTCTCCGGTGTGATGGCGATGGGAGACCTGAGCCACGCCTTTGAAACGCTCCTCTCGGAGATCGATCCGCAGGACAGCGATCATTTGGCAGATGTTATGGAACTGTCGCAGCTGGTTTCCGATCGGCTGGCCGAACAGATCGAGGATATCGGCAATGGTCCGCGGGTGCGCAGAAGCGACGATCTGATACAGCGGCTGGAGCAGCTCTCCGGCGGCGCAGTCGAAACGGCGGAAGCCGGGCTGGCGCCTGCCGCGAAGCCGGAAGCACTGCAGGAAGAGGAGGTGCAGGAGGCGGAGGAAGAGGAACCGCAGGAAGAGGAGCCGCAGGCGCTGGTCTCCGCACGTAACGACCGGCCCGCGCTGGAGCAGAAGTCGCCGCGCGGCAGGCGTGAACAGATCAGGGTGCAGGCGGATCTGCTGGATAAGCTGGTCAATAATGCCGGTGAGGTGAGTATCTATCGTGCCCGGCTGGAGCAGCAGAACAATACGCTGGGCTTCAACCTGAAAGAGCTGGAGCAGACGGTCGACCGGCTGCGCTCTCAGCTGCGCAATCTGGATATCGAGACAGAGGCGCAGATTCTGTTTCGCTACGAACGGGAAAAAGAGGAGCGGGAAGCCCCCGAGACCGCTTTCGACCCGCTTGAGATGGACCGTTTCTCGACTATTCAGCAGCTCTCGCGCAGTCTGTTGGAGACCGTCAACGACCTTACCAACATCAATGGTTACCTGGAAGATCTCAACAAAGAGACGGAGACGCTGCTGCTGCAGCAAGCCAGGGTTGCGACTGATTTACAGGATGGTCTGCTGCACACCCGCATGGTCCCGTTTGCGCAGCAGGTGCCGCGGTTGCAGCGGGTGGTCCGACAAACTGCGGCATCGCTGGGCAAGAAGGCTGAGCTGTATGTCCAGGGTGCCGAGGGTGAGCTTGACCGGGGCGTACTCGACCGCATGATAGGTCCGCTCGAACACGTTCTGAGAAATGCGGTCTCCCACGGCATAGAGAATCCGGACCGGCGCAAGGAGCTCGGCAAAAAGCCGACCGGATCGATTTCATTGAATCTGATGCGCGAGGGCAACGACATCATTGTCAGCGTCACCGATGACGGTGCCGGTCTTGATACCGATGCGATACGCAGGCAAGCCATCGATTCCGGTCTGCTGGATGCCGCAGCAGAAGTACCCGACAGCGTTGTTATTCAGTTCGTACTGGAGCATGGTTTCAGCACTAAGCGGGAGGTCACGCAGATATCCGGCCGCGGGGTCGGGCTCGATGTTGTCATCAAGGAGGTTAAAAATCTCGGGGGATCACTCGATATCGACTCCACCCGCGGAGAGGGGACCTCTTTTACTATTCGTCTGCCCTTGACACTGGCCATCAGCGATGCGCTGCTGGTGGAACTGGATGATGAGATTTACGCGGTGCCACACATCAGCATTGAGGGTGTGGTGCGGGTCAGCAAGACCGAGCTGCTCAACTCTTACGACGGCCGTTCCGCATCCTTCAACTACGCCGATCACGACTATCGGGTCCGCTATCTGGGAGCGCTGTTGAATACCGGGCAGGTGAATCTGTCGGATCAGCGAAAATGGTATCCCCTGCTGCTGGTGCGTGCCGGTGAACACCGGATAGCGTTGCAGGTCGATGGGTTGCTCGGCAATCGGCAGATCGTGGTCAAACCGGTCGGCCCTCAGATCAGTTCGGTGCGCTGGATATCCGGCGGTACCATACTCGGGGATGGCAGGGTTGCGCTGATCTTGGATATGACAGCGCTGGTGCGCATGGATGCCACGCACAACATTCCGTCTCAGCTGGAGTTGCCGCCTGCTATTCATGCGCCGCCGCAAAATGTGGTCATGGTGGTGGACGACTCTATTACCGTGCGTAAAGTGACCGGACGCGTGTTGGAGCGCAACGGTATGAAAGTGATTACCGCGAAGGATGGCGTGGATGCGGTCGCCCAGCTGCAGGAGGAGCTACCAGATGTCATGCTGCTGGATATCGAGATGCCGCGCATGGACGGCTACGAGCTGGCTCGGCATATGCGCAACACCGAAGAGCTGAAGTCGATCCCGATTATCATGATCACCTCCCGCACCGGCGATAAGCACCGGCAGCTGGCAATGGAGCTGGGGGTCCGGCGTTATCTTGGAAAACCGTATCAGGAGGCGGAGTTGCTGGATAATATCTATTCAGTATTGGCTGAGGAGAGCCCATGAGCGGCAAGAAGAAAAAGGCTGAAATTCGCGGATTGCTGCTGCCGCTTCACGCCGGACAGCTGCTGATACCCAATATGCTGATGCCCGAAGTGATCGGCTACCGCGAACCCGATGAGATCCCCAGGGGAGCGCCCGACTGGCTGCTTGGCGAGATCGTGTGGCGGCATTTTCCGGTGCCCGTTGTCTCTTTTGACGCACTGTTGGGGGCCCCGGAACAAGAGGTGGGACACAGGGCCAGAATCGCGTTGTGCAAAACGATCACTGAGGTATCGACACGCCCTTACACGGCTCTGCTGATACAATCCATTCCCCGGCTTGTCAGTGTGACCGAGAAAACGATCGAGGAAATAGTAAATGACAAAGCGCAGATACCCCAGATTGCCCATCATGTGAGAATCAACGATCAGGAGGCCTGGATACCGAACCTGGATGCGCTGGAGCAGTCGCTGCAAGAGATTCTTGGATAGCGCGTCCGGTAGTTGCGGAAAATCAATCGCCTCCCCGAAAATCCCCCCAGAGCATCTGCAGCGCCGCAATTGCGGCCAGCGGCGCAGTCTCCGTGCGCAGTACGCGGGGGCCGAACGAAACAGCTTTGAAGCCGGCCGCATGTGCCAGTTCGCGCTCTTGCGGAGAGAGGCCGCCTTCGGGACCGATCAGCAGGTTGACGGTCGCGCCGGCGCACCCGAGCCGGTCCAGCGTGGTGCCGGCGCGGTGATCCAGCAGCAGGCTGGTGCTGTCGCTTTGGTGGGTTATTTTCAGCCATTCATGCAAGCCGAGGATGTCGACGATGCTGGGTAGGCGACGCCGTCCGGACTGTTCACAGGCTGCTGTAGCGACCCGCTTCCAGTGCTCCTGCCGGTTCTCCCTGCGCTGCGCGGAAAGTCGAATCACCGAGTGTTCGGTAAGCAGCGGGGTGATGCCGGTCACACCCAGTTCGACCGATTTCTGTATCGCAAAATCCATCCGCTCTCCCTTTGACACTCCCAACCCAAGGTTGATTGACAGAGTGGGCGGCTGCTCCTCGCCTGAGCGGTCGGAGATGGCCACCTTTATCGATCTTCTGCCGCTCTCGATCATGAAGCCGTAGTAGTCCCGGCCATCGCCGTTGAACAGGGTGAGTGTAGCGCCGGGTTTCATGCGCAGCACCTGCAGCAAGTGGTGCGCCGATGCGCTGTCCAGCTCAAATTCAGCGCCGATCTGAAGTGGGAGCTGGGTGTATATCCGCGTTTCTCGCATGCTGCGGCCCGTCAGCGAGAACAGCCCAAAATCAATGGGGCATGGCTCATGGCCTGTCCGCTCAGACCGGCGTTTCGGAAAGTTTGAGATCAGTCCAGATTTGCGCTACAGCCTGGGATTGGTTCATCGTGTAAAAATGGAGGCCGGGTGCTCCCTGTTCCAACAGACGTTGGCACATTTCGGTCACCACCTCGATACCGAACGCTCTGATGCGCTTGGTGTCATCCCCGAAACCCTGCAGTCTGCGCCGTATCCAGCACGGTATTTCGGCGCCGCAGGCGTCGGAAAAACGGGCCAGCTGAGTAAAGTTCAAAATGGGCATAATGCCCGGCACGATGGGGATCTCCACGCCCATCGCTTCACAGTCATCGACGAAGCGGAAATAGGCGTCGGCGGAGTAAAAGTACTGGGTTATCGCTTCGTTTGCACCCGCATCCACTTTACGCTTGAAGTTCTTCAGGTCGGCCAACGCATCGCCAGCCTGTGGGTGAAATTCAGGGTATGCCGCCACCGCGATGCAGAAGTGGTCGCCGGTCTCAGCGCGGATGAACTCGACCAGATCGTTGGCATGAGGGAAATCTCCGGCAGCGCCCATGCCGGAAGGCATATCGCCGCGCAGCGCCACGATCCGGTCTATCCCTTGTGCCAGATAATGGCTGAGGATATCCCTGACCTGCGCTCTGGACGAACCGACGCAGGAGAGGTGGGGAGCGGTGCCGATACCTTCCCGGCGCAGCCAGTCGACAGTTTCGAAGGTGCGCTCCTGGGTGGAGCCGCCGGCACCATAAGTGACTGAAAAATAGAGGGGATGGAGCGGCTGCAGCGCGGCTACACAGGCCTTGAGTTTCTCCATGCCGGTATCGGTCTTGGGAGGAAACAGCTCGAAGCTGAATGATTTTTGATATTTTTGCTGGGATTTCATTGCTGTTGCATAAATTTTGGCTGTACCAAGGGGCGGCGGAGGTCCGTTGACAGCGAGCTCCACACGCCCCGAGGCACGCTCAGTCGGTTAGCCCTAGTAGCGGTAACGATCCGGTTTATATGGGCCGTCCACGGCCACGCCGATGTAATCTGCCTGGGTCTTGGTCAGCTTGGAGAGCTTGACACCGATCTTCCCCAGATGCAGCCGCGCGACCTCTTCGTCCAGTTTTTTCGGCAGTGTGTAGACGCGCTTTTCGTAGTTGCTGCTGTTATTCCAGAGTTCGATCTGGGCGAGTGTCTGATTGGTAAAGGAGTTTGACATCACAAAACTGGGATGGCCGGTGGCGCAGCCCAGATTGACCAGTCGGCCCTCGGCCAGCAGAATGATCCGTTTTCCGTCGGGAAAGATAACGTGATCCACCTGGGGTTTGATGTTCTCCCACTGGTATTCACTGAGGCTGGCGCAGTCGATCTCGTTGTCGAAATGGCCGATATTGCAGACGATCGACTGATCTTTCATTTTGGCCATGTGGTCGTGATTGATCACATGGTAGTTGCCGGTGGCGGTGACGAAAATATTGGCCTGGCTGCAGGCTTCGTCCATCTCGACCACGCGGTAGCCTTCCATCGCTGCCTGCAGCGCGCAGATCGGATCGATTTCGGTTACCCAAACGGTGGCGCCGAGACCCTTTAGTGACTGCGCACAGCCCTTGCCGACGTCGCCATAACCGAGCACCACGGCGATCTTGCCGGCTATCATGACATCCGTTGCGCGCTTGATGCCGTCTACCAGGGATTCGCGGCAGCCGTAAAGGTTGTCGAATTTCGATTTGGTGACCGAATCGTTGACGTTGATGGCGGGGAACGGGAGGTCGTTCTGCTCCTGCATCTGATAGAGGCGGTGAACGCCGGTGGTGGTTTCTTCGGTGACGCCGCGGATATTGCCGAGAATGTTGGAGTACCAGCCGGGCTGTTCCGCCAGGCGGGCTTTGATCGCCGCGTACAGTACCCGCTCCTCCTCGCTGGTGGGATTGTCCAGCACCGAGATGTCACTTTCCGCTTTCGATCCCAGGTGGATGAGCAGCGTGGCGTCACCGCCGTCGTCCAGGATCATATTGGGTGTACCGCCGTCGGCCCATTCGAAAATCTTGTGGGTGAAGTTCCAGTACTCTGTGAGGTTTTCGCCTTTGAATGCGTAGACCGGAATGCCCTGTGCGGCAATTGCGGCCGCAGCGTGATCCTGGGTGGAAAATATGTTGCAGGAGGCCCAGCGCACTTCCGCGCCCAGTGCGGTCAGGGTCTCTATCAGCGCTGCGGTTTGTATGGTCATGTGCAGACTGCCCGCGATGCGCGCTCCCTTGAGGGGTTTTTCCTTACCGTATTTCTCTCGCAGCGCCATCAGTCCCGGCATTTCGGTTTCGGCGATGGCCAGCTCTTTGCGGCCCCATTCGGCCAGCGTCAGGTCGGCAACGTGAAAGTCGCTGAAATTTGCATTCATTGTGTCAGTCTCCGAAAAAACTGAGCGCAGTTGTCTGTAGCTTCCACTCGAGCCTGGCAGGGAGGGTGCTCCCTGTTGCAACGCTCCTCAAGCGGTTGTGATAGGTTGTTGCGCTCGCTGGCAAACGCAGATACAGATGTCAAAGCCTGCTGTGATATCAGGGTTAGCCAGCGAGTTTCCAAGGTTTAGAGGCCGGCAGCATCCCGCAGCAGTTCGGCTTTGTCGGTTTTTTCCCAGCTGAAACTCGCTTCGGTGCGGCCAAAATGGCCGTAAGCGGCAGTTTTCAGATAGATCGGTCTGAGCAGGTCCAGCATGCTGATCAGGCCTTTTGGACGCAGGTCGAAGTGCTCCCGAATAAGCGTAACCAGCTTGTGGTCGTCCAGCTTTCCGGTGCCGAACGTATCGACGCTGATCGAGGTTGGCTCGGCCACGCCGATGGCGTAGGAGACCTGGATTTCGCAGCGGTCGGCAAGTCCCGCAGCGACGATGTTCTTGGCCACGTAACGGCTGGCGTAAGCCGCGGATCGATCCACTTTGGAAGGATCCTTGCCTGAGAAGGCGCCGCCGCCGTGCCGTGCCATTCCGCCATAGGTATCAACGATGATCTTGCGGCCGGTAAGACCACAGTCGCCGACCGGACCGCCAATGACAAACCGGCCCGTCGGGTTGATGTGGATGTGTTCCCGTTTGCACTGGTTGAGCCATTCCGCCGGCAGTACCGGCTTGATAATCTCATCCATGACCGCCTCATGCAGCGCCTTGTCTGAGATATCCGGGTCGTGCTGGGTGGAGAGAACTACCGCCTGGATTCCCACCGGTTTGTGGTTCTCGTAGCGGAAGGTCAACTGGCTTTTGGCATCGGGACGCAGCCAGGGCAGGGTGCCGGATTTGCGCACCTCGGCTTGGCGTTCGACCAGCCGGTGGGCGTAGGTGATCGGAGCAGGCATCAATACATCGGTTTCATTGCAGGCGTAGCCGAACATCAACCCCTGATCGCCGGCTCCCTGTTCATGGTTTTCCGTCTCGTTCACGCCCATGGCGATATCGCCGGATTGCTTGCCGATGGCGGTAATCACCGCGCAGGTATTTGCATCGAAACCGACGTCACAGTGGTTGTAACCGATGTCGTCGACTACCTTGCGCACCAGCGCTTCCATATCCACCCATGCGTTGGTGGTAATCTCGCCGGCCAGCATCACCATGCCGGTTTTGACCATGGTTTCACAGGCGACCCTCGATGACCGGTCTTCCGCCAGTAACGCGTCCACCACGGCGTCGGAAATCTGGTCGGCAACCTTGTCTGGATGCCCTTCGGAAACGGACTCCGAGGTAAATATATAGTCACTCATAATATTTTCGTTCCTTAAATAACAAAACCCGCCAGCAGGGGGCTAAGCGGGTTTCAAAAACTGTTGAGTTTTTCGCTTTAGCCGCATTTTTATAGCGCCCGCAATCTGACTCAAATCGGCGCTGGTGACCAAACTTAAGCGCTTTTTGGGTGGATTGTCAACAGACTGGCGGCGCGGCCTCATGAATCTTTAGGATTCATTGGCCGGGCTAATCCAGTGCCTCCCTTACGCGCCCGGAAACATATTTTTGCGGTACACTGGCCCCCGAAGATCAATGGCCAAACTGGTTCGGGAGGATATAGTTCATGGTTTCTTTACAAACGCCTGTGTGTGAATTTGGTCTGCCAGCGGTCGATTTTTCGCTGCCCGGGGTGGATGGTGATTTCTGGACGCTAGATCGGTGCCGCGGTGAAAGGGGTCTGCTGGTCATGTTTATCTGCAATCATTGTCCCTACGTAAAGGCGGTATTGGATCGGATTGTGCGCGATACGGCCGAGTTGACGGCACACGGTATCAAAAGTGTCGCCATCATGTCCAACGACCCCAGCGAGTACCCGGAAGACTCTTTTGACAATATGGTTCGTGTCGCTGCCACTGCGGGTTTCACCTTTCCTTATCTGTTTGACGAGTCACAGTCGGTCGCCCAGGGATACGGTGCGATCTGCACACCGGATTTTTTTGGTTACAACGCCGACCTTCAGTTGCAATACCGCGGCAGGCTGGATGCGAGTCGCAAAGAAGCAGCGCCTGCAGATTCCCGGCGAGATCTTTTTGAGGCGATGATACAGGTGGCTGAAACTGGTGCCGGTCCGCTTGAACAGATCCCCAGTATGGGCTGTTCGATCAAGTGGCGAGGTCAGTGACAACTCCCTCATCATTCTGATAAGCGTTTGATCCAGTCTTGATTTTCTTTGTGCTTAGATAAAAGTCGTTATGTTGCCTGATCGACAACAATAGGTTAAATATATTCCATAATTCTGATGCGTGAATCAGTTGGGGGGGCGCGTATTTTGGGGATTTCAGTTCTGGTATCCGAAGGTACCTAACTCAAGTTCAGCCGCCTGGAGGGTGTTTCCACGTTAAGAAAATGGAACGACAAGGTCGGTCAGAGGCGTGATAGCAGGTTTTATGCATAACGATTTACTTATGAGTTTAATCAGAAAATTTTAATATTCTTCATAACTTCATCTGGTTATAGTGCCACCACGAATCTGGTTTTAACTGCGCACTGTTAACGGAACCGGAGCCTGCCCAGCCATTGACTGGAGATGGAAAGGGAGAATGTTTCCTACACTATTTTGACTTCGGGTATCCGCCTCGGGTTACTTCTTTCAACAAGACTATAAGGAATGATTGATGTCCTCACGTAGAAATCTCGCCAACGCGATCCGTGCTTTGAGCATGGATGCGGTACAAAAAGCCAATTCAGGCCACCCTGGTGCCCCTATGGGTATGGCAGATATTGCCGAGGTGCTCTGGAACGACTACATGAAACACAATCCGGCCAACCCCAAGTGGGCCGACCGTGATCGGTTTGTGCTGTCCAATGGTCATAGCTCGATGCTTATCTATTCATTGCTGCATCTGACCGGCTACGATCTCACCATCGAGGATTTGAAACAGTTCCGGCAGTTGCACTCCAAGACGCCAGGCCATCCCGAATATGGCTATGCGCCCGGCGTGGAGACAACCACCGGTCCGCTGGGGCAGGGTGTCAGCAACGCCGTCGGCATGGCGATCGCCGAAAAGAGTCTTGCCGCCCAGTTCAACCGTGACGGCCACGAGATCGTCGATCACTACACCTACACTTTCCTCGGCGACGGCTGTCTGATGGAGGGCATCTCGCATGAAGCCTGCTCCCTTGCCGGTACCTTGAAGCTCGGCAAGCTGATCGCTTTCTATGACGACAACAACATCTCCATCGACGGCGAGGTGCGTGGTGCCGAGAATGGCGTGGCCTGGTTTACCGACAATACGCCGCAGCGTTTCGAAGCCTACGGCTGGCATGTCATACCGAAAGTCGACGGGCATGATGCGGCAGCCGTCAAAGCGGCGATCGAGGAGGCCCGCGCCGTTGCAGACAAACCCACTTTGATCTGCTGCCAGACGCTGATCGGTTTCGGTTCACCCAACAAACAGGGCAAGGAGGAGTGCCACGGCGCACCGCTGGGCGGTGACGAAATCGCACTCACCAGAGCGGCGCTGGGGTGGCATCATGGCCCGTTCGAAATACCCTCAGAGGTCTACGCCGGTTGGAGCGCAAAGGAGCGGGGCGCCGGCGCGGAAACCGAGTGGGAGCAGCGCATGGCGGCTTATGCAGCGAGCTATCCCGAACTGGCGGCGGAGTTTAAGCGCCGCATGGCTGGCGAGCTGCCGGCCAACTGGGAGGATAACGCCACCAGTTTTATCGAGGCGGTGAATCAGAAGGGTGAAAAGCTGGCCACGCGCAAGGCGTCTCAGAACGCCATCGAAGGCTACGGCCCGTTCATCCCCGAGTACATGGGCGGCTCGGCCGATCTGGCCGGCTCCAATCTGACCATCTGGTCGGGCTCGAAGGCGCTCACGCCCGATGATGCGGCAGGCAACTACATCCACTACGGCGTGCGTGAATTTGGCATGTCCGCCATCATGAACGGAATCGAACTGCACGGCGGTTTCAAGAGTTACGGCGCCACGTTCCTGATGTTCTCCGAATACGCCCGCAACGCGCTGCGCATGGCGGCGTTGATGAAGCTTAGTCCGATACATGTCTTTACCCACGACTCCATCGGACTGGGCGAGGACGGCCCCACCCACCAGCCGGTGGAGCAGACCGCCACGCTGCGCATGATTCCGCGGATGTCCGTGTGGCGTCCCTGCGACGCAGTAGAGACCGCCGTCTCCTGGAAAATAGCCCTGGAACGCAAGGGCGGTCCCACCAGTCTTATTCTCTCTCGGCAGGGGTTGCCCCATATGGAGCGCACACCGGAGCAGGTGTCACGAATCTGTAAAGGTGGTTATGTACTCTCCGATTGTGACGGAACGCCGGAAGCGATTATTATTGCAACCGGTTCTGAAGTTGAACTCGCCATGAACGCCAGCAAGTCGCTGGCACAGAAGGGCCGTAAGATTCGCGTGGTCTCGATGCCTTCCACAGACACATTCGATGCCCAGGATGCTGGCTATCGGGAGTCTGTGTTGCCGGCATCCGTTACTGCCCGTGTTGCGGTGGAAGCGGGCGTTACCGGTTTCTGGGGCAAGTATGTCGGCCTATCTGGCAGGGTAATTGGCTTGGACACCTTTGGGGAATCCGCTCCGGCTGCGGAGGTCTACAAGCATTTCGGCATCACCGCAGAGCGTGTCGAACAGGCGGTCGAGGAACTGATCTAAATCGGGATACAACCGGTTGGTTTCAGGACCACCGGCTTTTGTAATAGTTAAATCACTAGGAGAAACAAATGACTATCAAAGTAGGCATTAACGGGTTTGGTCGTATCGGCCGCATGGTATTTCGCGCTATTTCCAAGGATTTTCCGGGTATCGAAGTGGTTGGTATCAACGATCTGCTGGACCCGGACTACCTCGCCTACATGCTGAAGTATGACTCGGTGCATGGCAACTTCCCCGGAAAGATCGCGGTCGAGGGGAACAGCATGATCGTCAATGGCAAGGATATTCGCCTGACCGCCGAACGCGACCCATCCAACCTGAAGTGGGGCGACATTGGTGCCGATCTGGTCATCGAGTGCACCGGTTTCTTCCTGACCGAAGAGACCTGCCAGAAGCATATCGATGCCGGTGCCAAGAAAGTCGTGCAAAGCGCCCCCTCCAAAGATGCCACCCCAATGTTTGTCTACGGCGTCAACCATAAAACCTACAACGGCCAGAAGATTATCTCCGGCGCCTCCTGCACCACCAACTGTCTGGCACCGGTTGCCAAGGTGTTGCACGACAAGTGGGGTATCAAACGCGGTCTGATGACCACCGTGCATGCGGCAACCGCCACCCAGAAGACGGTTGACGGTCCCTCGATGAAGGATTGGCGCGGTGGCCGCGGCATTCTGGAAAACATCATTCCTTCCTCCACCGGTGCCGCCAAGGCTGTGGGCAAGGTGCTTCCGGAACTAAACGGTAAGCTGACCGGTATGGCGTTCCGTGTGCCGACCTCGGATGTATCTGTGGTCGATCTGACTGTCGAGCTCAACAAGGATGCGACCTACGACGAGATTTGCGCTGCGATGAAGGCGGCAGCGGAATCCGGTGACTTGGCCGGTGTGCTTGCCTATACCGAGGACAAAGTGGTCTCCACCGACTTCCGCGGCTGCACCACACCGTCAATATTCGATGCCGGTGCTGGCATCGCGCTCGATGGCACCTTCATTAAGGTGGTCTCCTGGTACGACAATGAGTATGGCTACACCTGCAACATGCTGCGCCTGGTCGAGCACGTAGCTTAATGGATAGGTACTGGGTTCGAGGTACCGGGTTCTAGGACAAAATCGTATTCTAGATCCCAGTACCCGGTACCCAGTACCCAGCACCCAGTACCTAATTTACAGGAGTCCCCCAATGTCCTTCATTAAGCTTACTGATCTTGATCTTGCCGGTAAGCGCGTACTCATTCGCGCGGATCTGAATGTGCCCGTCAAAGACGGCAGGGTCACTTCCGATGCCCGTATCACCGCTTCGATGCCGACCATCGAGCACTGCATGCAAGCGGGTGCCAAAGTCATGGTTTTTTCACATCTTGGCCGTCCGGAGGAGGGCAAGGTTGACGAAGTGAACTCGATGCAGCCGATCGCGGACGATCTCTCCGAGAAATTGGGCCGTAAGGTCCCGTTGATCAAGGATTATCTGGAGAGCGAGCCACAGATCAGCGCGGGCGAACTGGTACTGCTGGAAAATGTCCGTTTCAACGCCGGTGAGAAGAAGGGCAACGAGGATCTGGCTAAGCGTTACGCGAATCTGTGCGATGTCTTCGTGATGGATGCCTTCGGTACCGCGCACCGTGCTCAGGCGTCCACCCATGGTGTGGGAAAATTTGCTCCGATTGCCTGCGCCGGACTGCTGCTCTCCGACGAACTGGATAATCTTGCCCGCGCATTAGCCAATCCGGCGCGGCCAATGGTCGCCATTGTCGGCGGTTCCAAGGTCTCTACCAAGCTGACCGTGCTGGAAGCGCTCTCCGAGAAGGTGGATCAACTGGTGGTCGGCGGAGGCATTGCCAATACCTTCCTGAAGGCGACCGGTCACAATGTCGGCAAGTCATTGTGCGAGGACGATCTGGTGGAAACCGCAAAAGCGTTGATCGAAAAAATGCAGGCACGCGGGGCCAGTATACCGATTGCCACCGATGTGGTGTGCGGCAAGAACTTTGCCGAAGATGAGCCTGCGGTACTTAAGGCGGCCGGCGATGTGGCGGACGACGACATGATTTTCGATATCGGTCCGGAGAGCGCCGCGCAGTTGGCCGAAATTATCAGCAAGGCTGGCACCATCGTCTGGAACGGTCCGGTTGGCGTGTTCGAGTTCGATCAGTTTGGAGCGGGCACCAAGACCATCTCCATGGCGATTGCGAATGCCGATGGTTTCTCTCTGGCAGGCGGCGGCGACACTATAGCGGCAATTCAAAAATACGATATCTACGACAAGATATCCTACATCTCCACGGCTGGAGGTGCTTTTCTCGAATATCTGGAAGGCAAGGTGCTGCCCGCCGTCGCTATGCTTGAAGATCGGGCTGCCAAATAGTCTTAGCGTAGCGGATAAACAGGACAACAATTCAGGGGTCAGTGTGCGGTTTTCGCTTCCCGAGAACCATTGAAAATGATGCTGTGGCACGAATATCGTACGCTGTCTCCGGTTTTACCATCCCTGCCCATTACCAAAAAAATAATAGTTCAGCGAGTAAATTGAGTTTTTTTCGGAGGTAATTTCAATGGCTTTGATTTCAATGCGTCAACTGCTCGACTATGCAGCAGAAAACAGTTTTGGCATGCCCGCATTCAATGTAAACAACATGGAACAGGTCCACGCTATTATGCAGGCGGCTGATGAAACCGACAGCCCGGTGATCATGCAGGGCTCTGCCGGTGCCCGCTCCTACGCCGGTGAACCTTTTCTGCGCCATCTGATCCTGGCCGCGCTTGAGGTCTATCCGCATATTCCGATCGTAATGCATCAGGACCACGGCTCTTCGCCGGCGGTCTGCCTACGCTCCATCCAGTCCGGATTCTCCTCGGTGATGATGGATGGTTCGCTGATGGAGGATGCCAAAACGCCGGCGACCTACGAATACAACGTCGAAGTTACCCGCAAGGTGGTGGAGATGGCGCATGCCGGAGGTGTGTCGGTGGAGGGTGAGCTGGGTTGCCTGGGCTCTCTGGAAACCGGCGAGGCTGGCGAGGAGGACGGTGTCGGCGCCGAAGGAAAACTCGATATGGATCAGATGCTGACCGACCCTGATGAGGCTGCTGATTTCGCCAAGAAGACCAAAGTGGATGCGCTGGCCATAGCTATCGGCACTTCCCACGGTGCCTACAAATTCACCAAGGAGCCGACCGGCGATATTCTGCGCATCGACCGGGTCAAGGAGATTCATGCGCGTATCCCCAACACGCATCTCGTAATGCACGGCTCCTCCTCGGTGCCTCAGGAGTGGCTGCAGATCATCAACAGTTACGGCGGCGACATGGGGCAGACCTACGGCGTACCGGTTGCCGAGATTGTTGAGGGCATTAAACACGGCGTACGTAAAGTGAATATCGACACCGACCTGCGTATGGCTTCGACCGGCTCGATTCGCCGCCACCTGCATGAAAACACCGCAAACTTCGATCCGCGCAAGTTCCTGAAGGAGTCTACCAAAGGGATGAAAGAGATCTGCAAGGCGCGTTACGAGGCTTTCGGTTGTGCCGGGCACGCATCCAAGATCAGAGCCAAATCGTTGGAGAGTATGTTCATGCTGTATGCCAGCGGAGAGCTGGATCTGAAAATCAGCTGATGCGTGTAACAGACTGAACCTGAGGGGGCCATTTAGGCCCCCTTTTTTATCGTGCAGCTCCGTAAAACGAAATCGGTCCACAGCAAATGCTATGGACTCATCCCATGCGCGGCGGCAGTCAATACAAAGGCAGTGCCGGTTGCTGCAATGCGGATTTTTGTTGCGCTAACAGAGATAGATGTTCCTGCCAGTACTGATTGGTATTAAACCAGGGAAAAGCCTTCGGAAATGCCGGATCGCTCCAGCGGCGGGCCAGCCAGGCTGCGTAATGAATCATGCGCAGGGTTCGCAGTGGTTCAATCAATGCCAATTCCCTCAGGTTCAGATCTCGGAATGCCTCATAACCTTCCCGTAGATGACTCAGTTGCAGCGCCATCTCCCGCCGCTCGCCGGAGAGCAGCATCCACAGGTCCTGGATTGCGGGGCCCATGCGGCAGTCGTCCATATCTACAAAGTGTGGGCCGTGGTCGGTCCAAAGTATGTTGCCTGAATGGCAGTCTCCATGCAGGCGAATCCAGCGGACAGCGGGAACGGCGTCGAACTTCTCCTCAATCAGACGCTGCAGCTCTGCACACAGCAGACGGTAATTCGATTCATACTCCAGTGGAATGAAGCCATGCTCCAACAGGTACGCTGCAGCGTTGGGTACGATGGTTTTCGGGTCAATGCTGGGCCGGTGTGCAAAAGGCTTGGCCGCGCCCAACAGATGGATACGTCCGAGAAACCGGCCTACCCATGTCAGATTGTCCGGATTGTCGAACTCGGGCCAGCGTCCGCCCTGCCGTGGAAACAGGCTGAAGCGGTAACCCTGAAACTGGTGGAGCGTCTCGCCGGACGGCGCAACCAGGGGAGCGACCACCGGTATCTCCTCCTCCGCCAGGCTGAGACTGAAACTATGCTCCTCAATTATAGTTGCGTCGCTCCAGCGCCCTGGCCGGTAGAATTTCGCAACCAGGACAGTACCATCCTCGATACCGATCTGATAGACACGGTTTTCGTAGCTGTTGAGGGCCAGCATGCGTCCATCCGGTGCAAAACCCACCGACTCGATCGCACCGATAACCACATCGGGGGAGAGCTCAGCATAGGGCGCGCGGGTGTCAGACATAACCATCCGGTTTTTCGCTGTTTCAGTGTGGTGACCTGCCTACCCAATCGCTGCAGTGAGCCGTTTCTCTGCCTCTGCATACTTTTCTGCGGTTTTAAGGATGACCTCACTTGGTAGCTCCGGCGCCGGAGGGGTTTTATCCCAGTCCAGAGTCTCCAGGTAGTCACGTACAAACTGCTTGTCGAAACTTGGCGGACTGATGCCGGGACGATACTGATCCGCCGGCCAGAACCGGGAGGAGTCCGGTGTCAACACTTCGTCGATCAGATAGAGCCGCCCTTCGCTGTCCTGGCCAAATTCAAATTTGGTGTCGGCGATGATAATCCCCTTCTGTCGTGCATAGGCCGCGCACTCGGTGTAGATTCGGAGACTGACATCCCGCACCTGCTCGGCAAGCGTCTTGCCAAGCAAATCGACAGTCTGCTCGAAACTGATGTTCATATCGTGCGCACCGATTTCGGCCTTGGTAGAAGGTGTATAAATGGCTGCAGGTAGTTTGTCTGCCTGCTGCAGACCGGCGGGCAGCGCTATTCCGCAGACAGCGCCATTCTGCTGATAATCTTTCCAGCCCGAGCCGATCAGATAGCCGCGGACAATCGCTTCCACCGGCAGCGGTTTTAGCTTGCGCACAACGATTGCACGCTCACCCAGCAGCGCACGTTGCTCGGGGTCGGGTACGACATCCTGCAGCGGTTTAGCGGAGAGATGATTCGGAATAATCTCTCGGGTCCGTGCAAACCAGAAGTTTGCTACCCGCGTAAGAACTTCACCTTTTCCTGGAATCGGCTGGGAAAGTACGACATCAAAAGCGGAGAGCCGGTCGCTCGCCACTATGAGCATGTGATCATCATCGATCTGATAGATATCGCGAACCTTTCCCCTGTTCAACAATTTCAGATGGGGAAGATTCGATTCGTAAAGCGCGCTGTTTTCGGACATAGCTGACCTTGTTACTTAACTATATAAAGAATCGAATTGTACCCCATTATGTTAGTTTAATTCCGGTGTGGATATCGGTAGTATTTGTTAAACAAACCGATGCTATAGTACCGCTCGCGCGGCAGGTCTTTAAAGCCATAGGCAGGGTCGCAGGCAATCGGATTGAAATGGGTGGCAATCAGTAAGGGGGGAAGTGCGCGGTGGCAGAGTTAAAAAATGATGAGAAATCGGTGGTTACCAAAAAAGCAGCGGTAACCAAAAAGGTGGCAAAGAAAGCGGTGGTGAAAAAAAAGGTCGTCGCAAAAAAAGTGACCAAGAAAAAAGCTGCGGCGAGACCAGCAGCAAACGCCAGTAAAAATTTGTTCAGTCAGCGTGATCGGTACGAAATGATTGCCAAGATGGCCTATTTTAGGGCCGAAAAACGGGGTTTCGAACCAGGCTGGGAGCAGGAGGACTGGTATGAATGCGAAAAGCTTGTCGACGAGATGCTGAGCAGAGCCTGAACACCAGAACAGTTGGATTAAGGGTGGGCTCAACTGTTGCTTGAATGCCTGCTAGTTTCAAGTTGGTAGATATTTCCACTCCCATTGATCGAAACAAGACAGCAACATGGCTGAACGGCCCAATGAGAGGGAGGATGCTTTTCTGGCTGCTTTCCGCGGCAGTTTTACCTCCACGCTGCGTTGGCACCAGTTCGAGGCGCTCTGGGAGCTTTTAGGAACACAGGATCCTGGCGGTTGGTATGTCTATGCGGTAGGGGAACCGCCACCGGAAGCCCGCTGTACTGAACAGCAGTTCACCAGATTTTTACTGGAGATAGCAGCGTTACTCCGGCGTGAGCACGACGAAGACTATTGCGGCATCGTGTATGCCGACGATTTGACCAATCCCGCGTTAGTTAAGATCTTCGACCCCAACAATCTGGGTGTCTCCTGTGGCTATAGCAACAATCCGCCGCTGCCGGGTTGGATTCTGAGCAAGCTCAAACCGGTGGATCTGCCTGCAACTGTTGAACAGCCTGCCGGTAGAATGCGTTGGTGGCGACGGCTGTTCGGTTAGAACCCATCTCATCATCCCCCGCGGTCGCGGCGCCGCGGGATGATGAGATAGGTTCTGAACACAGCGTTTCGGGTTAACGAATTTCTAAAAAAACACGAGCCCTCAGTAATAAACAAAATTATTTTATGTTAATATCCCAGTACTAAAGTAGGAATTTTCTCCATAGCAGGTATAGAGGGATAGGGTATGAGCGATTTGACGCTTGAGGAGCGGGTGCTGATGACCAGGGCGACCATGCGTATCATGGATTCCTGGAAGTTGGAATCCGAGGAGATGCGTACCATTCTGGGTCTGCCGGAAAAAGTGCGCGCCCGCAGCTTGCAGAAATACCGCAGTCATGAGGTTTTTCCAGATGAGCCTGAAATCGAGCGGCGGGCAGATTATATACTGCGTATTGCCGGTGCGCTGCGAACCTCTTATCCGACCAATCCCTATATGGGGGAGAGATGGTTGCGGCTCAAACACCGGCGTTTTGGCAGGACACCACTGGCCGTGTTGATGAGTGACGGCGAGCAAGGTTTGGTTTCGGTGCTGGCGGAGCTCGACTGTACTTTCGGCTGGGAACTGAGCAGTTCAATCCATGCGTGACCGGCGATCACGTCGGCATTAACCCATTGCACTTTGTAGCCAGGCCTGTAATCCCTGGGCACAAAGCCTCACATCCATTCCCAGCAGCCGCTCCTGTTCTGCAAACTCTTGCCGGTTTCCATGCGCGTCCAGACGCTTACGGAAGTGGCACCAGAGTGCCTGCTCCAGTTCATCTACAGGATTCTCTGTACCTGCGTAAGGTTTTGCAATTGCCACGTAGGCATCGATCTCTGCATGCAACACAGGCGCCAGTGCCGGAGGATTTTCGACGGAGCCATAGTGTGTGAGGTACATGCATGCTGGCTGCAGCGCCATCAGTCTGTCCAGTGTCTGGTGCCAGCTGGCGGGATCGAACTGAGTTGGCGTTGCGGGCAATACCATAAACGGCCCCCGCTCGGTGGTCAGTTCCGGGTAAGCCAAGCCGAAAGTATCACCGCTGAATATCCCGCGACTCTGCTGATCCATGATGCAGATATGATGGCGTGCGTGTCCCGGTGTGTCGAAACAGTGCAACTCCCGCTTTCCCAGTTCGATACGCATACCGTCATGTGCCTTAATAACACGTCGTTCATCGATCGGTAGCAGTGCGACAAACTGTTTGGCGAACTCCTCATCGCCGTATACTGCAGCAGACCCGGCGGCAATTTTGCTCGGGTCGATCATATGGCGGGCGCCATAGTGATGCATCACCAGCTCGGCTTCGGGGAGCCGCTGCATCAGTTGACCCGCCCCCCCGGCATGGTCCAGATGCACGTGCGTGGGGATAACGTACCTCACTTGACTTGGCGCCAGTCCGGTCAGCGCCAACAGTTGCATGATATTGTCGGTGGTGCGTGCCGTGCCGGTATCGATCAGGGCCGCCTCTCCGGCACTCTGTATCAGATAGCAACATGCCAGTCCAGGCCGCTGAAAATGGGTCTCAATGCTGGTCACTCCCTGACCTTCATCGTGGAATTTAAGCTTCATATCTATACCCTTTCGGGGATGAGAGCAGCAAGCGCGACCCCGACAAGTGAAAAACTCTGCCACGGATGCGAGATTGGGTCAAAGCCCGATGCGTTCACCGCGCAGATTGCATAGATCGGCATTCGACTCCGAGCTGTCGACATACTACCGGGCACTGCTAAATTGTTAAAGCTGACGGCAGTTGCAACAAGTGTTTGACTCTGTGCTTCCAATACTCCTCTCCTGGTTTATCATGCATGGAAACTGGGTCGCGGGTGATGGCGGCGAGTTGATTCGGAATTAACCTGCTACTTGCGGCGGGAACAATAACTTGGGGTTTCCGGAGGGGGGGATGTGTCGTTTCTCCCCTTTGGTTGTCAGCGAGGTTTCTACCTCGTTGACGATCTAACCTTGAATTGGCAATAACTGGAGATCAAAAGCGATGAGCGAACGTACATATAAAAAAGTCGAGTTGGTTGGAACATCGACCGAAAGCTCCGACAAAGCAGTGGAAAACGCACTTGCCAAGGCGGCAGAAAGTATCAGGAACATAGACTGGTTTGAGGTACAGGAGACGCGGGGCCATGTTATGGAAGGTAAGATCGCTCACTGGCAGGTAGTGCTAAAAGTCGGTTTCAGACTCGATTGAGGCTGCTTTGCCTGTAGCAAGCTAAACTGAGGCAGTTGATCGGCTTGGTAATCAATTGGCCAGGCAGATCGGTTACAGGGCGGCATCGCATAAGGGGGATTGGCGGCTGGGATCCAGTAGCGGCCAAAAAGACATAAGAGAAGTGTGATTATTCGTTCTATACTTAAACCGATTGTAACTGTTTCAGGGTAGCTGGCTACTTGCTCCGCCAGAGTGGCAAGCGCGTGTAAAAGGAAGGTGGTGCGTCTTCTTTATTCTGCAACTGCCAAGGGAGATGAATACAAAAAAGCAAACAGGAAGGGATACGCCGTGAATAAATTTCGCGATGCAGCGGATGGGGTAATTGAACGCTTCAAAGACGCCGATATTCCAACAGCATTGGAGGCGGCGCAAAAAATAAAACAGGCTGCGGAGCAAATTCCGAAGGCTAACAGAGCAGCAGCACTGGTTGAATATTTTGCAAAAATAAGGGACATACTCATAGCCGGAACAATCTATGCCGATTCAAGGGACGACTCGGATGTTCTGGTCCGCATGGGTGGACCTCTGGACGAGGAGGGAAGGCCGTTAACCGAAGATAAGCATCCGCAAGGTGAATTTTTTATGTTCGATGCACTCGGCAGTCTCATCGAGTGCGGCAATCAGCTTTTCCCAAAACGGCGATCCAGAAGAGAGGCACTGGCAGAATCTTACTTTCAGATACGAGATTTAGTCGCACAAAAATATGCTGACGGGGAGCTTGATTCGTACGACGCCGAAGCTGAGCTTGAGGAAGCAGCTTATGGCTTGCTGCCAAAGAAGCAGGGGGAGGTGGCGGATCTGGTTGAAAGCTGGCGGAGTGAAATAGTGCTTGATATTGCGAAAGTGAAGGAGGGTGTCCGCCCGGATGGCGGCATCAGCAGGGAAGCTGAAAAAGCCGCGTTTAACCTGCACAGAAAGTTCAACGCTTTATCGAGAGGGCCCGATGAACCAACAAAGGAGTTCGAGGGTGTTTTCATGGCGGCAAGGGATGCGGAGGAGCGGCCAACCTGCTACCTGAACGGCAGGCTTTTGGTGTTGCAGAATGTGACCGATAGTACCGGGCAGCCGCTTGTCGTTCTCGGTTCCCAGTTTGCAACCGCTGGGGAGGTTTTAAAGGTCATTAGAAAAAAATATCCGGAAAACGATTCACCCTTGGCGGATGCTTACCGGAGAAAATACGAGAGCTCTCTGGGTGCGCTCCTGCGGGAATCCCCATCCGGACAGAAATGACGAGGTTCGCTTATTGGGGCTTGCCAGCGGGAGTATTGCGCATGGCTGCAGCGATTTGGCAAGGCAGGTCGAACCGGTAGGGCAGCGATAATTTCAGAACTCCGGATTGAGCTTCGGCAACCTGCGGTTTGTGTTGGCTTTGCGCTTTTGCTGCTGGAAAAAGGGGAATAATGCGGGTCTCAGCTGCGCGCGAAAACGTTGCTTCCAGTTTGGAAAATCGAGTTGACCACCTGCATATAGACGCCTCTCCAGTTCTCCCATCAGCTCTTGCATCTGCATTCTGTCTGCTCGGGAGTGAACCCCGGAGAGCCGTTCACCCAGATCTTTCAGAGGCAGCTGAGGTGGTATCTGCAGATGTTTGTTGGAGAGAAACTTCAACATGTAGCCCCACACTTCGGGGTCTTCTTCGCCCTCGACCACCTTTACGCAGAACCAGAGTCTGAAGGGGCGTGGCAAGGAGCGCACAAATATCTGGCGCACTTTCTGCAGTCGTCTGATTGGCGCCAGCCAGACCAGGAAGGCTTTAAACTGACGCATGCCGAAGCCTGTTACCGCGACAATCTCCTCTTCCACCACCTGAGCGAAGCGTTTCTTGCGTAACCAGGAAAGAATCCAGAATCCGATGGTAAGGCTGAACAGACCGATTAATGGGATCCACAGCACCAGCGATGATGCGCCCGGAAACATGTCCGGAATTTCCCCCGCACTGGCGACCGCCTCACCCTTTATGATCAGCTGGCGCAGCGGGACCGTTTCGACCTCCGCCTGATCCGTGTCGACGTTCCACCATGCCACTTTCAGTTCGGGTATCAGCAGCTTGCCTCCCTGTTGCGGTACCAGTGTAAAGGCTTCGGTCCGGCGTCCCAACAGAAACCGGCCGTCGCTGGACACAGATCCTTCTGTTTCTGATTTTTCCCGATAGAGATTGAAGGCACCGCTTTGCTGCAGGTATTCAGCAAACGAGGGGAGCTGCCCCCCGGTCGCGCCAACCGCAGAAATATCGATGACGAGACTGAGCGGTTTTCCCGCTTCAGGCTTGTCGGCACCTTGGATGAAGGATTGAACACTCAGGCCATGCAGTGGCAGCCAGGGTTTAACAGCAGGATTTACCGGTTGTACATCAACCACCATATCGGTGCGTGACTGAAGATTAAACTCCGTGCTGCTGCCGTCTCCAATGACGCCTTCGATCTCTATTGCCGGTACTCGCAGCTTACCCGCTTTGAGTGGTGTCACCGCGTAGAGGAACTGATTGACAATCTCCCGCTGGCCATTCAGTCCTCGCGAAAGGGTCGTTGGACCTTCCAATTTGGTAAACACCATTGTGCCTGATGGGGGAAGCTTGGCGTTCACGCTCGCCAGATTATTACCGCTGATCAGCCGCAAAGTGAGCAGCAAGGTCTGCTGGGCGTAGACCCGGGTTTCAGAAAGTTGGACTTCCACCCGTGGAGGTGAGGATGTGAACGCCGCCCGGGGAGCACTTTGGGAGTAGGCGGGAACCTGTTGTTGCCAAGGTGGTTGATTGCCGTACTGAGGTTGCGGCGCCGGTTGCCGCTGCTGAGGCGGCTGCATGAAAGGCTGGCCAGGATAGGGTTGCTGCTGACCCTGCTGATTATAGGGGTAGGGCATCGGGTATCCGGGATATCCGGGGTAGTTTTGCTGGGCGGTTACCGGCGTCAGGAGAGTTAGCAACAGCAAAAGAGCTGCGCATCGGAGAAACAGCCAACAGTTACCTTTGATTGTGCAGCTCATCTCTATATCCTACCAGGGCCGGGGTTCACTGACCGGCCCCCTTTGTTGCCTTATCAGGCGCTGCTCCTCCTGCCCGAACTGCTGGCGCAGCAGATAGGCTGGGTTTCCCTCGATCTGATGCAGCCATTGTTCCATCAGTAGTGATGCGGCGTTGGCGGCGGTACCCTCGCCCTCATCGCCGGTCATTTCGGATTGGCCATCGGACTGTTTATCCTGGGATTCACCGAGCTGCTCGAACTGCTCCACCGCTTCCATTCCGGCAGCAGGCGTATCTGGTATCTCCTCCGGAGGTAACAGTGCACCCTGTTGCCGCTTGCTGATCATTGGCTGTTTACCGCTGGTTTCGGCCTCTTTTCCTGTATCTTTTCCCGGCAGAGTGTCATCGGGGGTCTCCTCCCCGTCGCCGGCTTTCTGCTCACTTTCCGGCAGCTCACCGTGTTTCCCCTTCTCCTGCTCTGCTGCGTCACTCTCGCTTGCGTCGGTCTCCTCCTCCGTGCCGCCTTTTTCATCCGGGCGCTGCTCCTGATCGCCGCCCTCGCCATCCTGTTTCTGCTCCGGCATCTCCTGTTTCCCTAAGTCCTCCTCTTTCTGCTGCTGGTCGCCGGACTGAGACTCCTGCTCCTGCTGCTGGTCGCCGGACTGAGACTCCTGCTCCTGCTGCTGGTCGCCGGATTGAGACTCCTGCTCCTGCTGCTGGTCGCCGGATTGAGACTCCTGCTCCTGTTTCTGCTCTTCGGACTGAGACTCCTGCTCCTGTTTCTGCTCTTCGGACTGAGACTCTTGCTCCTGTTTCTGCTCTTCGGACTGAGACTCTTGCTCCTGTTTCTGCTCTTCGGACTGAGACTCCTGCTTTTGTTCTTCCTTTTTCTCCTGTTCTTCCTGCTTCTCCTGCTTTTGTTCTTCCTTTTTCTCCTGTTCTTCCTGCTTCTCCTGCTGCTGTTTTTCCTTTTTCTCCTGTTCCAGGCGTGCTAAAGCTTGAGGGTCGGTTTTTGCCAACATGGCTTTGGCAAGGCCTTGATTATGGCGTGCTTCAGCGTGTTCCGGATCCTCCTCCAGTACCGTTTCATAAGCCCGTATCGCTCCCTCATAATCATCTTGCTGAAAGCGGGCATTCCCCAGATTGTAGCGGGCATCCTGCACTACCTCTTCGCGCTCGACCTGTTCAAATGAACTTGCGGCGGCTCGGTATTCTCCCGCTTTATAAAGGGCGACTCCGCGGCGGTATTCGTCTTTGAAGGCATTTGCCGCTTTGCCGAACTCACCTGCCTCGAACAGGCGTTTACCGGTCTGTTCGCTGTTTTCGAACCAGGCAGCCGAGAGCGGCAGGCTGATAACCGAGAACAGTAGAATAACGCCAGCCATTCTGCTCATCGGTGCTCTCCCGGTGCTAATGTCCGGTAGCGCCTAAATGCCGGCAGCATGGCAAGCATGGCAGGAAGCAGCAGCCAGTAAAAACGTTCGTTCCAAACTCGGGCCCGCTCATCGCTTGCCGCCTTGGTCTGGCCGCCCTCCGCTGCGAGCTGCAGTAAGCGTGTGGTGTCATCGTCGCGGAAATCTGCTCTGATATAAGTGCCGTTGCCCAGCGCTGCGAGCTGCTTGAGTCTGGCTTCATCAAGCTTCGATTCCACCGGCTGCCGGCGACCATCCATAAGGAAGCGGCCGCTGTGTCCGGGCACCGGCCCGCCGCCTGTTGTTCCGACTCCCAATACCAGCAGACGTACGCCTTTAGCGCTCAACGACTGTATTGCCTGGTCTAAGTCTGGTTCGACGAAGTCGCCGTCCGATATGAGCAGAATGCTGTGCTGGCTGTCCTTGGGCTGCCCTGCCAGCAGTGTGTCGGCGCGCTCCAACGCCTGCCGCAGCCGGCTGCCCTGCAGTCGTACGAGATCGCTGGAGATTGAAGGAAGTACACTGCGGATGGTCTGTCCATCCTCGGTGATCGGTGTAATGACATGCGCCACCGAAGCGAACGCAACCAGACCGAGCCGGACACCGCGGTTGTTGTTGATTAAATCCTCTATCTCCTGTCGTGCACGGGTCATGCGCGAAGGCTGCACGTCGGCGACCTCCATGGAGCGTGAGATGTCCAACAGAATCACCATATCGGCGCCGGGAGTGTAGAGCTGGATCTCGGTAAAATCCCAACGGGGGCCGGCCATGGCGACGACCAGAACCGCCCACAACAGAGCCCAGCGTTTGAATTTCCGCCAGCGTTCGCCGGAGTCCAGTTCCCGGCTGCCGGTCAGATGGGGCAGCAGGTGCGCATCGGCGTAACGGTTGATGCGGGCGATATGGCCGTAGATTTTGCTGCGCCTGAGCCAGGCACCGACAGGAAAAATGAGCAGCAATCCAAGCAGCCACCAGGGGGAAGCAAAATGAAACCCGGTCTCAGGCACCGCGCTTGCTCTCCGGTAGACGCATCCGACCCTCAGGGAACAGGCCGAGCAACAGCAGCAGCAGCAGCGCTGCGGCGAGCGGCCAGCGATAGAGCGGGTGGGGTATTAGGACGGTGTGGCTTTCGGTTTCGGTCTTCTCCATTGCGTTGATGCGTTCGGAGATCTCCTCCAGCGCGCTGGTGTTGGTGGCGCGAAAATAAGCGCCGCCGGTATTCTCGGCGATATGACGAAGCGTGGCTTCGTCCAGACCAATGTCTGATTCGGAACGGTATTGACCGTCGCTGCCACGGATCATCACCTCTTTCTGGTTGCTGCCGACACCGATGGCATAGATCCGGATGCCCTCCCTTTTGGCCAGGCCTGCGGCGTCCCGCGGCGGGATCAGCCCTGCGGTGTTCTCGCCGTCAGTTACCAACAGCAGGACCCGCGAGCCCTCCGGACGTTCCCGCAGCTTCTTTACACTCAAGCCTATCGCATCGCCCATCGCGGTCGCATTGCCGGCCATCCCAGGTTCAATCTGATCGAGAATCTGCCTGGCGGCCCGCAGATCCAGCGTCAGCGGCGCCTGGACAAAAGCCTGATTGCCGAAAATCACCAATCCCACCCGGTCGCCGGGCCGGTTCTCGATAAATTTTCCCATCACACCCTTGACCACCGCCATGCGGCTGACAGGTCGTCCCTCGCTGCTGAAATCGAGTGCGGTCATCGAGCGCGAGGTATCAATCGAGAGCATCAGGTCGTAGCCCTCGCTTTTTATTTCGGTATAAGGCTCCAGCAGTTGCGGGCGCATCGCTGTCAGGGTCAGGGCGATCCATAGCAGTGTCAGCAGCAGCGCCTGGAGCTTGCCGGCGATAGCTGTTCGCGGCCGGCGCGTCTTGAAGCTGGATTCCATCCTGGCCAGAGAGGGGTGCAACAGTGTGGTTCGGCGTCCTTCGGTGGGAAGCTCCTGGTCCGGCCTGACGAAGCGCGGCCAGAAAAGACGGACCAGCAGCGGCAGCGGCAGCAGCAGCGCCATGAAGGGCCAGAGAAACTCAAACATGAGCTGCTCCAAGGCGTTTTATCCACCGGTGAACGATACCTTCTCCGCTGTGCGCCGTTAGCTCCAACGCGGCATTGATCAATTCGTCCAATTCGCCGGGTTTGGCCTGCCGGTCGTCCGGTGCGTACGGCAGCTGCAGCAGGATGCCGCCCCGTCCTGTCCAGTCGAAACCGTTGGGATCCGACTGCTCCAGCCACGCCAGCCACGCCATGCCGGAGATACTGGCGGTTTTTTCGCGGCCGAAACGGGCAATGGCGATTCGGCGCAGCAGTTCGGAGAGCCTGGCTGCGCTCTCTTTCTGCGATAACTGGCTGCGCTGCCGCCAAAGATTGCGCAGCGCGGATCGAGCTTCCCAGCGCCAACTGCCGGGCGGGTAGCGGATGAAGTGACGAAGCAGCAGAACGAGACCAAACGTCGTCAGCACCATTACCAGCGCAGCGATCCACCAGCCGGGTGCTAGCGGCCACCAGGAGATAGGATCGAGTCCATGAATATCCCGCAGTGCTCCCGACATCATTGGAGCCTTCTGGTATGGCGCATTCCCCGCATCAGCGCCTGGTGCACTTCGTCATCGGTGGCGACCGGAATCAAGGGTATTCGCAGGCGATTGGCGATACCGGCCAGGAACTGCCGGTTCTGTTCCCAGCTTTTCCGGTAGGCTGTTCTTCCCGCATCATCGCCGGTCTCTATCTCGAGCAGATCTCCCGCGTGATCGGTAAACAGCGCACGGCCGACATCGGGCAGATCGTGATCCGCTTTATCGTCAATCGGTATCAGCACCAGCGAGTGGCGTTGACTCAGTCGCCCGATAGTGGTCTCCAGGCTGGTGACTTCGCGGTTCAGGTCGGCAATGATAAAAATCAGACTGCCGGTTGCCGTGCCACGCTCAGCCCGCTGCAAGGCATTGAGCAGGGGGTCCTTGACTGCTTCTGCTCCCTCACTGGGCCGTGACAGCGCCCTTAACAGGCGCCAGAGCGCACGGCGGTCTTTGGTCGGTCGGAAATGGTGGGCGGTGCTGGCGTTGTCGCCGAACAGCAGCCCGCCAACCCGGTCATTCAGGCTGTTTGCCGCCCAGCCTAGCAGTGCCGCTGTGCGCGCCGCCTGAATCGATTTAAAGGTGCCGCGCGTACCGAAACTCATATGTGGTCCCTGATCGACGCAGAGCACGACGCTGCGCTCCCGCTCCTCGCGAAAGGTTTTTAGGTGAGGGCTGTTGGTGCGGGCGGTCACCTTCCACTCCATATTGCGAATATCATCGCCTTCGTGGTACTCGCGGACCTCTTCGAAGTCGAGGCCGGTACCGCGAAATACCGAGGCGTAGAGACCGCTGAAGCTCGAATTCACCAAATGGTGCGATGCCAGCCCCAGGGTTCGTGCCTGGTGGCGCAGTTCGAGCAAGTCGTCCAAACGCGGATGAAGCGCCATGGGTTATCAGGGTATGGCAACCATGTCCAGGAGACGGGAGACGAAGTCGTTGTTGGTAATTCCTTCGGCTTCTGCCTCGAAGGTCAGCAGCACCCGGTGACGTAGAATTTCCGGCGCGATCTGTTGTATGTGTCCGGGCGAAACATACGTTTCTCCATCCAACCAAGCGCGTGCGCGTGCGCAGCGTGCCAGCGCTATGGAGGCGCGTGGAGAGGCGCCGAATCGGCACCAGCGCGCCAGAGTGTCGTCATATGCCGCCGGATGCCGGGTGGCCTGCACCAGATCAACAATGTAACTATTGAGTTTCGGATCGAGAAAAACCTTGGCAACATCGCGCCGCATCGCAAACAGACTTAATTGGGACAGCGGGTTCGCCGGCGGTTTAGGCTTGTCGGTCAGTTTTTTGCTGTCCAATGCCAGGATGGACAGTTCTTCGTCGCGGGACGGATAGTCGACCCAGACCTGCATTAAAAAGCGGTCAAGCTGGGCTTCCGGCAGATGGTATGTGCCCTCCTGCTCGATAGGATTCTGGGTTGCCAATACCATGAACAGTTCGGGCAGCGGATAGGTTCGCTGACCCACCGTAATCTGATACTCTCCCATCGCTTCGAGCAGTGCCGACTGAACCTTGGCCGGAGCACGGTTTACCTCGTCGGCAAGCAGGATGTTGTGAAACAGCGGTCCCTGACGAAATTCGAACTCACCTTTTTCATGGCGATAGATGTCGGTTCCGATCAGGTCCGACGGCAGTAGGTCCGGCGTGAACTGGACCCGATGATAGTCACCTTCAATAGCTTCGGATAACGCCTTGACAGCGGTCGTCTTGGCCAGACCGGGCATCCCCTCCACCAACAGGTGCCCATTGCTGAGAAGACAGACCAGCATGCTGTCGATAAGCCGCTGCTGTCCGATGACTAAGGATGCGATGTGTTCCCGAACCGGATCAAGATCTTTTGAATTCATGCTTTGCTTACTGCTTTAGATGTGGTCCGTCTGCAGACCGAGTCCAAATTTTCCCGTTAGCTGAATCAACGGGCCCCCTTTTATACACGGTATTTGTTCCGCTTGGGTTTATCCTGACGCTTTCAGGAAATAGATGCAAGAGTTAAGGTTTTATGCCCCTATCGGTTTGTTATTGTTTTCGTTGTATTAATTAATGGGGGCATAAAACCAATATTGAGTGCGGCTGATCCGGCAGCGAAAAGATTATTGCAGGATTAACATTTCAAGCAGCGCTTTTTGCGCATGGAGACGGTTTTCCGCCTCTTCCCATACCAGGCTCTGCGCTCCGTCAATAACCTCTGCACTGACCTCTTCGCCGCGGTGAGCCGGCAGGCAGTGCATGAACAGTGCATTGGGATTTGCCAGCGCCATCAACTGCTCGTTTACCTGGTAGTTTGCGAACGCTTTGGCGCGCTTGAGTTGTTCCTGCTCCTGCCCCATGCTGGCCCAGACGTCAGTCACAATCAGATCTGCGCCGGCGGCTGCGGTTGCAGGATCGGAGACAATGCGGCAACGATCAGCGGCAGGCTGCAGAATCTTTGCCGCCGGTTCATACCCTTCAGGGCAGGCGATATTCAAGCTGAAATTGAGCAGCCGTGCCGCGTTGATATAAGAGTGGCACATGTTGTTGCCGTCGCCTATCCAAGCCACTTGTTTGCCGGCGATATCGCCCCGGTGTTCGAAATATGTCTGCATGTCGGCCAACAGTTGGCACGGGTGCAGCAGATCGGTCAATGCATTGATGACCGGTACCTGCGAGTGGGCGGCAAAACGCTCCAGATTCTCATGTGCGAAGGTGCGAATCATAATGCAGTCAACCATGCGCGACAGTACGCGGGCGCTGTCTTCGATCGGCTCTCCCCGGCCCAGTTGCGTATCGCGCGGCGAGAGAAACAGCGCATGACCGCCAAGCTGGGACATCCCGGCCTCGAAGGAGACCCTGGTACGCGTCGAGGATTTTTCGAAGATCATCGCGAGCGTGCGGCCTTTCAATGTCTCCTGAGTCCTGCCGGCGTGCAGCGTGGCTTTCAGTTCGCTTGCCCGCACGATGAGCTGCCTGAACTCATCGGCCGAGAGATCGAGCAGGGAGAGGAAATGCCTGGGTGTTTTTCTACTGTTCATTTTTTCATTCTCTGGCTTGTTGTTGCTTACCCCTGAGCTAGAAATGTTTTGACCAGTGCGCAGAGTTGGTTGACCAGAAGGTCCGCTTCAATGTCGCTTATTATAAGCGGCGGCAACAACCGGACGACACGTTCCGCGGTAACGTTGATCAACAAGCCTTGCTCCAGCGCCATCGTCACCAGTTCACCGCAAGGCCGCTCCAACTCGATACCGATCAGCAGTCCTTGGCCGCGAATATCTGCAATGCCGCCAACCCCTGTGAGTTGGTCGGCGAAGCCGGCTAACAGTCTGCGGCCCAGGCGCTCTGCACGCTCCACGAGCTTGTCGGCTTCAAGTGTTTCGATGACAGCCAGGGCTGCGGCGCAGGCGAGCGGATTGCCACCGAAAGTGGAACCATGATTTCCCGGTGCGTATACTTCGGCAGCCTTTCCGCGCGCCAGGCAGGCACCGATAGGTACGCCATTGCCCAAGCCTTTTGCCAGTGTCAGCACATCCGGCAGAATCCTATTGTGCTGATAGGAGAACATACGGCCGCTACGTCCCATGCCGGTTTGGATCTCGTCCAGCATCAGCAGCCAACCCTGTCGATCGCAAAGTTCGCGCAGTTGGTTCAGGTACTCCAGCGGGGGTAGCTTAATGCCGCCCTCTCCCTGGATCGGTTCTACCAGGATTGCCACGACGTTGGGGTCCGCCTCGGCAACCGAGCGTAAGCCTGCGATATCGCCGAAAGGCGCACGCAGGAAGCCTTGCACCAGTGGCTCGAAACCCACCTGAACCTTGTGGTTCCCGGTCGCGGAGAGGGTGGCCAGAGTACGGCCGTGGAAGCTCTGCTCCATGACAACAATAGCCGGATTTGCAATACCGTTGCGATGTCCGTACAGCCGCGCCAACTTGATGGCGGCTTCATTGGCTTCCGCTCCGGAATTGGCAAAAAAGACTCGTTCCATTCCGGAGATCCGTGCCAACTCATCTCCCAACTGCTCCTGCAGCGGAATTTGGTACAGATTGGAGGTGTGCAGCACTTTTCCCGCCTGCCGGCAGATTGCTGCTTTGATTGCCGGGTGGGAGTGGCCCAGCCCGCACACTGCGATCCCGGACAGGGCATCCAGGTAGCGTTTCTCCGCCTTATCCCACAGCCAGACACCTTCACCGCGGCTGAAGCTGACCGGCAATCGATTGTATGTCGACATCAGAGCGTCTGGCATATGCGGACTCCTAAATAAGGGCGCTGGTGTAAATTAATCAGGTCGGCGATCTGGATTGTACACATGGCCGCCCCTCGCTTAGATAACTGGCATACAGCCTGGCTGTATCCCTGTTGGAGACATCGAAACAGAAAAAACCGAACGTCAACTTGCCAGCTAATTCCGTTTGTGCGGCTTAAAAACAAAAGGCGGCCCTGCTTGTCGGTTTGGCGGGGCCACCTGTCGATTTTAGTGAAATACAGCTTGTGTGTAAAAACCTCGGATAATAGTCTGGTTTTTTATAAGGCGCAACCGGACCGGATTCGAAGCCGGTTGCGTTGCCGACTTGTTTCATTCAGGAATCATCTTTATCTTAGGGTGTGGGAGTCGGCCGGATAGTCGCTGTTGCATTGCGTTCAAGTGATGCAGGAGAGGAAAGTCCGGGCTCTATAGGACAGGATGCCAGGTAACGCCTGGGGGGCGCGAGCCTACGGAAAGTGCCACAGAAAAGATACCGCCCGAAAACCTTTTCGGGTAAGGGTGAAATGGTGCGGTAAGAGCGCACCGCGCTGCTGGCAACAGCAGTGGCAGGGTAAACCCCATCCAGAGCAAGACCAAATAGGGGAACAGCCGGCCTTGGCCGCGACCTGTGGTCCGCAGGGTTCCCGGGTAGGTTGCTAGAGATCTGCGGCGACGTAGATCCCAGATGAATGACTATTCTAGACAGAACCCGGCTTACAGGCCGGCTCCCACAACTATTTTTAGAAACGAAATTCCCGCCATTTATCCCACAAATTAAGAATCCACTTTAAGTACACAATTTAGCAATCTGTTTTTAACAAATTTTATCCTTACTGGTGCTTTCTGGAATGTACTCGTAAGCTCCTGTGTTTAAAGGAACTTTCTCCTATTTTCTCCTGTTGATTGCCTTGACAAGTGGTGAATATGGTACCTATTATGGGCATTAGTGGTGAAAAGTGGTAAAAATTGGGAATACCATAGGGGAGTGCCTTGTTTCGCGGCATCAACAGAGTCAATCTCGACGTCAAGGGGCGTCTTGCGATTCCGACCCGGTATCGGGAGCGGCTGCAGGAGTGTTGTGCCTCCGAGCTGGTAGTGACTGTTGACCCCGATCGCTGCCTGTTGATCTATCCGCTTCCCGAGTGGGATCAAATTGAACAGAAGCTGATGAGACTACCGACCTTCAATGAGTCGGCGCGGATTTTACAGCGTCTGTTGGTGGGTAATGCCACCGATGTCGAAATGGATGGACAGGGGCGGGTGCTGGTGCCCACGCTGTTGCGCGAATTCGCCGGCTTGCAGAAGGCGACGGTCATGATCGGCCAGGGTACGAAATTCGAACTCTGGGATGAAGCGCGCTGGAATGAGAAGCAGGACAACTGGCTGGAAAAAGTGGATCTGGAACAGCTGAAATTTTCTCCCGAGCTGGAAAACTTCTCGATCTGACCATGGGAACAATTGACGCACATCAGCCGGTGCTTTTCGCTGAAGCGCTGGCGGCCTTGGTTGTTCAGCCAGCGGGATGTTACGTGGACGGGACCTTCGGCCGGGGAGGGCATTCTGCTGCGATCCTGGAGCGGTTGGGTCCGGCCGGGCGGCTGTTGGCGTTGGATAAGGACCCCGAAGCGATCAGCCAGGGTGCGGACTTATTTGTGGGTGAGTCGAGGTTGATACTGCGGCATAGCGCTTTTTCCCGGCTGCAGGAGCTGATTGAAGCGCTCGGATGGAGAGGAAAAGTTGACGGCATACTGCTAGACCTGGGTGTCTCCTCGCCGCAGCTCGACCAGCCCGGGCGCGGCTTCAGTTTCCTGGCGGACGGACCACTGGATATGCGCATGGACAACAGTCGCGGCACCCCGGCTTCCACCTGGCTGGCGTCCGCCGAGGCTGCAGAGATAGCAGACGTGCTGAGGAGATTCGGCGAAGAGCGGTTTGCCAGGCGGATCGCAGCGGGTGTGGTGGCTGCCAGGGAGGTTGCTCCGGTAACGACGACCGGACGGTTGGCCGAGATAATCGCCGCCGCGGTTCCGGTCAGGGAGAAGCACAAGCACCCGGCGACGCGCAGTTTTCAGGCGATTCGGATATTCATCAACGAAGAGCTGCAGGAGCTGCAACAGTGCCTTGCGCAGACGCTGTCGGTGTTGGCTCCCGGCGGACGGTTGGTAGTGATCAGCTTCCATTCGCTGGAGGATCGTATCGTCAAACGCTTCATGCGCGACCAGGCACGGGGAGACGATTTTCCGCCGGGTGTCCCGGTGACCCGTTCGCAGCTGCATCCGTTGCTGAAGCGGGTGGGCAAGACGATACGGCCATCACCGCTTGAGGTGAGTCGTAACCAGCGTTCCAGAAGTGCCGTGATGCGTGTGGCAGAACGTCTGTCATGAACTTGCGGCAGCTGCTGGTGATCGTGTTCCTGGGGGCCGCTGTGCTGTTGACCTCCATCGGTGTGGTGCACGCCAAATACAGTTCAAGGAAGTATTTCGTCGAGTTGCAGAAATTGCGTCTGCAGCAGGATGAACTGGATGTTGAGTGGGGCAGACTACAGCTGGAACAGAGCACCTGGGCTACCGAACATCGTGTGGAAAGTATAGCCCGGGGAAAATTGAACATGCGCATACCCTCGGCTGAAGAGGTGATGGTGATCAAACCTTGAACAACAGCGGTACATCCAAAAGCAGAACACGGGTGGTGAAAGCGGCCGGCCGGATGCCGAGCTATCGTGCCCGCAGCTGGAGTCTGGTCGGCATCCTGGCGATTGCTGCGCTGGCACTGGTCTGGCGTGCAGTTGACCAGCAGATTTTTGAAACCGATTTTTTGCAGGACGAAGGCGAACGTCGTCACCTGCGCGCGGTGGAGGTGCCCGCTCATCGGGGTATGATCACCGACCGCACCGGCGAGCCGCTGGCCATCAGCACGCCGGTGGATTCCGTCTGGGCAAATCCGCGCATCCTTGCGCCAGACCGGCGGGCACTGGAACCGTTGGCAAAGGCACTCGGCATGAAGGCGGACGATCTTCGGCAGACTTTGGCCAAACGCAGCAACCGCGCATTCGTCTACCTGAAACGGCGGATAAATCCGGAGACAGCGGCAGCGGTCAGCAAACTGCTGGAAGAGGGGAAGATCAAAGGCGTCGGATTGGAGCGGGGATACCGGCGTTATTACCCGGGTGGAGAAGTATTTGCCCATGTGGTCGGATTTACCGACATGGACGACGTCGGTCAGGAAGGCGCCGAACTGGCTTACGAATCATGGTTGCGCAGCACACCGGGTAAAAAACTGGTGATTCGCGATGGCCACGCCAGGGTGGTGCGCGATGTCGAGAGTATTCAGGCGCCCGTGGAAGGCAAGAATCTGGCGCTCAGCATCGACCGCCGGCTGCAGTACCTTGCCTACCGGGAGTTGAAGAGCGCGGTAAAGCAGCATCAGGCACAGTCCGGATCAGCTGTGATTCTGGACGTGCGCAGCGGGGAAGTGCTGGCGATGGTCAACCAGCCTGCCTACAACCCGAACGGCAAAAAAGGGGGACGCCCCGGCCGCTTCCGAAATCGGGCGGTGACGGATGTATTCGAGCCTGGTTCAACGATGAAGCCGTTTACCGTGGCCGCGGCGCTGGAGTCCGGCCGCTACCAGCCGGCGTCCGTTATCGATACCACGCCCGGTTTTCTGCAGGTCGGCAGGAATCGGGTGCGGGATCACCACAATCTCGGTGTTATCGATGTAGCAACGATTATCAGGAAATCCAGCAATGTTGGGGTTAGTAAGATTGCGCTGGACCTCACTGGCGAGCAGCTCTGGGATCTCTATTCAAAGATGGGATTCGGAGAAACCACCGGCGTGGGTTTTCCCGGTGAGGTTGGCGGGCAACTAACCCCCTACCAGAGCTGGGCAAGAATCGAACAGGCCACCTTGTCGTTCGGTTACGGGCTGTCTGTCACCAGTCTGCAGCTGGCCAGGGCATACGCAGTTTTTGCAAGTGGCGGTGTAAAGCGCCCGGTCTCGCTGGTGCGGGTCGAGCAGCCGGTTGAAGGGAAGCCCATTATCAGCAGGGCAACCGCACGTGCTATGGTCGAAATGATGGAGTCGGTGGTCAGTCGGGAGGGCACGGCACAGCAGGCGGCGGTGGCGGGATACCGGGTGGCGGGCAAGACCGGGACGGTCAAGAAGAGCATCTCGGGCGGTTACTCGGAAGACCGCTACCTGTCGGTGTTTGCCGGGCTGGCACCGGTCAGCGATCCGCGACTGGTGATGGTCGTCATGATCGACGACCCGCAGGGTAAGAAATACTACGGCGGAGAAGTTGCTGCACCGGTGTTCGCGAAAGTGATGTCCGGTGCATTGCGTCTTTTGAATATCGCCCCTGACGACATGGAGCGATATGGCGTTCGCCTGGCTGCGGCACGGGGAAGCGAATGACGCCGGCCGAACAGCTATCATCCGGTGTGCGTCTGGGGCTGTTGCTGGACGGGCTCACCGACATTGGCGGAGCCGGCGCGCTCGAGGTGACATCCCTCACCCTCGACAGCCGCAAGGTGCGCGAGGGGAGTCTGTTCCTGGCCTGTGCGGGAAGCCGCAGCCATGGTCTGGCCTATCTCTCCCAGGCGTTGCAGAACGGTGCCGCGGCGGTGGCTTGGGAGCCTAACCAAAACTGGACGGTCGATGCGTTGCGGGACATGGCGCTTCCGGCAGCTGTTGCGCTGCTGCCGGTCACCGATCTTGGGGCCAGAGTCAGCCAGATCGCCGGCAGGTTCTACGGCCATCCGGGCCGGGAAATGGTGCTGATCGGCATTACCGGCACCAACGGTAAAACCAGTTGCACGCAATATATCGCTCGGGCTATGTCTCCCACCAGACGCTGCGCAACGATCGGCACGCTGGGAATCGGCTTTGCCGACGCGCTCCGGGAAGGTACCCATACCACGCCCGACCCAGTGGCGCTGCAGTCGGCGCTGGCGGAGCTCAGGCAGGCCGGCGCAGATGCCGTGGCGATGGAGGTCTCCTCGCATGCGCTGGATCAGGGACGGGTTGCGGCACTCGAGTTTGATGTCGCGGTATTCACCAATCTGACCCGCGATCACCTAGATTATCACGCCAGTTTCAGCGCCTACGGCGAAGCCAAGCGGCGCCTGTTTCAGATGCCCGGATTGAAAGCCTGGGTCATCAACCTGGACGATGCCTTCGGGCAGTCATTGCTGAGAGACGCGCCCGAGGATGTAATCACCATCGGTTACGGCCAAAGTGCCGACCGCAGCTACAGTAGCCGGGTAACGTACAGGGTTTGGGCCAACTCGGTGGAGTCGGACGACGCGGGCATGCGTATCGACCTGGAGACCAGCTGGGGCAATGGCCGGATCAACACACGGCTGCTTGGCCGCTTCAATGTCAGCAACCTGCTCGCAGTCGCAGCGGTACTGCTGCAGCAGGGGATTCCTCTCTCCGATGTACTCGACAGAATTGCAGGTCTGAGCACGGTGCCGGGCCGCATGGAGCGTATCGGCGGCAACGGTCAGCCACTGGTGATTGTTGACTACGCGCACACGCCGGATGCGCTGGAGCATGTATTGGGCGCCAGCCGCGCGCATACCCGCGGCCGGCTGTTTTGCGTATTCGGCTGCGGCGGCGACCGCGACAGCGGCAAACGCCCGGAGATGGCGGCGATTTCCGAAGCGCTTGCCGATCGGGTGATTGTCACCGATGACAATCCCAGGAACGAGGATGGCGACAACATCGTTGCGGATATTCTCAAAGGTATGAGAGCACCGGAACGGGTACGGGTGGAACGCAACCGGGGTAATGCGATTCGCCTGGCGATACGCGAGGCGGCAGCCGGTGATGTGGTCCTGGTGGCCGGCAAGGGGCATGAGAACTATCAGCAGATTGGCGCGACCCGGTTGCCGTTTGACGACCGGGAGCAGGTGCGCCTGGCGCTGGCGGAGCAGGCGCGATGATCGCATTTACCCTCTCCCGCCTCTGTATGCCGCTGGCAGGCGAACTGATCGGCTGCGACACCGAGTTCAGAGCAGTCAGCACGGATACCCGCACGATCGCACCGGGCGATCTTTTTGTCGCGCTCAAAGGGCCGAATTTCGATGGCCACGACTATCTGGAGAAGGCGGCTGAGTGCGGCGCGGCAGCGGCCATCGTGAGCCGTCCTGCGCCGGCGGAGTTGTCCGCGCTGATCGTCAAGGATACCCGCATCGCGCTCGGCAGACTGGCTGCGCTCTGGCGTAAGCAATGTATCGCGCCGCTGATCGCGGTTACCGGCAGCAACGGCAAAACCACGGTCAAAGAGATGATTGCCGCCATTCTGGGCCGGCGCGGCAAGGTGCTGGCCAGCAGAGGCAACTACAACAACGATATCGGATTGCCGCTGACCCTGATGCGGCTGCAGGAGCAGGATTATGCCGTAGTGGAGATGGGCGCCAATAAGTCCGGAGAGATCGCCAATCTCAGCAATATTGCAGCGCCGGACACGGTCGTGATCACCAATGCAGGCCGCGCACACATCGAAGGATTCGGCAGCCTCGAAGGTGTTGCCAGGGCAAAGTCAGAGATCCTGGAGGGACTCCGAGCCGACGGCTGTTTTGTGCTCAATGCTGACGATCCCTGGGCCGATTTCTGGCGCGCGCGGGCGGGATCGCATCGTGTGAAGAGCTTCGGCGTGGTGCATCCGGCAGATGTCACCAGCCCTAGGGATGCACTGACGCTGCAATGGAGCGAGTCAGGCTTCGTCAGCCGTTTCCCGGTCTCCACGCCGGACGGTGAAGGAGAAATCCGGCTTGCCCTGGCCGGCAGTCACAACCGGATGAATGCGCTTGCCGCGATCGCCGCCGCGCAGACGGCTGGCGCCGCCTGGGATGATATTCAGACCGGACTGGCACTGCTCAAACCGGTTCCCGGCCGGCTGCAGCCCCTCGCCGGCGACAATGGCATCGGCATCATCAACGACAGCTACAACGCCAATCCGGATTCGGTAAAAGCGGCGATCGACATGCTTGCCACTGCACCGGGCAGGCGCTGGCTGGTGCTGGGTGAGCTGGCGGAGATGGGCGAGGATGGATCCGCTTTTTACCGCGAGTTGGGTGAGTACGCCAATCGGTCGGGCATCGACCGGTTATACGCGCTGGGCAACGCCGGCCAAGCAGCAGCGATGCTGGGGGAGAGCGGCGCGACCTTCACTACCCGCCAACAGATGATCGATCGCTTGCGCGCCGAGTTGCGGCCGGGCGACCGGGTGCTGGTGAAAGGGTCCCGCTCTGCCGCCATGGAGCGGGTCGTACAGGCGCTGTGCGCTGAGGGAGGCGCCTGATGCTGCTCTATCTTGCTGAATACCTCGCCCGTTTTCATACCGGCTTCAACGTGATTCAGTATCTGACGCTGCGCACGATATTCGGTGTGCTGACCGCGCTGGTCATCTCGTTTGTGGTCGGACCGCTGATGATACGGCGGCTGACCTTCCATCAGATAGGGCAGACGGTGCGCAACGACGGTCCGCAGTCCCATCTCTCCAAGGCGGGCACGCCGACCATGGGCGGTGCGCTGCTGCTGGTCGCGGTGACAGTCAGTTCACTGCTGTGGGCGGATCTCGGTAATCGCTATGTCTGGGTTGTCATTGTCGTCACGCTGATGTTTGGCGTGATCGGGTTCGTCGACGACTACCGGAAGCTGGTGCTGCACGATCCCAAGGGGCTTGCCAGCCGTTACAAATACCTGTGGCAGTCGGCGGCGGGTGCCTGCGCCGCGATTTTTTTATATATGACCGCCGGATCCGTCACCGAAACCCAGCTGATCATACCCTTTGTGAAAACCGCGGTGATCGATATGGGCCCCTGGTTCATGCTACTGGCCTATTTCGTCATCGTCGGATCGAGCAACGCGGTGAATCTGACCGATGGACTCGACGGACTGGCGATCATGCCGACCGTGCTGGTGGCGGGTGCGCTGGCTATATTTGCCTACGCCTCGGGGCATGCGCAGATCGCCAACTATCTGCTGATACCGCAGATCAAAGGGGTCGGAGAGCTGGCAGTATTCTGCGGTGCACTGGCCGGCGCCGGTCTTGGGTTTCTCTGGTTCAATGCTTATCCCGCTCAAGTTTTCATGGGCGACGTGGGTGCGTTGGCGCTCGGCGCCGCACTGGGTGTGGTGGCGGTCATGGTTCGTCAGGAGCTGGTACTGCTGATCATGGGCGGCGTCTTCGTGATGGAGACGGTCTCGGTCATCCTGCAGGTGGTTTCGTTCAAGCTCACCGGCAGGCGAATTTTCCGCATGGCTCCGTTGCACCACCATTTTGAGTTGAAGGGGTGGCCGGAACCGAGAGTCATCGTCCGTTTTTGGATCGTTACCGTCATTCTGGTGCTGATCGGGCTTGCCAGCCTGAAGATCAGATGAGCTGGACGGCATGAGCAGGGAGATAAAAAGAGAGGTGCGCAAGCTACGGGAGAGACGGCGTAAGACGCTGATAGTGGGTCTCGGCAAGACCGGGCTCTCCTGTGCCCGTTATCTCTCTTCCCGCGGTGTCCCGCTGGCGGTCACCGACAGCCGCGAGCTGCCGCCGGCGCTGGCGCAGCTGCGCGAGGAGCTGCCCGACGCGGCGCTGTTTCTTGGCGGATTCAACGCAGCCGCGTTCAATGCCGCCGAGCGGTTGATCGTCTCACCGGGTGTGCCGCTGAATGAGCCGTTGATACAACAGGCGATTGCGCAGGGCGTGTCGGTACTGGGCGATATCGAGCTCTTCTGTCAGGTGGTGAATGCACCCTATGTAGCGATCACCGGATCGAACGGCAAGAGCACGGTGACCAGCCTGTTCGGCGAGATGGCAACCGCCCAGCTCGGGCGGGTGAGGGTTGGCGGCAATCTTGGTCAACCGGCACTGGAACTGCTGGAGGAGGGTGTGGACCTCTACGTGCTGGAGCTATCCAGCTTTCAGCTGGAGACCACCAGTTCATTAAGGCCGGCAGCGGCGACGGTCCTCAATCTGGTTCCCGATCATCTCGACCGGTATGCGGACTACCAATCTTATGTCGAAGCGAAGCGCAAAGTTTACGCGAATGCGGCAATCGGCGTGTTTAACCGGGACGATGCCGGTGTGATGGCGATGCACGGGGGGAATGAGAAGAGTCTGTTCTATTCGCTTGGCGAACCGGCGGAAAATGAGTTCGGGGTACGCACTTATCAAGGGGAAAGCTGGCTTGCCTGGGGCGAAACGTTGCTGCTTCCGGTTTCCGGACTGTTGCTTCAGGGGCGCCACAACCAGGCCAATGCACTGGCTGCGCTGGCATTGGGAACAGCGCTTAATCTCTCTATGGAGGGGATGCTCGCAACGCTCAAACAGTACCGCGGTATGCCCCATCGCACGCAGTTCGTCAGAGAGCGCCGCGCGGTGCGCTGGTACAACGATTCCAAAGGCACCAACCCCGGTGCGTGTATTGCCGCGCTGCAGGGACTGTACTCGGGGGATGGCGAATCACGTATCGTGCTGATTGCCGGCGGCGAGGGGAAAGGTGCGGATTTTACTGTGTTGGCGCCGGTGGTAGCACGGACCGCCCGCTGTGTGATTCTGTTCGGGCGCGATGCCCGGATTATCGAGCAGGCGCTGGGAGCGGGCGTTCCGGTGTTCCAGACCAAGGATTTAAGCGCTGCGGTAACGCTGGCGGCTGAGCAGGCGCTGCCGGGTGACAGTGTACTGCTGTCGCCGGCCTGCGCCAGCTTCGATATGTTTCGCAACTACGAGCAGCGCGGTGAGCGGTTTATGGAGCTGGTCGGGAGGCTGGAGGCATGACCGCCATGCAGCGCAGTCAGGCGACAACCGGCAGAGGCAAGCGCCTGTTGCCGCCGTTGGACTACGGGGTGATATTCGCCGCCGCCGCACTGCTCGGCCTGGGCCTGGTGATGGTGGCATCGGCAACCTTGCACCGCATCGGCGATGCACCCTTCTACTATTTCAACCGGCACCTGATTGCTTTGTCTCTAGGCATTATCAGCGCAGTGGCGCTCTTTTTTGTCCCGGTCAAACAGTGGCAGAAATCCGGTGCCGCGCTTGTTGTTCTCGGCCTTGTTCTGTTGCTGCTGGTGCTGGTGCCCGAAGTAGGACGCTCGGCCAACGGCGCCACCCGCTGGATTCCGCTCGGACCATTCAACCTGCAAAGCTCCGAGTTCATGAAGCTGTTTCTGGTGGTTTATCTGGCCGGTTATCTGGTGCGAAGGCAGGAGGAGGTTGTTTCCAGCGTTTGGGGGGTTCTGAAACCGATGTTCCTGTTGTTGCTGGCATCCGTACTGATCATGCTGCAGCCAGATTTCGGCACCACTGCAGTGCTGCTGGTCACCGCCATGGGCATGCTGTTTCTGGGCGGCGTTCCGCTCTGGCAGTTCGGATTGTTGGCAGGACTGGCCGGCGCCGGCTTGGCAGGTCTGGTCTATTGGTCCCCCTACCGGCTGCTGCGAGTGACGACCTTTCTGGATCCCTGGGCCGATGTCGAGGGCAGCGGCTATCAGTTAGCCCAGGCATTGATTGCGTTTGGTCGCGGCGAGTGGCTTGGGGTCGGTCTCGGCAGCGGTATCCAAAAGCAGTTTTATCTGCCTGAGGCGCATACCGATTTCATAATGGCGGTGATCGGTGAAGAGTTGGGTCTGGCAGGCACCCTGGCGGTTATTCTGCTGTTTGCATTTATTGTTGCACGGGCATTTTCCGTGGCCGCCAAAGCCGAGCGCGCCGGATCCCGTTTTGCCGCCTTTGTTGCGCAGGGGGTTGGGCTGTGGGTCGGTATGCAGGCATTCATCAATATCGGTGTCAACGTGGGTCTGCTGCCTACCAAAGGTTTGACGCTGCCACTGATGAGCTATGGCGGCAACAGCATTATCGTCGCTTGCATCATCATTGCGATGCTGGTGCGGATCGACTACGAAATCAGTACCGGGTATCCAATGGAGCACGGTGGGTGAAATGGGGGTGTGCGTAATGGTCATGGCCGGCGGTACCGGCGGACATGTCTTCCCCGCCCTTGCGGTGGCATGTGAGCTGCGCGCCCGCGGCATGGAGGTATTCTGGCTTGGCAATCCGGACGGATTCGAAGCCCGTGTAGTGCCGCAGCATGGGTTTTCCATGGAAGCAGTCACAATTCGTGGGTTGCGCGGGAACGGCGTGTTGCGTTGGTTGGCTGCGCCGTTCCGGATCAGCATCGCACTGTTCCAAACATTGCTTGTGCTGCGCAGAAGACGGCCCCGGATCGTGCTGGGCATGGGTGGGTTTGTCTCCGGTCCGGGTGGAATACTGGCCAGTGTGCTGGGGATTCCGCTGGTGATCCACGAGCAGAATGCGGTGCCGGGCATGACCAACCGCTGGCTGGCACGCTGGGCCGACAGAGTGACGGAAGCCTTTCCGGGCAGCTTTGGCGTATCCCGCCGGGCCCGCCTGATCGGCAACCCGGTGCGGCCGGAGATCACCGGGCTGGCAGCACCCGCGCTGCGCATGTCCGGCCGTACCGGACCGCTGCGCCTGCTGATTCTGGGCGGCTCCCAGGGTGCGCAGGTGCTGAACCAGGCCGTGCCCGAAGCCGTTGCACTGCTGAACCCGGAACAGCGGCCGGTGGTGCGCCACCAGGCTGGCCGGGAGAAAGCGGATGCGACCGCGGATGCCTACCGGGCGGCCGGGGTGGAAGCCGAGGTGATGCCGTTCATAGCCGATATGGCTGCCGCTTATGCATGGGCGGATCTGCTGGTCTGCCGCGCCGGTGCGCTCACTATTGCCGAGATTTCCGCCGCCGGTGTGGCGGCCATTCTTGTCCCGTACCAGCATGCGGTCGACGACCACCAGACAAAAAATGCCCGTTATCTGGTGGATGCCGAAGCGGCACTTTTGCTGCCGCAGCCGGAGCTGAAGGCGGAGCGTCTCGCGCGTCTGCTCGCATCTTTTGCTGCTGACCGCGGCAAGAGCATAGCGATGGCAGTTGCCGCGCGCAGGCTGGCTTTGCCGGAGGCAACGCTCAGACTGGCGGATATCTGCGAAGAGGTGGCACGATGAATCTGCAGCCGGGAACAACACACAAGCGGGCGGCGGAGTCGATGGGGCGGATCCGGCAGCTCCACTTTGTCGGCATCGGCGGCTCAGGCATGAACGGTATCGCTCAGGTGATGCTCAACCTGGGTTATCGCGTCTCCGGTTCCGACCTGAAGATGAACGCGGTTACGCAAAGCCTCGCGGCGCAGGGCGCGGTGATCCATGCCGGACACGCGGCTGCCCATATCGAAGGCGCCGATGCGGTGATCATCTCCAGCGCGGTAAAAGAGAATAATCCCGAAGTGGCAGCGGCGCGTGATAAACGCATTCCGGTGGTACCCCGGGCGGAGATGCTGGCGGAACTGATGCGCTTCCACTACGGCATCGCCGTGGCCGGGACTCACGGCAAGACGACCACGACCAGTCTGGTCGCCAGTGTGCTGGCCGAATCGGGTCTCGATCCCACCTTTGTCATCGGCGGCCGTCTCAATTCTGCCGGCACCCACGCCAAACTTGGCGCCGGTGATTATCTGGTGGCGGAAGCCGACGAGAGCGATGCCTCCTTCCTCTATCTGCAGCCGATGCTGGCGGTCGTGACCAATGTGGACGCCGATCACATGACCACCTACGGCGGCGACTTCAGCCGTCTGCGCCAGACATTCGTCGAGTTTCTGCACCATCTGCCATTCTACGGACTGGCAGTGCTCTGTATCGATGACGCAGAGGTCCGCGGGTTGCTCGATCAAGTGACCAGGCGGGTGACCAGCTATGGCTTCTCAGAAGATGCGGATGTGCGCGCCGTGGCCGTCGTACAGCAGGGCATGACCACCCGTTTCCGGGTTGTGTGTGAGATGGCGGCTGCGTTCGATGTCACCCTGAAATTACCGGGGCGGCACAATGTTCAGAATGCACTGGCGGCGATAGCGGTTGCGCTGGAGCTGGGCTGCGAGGTGTCCTCCATCCAGCGTGCGTTGGCCGGGTTCCAAGGTATCGGACGCCGTTTTCAGGCGGTTGAATGCACGCTGCCCGGCGGCGGCAGCGTGATGCTGGTGGACGACTACGGACACCATCCCAGGGAGCTGGAGGCAACCCTGGCCGCCGTGCGGGCGGGTTGGCCGGAGCGGCGTCTGGTACTGGCATTTCAACCACACCGGTATACCCGTACCGAGGAGCAGTTCGAGGATTTCGTGCAGGTGCTGTCGCGCCCCGATGTGCTGTTGTTGAGCGAAGTTTACGCCGCCGGAGAGCCTCCGATACCCGGCGCCGACGGGCGCACGCTAAGCCGTGCGATACGGATGCGGGGACAGATCGCGCCAATTTTCGTCGATCCGGTTAGCGAGCTTCCCGAAGTCATTTCCGGGCTGGTCCAGGCGGATGATATCGTGGTGGTGATGGGCGCAGGGGATATCGGTGCCATAGTGACGGATCTGGCGCATCGATTGGCTGGAAATGGAGCGGTGCTATGAACAAGTCGGCACGCAAAAAGCTGCATATGGGTTGCGGCGAATCTCTGGCCCCGTTGCATGCACAGCGGAAGTTTTTCCCCACACAGGGATCGCATCGCCCAACTCCTCCGTCAACCGTGTCGAAGGATGCGGATCGAAGAGGTAGACGCAGGTGATGGCGGCAATGAAGCACCAGCCCTTGCGGGGCGAGTTATCACACGGCGTTCCGCTTTCGGACTACACCAGTTGGCGGGTAGGGGGCGTCGCAAAACAGCTCTATCGGCCAGCGGACAGCCGCGATCTGATCGGCTTTCTGCAGCAATTGGATGCCGCGGAACCGCTGCTGTGGCTTGGGTTGGGTTCCAACCTGCTGGTACGCGACGGTGGCTTCAATGGCACCGTCATCGCCACCCAGGGATGCCTCGAGCGGTTGGAGCTGCAGCCGGACGGACTTTTGTACAGCGAGGCAGGGGTCTCCTGTGCCAAGGTGGCGCGCTTTGCCGCCCGGCAGGGGCGTGTGGGCATAGAGTTTCTGGCGGGCATTCCCGGGACCATGGGTGGTGCGCTGGCGATGAATGCCGGCGCGTTCGGCGGCGAGACCTGGGATGCGGTTGCCTGGGTGGAGACGGTGGACCGGCAGGGCTGTGTGCGCCGGCGCGATCCCTCCCAGTTCGAAGTCGGCTATCGCAGCGTCAAGGGTGCCGCGGGAGAGTGGTTTCTCAGCACCGGGTTACAGATCCGACCCGGGGACGTGGCCGCTGGTCAGCAGAAGATCAAGCAGCTGCTGGCGCGGCGTGCGGAAACCCAGCCCATCGGATTGCCGAGTTGCGGTTCGGTATTCAGAAACCCCGTCGGCGACCACGCCGCGCGGCTGATCGAAGCGGCAGGATTGAAAGGTGAACGTATCGGTGGAGCGGTGGTATCGGAGAAGCATGCCAATTTCATCATTAATAGCGGTGCTGCCACCGCCAACGACATAGAGTCGCTGATCTGTTTGGTACGCGATCGGGTGGAGGCGGCCAGCGGCGTGCGTCTGCAGACCGAGGTGCATATGGTGGGTGAGAGGAGACAAACGCGATGACAGACAGCGCAGCCGAATTCGGCAAGGTGGCGGTGCTGATGGGTGGCCGCTCCGCGGAGCGGGCGGTTTCGCTCGACGGCGGCAAGGCCGTCTTGGCGTCGCTGCAGCGCAGCGGTGTCAATGCCGTCGGCATCGACGCAGGCGCGGATGTGCTGGCGCAACTGCAGGCCGGCGGATTTGATCGGGTATTCATTCTGCTGCACGGACGTGGCGGTGAGGATGGCGTGATACAGGGTGCGCTGGAGACCCTCGGACTGCCCTACACCGGCAGCGGTGTGGCCGGCTCGGCGCTGGGCATGGACAAGTACCGCTGCAAGCTGTTGTGGTGCGGGCTTGGTCTGCCGACGCCGCCGTTTGCCATGCTCAGGGGCGAACAGGATCTGGCGGCCGCCGCGGCGCTCGGCTTTCCGCTGATGATCAAGCCGGTACATGAGGGCTCCAGTATCGGCATGACCCGAGTCGAGGATGCCGCAGGATTGCATGCAGCCTGGCGCGCGGCGGCGGACTACGACCGGGAGGTGATGGCCGAGCGCTGGGTAACGGGTGCTGAATTTACCGTCGCCATTCTGGGCGATGAGGCGCTGCCGGCGATCCGTCTGGAGACGCCGCACCTGTTCTATGACTACGACGCCAAGTATCACGCGGACACGACCAGTTACCACTGCCCGGCAGGGCTGGCCGAGGATCAGGAGATGCGTCTCAGAGAGCTGGCGCGCGCTGCATTCAAAGCCGTGGGTGCCAGTGGCTGGGGTCGGGTCGACATCTTGGTGAATCAGGATGACGAGCCGTTTCTTATCGAAGTCAATACCGTACCGGGGATGACCAGTCACAGCCTCGTGCCGATGGCAGCGAGAGCGAACGGCGTCGACTTTGACCGGCTGGTCTGGCGGATTCTTGAACTGGGAATGGGGCAGCGCTGATGGCGTTGGCGAAACAGCACAGTGACGGCGCAGCAAGCGCAGCGGATCAGCCGCGCATCGACTGGCCAAAAGCGGGGCGTTGGGCGGTTGCCCTGCTGCTGTTTGCGATCATCGGCAGCGGCGCAGCCTGGGTATTCGAACAGTTGCGCGACCCCAGGGTTTTGCCATTTAAGGTGGTACGGATAGACGGTCCGCTGCGCCATCTGGATCGGCTGCAGATAGAAAAGGCAGTTGGCGGCGAGATCAGAGGAAACTTTTTCACCGTCGACGTGGAGCGGGTGCATCGTGCGGCACGCAATCTGCCGTGGATTGACCAGGTCAGTGTACGGCGGGTATGGCCGCATACGCTGGTTATCAAAATAGTCGAACAGGTTCCTATGGCGCGTTGGGGCAAGAGTCAATTGGTCAACCCGAAAGGGGATCTCTTTTCCCCATCTCCGGATGAAATACCTACCGGCCTTCCCTACTTGTACGGGCCGGTAGGAAGTTCGCATGAGATGGTGGTGCACTACCGCAATCTGAAACCGAGGCTGGCCCTGTTGGGACTTGAATTGGATCAGCTCAGCGTGGATGCACGGCGCTCCTGGAAGATGGTATTCGCCAACGGCATGCGCCTGAATCTCGGCAGTAAAGAGTTGGAGGAGAGATTGCAGCGGTTCATATCCATTTTCCCGCTTATCCGGAACGGTGCGGAGCCGGAAAGCAAACTGCTGGATGTCGACCTACGCTACACCAACGGATTCACAGTGCGGTGGGAACAGAAACAGAAAACACCGGATGCCGACAATCCCGGGCCGGTAACCGGTACGCAATCAGGACGGGTTTAGATGACCAAGAAGGCGGAAAAGAATCTCATTGTCGGTCTGGACATCGGCACTTCGAAAGTGGTGGCGATCGTGGGCGATGTGAAGTCGGATGGTGAGATCGAGGTTATCGGTATCGGATCGCATCCTTCACGTGGCCTGAAAAAAGGCGTGGTGGTCAACATCGAGTCTACGGTTCAGTCGATTCAGCGGGCGGTGGAAGAAGCTGAACTGATGGCGGCTTGTGAAATTCACTCGGTCCATGCAGGCATTGCCGGGAGCCATATTCGAAGCCTCAACTCGCATGGCATCGTCGCGATCAAAGACCGCGAAGTGACCCACGGCGACGTGGAACGGGTGATCGATGCTGCCAGGGCCGTCGCAATACCGGCCGATCAGAAGATCCTACACATCCTGCCGCAGGAGTTCATCATCGACGAGCAGGAGGGTATCAAAGAGCCGGTCGGCATGTCGGGTGTGCGCCTGGAGGCGCGGGTGCACATGGTTACCGGAGCGGTCAGTGCGGCGCAGAACATCGTCAAGTGCGTCCGGCGTTGCGGCCTGGATGTCGACGATCTGATTCTGGAACAGCTCAGTTCCAGCTATGCAGTGCTCAGCGAGGATGAGAAGGAGCTGGGTGTCTGCTTGGTGGATATCGGGGGCGGCACCACCGACATTGCGGTGTTTACCGAGGGATCGATCCGGCACACCGCGGTTATTCCCATCGCGGGCGACCAGGTAACCAACGACATAGCGGTGGCGATGCGCACGCCCACCCAGTACGCCGAGGATATCAAGATCAAGTACGCCTGCGCCCTGACCCAACTGGCTGCCAGCGACGAGACCATTGAGGTGCCCAGCATCGGCGACCGGCCGGCCAGACGTTTGTCACGGCAGACATTGGCGGAGGTGGTTGAGCCGCGCTACGAAGAGTTGTTGACCCTGATTCAGGCGGAGTTAAGACGCAGCGGATTTGAAGATTTGATTGCCGGTGGTGTGGTGCTGACCGGGGGCAGTTCGAAAATGGAGGGACTGATTGAATTGGCGGAGGAGATTTTTCACATGCCGGTGCGCCTGGGTGTGCCGAGATATGTTACGGGATTAGTGGATGTGGTGAGCAATCCGATCTACGCGACCGGAGTGGGTTTACTGCTGTTCGGGCAGCATAACCGGAGGAGCAGGCTGCGGGAGTCGCCCGTCGGCGGCGGCTTTAGAACGGTTTGGGAACGCATGAAGAGTTGGTTTCAGGGGAACTTTTGATTAACCCGGTTATTCGGGTTCGGTCTATTGGTTAATGCGCCGGCAGTCACGGGCCGGCAAGTATCGAGGAGAGAGGAAATGTTTGAGTTGATGGATTCTTATAGCCAGAACGCGGTAATAAAAGTTGTGGGCGTCGGCGGCGGCGGCGGAAATGCCGTCAATCATATGCTGAGTGCCAGCATCGAAGGTGTTGAATTTATCTGCGCCAATACGGACGCACAGGCGTTGAACAACAGCGAAGTGAGAACCGTGCTGCAGTTGGGTGCCAATATCACTAAAGGCTTGGGTGCAGGCGCCAATCCGGACGTGGGCCGGGAAGCGGCGATAGAGGACCGGGAGCGCATACAGGAGTCCCTGCAGGGTTCAGATATGGTTTTTATCACCGCCGGTATGGGCGGCGGCACCGGCACCGGCGCCGCGCCGGTGGTGGCGGAAGTGGCAAAGGAGTTGGGAATATTGACCGTGGCGGTGGTCACCAAACCCTTTCCGTTCGAAGGCGCCAAACGGATGGAGGTGGCCAATAAGGGAATTGCACAGCTCAGTCAGTATGTGGACTCGCTGATTACCATCCCGAACGAAAAACTGCTGGCTGTGCTCGGTAAGGATATGAGCCTGCTGAATGCCTTTAAGTCCGCCAATGACGTGCTGCTGGGTGCGGTCCAGGGTATTGCCGAACTGATCACCAGACCGGGATTGATCAACGTCGATTTCGCGGACGTCAAGACAGTAATGGCGGAGATGGGTGTTGCCATGATGGGATCGGGTTCCGCGCGCGGCGAAAACCGGGCACGCAATGCCGCAGAAGAGGCGATCCGCAGTCCGCTGCTGGAAGATGTCAATCTCTCCGGAGCCAAGGGCATTCTGGTCAATATCACCGCCGGCCTGGATCTCACCATCGGTGAATTTGACGAAGTGGGCAGTACCGTCAAGGAGTTCGCCTGTGACGAAGCCACAGTCGTCGTGGGCACCGTGATTGATCCCGAGATGTCCGACGATCTGCGGGTAACGGTGGTGGCCACGGGTCTTGGCGAACATGGGGCTGTCAAGCGTCCAGCACCGGTTCTGCAGGAGGCACCGCCGGTACGCATTGCCGCCAATGCGGGCGTAGTGGAGTCCGCTTCGGTCGATTATCGTGACATGGAGAGCCCAACCATCATCCGGCGTGACCGTTTGGCCGATCGTCAGGCAGCAAAGTCCTATGTGAACGCGGCGCAGCAAAAAGAGATGGATTATCTCGATATACCGGCCTTTTTGCGGCGTCAGGCGGATTAAGTCTTATTTGTAATAAACTTGCAAACATACTGGTAAACTGGTATTTATCCGGGATTACCCTAATGTAAAGCATTAGGGAGGGGGCTATTCAGGGGATCGAAGTAGACTCAATAGCTGAAAAATATCTCTTCAGGCCGACCGTCCCGTTGTTGGACGCGGATAAACTGTGGCGTGGGCTTCGATTTTGAAGTTTCGCCAAAGGATTAGTGAAATCAATATGATACGCCAGCGAACACTGAAAAATGTTATTCGTGCTACGGGTGTCGGACTGCATACCGGAGAGAAGGTTTTTTTGACCCTCAGGCCGGCCGCAGTCAACTCCGGCATCGTGTTCAGACGGGTCGACCTGGATTCGCCTGTGGAGATCAAGGCTTGTCCGGAAAACGTCGGAGATACGCGGTTGTCGACCACGCTGCAGAGCGGTGGAGTGAAGGTCTCTACGGTAGAGCACCTGCTCTCCGCGTTTGCGGGTCTCGGTATTGACAACGCATATGTGGATGTCAGTGCGCCTGAAGTGCCGATCATGGATGGCAGTGCCGGTCCGTTTGTGTTTCTGATCCAGTCTGCCGGTGTGGAAGAACAGAACGCGCCCAAGCGTTTTATTCGAATCAAGGAGCGGGTTTCTGTCGTCGATGGCGACAAGAGCGCGGCGTTCGAGCCGTTTGACGGATTCAAGGTTGCGTTCGCTATCAATTTCGACCATCCGGCATTCAATGAGCGCACGCAATTTTCGTCGATCGACTTTTCGTCCACCTCATTCGTGAAGGAGGTCAGCAGAGCCAGAACCTTTGGTTTCCTGCAGGAGATCGAGATGCTGCGCGAAAACGAACTGGCACTCGGTGGCAGTATGGACAACGCGATTGTCGTCGATGACTACCGGATTCTGAACGAGGATGGTCTGCGTTACGAAGACGAATTCGTGAAACACAAGATTCTCGACGCGATAGGCGATCTCTACCTGCTTGGCCACAGCCTGATCGGCGCGTTCAGCGGCTATAAATCTGGCCACGCGCTCAACAATCGTCTGCTAAAAGCCCTGGTGGCAAACAAGTCTGCCTGGGAAGAGGTAACTTTTGAAGAGGGCGAACGGGTTCCCATCTCATACATGAAGCCGATTCACGCCGGCTGAAGCTTTTCTCTTAGCAGCGCAACAGGCCTTTGCCCGGACGAATCAGTGGCTGTGACGCGACAGTCGCTGAAGCGCCTGGCGCAAGGCGGGATCTTCGATTGCAGCCGCTGTTTTTTCGATCAATATGCCATTTTCGCGGCTGATATGCCGTTCCATACGCTTGTTCATATGTCGGATTCCGTGTGGTAAGGCGATCCGCACGGTAATCTTTTCGATCTTAAGACCCTTGCCGCCAAGACGGTCGCGGAGTATGCGGGAGCCAAACCGCAGGCGGCTGGCCCAAGCAGAGGAGTCGGTGTAGAGCACCAGCTGTCGGTTGCGCAGCAATGCGGCTGACAAGTGCTCCGGCTGCGGCGCATCGAGTTCCTGTTTTACCAGTGCAAGCAGCGCCTGCTGAGCGCGGACCTTTGCAACCAGTGCAGCAGCGCCGCCAGAGTGCTCGATGATATGAGTCAGTGACCGGGGAGTTCTGAGCATTTCACACAGTAATTTTGATTTAATAGCTGAATTTCTATACTATCCCCCACTGACCCCGATTGTCTTAGAAAAATTTCATATCAAGCTGGCAGAGCAGATTATATGAAGGTCAACTCCCCGAATAGATCGCGCAAGTTTTCCCGCCGCAACACGCTCTCTCCCCCGCTGATAGTTGCTGTGACTCTCGTTGTGATGTTGACCGGAGGGGCGCTGTGGGGAAGTTACCAGCTGGGCATTGAAGCCGGCGCCTCGATTGCTGCTGAAGGCGTGGATGCTGCCAGCTTACGGCTGGAGCTTAACAGCGACGCAAGCTATTCGGACATCCATCTTAATGCTGGCGCTCAGATGGACGCAATGGCGCTGCGGCTGGGTGATATGCAAGCAGACCTGCTGCGCATGGAGGCGTTGGGAGAGGAGTTGGTAAAGGCCGGAAATCTCGATCCGGAAGAGTTTAATTTTAACGAACCTCCCCCTCGTGGCGGTTTGGATTCAACTGCGGAATCTGTACCGGTCGATCTGCCCGACCTGCTGGTGGAGGTGGAGTTACTGGCGCGCAGCATCGCCGATCGCACCCATAAGCTGGAGTTGATGAAGGGACTGATTGTGGGCAGTAAGATCCAGCAGAGCCTGGAGCCGGAAGGACGACCGGTTGAGAACGGCTGGATCTCTTCCGAGTACGGTTACCGCCAGGATCCCTTCAACGGCAAGAAGACGTTTCACCATGGCGTCGACATTGCCAGCAAGCGGAATTCACAGGTTTTTGCGGTGGCATCGGGCGTAGTGATGGACGCCGTAAAGAAATCGGGATACGGCTATTATATAGAGATAAATCATGCCGATGGGTTGGTTACCAAGTATGCCCATAACAGCAAGATATTTGTTGAACCCGGAGATCTGGTCGAGAAAGGCGATGTCATCGGACTGGTCGGATCGAGCGGCCGCTCAACCGGCCCGCATGTACATTTCGAGATCGCCCGAAACGGCAAGAGCATCAACCCAGCCGCATACATCGAGTAACCTCAAGCTCCAATAAACCTCCACTCCTGCGCCCTGTCCCCCGGATCCGGAGATTGGTCTGATTCGGGATTCCAGCATTAATCATCGATTTGAGGTATCATCCGCTATCTTTTTGCCACTCACGATGGAAGTTCCGGATTCATGCTAAGTAATATTCTCAGCAAGGTCTTCGGCAGCCGCAATCAACGGCTGGTCAAACGTATGTCGAAGACTGTTTCGCGCATCAGTGCGCTGGAGGAGGGGCTGCGAGCCCTCTCGGATGAGCAGTTGCAAGCCAAGACGGGCGAGTTTAGAGCGCGCCTGACCAACGGTGAGAGTCTGGACGATATCCTGCATGAAGCATTCGCCGTGGTCCGGGAGGCCGGCTGGCGCACGCTGAAAATGCGCCATTTCGATGTGCAGTTAATCGGTGGCATGGTGCTGAACCAGGGAAAAATCGCCGAAATGCGAACCGGCGAAGGTAAGACGCTGGTTGCGACACTGGCGGTTTACCTCAATGCGTTGCCTGGCAAGGGTGTTCATGTTGTGACGGTCAACGACTATCTGGCCCGGCGCGATGCTGCCTGGATGGGGAAGGTCTACCACTTCCTGGGCCTGTCGGTGGGTGTAATCAACTCCTCCGGTGGGTTGGGTCCCGACTCATCGTCATTTCAGTACGATCCGGCTGACAGCGGCAACGAGAGCGGCCATCCGCACTTGCGTCTGGTAGCGCGTAAGCAGGCCTATGATTGCGATATCACGTACGGAACCAACAACGAGTTCGGCTTTGATTACCTGCGCGACAATATGGCTTTCAGTGCCGATCAGCGGGTCCAACGGGAGAAATCCTTCGCAGTAGTGGACGAGGTCGACTCCATCCTTATCGATGAGGCGAGAACGCCGCTTATCATCTCGGGTCCGGCAGAAGACAGTTCGGTGTTGTACACCAAGATCGACAAGATCATACCGAAGCTGACCAGGCAGGATCCGATCGAAGGCGAGGACGGCAAGCCTGATTTTGGCCCTGGTGACTACTCGGTGGATGAAAAGGGCAGGCAGGTATACCTAAGCGAAGAGGGCCATCAGAAGGTTGAAGAGATGCTGGTGGAGATGGGACTGCTGGAGAATCAGTCCAGCCTGTACGATGCCGCCAACATCAACCTGATTCACCATGTCAATGCCGCACTGCGCGCGCACGTGCTGTTTCACCGGAATGTGGAATACATCGTGCGCGATGGCGAGATTATTATTGTCGATGAATTCACCGGCAGGACCATGCCGGGACGGCGCTGGTCGGAGGGATTGCACCAGGCGGTGGAAGCGAAAGAGGGTGTACGCATCCAGAACGAAAATCAGACGCTGGCATCGATCACCTTTCAGAACTATTTCCGCCTCTATGACAAGCTGTCAGGCATGACCGGTACGGCGGATACCGAAGCCCCTGAGTTTCTGCAGATCTACCGCCTTGAAGTGGTCGTGATCCCGACCAATGCACCGATGATACGGGACGACAAGGGTGATCTGGTTTACCTTACCGCAGCCGAAAAATATAGCGCGATAATCGAGGATATCCGCGACTGCGTGAAACGGGGTCAGCCGGTGCTGGTGGGTACCGCCTCGATCGAGACCTCGGAATTGATCTCCGGGATGCTGCAAAAGCAGAAGATCGAGCACCAGGTGCTGAATGCCAAGCATCACGCCAGAGAGGCGAGCATCATTGCCGAGGCCGGGCGTCCGGGCGCGGTCACCATTGCCACCAACATGGCGGGCCGCGGCACCGATATCGTTTTGGGCGGCAATCCGGAAATGGAGATCGAGGCGCTGGGCAGTGAATCGGACCCGGCTGCGGTGGAGCAGATCCGCCAGGCCTGGAAGGAGCGCCACCAGCAGGTGCTGGCAGCCGGGGGGCTTCACGTCGTCGGCACCGAAAGGCACGAATCGCGGCGTATCGACAACCAGCTGCGTGGCCGTTCGGGTCGCCAGGGCGACCCCGGCTCGACCCGCTTCTACCTCTCCCTGGAAGACAATCTGATGCGGATATTCGCCTCCGACCGGGTTGCTGCCATCATGCAGAAGCTGGGTATGGAAGAAGGCGAGGCGATCGAGCATCCATGGGTGACCAAAGCCATCGCCAATGCGCAGCGCAAGGTGGAAGGGCGCAACTTCGATATCCGCAAGCAGCTGCTGGAGTACGATGACGTTGCCAACGATCAGCGCAAGGTGGTTTACGAGCAGCGCAATGAGCTAATGAATACGGAGGATATCTCCGGCTCCATCACGGCACTGCAGCAGGAAGCGGTAAGTTCGCTGATCGACCAGTACATTCCGCCGGAAAGCCTGGAGGAGCAGTGGAATATTGCCGGTCTGACCGAGGCGCTGGAGCAGGAGTATGACCTTCACTATCCGCTGCAGCAGTGGCTGGACGAGGATGAACATCTACACGAAGAGACGCTGCGGCAGCGCATCCTGGGCGAGATCAGCAGTGAGTATGCGGCCAAGGAGTCGCTGGTAGGCAGCGAAAACCTGCGGATGTACGAAAAAGCCGTGATGCTGCAGGTGCTGGATGCGCACTGGAAGGAGCACCTGGCTGCGATGGACTACCTGCGCCAAGGCATTCACCTGCGCGGCTATGCACAGAAGAACCCCAAGCAGGAGTATAAGCGGGAGGCATTCGAAATGTTTTCCGCAATGTTGGATGCGATCAAAAAGGAGGTCGTATCTATCCTGATCAAGGTGCGGGTACAGACCCCGGAGGCGATGCAGACCACCCAGCCGACGAGATCTCAGGAGGAGTTCGAGTTTCAGCATGAGGAGTTTACCGGTTTTGGTGAGGAAGAGGGCGACAGTTCGACAAATCCGCCCCGGTCCGGTGATTCGGAGCCGCAGCAGCCTTTCGTTCGGGGGGGGCGTAAGATCGGGCGCAATGAACCCTGCCCCTGTGGTTCGGGTAAAAAGTACAAACAGTGCCATGGCAGTCTGCAGTAGCCGGGAATCGGCAGCAGCAGCTGTCACCGGGCAGCATATCCGGCCATGCGGATTGCTTGTTCAGGTGCTGCCGCAGTGGCTTTTCTGAGTTTTTAAAAAATCGATGACCGACCAGTCTCCAACATTTATTCCGGTTGCCGGTGTCAGATTGGGCAGCGCCGCGGCGGGTATCAGGTACCGGGACCGGAAGGATCTGGTTATCGTCGAACTGGCAGCCGACTCGGCCTGTGCAGCGATTTTTACCCGCAATCGTTTCTGTGCCGCGCCCGTGCTGGTGGCGCGCGATCATCTAGGCCGCAGCCAGCCGCGTTATCTGCTGATCAATTCAGGCAACGCCAATGCCGGTACCGGTGACGATGGCGTGCGCAGCGCGCTAGCCTGCTGCCGCGCGCTGGCCGCGCTGCGCAGTTGTGCAGCAGATCAGGTGCTGCCGTTCTCCACCGGAGTGATCGGGGAGACGCTGCCGGTCGAGCGTCTGGCTGCGGCGCTGCCCGATGCGCTTAGCGCCCTCAACCAGAACGGCTGGTTGGACGCCGCCCGCGCCATCATGACCACCGATACGGTCCCCAAGCTGTGCTCACGCCGGATGGAATATTGCGGCGAGCACTTTACCGTCACCGGCATGGCCAAAGGATCCGGCATGATCCGGCCGGATATGGCTACCATGCTGGCTTACATTGCGACTGATCTGGCGGTCGATCCTGTGCTGCTGCAGCAGTGTCTGGAGCGGGCGGCTGCACCTTCATTCAACGCCATCACGGTGGACGGGGATACGTCGACCAACGATGCCTGCGTATTGGTTGCCACCGCTCAATCCGGCTGTGCGCCGGTAAACAGCGCCGCAAGCGAACTGTTTCAGCAGTTGTGCGAAGCGGTGGAGGCGGTGTGCATGGAACTTGCGCTGGCGATCGTAAAGGATGGCGAGGGCGCCACCAAACTGGTTCAGATAACGGTAGAGGAGGCTTTGACCGGAGCCGAAGCGCGCGAGGTCGCATACACGATTGCCCACTCGCCGCTGGTGAAGACGGCGCTCTTCGCATCCGATCCCAATTGGGGCCGCATCCTGGCTGCAATCGGGCGTGCCGATGTTCCCGGTCTGGAGATCGGCAAGGTGGAGTTGTGGCTGGGGGAGGTCTGCATTGTCAGCGGCGGCGGGCGGGCTGCAGGTTACACCGAAGCGGCCGGGCAGGCGGTAATGGATGCCGAAGAGATTCTGATCCGCGTGGTATTGGGGCGCGGCGACGTTTCCGCAACAGTCTATACCTGCGATCTTTCACACGAATATGTGCGGATCAACGCGGAGTACCGCTCCTGAATTTTTTGCACGTCGCGGTGGCGGTGATTCAGGACAGCAGTGGACGGGTTCTGCTTAGCCGGCGGCCTGATCACGCTCACCAGGGCGGGTTATGGGAGTTCCCCGGCGGCAAGCTGGACCCGGGCGAAACGCTGGCACAGGCGCTCAGACGCGAACTCCGGGAAGAGCTGGGCATCGAGGTGCACTCCCACGCGCCGCTGATACGCGTCACTCATCGCTATCCGGACCGATCCGTGTTATTGGATGTACACCGGATCTCCGTTTACCGGGGCACTCCAGTAGGGAGAGAGGGGCAACCCCTGGCATGGGTGGCGCCGGCTTCGATGAGGGCGTATCCGATGCCGGCGGCGGACCTCCCGATCATTACCGCTTTGCGGCTGCCGGACAGCTACATGATCACCGGCCCCGATCATCATAATAGAGACGCTTTTATCCGGCGGTTTCGGGAGAAGCTGGCAGAAGGCCGGCGACTGATCCAGTTCCGTGCGCCTGATTTGGAACCCCGTGCTTTCAGGCAATTGGCTGAAACGCTTGCCGATCTGTGCCGCGCGGAGGATGCGCAATTATTGCTCAACGCAACGCCTGAGCTGGCCGATGCCTGCGCTGCCGATGGTCTCCACCTGACCAGCCGCCAACTCATGTCGCTTGACCGCCGCCCGCTTCCCGCGGAGCGTTGGGTGGCGGCCTCCTGCCACAATGCAGCCGAACTGAAACAAGCGGAGCGCATCGGCGTGGATTTCGCCGTGCTCTCCCCGGTGCTTGCAACTGCCTCGCATCCCGCAGCGGAACCGCTTGGATGGCAGCGATTTCAAACGCTGGTTGACCGGGTGAACATCCCCGTCTATGCCCTGGGAGGCATGTCGGCCAACATGGTCGGGCAGGCACGCGACTGCGGTGGCCAGGGCATTGCAGCGATCCGCGGTCTTTGGTGCTAAGCTGATTACTCTTCCGGCTGATGCGGCGGTAACGACGGCGCCGGATCTCCGCTGATGCGGTGGCTCCCGTCAAGCCAGGCACCGAGATCGATCAGTCTGCAGCGCTCGCTGCAAAAAGGCCTCCAGGGGGACTCCTTGTGCCAGTTAAAGCGCTTATTGCAGGTGGGGCAGCTGGCCTTGGATTGAGTGGTCTTGCTCATAGAATGCAGGTGTTGAGTGAGAAGGGTACATCAACCCGTGTCTGCGTGGGCCGGTCCACTTCCGTCGGTTCGAGAAAGCGGACGGTAAAACGGTGTTTACCGCCGCTGATCTCTGCAAATAGCTGTATCTCCCTGGGCAGACTCACCCGAACCAGTTGCGCCGGCGCCTGCGGATCGATATTGCACTGAAAAAAACCGCCGCTCGCCAATTCATCGGTGGGGCTGGTGCTGTTTCTGATGAGTGAGAGGAGCAGCTCCACAGCCGACTCAACAGGTTGTAGTGTATGCAGCCAGGCTTTGGTTTCGGCTTGTCTGAACTCAATCGGCTGCTCCAGCCAGAAATGGTAGTGCGGCAGGTCGAACGCGCAGCTCCCTCCGGGTATGCTGCTGCGCTGCAGAATGCTTTTCAAAAACTCGTTGGTGCGCATAACGTGGCCGATCTGGCCATCGATCGAGAAAATTCTGTCGGTCGCTTTGGCGAGCTCCTCAAGAATGATATCCAGGCGTTCGGCGTCGACGCCTGGGTTGCGTCGTATTCCCGCCAGCTTCTCCCGCTGGCGATCCAGCTCCTTGATCAGGTCTGCTTTGATATCTGCCCGGGAGAAGATATTAACCATATCCAACAGCGCATCGATCGCTGACCGGCTGCTCCAGGTATCGGCGTTAGGCAGGTAATGATTCACTTGACGAAACAGGTGCTCCAGCCGCAGGAGCGTGCGCATCTTCTCGTTCAGCGGATGCTCAAAAGTGATCTTGTCCGGCGTCGCGGATGCCATGATGCTCCAGATAAAAACGACAAGTTAAATAGATGTGACAGGCGGTTATTCTCTAATACTTACCCCTCCGAGGTAAATAGCTGCGCCCTGAGGAAAGCGGGTGTTTGGGATAAACTGGAATGGAAGCGGCAGAAATCAGCAGCCATGAATCGTCATCCGGAGCGGCTCGATTGCTCCAGGTAACTGCGGTGCAGTGCCTCCACCTGGGGCCTGAGCGCTTCCATCCGGCCGGAATTATCGATCACATCGTCGGCGATTCGGAGCTTCTCCTGGCGGCTGCTCTGCGCCGCAAGAATAGCACGGACATGTTCCGAATTTACCTGGTCGCGTAAGCGGACCCGTTCCAATTGGATCTCCTCCGTGCAGTCCACCACGAGCACCCGATCAACGGTATCCGACTGGCCGCTCTCCTGTAGCAGCGGAATGGAGAGAATCGCATAAGGGGTATTTACCGCCGCGAGCCGCTGGCGCATGGTCTGCCTGATTTGCGGGTGCAGTATCGCTTCGAGATCCTGCCTGGCCTGTTCGTCGTTGAATACCAGATCACGCAGCTTCCGCCGATCGAGCGAGCCGTCCGATGCTAGTACATGGCTGCCAAATCTTCGTCTTATCGCGGTTAGTGCCGGTTGACCCGGTTCAACCACCTCGCGCGCCACCTTATCGGCATCAATTACCGGCACCCCGAGTTGTGCAAAAATCTCGGTAACGGCGGACTTGCCGCAGCCGATACCGCCGGTGAGGCCGACCACCAGCATCAGATGCCGGTCCAGGTGAAATAGAGGCGATTGATCTGCTCCCCCCACAGCAGGCTGATCCAACCGGCGGTCGCCAGATAGGGGCCGAAAGGAATGGGGATGGATCTGTCGCGTCCCATAAACAGGATCAGCATCAACCCCACGACAGCGCCCACCACCGAGGATATCAGTATGATCTGAAACAGCGATTGCCAGCCCAGCCAGGCACCGAACAGGGCCAGCAATTTGAAGTCGCCATAGCCCATCCCTTGTTTGCCGGTGATGAGCTTGAACAGCTGAAATACGCTCCACAGCGAGAGGTAGCCGGCTACCGCGCCGACTATCGCCGCCTCCGCGTCCACGAAGATGCCGAACAGACTGAGAAGAAGGCCTAGCCAAAGCATTGGCAGGACGATTGAATCGGGCAGAATCTGGTGATCGAAATCGATCAGACTGAGGGCGATCAGCGCCCAGGTGAGAGACAGTGCGGCGGCGGCCTCCCAGCTGACGCCAAAATGCCAGGCCACGGTCAGCGAGAGCAGACCGGTGAATCCTTCCACCATCGGATAGCGCAGTGAGATGGGCTCGCTGCAGCCGGCGCAGCGGCCGCGCAGCAGCAGAAAACTGATGACCGGAATATTCTCCCGGATGCGAATCGGTCGCTCGCATTTGGGGCAGCGGGAGGGGGGATGGGAGAGATTGAACGCCGGTTGCTCAGCCTCCTCCTTGAGCTCCAGTAGTTCTCTGCACTGGGATTTCCAGTCGCGGTCCAGCATCACCGGCAAGCGGTGCGCGACCACGTTTAGAAAGCTGCCGACCGAAAGTCCGATCAGCGTGCAGAAGATAAGAAAAACAACTGGATTGAGCTGTAGATAGTTTACCAGGGTCATGCTTGGGGTATCTCAACTAAGGGCCGAAGGTAGCGGACCTAGGGCCAAGGGCTGAGGAAGAGAAGATAGTTGCTTCGTTTACACCTGGATCCCCGGCCCTCGGCTCTAATACTGCTATTTGCCCATCACCGCGGAGCCCATCTGGAAGATCGGCAGGTACATGGCAATCACCAGTCCGCCGATCAGGGTGCCCAGAATCACCATGATCAACGGTTCCAGCAGGCTGCTCAACGCATCAACCGCGTTGTCAACCTCCTCTTCGAAGAAATCGGCAACTTTGGAGAGCATCCCGTCGATCGATCCCGACTCCTCACCGATTGCGACCATCTGGATCACCATGTGCGGGAACAGGTTCTGCTGTTTCATTGCCAACTGCAGCGACTGGCCGGTGGCAACATCCTCACGCATGCGCAACACGGCCTCTCCGTAGACCACGTTGCCGGTGGCGCCGGAGACAGACTCGAGCGCCTCCACCAGCGGAACACCGGCGGCGAACATGGTTGAGAGTGTACGGGCGAAGCGGGCCAGTGCGGCTTTGTTGACGATTACGCCAATGATGGGCGTTTTCAGCAACATTTTATCGACGGTATGGCGGAATTTTCGCGATCGTTTCCAGATATAACCGAAGGTGTAGACCGTGGCTATAACGCCGAGGAGCAGTAGCCACCACCACTCCTGCATCCACTCCGACATCGCCACCACCACCTGGGTAAAGGCCGGAAGATCGGAGCCGAAGCTGGAGAACAGCTCCTGAAACTGGGGGATAACGAAGATCATGATGATCGAAGTAACCAGCACCGCCACGATAATCACCGCGGCCGGATAGAACATCGCCTTTTTAATTTTCCCCTTGAGCGACTCGGTCTTCTCCTTGTAGGTGGCGATTTTGTGCAGCAGCTCCTCCAAAACACCCGCCTGCTCGCCGGCATGGACCAGATTGCAGAACAGGTCGTCAAAATAGAGCGGATGCTTTTTGAGCGCCTCGGCCAACGCGGTTCCACCCTCTACATCGGCCTTGATCGAGAGAATCAGATCCTGCATCGACGGATTGTCGTGTCCCCGGCCGACGATATCGAAGGCCTGTACCAGGGGCACACCGGAACTCATCATGGTGGCCAACTGCCGGCTGAAAACGGCAATATCCCCGGGCCGGATTTTTTTCTTCCGGGCTCGGAAGAGGGCAGATTTTTTTGTCACCTTAATCGGGTTGATCCCTTGCCGCCGGAGGTCTGCGCGGACCAGCGCCATACTGGCGGCGCGGGACTCGCCTTTGATGCGTTTACCCCGCTTATCCGAGCCCTCCCATGCAAAGATTTCTGCCTTTTCGGCTTTAGGTGCAGCTACAGCCATAATCTTAATCCTTGGTTACGCGGTTGATCTCTTCCAGACTGGTAATCCCGTCCCGGACCTTTTTCAGGCCCGACTGGCGCAGCGTTGCCACCCCCTCTTTCATGGATTGCTCGGCAAGCTGCAGTGAGTTGCCCCCCTCCATGATGATGCGCCCCATCGCTTCCGAAACCGGCATCACCTGGAAGAGACCGACGCGGCCCTTATACCCTTTGTTGCAGCGGTCGCAACCGACCGGTTTAAAGACAGTCAGGCCTTTCAGGTCCTGCTCTTCGAAACCCTCCTCGAGCAGCGCTTCTCGGGGCAGGTTATCCGGGGTTTTGCAGTGGGGACAGAGACGGCGCGCCAGGCGCTGTGCCATGATCAGCAGCACCGACGACGCGATGTTGAATGCCGGTATACCCATATTGGCCAGGCGTGTCAGCGTCTGCGGCGCGTCGTTGGTATGCAGCGTGGAGAGCACCAGATGGCCGGTCTGGGCTGCTTTTACCGCAATTTCAGCGGTCTCCAGGTCACGAATCTCACCCACCATGATAATGTCCGGATCCTGACGCAGAAATGCCCGCAGCGCGGAGGCGAAAGTCAGACCGGTTTTGGTGTTCTGGTTGACCTGGTTGATGCCGGCGACCTGAATTTCCACCGGGTCTTCCACCGTCGAGATATTGACATCCGGCTGATTCAGCAGGTTCAAACCGGTGTAGAGCGAGACGGTTTTACCGCTGCCGGTGGGGCCGGTAACCAGCACCATGCCGTAGGGTTTGGCGAGCGCTGACAGAAACGCCTCCTGCTGCTCCTTTTCGAAACCCAATGCTTCGATGCCGACCTGAGCGCTGGTGGGGTCCAGAATACGCAGTACCACCTTCTCGCCATATAGGGTCGGACAGGTGTTGACGCGGAAATCGATGGAGCGGTTGCGCGACAGTACCATCTTGATGCGCCCGTCCTGCGGCACCCGCTTCTCGGCGATATTCATGCGCGACATCACCTTGATGCGCGCCACCAGGCGGCTGGCCAGATTGACCGGCGGCGAGGCGATCTCCCGCAGCAGGCCGTCCTGCCTGAAACGGACGCGGAAATTTTTCTCGTACGGCTCGAAATGGATATCCGAAGCGCTGCTGTTGATGGCGTCGAGCAGCACTTTGTTGACGAAACGCACCACCGGCGCTTCGTCGATATCCAGGTCGCCGTCGTCCTGCCGCTCCTCGCCATCGTCGATGGTGATGTCCAGGTTGTCCAGGTCGGTATCCAGCAGATCGGACATGCTGGTATCGGAGGCCTGCATCGCCTGTTCGATGTACAGAGTAAGCTTCTTCTCCTCGACCACCACCGCTTCGGTAGCCAGTCCGGTATGGAATTTGATCTCGTCGAGCCCGTGCAGATTGGTTGGGTCGGAGACGCCGAGGAACAGCCGTTTGCCGCGCTTGAACAGCGGCAGCGCATGGTGTGTCCGGATCAGTTTTTCGTCGACCAGTTTGGTCGGCAAAAAGCTCATGTCCAACACATCCAGGTCGAACAGCGGGACGCCGAACTCCTGCGAGGCGGCATGGGCGATAGCCAGGCTGTCAAGTATATCGTTCTCGACCAGATAGGTGACGAATGCGGTACGTTTCTTCAGCGCAGCGTCGAACGCCAGCTGCGCCTGCTCTTCGCTGAGCAGGCCGTCGCGAACCAGGCGGTGGGCGAGACCGCTCAATTTGATCGTGGGTTTGGTTGTAACCATCCGAATAATACGATTATTTGCTTGACCCGGAATATGAGATCCGCCGACAGAAATCCATACTGTTCTGTCGGCAGAACAAAGTGAAACTGTAGCACTGTCTGGGAATTATAGTCTGTCCGGTGCGTATTTTAGAAGCCGGAAAATAACTCAGTCACAACTGCCGCCTAATAGCAGTGATTCGGCGCAGTACAGACAGGAGCGGGCCGCCGGGGGATCAGGGCAGGACTTTGTTGAAAACCTGGGTGTTGTTGGGCAGCGCGATGTGGGTGACCGAGATGGAGTAGGAGTTGGTGTTGGAGGTGACGCTGTAGCTGAACATATTCTTGTCGCCGGGATCGGGCTGCCAGGCCAGGTCACCGGTTAGGAGCGAGTTGGCACCGCCGGGCACCCAGACTTCCGGGTTGCGTGTGCCGTAGGTGGCGTTGTCCAGCCAGTAATCCTCGAGTGCAATGCGCAGCGGTTCGATATTGGCGGCTGCAGCGCTGATGCGCGCTTCGCGGATATAGGCGTTGTAGGCGGGGATGGCGATGCCGGCGATGATTGTCAGAATCGCTACGGCGATCATCAGTTCGACCAGAGTAAATCCAAGATTTCTTGCGTGAGTCGACATGCTTGTTAAACCTTGAATCGCGTACCCGGCGGCTGCCGGGCACACGATTTTTCAGATCTTTATTTGGGGTATTTAGATGTTCCCTGCACTGATGGTTACATTCGGCGTGCCGTTCATCGCGTTGAGGAAATTAGGCCGGGTAATGATTATCGTCTCCTGGCCAGCAGCACCAGACACGGTGATACCGACCATGCCCGTTGTGGCGCTGGCAGAAGTTCCGTAGGCTAAGCCGCCGCCAATCGGCGCTGTGCGGTTTTCCGGGTTGACGATCGGCAGGACACTCGTATTGTTAAGTGCGGTCAGATTTTCGCCGCGGGCTGACTGGGCGGCGCGCTTTGACAGCTCGGCTTTCAGCGCGCGGTAGGCGCCGTCATAGTGATCGGTGACCTTCGACATCTGTGCTTCCCGGATGTACTGGTTGTAGGCCGGGATGGCGATGGCGGCGAGGATGGCGATGATCGCGACAACGATCATAAGTTCGATAAGGGTAAAACCTGATTGTGCTCTCTTCATGACTATCTCCGTTGATGACAAAAACTGGTACTTGACAAGGTTTCGGCCGGCTGTTGCCGACCTTTAAAAAAACTTTGAAGCCGGTGAAATCTGTTCAATGCTGACTCAAGCAGTATCCGTGCCGGAAACGGAGCCGGGCTGTCTGTTTTTCGGCATTGACTTGAAAAAATTCTATATAACAGATAGTTATGTTTGACGCCAGCAGCGTGTCGAGTCGCTCTGCAAGTAACGGCCTGTCCCGACGATTTGCTGGGGCAGGACGCCGAGTGTCACAAGGTGACAAAATTTGTCAGCGCTTTCGCTGCGCTTTTCGGTCTAATTTCATGCTTTCAATGCGGCACTGAGTCACCTGTGCCGTTAATCTATACCCAGTTTCTCCAGGCGGTAGCGCAGCTGGCGGAAGCTGATCCCCAGTTTTTTGGCCGCTGCGGTGCGGTTCCAGCGGGTTTCATCCAGCGCGCGGATGATCGCCTCACGTTCCATCCTTTCCAGGTAGCTCTCCAGCGGTAGCGCCTGCTCCGAGAGTGGCGTTTCGCCGGCGCCTTCCGGCAACAGGATGTCGTCGCTGCTGATCCGGTTGCCGTCGCTCAGCGTCAGCGCACGCTCCAGAATGTTCTCCAGTTCGCGCACGTTGCCGGGAAAGTCGTACTGACTCAGCCGTTCCAGCGCCGCTTTTTCCATCGAGATCTTTTCCAGGCCGTTGTGCCGGGCGATCTGCTCCAGCATATGTTCCGCCAGCAGCGCAATATCCTCCCGCCGTTCGCGCAGCGCTGGAATATGCAGCTCGATCACGTTGATCCGGTAAAAGAGATCCTGGCGGAACTCCCCCTGCGCCACCAGTTCCGCCAGATTTTTATGCGTCGCGCTGATGATGCGCACATCCACCGGCTCCTCCTTCTGCATACCCACCGGCCGCACCTTCTTCTCCTGAATGGCGCGCAGCAGCTTCACCTGCATCTGGAGGGGCAGATCCGCCACCTCGTCGAGAAACAGCGTGCCCCCCTCCGCCTGCTGGAACAGGCCCCGCTTGTCGGCCACCGCGCCGGTGAAGCTGCCTTTTGCGTGGCCGAAGAACTCGCTCTCCATCAACTCCTGGGGAATGGCACCGCAGTTGACCGCGGTAAACTCGCCGTCCGCGCGCGGACCCTGCTCGTGGATCAGCCGCGCCGCCAGCTCCTTGCCGGTGCCGGATTCGCCGCTGATGTAGACCGGTGCCTGGCTGCGCGCGAGTTTCAGAATCATCGCTCGGATGCGCTCGATCGCCTTGGATTGTCCCAGCAGCTGGGTCTCCGGCTGCGCAGCATCCGGTCTGACCGCCGCGCCCTTATGTTCCAGCTTCAATGCTGAGCGGACCAGCTGGCGCAGCATCTGCAGATCGATCGGCTTGGAGGCGAAATCGAACGCGCCCGCTTTCAACGCCTGGATTGCGGACTCCATGTTGCCGTGCGCGGTGATTACCGCGACCGGCAGCTGCGGGTGGTTTTGACTGATCAGCTTCACCAGGTCGATGCCGTTGCCGTCCGGCAGACGCATATCGGTCAGGCAGAGATCGAACGTCTGCTTCGTAAGCAGCGTTCGCGCCTGCGCCAGATCGGTCGCTTTTTTCGTATCTATCTCCATGCGCGACAATGTAATGTCGAGCAGTTCGAGAATGTCGGGCTCGTCGTCAACAATAAGCGCAACGGGTTTCATCCCTCTCTCCTGCGTGTTCTGGTGCCCGGAAAGTTCATGCGGAAGCAACTGCCGCCGCGCTCCACAGGGAGATACTCCAGCCGCATACGGTTGGATTCGCTCAGCTCTTTCGCAATGTACAACCCGAGGCCGGTGCCGCGGTTGTTGGTGGTAAAGAAGGGTTCGAATATCTGGCGTGCCACTGCATGCGGAATGCCGGCGCCGTTGTCGATCACATCGAGGAACGGGCCGCCGGATGCCTGGGTTATGCCGCCCTTGAAGCTGATAATTATATCGCTCTTCTCCCCATGAAAGTGGAAAATCGAGTTCTCGCAGAGATTGCTCAGAATCTGCCGCAACTGGGTGGCATCGGCAAATATCAACGTGTCGGGCGGGTCGATTTCGACCACAAAGCTGGCCGGCGGCAGGCTGTGATAGGTCATGCACTCCTGCACAAAGAGATCGAGCCACTCCTTCAGGATGAACTCTTTCGGGCGCGCCTGACTTCTGCGCGAAAGCTGTAAAACGTTTTCGATGATCTCATTCACCCGCCGCGTGTTGGTGCCGATGATCTGCAGCAGCCGCTGATCGCCGTTGGCCAGTTGCGTCGACTCCTGCAGCAGCTGCTCGGCATGTCCGATGGCACCCAGGGGGTTGCGTATCTCGTGGGCGATGCTGGCGGTCAGGCGGCCCAGCGATGCCAGCTTTATCTGCTGCGCCTGCTGGGTCACCGATGCTTCGTCTTCGATGAACACCACGGTGCCGTCGTTTCCGCTCTCCCCGAGCGGCGAGAATCCCGGTTTCAGCTCTCTGCCGCTGGGGGTCGGCCGGAAGCTGCCCGGCTCGCGCTCCCGCTTCCCGCGCCACTGCTGCATACTCTGGAACAGCGGCTGACAGACCAGCTTCAGGTGTTTGCCGGTTTTGGCATCGGGCATACCGAGCAGGTACCAGGCGGCATCGTTGATGAGGCGGATGCGGCTCTCGTCATCGACCACCAATATGCCGGTCTGCATATGCTGGATGATGTAATCGTTCAGCTGCTCCAGGTTGGCCAGATCCAGCTCCTGCTGGGTGATCAGCTGCTCGCTCTTGGTCGCTCGTTGGGAGAGCACCAGTGCCAGCGTGGCGATGGCGAAGAAGGCCACCCCCAGCATACCCGCTTGCGGATAACCGGTGGTCGGCGAGATACCGCTGAATGTTGCCACGGTTTGCTGGGTCAGGACCGAGAGCGTTGACAGCGCCGCAAACAGCAGCGCCGTCCTGCCCGGCAGCATGAGGCTGCCGGTGGCGATCGAGACAGCGATCAGCGTACCCAGACCGGTTTGCACCCCGCCGCTTGCATGCAGCAGTAGGGTGATGCAGAAAATATCGGTAACCACCATGAAGAAGGACTGTGCAGCGCTGGCAGGATGGCGCCAGTAGAGCATCAGCCCGCTGGCAAATATCAGACTTAGATAAACGGTGCAGGTCAGCGCGTAGAGATCCGGACGCAGCTGGCCGAGAAAAACGGGTCCCCAACCGCCGAAGAAGGCGGCGCTCAACAATATCGCCACGATCAGCCGGTAAATAAAAAAGAGGCGGGGAATGATCCAGACATTGCCCCTGACCGCAGTGGGTGCCACCTTTAACCAGCTGCTTGTGTCCTGATTGCCGCTCATCCCGCTTTGCATCCTGACAGGATGGTATGAGTGAGTCGAAGCACTCGCCTGGGCAGGTGCAGAGAAGGCTCGAGAAAACCACCTCTTATGTGACTGTTAGGTGACAAAATCCACTGTTTTGATTGGGAAAGTTGGACTTGTAGGCTCATTATTTTGGTGTGTGAATGCAATACCATAAAAAGTTCGGAATCAATGCCAATTTTTTTTGATTCTTCGCAGGGTTTCGACCAGAATAACAATTTTTCCAACCGGACGGGGCTATTAAAGTAATGAATTTACACGAGTACCAATCCAAACAACTATTCGCCAAGTACGGCATCCCTGTTTCGAAAGGCCAGCCTGCCACTTCCGTAGCCGGAGCACGCGCCGCCGCCCAGGCTCTCCAGGGAGATCGCTGGATGGTTAAAGCGCAGGTTCATGCCGGCGGCCGCGGCAAAGCCGGCGGCGTGGTGCTGGTCGACAGCCTGGACCGGGTCGAAGAAGAGGCTAGACGTCTGCTCGGCAGTATGCTGATTACCAAGCAATCCGGTGCACCCGGTATGCCGGTTAACGTCGTGTTGATTGAAGAGCCGACCGACATCGCCCGTGAACTTTATCTCAGCGCGCTGGTGGACCGGGAGAGCCGGCGGGTCCTGTTCATGGCTTCCAGCGCCGGTGGTATGAACATCGAAGAGGTCGCCGCCGAAACCCCCGAAAAGATCAAGACAATCACCATCGATCCCGCCGCCGGTCTGCAGGGTTATCAGTGCCGCAAACTCGCCTTTGGCCTGGATCTGGAGGGTAGCCAGATCAGAGCCTTCCAGCATTTCATGCAGCGCCTGTACAACCTGTTCATCGCCAGCGATGCGAGTCTGGTCGAGATCAACCCGCTGGTGGTGACAACAAAAGGCGACCTGATCGCGCTCGACGCCAAGATCAATTTGGATAACAACGCCTTTTTCCGTCAGCCGGAGCTGGTTGCGATGCGCGACGTCACCCAGGAAGATGCGCGCGAGGCGGCGGCTAAGGAACATGATCTGAACTACATCACGCTGGATGGCAACATTGGTTGCATGGTCAACGGGGCAGGCCTGGCGATGGCGACGATGGATCTGGTGCAGCTGCACGGCGGCACCCCGGCCAACTTCCTGGACGTAGGCGGCGGTACCACCGCGGCACGGGTGGCGGAGGCGTTTAAGCTGATCCTTTCCGACGACAAGGTGCGCGCAGTGCTGGTCAATATATTCGGCGGTATCGTGCGCTGCGATCTGATCGCTGACGGTATCATCCAGGCTGTTAAAGAGGTCGGTGTAAGTGTGCCGGTTGTGGTGCGGCTGGAAGGTACCAATGCGCCTGCTGGGCTGGACAAGCTCGCGCACAGCGGTCTGGCGATCACCACCGCAGCGGATCTGGGTGAAGCAGCCAAACAGGTCGTCGCGGCAGCGGCCAACAGTTAATCGGGCTCGGGTCTGTAAGCAACAGCCCGCGCACACTTAAGTTAACGTAAAAGAATTCAGGGATCTTAATCGTGAGTGTTCTAATTAACAAAGATACTAGAGTCATCTGCCAGGGTTTTACCGGGCAACAGGGCACATTCCACACCGAACAGGCGATCGCCTATGGCACTAAAGTGGTGGGGGGTGTAACGCCGGGCAAAGGCGGCCAGAAGCATCTCGATCTGCCGATATTCAACACCGTGCAGGATGCGGTGAAAGCCACCGGTGCCGATGCCACCATGATCTATGTGCCGGCAGCCTTTGCCGCAGATGCCATATTGGAAGCAGCTGATGCCGGAATAAAAGTGATCGCCTGCATCACCGAGGGAATTCCGGTGCTCGATATGCTCAAGGTCAAGGCCGCACTCGGCCAGTACGACTGCCGCCTCATTGGACCCAACTGTCCGGGCGTGATCACCCCCGGCGAGTGCAAGATTGGCATCATGCCCGGCATGATCCATATGGCCGGCAGGGTCGGCATCGTATCCCGCTCCGGAACGCTGACTTATGAGGCAGTGCACCAAACGACCCGGGCCGGACTTGGCCAGAGCACCTGTATCGGCATCGGCGGGGACCCGATCAACGGCATGAACTTCATCGACTGTCTGGAGCTGTTCCAACAGGATCCAAAGACTGAGGGCATAGTGATGGTGGGTGAGATCGGCGGATCCGCCGAAGAGGATGCGGCGGAGTATATTCAGGCGCACGTCACCAAGCCGGTGGTAGCCTATATTGCCGGCGTTACTGCCCCTTCAGGCAAGCGCATGGGACATGCTGGCGCCATCGTTAGCGGCGGCAAAGGCACCGCAGACGGTAAATTTGCCGCCCTCGAAGCAGCCGGTGTTGCAACTGTCCGTTCACCAGCGGACATCGGCGCGAAGATGGCGGAATTGATGGCCTGACCGCGGCATCCCAGTGCAGGCTAGGTTTTAGCGTGGTAGTGCTAACATTCTGATACTCTAAACGCACTTGGCTAGGTACCATTGAACCGCCACCGGAAATTTTCGGTGGCGGTTTTTATTTGGGGCGCTCAACGCTTACTGGCAGGGAGATCAAACATTGGGTCTAAAAATATCGCTGGCACAGTTGAACTTCCTGGTGGGTGATATAGCCGGAAACACACAGCGGATTATTGCCGCAGCCGAAGAGGCGCGGGATAGGCAGCAGGCGCATGCGGTGCTGTTTCCCGAACTGGCTCTGACCGGCTATCCGCCGGAAGATCTGTTGTTGCGTCAGGAGATGAATGACCGGGTTGAGCGGGCGCTGCGGCTGCTATGCGATGCAGTCACCGGCATCGACGTAATCCTTGGTTATCCGATTCGCAGGGATGGTGTGCTGTACAACGCGGCAGGGGTGATTCGCGATGGGCGTCTTATTGCCGAATATCACAAGGCGCTGTTGCCGAATTACAGTGTTTTCGATGAGAAGCGCTATTTTGAGCCCGGCGGGGAGCCCTGTGTGCTGGATATCCACGGTGTGCCGGTCGGCATTACCATCTGCGAGGATATCTGGTACAAAATGCCGGCCGCCCGTGCTGCCGAGCAGGGTGCGTCGGTGCTGCTCAATCTGAATGCATCACCCTTCCATCAGGGTAAGGCGCCGGAGCGGGAGAAGCTGTTACAGAAGAGGTCGGTCGAGTCGAATCTGGCTATTGTCTACCTCAATCTGATCGGGGGTCAGGATGAGTTGGTATTCGACGGCGGCTCCTTTGTTGTTGATCGAACCGGACAGATGACACAGCGCCTTCCCTATTTCGAGGAGGCGCTCGGTCTGGTTGAGTTTGACATCCTGGAGGGAGTCCCTACTCCGGTCTCAGCTGCCATCTCTGCCCACCCGGCAGATGTAGCGGGAACATACAATGCGCTGGTGCTTGGGGTTCGCGACTACGTGCTCAAGAACGGGTTCAAGGGTGCTGTATTGGGACTCTCCGGCGGCATTGACTCGGCGTTGACATTGGCGATAGCGGTTGATGCGCTGGGTTCCAACCAGGTGGAGGTGGTCATGATGCCCTCCCGCTACACCGCAGATATGAGCAATCAGGATGCCCGCGAGGAGGCGGAATTACTGGGTGTGGTTTACCGGGTTATCCCGATAGAGCCCGCGTTTACCACCTTTCTCGATATGTTGCAGCAGGAGTTTGCCGGTACCAGCGTGGATGCAACCGAGGAGAACATCCAGGCGCGCTGCCGGGGAATTGTTCTGATGGCGATAAGCAACAAGAAGGGGAAGATTCTGTTGACGACTGGCAATAAGAGTGAGATGTCGGTTGGTTACGCAACCCTTTACGGGGATATGGCCGGGGGATTCGCACCGATCAAGGACGTCCCGAAAACATTGGTCTATCGCCTTGCCGAATACCGCAACCAGCGGGGGGAGGTGATTCCGCGCCGGGTGATTACACGGGCGCCCTCGGCCGAACTTGCCCCCGATCAGAAAGATTCCGACAGTCTGCCGCCATATGATGTACTGGACGATATACTCCGGCGTTATGTGGAGATCGATCAAGGGGTGGATGAAATTGTTGCAGCCGGTTTCGACCGGGATATGGTAAAACACGTGGTCAGGTTGGTCGATCGCAACGAATACAAGCGGAGACAGGCGCCCCCCGGCGTAAAAATCACCCAGCGCGCATTCGGTCGGGATAGGCGTTATCCTTTGACGAGCGGTTTTTAAACCCGGCATACTATGCCCGATAAGCATCGCAGAATTATCGGCTAAATAGAGACTTAGGAGTAGATTCCAATGAAGAAGGTTGACGCGATTATAAAGCCCTTCAAACTGGACGATGTCCGGGAGGCATTGTCCACGGTGGGTATTACCGGAATGACAGTCAGTGAGGTTAAAGGTTTTGGGCGTCAGAAAGGGCACACGGAGCTTTACCGGGGCGCCGAGTACGTTGTCGATTTTCTGCCCAAAGTAAAAATTGAGGTGGTAATCAACGAAGGCCAGTTGGATGAGTGCATTGAAGCGATCACCAATTCAGCACGTACAGGTAAAATTGGAGATGGAAAGATCTTTGTTACCAGCGTGGAAAAAGTGGTGAGAATCCGTACCGGCGAAGAGGACGCGGCCGCGATCTAGGAGTCGGTTGACCGGCCCTCCCTCTCCCCCTGCACTGCACAACCGGGGGAGTGGGGCACTCAGTTTTCGTCCAGTTCCAGGAAATCCCAGATTTTTCTTCCATAGGAGTCTTCCACCTCAACTTCAGGTATATCCAGCGTTCCCTTTTGCAGGTTATCCGCCAAAACACGCTTTGCGTCTGCGGCAAGATTGTCCATACCCAGTTTCTCGTAGGCTACCGTCATAATCTCCAGCGCCTCCTTGACGGACGGCGTGCGCTGATATTTTTCGACTACGGTGACACAGCGATTGGCTGCTGCCAGATAAGCGCCGCGTTTCATGTAGTAGCGGGCAACGTGGATTTCGTTCATTGCCAGGTTATTGCGGAGGTAGACCATGCGCAGGCGCGCATCGGCCGAATACTCACTGTCCGGAAAACGTCGTGCCAGCTCGGCAAAGTCGTTGAATGAGCTCAACGTGGTAACCGGGTCGCGTTGCGAAGTATCGGTGGGCACGAAGCGTTGTATGAACCCTAGATTGCGGTTGAAGTTGACCAATCCCTTGAGATAATAAGCGTAGTCGACATGGGGGTTGCGCGGATGAAGCTTAATGAAACGGTCCGCTGCGGCGATCGCCGATTCGGGTTTGTCATTCTTGTAGTAGGCGTAGGCAACATCGAGCTGGGACTGAATCGCGTATTGTCCGAATGGGTAGCGCGACTCAAGCCCCTCGTAGTACTCAATCGCTTTTTCGTAATTCCCATCCGCCATAGCGGATGACGCCTCTTTATAGAATTTCTGGGCGCTCCAGTCTTTGGTTTCATCCACCTGTTCGGGCAGCAGCGAGCAGGCTGAGAGCAGCAGTAGCGCAAGCGGTACACCGAGTGTCCGGAATCTTTTCATTTTGTCCGCGAATCTTGATTAAACGGGTATAAAATTATACCTGAAGAGATGACAAAGGGGCTAACGGTTGCAATCAAATGGAGGTTTTACAGTCGACATACAGCTCCCTCTGTCTGAAACGGCTGCACGATATGGTTGACAAAACTAAACATTATACTGCACTGGTTGGCGTGGAGTTGTCCGGAAGCAGGCTCGACCAGGCGCTTCCTGCGCTGTTTCCAGAGTTCTCGCGCACCCGGTTGCAAGGATGGATTCGGGAAGGGCGGGTAAGCAGGGATGGAGAGGAGGTGCGCCGGCCCAGGGAGAAGCTGTTCGGCGGTGAAGCAATCGTACTCGATGCGCAGCTGGACGATCAGGTGGAGAACCAGCCTCAGGCGATTCCGTTGCGGATCTTGTTCCAGGATGAGGCGATTCTGGTAGTGGACAAACCTGCCGGCCTGGTGGTTCATCCGGCTGCTGGAAATCGCGACGGTACGCTGCAAAATGCGTTGCTGCATCACGACCCGGAGCTGGCTAAGTTGCCCAGAGCGGGCATTGTGCACCGTCTGGATAAGGACACCTCCGGTCTGTTGGTGGTTGCGCGTACACCGGCAGCGCATAAATCTCTGGTGGCTCAGCTGCAGGCGCGCACTGTCAAACGGGAGTATCTCGCGGTTGTCAGTGGAATCCCAACAGCAGGTGGCCGCGTTAATCAACCGATTGGCCGGCACCCGGTCCATCGCACCCGGATGGCCGTTGTTCCGTTGGGCAAATCGGCGGCGACCAACTACCGGGTGTTGGAACGGTTTCGGGCACACAGTCTACTCCGGGTAAATCTGGAGACCGGAAGAACGCATCAGATACGGGTGCATATGGCGCATATACGTCATCCGTTGGTGGGGGATCCAACCTACGCCGGCAGACTAAAACTGCCCGCAGGAGTTACCCCGGAGCTTCAGGCCTTGCTGCGAGAATTTAACCGACAGGCGCTGCATGCCAGACGCCTGGGTATCCTGCACCCTGTTTATGGTGAAGCGATGGAGTGGGCTTCCGAGCCACCGGCCGATATGCAGCAGCTGTTGCTGTTGCTGCGTAAGGATCTGACAAGTGAGTGAACTGTTTTTTCCCGACTGGCCAGCGCCGGGCAACGTCAGATCGGTGATAACAACGCGCCAAGGCGGAGTTAGCCGGCCACCCTACGACAGCCTGAATCTCGGCGATCATGTCGGCGATGAGCAGACGCGGGTGGCGCGCAATCGAGCGCTGCTCAGGGAGCGTGCGGCGCTGCCGGCGGATCCCCATTGGCTGCAGCAGATTCACGGCTGCGAGGTTGCTCAGTGCGGTACAGATGCGGGCCCGGTCGAGGCGGATGCTTCGACGACTACTATAGCGGGAAGGGTATGCGCTGTGCTCACCGCCGACTGTCTGCCGCTGCTGGTCTGCAATCGGAGCGGAACCCGTGTCGCAGCTGTTCACGCCGGTTGGCGCGGACTGCAATCAGGCGTGATCGAGGCAGCGTTGGGATGCTTTGCCGACCGTGACGAGCTGTTGGTCTGGTTGGGACCTGCAATCGGACCGACGGCCTTCGAGGTGGGGAGCGAAGTCAGGGATGCCTTTCTGTCAACCGATCTCAAGGCTGAGCAGGGCTTCAGGCCAAGCCGGCCCGGCCACTGGCTGGCGGATCTCTATTTTCTGGCGCGCCGGCGTCTGTCGCAACCGCAAGTCGTCTACATCGGCGGTGGCGATTACTGTACGCTGAGCGATTCCCGCCGGTTTTTCTCCTACCGCCGCGATGGCGTCACCGGCCGCATGGCGTCACTGATCTGGTTAACGGAGTAGGCGTAAGCTGTTGCAGTGCTCAATTTGAGAACTAGATCGAGATTCAGGTCCTCGATCAAACCAAGGTGGAAAACAGGCTGAATTTCCCGGGATACTAGACGCTAACCTTTTAATGGAGTTGGCTGTTGCACGGTATATCCGATAATCTAGTCATCGTCCTGTGCAATGTGAAAGCGATCGATACTCGACTCGCTGCTGGTTTAACGGACACAATATGACAACTTTAGTGAATAACGGAACGGAAACGGATTCAGCTGCTGGAATTTTTTCTGTCAATAGTGAACTGGCCAGGTATTTCATCGCCAGCGGTATTGCTTTTCTGGTAGATGTCGGAACGCTTCACCTGTTTACCCAAATTGCCGGTTTACATTATCTTGTCTCCGCCGCCACGGGGTTTGTTCTCGGGCTTTGCACCATCTATGTGTTGAGTATCCGCTGGGTTTTTTCAAAACGCAGCGTGAAAAACAGCCACCATGAACTGCTGATCTTCTCTATGATCGGCATCGGCGGATTGGGAATCAATGAACTTGGTATCTACTTACTGACCGACAAGTTGTTGTTCCATTATTTGGCTTCCAAAATTGTGGTTACGGTTTTTGTATTTGCATGGAACTTCGGCATAAGGAAATTGCTCCTGTTTCGGTGAACTTATGAATCAAAAAATCGCGGTCATTATCGGGGCGGGACCGGCCGGTTTGACTGCAGCTTATGAGCTTCTGCAGCGAACCGATGTTCGCCCGCTTGTGTTTGAGAAGACCTCCGAGATAGGGGGTATATCCAAGACGGTCAGGTATAAGGGCAATCGAATCGATATCGGTGGCCATCGTTTCTTTTCCAAATCGGACCGGGTCATGAAGTGGTGGACCGAGATCATGCCGGTGGAGGCGCACGATCGGCATGAAGAGAGTGTTCAGATTCACTACCAGGGCAAGGAAAGGCGGGTGGATTTGAGTGAAACTTCACTAGCTTCCGACGACACTGATCTGATCTTTCTGGTGCGCGATCGGCTCTCCCGAATTTTCTATCTGCGCCATTTCTTCGATTATCCGCTTTCACTTGGATTTACTACGGTGAAGAATCTCGGAGTGACGCGCATGATCCGGATTGGATTGAGTTATATGCGCTCAATTATCTTTCCGATTAAAAATGAGCGGACCCTGGAGGAGTTTTTCATCAACCGTTTCGGACGAGAGCTCTATCTAACCTTTTTCAAGGACTATACCGAGAAGGTGTGGGGTGTCGCCTGCACCGAGATCGGGGCGGACTGGGGTGCGCAGCGGATCAAGGGACTCTCTATTACCAGCGCTATATGGCATGCGCTGAAAAGCTTGGCCGGCACCAGCGGGGATGTCTCCCAGAAAAATGTCGAAACGTCGTTGATCGAACGTTTCCTGTATCCCAAGTTTGGCCCCGGTCAGATGTGGGAAACGGTAGCAGAACGGGTTGTCAGCAGCGGTGGCGAGGTAAACCTGGGCTGGGAGGCCACGGGGATCGAGGTGGACCAGGATTGTGTCAAAGCGGTCATATTTACCCGCACCGAGGGAGGTGAAGAGCGGCGGGTGGTTGCCGACTATCTCTTTTCCACCATGCCGGTCAGAGAGCTGGTTTCAGCCATGGGTGGCGCCGTTCCCGAGACGGTCAGAGAGATCGCCAAAGGTTTGCAGTACCGGGACTTTATAACCGTCGGTATGCTGTTGAGAAAACTTCGCGTGGCGGATGAGGATAAATCAAACAACACCGGTCTGCTGCCGGATAACTGGATCTACATCCAGGAGCGGGACGTGCGGGTGGGCCGGGTGCAGATTTTCAACAACTGGAGTCCCTTCATGGTCAAGGATCCGGATACCGCCTGGATCGGCCTTGAGTATTTCTGCAATGAGGGGGACGATCTCTGGAACATGGAAGACGGTGAGCTGGTCTCATTTGCCACCGAAGAGATGGAGCGTATCGGATTTATCAGCGCGGATGATCTGCTGGACTCCACGGTAATCAGAATGCCCAAAGCTTATCCGGGATACTTTGGCGAATCCTACCCCCGGTTTGAGCGTATCCGAGAGTACACCGACTCGTTGGAAAACCTCTTTCTGATCGGCAGGAACGGCATGCATCGCTACAATAACCAGGACCACTCGATGCTGACCGCGATGGCGGCAGTGGACAATATCGCCAAACAGGTAACCACCAAAAGCAATATCTGGAACGTCAATACCGAAAGCGAATATCACGAATCTCGTTGAGCGCGGTCATTAACGGATAGTTGCGGTTTGTCGAACAGCTGTTTACCCATTTGCAGCAGCCAGCTGAAAAACGAGGGCGTATCGTCTTCCTGCTGTTGCAAGGTCTCCATCAACTTCTCTGCTTCCAACGCTATTTCGCCTTTGTCTGCCGGTGCCGTATTCAGCAGCATATTCAACAACAGAATCGACTCTTCGGTTTCACCCACTATGTAGGCAGAGAAGGCGAGGTGGTAAATATCGCCGTCGGGAGTCGCTTTGGTGTAGGGATTTATCCCCACCTTGAGATGCGAATAGGCGGCTGAAAAATCCTCCTGATCGTAGTAGCAGGCGCCGATATGGGTATGCAGCACCTTCCGGAACGTCTCGTCCGAATAGCGTATCGCCGTATTGAAATGCTCGATGGCTTTGCCGCACTCGCCGGTGTTCTGATAGATGTATCCGAGCAGGAAGTAGCTGTTCGGGTTTTCCGGTTGATACCGGGTAAATCGTTCCGCCCAAGGGAGCGCATCCTGGTAACGCTCTTTGTCTATCAGCATGCGGGTGATCGAGTGGTTGATGCGGTCGCTTTCGGGGAAGACGGTCAGCATCCTTTGCAACTCCGCGATGTGATCATCCAGTGCGGTTCCCTCCTTGATTTCTAGCAAACTGAATGGGTCGACCAGTTTCAACTGGTACCTCTCCGCAACTGCCGGGCGTAAATGCTTGTTGACGTAGATGACCTGATTGTCACCGGCGAACACCGGCACATACTCCTTCTTGTTGCCTAGCAGCTTTTCAAAATCCTTGTTGCCTAAAGACACCGAGAGGTATTCCGGTTGATACTTTTCCACCGTATGCGCCAGGCCGTTTTCATTACGGTAGAAACTGAATAGGCTGTAGATGTCGAGGTCGTTGAACAGCGACATCTGCAGATCTGCGTAGATCCGGTAGTCCGGGAAGAGCTCCCACTGCAGGAATCCTGCGGTGGAGGGTGGGGCTAACAGCTTACCGCTGCCGCCGACATGCTGCAGAAATCGTGTTTCTCCGATCGGTGCGCTTTCGCGGTTAAACGGATAATCGGCATGATCGGGGAGCCGTTTTGCCATGCTGACGAAGGGCAGCACCATAACCACCGCCAACAGCAGATGCAGCATGGAGAGGAATTTCCGCTCTCCATGAACCTCTTTCATGTTGCCGACAAACTGGGTAAGCAGCGGCAGTACCAGCAGCGCCCACTCCCATACAAAACGGGTTCCCCGGGACAACAGCAGATACCCACCCAACGCCATGATCGCGTGGCTGATGCGCAGCGAACCGTCCAATAGATTGCGCAGCAGGGCGAAAGTACAAATCAGAAATGCGATCGGAAATACGTTCTCTATAGTGAGGTTGTCTCCGGTCAGTGCGACCGTATAGAGTGCACGCGGGTCGAGTGGTCTCATCTCGCTGATGTACATACTGACAAATTTGGACACGCTGAAGGGCGCTTCCAACAGTTCCAATCCATGCGGTGTGGCGAGTAACGCCGGTGCGCAGGCCAACAGCCAGAGTGCCTCTTTCCAGCCGCGGTCGCCGTAGCGTTGATTGCCGGTCAGTTTCTGGTAAAGGATCTCTATAAAGTAGGCGCCGCCAATCAGTATTGGTACCGGGTATTCAATGCCATGCAGATTTGCCCAAGCTGCGGTAACCAGCGGCAGTGCCGGCGCCCAACGCGGCCTACGTTCCAGAATATAGATAAAGAGCAGGATAAACAGGTGCGAGAAAAGATGCGGTCTCAGGTTAGCAGTTCTGCCTTCGATGAAGGTGAAGTAGGCGATGAACAGCAACAGGAAAAGAAAAACAGGAAACTTCAGATTTCTGTGTTCGATTATAAATCGGTATGCCAACAGCGTGGTCAGTGCGAATATCAGCGCGCGCAGGACCAGCAGCCCCTGGTAACCCCAATACTCATGAGTTTTGGCGAGCAGCGCCTGAAAACCCCAGTAGTAGTTTACAAACACCCGCTCCGGTTCTATGAAGGAGAAGAAGGAGTGGTTTGGTATGGCACCCTGTTGCCAGAAGTAGCGCCCGCCGTCGAGGTGATACCACATGTCGGAATCGGAAAGGGTAATGGGATAGCTCAACTGAAACAGTAGGCCGGCGGCGATCAGAATTGCCGCATAGAGCCTCAGATAGAGCGGCAGGTGCTGCCATTTAACCGGCCGTGTGGCTAGCCACTCCCTGAATAGGTTCCCTGAGACAATCTGTTCCAAAAAATACTTTAAATTCATGCTGTGTGTCTTTCCTGACTTAGCCAAGGCGTGGTTTTGTTAAAGCAGTCGCTCCAGTGACTTCCTGAGCCCGCAGATTGTCACCGCTTGGCCTGTATGCCACAAGATTCTATTTCTGGAAGAGTTAGCGGGAGCTAGGGTGTCAACTTTAATCGGTCAGCCTCCGGCAGGCACCGCTAATACTTGAAATCAGCCCATTTTTCCCCATTTCAGGGATAACCTTAATTAGTTCGGAGTATTGCCATGCGAATGGATAAATTGACCAGCAAGTTCCAGATGGCGCTGGCTGATGCACAGAGCCTGGCGGTGGGGCGTGATCACCAGTTTATCGAACCGCTGCACCTGATGCTGGCGCTGCTCGACCAAGAGGGCGGCAGCGTACGTCACTTGCTGGGTAAAGCGGGCGTGAATGTCAACCTGCTGCGCTCCAGTCTCGGAGAAGCGCTCGATCGGTTGCCCAGCGTGCAAGGGCAGAGCGGCGACGTGCATCTCTCCAACGAGCTCGGTCGGCTGCTGAACCAGACCGACAAATTGGCGCAGCAGCGCAAAGACAAGTACATCTCCAGCGAGCTGTTCGTACTGGCCGCAGTAGGCGATACAGGCGAACTCGGCAATTTGATGCGCAAGGCCGGCGCCGCCAAAGGTCCGCTGGAGCAGTCCGTGGAGAGTCTGCGCGGCGGCCAGCAGGTCGACGATCCCAACGCGGAGGAGCAGCGCCAGGCGCTGGAGAAATATACCATCGATCTGACGGAACGCGCCGAGCAGGGCAAGCTCGATCCGGTGATCGGGCGCGATGATGAGATCCGCCGTACGATCCAGGTGTTACAGCGCCGCACCAAGAACAACCCGGTGCTGATCGGCGAGCCGGGTGTCGGTAAGACCGCGATTGTCGAAGGCTTGGCGCAGCGCATTATCAACGGCGAAGTGCCGGAGGGTCTGAAGAGCAAGCGGCTGCTCTCGCTGGATATGGGGGCGCTGATCGCGGGCGCCAAATTCCGCGGTGAATTCGAAGAGCGTCTGAAGGCGGTGTTGAACGACCTGGCCAAGCAGGAGGGCCAGATTATTCTGTTCATCGACGAACTGCATACCATGGTCGGAGCGGGTAAGGCCGAGGGATCGATGGATGCCGGCAATATGCTCAAACCGGCGCTGGCGCGCGGTGAACTGCACTGCGTGGGTGCGACCACGCTGGATGAGTACCGCCAATATGTCGAGAAGGATGCGGCCCTCGAACGCCGCTTCCAGAAAGTGTTGGTGCAGGAACCGACGGTGGAGGACACCATCGCCATTCTACGCGGACTCAAAGAGCGCTACGAAGTGCATCACGGTGTGAATATCACCGATCCGGCGATTGTTGCCGCGGCTACGCTCTCCCACCGCTACATCACCGACCGGCAGCTGCCGGACAAGGCGATCGACCTGGTCGACGAGTCCGCTTCGTTGATCCGGATGGAGATCGACTCCCTGCCCGAGGAGATGGACCGCCTTTCGCGGCGCCTGATCCAGCTGAAAATCGAGCGCGAGGCGCTCAAGAAGGAGACGGACGAGGCGTCGAAAAAGCGTCTTTCCGATCTGGAGTCCCATATCGATACATATGAGCGTGAATTTTCCGATCTGGAAGAGGTGTGGAAGGCGGAAAAAGCGGCGCTGCAGGGTGTCGCTCATGTCAAAGAGGAGTTGGAGCGTGCGCGGCTGGAGATGGAGACGGCACGCCGCGCCAGCGATCTGCAGCGCATGTCGGAGCTGCAGTACGGGCGCATTCCGGAGCTGGAGAAGCAGCTTGCGAATGCAACGCGCGCAGAGACGCAGGAGATGACGCTGCTGCGCAACAAGGTCACTGACGAGGAGATCGCGGACGTGGTCTCGAAATGGACCGGTATCCCGGTCTCCAAGATGCTCGAGGGCGAGCGTGAAAAGCTGCTGCAGATGGAGCAGGCATTGGGGCGGCGGGTCATCGGCCAGGAGGAGGCGGTCGCCGCGGTATCCAATGCGATTCGCCGCTCGCGCGCGGGTCTCGCCGATCCGAACCGACCGAACGGTTCCTTCCTGTTTCTGGGTCCCACCGGCGTGGGCAAGACCGAGTTGTGCAAGACGTTGGCGGAGTTTCTGTTCGACACCGAGGAGGCGATGGTGCGGATAGATATGTCCGAATTCATGGAGAAGCACTCGGTGGCGCGGCTGATCGGTGCACCGCCGGGCTATGTCGGCTATGAGGAGGGCGGCTATCTGACCGAACTGGTGCGCCGGCGCCCTTACAGTGTGATTCTGATGGATGAGATCGAGAAGGCGCATCCGGATGTTTTCAATATCCTGCTGCAGGTGCTGGAGGACGGCCGTCTCACCGACGGTCACGGCCGGACGGTTGACTTCCGCAATACGGTCGTGGTGATGACCTCAAACCTGGGATCGCAGTTGATCCAGGAGATGGCGCAGGAGAATGACTACGAGCGGATGAAAGCGGCAGTGCTGGAGGTGGTCGGGCAGCATTTTCGACCCGAGTTCATCAACCGGGTGGATGAGAGCGTGGTGTTCCATCCGTTGGACCGGGCGCAGATTCGTGCCATCACCGTGATTCAGATCGACTATCTGCGCAAGCGGCTGGCCGACAGAGAGATGGGGCTGGAGGTTACCGATGCAGCGCTGGATCGGCTGGGCGAGGCGGGGTTCGATCCGGTTTACGGTGCGCGGCCGCTGAAGCGAGCCATCCAGCAGCAGCTGGAAAATCCGCTGGCGCAGCAGATCCTGTCGGGTCGCTTTGCCATTGGCGATCGCATCAGGGTGGATGCTGCCAGAGATGGTCTTACTTTCGCCAAGTCCGGTGCGGCAGCCTCGGCAGCATGAGGGCTCCCCGGTCCACCCGGACCGGGGCAAACCGCCCGATCACTCCGCTCGTTGTCAATCGCTTTGCTTGAGGGGAAAATAGGAAAGTTTTTCTTGAACCGGACGATAAGCTGACTATGCAGAGTATCGGAAGGTTCAGGGTTGGCAGAAAGCTGGGTGCCGGAGGTCAGGGTACGGTCTACCTCTGTCTCGACCCCGAGTTGCAGCGCCGTGTCGCCATCAAGGTATTGAACCAGACGACGCTGGGTGAGGAGCAGGGTTTTCTGCGTGAAGCCCGTGCCATCAGCCAGATTCAACATCCGAATATCGTCTCCATTTTTGACGTTGGCAAACAGCAGGGGCGGCCCTTTCTGGTGTTTGAATATGTCGAAGGGGAGCTGCTCTCCGAGCGCCTGCAGCACCTGGAGCGGAACCTGCAAAAGGTACTGGATATCTTCGCTGCCATGTTGTCGGGGGTCGACCAGGTGCATCAGCGCGGCATCGTGCACCGAGATCTCAAACCTTCCAACGTGATTATCGGCAAGGATGGCCACCCCAAGATAATGGACTTCGGCATCTCCCGGATGCTGTCGAAGGATTTTACGGAAAACGCGCTGCGCACCGGGACCCCCCGCTATATGGCGCCTGAGTATATCGCCAATGGGACTATCGATACCCGCGTGGATGTCTTTGCGCTGGGCGCCATCCTGTATGAAATGCTGACCGGAAAGAGAGCCTTTGACGGGGCCAGCCAGCAGGCGCTGTTGCGAAGTATTCAAAAGAGCCGGGTAACAGCGCCATCCGAGTCCAATCCGGAGGTCGATGAAGGTCTGGATGCGATCGTACTGAAAGCGCTGGAAAAAGAGCCTACCGCTCGATTCCTGAATGCGGGGGAGATGTTGTCGGCACTGCTGCAGCACCGTGAGCTGGCAGATGGCGACAAAGGCAGCGCTACCGCCGCCAAAGGCACGATAGAGTTTCTGCTGCGGCGAATGCAGCTGAAGAGCGATTTTCCGGTGCTGTCCGAGTCGATACGCTCGCTCAATCGATTGTCGCAGTCTGAGGAGGAGGACATCAGCCATCTGGCCAGTGTGATCATCCGCGATTTCGCGTTGACCAACAAAATACTGAAGGTGGTCAATTCGGCCTACTACAGCCGTTTTGCCGGAAAGATCGGCAGCGTCAGTCGGGCGATCGTTGTGCTGGGTATAAAAACCATCCGATCAATAGCAGCTTCGCTGATCTTTTTCGAGCATCTGCACAATCGTACCCAGGCATCCCGTCTGAAGGAAGAGATATGCAGCGCGGTGTTCGGCGCCACACTGGCCAAGCAGACCGCGGTCGACGCCAAAATGGTCGATGTGGAGGGCAGTTTTCTATGCGGGATGATGCACAATCTCGGCCGTATTCTGGTGACTTACTATCTTACCGACGAGAGTGAAGAGGTGGAGCGTCTGGTGAGGCAGCGGGACCTGGCGCCGGAAGCGGCACAGAAACGGGTGTTGGGCATGACTTTCGAACAGATCGGCATCGCCATCGCGAAACAGTGGAATTTCCCGGATGAAATTACCCGCGGGATGGTGAGGGTTGATCCGAAATCGCCTGGAAACCTGAAGCAATCCAGCGTCAAGGTAAGGCTGATCTCAAGCTTTGCCAATGAGGCGGCAATGGCGATCGGTGATGCGGCGCCGGACGAGGAGGCGCCCTGCAGAGACGTGTTGAAGCGTTACCGTATGAGTCTGGCGATCAGCGACCGGCAGTTCGATAAATTGGTGGAGCAGGCGCGCGAGGAGTTTCATGAGTTGAGCGGCAGTCTCATTGCCGGCAATCGGGCTACGACACCGTTTATTCGTAAGCTGATGGCAAAGCCGGAAGTGAAGGGCGGGGAGGCGCCCAAGGTGGCGGAAGAACTCACAGACACCTGCATATTGGTGGCGGAAGAAGGGGAGCAGGTTGAACTTGCGCCGCCCGATATCAGTGCCGGACGTCCCTCACCCGATGCGGAACTGATCATGACCGAGGGTTTGCAGGAGGTTACCGCAATGATGCTGGAGGAGCGCAATAGTCTAAGCCAGGTTTTCAATGTGGTGCTGGAGACGATCTACCGGGCGATGGCGTTTCAGCATGTCGTACTCTGTCTCCAGGATATAAAAAAACAGCAATACACTGCGCGGCTCGGGTTTGGCGAGGATATCGAGGCTTTTATGAACGAGTTTTGTTTCTCATCGAGTTATAGTCCGACGGTATTTCATGCAGCCTTAAAAAACAGCGTGGATCTCTATATTGAGGATAGCAAGTCGCTAAAAATGCAGGAAAATATCCCACAGTGGTATTGGCAGTTCGCGGCTGCCGGCTCGTTTATTCTGCTGCCTCTGACGATGGGGCAGAGAGCGATCGGGTTGATATATGCCGATCACCCGAGTGTAAAAGGGATGAATCTTAGCGGGAAGCAGCTCAATCTAATGAAGGCGCTGCGCAACCAGATTGTGCTCGCTTTTCGTTCCAGGAGCTGAAGCTTTGCCTGCCCGCAGGTAAAAAACAGTCACTTTGCGGTTTCGTCAGGCGCTCTCTGTTGCGCATTTTCCAGACGCTCGGTTCTACTTTTTTCAACCATCTCCATGTACTCTTTGGGCGTGGTTGTCAGTCCCTTTTCAGGCCGCTCCTTGGGTGCGTAGTAGGCGTAGATGACCACTCCAACCAGCACCACGAAAACAGGAAAGAAGGGTTTGATGCGCATTTACAGCTGCCGTTTGGTTGATCCGGGAAGAGTGACAAGTGATTTCAGTTTAGTATAAATCAGAGATGGCGGATGCTGTCAGACTTAAGTCAACTCCTGATTCGCCGGGCCGCGCAGACTGATCACCGGCCAGCTCCGCGCTGCCGCGTAGGCAGCCAGTTCCTCATCCGGATCCACCGCTACCGGGTGGTCAACGATATCGAGCAGCGCGATATCGTTGTGCGAATCGCTGTAAAAGCTGCTGCCGCTGAGATCCTCGGCATGCTGCTCCAGCCAGAGCTGCAATCGCGCCACCTTGCCCTCGCGAAAGCTGGGAATGCCGTCGACTTCGCCGGTATAGCATCCGTTCCGCATCTCCGGGTTGGTTGCAATCAGATGGCCGATTCCCAGCCGTTTGGCTATGGGTGCGGTGACGAACGCATTGGTCGCAGTGATGATCAGCAGCGTGTCGCCCGCCTGCCGGTGCCGCGCCACCAGGTCCAGCGCGGCCCGGGTGATGATCGGCTCGATTTTCGTCCGCATAAATTCCTCCCGCCAGCTGTGGAGGCGTTCCGGGCTGTGCTCTTTTAACGGTCTGAGCGAGAAGCGAAGAAACTCGTGAATGTCCAGTTCTCCCGCCTGGTACTGCCGGAAGAAGCGCAGGTTCTCCCGCTCGTAGGCTTCGCCGTCGACCGCACCGGTCGTGGACAGGAACTGGCCCCACAAATAGTCCGAATCGCCCGCAAGCAGAGTATTGTCCAAGTCAAAAATAGCCAATGCCACTGAGAGTTTCTCCACAATCTTAAGAACCACCGCGATTTTATTTTACTCCAATGCGCTTGTCATAGTTGCCCGCATCGGTTCGAGTGTGGAACAATCATGTAATATATAAAGAACTTACGATGGGGTTGTCCTTTGATCGATGCAGAAGGTTACAGACCCAATGTCGGCATAATCCTGTGTAATTATCGGCGTCAGCTCTTCTGGGGACGCCGGGTTGGCCAAAATTCTTGGCAGTTCCCCCAGGGAGGGATAAATCCCGATGAGACACCGGAGCAGGCGATGTTCCGGGAACTGGAAGAGGAAGTCGGACTCCAACCTCATCAGGTCAAATTACTGGGAGTTACTGACGATTGGTTGCACTATCAACTGCCGCAGCGCTTTCTTCGGCGCCACTGCGAGCCGCTCTGTATAGGCCAGAAACAGCGTTGGTTTTTGCTCAAGGTACTGTGTGAGGAGACCGACTTCTGCCTGGATCACTCGAGCAAGCCGGAGTTCGACGGCTGGCGTTGGGTGAAGTACTGGCAGCCGCTGCGGGAAGTGATCTACTTTAAACGCAAAGTCTATTCACGCGCGCTGGAGGAGCTGGCGCCGCTGCTGTTTCCCGAAGGTCCGCCGGGACGTTCGCACAACAACTATCTGCGTAACAGACGCCGTTAATCTTGCCCTTCGCTGGCTGTTCGGCCGCGCGGGAATCTGGCCGAATCAGGGGTAATCATGCTTAGTATTCTGCATCGTATAGTCCAGGAGGTGAACAGCGCGCCGGACCTGAACAGCGCGCTCGAGGTTATCGTGCGGGAGGTCAAACGCGCGGTAAAAGCCGACGTCTGTTCGGTCTACCTGACCGATTATGAGGGGCGCAAGCATGTGTTGAGCGCCACCCATGGGCTGCGTCAGGAGGCTGTGGGTAAGGTAAGCCTGCCGATGCACCGTGGCCTTATCGGCCTGGTCTGCGAACGTGCCGAGCCGCTCAACCTGGATGATGCGCCCAGCCATCCCCGCTACCTGTTCGTCACCGACACGGGAGAGGTCCCCTACCATGGATTTCTTGGCGTTCCGGTCATCCAGAACCGCAAGGTGTTGGGGGTATTGGTGGTGCGCCAGCGCAAGCCGCGTAAATTCGAGGATAAGGAGGTCACCTTTCTGTTCACGCTGGCAGCTCAGTTGGCCGGTGCGATTACGCATGCGCAGGCTCAGGGCGAGCTGAACGGCATTGCCGGTCCCGATACTGTACAGATGCGGTTTCTGCAGGGCCGGCCGAGCGCTTCCGGCGTAGCGGTGGGCAATGTGGTGGTGGCTTACCGGCCGGACGACCTGGACGTGATACCCGACCGCCGTTCGGAACAGCCCGAACTGGAAATTCTCCAGTTGGAGGATGCGGTAGCGCGGGTCGAGGATAGCCTGCGCCGACTGCAATCCCGTCTGGGCGAAGTGCTGCCTGCGGAGGAGAAGGCGTTGTTCGACGCGCTGCTATTGATGCTGGGCAGCGACAGCCTGGTGACCCAGACCATCGAGCGGATACAGCAGGGGGAGTGGGTGCAGAGCGCACTGCACCACACCATCGAGGAGCACGCCCGGGTGTTCGACAAGATGGATGACATCTACCTGCGGGAGCGCGCTTCCGATATTCGTGATCTGGGGCGGCGCATCCTGATCTGCCTGCAGAGCGATACGCCGCGCGAAGTGCAGTATCCGGCGCGGACCATCCTGGTGGGGGAGGACGTCAGCGGGGTGGAACTGATGGAGGTGCCGCATGACCGGCTCGCGGGGGTGGTTTCGGCACGGGGATCGAGTGCCTCGCATGTGGCCATCATTGCCCGCGCCATGGGGGTGCCTGCGGTAATGGGCGTCACCGATCTGCCGGTGGCGCGTCTGGATGGCCGTGAGGTGGTTGTCGACGGATACCGCGGCCGGGTCTACATCTCGCCTACGGCCGCTGTACTCGAAGAGTACACTCGACTGCTTGAGGAGGAGCGCCAGCTTTCGCGCGAGCTGGAGGTGCTTAAAGGGCTGAAGGCCGAGACTACCGATGGCATTGAGATCCCGATCTACCTCAACACCGGCCTGGTATCCGAGATGCACACACTGGGGACCAGTGAAGCCGGTGGTGTCGGCCTCTACCGCACCGAGCTGCCGTTCATGGTGAGCGACCGGTTTCCCGGAGAGAATGCCCAGATCGCCAACTACCGCCAAGTGCTGGAGACATTCAGTCCACGGCCGGTCACGCTGAGAACGCTGGATATCGGCGGCGACAAACAGCTGCCCTATTTTCCGTTTCAGGAGTCCAACCCCTTTCTGGGCTGGCGCGGCGTGCGTATTTCACTGGATCACCCGGAGATATTTCTGACCCAGATCCGGGCGATGCTGCGCGCCGCCATCGGTTTGGACAACCTGCGCATCATGTTGCCGATGATCACCTCGGTCAGCGAGCTGGACGGCCTGTTGCTGTTGATTCAGCGCGCACACGATGAACTGCTGGAGGAGGGGTTTCCGGTCACGATGCCCAAAGTCGGGGTCATGGTGGAGGTGCCTGCGGCCGTTTTTCAAGTAACCGCACTGGCGCGCCGGGTGGATTTTATCTCCATCGGCACCAACGATCTGACGCAGTACCTGCTGGCGGTAGATCGCAACAATCCCCATGTCGGGGAGCTCTACGACGAACTGCATCCTGCGGTCCTGAAAGCGCTGGTGCTGGTGGTCGAGGGAGCGGCCAAGCTCAACTGTCCGGTCAGTGTCTGTGGGGAGATGGCGGGCAATCCGATGGCTTCCGTGCTGCTGCTGGGGATGGGGATTGACGGCCTCAGCATGAGCGCCGGCAGCCTGCTCAAGGTCAAATGGGTGATCCGCAGTTTCAGCAAAGCGCGCGCGCGGCAGCTGCTGCAGGCAGCACTGCGTATGGAGGATGTTGCGCAGGTGAGGCTGTTGCTGGAAGGTGCATTGAGCGACATGGGGCTGGTGGGTCTGGTTCACCCAGGAAAGTAGCGCCGCTCAATCACTCCCACCGGAAGCTGCGTGCGCCGAGCGCCATAAAGATTCCGGTCATGACCGCAAGTACCGCAAGATGCCAGCGGATCTCCCAGAGGCCGGCGCCGTCGATCATCACTGCTCTTGCCGCTGTGGTTAAATGGGTAAGCGGTAGTAGCTGTGCCAACTGTTGTACCACCGCGGGCGATCCCTCCAGCGAGAACCAGACGCCGGAGAGCAGCATCATTGGCCAGCTCAGCATGTTTAGCAGGCCATTGGCAGCCTCCTCATTGGCCATGCGCGCCGCAATGATGAGACCCAGGCTGATCATACTCAGCGTGCCCAGCGTCAATACCAACAGCAGCGTCAGATAGGAGCCGTGCATACGGAATCCGACGAACAGGTTGGTGCCGGCATACACCAGACTGGTCACCATAACGATCAGCCATAAGCGCGAGACCACCTGAGCTGAAAGGAACTCAAACGGCGTCAGCGGCGTCGCCTTGAGGCGTTTCAAGACACCGTTTTTGCGGTAGCGGACGATGACGTAACCGACGCCGAACAGTGAACTGAACATCACGTTCATACCCAGCACACCAGGGATCAGCCAATCCACATAGCGGATCTCTTTTCCGCTTACGGTCTGTTTGCTGAGACTGCCGCCGGTGGCTGTCAGCAACCGCTCAAGAATGTACCCGTTGGCCGAGGTTCGATTGATCCAGTAGCGCTGCCGCTCCAGGTCGAGGAGCATATCCAGCTGATGGCGCTCCACCTTGGGAATGGCGTCTGCGAGGTCGTCGATCGGGATGAAACTGATATGCTCGACAGCGAGAAACGCCAGCGCGCCGGCCGGCTCCCCCTTGACGCCCACCTTGAACAGATCCTGATTGTCGGAAGTGAAGGCGAACGCAAATCCCATCACGATCAGTACCGGCAGCAGGATATTCCAGGAGAGCGCCATCCGGTCGCGCAGGAATTCACGGTTGCGTGCCGCAAGGGTGGCAGTAAAACGGCGTAGATTCATTTGGCGGCACCTTGCAGGCTAGGCTCTTAGCTCGTGGCCGGTCAGCTCGATAAAAAGGTCTTCGAGCGTGGGCGAGCGGACTTGCATCTGGTCCAGTGAAATGCCCTGTTCGAGCAGTGTGCGAATGCTGGCGTTAAGGTCGGCGCTGTGTATCTCCACCTGGGTGTTGCGCCGGTGCAGGTTGAAGCCGGTCTGTTCGCGTAATGTTGCGGGGATCTGTTCGACTGGAAGTGAGATGACCGCATTCTCGAAGTGGGCTTTGAGCAGCTGCTGCGGCGACCCCTGGGCGATGATACGGCCCCGATCCATGATCGCGATCCGGTCGCACAGCTGGTACGCCTCATCCATGTAATGGGTGGTCAGGGCGACGGTTTTCTGTTCGGATTTGATGGTATGAATCAATTGCCAGAAGTTGCGTCTGGCCTGCGGGTCCAGACCGGTGGTGGGCTCGTCGAGAAAAAGGATCTCCGGATCGTTGATCAGCGCGACCGCCAGCAGCAGCCGCTGGCGCTGACCGCCGGAGAGCTTCTGCACGTCGCGACTGAGGAAATCGCGCAGCGCGCAGATCTCTATCAGCTCATCGAGCGGACGCGTCCGCTGGTAAAAGCTCCCAAACAGGCTGAGCGTCTCTGCCACGGTAATGTAATCCTGCAGTGCGGTGTTTTGGAACATGATGCCGGCAGACTGGCAGAACTCATGATCGATCTTTTTGCCGCGGAACAGAATCTCACCGCTGGTGGCGGGAATGATGCCCTCGAGCATTTCAACCGTGGTGGTTTTGCCTGCTCCATTGGGTCCCAGCAGGCCGACGCAGCTGCCGCGCTCGATGCTGAAGCTGATCCCGTCGACCGCCCTTACGCCCCGGTACTGCTTGACCAATTCACGCACTTCCAGCAGGGGTTGCATCGGGCTGCTCCTAAAATGGTGCCCCCGACACGATTCGAACGTGTGACCTCACCCTTAGGAGGGGTGCGCTCTATCCTACTGAGCTACGGGGGCCGAATTGGCCGCGGACAGAATTCCGCGAAGGGAGGTTCTGCCGGGTGGCTATGTTAGCCTGTTAACGGACGGCTGCAAAGTTTCGCCGGTCGAGCGAGTGGCCGCACTCCATTGCGCCACTCGCCCGTGCGGTCAATCGGTCACGTGCTCTAATCCCGCCTGTGGATGGGTGATCTCAGTGGCTATCCGCGATGCGGAACTGCTTCACCAGGCTGTTCAGATCGGACATAAGCCGGGTGAGTTCGCCACTGGCAGCAGCAACTTCATGGGCGTGCTGTGTCGTTTCGCCTGCGGCATGGCTTATGTTGTGGATGTTACGGTCTATTTCTGCACTCACGCTGCTCTGCTCCTCGGCGGCGCTGGCAATTTGGGTATTCAGATCACTGATCGTCCGCGCGGCGGCGGTGATCGATTCCAGCGAGCTGCCTGCGGCGCCCGCCTCCTTTACGCTCCTCTCCGCGAGATCCCGTCCATTCTCCATCACCTGTGCCGCGTTGCTGGCGCCGATCTGGACATGTTCAATCATGCGTTGAATCTCCTCCGTCGACTCCTGGGTGCGCTGCGCAAGCGTACGCACTTCATCCGCAACCACGGCAAAGCCCCGGCCCTGATCGCCTGCCCTTGCTGCTTCGATTGCCGCGTTCAGCGCCAGCAGATTGGTTTGATCCGCGATACCGCGGATAACATCCAATATACTGCCAATGTTTTGTGAATCCGCAGCAAGCTTTTGGATAACCTCGGCCGCCTTTTTGACCTCCAGCGCCAGCCCATTGATCGAGCGGGTGGTTTCCGCAACGACCTCGTAACCCCTGCGCGCCTCGGTGTCAGAGAGCTGGGCCGCCTCGGCCGCATTCTCCACATTGTGTGCGACATCCCGGACAGTTGCCGTCATTTCGGTCATGGCAGTCGCAACCTGTTCGGTCTCGCTCTTCAACTGCTCCATGCTGGTGAGGCTCTGACCGCTGCTGCGCGACATCTGTTCACTGGCGACAGCCAATCGCGTGCTGGCTGAGCGCAGTTCGCTGATCACGGCGTGGATCTTGGCCACAAACCGGTTGAAACTCTGGCCAACCTGCGCAAACTCATCGTTGCCGCTGCTGTCCAGCGTCTTGGTAAGATCGCCCTCGCCCTCGGCGATGTCCTGCATCCGAATATTCAGCAGATTCAGGCGTTGCACCACCGAACGCATGACCGCAACAACGCCCGCTACGAGCACCAGCGTAAGCACCAATGCAGCCGAGATTTCAACCGTGCTTAGCGTATCGCGCGTAGCGGATATTTCTGCGTGCAGCATTTTGCCCGCTTCAGCGATAAGCTCTTCGGCTTCGTGCACTGCACTGCGCAGTTCACCGAGCCTGCCGTCATTGGCGGTCAACCCCCGCTCGGTGACTGCACTGACCAGCGAGTGAAAATCAGCCTTGTATTGCTGCATGCTTTCCAGAATGCGCTGTTTCTGTTGCTCGGCAATTGTTGCCGACGACAAAGTGCTCAGCAATGTTGTGAAATTTTCATCGAACTCTGCCACATATTTGCCATCCTGGCGCAGCAGAAAATCTTTTTCATTGCGCCGAAGCGTCAGCATATCGGCCAGCAGATGGTAGTCTGCGGCCTCCTTGATTAGCTGCTCCGCCGTGTGCACGGCACTCCGCAGGCTTCCTTTCCAACCGCTCTTCTCGTCGAGACCAACCGACTCCTGGATCGCAACGATGGTGCTGAATTGGCCGGTGTAGCGCTGCAGCTTCTCTGTCATTGCGGCGACACCTTTGGGGTCGATTCCCAAATCACCCGCCATACGCTCCAGCTTAGCCAGATTCTGCTGCATGATTGCAGCCTGATCGTTGAAGGCATCGCGGTATTTCAGCGAGTCGCGGGCGAGGAAATCCTTCTCATTACGGCGCAAGATGAGCATGTTCACCTCGATATCGGTGACCAATCCATCGGTTTGGCGCAGCTGCTCAATCTTAAACAGCGAATACCTCATCAGCGCGGTCAGCGAGGCCATTGCGACAACAATGCTGACGGCGACAAGAATCAGTTTGTTTTTGATGGTCATTTGGACTTTTCCCTGGTTCCCGGAATTGCGCCAGTGCTGAGAAAACCGCCATGAATGTGCAGTACGTTTGCACCGTAAACGAGGGCGGTGTCAGCTCCATTTTGCCTAATAATCAAAGCATTTCTGAACGGTGAAGGTCGATTTAAGGATCAGAAACAGATAACGGCTATTTTCTGCAGAGCTTTAGCATCACATGCTGGCTCCGTTGTGGACGCGGTACTCCGCTCACTTCCTGTTTTCACGCAAGCTGAGCTGGAGCAGCATTTATTTACGATAAATTCAAATGACAGGATTTTTTCGTTGTTTACCAGTTTTTCACTCTGCTGTGATACCGTGAAATTATTCCGGCGCGATGCCGGTCTTATCTTCCCAGAGACAACCAGTACTGCTTTTTTCGGTGCAGCAACGACGCACTGCTGATACGGATATGGGCGGCAGGAGAATGAGGTGAGGGTTGTGCGTGCTGGTGGAGCCGAGGAGGATCGAACTCCCGACCTCCGCATTGCGAACGCGGCGCTCTCCCAGCTGAGCTACGGCCCCATGAGAGGTATTTTATCACTGTAATGCGCGTACCTGGCAAGCTTGTCGTTAAACCGGCTAGGGAATACCATTACTGTCCATTGGAAAAAATCGAATCAATCATTCTATGCTCGATACCGCACCGCTTTTACAGCCCACAACATTCCCAGCTATCAGCCGCAGCAAACTGCAGACGCTGCAGGTAAACCTGGGGTATCTGTGCAATCAGACCTGCAAACACTGCCATGTCAACGCCGGTCCCAACCGCACCGAGTTGATGTCCAGGGAGACCATTGATCAGGTGATTGAGCTGCTGGCAGCGCATAAAGTCTCCGTATTGGATCTGACCGGCGGCGCGCCTGAGCTCAATCCGCATTTCACCTATCTGGTCGAGCGGGCGCGGAGTCTGGGCGTGCGGGTGATAGACCGCTGCAACCTGACGATACTCGAGGAGCCGGGGCAAGAGCGGCTGGCCGGGTTTCTGGCTGGCCAGGGTGTCGAGGTGGTCGCCTCGCTACCCTGTTATCTGAAGGAGAATGTCGACAATCAACGGGGCAAGGGTGTCTATGACGCCAGTATCGCCGGGCTGAAACGGCTCAACCGGTTGGGTTACGGAAAAGCGGGAAGCGGTTTACAGCTAAGTCTCGTCTATAATCCCCAGGGTGCTGCTCTGCCGCCCGCGCAAGATCTGCTTGAGGTCGATTATAAGCAGCGTTTGTGGAGCGATCACGGCATCGCCTTCAACAACCTGCTCACCATAACAAATATGCCCATTGCCCGCTTTGGCAGTACACTGCTCTCCAAAGGGCAGTTCGAATCCTATATGCAGCTGCTGAAGGACGCCTTCCGGCCGGCCAACCTGGGAACGGTGATGTGCCGCAGTCTGGTCAGTATCGACTGGCAGGGCTATGTCTACGATTGTGATTTCAATCAGATGCTGGACCTGCCGCTCGGTGGTGCTAAAGAGGGGAAAAAGCACGTATCGGATCTTATCGACGCCGATCTGAATGGCCACAATATCAGGATTGGAGAGCACTGCTACGGTTGTACCGCAGGTCAGGGAAGCAGCTGCGGTGGCGCACTTGCAGATTGAGTTTCCGTCTTATTTGGCCCGGTAAGGTCAGCTGGCGCTTTATGCTGTTTCCGCAGGCACGAATCTTGATTTTTGCCAAGGCACCGGAGGCCGGAAGGGTGAAAACCCGCTTGGTCCCCGCATTGGGTGCCGATAGTGCGGCCGATCTCTACCTTAATCTGTTGCGATCCACAATCCATTGGATACAGGCTGCTGAAATTGCACCGCTTATCTGCTGTTGTGCGCCGGACACAGAACACAAAGTGTTTCAACAGTTCTCACACGACTATCACATTGCCCTGGAGACCCAGGTAGGCGAGGATTTGGGTGAGCGCATGGCCAACGCCGCCAGCCGGCAACTGGCTGCGAACCGGCCGGTGGTGCTCATCGGCGGCGATTGTCCCGTGCTTCAGACCCGGCACCTGCTGCAGGCGCTGGATTGGCTGAAGCAGGGCTGCGATGCGGTAATCGGTCCGGCCGAAGACGGTGGTTATGTGTTGTTGGGTTTAAACAGATTAGCTCCGGATCTGTTTCGTGGCATCGCCTGGGGCAGCGCCGGGGTGCTGGATGAGACGCGCCGCCGGTTGCAGCGTCTGGATTGGTGCTGGCAGGAACTTGAGACGCTGTGGGATCTGGATCGTCCTGAGGACCTGCATCGGTTTCAGGCGAGGAGTGATCAGCCTGTGTGTGACGCTGAGCGCACGGCGGATCCGCGATCTTAGCCGCCCTTGATGCGGCGCAACTGCGTGCGCTCTATCCGGTTCAGGCAGCGCCCGATCTTCTGCAGTGAGGCGGGGTCGATATTTTTGAATCTGCCGCCGATACGGGTTACTTGTTGACGTGGGTTTCTACTGCAGAAACAGACCTCCAGAGAGAAAGCGATTTCACCCTCACCCGGAACAGAAATGATGCAGCTGGGCAGTATTTCACCCTGATAAAGTTGTATGCCCTCCGCCAGTATGATGCCGGCGCCATCGCGCGAAAGATCGTTGACATAGCCCTTCACTATCTGTCGCATGCCTTTGCCACGCAGACCGTGGAAAGTGATGCCTACCCCCCTGGATGGGATGCGATAGGCGTTTCTTTGTTGATGATGTTCGATGGTTTCGGGCAGCCGTGCTTTGTAATAGGCAACGCCGTTTTTTTTACGGATCTCCAGCACGCTGGTGGCAAAGCCCAACTCCACCCCCTCCAGTCGTCCGGAAAGTTTAAGCTCATCGCGATCCTTGAGCAGCAGATGCCCATTTTCCGGGCTGAGCTCGTCCAGAATGATAAAATCGTGCTCGTCGTAGATGCCCAGCAAAGCGGTGCTGAAGCTCTCCTCCTGCCCGGACAGACGGACGCTGAACAGAACGTGGTGCGTTGAAGCGCGCATTAACAGCGCGACAATCGGTTCCCGCTCTTCGATCCGGTGATCAGCGACAGGCAACTTTTCCGGCGCTTTATCGGGAAAGATTCGCCGGAGCAGGTCGAACATCTGGGGTCTATTGCCTCAATCCGTGGATGGCTGTATGCCGTTCACACCTTGGCCAGACTCTGGGGCATCCGGCCCATCTGCTGTCCGGCAGGTCCATAGGTGGTGTTCTGTTCGGTGTGACAGGTCAGTATATTCAACGCCTGGCGAACGTGGCGTTGGGCGAGTGCGACTATACCGCCGTTCACTTCGTTGCGGTCATTCAACTGTGCTGCCAGCGCCTGGAGCTGGCGCCAGCACTCATCAATCTCACTATCGGCGGGCAACAGTTCGACAATCAGATCGGTGCCGGCCTTGCCGGCCGGTAAGGCGCGTACCGCGAGGAACCTGTCGCGCTGCTGCAACTGCTCTCCGAGTTGGTTGATCTGGGCTTGCTTTTGCAAGCTGATAGAGCGGATGGCCTCCGCCTCCCCCTGCACCAGAACCCGATGTTCCTGCTCCAGGAGCCGTAGCAGCTCCCCGGCAGTCTTCCGTTCCGCTGCAAGCATTTGCAGCAGCTGCCGGGAATCAGATGTGCTCACCGGTAACGGCATCAGGTGTGTACTTCCAGGGTGGCGAGCTCTTTCTCCTGCGTGAGCAGGTTGTCGGCGGCTACGGCAGGCTGGATTTGGAAGCTGCCGGTTGCGACGGTACGCTGGATCTCTGCAACAATTGCCGGATCAGCCACCGGAAGTTGAGCGATCTGGCTCGCCAACTCCTGCAGGTGTGTGGCGGAACTGGTCAGGCTGACCTTGTCGTCGTTCGCTGGTTTGGCTGGTTGCGCTGTGTTGCGCGCCGCCGATTTTGCTGAGGTGACCTGCCGATTCTCACCAGAACCCTGGATTTGTCCGCGAGGTAAGCCATTGATTTCAACACTCATTGGGCACCTTCTTCATTTAACAAGGAATCTCTGGTGAAAAATAGCGGCTGTCCACCACGAAACTTTAGCAATAAGTCCAGCTACCTTACAGTGCTCTCTACAGCGTAACCTCCACTGTTCCGCTAGCAACTACCGTGCCTTCAACCTGACGACTGGAGCTATTGTTCCTGACCTTGATACGCTGCCCTTTGCTGCCGTCCGAGAGCGCCCTGCCGGACATCCGCACCTCTATACCACCGGTCCGGCCCAGTATGATTACCTGACTGCCACGGGTTACGGCAGGTGGGCGTCTGAGCTGACCGGGCGATAAAGCGGCACCCTTCTTCACACTCAGTTTCAGCCTGCTTCCAATAGCGTTTTCCGGGTTTTCAATGTAGTCTCCATGCAGCCCGGACACCATCCGTTTCTCCACCTGGACATCTCCTTTCGCTACCATTCCGCCTCGCTCCAGCCGGCGTTTTGCCACCAGAATATGCTTGCTGACCTCAACTCTGACAGTTACATACAGTGTCCAGTTACTGCTGCCGTTGCAGCGCACGCCCACCGTATGTCTGACGCCGTTGTTGCTGGATGTGGGTGAAAAGCTCTCCAGCGGCTGTGCGCACTCCGCCAGCTGCAGCCGCCGGTCGAGCGTTGCGGGCAGGATTTTTATCTCGGCTTTCTTCTCCCCGCTATATTTGGCGACGATATGCTGCCGGGCCGCCTCCCGGATGCGCTCATGCGACTCATATTGACCGGCATGCACTGTCGCTACCGCTATCACGTTTATCGACAGCCAGCAGATTAGCAGTGGTAAGCGCATAGCTGTTCCTCAATTCAGGTTTCAGATCTACAGAGTTCTTTTGTGTCATAATATTGACGGATCTTGTCAATGTCTAAGAATTTTAAGCAAACAGCATGCCGGTTTTTACAGGCCGGAAATAATCCTGCTCAATTAGACTAAAGCTGAAACCGCTTGCGCCGATACCAACGATTATGCGGTTAGACTGGAGAGACGAATGGCGGGAATTCTGGAGGGTATCGATCAACGTACAAATCTTGCCGGACAGAACCGGCTTGAGCTACTGCTTTTCCGACTGAATACCAGGCAGCGTTTCGGTATCAATGTCTTCAAAGTGCAGGAGGTCATCCGCTGTCCGCAACTATCCCAGTTGCCCGGTTCTCATCCGGTGGTGCGGGGCATCGCCAAGCTACGTGGGAAGACCATCAGCATCATCGATCTCTCACTGGCGGTCGGAGGCGCTTCGTTGGGAGAGGACGAAAACCAGTTTATTATTCTTACCGAATACAATCGCCGGGTGCAGGGGTTTCTGGTGGGCTCGGTTGACCGGATCGTGAACATGACCTGGGGCGAAATCATGCCGCCTCCGCGGGGCACCGGAAAGGGCAGTTACATGACCGCGGTCACCCGGGTGGATGATGAACTGGTCGAAATCATCGATGTGGAAAAGGTGATGAAAGAGATTGTCGGCGGAAGCGAAACTGTCTCCGCAGGCATTATCGATGAAGAGGTGCGCAACGAGATACAGCAGGTGCTTGTGGTTGATGATTCGGCGGTGGCCCGGAATCAGATCAAGCGGGTGCTGGATCAGCTGGGGGTGGAGACAACCCTGTGCAATGACGGCGGGCAGGCGCTGCGGCAACTGCAAAACTGGTTGGACGAAGGCAAGGATGTGGAAGAATTTCTGTCACTCGTTATCTCTGACGTCGAGATGCCGCGCATGGACGGATACACTTTAACTTCAGAGATCCGCAAACATCCCCGGCTCGCCAATCTGCATGTCGTTTTACACACCTCACTCAGCGGCGTTTTCAATGAAACAATGATCAAGCGGGTTGGTGCAAACAAATTTCTGGCAAAGTATGAGCCCGATGAATTGGCGGTTATGGTTCAAGAACAGATTAAGGACCACAAGGCTGCACGGGGGGCTCTGGCCTGAGTTGGCTGCAACCCGGCCGGCTGATGACAACTATGCATGAGACTAGCGTAACGAAGGGGATACTCTCCCACGGTGACTACGAGGCTTTCCAGCAGTTTCTGCAGCAAGCCTGCGGTATTGTACTGGGTGCCGGAAAGGAGTATCTGGTTTCCAGCCGCCTCGGTGGATTGATGCGGCATTACGATATCGCAACGGTCGGAGAGCTGCTGAACCAGTTGCATCACGGACGTAATCCGAGCCTGAAAACAGGTATCATAGACGCCATGACCACCAACGAGACTTTCTGGTTTCGGGATATGGCGCATTTCAACCTGTTGCAGCAACGTATACTGCCTGAGCTGTGCGACAGGTCGGCGTCGCGGATAAGGATCTGGTCGGCAGCCTGTTCGTCCGGCCAGGAGCCTTACAATATCAGTATGGTGGTGGAAGAATTTCTTGCCCGCAATCGAGGCCGCTTCAATGCGATGACCGAAATCGTGGCGACCGATATCTCCCAGCGGATACTCGAAGCTGCCAGACGCGGCATCTACTGCGGTATGTCCGCATCGAGAGGACTCTCGGCCGAACAGAGCAAACGCTATTTTGTCCGCACCGGGGATTGTCTTGAGGTGCGCCCGGAGATCAAGCGGCGGGTCAGCTTCCGCAATGCCAACCTGACCCAGGGCTACGAGCTGCTGGGCCGTTTCGACATCATCTTCTGCCGCAACGTCCTGATCTATTTTTCGCGTACGCAGAAGCAGGAGATCCTGACGCGCATGGCGCGTATTCTTAATCCGGGCGGCTATCTGCTGCTCGGTTCTACCGAATCTCTCTCCGGCCATTCGGATCAATTCGACATGATCAGCGAATCCGGTGGCATCATCTACCGCCTGAAGTAGTCTCCCATTTTTAAATTCCCCGGCAGGGCTTGCCGATAGCGGTGGATTGTTGCCGCTGAACCGGTGCCGATTTGCCACGCGGCACAGCTTCCCGCCGGTCGGAAAGTGAACCGCCACGGCCGGTCACACCCCTCGAAACAGATCAAACGGTTCCATCGTCAATGAAAGTTAAAGCTGGTATGAAAACTGCATTATCCAAATCGAAGCCAACTATTTGGGATGTGCGGTATGAAACTCGACAATGCATTCGGCATGCACGAACAGGCGCTGAAACTGCGCAGCCATCGGGCGGAAGTTCTGGCAGGCAATATCGCCAACGCCGATACGCCGGGATACAAAGCGCGCGACTTTGATTTTCATAAGCTGCTGCAGCAGCAGATTCCGGCCGGTGAAACCATGCGTACCACCAGCCCGCGTCATATACAGCCCGACAGCGGACCGGTCTCCGCCAGCGAGCTCTTCTACCGTATTCCCAGCCAGCCGAGCCTGGACGGCAACAGTGTCGACAGCCAGCTGGAGCATACTGCCTACGCTGCCAATGCGATGGAGTATCAGGCAAGCCTGCACTTCTTAAGCGGCAGCATTAAAAAACTGATGATTGCAATCAAGGGATAATCAAGTATGTCCATGTTCAAAATATTCGATACCGCCGCGTCGGGGATGAGCGCCCAATCGCTGAGGTTGAATCTGGTGGCCAGTAATATGGCTAACGTCGACAGCGTGAGCAGCAGCATCGAACAGACTTACCGGGCGCGCCAGCCGGTGTTCAGCGCCATGTTGAATCAATTCAATCCGAATGCGCCGGCGCTCGGCGTGCAGATGAAGGGCGTGGTCGAGAGCCAGGCGCCGCTGGTGGCGGAGTATGCGCCGGAACACTCGCTGGCGAACGCAGAGGGCTATATCTATCGGCCGAACGTCAATATGGTCGAGGAGATGGCGAATATGATTTCCGCCTCGCGCTCGTACGAGAGCAATGTCGAGGTGATCAATACGGCCAAGCAGTTGCTGACCGCCACTCTCAAGCTGGGCGAATAGGAGATATTCAGGTGACCGCGATATCCAATGACACCACGCTCTATCAGACGCTTGGTCTGAGCAAGGAGCTGCAGCAGAAGTCAAGCGACGCGCTGCAGCTGGAGGATTTTCTTGACCTGATGGTGACAGAGTTGACGCATCAGGATCCATTCAAGCCGATGGAAAACAGCGAGCTGGCGTCGCAGATCTCCCAGTTTGCGACAGTTTCCGGGATCAATGAATTGAACGATAAGTTTTCCAGCCTCTCCGGATCGCTGCTGTCGGATCAGTCCATGCAGGCCGCCAACCTGATCGGACGGAACGTGCTGGTTCCGCTCGGCGGCGGATATCTTGAGACCGGCGGAACTATCGACGGCGTGGTAGGACTTAACGATCCCGCCAGCAATGTGACGGTTTCGGTCTACAACGCCAGCGGTGTTCTGATGCGCGAGATTGAACTCGGCACTCAGACCAGGGGTGAGGTCCGGTTCAGCTGGGACGGCACGACAGACACAGGTGATTTTGCCCCGGCCGGTCAGTATCAGATTACCGCGCGTGCCAGTGCGAATGGTGCGGAGTTCTCACCCTACGTATTGACCGAAGCTGAAGTTGCCAGCGTCAGCATCGGTTCCACCGGTGAGGGTATGAGTCTGAATCTGAAAGGATTGGGACCGATCTCGTTTAACGATGTCGCAGAGATCCGCTGATCCGGGATCGGTTGACATGATGCAAGTTTCCGCCGTCACTCCGCTGACGGGTTCTAGATAATCGAGGAGAGTTTAAATGCCTTTTCGTATAGCGCTCAGCGGTCTCGATGCCGCATCCACCGACCTGCAGGTTACCGGGCACAATATCGCCAACTCGGCCACTGCCGGCTTCAAACAGTCACGCGCTGAATTCGCCGACATCTACGCCACGTCGATTCAGGATGTCAGCTCCACCTCCTCCGGCCGCGGTGTGAAGGTGACCCGGGTGGCGCAGCAGTTCAGTCAGGGAAGCCTCAACTTCACATCCAATAATCTGGATCTGGCGATCAGCGGCGAAGGCTTCTTTATTCTGAAGGATACCGCCGGCAACACCTCCTACAGCCGCGCCGGCGCGTTCAGTTCGGATCGAAACGGCAATGTCGTCAACCATGCCAATGAAAACCTGCAGGTGTTTGCCCCGATTGATACCGCCGGCACCAGATTCAACACCGGTGCTACTGTCGATCTGGTGCTGCCGACGCTGTCAGGTGCGCCGCAGGCGACGGATAATGTTATTGCCGCCCTCAATCTGGATGCCGCTGAGACGCAGCCGGGAACTGCCTGGCCGGCGGGCACTACCGACACCACCGATGTGGCGTACAGTGCAGCGGCGGATCCCACGTTTGAGAGCAATATCACCACCGATATGTACAATCATGCCACCTCTACGACAATTTATGATTCGCTCGGCAATTCGCATCGGGCGACCATGTACTATCGGAAGACCGCCACCTCGGGACTTTGGCAAACCTACACCTATATAGACGGAACGCTGGCCGGCGATGGGGCAACCGCGAACCACTACTCTACGCTGCAGTTCCAGCCGTCAGGCGCGCTGGACACCACCGCCGGTTCGGTTGATGCACAGGGTCGTTTCGATCTCGACGCCTGGACCCCGGTCAACGGCGCGGACCCGATCACGGTGACTTTCGATTATGCGGCCACATCCCAGTACGGTGCCGATTTCGCGGTCAATGATCTGACCCAGGACGGCTTTACCGCCGGCCGCCTGAGCGGTGTCGACGTCGATAATAGCGGTGTCATATTCGCCCGCTTCACCAACGGTCAATCCACTGCATTGGGCAAGGTGGCGCTGGCCAAATTCAACAACCCCCAGGGCTTGCGGCAGCTGGGCGATACCAGCTGGGCGCAGACCTACACCGCCGGCGATGTGCAGATGGGCGAGCCCGGCACCTCCAGTCTGGGCTTGATTCAGTCGGGCGCACTGGAGAACTCCAATGTCGACATCGCTGAACAGCTGGTCAATCTGATTACCGCGCAGCGGAATTTTCAGGCCAATGCGCAGGTGATCACCACAGCGGACACCATCACGCAGACCATTATCAATATTCGATAGTTGATGGGCACTTTCAGTCGAATGGCGCTTATTTAAACAAAGAAAAACCGTCATCCCGGCGCAGGCCGGGATCCACAACCAACAATGGTGGTGGCTTCCCTGGATTCCGGTCTGCGCCGGAATGACAGAGTAAGCAGTTGTAGTATTTGCACCAGTCATAAACGCCTGAGGAGACAACAATGGATCGCATGCTTTACGTTGCCATGAGCGGGGCCAAGGAGACGATGCTCGCTCAGGCCAGCAACAGCAACAATCTGGCCAACGCCAATGCGCCGGGTTTTCTGGCCGATCTGCAGCAGTTTCGCAGCATGCCGGTTTTCGGCGACGGATATCCGACTCGGGCCTACGGTCTGAGCGAACGCCCGGGCACCGATTTCACCCATGGCGATCAGGTGCACACCGGACGCGATCTGGATGTGGCGATTGCCGGCGAAGGTTGGTTTGCGGTTCAGGCGCGCGATGGCAGCGAAGCTTACACGCGCCGCGGCGATCTCACCGTCGACGTCAACGGTCTGTTGACCACCGGCAACGGTTTGCCGGTGCTCGGCAACGGCGGACCGATTGCGCTACCCCCGGCGGAGAAACTGGAGATCGGACCGGACGGCACCATTTCGATTCTTCCACTCGGTCAGAACGCCACCGAGATGGCGGTAATCGATCGGATCAAGATGGTCAATCCTGCCAGCGATCAACTGGTCAAGGGAAAGGATGGCCTGGTGCGGCTGAAAAGCGGCGAGGCGGCCGAGGAGGATGGCGCGCTGCGCCTGAACAGCGGCGTATTTGAAGGCAGCAACGTCAATATCGTCAACGCGATGGTGGAGATGATCGAGCTCTCCCGCCGCTACGAGATGCAGGTCAAGATGATGCAGACCGCTAAAACCATGGAAGAGGCGTCGACCCGGATCATGCGTTTGGGCTAATAGGTGCAGGTTCTAAGGGCTGGGGACTGAAGCCTGTCTCCTAGAACCTAGTACCTCGTGCCTAGTACCTTAAATTGGCAGACAAATTGCATTTTATAAATCACAGCAGCTAACGACTCGAAGGATGAAATAATGTACCCGGCACTCTGGATAGCAAAAACCGGCCTCGATGCGCAACAGACCCGCATGTCGGTCATCTCCAATAATCTGGCCAACGTCAACACCACCGGTTTCAAACGCGACCGTGCCTCGTTTGAGGACCTGATCTATCAGAATGTTCGCCAGGTTGGAGCCAGCTCCTCGCAGGATACCGAACTGCCCTCCGGGCTCAATCTGGGCACCGGCGTACGTACGGTCGCGACCCAGAAGCTGCACACCCAGGGCAACCTGGTGCAGACCAACAATAATCTCGATTTCGCCATCGAGGGACGCGGCTTCTTTCAGATACTGACGCCGGACGGAACCATCCAATATACGCGCGACGGCACCTTCAGCATGAATCAGGATGGTCAGATCGTGAATCCGAACGGCTATCCGCTGGAGCCGGCCATTACCATCCCGGCCAATACGCTGAGCCTGACCGTCGGCTCCGACGGAACGGTTTCGGCACTGGTGGCGGGCAACGATACGCCGACCCAGATCGGCACTGTCGAACTGGCCGATTTTATCAACCCGATGGGCCTTGAAGCGATGGGCGGAAATATCTTCCGCGAGACATTGGCCAGCGGCGCGCCGACCGTGACTACGCCGGGACTGGATGGGGTGGGTACGCTGATTCAGGGGACGTTGGAGAGTTCCAACGTCAATGTGGTGGAAGAGCTGGTCAACATGATCGAAACCCAGCGCGCCTACGAGATGAACTCCAAGGCGATCTCCACAACCGATGAGATGCTCTCCTACGTGACCAGTCAGTTGTAATGAGCCGGGCCGACACAATGCATAGAGTGCGCTTCGCCGCTGTGCTGCTGTTGCTGGCATTCACACTCGCCGGCTGCAACACGGCACCCAAACGGGATCCCGAGTATGCGCCGGTGAGGCCGGTGCCGCCGGCCCCACTGCCCGAGGCAAACGGGGCGATTTTTCGGGCCGGTTATGAAACCTCCTGGTTTGAGAATCTGCGCGCGCGCCGCGCCGGCGATATGCTGACCATCAAGCTGACGGAGCGGATGACGGCCAACAAAGCGGCCAAGACCGACGTCGCGAAAGATAACACCACCGCTATCTCCAATCCCACCATTCTGGGTTCCACACCCCAGTTCAACGCGCCTGGATTTATTCCGCTGGCCAGCAACCAGGACAATACGCTGGGGTTTGGCCTGGAGTCGAGCAATAAGTTTGCCGGCAAGGGCAGCAGTGAGCAGTCCAATCTGCTGCAGGGCGATATCACGGTCACGGTGACCGAGGTGCTGGCCAACGGTTACCTGATGGTGCGCGGCGAGAAACGCATCGGCATCAATCAGGGCAATGAGTATATCCGTCTGTCGGGCATCGTCCGGCCCATCGATATCGACGCGGATAACACGGTGCTCTCCACCCGCCTGGCCGACCCCACCATCGTCTATGTGGGCGACGGTGCGGTGGCCGACTCCAATGTGGTGGGTTGGTTGGCCCGATTCTTCGTTAGTTCACTCTTTCCCTTTTAGGACAACGGCTATGAATAAGACAAGGATCAATCGGAGCCGGATAGGGGAACCGCCGCGTGTGGCATGCAACCATCTGCCAATCTGCCGCTCAGTGATGCTGGCGCTGATCCTGCTGCTCGGCGTCAGCGCAGCGGCGCAGGCGGCGCGGATCAAAGACCTCGCCGAGATCGCCGGGGTGCGCAGCAATCAGCTGCTTGGCTACGGTCTGGTGGTCGGTCTGGATGGCAGCGGCGATAAGGACAATGCGGCGCCTTACACCATGCAGAGCCTGCGCTCGATGCTTACCCAGCTGGGCATAGTGGTGCCGCCGGGCGTCAAACTGAAACCGAAAAACGTGGCGGCGGTCAGCATCCACGCGGAGCTTCCTCCGTTTGCAAAGAACGGCCAGCGCATCGATGTGACGGTCTCTTCCATCGGCGATGCAAAAAACCTGCGCGGCGGCAGTCTGCTGATGACGCCGTTGAAGGGTGCCGACGGTCAAGTCTACGCCGTTGCCCAGGGCAACCTGGTCGTCGGCGGCTTGAGCGCCGGCGGCGCGGACGGCTCCAGTGTCACGATCAATATCCCGACTGCGGGACGTATACCGAACGGTGCTACCGTCGAGCGCACGGTTGAAACGCTGTTCAATACCGGCGACTACCTGACGCTCAATCTGAAGATGGGAGATTTCACCACGGTCAAGCGGATGGTGGACGTCATTAACAAGCAGCTGGGCACCGGCACCGCGCAGGCGCTCGACGCCTCCTCGGTGCGGGTCAACGCACCGCTGGACCCTTCGCAACGGGTGGGCTTCTACGCATTCATAGAGAACCTGGAAATCAATCCGGGCATGGCTGCGGCCAAGGTGATCGTCAATTCGCGCACCGGTACCGTGGTCATCAGCAGCGAGGTGCGGGTCTCACCGGCGGCGGTCTCCCACGGCAATCTGGTCGTCACCATCAGCGAGGATGCAGCGGTGTCGCAGCCCAACCCACTCTCCGGCGGCACGACTCAAGTGGTACCACAGTCTCAGGTGGGCGTCTCCGAACAGGATAGCCGTATGTTCCTGTTCAATCCCGGCACCACATTGGACGAGGTGGTGCGGGCAGTCAATCAGGTGGGGGCCGCGCCCAGCGATCTGGTGGCGATTCTAGAGGCGCTCAAGCAGGCCGGTGCGTTGCAGGCGGAGCTGGTCATCATCTGATGAATGTCGCAACACCGCTCTACGCCGATTTCTCCGGTCTGGCGGAACTCAAGGCGAGATCGGTCAACGACCAAACGGGTTCGACCGCCGAGGTGGCACGCCAGTTCGAATCGCTGCTGATCAATCAGATGGTGAAGTCGATGCGCCAGGCCAGTCTGGGGGAGGGCATTCTGGATAGTGATCAGTCTCTCTTCTATCGCGATATGTTCGACCAGCAGCTGTCGCTGCATCTGGCCGAAAACGGCGGCATCGGACTGGCCGCAGCGATTCAGCGTCAGCTTGAAGGTGCTCAATCAGCAACAGCAGACGGCGGACTGAATATTACCGAGTACGGAAGAAGACGGCTGATCGCACCAACGGCGGAGACGTCAGAGAGCCCCCCGCCTAGCCCCCGCAAGTCGGTTGACAGGATGGAGGGTGCGGGTGCTGCTGCGGCCGATACGGATAATTGGAGCAGCACCGATTTTGTAGAGAATCTCTGGCCCTGGGCACTGGAGGCAGCCAACCGGATCGGGCTGCAGCCCCAGGCGCTGCTGGCACAGGCTGCGCTGGAGACCGGATGGGGCAGGAGAATGATAAGTCAGAAGGACGGGACGCCCAGCCACAATCTGTTCGGCATCAAGGCGGATCGCAACTGGGATGGTGCGCGCGTCAGTGTCTCGACCCTGGAGTATGAAGCGGGCAGCGCAATCAGGCGCAGGGACTACTTCCGTTCCTACGACTCGTTTAAGGAGAGCTTCAACGACTACGTGGATTTCCTGAGCGCCAACCCCCGCTATGACCGTGCGCTGGCGGCGACCTCCAGCAGCAGAGCCTATTTCAACGAACTGCAGAAGGCGGGTTACGCAACGGATCCGCGCTATGCGCAGAAGATCGATGCAGTGCTGCGCGGGCGTGAGATGAGACAGGCGGTTGAGCGGCTACAAACCAAAGCAAATCAGCCGCTATAACTATTCGGGCAACCGAAAAACATAGCGGCGTAACCAAGGTACGGCAGCATGGCAGGCATACTGGATATCGGCGTTTCGGCACTTTTGTCGTTTCAGAATTCGCTGAACACGACCGGACATAACATTGCCAACTCGGATACCGAAGGGTACAGCCGTCAGCGTACGCTGCACGCTACGCAGTTGCCGGAGCTCAGGGGGTATGGTTGGCTCGGCACCGGGGTCAAGGTCACTGGTGTGGAGCGCCTCACTGACCAGTTTCTCTCCACCCAGGTGCGCGCCACCCAGTCCGTCTCTTCGCAGCTGGAACTCTATGTGGATTACGCCAGCCGCCTCGATAATGTGCTGGCCGATCCCAATATCGGTCTGGACCCGGCGCTACAGGATTTTTTCAACGCCATGCAGGTGATGGCCGACGACCCCTCTTCGGTGCCGTCGCGCCAGGTGCTGCTCTCCGAATCCGGTTCATTGGTTGACCGCTTTCATGATCTCAACCGGCAGTTCACCGACATGCGGATCAATCTGAACAAGCAGATGGGCGCGATCACGACCGAGATCAACGATATCGCCCAATCTTTGGGGCGTGTAAACAAGAGTATCGTTGAGGCGATTGGAGCGTCCGGCGGTGACGATCCGAATGATCTGTTGGACCAGCGGGAGCTGTTGCTGGCTGAGCTTTCCAAGCGCGTGGATCTTGCCGTCGTACCGCAGGACGATGGCTCATGGAACGTTTTCATCGGCAAGGGACAGGCATTGGTTATGGGGTCCAATGTGGCGACGGTAGGCACCAGGGCCAGCATCGCAGATGTCAGTGAGATGGATGTGATATTTACCGACAGCCTCGGCAGCCGCGTGATTACCGATCAGATGAGCGGCGGTGAGATTGGCGGTCTGATCGATTTTCGCGATCAGGTACTGAACCCGGGACAGAACCAACTCGGCCTGGTGGCGATCGGCATCGGCGAGCGCATCAACGCCCAGCAGCTGCTGGGCATGAATCTGAATGGCACGCTGGGGAGCAAGATATTCAGTTCACCCACCATTACGCCGGTCAGTCATAGTGGCAACACCAGCGCAGTGACCGTCTCGGCATCGATTGCCGACAGCGGCAACCTGACCGCCAGCGGTTATCAACTTGAGTCCGGCGGCGGTAATCTCTACACATTGACCCGTCTCAATGACGGCAAGACGTTTGCGATCAATACCGGCGGAACCTATCCCTACACTACCGCCGAGATCGATGGAGTGACGCTGACCATCTCCGGAGCGGCGACGCTGGGCGATAAATTCTTTGTGCAACCGACCCGCAACGCGGCCCAGCAGATCAGTTTGCAGATCACCGACCCGCGTGAGTTTGCCGCGGCTGCGCCGCTGCGGGTGAAGCAGTCGACCAATGCGGACAGCGGCAATCTCAACGCCGGCAGCGGGGCGCTGTCGCAGCCGGTGGTGAGCAACGTGACTAATCTTCCCCTGACCGGTCCGAGCAGCATCACACTCGAATGGCGCGCGGATGTGGATGGCAACGGCACCGCCGATGACCCGGGCTTTCGCGTCACCGGCGGACCGGGCGGCACCATCGCATATGACCCAGCCACTGAGAGCAGCGGTGCCAACTTCACCTTCGCCGCTTATGGCGGCATGACCTTCACTGTCAGCGGGGTTCCTGCGGAGGGCGACAGATTCATCATCGAAAACAATTCCAATGGCGAGGGCGACAACCGCAATGCGCTGGCCATGGCGGCGATCCAGCAACAGAACACGCTGCTGGGTGAGACATCGGGGGTGGCGGAAACCGCCACCATTCAGGAGGCTTATGGGCTGCTGGTCTCCGACGTGGGCGCCAAAACCCGGCAGGCGAAAATTAACAGCGAAGCGAGCGACGGTCTGCTGGCGCGCCACCAGACATCGCTCTCCTCGGTAGCGGGCGTTAACCTGGATGAAGAGGCGGCGAATCTAATCCGCTATCAACAGGCGTACCAGGCATCCGCCCAGGTTATCTCGGTTGCCAGTTCACTGTTTGAAACACTTCTCGGCGCAGTCCAGAGGTAGAGTCCTAACTATGTCACGTATTTCCACCAGTATGATTACCCAGCGCGCGATCGATGCGATGCTGCGCCAGCAGAACAAGGTCAGCAATACCCAGCAGCAGCTCTCCACCGGACGCAGAGTGTTGGCGCCTTCGGATGACCCGGCCAGCGCCTCGCGCGTACTTGGGCTGAACCGGGCGCTGGAGACAGTGCAGCAGTACCAGAGCAACATCAACCGTGCCCAATCCCGCCTGGAGACCGAGGAGGGTGTGCTCAACGGTGTCACCAACCTGCTGCAGCGTGTCAGTGAGCTTGCGGTGCAGGGCAACAACGACACACTGAGTGCGACCGATACAAAAGCCATCGCCGCCGAGGTCCGCCAACTCCTGGCGCAGCTCTACTCCATGGCCAACACCCAGGACAGCAACGGGGAGTACATCTTTGCCGGATACCAGAGCGGAACCAAACCGTTTACCAATCCTGCGGTTGGCAGCTATGTCTACAATGGCGACTTGGGCGAGCGCCAGCTGCAGATCTCCCCGGACCGCCAAGTGGCGGATGGTGACAATGGCTTCGCACTTTTCGTCAATGTGGCAACGGCAGCGTTTGCGCAGATAACCGCTGTGGATGCAACCGATTTTACCGCTGTTGCGGATGGCGACATAACCATCGATGGCGGCAACGGCAACGGGCCGGTCAGCATCGGTTCCATTCCTGCGGCAGCAGATGCGGCGGAGCGGGCGCAGCAGTTGGCGGATGCCGTTAATGCTGTCAGTGAGCGGACCGGCGTGCGCGCCGCGGTCAACGATAGCGGCTTGCTGGAACTGAACGTGGTCGGAGGATCCGGTATCAGCGTCGCGCTGGGCACTGACGCAGGACCAAGAAGTGGCTTAAGCGCTGTAACAACACCGACCACTGTTGCCGTAGCGACGGCGACTACCCCACGCAATGTTTTTGAGACGCTGCACCAGCTGGTTACCGAACTGGAGAGCGACCGTCCGGTCGATCGTTATATCGACGATGTTCATCTGGCCCTGGATAGCGTGATCAACACGCGCACCTCTGTCGGCGGCAGGCTAAACAGCATCGACGAACAGCACGAGGTTAACGCGGATCTTGAGCTCTCGCTGGAGAGTCACAGATCGGTGGAGGAAGATCTCGATTTCGCCGAAGCGATCGCCCGCTACGAGCGGCAGATGACGGCGTTGCAGGCGGCTCAGCAGTCCTATGTGCGGATCAAGGGGTTGTCGTTGTTCGATTATTTGTAAGGGCCGAGTGCCGAGGGCAGAAGACTAAGTCCGAGAACCTAGTATCCAGGCCCTAGGTCCGGACAGGTGGGTGTAGCTGCCTTGTCGCCTAGGGCTACTTATCAGTTCCGTTGATCATTGCTGACAGGCCGGCGAGTTGCTGAGTCAGGAAATCCCCGGTGGTACGCAGCTGGTTGACCAGCACATCCATTGCCGTAAACTGGGCCGAGAGCCGATCCTGAATAGACTGCATGCGCCGGTCTAGGTTGGCCCGCTGATCGGTTATATCCTCGATGCCTTTGTTCAGCCCGTCTATGCGCGAATCGATGATGCCGTTGGTATCGGCAAAGCCATTCAATATGGATTCCGCGCGGAGTGCCACGCCGCTGGTGGAGGTGAACAGGGTTGTTACCGACTCCAGGTTCTGAGCCAGGGCCGCATCCAGGGTACTCTCCTCGACTGACAGTTTGCCGTCTTGGTCCGTCACTATACCCAGTTCCGCCAGTGAGCGAAGTGTACCGTTGCTGCCGGTCACCTGGCTACTGAGGGCATTGCGTAGACCTGACTCCAGCCCGCGGACGGTGGAATCGCTGAATAAAGTCCCCGTGGCGCCGGTGGCCGTATCATAATTGGTGGAGTTGTTGATTAGGTCGATGACGTCGTTGAATCTGGCAACAAAATCGGTAATCGTGTTCTTGGCCGCCTGGGTATCGGTGGAAACGATCAGGTTAATGGACTCACCGGGTTTAGCCGTCACCAGGTTAAATGTGATCCCCTCAATTGCATCACTGATGGTGTTGCTTGTTCGCGTCAGGATTTGGTCATCGATGCTGATTTGCGCATCCACCGCTGCCCGGGTGGTGGCGTTGGCGCCATAGATCAGCCTGGACAGACCGCCGGTATCAGTGTCGGTACCGTCGTCATCGTCCACCGTGACCGTGAACTGCCCATCGCTACCCATCTTATCGGCGGTTAGCACCAGCTTGCTCTGGTTGCCGCCGCTGCCGTCATCCACTTTGATGATTGTGGCGGTCACGCCGGTATTGTCCGGCGCCGCGTTGATGGCATCCCGGATCCCGTTGAGGGTGTTGCCGCCCGTTTCAATCGATACATCGAAGGAGAGCCCGTTGACATCGATTGTCAGCTTACCTGTACCGACTGTCGTGTCTGCATCGGCATATCCCTCCGAGAACTGTTTTTGCGCTGCCGCAAGCTGCTCGACCTTGACTTGGAACCTCCCGTTGGCAGCCTGTTGCGTAGCAGTCGCGGTGAACACATCCTCATTCTCCGAAGCGGCAGTACGCCCGTCAAAGGTAGCGGAGAGCTTCAACCTGTCTACAGCCTGGCTGAAATCGGACAGCGCCGACTTCAACAGCCCGAATGCAGACAATTGCGCCTGATACGTGGTCTCCCGGGTATCCAGACGGGTCTCGACGGGTTCACGCTCGGCCGCTACTAGCTGGGACACCAGATTGTTGATGTCGATTCCCGAACCGATTCCGCTGGTGCTAATGGATGGCATTGGTTTTCCTGTGTCGAGGCCGTGAACTGCCGGTGGCCCGTGGTTTGTTGCTCACACTTTTTCCCTGACGAAACCGCTGCCGAAATCCTGCAGGTGCTGGAGCAGCGCCAACACATCCTCCGGTGGAATTTGCCGCAGCACTTCCTGGGTCTCCGAGTCGATAACTTCGATCACCGTATGCCCGCTCCCCTCGTCCACACTGAAGTTGAGTTCCCTGCGGACGTTTTGCACCAGCTCATTGAGCTGGTTCATCACTTGAGACAGTTCCTGTTTTTTGAACTGACTTTGGGGCTGGGGGTCCTGCTGAGTCGGTGTGCTCTTCTGGACATTGCTGTACGCATTCACCTGGTTGCTGCCCTGAGGTGAGCTGGTGGTGTTGCCCCCGTTCACCTCGGCAGCCGGTTTCTCCTTACCGGTGGCGCTGGACGGAGCAAGTCGTGGCGCGAGTGGTTGTAATGTGACGAAACTGTTCATGCCTCATTACCTCTAGTGGATACAGGGGTGACAGGCCGGATCTGGAACCGGCCTGTCACCTTTTCACGCCTACTGCAGCAGGGCCAATACGCCTTGCGGTATCGAATTGGCCTGGGCCACCATGGCTACACCTGCCTGTTGCAGGATCTGCGCCCGGGACAGCGCCGCCGTTTCGGAGGCGAAGTCCGCATCCTGGATTCGCGAACGGGAGGCGCTGAAGTTCTCCACCGAAACACCCAGGTTGCGGATGGTCGAAACGAAACGGTTCTGGATAGCACCGAGGTCGCTCCGGATGGAGTTGACCTGAGCCAGGGCCGCATCCACCACGTCCAGGGCGTTCTGCGCACCTTCAGCGGTACTTATATCCACCTGAGAGAGCTTGTTTTTGGCACTGGCCACCGACTCGCCTGAGGCTGTGGTATTGAGTACGCCGCCGGTACTGTTGACCACATCCGAGCTCACCGTGAACGGGCCATCCACCGAACCGAAGGTCACCTTGCCGGCGACCACGGTGGAATCCAGGTGTCCCCCTTCGGATACGGTACCGCCATCCTGGAGGGTCACCGCAGATCCGTTAATGCCGGTGGCGTTAATGGTTTTCTGGGCGGCACTCACACCACTCGGATCGGTGACCGCAGCGGAGTGTTCGAAGTTCTCGATCTTGATATCGTAGCCTTCGGAGCTGGTCAGCTTCATGGCTCCGGCCGTGGTTACATCAGCGGTGATACCGGTGGAACCGCTGCGCTGGTTGATAGCCGAGGCCAGGGCCGACAGGTCCGAGGTGGTCACCGTCGCAGAGATGCCCACGGCGTCGCTGTTCGAACCATACAGATTGAATGAGATGGTGCCGTCCGCAGACAGACTGTCCAAAGTGACTTCGGTACGTGCGGTAGCCGTGACGCCCGTGGTATCGGACACGGCATTGACGCTGGCCGCAATCTGCTTGGCGCTGGAGTTGGCGCCCACGGTGATGTCCTCGTTCGCCAGGCCCGAGACGGACAGGGTCTGGGCGCTGACCTGATTCCCTTCTGCGATGCCGACGCTGGCACCCGTGGTCAGCGTGATGTTGGTGGCGTTGGATGCGCCGCTCTCGAACTGGGCCGCGTTGGTCACGAACTGGAGGCTGTAACCGGTATCGGCCGCCACGGTCACCTGGCCGCGGACAGAAGTGGTGTTGTTGCCTGCCTCGACCGGGTCTACGGCGGTACCGTTCAAGCCGGCGACCAGGCCGGTGGCGGTGATTGCACCGGTGGCGGCGGTAACCGCGGAACTCAACGCACCATTCGTGATAGTCGCGACGCTGACGGCGGTACTCGTGCCACTGTTGGTTGCCACGGCGAGAGTCGTACCGGCGTTTGCGATGGCGCTAACGGTAACCGTTGAATCACCGGCGGAATCCGCCGTGCCGGCTGTGCGGCTGATCGTAATTGCTCCACCTGTGGCGGCTTGCGAGAAGGTATAACCGGCGGCGGCGAGGTCTGCGGAGCGGGCGGTGAGGCCGGCGAACAGCCCGTCATTGTCTGTGGCCGCCGAAGTGCCCGTGGTAAAGGCGATCGCACCACCAGAGACACCAGTCAGGGTCATCGTTGTTGCCGCACTATCATCGGCCGCATTGTGTGCGGTGAAATTGAGCGTGTAGTTGACGGTGTTGTTCGCAACGGCGAAGTTCGCCACGTTTATATCCACGCCCGAGGCGCTGGCCACGGTGACCTTGTCAGCCGTAGCGAAGCCACTGACACCTTCCACCGTCAGGTCAGAGTTGTTATTGGCGGTATTGATAGCGGCCACCGCGGTATTCAATGCGTTGACGATGTTGGTGCGGGTTGCCGAATCGGTGGATCCTACCACGTAGCTGACGGTCTGTGCGGACCCCGCGTCGGTGGAGAGGTCAAAACTGACGATATCGCCGGCATCGATGTTGGTAGTGTTAGCGTGGTTCAGGATGGTGGTGAAATCAAACGTCGCGGCATTGTAGCCGGCCGCTTCGACCCCGGTTGCCGCATTGAGCGCGGTAGCCACCTCTTTGGCCGTCGATGTGGCGGCGATGCTCACATCAGTTGTGGAACCGGAGGCATCGGTGATGCGGGCTGTTGTTGCCGACGCGAAATCGTTTGCCGTGCGGGCCAATGCGGCGGTGGTGGTCACCGCAGCAGTGGCACCCAACTTGGTGCCATTCAGCGCAGCGGTGCCGGCACCCTTGGCGGCGCTGATCTGAGAGTCCACCTGCTCTGCGCCCAGGATCTCACCGGAGGCGCCGGCCACGGAGACACCGATGGTTTCGCGTGCGTTGGAGCCCACCTGGAACTGCTGGGTGGTGAAAGTGCCGTCCAGCAGTTTACGACCGTTGAAGCTGGTGGTTTCGGCGATGCGGTTCACCTCGGACAGCAGCTGGTTGACCTCAGCCTGCAGAAAGCGGCGGTCGCTGGCGCTGTTGGTGGAGTTGGCGGACTGGATGGAGAGTTCCCGAATACGCTGCAGGATATTGTTGGTCTCCTGCAGTGCACCTTCCGCCGTCTGCGCCAGGGAGACGCCGTCGTTGGCGTTGCGCATAGCCTGAGTCAGGCCTTTGATTTGGGTAGTAAAGCGATCGGAGATCGCCAGACCTGCCGCGTCGTCCTTGGCACTGTTGATGCGCAGGCCGGATGACAGGCGCTCCAGGGCTGTGGCCATTTCGCTCTGGGTGCGGGTCAGATTGCGCTGCGCGTTGAGGGACATGATATTTGTATTGATGACGTTTGCCATTTTCTTACTCCTGAATACCCCTGGTACGCCGCGTATCGCTGGGCTGAAGGGGTTAAGGCTGATATTTGGCGGATATACCCGTCGAGTGGGTATTTACCGCCTCCGGTACCCTTAGCGACCGGCTCCAGGGGGAACTTTAGATTTTTTTCCGGCCCGCTGAGCCCTGTGCTCAATCAGCATTGCTGCCGATATATGTAGCTGCGCCGATGAGGTATACGCCGTGCGGAGTTTCCGGACGCACATGCATGCAGATAGGGAGAAATTAGTCAAGCGAAGACATTTAAGGTTTTCGAGCCGATGCCGATGTAAATGACATCTCGATCCTGCGACCAGACCTGAATAACCTTGTGAAGATTCTAAGGAACACCATGAATAGATCCAGAATTAACAGTGCGCTCTCCCAATACAACAATGTCAGTGTCACAGGAGGCGTGGAGGATGCGACGCCGCACCGACTAATCCAGATGCTGATGGAAGGTGCGCTGGACAAGATAGCGACGGCAAAAGGACATATGCTGCACCACAACCTGGCGGAGAAAGGCCGGCATATCAGCTGGGCCATCTCCATTATCGGTGGTCTGCAGAATAGCCTGGACATGAAGGCCGGCGGCGAGATTTCGGCTAATCTCGACAATCTTTATGATTATATGATTCGCCGTCTCGGACAGGCAGGTGCCAGCAACGACCCGGCGATTCTGGACGAAGTCTCTATTCTTCTCATTGAGGTGAAGTCTGCCTGGGACGTGCTCCCCAAGCAGCTCGCATCTGATAGCAGACAGGCGGCTTCCTGAGCGACAGTTCCGCTCAATGAAGGAACTTAACTCTAGACAATAATTCCATGGTTTGAATGGATCGTTCAGTGCCTGACAGTGCATCTCTGCTGACAAGTATCGTACGCCTCACCCAGGAGATGCGGCAGTGCGCGCTGGATTCCGAGTGGGAATCCGTACAGGATAAAGAGCTGCAGCGGCAGGCGTTGATCGAGCGCTGTTTCCCGTTGGACGACTCCTTTGCCAACCCGGCATATGCGTTCGAAACAATCCGGGAAATAATTGAACTGGACCGTTCGGTCATGTCGATGGCGGCGTTCACCAGGGAAACGATTGAAGCCGGCGTCAGTAAAATAAAACTGGGCCGCCAGGCGACGCAGGCATACACCAGCGTGGAGATTGGCGGTTAACCGGCAGCTTTATTGAGCACCAGCTCAAGCACGAATTTGCTGCCGAAATAGGCGAGCATCAGCACCACGAAGCCCGTCAGCGTCCAGATCAGTGCCTTCTGGCCGCGCCATCCCGACTTGAATCTACCCCAAAGCAGGGATCCGAAGACAATCCAGGCGGCAATTGAAAGTACTGTCTTGTGCGCCAGCCGCTGGGCGAACATATCCTCGAGAAACATAAAACCGCTCAGCAGGGCGATAGTGAGCAGTACAAAACCAGCCCCGATCATTTCGAACAGCAACGCCTCCATCGTCTGCAGCGGCGGCAGGGAGCGGATAAACCCGCCAGGATGGCGATGGCGCAGGTGGTGGTCCTGAACTGCGAGCAAAATCGCCTGAACACTTGCCATCGCCAGCAGGCTGTAGGCCAGCAGTGAGATCAATACATGGACACGCAGTCCCCAGGGCGCTGCCGCGGAGAGGAAGTGCGAGGTGTGAAAGCGGATGGCCAGGATGATCATCACTGCCGCCAGCGGAAAGAGCAGAATTGCCAGATTCTCCACCGGTTTGGATATGGCTGAAATCAGCAGCAGCAGCAGGATAGTCCAGGTTACCAGAGCGCCTGCGTCGAAGAACCCTAAATTGATGCCTGCGTTAGTGAACAGCTGCTGATAGAGAAAAATCCCGTGCAGCAGCACACCGGCAAATCCCAGCGCGATACCGACCGGACGGGGGATTTTTGCTGCCGAACTGCTCCGAAACAGCCGCATTGCAATAACAACGGTGCCGGCGACATAACAGGCTATGGCGAGGAGTGCGGAAATCGTGCTGGTCATGTGGCAGGATGTTCTCATAACTAAGGTGAAGCTGGAAAGTGGTATAGCGTCGTGGAGTTGCATTGGGACTCCGCAGGGTTCGCGCCCTTTGGGTGGTACTACTATAATGGCTGCAGTTAGGCGTTTCGGAGCTATCGGGGTACGGATAAAGCATGTTCGACAATCTGACAGATCGACTGGGTAGTGCGCTCAATAAACTGCGCGGGCAGGGCCGGCTGAGCGAAGAGAATATCAAGGAGACCATGCGCGAGGTGCGCATGGCGCTGCTTGAGGCAGACGTTGCTTTGCCGGTGGTTCGCTCCTTCATCGAGCAGGTGAAGGAGAAGGCGTTGGGCGAAGAGGTGTTGAAGAGCCTGACACCGGGCCAGGTGCTGATCAAGATCGTCAATGATGAGCTGGTTAAAGTCATGGGCGAGGCCAATGAGCGCCTGAACCTTGCAGCTCAACCCCCGGCCGTGGTGCTGATGGCCGGCCTGCAGGGATCGGGTAAGACGACCAGCGTGGCCAAGCTGGCCCGCTGGCTGCAGCAGACGCAGAAAAAGTCGGTCATGGTGGTCAGTTGCGATGTCTATCGACCGGCAGCGATCGACCAGCTGCGAACCTTGGCCGCCGAGGTTGGTGCCGATTTCTTCGCCAGCACGCCCGAGCAGAAACCCTCGGAGATCGCCGCCGCCGCGCTGGCGCAGGCGCGCAGACAGTTCAAGGATGTGCTGATCGTCGATACCGCCGGCCGTCTGCACGTGGATGAGCAGATGATGGGTGAGATCAAGCAGCTGCATGCGGGAATCAAGCCGGTTGAAACCCTGTTCGTGGTCGATAGTATGACGGGCCAGGATGCCGCCAATACCGCCAAAGCATTCAACGACGCGCTGCCGCTGACCGGGGTTGTGCTGACTAAGACCGATGGCGATGCCCGCGGCGGTGCCGCCCTCTCCATTCGTCAAATTACCGGCAAGCCGATCAAATTCCTCGGTGTCGGTGAAAAGAGTGATGCGCTTGAGCCCTTTCATCCGGAGCGCATGGCATCGCGAATTCTGGGAATGGGGGATGTGCTCACGCTGGTGGAAGAGGTGCACCGCAAGGTGGACCATGGCAAGGCTGAGCAGCTGGCGAAAAAACTGCAGGCCGGAAAAGGGTTCGACCTGTCGGATTTCCGGGATCAGATGGAGCAGATGGCGAGAATGGGGGGTATGAGTTCGTTGATGGATAAGCTGCCCGGGATGGGGGAGATTCCGGATCACGTCAAAGGGCAGGTAAACGACAAAGAGATCCATCGCACCATTGCCATTATCAACTCAATGACACCACAGGAGCGGCGTTTTCCCGGTATTATCAAAGGTGCGCGAAAGCGGCGCATTGCCCTCGGTTCCGGGACCCAGGTGCAGGAGATCAACAAACTGCTCAAGCAGTTTGCCCAAATGCAGAAGATGATGAAGCGCATGAAGGGCAGTGGCGGCATAGCGAAAATGATGCGCAGTCTGAAGGGCAGAATGGGTGGTGCGGGTGGTATGCCACCGGGCGGTTTCCCCTTTTAAGAAAATCAGGGCTAAAGGTTCTGACTTGAAATCCTCGGCCCTGTTTTTCCTTCTCAAAGGGCTTCACATTTTTCCGATATAGCGTACAATGCCCCGTTTACCTCCTGCCGGCTGGTCGGCGCGGTGGTGCCTGACAGATTTAAAGACAAGGGTTAGACATGGTATCGATTCGCCTATCAAGGACGGGCGCCAAAAAGCGGCCGTTTTATCACATTGTTGCAACTGACAGCCGCAGATCAGGTGATGGTGCCTGTCTTGAGCGCCTGGGGTTTTTTAACCCGGTAGCGATCGGAGGCGAGGAGCGGCTGAAGATCGACAGCGAGCGGGTGGCGTACTGGATTTCAACCGGTGCTCAAGCCAGCGATCGGGTTACGCAATTGATTAAGGAAGCCGCCAAGGCAGCCACTGTTGCGGCCTGACCGGCAACTGGCGTAAGTGCTGCCGGGATCCGCTCAGGTGACCTCCGGTAAACCCGTTTCGACAGCTGCGCAATCCGCTGACCGGGAGGGGCTTGTTAAGCTGGGTCGGATCTCTGGTCTGTTTGGTGTACGCGGCTGGGTAAAGGTCTTCTCAGACACATCGCCGCGGACCAATATTCTGCACTACCCCTGCTGGCATTTGTGTGTGGCAGGTGCGTGGACTACGCATAAACTCCTGGAAGGTCACGCTCAGGGAAAGGGGGTGGTAGCCTTGTTGGAAGGTTTGACGGACCGAGATCAGGCGGCTCAGTGGCTGGACGCCGAGATTGCGGTGCCGCGCGATCAGCTGCCGGCTGCGGGGGCAGACGAATACTACTGGACTGATCTGGAGGGAACTCGGGTCAGCACGCTGGAAGGAGTCGAACTGGGCAGGTTGGAAAGCCTGTTTTCAACAGGATCGAACGATGTGATGGTAGTACAAGGGGATCGCGAGAGATTGATCCCTTTTATCGACGGTACGGTGATTGAGGTTGATCTGGTTCAGGGTAGGGTTACGGTTGATTGGGACCCTAAGTTCTGAGTGCCACCATGCGCTTCGACGTGGTGACACTGTTTCCGGAGATGTTTCAATCGATGCTGGGTCATGGCGTTACCGGCCGGGCATTCGAGCGGGGGCTGGCGGAGCTGGTGCTCTGGAACCCGCGCGACTATGCAAGGGATGTGCACCGGACGGTGGACGATCGCCCCTATGGCGGAGGACCCGGAATGGTGATGAAGCCGGAGTCGCTGCTGGCGGCAGTCGAGGATGCCAAAGCGGAGGTGCCGGCGTCCATGGTGGCATATTTGAGCCCTCAGGGACGTGTATTCAACCAGCGGGTTGCGGGCAAAATGGCCGAACGGCAAGGGGTCATTCTCATTGCCGGCCGGTATGAAGGGATCGATGAGCGTGTCGTCAGCCGGTGCGTCGACGAAGAGTGGTCGATCGGCGATTACGTGCTGAGCGGCGGTGAACTGCCGGCCTTGGTGCTGATTGACACTGTAGTGCGGCTGCTCCCCGGGGTGCTCGGCGACGAGGACTCGGCGCAGCAGGACTCCTACATGGACGGGCTGCTGGATTGTCCGCACTATACACGCCCGGAGATTTTTGACGGTGAGGCGGTACCTCCCGTATTGCTGAGTGGCGATCATGAAGCGATACGCCGCTGGCGGTTGCAGCAGTCGCTGGGGCGGACTTGGCTGCGGCGGCCGGAGTTGTTGCAGGATCGGGGCTTGAGTGCCGAAGAGCAGATTTTATTAGATGAATTTATCCGGGCGCAGGCAGACGCCGGTTGATAAACAGGAGCAAATGACCATGAACAAGATAATCCAGGAGCTTGACGACGAGCAGATGGGCCGTGAGGTTCCGGAATTCAGCCCCGGCGATATCGTGGTAGTCCAGGTAAAGGTAAGAGAGGCAGACCGTGTGCGTCAACAGGCCTTCGAAGGCGTGGTAATCGCGAAAAAGAATCGTGGCCTCAACTCATCCTTTACCGTTCGCAAGATATCGAATGGCGAAGGCGTCGAGCGCGTGTTCCAGACTTATAGTCCGTTGGTGGCCGAAATAAAGGTCAAGCGTCGCGGCGATGTGCGCCGGGCGAAGCTCTACTATCTGCGCGGCCGCACCGGCAAGGCGGCCAGAATCAGAGAGAAGCTTTGATCTCTGTTTACGGATCAGACCATAAACGACACCCCGCCATGGCGGGGTGTTTTGTTTCTGCTGCCGGCTTCCAGCTGCTTTGAGGGCAGATTAGGGTATGACGGCGACACTCTACTGGCATGACTACGAAACCTGGGGCACTGATCCGGCCAGGGACTGGCCGGCCCAGTTTGCCGGTGTCCGCACCAATGAAGATCTTGCAGTAATTGGCAAGCCGCTTTCGATTTACTGTTATCCCGCGGACGATATGTTGCCGCAGCCTGAGGCATGCATGGTGACCGGAATAACGCCCCAGCAGGCGCGTGCCGAAGGCGTCATCGAAGCAGAGTTTTTCCGCCTGATCCACGAACAGTTGGCGCGCCCTGGCAGTTGCGGAGTCGGATATAACAGTATCCGTTTCGACGACGAAGTGACACGCTTCGGCCTTTACCGCAATTTTTTCGATCCCTACGCCCGAGAGTGGCAAAACGGAAACTCCCGCTGGGATATCATTGATATGGTTCGCCTGACTCACGCATTGAGGCCTGATGGGATCGAATGGCCCAGACATGAGGATGGTACGCCCAGTTTCCGGTTGGAACAGCTGACAGCGGCTAACGGCATTGCCCACGAAGAGGCGCATGATGCGCTGGCGGATGTCTTTGCGACGCTAGCGGTGGCACGTTTGATCAAACTGAGCCAGCCCAAGCTGTTCGACTATCTTTTTCAGCTGCGCGACAAGCGGCAGGTTGCCAAACTGCTGAATCTGCACGCTATGCAGCCGGTCCTGCATGTCTCTTCGCGGTACCCGGCAGAGCGGGGTTGCATCGCGATGGTGGTGCCGGTGGCTATGCATCCGGTCAACAACAATGGCGTCATCGTATTCGATCTAGCGTACCCGCCCGAACCGCTGTTGAGTTTGAGCGTCGAAGAGATATCCAAGCGCCTTTTCACACCGCGTAATGAGCTGCCGGAGGGAGTCGAACGAATTCCGCTCAAGACCATTCATCTGAATAAAAGCCCGGTAGTAGTGCCGATGAATACACTCACCGAACAAGCCGCGGAACGGTGGGGCATAGATGTTGCCGGGAGTGAGCAACACCTGCGCAGCCTAAGGCGCGCGAGCGGGCTTTCCCGGAAGGTTCGGCAGGTGCATTCGGGGAGCGCCTACGAGCCTCCTTTGGACCCGGACCTGAATCTCTACAGCGGCGGTTTTTTCAGTTCGGCAGACCGGCAGAAAATGGATCGCATCAGGGAGATGCCGCCGGAATCCTTGGGGTCCCTCGATTTAACTTGGGATGATGCCCGACTGCCGGAGATGTTGTTTCGCTACCGGGCGCGCAACTGGCCCGGTACGCTGTCAAAAACCGAACGCCGCCGTTGGGATGAGTTTCGTTTTGACCGGCTTAAGAGTCCCGGGGGCGGCAGTAGCATTACGCTTGGAGAGTACCGTCTGAGGCTGGCACGGCTGATGGTCAGCCCCGACAATAACGACCAAAGCAGGGCTGTTTTGTCGCAGCTGGCCGACTGGCCGGATGCGATCGGCATAAAATAAGTCCCCTGTTTCGTTGTCCCGGATGGATAAAATGTGGCGTGCCTGCGCTGCTCTCGGAAAAATTACACGCTGAATAGTCAATGCAGAGCTACTCGTTGATCCATCCCTGCAGTGCTTCAATCAACGCCTTGGCCTGGGCGGCGCTGGAGATGTTGAACTTCGATTTGGCGAGGTATTCGCCGTTGCGCTTTTGGTAGCGGCGGATACTGTATTTCTCCGGGCTATATTCACCCTTACTCCGGTTCCACTCCTGATATCTGAACATTACCGTGGACCAGGCACCTTTTGAGAGAATCACCTTGTCCAGCTCTTTTACGACATCAATGCCGTCTTCGGTGTAGTTGATCGTCAATTCGTCTACGTTGGATGCCATTTATTTCGCCTTAAATCTGTAAGTGGGTCTCCATCCCGCGGGTAAAATCCCTTGTTTGCGGAAAGGGGTGTTTGTGGGTGGGCACTGGTTACAGCCTGGTCGTTTAGCGAGGCTCTGTTACTGCGCGGTTTCCCTCCCACGAACACGCCGATCGGGGAAGCGAAAGGTAACAGAAGATGAGATCTGCTGCCAATGGAAGTTAAATCTCAATCTATCGATTCAGAAATACCTTGCCGTATGCAGTGGGGGAGATACCATGAGGATTCAAAAGGGGAGTAATTTCTTTCTCCCTATCGGTCGTCAGTGGGGTTTAGTGCCTTAATGACGATCTAACCTTAATTTCAGGGTTCGATCTTTGCGCCATGGCGTTGCAATAAGCGGATGATATCTTCATCGCCCTTCTCCGTAGCCAGATACAAGGGCGAAGTTCCTGTTTTGTCCCGCTTGTTGGGATCGGCGCCTTGGCCGATAAGGTATTTGATCAGTACTCGATCAGCGGTGTTTATGGCCTGGATCAGCGGGGTATGGCCTTCGTTGTCCAGGTGATTGACGTCTGCACCCAGCGAGTTTAGCAAGCGAAAGACATCGCGGTCTGTGACATGATTTTCCACAGCGGCAAACAGCAGCCGGTTTGCGTCGTAAGCAGCTCCTTTTTTGATGAGGAAATCAGCCACTTGAGTTTTTCCCGCCATCATGGCGATATGCAGGGGTGAATGGCTGTTCCTGTCGAGGCCATTAATATCGGCGCCGTTTTCCACTAGCAGCCGGATAACAACCTGCTCTCCCTGCTCTGCCGCCACATGCAGCGGTTGACGGCCGTCGACGTCCACTTGATTAATATCGGTGCCCCACCCGATATGCCGCTGGATCTGGTCAATGTCGCCTCGTTGAACCGCCAAATAGAGGCTGAGCGTGGGTTTGTCCGCACTGTCACAGGCTGCAAGCAGCGACACGATTACAATCACCTGCGCAACTTTTTTCAGGATACTATGCATCATCTTGCAGATGGTAAAACGCGCATCAGCAACTCTGCAAGGGATTAACGACACGGTGCACCGAACTCCAGCGGCATGGTATGGTACTGCGCCATGTTTATGAAACTTCTGCTGACAGTGTTGGTTATTGCCGGTGCAATCATTGCGCTTCGAGTGCGCAAGCGCCCGGTATCGCGAGCTGCGATTGCCGATGTAGACGAGCATCGCACAGCCACCGGGAAAAACACTCTGCCAAAGCTCGCCGCCTATGGTGCGGTCGGTATTATGCTGGCGGGTTTCGCTCTGTTCGTCTACTTCCAGTGGCAGGACACATGGCAAGTTGTGACGGTGCGTGTTATCGATGCAGGCAGTGGCAAGGAGTCGACTTACCAGGCCCATAAGGGAGATGTTGGGGGTCGGTCGTTTACCACCACTGATGGCCGTACCGTAAACCTGGCAGAGGTCGAACGCATGGAGTTAGGCGGGCACTAGCAGCCATTTGCGGAAGCGTGCCTACCGCAAAACAATCGGCAAATGCCTAACATCAGGCTGGATCCGGGCGCAGCAGTTGATCCAGCTGCTTGCCCTGAATTGCCGAATGCGCGCTTAGAACAGATTCGCCGGAGTGCTCGAACTGCTGCAGAATTCTGGCCACCAACGCGCGGGCGTGCGCTGCTGTTTCAGGCAAGGTTCCTGCTTTTTCTGGCTGGGCAGTCGTTGTCTGATGCAGGATTCGCGCTGCGGTACTCAGATTCACGCTGTCCTGGCCCTCGTTCGGCCCAGCTGCAGTCTTGCTCTCCTCGTTTGTGTTGAATGCGTTTGGTGTTGTTCTCTCCTGGGATACCTTTTGATTTTTGTTAAGTGACAATAATTTGTCATTTATAGTCGTATTCATGGTGACTTTCCTGGCGTTCGTCAAATAATTGGCATGTTTTATCGATTTTCTCGGTATGAGAATAAAAACTGCAATATGCGGGCCACCATGCGTAGCGAGGTCAGCTGTCACTAGGGTTAGTATTAGGGTTGGCAGTCTCACCCTGCACCAGCTCGATATGGCTAATGTCGGGGATGGGTTTGGCTGTTACCACCGGCTGGCAATCTTCCAGGGAACCGGTCCGCGGCTGTGCCAGCGTCAATCCTGCAGTATCGATGTGCTTTGGCGGCGGGCGGTCGGATTCGTCAATGACAGCGCCTGCCGGCGCCAGCGCTATGCCGGTAATATCGGGTAGTGGGGTAGGAGTTACCGGAGTGGCACAGTCAATCAGATTGCCGGTGTTGGGGGGCAGCAGCGTCAGCTCTTCACCACTTGCTGCAGTGGTCGCCGCATTGACGGTTTGTGACGGGGCAGTGTGGGGTTTGATGTCGAGCAGGGCGCCTGCATCGCGCAGCGCCACTCTGTATCTGATGGCGGTTTCCTGGTCTACACCCGATTTTATTCGCACCGGTCGACCGGAAAAAAGCCGGTCCAGTGTTTCGTAGTCGGCACCAAAGATCTTACCTACCTTCAGGCGAACTTGCTCAGCCTCCTCCGCACCGGTGGTTTTTCCGGAAAAATAGAGATCGAAGAGTGGATCAGCCATGCATTGGACCTCCTTCGGCTCGCTGGTGTGGCGCAATTCTGTTGCAACAAGATCGGGCATCCGGCTTGGATTGAAGTATCAAAATATGCCGATTCGTGGACGGCTTCAAATCTGTTTTCCCGCGCTGCCCGGACACGCCTCAGTAGCGTTTCACCTCCACTTTGGCATAACCGTATTCGGGTTTCCAGCCCCAGGAGTATGCGCGAAGGTCGGAAACTGCAAGTTCTTCGGCAGCATGCGCGGACTCCTGACTGAAACCGCAGCCGTAGCTGGTCCGTACCCTTCCTGTGACTGTTTTGTAAGCGGTTTTGACTACGACAATCCAGCCGTGAGGGATGGCGCTCTTCGCCTGAGGGAACACATGGGCGAAGCCTTGCGCGTTGAGTGCCGATTTTGCGGTTGTTATTGCGTGAGAAACCGACTGCTCGCCAACAACCCACTCTATCGCCAGCGAGTTGCCCTGCTCTTTAGCCACAACACAAACGGATCCGCCTGTTGGGGCAGCAGAAGTTTGCGCTTGCAGCGGGATGACGCCTAGCAACAGAATCAGGAATAAAATCAATCGACACATGGCTCAGCCATTTCCCGGAAAAGCGGCGATGGCTTCCTGTACGGCGCGATCCACATAGAAGAAGAATAGCTCAGGCGTCTGAATGCCCACGATCCGTTCGGTAAGTTCATTGCCCTCTGCATCGAGGAACAGCAGTGTCGGCGTCAGATAAGTTTTATACCCAAGGACAAAAGCGCTGCTGTCGAGCAATTTTCCTTTGAAGTCGCGCACGCGGGTGCCGAGATCGATATAAATCTCACGAATCAAAAGCCGGTCTTTATACTCGCCGGAGATCACCATCGGACCCAATATCTCTCTTTTGATCTGCGCACAAAAAGGGCAGTGATGTTGTGAAACGAGCAGCAGTATGGGCATTCTGCCTTGACGTGAAAGCATCGCGTCCTGGGAGAAATCAGTCGCCTCAACCAATTTTTGTTGGTCGTCACCGAGAGACTCCGGTTGCTCGGTCGATACGCTGCAAGAGGCAACGGCCAGCATAATAAGCAGCGTACCTTGCACTATTGCCAGTTTCATTACAGTGCACTAATCACAGATAGAGTCGAACGCATCACACTGAATCTTGCAGGTAGAACACACAAACTATCTCACCTGGGGCCTTTAAACACCGGATAAATTCCAGATAAGGATATGCACCCCTACACGGCTGCGTACCGCAACCGGTTTATCCATCAGACATGGCGCAACCTGCACCCAATATCTGTATCGAGCAGCAGCTTGGCTATTTTTTCTGAATACGCTGCCTTCATAGCGCTCTCGAAGGCTTCATTTGAAGTATAGTCGAACCCGAAAACCGGCTTCCAAAATCGCTGATTTTCCATACACAGATAGAAAAACACCGATTTTTTCCACTGCTCGCTGAAACTGGCGTAAGCAAAAGAGAAGAGTTGCAGTTTTATCGCATCTGGGTATGAGAACTTGCCGTCTGCTTCCACTAACGGCATTTTCAGAATCTGACTGGCCTCTGCCCGTTCCCTGATCTGATGCATCACCTGTTTAATGAAAGTCAAAGTGCCAAACGATACCATGGCCACCTGATCCGGCTGGAAATCCTGCTGCAGGCGGTTAAATATCGCACCATAACCCTGCTCCCATTCCAGGTAATGAATCATCGGATGGAAATGGAATCCGACCAATGAGCCCTGTTCTGCCAGCCGTTTGGCGGCATCCAGCCGCTTTTCCAGAGGGGCGGTGCCGGGCTCTTCATTGTCCACGATAACTTGCGGGTTTAGAGACCAGGTGCAAATCAGATTGGGTGGCAGCTTGCTTTTAAGCAAGTGGCTGATGTTTGCAGATTTTGTTTTGAACTCCAGAATGATATTTGGATGCTTGTCGGCAAATGCCAGCAACGCATCCAGGACACCCCGGCTGTTGCCCCACATCAGTGAGTCGGAGGATTGTCCGGTACCGATGTGGTAGGTCTGGTCGCTCTCAATTTTCAGTGCCGCCAGTTTGTTGGGGAAATCAGGATCGAAAAAAACCTGTTGACCGCTGAAGAAGGATTGAATGCTGCAATAGGAGCATTCGTAGCCGCAATTGTCGACCGCATCCAGTGTAAGCAGGTTGCAGCAGCGGGTTTTTCGCGACGCCACGGGGCAGAAGCCAAGGCCCATTTTAGGTTTTTGTCGGCTGATAACTTGCGCCTTGCTAGCTGCGATAGGGCTGGAGGGGCGCTTTGGATACTGGTTTGGTTCATTCTTAAGCGCTTCCCAGTGCGCTTTCAGCCGGTTGATCGCTTGCTTTTTTTTCTGCCTTGGATCCTGAATTGCCGCTGCTTCGGACCAGTGCTGCTGAATGGATCCGTTCTTCCACATTGCCAGATCCAACGCGATTTCCGCCACCAGGCGCAACTCCTGCTGGGTGAAGCGATGGCGCTGGGATAGCTCCCTTAAAAATAACTGTTGCTGCTGCGCCAGCTTTGAGAACAATGTTTTTTCTGCAATGGAATCGAATTTAATCTGGTAGTCAGGGGACATACATATCGGTCCGTGGAGTCACTCAGCAGATACAGCACCGGTTAGACAGGGCCGGTCAATACCCAACGTATGGCTATTGTTGCGCTTAAAGATGCGCCAGACAAGGCGGAAGGCACATGGTTGGTTTCCCCAAATGAACAGCCAAACGCCTGGCACACTATCTTTATGCGTAACCATAGAGGCTGGACCTTTCCCGCGCAACGGCAGTAGCGATCCGGCAAGTGTTGACAAGCCACCGGATCGTGCCTGTATGACCGCATAATCAGCTCAGCTTCGCAGCAAAATCGAGGTTTATTGTCGATTCAATGCGGCCGGAATGATGTGGATACCGAAGCAGGTGAAGGTCGCGTTCCAGCTTATGTCAGGCTTAGGCGAGGATAAATCCTGAAACATATTAAAGAAATTCCCAAAAAAAACGATACAATGAAAAGTATATGAAGGGGATCCAAATCGACGATGCCCGCAGAAACACTTTATGGATGCGAGATTGCGGGCTGGCAATGAGGGCCAATTTGGTTTGCTGGTGTAGGTTTGAAAAAAATGAAAACAAAGATCATTGGCTTGCTACTGCTGCTATCAATCTCCTGTGGGATACAGGCGTTGGGATTCAAGGCTATCTCCGTTGACTCTTTGCTTAACGAGCCACTGGATGCTCGGATTGAGTTGGTTTCAATCAAACCGACAGAATTGGATGGATTGCGGGTGTCGCTTGCGAATTCCGAAGCTTTCAGAAAAGCAGGATTGAGCCGCCCGCCGCATCTCTCCAGATTACAGTTCAAAACCCTGGTAGGTGACAATCAGCAGGCCTTTATCCATGTCACAACTAAAGAGAGTGTGCGAGAACCTTTCCTCAACTTTCTGCTTGAGGTGATCTGGAAGGAAAACGTGCTGCTGCGGGAATACACGGTTCTTCTGGATCCACCGTCCAGTGCTGTAAGAGTCGCCGACACGGTACCCGTTTCCGGAAAAACAGGAGAGGAAACAAAAAAAAGTGGGCCATCGCAAACTCCGCGCAAGCAACCAGCCCGGCAGTACGGGCCGGTCAAGCGTACAGAGACGTTGTGGGTGATAGCCAGCCGAGTAAGGCCAGACAACTCGGTGTCCGTCGAGCAGATGATGATGGCGTTGTTGGAGGCGAACCCCGACGCTTTTCAGCATGGGAATGTTAATTTTCTCAAGCGGGGCGCGGTATTGAATATACCGGACCACGCAACGATCGCCAAGTTGAATGCCCTTGAAGCACGCCGAGCATTTCAGCAGCAGAACCGCGACTGGCAGGCAATAAAGAGCGAGCCTGCCCCGGTTGCAAAGAGTGAGGCAGGTCCAACAGCGGTGCCCGGAGAGCAGAGTGAAGTGGTGTCTGCGCCGGAACCGGGTTCCGAGGATGAAGCTGCAGGTGGTGTGAAGCTGCGTGTGGTTGAAACTGGTAGGGAAGAGACAGAATCTGCAACTGCCGCGGAAACGTTGGCCAGTGAAGAAGTTGCTGTGCCGAAGAAGCGCGGGTTAAGTGATGAGATTGCGGAATCAAAACGAGATTTGGAGGCAGTAAAGGAGATTAACCGGGATTTGGAGGAGCTCAAGGATGCGTTGGAGCTGAAGATCGAAGCGCTGCGCAAGTCACTGGAGGAGCGCAATCGTACGATCGATCGATTGGAACAGCGTCTCAATGCGGTAAGAGTTGAGTCAGGAACAGCAATGGATGCCGCGCGCAGAACAGACCCGGTTGTCGGTGAAGAGCGGAAAAAGGCCGTTAGTATTGCTGCAGTAACAGAAATGGGACGTGCACAGACGGAGAAAAAACCACTTGCCGAACCTGCTCCTGCGGAACCCCAGGAAACGGATTGGTTGGCGAAAGCTGAACAATACTGGTTACAGATATTCGTTGTCGTGCTGCTACTGCTTATTCTGCTGCTGATCTTATTGGTGCGCAGGCGGCGGAGTGAAAGCCACCTGCCCGATGCGGAAGCGTTTGGTTCGTATATCGATGTGGATAGCCAGCCCGTCACCGAAGAGCGGTTCCTCAATCCCAAGGGCTCTGACAAACAACACAAAGAGACAGGAAGTGAACGTTTCGCAGGTGATTTCTCGCCCAGTTCCAATGCGGATGTCGAATCTGCCCTGACAGAAGCTGATATCTATCTGGCTTATCGTCGTTACGGGCCGGCAGAAGAGTTGATCAGGCAGGCGATCGATAATCACCCGGATAGTATGATACTGAAGGCGAAGCTGCTTGAGATCTACGCATTTAGAAAAGACAAGAACAAATTCGTTGCCGTCATGGAACAGGATTATCAGCAGATGATTGCTCGTGCGCCTGAAATCTGGGCCAAGGTGGTGGAGATGGGGCGCAACATTGCGCCCGATCATGAGCTGATCGCTGGAGCGGCTTTGTCGGAGGAGGATGCGGACACAATGATCAATACACTCTCCTTTGACCTCAACGACCTCGCCGACTCCAAAGCCGTGAAAGGTGCAGGTCCTAAATCGGGGAAGGATCACTCCTGAGTTTATCCGTTATTAATCTACTTTCAGGGCGCTAACGCTTTTTGCATCATAGGGTTAATCTGGATGCATAATTGCAGCACGATTTGTGCTCGCGGAAGCGCTATCTTCTTGCACTGTTCGTTTTTCGTTCGTAGATGTAGAATACCAAGCTTTCCGGTTGGTTAGCGGATTGCCTAACAGGCGTGAGATTGAGCGGGGTTTTGCAAACCACCTCGGTTGTCTGGAGTGAAGCAGCCGGATTATGAATCTTCGTGCTATAAGGATATTTTTTAAGAGGAACATATCATGTTGGTGAAACAGATCATGACCGGTTCTCCCAAGACTGTAACCCCGGAAACAGGACTGCTGGAGGTGGTATCGCTGATGTGCCTGTACCGCTTCAGTGGTTTGCCGGTAGTGGAAGGGGATAAAATGGTAGGGTTTATCGCGGAAAAAGACGTACTACACAAACTTTTTCCCACTTTGGAGGATATGGTCGCAGATCGGCTGGGTGCGGTAGATTTCGACGGAATGATGAATAAATATCGTGATGTCGTGAATCTAAAGGTGAGGGATCTAATGACTACCAATGTGATCAGTGTTTCACCGGACGACCACATACTGAAGGCTGCATCCACCATGGTGCGCAATCGCTTTCGTCGTATTCCTGTTGCGGATGCGGGAGAGCTGGTGGGGGTTCTAAGTCTGGGCGATGTGCATAAAGCGGTATTCCAGTCGGTAGTATCTGCGGGTATGGGCGGCAGATAAGTCGAACTTAGTCATTGCTTGAGGACCACTCCATGGCCTCCTTTTCGGTCCAATTTCCGTATCGTTCGGCGTCATAGTTTTCTGGCTCGATGAACGCTCGCTGTCACTCTCTTTGTTTCCTGCTCGCATTGGCATTTCGGCACTATATTTGGCTTTGACTTAAAGTTGTCGGGTATCTGCCGATTGTTTCTTTCATTGAGCTGGAAGGGCCTTTGCAGGACGAAAAGGAACGATGTGACTAATTACACCTTTGCCTGCATAAATGTATAATTAAATATGTACGCTCGCAAAAATGCTCTGAAGTCAAATGCGGAGCGAGGAAGCGAAAGTGGCGGAGTTGGTAGACGCGCTGGATTTAGGTTCCAGTCCCGCAAGGGGTGGGAGTTCGAGTCTCCCCTTTCGCACCATATTTGGGAAACGGTTGCGCTACAGGATCGGAGCCGTGTCCAGAGTTTTTTAATCAATAGTGATAGCTGGCGGGACTAACCGCCTAAGAGGTTATGAATGCAAGTTTCGGTTGAATCTCGTGAAGGCCTTGAGCGTCGGATGACGGTCGAAATACCTGCTGAAATGGTCAATGGTGCGCTCGAAAAACGCCTCAGGGAGATCGCGCGTAACGCAAAAATTGACGGTTTTAGGCCAGGGAAGGTGCCGCTCTCGATCATTCGGCAGCGCTATTCCGGGCAGGCTCGGCAGGAGGTCTTTGGGGACTTGGTTCAATCGACCTACTTTCAAGCGTTGGCCAAGGAGAATTTGCAGCCGGCGGGTGAGCCCAGCATCGAACCGCTGCAAATGGAGCCTGCGGAGGGTTTGGGTTATGTTGCAGTATTCGAAGTGATGCCTGAAGTGAAGCTACAGGATTTATCCGAGAAAGTGATCGTACGTCCCCAGGTTGAGGTGACGGATGCGGATTTGGATGCAATGATTCTGAAACTGCGGAAGCAGCGCACTACTTGGAACGAAATCACCCGAAAAGCTCAGGAGGGAGATCAGGTAACCATTGATTTCAAAGGTTTTATTGATGGTGAAGCGTTTGACGGCGGGAGTGCTGAAGGTGTACCTCTGGTATTGGGCACATCCTCGATGATTCCGGGTTTCGAGGAAGGTCTCTTGGGTGTGGAATCCGGTGAGAATCGGACACTCGAACTGAATTTCCCGGAAGAGTACAGGGCAAAGCATCTCGCTGGAAAAGCGGCGAAATTTGATGTTGTGGTCAAAAAGATTGCAGAGCCGATCCTGCCTGAGGTTGATGATGAATTCGCAAAAGTTTTTGGCGTGGCGGAAGGCGGTGTGAATGGATTGCACAAAGAAATTCGCAGCAATATGGAGCGCGAACTGCAAGAGAAGATTCGTGGGGTCTTGAAGGAGCAGGCGATGGACCTGCTGCTGGAAGTCAATGAAGTTACTGTGCCAAAAGCGCTGATCGGCCAGGAAGCGGCTGCGTTGCAGCAGCAGACAAAACAGAATATGGCGCAGAACGGTCAGACCAGCAGCATCGATCTGCCTTTGAACCTGTTCGAGGATCAGGCGAAACGACGCGTGGCGTTGGGATTGATCCTAGGCGAAGTGATCAGGGAGAACAAGATCGAATTGGACAATGAGCGGGTGCGGACGAGAGTCGAACAGTTTGCCCAGTCGTATGAAGACCCCCAGGAAGTTATAGATTACTACTTGAAGGATAAGAAGCAGTTGGCTGCGATTGAAAATGTGGTGCTCGAGGAGCAGGTGGTTGATTGGGTAATGGAGCAGGTGAAGGTGGAAGATAAGGCGCGTAATTTCGACGATCTTATGAATAACTCACACACAGGCACCGGATCAGACAGTTAAATTTTCATAAAGGATTCCTTTGTAATGGTCGATAGAACTTCCATGGGTGGTTTGAACGTGAACAATCTCGGTTTGGTTCCTATCGTGGTGGAGCAGACCGCCCGTGGTGAACGTTCCTACGACATCTACTCCAGGCTGCTTAAAGAACGAGTGATTTTTCTTGTTGGCCCGGTGGAAGACCATATGGCTAATTTGGTGGTGGCACAACTGCTCTTTCTTGAATCGGAAAACCCGGATAAGGATATCAGTATTTATATCAACTCCCCGGGAGGGTCGGTCAGTGCAGGTTTGGCAATCTATGACACCATGCAGTTTGTGCGCTGCGCTGTGAGTACGATGTGTGTTGGTCAGGCCGCAAGCATGGGTGCGCTGTTATTGGCGGGAGGAACGCCGGGAAAAAGGTTCAGTTTGCCTCACTCAAGGATGATGATTCACCAGCCATTGGGTGGTTATCAAGGTCAAGCAACAGACATTGAGATTCATGCCAAAGAGATACTCCTTATTCGGGACCGCCTGAACCGAATTATGTCTAAACATACCGGAAGACCACTTGATCGGGTTGAAAATGATACTGAGCGCGATAACTTCATGAGCGCGGAGGAGGCGGTAAAATATGGCCTTATCGACCGGGTTCTCGAAAATAGAAGCGATGATCGGGGGGCATAGCCTCTGACGCTAGTGGGGTGATTTTCTTAATTTGGCTATATACTGCCTCGGTTGGGAAACCGCAGGTGAACCTTGCCAAGTTGCCTCAATCAGATATTATGTGAGCAACGGGTCTGGATCGAAGTTGTCCTGGTATTGCCCGAACAAAGACCTGAAAGGATGAGAATATGAGCGATGATAAGATCAGGGGCGATGATGGGAAGCTGCTGTACTGCTCGTTCTGCGGCAAAAGTCAACACGAGGTGCGCAAACTTATAGCCGGTCCGTCCGTCTTTATCTGCGACGAGTGTGTTGAACTCTGCAACGATATCATTCGCGAAGAGATGCAGGAAGGCACCGCCGAATCGAGTAGCAGTCTGCCAAAACCCCAAGAGATCAATGCAAAGCTCGATCAATATGTTATCGGACAGGCCAGAGCCAAAAAAGTGCTCTCTGTTGCGGTTTATAATCACTACAAACGTCTCGATTCGGGCGGGGGCAAAGACGATATCGAGATTTCCAAAAGCAACATTCTATTAATCGGCCCAACCGGGTCCGGAAAGACTCTGCTGGCGGAAACTTTGGCTCGAATGCTTAATGTACCCTTTACCATTGCGGATGCCACTACACTGACCGAAGCTGGTTACGTGGGCGAAGATGTTGAGAACATCATTCAAAAACTGCTTCAGAAGTGCGATTACGACGTTGAAAAAGCGCAGACAGGCATCGTTTACATCGATGAAATCGATAAGATTTCCCGCAAGTCGGACAACCCATCCATAACTAGGGATGTTTCAGGAGAAGGTGTGCAGCAGGCATTGCTGAAGCTGATAGAAGGAACCATCGCATCGGTACCTCCACAAGGCGGAAGAAAACACCCGCAACAGGAGTTTCTCCAGGTGGATACCTCAAATATCCTGTTTATTGTCGGAGGGGCGTTTTCAGGACTGGAGAAGGTCATCCGCAATCGTTCAGAGAAGGGCGGAATAGGTTTCTCCGCCGAGGTCCATAGCAAGGACGACAATAGTAACGTCGGCGAGATCTTACCTGGCGTGGAACCGGAAGACCTGATCCATTACGGACTGATCCCGGAGTTTGTCGGCAGGTTGCCGGTCGTGGCAACGCTGGAAGAGCTTGATCAGGATGCGTTGGTTAAAATATTGACAGAACCGAAAAATGCACTGGTGAAGCAGTATGCCAAGCTGTTCGAAATGGAGGAGTGCGAGCTCGAGTTTCGGCCAGACTCGCTGCATGCCATTGCACGTAAGGCGATGGAGCGTAAAACTGGAGCGCGGGGACTGCGTACGATCATGGAGCAGGTTCTACTCGATACGATGTACGACCTCCCTTCGATGGATGATGTCAGCAAGGTTGTGATAGATGAATCGGTGGTGCTTGGAGAAAATGATCCGTACATCGTCTATCAGAGCAACGAAAAACAGTTGGCAATATCGTCAGATTAGACTTACAGAGCGACCGGTTATTATTTGCCGGATCCAACATTTTGCCACCCGGGAAATTTTGCCCGGGTGTTGAAGATTCCCTTTTTAGCCCCATTTTCAAGAACAGATAGAAGTTAAGATGGTGACGAAGTATTCTTTGTCACACTGTCTTTATTGGTTACCTGGTCAGATGAAGAGATGCGCGGATAGTTACAGCGGAGCGGGTCTTCCCCGCAGTTCGCGGCAGCGCGAAACAGACCTCGTCAGTTGGAGAGCCCAAGATGGGTCAAGAAGATAACGATATTGCGGTGGATTTAGAACCAAAAAGCCGTGTACCGGTGCTGCCGTTGCGTGATGTGGTGGTTTATCCGCATATGGTGATTCCACTGTTTGTCGGGCGCGATAAATCGATTCACGCGCTGGATGCTGCCATGCGGGACAATAAGCAGATCCTGTTGGTGGCACAGAAGAGTGCCGATACCGACGATCCGGCTTTAGAGGATATGTACCAGGTTGGAACATTGGCAAACATACTCCAGTTGCTCAAACTCCCGGACGGTACCGTAAAGGTGCTGGTGGAGGGTGGCGATCGATCCAGAATCATCAAGTACCTCTCTACCGAAGCGTACTTTTCCGCCAAAATGGAGGTCATCAAAGATATTCTCACGCTGGATGAGCGTGAAATCGATGTGCTGATGCGTTCTGCAACCACGCTTTTTGACCAGTACGTCAAATTGAATAAGAAAGTCCCGCCAGAAGTGCTGACCTCGCTGTCGAGCATAGACGACCCGAGCCGTCTTGCAGATACCATGGCGGCACATATGTCGCTTAAACTTGAAGAGAAGCAAGTGGTTTTGGAGATGGCCGATATATCGGCCCGCCTTGAGCACTTGATGGGGTTGATGGAGTCGGAGAATGATCTGCTGCAAATCGAGAAAAGAATTCGCGGCAGAGTTAAGCGCCAGATGGAAAAAAACCAGCGCGAGTACTATCTGAATGAACAGATGAAGGCGATCCAGAAGGAGCTGGGCGAATTGGAGGAGGCTCCGAATGAAATCGAGGATCTCGCCAATCGTATAGAAAAAGCCGGAATGCCGAAGGAGGCGAAAACAAAAGCCCTGGCAGAGCTGAATAAACTGAAGCTCATGTCGCCAATGTCGGCTGAGGCGACGGTAGTGCGCAATTACATCGATACCCTGGTTAATGTACCTTGGAAGAAGCGTACTAAGATTCGGAACGATCTAAAGCTGGCAGAAGATGTGCTGGAAGCCGATCACTACGGACTCGAAAAGGTCAAGGAGCGCATCATCGAGTACCTGGCTGTACAGCAGCGTGTACGCAAACTTAAAGGTCCTATTCTCTGTCTGGTTGGTCCTCCGGGCGTCGGTAAGACATCAGTAGGTCAGTCTATTGCTCATGCCACCAACCGTAAGTTTGTGCGAATGGCGTTGGGCGGTGTTCGGGATGAAGCCGAAATTAGGGGGCATCGGAGAACCTATATCGGCGCGCTTCCGGGAAAAATTATTCAGAATCTCTCCAGGATAGAAACAAGGAATCCGCTCTTTTTGCTTGATGAGATAGACAAAATGGCGATGGATTTTCGCGGCGATCCTGCGTCTGCGCTACTGGAGGTGCTGGACCCTGAGCAGAATCACACGTTCGTGGACCACTATCTGGAGGTGGATTTCGATCTCTCGGAAGTGATGTTCGTAGCCACTGCAAACACCATGAACATCCCTCCTGCGCTCCTTGACCGGATGGAAGTTATCCGATTGTCGGGCTATACGGAAGATGAAAAAATCAATATTGCGCTGCGCTATCTCGTGCCCAAGCAGATTGAAAATCACGGTCTCAAAGAGACAGAACTGCTGATCCGCGAAAGTGCCATCAGGGATATCGTTCGTTTCTACACCCGCGAAGCAGGTGTACGTAATCTGGAGAGGGAGATATCCAAAATTTGCCGTAAAGTGGTTAAACAGATACTCCTTAAGAGACAGGACAACCGGATTACTATTACCCCAAACAGCCTTGACAGGTATCTCGGTGTCAAGCGATTCCGTTATGGCGAAGTTGACGATCATGACCAGGTGGGACAGGTAACTGGACTGGCATGGACAGAAGTCGGAGGCGAACTGCTGCATATCGAAGCGGCGCTCGTGCCGGGTAACGGGAAGTTGAGTCACACCGGTCAGCTGGGTGAGGTCATGCAGGAATCGATACAGGCTGCTATGACCGTAGTGCGCAGCCGAGCCGCACCGCTTGGATTGGCAGAAGATTTTCACCAGAAGTACGATGTACACATCCATGTTCCCGAAGGTGCTACACCTAAGGATGGACCTAGTGCGGGTATCGGTATGTGTACCTGTCTGGTTTCTACGCTAACTCAAATCCCCGTGCGGGCGGATGTAGCGATGACTGGAGAGATAACGCTGCGTGGAGAGGTGCTGCCAATCGGTGGCCTCAAGGAGAAGCTGCTTGCTGCGCATCGTGGTGGCATCAAAACCGTGATCATTCCTCAGGAGAACGAGCGCGACTTGGTAGAGATACCGAAAAACATCAAGCAGAATCTTGTAATCAAACCGGTACGTTGGATTGATCAGGTATTAGAGATCGCCTTGGCGCAAATGCCGGAAGTTGTTGAACAGGACGAGGAGGATCCCAAACAGAAGGTGACTGCACGTAAAAAGGCCACCAAAAAGAGCAGCAACTTAACCCAACACTGAAACACTACGGTTGCAGGAAGTTAAGCGCGTATTCATGAAAGTTATCTGCGAAAAGTGTGAAGCTGTTTGAAACCAACAGGCAGAAGAGCGCTGCGACAGCAGAGACGGGCGGGTAGGCAGATGGTACATTACCTTGACACTTAATCCGGGTCGCTGGTATAAATTGGGCCCTTTTTTTAAGCACCAAATTTAAATGCCGCGCGGTTCTCGGGCTGAAAGAAAAGCAGAGATCGTGCGCGAATCCTACACAGGGGAGAGAGTCAGAATGAATAAGACGGAGTTGGTCGATGCAATGGCAGAGAGTGCAGATATATCCAAGGCCGCTGCTGGCCGTGCACTCGACGGTATGATCGAGGCCATTACTGCATCACTGAAGGAGGGCGATCAAGTTAATGTCGTCGGATTTGGCTCCTTCTCAGTAAAGGAACGTGCAGCCCGGACAGGACGCAACCCGCAAACGGGCGCGACGATTGAAATCAAGGCTTCTAAAAATCCAGCATTCAAAGCTGGTAAAGCACTTAAGGATGCCGTAAACTAGCGGCCCTTCTTGCGGGCGCTTAGCTCAGCTGGGAGAGCATCGCCCTTACAAGGCGAGGGTCGCAGGTTCGAACCCTGCAGCGCCCACCAATTAATGGAGCGGTAGTTCAGTTGGTTAGAATACCGGCCTGTCACGCCGGGGGTCGCGGGTTCGAGCCCCGTCCGCTCCGCCAGACCAGAGAAGACACGCGGGGCATCGATTAGATGCCCCGTTTTTGGTTCTGCCATTGGGAAATATGACATGCTTCAGGAAATCAGGGAACGCGCACAAGGTTGGATAGCCTGGTTCATTGTTATTCTTATCAGCGTGCCGTTTGCACTGTGGGGAATCAGTTCCTATCTTGATGGCGGTTCAACCCTAGTCGTGGCATCGGTAAATGGTCAGGAGATAAGCGAGCGGGAGTTCGAAAACGGCTACCGTCAATTTAGGCAGCGGGTGCGCGATCAGCTTGGCAGCAACTATCGACCAGAATTAATGGATGATGCGCGCATGCGTGAAGAGTTTTTACAGAGCATGATCAGGGAAAGAGTTGTGCTGCATGCATCAAGCGAAATGGGATTCAGTACGGGCGACACATTAGTCAGAGCCTACATCAACAGCATTCCTGCATTTTCCGTCGGTGGCACATTTAATAAAGAAGCCTATGAACGTGTACTACGCAATCAGGGGTTAAGTCCGGTTGGCTTTGAAGCCCAGGTAAGGCAGTCGCTGATGACAGAGCAGCTGTCCAGAAGCGTGAGTAATACCGAGTTTGCGACAAATGCTGAATTACAGGATATGGTCAGGCTGCGCATGCAACGCCGCGGGTTGGATTACATGGTCATTCCAGCAGCTGAGTTCAAGGACTCGGTTGCCGTAACTGAAAGTGAAGTGCAGAGCTACTATGACTCGAATCAGCAGTTGTACATGGCTCCGGAACGAGTCAAGCTGGAGTACATTGAACTGGATGTGGGTAATCTTTCGGCCACGCTAAAGGCGGATGAAGCCTCGCTGCTTGGGTACTACGAACAGCATAAGCGTGAATATGTGATTGCAGAGCGCCGGCGCGCTAGTCATATCCTGTTTACGCTTGGTGAGGGTGCGGCTGCTGAGGCTGATGCCCTGAAACAGGCAACGGCGGCATTGGAGCGCATAAGCAAAGGTGAAGAGTTTACCGATGTGGCTAAAGAGCTTTCGCAGGATCCCGGTTCTGCTGAAGCCGGCGGAGATCTGGGCTTTTTTGAAAAAGGTATTATGGACAAATCCTTTGAGGATGTGGCCTTCGCACTGTCAGTAGGCGAGGTGAGCAAGCCGGTCAAGAGCTCCTTCGGCTACCATATTATCAAGCTGATTGCTGTCGAACAGGAGAGCGGCAAGCGCTACGAAGAGGTGAAGGATCAGATCAAAGCAGCTTATCTTAAAAGCGAGGCGGAAAAGCTGTTCTACGAATATGCCGAGCGGCTCAGTGATCTTGCCTATGAAGATCCGGATAGTCTGCAGCCGGCCGCAGCAGCGCTTGGCATCGAAACCAAACGCAGCGAATGGGTCGAGCGCAGTGGCGGCAGCGGGCCGTTTGCATCTCCCAAGGTTGTCGGCGCGGCGTTCAGCGATGATGTATTACTTGAGCGTCATAACAGCGAAGCCATCGAGATTGGGGCCGAACATATTATTGTGCTGCGTGTAGTCGAGCATGAGGAGTCTTCGCTGCGACCGTTGGATAAGGTTAAGGATGAAATTGTGAGTCATCTTAAGTCCAAGGGTGCTGCCGAACTAGCCCGTCAGAGAGGGCAGGAGATCCTTGCTTCCCTCGCCGGTGGTGCAAGCCTTGAATCTTTGGCAACCGATTCCGGACTGAAAATTATCAACGTCGACTCGGTTGATAGGGACAATCGTGATATCCCCGCCGCGGTAGCGACCAGTTTATTCCGTCTGCCAAAACCGGCTGAGAGTGCCAGCAGTTTTGGTGAAGCGGTGCTGGAGAACGGAGACTTTGCCGTGCTCGCACTGAACCATGTGGCGGATGGCAGCGACAAGGATGCCGAGGATATCGGCGGTGCGATAGAATTAAAAAGCGCTTTGGAACGATCCCGCGGGCAGGCTTACTATCAGCACTTGATAAAGAATCTGCAAGAGAGCGCCAATATCGTTATCAATAAACGAGATGGTTAGCCAACCGCAGCTCTTTGGCGCCATGCGGCAAACCGGATACGGCAGTCCATAATCAGACTGCCGTATTTTCGCGTTTAACTACATACCGGAGCTAAAATACCGATCTGCTCAGGCAATTCCGAGGATATGGTAGCCGGAGTCCACGTAGATAATATCGCCGGTGATGCCCGATGCCAGATCGGAGCATAGAAATGCGGCGGTATTCCCGACCTCTTCGATAGTCACGTTTCTGCGCAACGGGTTTTTCTTTTCGCTTTCCGACAGCATCCCCTTAAAACCTGAAATTCCAGCCGAGGCGAGCGTACGTATCGGACCCGCCGATATCGCGTTGACCCGCGTACCCTCGGGTCCGAGTGCATCGGCCAGGTAACGCACGTTTGCCTCAAGGCTTGCCTTGGCAACTCCCATCACATTGTAGTTCGGAATGGTGCGTACCGCGCCGAGGTAGGACATGGTCAACAGGGCGCCGTTCCTTCCCAGCATCATCTTTCGCCCCGCTTTCGCCAGTGCGGCAAAGCTATAGGCGCTGATATCGTGGGCAATGGCAAAACCTTCGCGGGTCACCGCGTCCACGTAGGTTCCCGTTAACTGATCGCTGGGTGCGAAGCCGATGGAGTGCACGATTCCGTCCAGTCCATCCCAGGTTTCGGCCAGATTTTGAAACAACTCATCGATCTGCTGGTCAGAGGTTACATCCAGGGGCAGCGCGATGGGGGAGCCTAACTCGGCAGCCATATTTTCCACCCGTGGTTTTAGTTTTTCGGTTTGGTAGGTGAAAGCGAGTTGCGCGCCTTCACGGTGCATTGCCAATGCGGTGCCCCAGGCAATAGAACGGTTGCTTGCTACACCGGTAATCAGGATGCGTTTGTCTTGTAAAAAACCCATTAGGACTCCTTAACTATTGCGGAATGCCGGCCAGTGCAATACAACGGAACGATTTTGTGAGACTGGCAATGTTGGACAATAGGGTGAAAAGCGCTTACCCCGCTTCCACCGTCGTATAATACTCGCCGCTATTTTACCCGTACAACTGCGCAAAATCGCGCTCTATGGTTAAAATGTGCATTCCAATCGATCCAGGCGGGTAACCGACGGCAATGAATCAGGCACAGCTGACTAAGACAATGTGGTGGCTTACCCTGCTGCTTTTTGTCTGGCTGATCGGTGGCTGCAGCGACAGCGGTTGGAACAATCCGTATCCCCGTTCCGACTTGGCACGGAATATCCTTTACAGTTCCTTTTCTGAACGTCCAAAACATCTCGATCCGGTACGCTCATACAGCGCCAACGAGTATGAATTCATCGCGCAGATCTATGAACCTCTGTTTCAGTATCATTTTTTGAAACGACCGTATGAGTTGGTGCCGTTGTCCGCGGAGAGGGTGCCGGTCGCTCGTTTTTACGATACAAAAGGGAACCCGCTGCCGGAACAGGCCGATAGCGGTGAGATAGCGATCAGTGAGTATGAGATCAGTATCAAGCAGGGCATGCTCTATCAGCCCCATCCGGCGCTGGCGCGCGACAATAGCGGGAACTATCGGTATCACCAACTGGGTCAGCAGCAGATCGATTCATCGAATACCCTGGCCGACTTTCCGTTAACCGGCACCAGAGAGGTGACGGCGGAAGATTTTATTTACCAGATCAAGCGGCTTGCATTCCCGAAACTGAGCTCGCCAATCGCCGGCATCATGGCTGATTACATCATCGGATTTAAGCAATTCGGCGAGCAGCTGGACGCTCTGTATGAACGGATGCAGCAGCAGGGAACGAACAACAAATATATCGACCTGAGACCCTATGCTATCGAAGGAGTGCAACTCCTGGACAGGTATCGTTTTCGGATTCGGCTTAAGGGGAAGTATCCACAGTTTGTCTATTGGCTGGCTATGCCATTTTTTGCTCCCATGCCCTGGGAAGCTGAGGCCTTCTATGCACAGCCTGGTCTCGAAAAGCGTAACATCAGCCTGAATTGGTACCCGCTGGGCAGCGGCCCTTTTATGCTGGAGGAGAACAATCCAAACCTGCGTATGGTGCTCTCTGCCAACCCCAATTTTCACGGAGAAACTTATCCTGCAGAGGGTGAACCCGGTGACCGTGAACAGGGATTGCTGGAGGATGCGGGAAAGCGCCTGCCCTTGATCGAGCGGGCTTTCTTTAGTCTGGAGACAGAGTCCATCCCCTATTGGAGCAAGTTCCTGCAGGGATACTACGATACCTCAGGCATTGCTTCGGACAGCTTCGATCAGGCCGTTCAATTTTCCGCGCAGGGCGAGTTGAGCCTGACCGATTCCATGGTCGAGAAAGGAATCAGGTTGAATACCGCGGTGACTTCATCCGTCTTCTATCTGGGCTTTAATATGCTGGACCCAGTGGTCGGTGGCGCTGCCGAATCGGCGCGCCTGCTGCGGTTGGCCATCTCTATTGCGATGGATTACGAGGAGTACATATCGATCTTTAATAACGGGCGCGGGGTTGCTGCCCAGGGACCGATACCACCGGGGATTTTTGGCAGTCGCTCCGGCGTCGAGGGCGTCAATCGTTACGTCTATGAACTGCAGGGGGAGAAAATCCAGCGTAAAGGGATCGAGCAGGCACGGGAGCTTTTAAAACAGGCCGGTTACCCGGAGGGAAGAGACCTGAAGACCGGAAAAGCCCTAATTCTCTATTATGACACCACCTCTTCCGGTCCCGATGGCAAGGCCCGGCTCAACTGGATGCGCAAGCAATTTGCAAAGCTTGGTATCCAACTGGTGATCCGCGCCAGCGATTACAACCGATTTCAGGAGAAGATGCGGGATGGCACCGGGCAGATATTCATGTGGGGCTGGAATGCAGACTACCCGGACCCGGAGAATTTTCTGTTTCTGCTCTACGGCCCGAACGGCAAGGTGGAGCATGGCGGTGAGAATGCGGCCAACTACAGCAATGCGGAGTTCGATAAACTGTTTGTGCAGATGAAAAATATGGACAACAGTGCACAGCGGCAGTTGATCATCGATCGCATGGTGGAGATCGTACGCCGCGAGGCGCCTTGGGCCTGGGGCTTTTTCCCGCAAGCTTTCTCTCTCTCCCACGCCTGGTACGGTAACGTAAAGCCGAATCTGATGGCGAACAATACACTTAAGTACAAATCGCTCGATGCCGGGTTGCGGGAGCAGAAGAGAGCGCAATGGAATCCGCCCGTTGTGTGGCCGTTGCTGCTGCTTGTGGCCGTGCTGATAGTGTCTGCTGTTCCGGCTGTACGGTTATACCGGCGCCGTGAGAGGAGCGCAGCACGATGATGGCATATATTATCCGGCGGGTTTTCTACGCGATTCCGATTCTTATCGGTGTGAACATTCTCACTTTTCTACTGTTTTTCGTCGTCAACTCGCCGGATGACATGGCGCGCATGAACCTTGGAATGAAGCGTGTGACACCGGAAGCGATCGAGCATTGGAAGCAGGAGCGCGGTTATCATCTGCCGCTGCTCTACAACGCGTCTGCGCCGGGGGCGGACAAGTTGACTGAGACGATTTTTTTTCAGAAATCGGTCAAACTGTTCCGGTTTGATTTCGGCTCCTCGGACAGCGGCCGGGATATCGGCTACGATATCTCTCAACGCATGTGGCCGAGTCTGGCGATCGCCATTCCGGTATTGCTGGTTGGCCTGCTGGTAAACATCAGTTATGCATTGCTGATCGCCTTTTTTCGCGCCACCTATATCGACTTCTGGAGCGTTGTGCTGTGCGTCGTGATGATGTCCATATCCGGACTCTTCTATATCATCGGCGGTCAGTATCTGGTAAGCAAGCTGCTCCATCTGGTGCCGATCTCCGGTTACGACACCGGCTTCAATTCGATCAAGTTTCTCATCCTGCCGGCCATCATCGGTGTCATCGGCGGTATCGGTTCGGGCACCCGCTGGTATCGGACGCTGTTTCTTGAGGAGATCAACAAAGACTATGTCCGGACCGCGCGCGCCAAGGGATTGTCCGAGACGCGGGTGCTGTTCCGTCACGTTTTGAAAAATGCACTGATTCCGATCCTCACCGGGGTGGTCGTAGTGCTGCCGCTGCTCTTTATGGGCAGTCTGATCACCGAGTCATTTTTCGGTATACCCGGGTTGGGCAGCTACACCATCGACGCGATCAACAGTCAGGACTTCGCCATTGTCCGCTCGATGGTGTTTCTCGGATCGGTGTTATACATCCTCGGGCTGTTGCTGACCGATATATCTTACACGCTGGTGGATCCGCGGGTGCGCCTGTCATGATCTCTCATCTGGTAATACTCTTGACCGATGCGCTTATTTTTCTGCTGCTGCTTCTGTCAATCGTATTCGGCATCTATGCATCACGCAGAGCGCATCTGCGGCGGCCTTGGGGGCTGGTGGTGCGCAGCCGTGTCGGCGTCGGCTCCATGGTGGTGCTCGCCTTCTATTTAGTTGTCGGGCTGCTGGATTCGATCCATTTTCATCCTTTGAGTCAACCTGCTGACGGTGCTGCGGAGCAGACCCGTTCAACGGAGGTCATCAGCCTGTTCGACAGCATGGTCTCCGGGCTGCGGACGCGCCAGGAGAAGACCTACTCGGCGCCGCTGGCTACCCACCTTTATGCCAAGGAGAGCATCGAACTGGCTGACGGCAGCACCATCCGGGATTTTCCGCGGCTGCAGCACGCCGGCGTGCATTTGCCGGATCCGGCACAGAAAACGGCCGATATATTAAAGCTCAGTGCGATTGGTATCCTGAAAGGTATCGCCGTCAGTGTGGTTGCAGTCAATACTTTAATCATGCTGCTCGCAGTAAAAGCGCGCAGCAATTTCGGCGAGCAGGCCAGACGGGTGCTGCTGGCAACCGGCAGCGAGATACCCTGGCGGGTTGTGCTGGTCGTGTTGAGCAGCATGTTGGTGCTAATCTTCTGGAGCGCAGAGCTGGCTGCCAACTATCATCTGCTGGGGACCGACAAGGTGGGTGAAGATGTCTTCTACCAGGCGCTGAAAAGCATCCGTACCGGTCTGGTCATCGGCACCCTGACCACGCTGGTGATGCTGCCTGCAGCAGTGATGCTGGGCATCATGGCGGGTTACTTCCGCGGCTGGGTGGACGATCTCATCCAGTACATCTACACCACACTCAACTCCATTCCCGGCGTGCTGCTGATTGCCGCCGCTATTCTGATGCTGCAGATCTACATGAGCAATCATGCCGAGGAGTTCAACAGTCTGGTGGAGAGGGCGGATCTGCGCCTGCTGTTTCTCTGTATCATCCTCGGTGTCACCAGCTGGACCGGTTTGTGCCGGCTGCTGCGCGGCGAGTCGATGAAACTGCGGGAGGTCGACTATGTACAGGCTGCCACCGCATTTGGCGTCAGCCATCTGCAGATTATCGGCCGGCATATTCTGCCGAATGTGCTGCACATTGTGTTGATCGCGGTGGTGCTCGACTTTTCCGGACTGGTGCTGGCTGAAGCGGTGCTCTCCTATGTCAACATCGGTGTCGATCCGACCATGAACAGCTGGGGCAACATGATCAACAGTGCGCGCCTGGAGATGGCGCGCGAGCCGATAGTCTGGTGGTCGCTCGCGGCGGCCATGATCTTCATGTTTACCCTGGTGCTCTCCGCCAATCTGTTTTCGGATGTCGTACGCGACGCCTTCGATCCGCGCCTGCGCAGCAGCCGCTGAGATGGGGAGCGGGAAGATGGATGAGACACTGCTGAAGATCAAAAACCTGAAAACCCGGCTGGGAGATGCCGACAGCCCGGTCTACGCAGTGGACGGGGTCGATATCGAGGTGCATCGCGGCGAGGTGTTTGCATTATTGGGTGAATCGGGCTGCGGTAAGTCGATGACTGCGTTATCGGCGATGCGCCTGCTGCCGCCGTCCGGGTGCATCATTGAAGGAGAGGCCTTTCTCGAACAGACCAATCTGTTCGCGCTGCCGGAGCGAGAGATGCGGAGCGTGCGCGGCGGACGCGTGGGCATGATCTTTCAGGAGCCGATGACCTCACTCAACGCGGTGCTCACCATCGGCGAGCAGATCGGCGAAGCGGTGCGGCTGCATGATGGCGGCAATCCGGTCGGTGTGGCGCACAGGGTGGTGGAGCTGCTCCGTGCGGTAGGCATTCCCGATCCTGAGCGCCGCGCGCGCGAGTACCCGCATCAACTCTCGGGCGGCATGAAGCAGCGGGTGATGATCGCCATTGCACTGGCCGGAAGACCCCGGTTGCTGATTGCCGATGAGCCGACCACGGCGCTCGATGTGACTATCCAGGCGCAAGTGCTCTCTCTGTTGAAGGAGCTTCAACACAGCACCGGCATGGCGGTACTGCTGATTACCCATGACCTGGGTGTGGTCTCCGAGGTTGCCGATCGGGTCGCGGTGATGTACGCAGGTCAAATCATTGAGTTAGCCGAAACGCGCAGCTTTTTCCGGCAGCCTGCCCACCCCTACAGCAGAAAACTGTTCAATTCACTGCCGAGTCTTGGCAGCAGAGACCGGGAATTGGCCGTCATCGAAGGCTCGGTACCCCGGCTCAACCAACGGTTCACCCGTTGTCGCTTTCTTGAGCGCTGCTCTCAGGCGCAGGATATCTGTTCGCAGCAGGCGCCTGAGTGGTCGGAAACCAAGGCCGGCAGCGGCGTGAGATGCCATCTTTTCGATAGTCTGCCCGGACCGCAGCAGCCCTCCGGCACGGCGGTGTCGGCGCGTCGCAATGTGCAGTTCGCGGGTACCGGGAGACTGCTCGAAGTTGCGGGGCTCAAAGTCCATTTTCCGATTCATGTAGGGGTGTTTAAGCGGGTCATCGGCCAGGTAAAAGCAGTTGACGATCTCTCGCTGACAATTGCCCAAGGACGCACCCTGGCGCTGGTCGGTGAGTCGGGCTGTGGCAAGACCACGGCAGGCAAGGGGATCCTGCAATTGATTCGGCCCACAGCGGGGAGCGTCCGCTTCGATGGCGCTGAATTGACCGGCCTGTCGACTGGAAAACTGCGATCCCGGCGGGCTGATATGCAGATTATTTTTCAGGATCCGGTAGCCTCGATGAATCCCCGCATGTTGGTTGGCGATATCATCCTGGAAGGCATGCAGGCGCAAAATATCGGCGAGAACCGCAGCCAGCGGCAGGCGCGAGTGATAGATCTGTTGGGTCAGGTTGGACTCCCGGCGGATGCCGCCGAGCGCTATCCAAACGAGTTTTCCGGCGGTCAGCGCCAACGCATTTGCATCGCGCGTGCGTTAGCGGTCGATCCCCGTTTCATCGTCTGCGACGAACCCACCAGTGCGCTGGACGTATCGGTGCAGGCGCAGATATTGAATCTCCTGAAGGATCTTCAGCAGCAGCGCGGACTATCCTATCTTTTCATTACCCACAACATATCGGTCGTCGCCTATCTGGCGCACGAGGTGGCGGTCATGTATCTGGGACGCATCGTGGAGCGGGGTAGCGTGGAGGAGGTGCTGCAGTCGCCGCGCCATCCTTATACGCAGGCGCTGCTCTCGGCGGTTCCGGAGATCGACCCGGCGCGGCAACGCAGTGTAATCCGGCTGGAAGGTGATATGCCGTCGCCGTCGAATCCACCGCAGGGTTGCCACTTCCATCCGCGCTGCAGTCAGGCCACGGAGCACTGTCGGTCCGCCTATCCGAATCCGGTCAGGCTGAGTCAAACCCGCAGTGTGAGCTGTTTTGCCGTGAATCCGGACCGATTCTCCTAGAAAGACGAGGGCCAAACCTCAGCCAGATCGAGCTGCAGATAGAGCTGCTGCCCGGGTTTCAAAGTTGCGTCGACTCCTAATCCGTTCAATTCTGCCAGCGCCTTGTAGTCCAGTTGGTGCTTCTGGGCAATAGACCAGAGCGTATCGCCGCTGCGTACCCTGTAGATAGTTTTGCCGCCGGCAGGTTTAGCCTGGTCGGACTTGCCTGTGCCGGCGGGGTTTGAGCGATCCGCAACCGTTATGGATTCAGGCATTCGTAACTGCATGCCCACGCGGATGGAGCTGCCGTTCAGTCTGTTGGCCTGCTTTATTGCGGTAATCGTCGTGCCATGCCGGCGGGCGATCTTCCCCAGGCTGTCACCGGGCTGTACGACATACCCTGTTCCCGGATGTTTGCCTGGATCCAACTCTGCCAGGCTCTCCTTGAACTGTTCGATATTTTCCACCGGCAACAGCAAGCGGTTAGAGCCCTGCGGTAACTTTGCCGCCGGGCTGAGACCCGGATTGAGCTGCTCTAGTTCATCGACGCTAACGTCGGCCATTTTTGCGGCGTGGATCAGATCGATATCTGCTTCGATATCGACGCTTTCGAAATAGGGTTGGTTTGGAATGCTGTTCAGGCTGGTGCCATAAGCTTCAGGTTTTTCGACCACTCGGGCCAGTGCAAGCAGTTTGGGAATATAGCGCTTGGTGCCGCGGGGAAGATCGAGCGACCAGAAGTCAGTCGCTTTTCCCAGCTCCCGGTTCTTCTGAATCGCTCTGCGTACCGTACCTTCTCCCGAATTGTAGGCTGCCAGCGCCAGTTCCCAATCGCCGTCGAACTGGGTGGCCAGGGACTCCAGATAATCCAGCGCCGCTTCGGTGGCTGATACCACATCCCGCCGTTCGTCATACCATCGGGTCTGGCGTAGGCCAAGCATTTTCCCGGTGTCGGGCATGATTTGCCATATTCCGGCAGCGCCTTGGGGACCGGTTGCACTGGGTTTGAACGTACTTTCGATAGCCGGTAGCAAGGCCAGCTCCAGCGGCAATCCGCGCCGTTCGAGCTCTTCCACTATAAAATGAAGGTAGGGGCGGGCGTGTTCCTCGATTCCCGGCAGATGCTCTGGGTGGGCGTGGTACCATTCCAACTGGTTCCTGATGCGGGAATTATTCAGTGGCGTCAACTGAAAACCAAGCCGAATGCGGGTCCAAATATCTATGTCGGAGAGTGTATTAACGCTGGTTGTGGAGTGAGTATCCGGTAGTTCGCTGGGTCTTGGCCAAGTCCTTTCGATCAGCGCACCCTCTATATCCTCCGGTATATAGGGGTCATGAAGCGATGCTTCTTCCTCCGGCACAGCCTCGGGGTACTCGAACGGGAACAGGTCTTGCAGCCAGATTTGCCCGGCTGAGCCGGTATCAGAGAAGGTGTTTTCGCTGAATGTGGTTGAATCTGTACCGATTGAGAATCGCGTTGGCTGGGTACTGTTACAGCCTGTAAGCACGATGTTGGCGCTGAGGAGTAGGATCGCAAGGCTGAATCTGGTCGTAGGCATAGTTTACTCGGATAATCATGTCACGGCCGCCCTGGGGGCAAAACAGGCGCAAGTATATACTTAAAGGATCAAAATTGCCTATATCGAAAATTTTTATTTATCCATAAGTGGATTTAGTATCAACCTGGTCAAGCAGATGACAAACCCTACCGATTCGGTAAACCGTTGGTTTAACCAGTACCCCGGCAGCATGCTGCTGGCTGAAGAGCGGGCTTGTCTGAAAGCGCTGAGTCACCGCTGCTTTGGCTACTATCTGCTCCAGGTCGGCTCAATCGGCGGCGAGGTTCCGGGCCTAGTGCCAGCCCGGCTGCGATCCCATATCACGGTCGCACCGGAACCGCCGGCGACTGACAACGGCTGCTGGATACGGGGTAAGCCTGACCGGCTGCCAATTGCCAGTGATAGTATGGACGTCGTACTGTTAATCCACACGCTGGATTTTTATCAAGATCCCCATCAAACTCTGAGAGAGGTAGACAGGGTACTTATCCCTGAGGGGCGCCTGATCGTCGTTGGATTCAATCCCTGGAGTTTATGGGGCATCAGGCGGCTGTTTCGAGGTCGTGCGGACTGCTCTCCCTGGAGTGGGCGGTTTATATCGATTCGCCGCATACACGATTGGCTCTCCTTGTTGGGTTTTGAGATAGAGCATACTCAGCCACTCATGTTCCGCCCGCCGTTGCGGCAACGTGTGCTGATGGAGCGGCTCAATCTGCTGGAGAGATCGGGCAGGCGTTGGTGGCCGGCGCTGTCCGGCGTTTACGTCGTGGAGGCGGTAAAGCGGGTCTCTACGCTGACCCCGATAAAACCTTTATGGAAGCTGCGCAACCCCATTCTGGTTGGCCGCGCCATAGAACCCACCACGCACGCACCCTGGGGCAGAAGCAGGAGCCATCATGGCTGATCGAGTCGAGATATACACCGATGGTGCCTGCAGAGGTAATCCGGGCCCCGGCGGCTGGGGCGTTCTGTTGCGCTATCGGAACAACGAGAAGGAGCTGTTTGGCGGTGAAGCGCACACCACCAACAACAGAATGGAGTTATTGGCCGTTATTCAGGCCCTCGGGACATTGACGCGGCGGGTGCCTGTCCGCATAACCACCGACTCACAGTATGTGAAGAAGGGCATCACCGAATGGATCGTCAATTGGAAGCGAAATGGGTGGCGTACCGCGGCGAAGCAACCGGTGAAAAACGCCGATCTATGGCAGCAATTGGACCGACTTGTGGCAGCCAACGATGTGGTCTGGGCTTGGGTCAAGGGTCATAGCGGGCATCCAGAAAACGAACGCGCCGACGCGCTGGCAAATATGGGGATCGAATCCCTCTAATGACCGGGTTGCGGCTACACCTAAAAGTTACAGCGTAGCGATGAGCTTAAGCGTATGCGTCAAATAGTACTAGACACCGAAACAACCGGTTTGGACCCTGCACAGGGCCACCGGATTATCGAGATCGGCTGTGTTGAGATGGTTGATCGCCGCTTGACCGGCAGAAATTTTCATCAGTACCTGCAACCGGACCGGGAGATCGACAAAGCCGCGGAAGAGGTGCATGGCATCAGTAACGAGTTTTTGGCAGACAAGCCTCGTTTTGCCGATCTGGCAGAGGATTTCCTGGAATATATCGGTGGTTCGGAGTTGATTATTCACAATGCGCCTTTCGATATCGGTTTCCTTAACTGCGAACTCGGTCGCTTGGCCGCAGCGCAGCCTCTGATCGAGAGTTTCTGCAGTGTGGTCGATACTCTGGTGATGGCAAAGAAGATGCACCCCGGGCAGCGCAACAGCCTGGATGCATTGTGCAAACGCTACGGCATTGACAACAGCCAGCGCGAACTGCACGGTGCGCTGCTGGACTCGGAGATACTCGCCGAGGTCTACCTGGCTATGACCGGAGGCCAGGTGAATCTGTTGCTTGATGGAACGAACGAAACTGAAGCAGGGAGCATTGGCGCTGGCATCAGGCGACTGCCTGCTCAGCGTAGGCCGTTAAAGGTAGTCTATGCCGGGGGCGATGAACTCGAATTCCATTTAGCTTGCTTGGCTTCGATTGACGAAGCAAGCGGGGGAGGCTGCATCTGGAATTTGGCGAAAGAAGCAGCCGAATCAGGTTGACTGGACTCGGTCTTTATTGCCGAGAGTACGTTTTGAGACGCTCTCCAGCCGTTCCAGATCCAGCAGTTGGATATGTTTGCGCTCGACCTCCAGCAGCCCATCTTCCTGAAATCGGGTGAACAGGCGGCTCACAGTTTCCACTGCTAGCCCGAGATAGCTGCCGATTTCATGGCGGGACATGCTGAGATAAAAATCAAATGGTGAAAAACCCCGGCGTTTGAATCTTGCTGAAAGACTCAGCAGAAAAGCGGCCAGCCGTTCCTCAGCATTGTTCTTTCCGAGTAGCGTCAGCATGCTTTCATCCTGGCTGATTTCCCTGCTCAAAAGACGGTACATCTGGTGCTGCAGGCTCGGCATGCTGGTGCTCAACTCCTCCAGATGACTGAAAGGAATTTCGCAGATGGCGGAGGTTTCGAGTATTTTGGCCGAACAGTTGTGGATGGCATTTTCGATAGCATCCAGTCCGATTAACTCTCCCGGCAGGTGAAATCCCAGCACCTGTTCACCGCCGTCCTCGCTCGGTGCGTAAGTTTTCACTGAGCCGGTTTTAACGATGTAGAGACATTGAAATGAGTCGCCTTCGCGGAACAGATGATCGCCTCTGTGCAACGGCCGACTGCGTTTGATGATCCGGTCCAGCCTCTCCATGTCCTCCGGATCGAGCCCCATCGGCAGACAAAGGGTTACCAGACTGCAGCTCTTGCAGGCGATCTTGATGTTCTCGAATGAGATAACTTTTCGGTCGCTCACAGTTTGGCCCATGCTGTTTATCGGATAGATCACTATTGTGGCTTTTCGGTTGATCTGGATCAAGTAGAATTTTGATCTAAATCAACCGTTTCCCCTTGTCCTTGAAAAATTTTGAACCGACCGGAACTGTGGAAACACCGATAGATATGATTCCAGCCGGGATAGCGCGGACAAAATATATGAAAAATATGCAAGTCAAAATAGGCGAGGCCAAACCCAGCAACCGGACAGATTTGACCAAGGAAGCCGGCAAATCTGGCAGCTGGTTACGGCAGGACGATGAGGTCGCTTTGCTGCCTACGCGCCGGTAAACGGTATTCAATCTCCGGAGGCACAGGCACAGGCACAGGCACAGGCACAGGCACAGGCACAGGCACAGGCACAGGCACAGGCACAGGCACAGGCACAGGCGCATGCGGGTATCCTTTCGGCCCCGGCATCCCAAATTGCTTCAGCCGGGTGATGCCACCGGTTGCGGTTGCAGCAGAACCTTCTGGTAATTGCGGTAAATCGGACTCTCTTCCGGAAAATAATTGAGCAACGCAGCGGTATAGCGGTCAAACGGGTTCCTTATCGCACAGAGATTTTTCTTTGTGGGTGTCTGCAGATCGTAGCTGTTGAATCGGATCAGAAAGGGGACCGGGTAGTCGGTACCGAACAGAATCTTGTGGTGCACCGCTTGCTGTCCGGATAGGTGCCGCAGCGCCCTTGCCCGCATCGGCGAGAGTATGGCCGAGACGTCGCCGTAGAGATTGGGGTGCGTCTGCAGCATCTCCAGCAGCCGGAAATAGTCGGCATCGAAACAGCCTGGATTTTTTGACAGGTTCTTCCAGACGCGCAGTTTGTGGCTGATGCGTCCCAGTCCCATATGCGCAGCGATGACGGTGACGCCGGTCGCCAGCGGGAGGTTGAGCATCTCGATACGTTCAAAACGGGCGAAGGAGTGGATGCTGTACTCGCTGCCGATGTGGATGATCAGCGGAATCCGCCTCTCCTTCAGTTTTTCGTAATACGGGATGAAGCGTTCGTCGTTGAGATCCACCCCCCAGTAGTTCTGCAGAAACTTGGCTCCGACGCATCCACTCTCCGTATACCTGTCGATCAACTCCAATGCATCCGGACGCCGCGGATTGATCGAGAAAAAGGGGATGAACTGGTCGGGATATCTTGCCGCTACCGCCAGCACATCCTCAGTCATCGCGCAGACGGTCTTGTCCCGGTCGATCTCCCGTCCCTGCTCGTCGAGGCGGGCATCGACACCGAACAGACACGCCTTCTCCACGAATCGGGATTCGGCGACGGCGCGCGCCATGGAATCGACATAGGCCGCAAAAGGTCTGGTCATCAGCTGTACCGGGTCGGCGCCCAGATTCCTGGCAAAGAAGCGCACACTGATCCGGTCGAACAGCCGGTCGAAGCGCACCTGCGGATTGAGCAGATGGGTATGTATATCGATGGTTCTCATGCCGCCGCCTTCTCCAGCGCGAGCTGTTTGGCCTGGCTGAAGTCGTTCAGGTATAGGGAGAATAACCGCAACACCCCTGTATCTCAAAGCTGAAAACTGGAAGCTGGGTATGTCTGAAATATCCGTCGATGCGGCCTCAATCTATTCAATTCCCTAGATTTACGACTAAATCTGCTTGCTTCCTCCGCCGTCCTGATCTGCCTACTGCATGCGGGCAACATGCCGCCAAGCAACCTATTCTTATGTTGCTGTGCCGTGTAGAAAAGTGTGAAAACCAAGAGCTATACAAACCAGTCTGAATCTGGCGAGGCCCGCGTTGCCGGCAGCAACTCGGGTGGTGGCGGTGATGCGCCTTTCTTCATGAACTTCCGCTGTCTGCTGGCACTCGGAAATGTCCTCGACAATAGACCAGATAAACTTCTCACCATCACGGTTGGTCACATGTACGCCGTTGAGACAGAGCGAAATCAGGCTCCCGTCAGACCGCTCATATTCTTTCACCGGGACACACAACGGGCCGGATTGCTTGCAGAAAGAAAGCCTGGCTCCGGACCGGCGGAAGAGCGATCGGACATACTGTCCCGGAATTCCCGATAACGTTAATAATTCTCACTTGTCTCCGACTCCTTTTAACCTGGTTTTCTGTCCGGATTCTTAATACAGATTTAAGGTGGGCTTGCTATGATATGAAGCAGTTTCAACTCAGCACAAATAAGGAAGCAGATATGCTGTACAAACCACGCAGGAAAACCCGTTACAAAATGGCTATTGCCGGATTTTGCTTGGTTGCCATGTTCCTCGGCATGACCGGCACTGTAATCGCGCAGAGCGACCTCTACTCCATCGCACGCGGCGGCAGGCTCTACGACAAGTGGTTCGCAGAGATCGAGGACGGAGAGGCGCCTCAGACGGCCCATCCAAATTATCCTGAAGCGGGAGAATATAAAGGCAAAAAAGCCGCAGACTGGCGTTGTAAGGAGTGCCATGGCTGGGACTACCTGGGTAACCAGGGTGCCTATGCCAGCGGCAAACACTTCACCGGGATCAAGGGTATCGCGGGAATGGCGGGAGCGGATCCGGCAAAGATCGTCGCCGTGATGAAAGACGCGACCCACGCCCTGGCACAGAGCGGTCTGACAGATGAGGACTACCATGATCTGGCGATGTTCGTCAGCAGGGGACAGGCCAGTTCGGAAAGCTTTATCGACAGCAAGAGTAAAGCCGTGACGGGTGATACCGGAGTGGGACAGGGCTATTATGAGACGGTTTGCGCCAAATGCCATGGCCTGGACGGAAAATTGGATGATCAGATGCCTCCCCTGGGAAAGCTGTCCAACGACAACCCTTGGGAAGTGTTGCATAAAGTCCGCTTTGGCCAGCCCAACGAAGAGATGCCCGCATTGATCTCATTCGGCAGCCAGGTAGCGGTAGACCTGCTCGCTTATCTGCAGAGCCTGCCACAGGAGTAGGAATTACCGGAGAAGCACCAGGCTGATCCTGGTGGCGACTGCAATCTTTCGCCAGGGGCCGCAGAGATCAGGAATGGTCTCTGCGCGGCTCTTTTTATCGCAGCGAACTTCAGGTTGACAGCATTTTCGGGGTTCCGGGGCAGCTGTCAGCCGATCGGGAAATAGCGGATAGGGATCTCTGGAACCATCGACTCTCAACGGATAGCCATCCCCTCCGCATACAACTTCAACGCCGCATAAATCGTCCGATTGATCGGCGTTGGCACTTGGGCTTCGAGGCCTAACCGTGCGACGGCGCCTGAGAGCCATTCCACTTCGAGGCGGTTGCCGCGTTCCAGGTCGCCGAGCATGGAAGAGACCATGTCGGCCGGCAGGCTGTCAACGAACTTCATCTGTCTGTCCACCACATCGGCCGGGAGGTGGACACCCCTGGCGCAGGCAACGGCCACGGCTTCGTCCATTACTTCGCGCAGCAGCTCGCGAGTGACTCTGTCCTCACGAATCGGTCCTATGGGCATTCGCGTGAGCGAGGTCATGCCGGAGAGACCCACCAGAAACACGAATTTCTCCCAGATCAGACGTTGGATGTCGTTCGTCAGACAGGACTCGATCTTTGCTCGCTGGCAGGCTGCGTGCAGTTTCCGGGCACGCGAGGACTCAGAGCCGTTCAGTTCGCCAAAGGTGAGCCTGGCCATCTGGCCGTTGTGGCGGATGACGCCGGGTTTTTCGATCAGAGCGGCGATATGGGCGACGCCGCCCATCACATGCTGTTTTCCGAGCACGCTGGTGAGGATGCTGATGGCGTCGACACCGTTCTGGAACGAAATGATACCGGTGTCGGGCCCCATCAGCGGCTTGGCGCTGATGGCCGCTTCCCCGGTGCTCCACAACTTGACCGCTAACAGTACGATATCCACCTGCCCCACCTCGGCTGGGTCACTCTCCACCTTGACTGGCATGAGGTTGAGGTTGCCCAGCGCAGAGAGCACTTGCAAGCCGTCTCTGCTCATCACCTCCAGGTGCGCCCCTCGGGCGATGAAGGTGACATCTTCGCCGGCGGCGGCGAGCCGTGCTCCGAAATAGCCGCCGACTCCGCCGGCGCCGATGATCGCGATTTTCATTGTGGACCCCCTGCTGACTGGAAATGATTCAGGCAATTTGCGCTAAATTCTTACACAGTTCCGGGGACAGTATACTTATCTCTAAAAATCGATTTAATCTGAATTAGGTGAACCACAAAAAATGAAAAAACAGGGTCAGAGCACAAAAACACTGATATTAGAGAAAATTGTTCTTTGACCCCATTTTTCGATTCACGTACGGCACGTGCCATGGAATCGACATGTGCCGCAAAAGGCCTGGTCATCAGCTGCACCGGGTCGGCGCCCAGATTCCTGGCAAAGAAGCGCACACTAATCCGGTCGAACAGCCGGTCGAAACGCACCTGTGGATTAAGTAGATGGGTATGGATATCGATGGTCCTCATGCCGCCACCGTCTCCAGCGCGAGCCGTTTGGCCTGGCTGAAGTCGTTCTTGCCGCTGCCAAGTTTCGGAATCGCCTCAACCGGGATCAGCTCAGCCGGCCGCATCAACGGATTGAGTCCCGACTGATCGATCAGCCGCTTCAGCTCGTCAAGTGCGATATTGCCGGCGAACAGCAGCACGACTTTTTCACCCTTCTTGCCGTCAGGCAGGGCGGTGGCGAGTACTTCTGCATTCTCCGGGAGTAGTTTTCCGATGGCTGCCTCGACAGCGCCGAGGCTGATCATTTCGCCGCCGATCTTGGCGAAGCGCGAGTAGCGGTCGACGATGGTGAGAAAACCGTCTTCGTCCAGGTGGCCCTTGTCGCCGGTTTTGTACCAGCGCCTGCCGTCCAGCTCGATGATCGCCTCGGCAGTCTTTGCCGGATCGTCCAGATAGCCCAACATCACTTGGGTGCCGCCGAACAGGATCAAGCCGTCTTCGTTTACCGGCAGCGTTTGCAGGGTCCCGGGGTCGACGATACGAAAACTTCCGCCCGGCAGCGGCAGACCCACACTGCCCGGTTTGCTGCCCTGCTGCACCTTCCAATCCTCCGGGTCGATCCGGTCCGGAATATTGACGCTGGCTACCGGCGTGGTCTCGGTGGTGCCATAGCCCTCGTAGATCTCCTTATTGAACTTCAATTTAAATGCATCCCGTACCTCCGGACTCAACTTTTCGGCACCGGCCACCACCACCCGCAGGGAGTCCAACATCAACCGATGGATACGCCGATTGAGCGTGAACAGCCGCAGAAAGGTGGAGGTGCCGCAAAACACCGTCGCCTGATACTTGGCGATCGCTTTGGCGATAGTCAGTGCATCGGTTGGATCGGGATGACAGACTGCCGGTATCCCTTCGACCATCGGCAGCAGCCCGGTTACCGTCAGGCCGAAGGCGTGAAACAGCGGCAGCGTCGCCATCACCACATCTTCGTGCCGGGTGTCGAGCACATCGGAGACTTGGCGGATGTTGCCCATAATGTTGCGGTGGCTCAGTACCACCCCTTTGGGTTCGCCTTCGCTGCCGCTGGAGAAAAGAATAGCCGCCGGTTGCTCCAGTCCGACTGGATGGCCGAACAGTGCGAACAGCAGCCGCGCGGGGAGCAGCACCGATGCGGTCAGCAGTGTGAGCCTGGTAAAAGTTCCGATCTCCTCGTTCAAATCTTCGAGGAAGTAGACCCGTACGCCTGCCAGCAGATCGCTCAGGTCGACGCCGCGCTGCTCCAGCTTTTTGATGAACCGGCTGGAGGTGTAAACAGTTTGAATGTTTGCCTTCCTCACCGCGGATTGCAGCGCTGGGAGACTGGCGGTGTAGTTCAGGTTGACCAGCGTTTTGCCGCGCAGCAGCGCCGCCATGTTGGCGATGACACCGGCGCTGCTGGTGGGCAGCAGCAGCCCGACATTCGGTTCCGGGCTGCGTTGCGCGATCAGCCTGGAGAAGGCGATCACTCCGGTCAAGGTTTTGTAGCCGGAGAGCGCCGTCCCACCCAGCGCGTCGGCCAGGCAGAGTCTGCCGCCGCGCCGTTTGGCGGTCCGCATCCAGGCCAGCGGGATGGGATCCAGCGTGCGCGTGTGCTTCTCCCAGGTGTCGATCGAGAGGTCGAATACCCGCCGCTTCAGTTCGTGCGCCGGCGTCGCCAACGGCAGCGGTTTGCCGAACGCAACGATCACATCGGAGCGCAGCCGGGTGTTGCGCAGCTCCTGTAGCTTCTCGCTGGAGCGGGAGAAGCGGCTGCCCCAAAGACCGCGCAGATAGAACGGCAGAATCACCCCGTCTACTCCGTCAATCACCCGCTCGTAGCCCCGTTTAAACTCTCCCAGCTGCCCATTGCGGCTGATGGCGCCTTCCGGGAACAGGCAGACCACCTCGCCGGCACGCAGCAGCCCGTTGATCCGGTTCAGCGACTCTTTGCTGTTGCCGCCGGCAATCGGAATCACCCCGAACAGATCCAGAAACCACTTCAGATACCAGCGCTGGTAGATCCCCCGGTGCATGACAAAGCGCACTGGGCGCGGGCAGGCAATCTGGATCATCGCCCAGTCGAGCCAGCTGATGTGGTTGCCCAGCATCAGCACGCCGCCCTGTCCCGGCAGGTTGTCGAATCCCAGCACCTCGATGCGATGGGTGCTGGCAAACAGTCGGGCAATCACCAGGCGCACCAGCGATTGGGGCAGCTGGTAGACGGTATAGACTGCGCCCACCAGCGCGGTAAGCGTCAGCAGGTGGAGCAGGCCGGCGCTTTCGAGCCCCTTGACCGCAAACAGCACGGTCAAACCGAGAAAACCGAGCATCACCAGATTCTGCACCCAGTTGTTGCCGGCCAGCACGGTGCCCAGCTCGCTATCCCTGGCATGAAACTGGATCAGCGCGTTCAGCGGTACGATGAACAGGCCGCCGGAGATTCCCAGCAGCAGAAAGTCGATGACGAGCAATCCGTTGGAGCTGATCTGCGGCAGGAAAAAGAGCGCCGCGACTATGCCCAGTGCGCCGAGCGGCACCAGGCCGGTTTCGATGTGGTGTTTGGAAGCCTTGCCGGCAAGCAGCGAGCCGACGATGATGCCGATGCCGGAGCAGGCCATCAGCCCCTGAATAACGACGGTATTGGTCAGTGCCAGGCTCTCTTTGGCGAAGGCGGGAAAGGCGGCCAGCACCACCTGCGAGATCCCCCAGAATACCGACAGACCGACAATCGAGAGCCAGATGACGCGGTTATCCAACAACTTGCCGAAGTTGCCGCGCAGGTAGCGGCCGCTGCCGTAGTCTTGCCACTCGAAACGGCGATCCGGCGCCTCGGCCGGGGTGGGCTGGAGCTTCAGCGTCAGCAGAAACTCCAGCAACGAACAAACGACCAGCACCCAACCGAGCGGTGCGATCGCCTGCAGCACCTGGGATTCGCTGCGGTAAGCCACACCTGCCAGGCCCTGCTCAAACAGTACGGAGAAGACAAAAATACCGGAGAGAATCGCGACGATGGTGACTGCCTGCACTGCGGCATTGGCGGCGGTCAACCGCTCTTTCCCGGTCAGCTCCTTGATATAGCCGTACTTCGCCGGTGAATAGAAGGCGCTCTGCACCGCCAGCAGGAAGGTCAGACCGAACGAAAAGTGAAACCAGCCGAGATAGTAGGAGAGGGTGATGAGCAGTGTCAGTCCCACCGCGGCGGCGGCGCTGATCTGCATGACCTTCGGTTTACGGTACTTGTCGGCGAGAAAACCGGCCGGGCTGAAGAGCAGCACGAATGGCAGCAGGATTAGCGCGTTGACGATCGCGGTCAGAATGATCTGAGTCTGCCCATCGTAGATTTTGAACACCGTGTTCTGAATCAGAATCTTGTGCCCCAGATCGACAAAGGCGTTAAAAAATATGATTAGAATGAAGGGGAGGAAGCCGGTGATTTTGAAAAGCTTTTCCATCGCTATGATCCTCTACGATTGAATGTGGTATGCGTGGTTTAGTTGCAGCCGCTGATGAAGCCGTCCAAAAAGTTGTCCATCAGAAATTGGGTCAGCTGCTGTACCGAACTGACGCCCGCTATATCCAGTCTGTCAGTGATCGCCAGAATGCAGATACCGTGCACACCGCTCCATAGCGCGCGCGCGGCTTGAGCGATCTCGTTAGCGCTGTGCTCTCCGGCCAGCGGTTCGAGCCGTGCCTCCACCAGCGCGAACATGCGCTCCACCTTCACCCGGAACCATGCGGGCGTCTCCTGCTCCGGCGGGAAGCGGTGTTCGAAGATCATTCCCCAGCGGTGAGGATCCTCGTTCGCGAACCGGATATAGCTGTGGCCCAGTTGCAGCAACCGTTCTCTTGCCGGTGCGTGCGCGCTCTGCTCCTGCAGCATCTGGGCGTGCAGGCGGTCCAGCGTACGGCTGTTGACCTGAAGAATCAGATCATCCAGGTTGTCGAACACCAGATAGAGCGTGCCGACGGTGTAGCCGATGGCGCCGGCTACCTTGCGTGCGCTGAGACCGCCGTACCCCTGCTCGCGGACGATCTTCTCGGCCGCCGACAGCGCCATCTCATGGATCTCTTCGCGGCTGTGGTCGCTGCGTCGTGCCATATTGTTCACTCCTTTTGGGCCGATGATAAAACACAAATCTGTTATTGAACAGTGTTTATAACTGTGCTATAAAGTAACTGAACATCGTTCATAATTCAATACCAATCCGCATGAGGCAAAATTTTCCGGAATTAAATTGAACGATGTTTATTAATTGACTCGGTCCATTTAACTGCGTTTGTTGTGACGGGATCGATTCTAAAATTAAATTAAACAGTGTTCATAATAAAGGAGCAACAGTGATGAAACGACATCTGATACAAAACGCGTGGCACGGCCTACTCCTCACGGCAATGCTGATGCTGGCCGCACCTCTGCAGGCCGCCGGACTGCTGCAGCCCAGCGATGGCAGTCTGCCGCCGTTGGAGATAAAGGACCATAACGTCGAGGTTGTGATCGAGGACGGCTACGCCATCACCCGGATCGAGCAGCTGTTCCACAATCCGCATAACCGCGATCTGGAGGCGCTTTACTCGTTCCCGGTGCCGGCGCACGGATCGGTCGCCGAATTCACCCTCTGGATCGACGGCAAGCCGGTCACGGGAGAGGTGCTGGAACGCGAGCAGGCCCAACAGGTATACCAGGAGGAGAAGGCTGCCGGCCGGGAGGCCGGTATCACCGAAAAGGATAGCTACAAGACTTTTGACGTCAGGGTCGCTCCGGTGCGAGCCGGGCAGGATACCCGGATCCGTCTGGTCTACCTGCAGCCGGCGCAGGTCGATACCGGCATCGGCCGCTACATCTATCCGTTGGAGGAGGGGGGCGTCGATGAGGAGAAACTGGCGTTCTGGACCGCCAACGAGAAGGTGAGCCGGAATTTCAGCTTCGATCTGCAGCTCCGCTCCGCCTATCCGGTGGAGGCGCTGCGCATGCCCAATCAGCCGCAGGCGCAAATCCAGCAGCTGAGCGACGGCGAGTGGCGGGTCAACCTGGGCAGCGTCCCGGCGGGACCCTTTGACGCGGCGGCGGCTGACAACTCAAACGATGGGCTGCTGGAGAACCGGTCAGCGGTGAACAGATTGAAATCCACCGCTTTTACGCTGGACCAGGATCTGGTGGTTTACTGGCGCCACCGGGCGGGTCTGCCGGGCAGCGTCGATCTGATCGCCCACAAACCGGAGGGCAGGGATCGCGGCACCTTCATGCTGGTGGTCACCCCCGGAGAGGATCTGCAGCCGATCAACGAGGGCAAGGACTGGGTCTTCGTGCTGGATATCTCCGGTTCCATGCAGGGCAAGTTCGCCACGCTGGCCGACGGTGTGCAGCGGGCGTTGCAGCAGCTGCGCCAGTCGGATCGTTTTCGCATCGTACTGTTCAACAGCAACAGTAGCGAGCTGACACCGGGTTTCGTCAATGCCACATCGGAGGCGGTGGCGCATTACAGCCAGGCGCTGGCATCGATCTCGCCTAATCAGGGCACTAATCTGTACGCGGGCATCAGTCAGGGCCTGGATGCGCTGGATGCGGATCGCACCAGTGCGCTGGTGCTGGTCACCGACGGGGTGGCCAATCTGGGCGAGACCCGCCAGCGCCAGTTCATCGAGCTGATCAAGCGGCGCGACATTCGCCTGTTCACCTTCGTGATGGGCAACAGCGCCAACCGGCCGCTGCTGGAGACAATGACCAAGGCGTCCAACGGCTTTGCGATCAGCATCTCCAACAGCGACGATATCGTCGGTCAGCTGCTGGCGGCTTCGGCCAAGGTGACTCATCAGGCGCTGCATGGTGTCGAGCTGCACATCGCCGGTGTGAAGACCGCCGATATCACCCCGCAGCAGATCGGCAGCCTCTATCGGGGGCAGCAGCTGGTGCTGCTCGGACACTACTGGGGCGAGGGGATGGCGGAGGTCGAGCTCAGCGGCCGCATATCGGGAGCGCCCAAGTCCTATAGGACCCAATTCTCGTTTCCGGCGGTGGCTACCGAGAATCCCGAGATTGAGCGTCTGTGGGCGTACGCTTCGATTGAACAGGCGATGCAGCAGATCAACGACTTCGGAGAAAAGGCGGATCTGCGGCAGGCGGTCACCGATCTGGGTGTGGAGTATGGGCTGGTGACCGAATATACCGCCATGCTGGTGGTTCGCGACGAAGTGTTTGCACAGCGCGGGATCGAGCGTAGTAACCGGCAACGGTTGGCCGTCGAGCAGGCCGCACAGCAGCAGCGTGCCAGCCGGACGGCACCTTCGCGGCGGGTGGATACGCAGCAGCCGATGTATAACAGCAGCCGCGCCTCGCATAGCGGCAGCGGTGCGCTGGATGTCTGGAGTCTGCTGCTGATACTGCCTATCGCCTGGCTGGCACTATGCCGGCAAAATCCGGCAGCGGCGGAATAGTGGGCTCGTCGTTTTCATTCACTTGGAGCCATGGCGGTGTAGCGCCGCCATGGCGCAGTCTGCTGCTGACCACCCTGGTGCTGGCCGGTAACCTGCTGCTGGGCGCCGCTCCAGAGGCTTGGGTGTTCGACCGGGTCGCGATCGGCGATGGGGAACTCTGGCGGCTGGTCACCGGGCACTGGGTGCACAGCGACTTCGCACATGCGCTCTGGGATATCGCGGCACTGGGGCTGCTCTCGGCGCTGTTCGAGAAGCGGTTGCGGGGAAAGCTGCTGCTGGTGCTGGGTGTGGGTACCCTGGGAGTGGACAGCTGGCTCTGGTGGGGCAGTGAAACGCTGCGGTTTTACTGCGGCCTCTCCGGTATATTGAACACGCTGCTTGCTGTGGGGCTGATTCAACTTTGGCGCGACACGCACCATCCGCTGGTATGGCTTACCGGGCTTGGCGCCGCAGCGAAAATCTGTGTCGAAATGTTTGCCGGCCAGGCACTGTTGACCCAAACAGCTTGGCCCAGTGTACCGGAAGCCCATGCAGTGGGGTTTCTATGTGGCGTGGCGCTGGGGCTCAGGCGATGCCCAACTACATGTTCGGATAGTTTGGTCCGCCCGATCCCTCCGGTGTCACCCAGGTGATGTTCTGCGCCGGGTCCTTGATGTCGCAGGTCTTGCAGTGGACGCAGTTCTGCGAGTTGATCCGGAACACCGGGTTGCCCGCGTCGTCCTGCAACACCTCGTAGACGCCGGCGGGACAGTAGCGCTGCGCCGGTTCGGCGTAGCGCGGCAGGTTCTCCCGCAGCGGCAGGTCGGGATCGGCCAGTTTCAGGTGACAGGGCTGGTTCTCTTCGTGGTTGGTATTGGAGAGATAGACCGAGCTTAACTTGTCGAAACTGAGCTTGCCGTCGGGTTTGGGATATTCGATCGGCGTGCACTCTGCTGCCGGTTTCAGACACTGGTGATCCAACTTGGTGTCATGCAGTGTGAGCGGCAGCTTGCCACGGAAGATTACCTGTTCGATCCAGTTGAACGAGCCTCCCAGAAGCGGCCCGAACTTATGCAGCGCAGGCCCGAAGTTGCGGTCCGCATGCAGTTCCGCATAGAGCCAGGAGTCACGCAAATGCTGTTCATACTGGCTCAGCTCTTCGCACCCTTCGCTGCCCGCGGAAAGCGCTGCGTGCACCGTTTCGGCTGCCAGCATGCCCGATTTCATCGCGGTGTGGCCACCCTTGATCTTGGCGAAATTCAGCGTACCCGCATCGCAGCCGATCAGCAGCCCGCCGGGAAAACTCATTTTCGGCAGGCAGTTGAGACCGCCCTTGGTCAACGCCCGGGCGCCGTAGGTGATGCGTTTGCCCCCTTCCAGATGCTGCCGCAGAACGGGATGCAGCTTGAGGCGCTGAAATTCGTCGAACGGGCTCAGATAGGGGTTGGGATAGTTCAGATCCACGATCAGCCCGACCGCCACCTGGCGCTCCTCCATGTGATAGAGAAACCAGCCGCCGTTGGTCCCTTTCTCCAGCGGCCAGCCGGAGCCGTGCACCACCAGACCCGGTTGGTGGCTCTCCGCCGGAATCTCCCACAACTCTTTGATGCCGATGCCGTAGTGCTGTGGATCGCGCCCTTGGTCCAGACTGAATCTACGAATCAACTGTTTGCCCAGGTGCCCCCTGCTGCCCTCGGCAAACAGAACGTATTTGGCGCGCAGCTCCATGCCCGGCTCGAAGCTATCCTTCTCGCTGCCGTCGGCGGCGCGCCCCATATCCCCGGTGATCACCCCTTTGACGCAGTCACCTTCCATGATCAGCTCCGCAGCCGGAAAGCCGGGGAACAGGTTGACGCCCATCGCTTCCGCCTGCTCCGCCAGCCAGCGGCAGAGGTTGCCCATGCTGATGATGTAGTTGTTCTGGTTATGCATGCTCGGCGGCACCAGAAAGCCGGGAAATTTGACTGCGCTCTTGGCGTCCTTCAGCAGGAACATCCGGTCTTCGGTAACGGGCGTGTTGAGCGGTGCGCCGTTTTTCTGCCACTCCGGGAAAAGCTCGTGCAGCGCTTTCGGATCGAGCACCGCACCGGAGAGGATATGTGACCCCACTTCCGAGCCCTTCTCCAGCACGCATACCTCAAGCGCATTGCCACTCTCCTGGCCGAGCTGCATCAGCCGGCAGGCGGCCGCCAGCCCGGCGGGTCCGGCGCCGACGATGACGACATCGAATTCCATCGTTTCACGCTGCATCTTCTTTTTCTCCTTTGAGAGTTGGCGCATTTGGTAACGCTTCACCTGCGACTAGCATCGGCTCGAAGCGGCGCTGCTTTGGTCAGTTCCCGGGTACCGCGTGAAGGATACGTGACTGGCCTGTCCGAGTCGAGTTCAGCAGACGCTGACTGCTGTTGCGTGCCTGGCGGCTATTTCCCGGTATCGTGTTGTCTCTGCATCTTTTCCTCTTTTCGCCGCGCCCTGCGCCATGATGTGTGCTTTCTTCACCAGCATGGCTCTGGCCGCACGCAACGCTTCGGCGCCTAATGTGCCGCTGGCGATGATCTTTTCCAGCGCGGTTATACGAAAGCGGTCCATGCCCCAGTAATGGCGGGAGAGCTGATCTGCATGGCCGCCGTATTTCACAATTTGCGGCGCAGCGACGTAAGCCACGGGGTGGGAGGCGCAGATGCGCAGCCAGAGATCGTAATCCTCGCAGGCGGGGAGCGACTCGTCGAACAACCCAACCCGGTCGAACAGCGAGCGGTGCAGCAGCGCCGACGAAGGTGAGATGACGCAGCGGGGAAGACAGCGGTGAAAGATGTAGCCGCCGCACTTGGCGTGCTGCTTCATCTGATTTACGCGCCTGCCGTTGCGGATCCAGATCTCCTCGGTATGGCAGAGCCGGAGATGCGGCAATGAAGCCAGGGTATCGAGTTGGGAGGAGAGCTTTTCCGGGAGCCACTCGTCGTCGGAGTCGAGCAGCGCGATCCACTTGCCGCGGGCCGCTTTTATCCCCAGATTGCGCGCACTGCTGACACCCCGATTCGGTTGAAACAGATAGCGCACTTGCGGAAACCGGCTGGTGAGCAGCTGCCGGGTGTCGTCAACGGAGCCGTCATCGACCACGATGATCTCATCGGGCGGGTGCGTCTGCCGGACAATCGACAGCAGCGCCCGGGCCAGTGTCGCTGATCGGTTGTAAGTGGGAACAACAACGGAGATGGAGTCAGCTGCCGGAGACAAACCGTGTTATCCACCCTCGGCAGACAACACTTCAGCCGCATGACAGCGGGCCTTGTGCAGTTCGTCCACCATTTCATCCAGCGGTGCGATGGTATCCATGCGTTCGATCATGGTCGCTACCGGACCGAAGCGCTGCAGTGCGCCGGTATAAAGATTCCAGATGGGATCGGCATGGTACTGGGCGGCCTCATCCTCTGCGCCGCACAGAATCACGGCGCCCGCCAGATGGATCTGCCGGACCCTCTGCTGCGGCAGCTTCCAGAGGTACTTGAGCGGATCGAAGCCCTGGTTGACGCTGCTGGCGTGAAGATTGGCCACATCCAGCAGAATCAGCGAGTCGGATTGCTCAGCCACCGCTTGCAGAAACTCCGCCTCGGGTATCTCCGGCGTCTGGTCCGCGCGCTCCATGGGTACATTCTCAAATAATACCTGCCGCCCCAGGTAGTGTTGAATTTCCCGGATTCTCGGTACGATGTGGTCTAGTGCTTCTTCAGAGTATGGTAGCGGCAGCATGCGGCCCTGCACGTCGTCGGCGCCGCTCCAGCAGAGGTGATCCGAGACCCACGCCGGCTGCAGCCGATCGATCAGATTTTTCAACCTGGCCAGATATTTCATGTCCACGGGCCAGGGGCTGCCGATGGCCAGCGAAATACCGTGCATCACAATTGGATATGATTCACGGACCTGCTCAAGTTTGCGTAAATCCTGGTCCAGCCCACCCAAGTAGTTCTCGGAAATAATTTCAAACCAGTCAACATCGGGGCGCCGCTGCAGCACCTGTGGCAGGTATTCCCTGCGCAGCCGCAATCCGAATCCCAGGTAAGCTATTTTGTTCATCTCCATCGCCGATACAGACCGGTTTTTATCTGAAGCAAGTGAATTCCGAAGATACCCTTAACCCGCATTTCCCACAAGGTACATAAGCCATGCCGGCAGTCAGCTGTGATGCTGGGGCAGGCTATACCGGCCGATTCCCGAATTAGACATTTCACTGTGGCGTAAAGTAAAATTCCCCCCGATCGACGGCCATCGCCACCGGTGACGCCGTTCCCCGTTTTTTTCACCTGAGATGGCTCCGATTGGATGCGTCCCATGTGCTGCGCCTGTAGGGAACTGTTTCTTTGAGAAAATCTGCTCTTTTAGTCCTGCAAGATGGATCGCTGTTCCGGGGGGAATCCATTGGAGCGGATGGCCGGACCGTGGGTGAAGTCGTTTTCAACACGGCTTTGACCGGTTATCAGGAGATTCTCACCGATCCTTCGTATTGCGGGCAGATAGTTACCCTCACCTACCCCCATATCGGCAATACCGGAACCAATAACGAGGATGAAGAGTCATCCCGGGTTGATGCCGCCGGGCTGGTGATCCGGGATCTTCCGCTGCTGCCTAGCAACTGGCGCAGTCAGCAACCACTGGATGCTTACCTGAAGCAGAAGGGTGTGGTGGCGATAGCCGGCATCGATACCCGCCGATTGACCCGAATCCTGCGTGAGAAGGGCGCCCAGGGTGGTTGCATCCTTGCCGGTGATGCGCTTGACGAAGCGGCGGCGCTGGCTGCCGCGCAAGAGTTTCCCGGCCTGCAGGGCATGGATCTGGCGAAAGCGGTGACAACCGATGCACGGTACGAGTGGGTACAGGGTACCTGGACGCTGGCGGGAGGCATGCCCGCAGCCGCACATCCCGCCGCTGAGCGGCTGCCATTCCACGTGGTCGCCTACGACTACGGCATCAAACGAAACATTCTGCGCATGCTGGTGGATCGTGGCTGCCGGGTCACCGTGGTGCCGGCGCAGACAACGGCTGACGAAGTGCTGGCGCTGGCGCCCGACGGTGTTTTTCTCTCCAACGGCCCGGGCGATCCGGAGCCCTGCGATTACGCCATCGAAGCGATCAAGCGAGTGGTTGACAGCGGCACGCCGGTGTTCGGGATCTGTCTCGGCCATCAGTTGCTGGCGCTGGCGAGCGGCGCGCGCACGGTAAAAATGAAGTTCGGCCACCACGGCGCCAATCATCCGGTCCAGGATCTGGCAAATAAAAATGTGATGATCTCAAGTCAGAATCACGGCTTTGCCGTGGATGAGGCAACGCTGCCGCCCAACCTCTCGGCCACCCACCGTTCGCTGTTCGACGGTTCGCTGCAGGGGATTCACCGCAGTGACCGGCCGGCATTCGGTTTTCAGGGGCACCCGGAGGCGAGCCCCGGTCCGCACGACGTGGCACCGGTATTCGATCACTTTATCGAGCTGATTAAATCGGCGAATGCTGGGGACTAGCGGCGCATGCCAAAAAGAACAGACATAAAGAGCATACTGATCATCGGCGCCGGCCCGATCGTCATAGGCCAGGCCTGTGAGTTCGACTATTCCGGCGCCCAAGCGTGCAAGGCGCTGCGCGAGGAGGGCTTCCGGGTCATCCTGGTCAACTCCAACCCGGCTACGATCATGACCGATCCGGACAGCGCCGATGCGGTTTATATCGAGCCGATCAACTGGCGCACTGTGGCAAGAATCATCGAACAGGAGCGGCCGGATGCACTGCTGCCGACAATGGGCGGACAGACCGCGCTCAACTGCGCGCTCGACCTGGTGCGTGAAGGGGTGCTGGAGAGGTACGGCGTAGAGATGATCGGCGCTTCCAGGGAAGCGATTGACAAGGCCGAAGACCGCGACCTGTTCCGCCAGGCGATGAAAAAGATCGGGCTGGAAATGCCGCGCTCGGCGATGGCGCACAGCATGGAGGAGGCGCTGCAGGTTCAGTTGGAGATAGGCTTTCCGACCATCATTCGCCCCTCTTTTACGATGGGCGGCTCCGGCGGCGGCATCGCTTACAACCGGGAAGAGTTCGTCGAGATCTGCGAACGCGGCCTGGATCTGTCGCCGACCAACGAACTGCTGATCGAGGAGTCCGCGCTCGGTTGGAAAGAGTATGAGATGGAGGTGGTGCGCGACCACCAGGACAACTGCATCATTATCTGTTCGATAGAGAATTTCGATCCGATGGGCGTGCACACCGGCGACTCGATCACGGTGGCTCCGGCGCAGACGCTGACCGATAAGGAGTACCAGATCATGCGCGACGCGTCGCTGGCGGTGCTGCGTGAAATCGGCGTCGATACCGGCGGATCCAACGTCCAGTTTGCGATCAACCCGGAAGACGGGCGCATGATCATCATCGAGATGAATCCGCGCGTTTCGCGCTCCTCCGCGCTCGCCTCCAAGGCGACCGGCTTTCCGATCGCCAAGGTGGCTGCCAAACTGGCGGTAGGCTACACGCTGGACGAACTGCGCAACGAAATCACCGGCGGCGCCACACCGGCCTCGTTCGAACCCTCGATCGATTATGTGGTCACTAAGGTGCCGCGTTTTGCGTTCGAGAAATTCCCCCAGGCGCCGGATCGGCTCACCACGCAGATGAAGTCGGTGGGCGAGGTGATGGCCATCGGTCGCACTTTCCAGGAGTCGCTGCAAAAAGCGCTGCGCGGTCTGGAGACCGGCCGGAGCGGACTGGACGAAGTCGTGGATCCGGAAGATGAGAATCTGACCACCAGATTCCGCTATGAGTTGCGCGAACCTGGCGCCGAGCGGATCTGGTACCTGGCTGACGCTTTCCGCGCCGGAATGACGCGCGAACAGCTGTTCGAAGTGACCAGGATCGACCCCTGGTTTCTGGTGCAGATCGAGGAACTGGTACAGATCGAGGCGGAGGTTCGTCGTGCCGGCCTGGCTGCACTGGATGCCGACCGTCTGCGTTATCTGAAGCGCAAGGGGTTCTCCGATTGTCGGCTGGCGTCACTGGTCGGCTGCGGCGAGCGCGGGATCCGCGAACTGCGTTGGCAGCATCAGGTGCGCCCAGTATATAAAAGAGTGGATACCTGCGCCGCCGAGTTCGCCACCAGCACCGCATACATGTACTCCACTTATGAGGAGGAGTGTGAATCGGCGCCCACCGGCAAGCAGAAGATCATGGTGCTGGGCGGCGGGCCCAACCGGATCGGGCAGGGTATAGAGTTCGATTATTGCTGCGTGCACGCCGCATTTGCGATGCGCGAGGATGGCTACGAGACCATTATGGTCAACTGCAATCCGGAAACCGTCTCGACCGATTACGATACCTCGGACCGGCTCTACTTCGAGCCGTTGACACTGGAGGATGTGCTGGAAGTGATCGCCGTCGAGCAGCCCAAAGGGGTGATCGTCCAGTACGGCGGCCAGACGCCGCTGAAGCTGGCGCGCGATCTGGAGGCGGCGGGCGCACCGATTATCGGCACCAGCCCGGATTCGATCGACCTGGCCGAAGACCGCGAGCGCTTTCAAAGGCTGGTGGAAAAGCTGGGCCTCAAGCAGCCCCCCAACCGCACCGCGGCGGATCCGGAGTCGGCGGTAGTGTTGGCCGAGGAGGTGGGATATCCGCTGGTGGTGCGGCCCTCCTATGTGCTTGGCGGCCGGGCCATGGAGATCGTTCACGATGAGACCGATCTGCGCCGTTATATGCGCGAGGCGGTGAGCGTATCCAATGACTCACCGGTGCTGCTGGACCACTTTTTGAGCGATGCCATCGAGGTGGACATCGACGCAATTTGCGACGGCAGAGAGGTGGTAATAGGCGGCATCATGGAGCATATCGAGGAGGCCGGGGTGCACTCCGGCGACTCTGCCTGTTCGCTGCCGCCCTATACGCTTGCCGGCGCGATCCAGGACCGGATGCGCGAACAGATCCGCAGGCTGGCGCTGGAGTTGAAAGTGGTGGGACTGATGAACACACAGTTCGCCATCAAGGAGGGTGAAATATACCTGTTGGAGGTTAACCCACGTGCGTCGCGCACGGTGCCTTTCGTTTCCAAGGCAACCGGCGTGCAACTGGCTAAAGTTGCGGCACGCTGTATGGTGGGAATCAGCCTGGAACGGCAACAGTTCACGCAAGAGGTGATCCCGGCACACTTTTTCGTAAAAGAGGCCATCTTCCCGTTTGTGAAATTCCCCGGTGTGGATACGCTGCTCGGGCCGGAGATGAAATCCACCGGCGAAGTGATGGGCGTCGGATCGAACTTCGGGCAGGCCTATGCCAAGGCGATGGAAGGTGCCGGAGATCTGCTGCCGAGGTCCGGTAAAGCGCTGTTGTCGGTGCGCGATGCAGATAAAAAGCGGATCGTCAAAGTCGCCCGCGAGTTGAGCGAACATGAGTTCGAACTGCTGGCTACCGGCGGCACCTGTAACGTGATCCGGGCAGCAGGCATAGCATGCACGCGTGTCAACAAGGTGGCTGAAGGTCGTCCGCACATCGTCGACATGATCAAGAACGATGAGTTTGAATTGATCATCAATACCACGGATGGGAAGAAGGCGATTGAAGACTCGGCTGCCATCCGGCGGGCTGCGTTGCGCCACAAAGTGACTTATACTACGACTATATCCGGAGGCGAGGCCATCTGTCTGGCGCTGAAAGAGTCTGATAGCAGCAACGTCATCCGGTTGCAGGATCTGCATTAGTAGCGATTGCATTTACATTGAACTGACCTCTCACCAGGCGTGATGAAATAGGGCGGGGAACGAGTTTCGTGTCCCGCTTTTTTCTTTTGTTGCGGGCCGCCGATGTTTACTTACAACACCGCGGCGGGTGTGGCAAGCTTAACCGGATAGGGTCTTGAAACCGATTTTGGAGAGAATCCGATGACAAAAGTACCCCTGACCAAACGTGGGGCTGATCTATTGCGAGAGGAACTCAATCAGCTTAAAAGTGTTGCCCGGCCAAAGGTTATAAAAGCAATTGCCGAAGCGCGTGCGCATGGCGATCTGAGGGAGAATGCCGAGTACCATGCCGCGCGTGAACAGCAGGGCTTTATCGAAGGCCGCATCAAGGATATCGAGAGTAAGCTCTCCCACGCACAGATAATCGACGCCAGCGTGCTGGGCGCGGACGGCAAAGTGATTTTTGGTGCGACCATCGACGTTTACGAAGAGGAGTCGGACGAAGAGCACAGCTTCCAAATCGTCGGTGACGACGAAGCCGACATTAAGCGTGGACTGATTTCTGTCAGCTCCCCTATCGCCCGCGCCCTGATTGGTAAGTCGAAAGGCGATGAGGCCGTAGTCGATACGCCGAAGGGCCTGCGCCATCTGGAGATTCTGGAAGTGCGCTATGAGTGAGGATAACTGAAATAACCGGCCTGGCGGGGGCTTAGGTATCGCGAATTAATCGGATAAGTGAATCTTTGGTTTTTTCGGATTGGGTAAATAGAATACGGCAACGTGACCAATGGTCTGCACCAATTCGGCGCCGGTTTTGGCAGCGATTTGGTTGATGATAGCGGTACGCTCATCGCGATCTCCGGCGCTGATGCGTATCTTGATCAGTTCGTGCGTCTCCAGTGTCAGCAGCGTTTCGTTTAACACACCTTCAGTGAGTCCATGCTGCCCCACCATCACCACCGGGTTGAGGTGGTGGGCCAGTCCTTTCAAATGACGACGCTGTTTTTCGCTAATCTGCATGAGGCGTTCCAGGTGATTGAGGTCGCGCATTCTAACTCAGCGAGGCAAGGTGTGCACGCCCGCATTTGGAGTTGGAAATCCTGACCAGAGTCCACCTGACAGTAGGCGGGCCGCACGCTGGATCCAACATGAAATTACCCCGGAATGGTGCAAATGAAAAAGAGTAAAAGCAGTCGCCAATGGTTGGACCGACATTTCCGAGATGAATATGTAAAGCGGGCCCAGGCTGAAGGTTACCGCTCACGCGCCGCTTACAAACTGCTGGAAATACAGGCGCAGGACAAGCTGCTCAAACCGGGACAGGCGGTGGTTGACCTGGGTGCCGCGCCAGGTGGTTGGTCGCAGATTGCGCAGCAGATCGTCGGTGCTCACGGGCGAGTGGTGGCACTCGACATACTGCCGATGGATCCGATAGCGGGAGTGGAATTTATTCAGGGCGACTTCCGCGAGCAGCAAGCGCTGGATCGGTTGCGCGAACTGCTGGGCGGCAACCCGGTAGACCTTGTTATTTCCGACATGGCCCCCAATGTCAGCGGTATACCCGCTGTGGACCAGCCAAAAGCGGTCTATTTATGCGAAATTGCGCTGGATTTGGCAAGAGAGACACTGCGGCCTGGTGGCGGTTTTGTGGTCAAGGTGTTTCAGGGCGAAGGTTTTGATGCATTCATCCGCGAATTGCGCAGTTCATTCTCCCGGGTGGTCACGCGAAAGCCCCACGCATCCAGGCCAAAAAGCCGGGAGGTTTATCTGGTGGCGGGGAACTTTAATCTATAGTAGTGTACTCAGTAATATACGCAGTCAAAACCGTTAATAGATTGTTTTATCGAGATTTATTTATTCTGCAAATCGGTTTTGCAGAGATTTAAGGGAGTTCGCCTTGAACGACATGGCAAAAAATCTGATTTTGTGGGTGATCATTGCGATTGTCCTGATGTCTGTTTTCAACAATTTTAGCACCCAGAAGCCGCGTCCCAACATGTTGGCGTATTCAGATTTTATCGACCAGGTCAATGCCGGGTCGGTGCAGTCAGTGACCATCAACGGGCGTGAAATTGATGGCACTTTAACCTCAGGCGCCACTTTTGCCACCTACAGCCCCGGTGACGACGGCTTAGTGAGTGACCTGCTTAAAAACAAGGTAGAAATCCTGGCATCTCCGCCGGAGAAACCCTCTATATTGATGCAGATTCTGATTAACTGGTTCCCGCTGTTCATCCTGATCGGCCTGTGGATCTTTTTTATGCGCCAGATGCAGGGGGGCGGAGCTGGTCGAGGCGCCATGTCCTTCGGCAAGAGCAAGGCGCGTATGCTCGGGGAGGACCAGGTCAAGGTAACGTTTGCTGACGTGGCGGGCGTGGAAGAGGCTAAGGAAGAGGTCTCGGAAATGGTTGAATTTCTGCGTGATCCAACCAAGTTTCAGAAGCTTGGCGGAAAGATACCGCGCGGTGTGCTGATGGTCGGTTCGCCCGGTACCGGAAAGACGCTGTTGGCAAAAGCCATTGCCGGCGAAGCAAAAGTCCCCTTCTTCACCATATCGGGTTCCGACTTTGTCGAGATGTTTGTCGGCGTCGGCGCCTCCCGTGTCCGCGACATGTTTGAGCAGGCGAAGAAGCATGCGCCCTGCATCATTTTTATCGACGAGATCGATGCAGTCGGACGCCATAGAGGTGCGGGTCTGGGCGGCGGCCATGACGAACGTGAACAGACACTCAACCAACTGCTGGTTGAAATGGATGGATTCGAGGGCAACGAAGGGGTGATCGTTATCGCAGCCACCAACCGGCCTGATGTACTGGATCCCGCACTGCTGCGTCCGGGACGCTTCGACCGGCAAGTGGTGGTGCCATTACCCGATGTGAGGGGGCGTGAACAGATACTCAAAGTCCACCTCCGCAAGGTAGCTTTCTCCGAGGATGTGGCGCCGGCGTTGATTGCCCGCGGCACGCCCGGATTCTCCGGCGCTGATTTGGCCAATCTCGTGAACGAGGCGGCGCTGTTCGCAGCACGTGCCAACAAGCGCCAGGTAGAGATGCAGGACATGGAGAAAGCCAAAGACAAGATCATGATGGGAGCGGAGCGCCGTTCCATGGTCATGAGCGAGAACGAGAAACGGCTGACGGCTTTTCATGAGGCAGGTCATGCGATTGTCGGTCGACTGGTTCCTTCCCACGACCCGGTTTACAAAGTCAGCATCATTCCCCGGGGCAGGGCGCTGGGTGTCACCATGTTTCTCCCGGAAGAGGACCGCTACAGCGCCAGCAAGGAGCGGCTGCAGAGTCAGATATCCAGCCTGTTTGGCGGCCGTATCGCTGAAGAGCTTGTGTTCGGTAAAGAGCGGGTTACCACCGGTGCCCAGAACGATATCAAGCGTGCTACCGACATCGCGCGTGGCATGGTCACTAAGTGGGGGCTCTCCGACAAACTCGGACCGCTCACTTACGGCGAAGAGGAGGAGGAGGTGTTTTTGGGCCGCTCGGTGACGCAGCACAAAAATGTCTCAGATGAAACCGCCCATACCATCGATGAAGAGATCCGCTCCTTCATTGAGACCAATTACAAGCGAGCGGAAAAGATTCTGACCGAACACAAGGATATACTCTATCTGATGGCGGAAGCGTTGATGAAGTACGAAACCATCGACAGCGGTCAGATAGACGACATCATGGCGGGCAAGAAACCTCAGCCGCCAAAGGACTGGTCGGACGATTCGGAGCCCAAGTCCGGTTTGGGTGCCGGTGTCACATCCAGCAAAGAAGTTGGAGATGACGCTGATTCCAAGAGTTCGATTGGCGATCCCGCCGGTCAGCACTGAGTGACGTGATCAGGATCGATTGTGCGGGAAAGTCGCTAGAGCTTTCCCGGCCAGGGGTCATGGGTATTCTCAATGTGACACCCGACTCTTTTTCCGACGGTGGTACCCATTTTTCGCTGGACAAGGCAGTCTGTCGGGCGCGGGAGATGGTGGCGGAGGGTGCGGATATCATCGATGTAGGCGGTGAATCCACCCGGCCTGGGGCACAAAGCGTCCCACTGCAGCAGGAGCTTGACAGGGTTGTACCCGTGATCGAGAAGATCGCTGCCGAAATTCCAATTCCTATCTCTGTCGACACCAGTAAACCCCAGGTGATGCGTGAGTCGGTTGCCGCTGGCGCCGGGCTTATTAACGACGTCATGGCGTTGCGTCTACCCGGAGCGCTGCAGGCCGCCAGAGATCTCTCTGTGCCGGTTTGCCTGATGCACATGTTGGGCGAACCCAGGTTTATGCAGCAGCAACCGGTGTACGGGAATGTGGTGGCAGAGGTCAGGGTATTTTTGGAAGAGCGCGTCCGAGCCTGCGAGGAAACGGGTATTTCTAGAGAAAAATTGCTGCTGGATCCGGGATTTGGATTTGGAAAAAGCCTGGATCACAATCTTGCTCTGCTTAAGAATCTGCGTGCGATTGCCGATATCGGACTGCCACTGCTTATCGGTATTTCACGTAAATCAATGATTGGCAAAATTCTCGATGAAAGACCCGTTGACGGACGATTGTTCGGCAGCCTGGCTGCGGCCGTGATGGCGCTGGAGCGGGGTGCGGCTATCGTGCGGGTGCACGATGTTGCTCCGACAGTAGATGCAATCAGGGTGGTTGCGGCAACTCAAGCAGTAAAATAAACCATACCATCAACACACTTCGGCTAAGTCTCACAGCAAAAATAAGGTGTATACAGTGGATCGCAAATATTTTGGAACGGATGGCATTCGCGGCCGGGTCGGAGAGGGGCAGATTACGCCCGGTTTCATGCTGCAGCTGGGATGGGCCGCTGGGCGGGTTCTCGGCAAGGAGCCGGGCAGTAAAGTGGTCATCGGCAAAGACACACGTATTTCGGGCTACCTGTTGGAGTCAGCACTGGAAGCCGGACTGGTTGCGGCCGGCGTGGATATTCACCTGCTGGGACCAATGCCGACGCCGGGCATCGCTTACCTTGCCCGTACCCTCCATGCGCAGGCGGGAATTGTGATAAGCGCTTCGCACAACCCGCACTACGATAACGGTATCAAATTCTTCTCCGGCGCCGGAAATAAACTGAGCGATGATCTGGAATTCGCCATCGAACAGGAGATCGACAAACCGCTGGTCACTGTCTCCTCGGATAAGCTGGGAAAAGCGTACCGGGTCGATGATGCGGCCGGTCGCTATATCGAGTTCTGCAAGCGCACCATTCACTGGGAGATGCACTTTCGCGGTATGAAAGTGGTGGTCGATTGTGCCAACGGCGCTACCTATCACATCGCACCGCATGTATTTGAAGAGCTTGGCGCGGAGGTCGTTGCCATCGGCGCCAAACCAAACGGTCTCAACATCAATGCGGGGGTGGGGTCTACTCATATCGAGGCGCTGCAGCGGGCAGTGATCGATGAGCAGGCGGATCTGGGTGTCGCGCTCGACGGCGACGGAGACCGGCTGATGATGGTTGACGCGGATGGTTCAGTGCTGGATGGCGACGATATTCTTTACATCATCGCCTGCTCCCGGATCGAGGACGGCACTATGGAGGGGGGCGTTGTCGGAACAAAAATGACCAATCTGGGACTGGAGCATGCGCTCCAGCGTATTGGGCTGGCGCTGGAAAGAACCGATGTCGGTGACCGTTTCATTATGGCGCGATTGCAGGAGAACGCCTGGTTATTGGGAGGGGAGCCTTCGGGTCACATCATTTGTCGCGACCGGACTACAACTGGTGACGGTATTGTTTCTGCGCTACAGGTTATGGCTGCGATTTACCGTAGCGGCAAGAGCCTGAAAGAGCTGCGCAGCGGTATGACCAAATATCCGCAGCTACTGCAAAATGTCAAACTGCGAGAAACCAGTGCGGACGAGATCATGGCATCCAAATCTCTGTGTGCGGCTCTGCGCGAAGTCGAAGCGGAATTGGGTGGGACCGGACGTGTGCTGCTTCGTCCTTCCGGTACGGAGCCGTTGATTCGGGTGATGATCGAAGGCCGGGACGGTGAACAGGTCAAAGCATTGACACGGCAGCTGGCTAGTGTGGTTGAACAGCTCGCATGAATGAGGGTTGCGGGTAGAGAGGGGAAATTCGGAACTCTGATTTTACCTCGGCTCCCTTAACCTCTGCCCCTCTCAGTTCAGATATTTCACATAAGGTTATCCCGCACTCGGGATTTTCGGTTCGGATTGATTTTATATCCGCCTATCGGTAGTATTGCCGGTTGTTTTTGTTGGTAATTTAAGGAGATGGAAATGCGGCAACCACTCGTAGCAGGGAACTGGAAGATGAATGGCTCACGCGTGAGCATTGAGGTGCTTTTGGGCGGTGTAAAGAGTGGTATCGGCGACGTCAAGGTCGCAGAAGTCGCGGTCTGTGCGCCAGCTATTTACTTGCCCCAAGTTCAGGCTCAGTTACGGGGCACGCCCATTGCGTGGGGCGGGCAGGATGTCTCAACCCACGAATCCGGTGCCTACACTGGAGAGATTGCCGCCTCGATGCTGCTCGATTTCGGTTGTAAGTATGTGATAGTGGGCCACTCAGAGCGGCGCGCGTATCACCTGGAAAGCGATGTCACCGTAGCCAGGAAGTATGCGGCCGCCAGGGCTGCCGGATTGATACCGATCCTCTGTGTTGGGGAGACTCTCGACGAGCGCGAGCAGGGAGTAACCGAAGCGGTTGTTGCACGTCAGTTGGATGCGGTGATCGAGCTTGAGGGTGTTGCGGCATTGGCTGACGGAGTGCTCGCGTACGAGCCGGTCTGGGCAATTGGAACCGGAATGACCGCGACGCCGGAGCAGGCCCAGGAGGTTCATGCTTTTTTGCGTGCCCGGGTTGCCGGTCAGGATGCAGCGGTTGCTGAGGGCTTGCGTATTCTCTACGGCGGCAGCATGAAGCCCGGCAATGCGGCGGAATTGATGGCCAAAACGGATATTGACGGCGGTTTGATAGGCGGCGCTGCGTTGCAGGCAGAGGATTTTCTCGGCATATGTACCGCCGCAAACGGCAGATAAGATTCAGATTATTTTAGCTAAGTGAGATCTGCGGGATCGCTTGTGCGGGCGGTTCGGGCAGTTGACCTGGAACAAAGAGCGAAATGCAGACTATATTGGTGGTTTTCCATCTGTTTCTGGCCCTCGGCTTGATTGGGTTGGTGCTGATGCAGCACGGGAAGGGTGCGGATGCAGGTGCGGCCTTTGGTTCCGGCGCCTCAGGTACCGTGTTTGGCGCTACAGGAGCGGCCAATTTTCTCAGTCGGGCCACGGCGCTTCTGGCAACGCTGTTTTTCGTGACCAGTCTGACGCTCGCCTGGTACGCCATGCAGACGACGGAGCAGACGGGTTTAATGGATGCCCCGCAAGCTGTTGTTCCGGCACCAGCAAAAATTGAAGCCAATGAAGTACCGGTAATACCGGGTCAGGAAGCGAGTGTGAATTCTGCTGCTTCTCCGGTACCTGAAATACCGGTCCCGGTTCCACCGGCCGAGGGCCAAACAAAAGAAGTTCCAAAAGTGGCGGATTAGTCTGTTTTTATCAGGTATACTTCGAACGCTTTTACGGCCGATGTGGTGAAATTGGTAGACACGCTATCTTGAGGGGGTAGTGGCGTAAGCCGTGCCGGTTCAAATCCGGCCATCGGCACCAGATTAAAAACGGTATCAACTGATGTTCGATACCGTTTTCCTTGATCAATAAATAATATATAAGGCATTGATAATTAAGATATTAAATAGAAATGTCGTATTGACAGACCGGCCTTTGTTACAATAAGATTTCTGCCGTTTTGATAAGCTGATCCTATAAGCAAATCTTCCCGCAATGGGGGCTATGGAAATATGCTCGAAAATTATTTACCAATCCTGGTGTTCGTCGCCGTTGGCATTGCTGTGGGTGTAGTGATGATAACCCTCGGTTTTGTTCTGGGTACGCGGCGTCCGAACAGTGAAAAACTCTCCCCCTATGAGTGTGGATTCGAAGCGTTTGAAGATTCGCGCATGAAATTCGATGTCCGTTTCTACTTGGTGGCGATTCTTTTTATCATTTTTGACTTGGAGATCGCGTTCCTTTTTCCCTGGGCAGTAGTGCTGGATAAGATAGGTATGGTCGGCTATCTTTCGATGGCCCTTTTTCTTGGGATTCTGGTGATCGGTTTTATCTACGAGTGGAAAAAAGGAGCGCTGGAATGGGAGTAGAAGGCATCCTTGAAAAAGGGGTCATTACGACTACCGCTGACAAGCTTATTAACTGGGCACGGACGGGCTCACTCTGGCCGATGACTTTCGGTCTTGCCTGCTGTGCGGTTGAAATGATGCAGGCAGGCGCTTCGCGCTACGATCTTGACCGATTTGGAATAATTTTCCGCCCGAGTCCGCGGCAGTCCGACGTGATGGTGGTGGCGGGAACACTGGTCAATAAGATGGCGCCTGCACTCAGGAAAGTTTACGAACAGATGGCCGAGCCCCGTTGGGTGATCTCCATGGGCTCCTGTGCCAACGGTGGTGGCTACTATCACTACTCATATTCCGTTGTGCGGGGTTGTGACAGGGTAGTGCCGGTGGACATTTATGTCCCCGGCTGTCCCCCGACAGCGGAGGCGCTGCTTTACGGTATCCTGCAGTTGCAGGAGAAGATTCGCCGAACCAGTACCATAGCCAGGTAGAATCCATGAATGAATCAGTAAACAGCGGGTCGGCCCGGCGCTACCAGTCACTGGCAGACAATCTGACCCGGACCTTTTCCAAGCAGGGCTGTACGGTCAAGTACGCGCTGGGAGAGGTTAGCGTCGAAATTCCCGCGGATCAGCTCATCGATGTTGCAACCAGACTGCGCGATGACGCTGATTTCAGGTTTGAGGAGTTGATAGATCTCTGCGGGGTGGATTACTCCGACTACGGACGGTCTGAATGGACAACCGGTGAGGCCTCTTTTACCGGGTTCGGGCGTGGTGTTGAGGGCTCGGAAGATAGTGCACCGGAAAATGATCGCCGTTACGCCGTTGTCTACCATCTGCTGTCGGTTTCGCTTAACCTGCGCCTGCGCCTGCGGGTGTTTGCTGACAGCGCACAGCCAATTATCAATTCTGTCACCAGCGTGTGGCGTTCCGCGGATTGGTATGAACGGGAGGCGTTTGATCTCTTCGGCATTCTGTTCTACGGACACCAGGATCTGCGGCGAATTCTCACCGATTACGGGTTTGTCGGGCACCCATTCCGCAAGGATTTTCCGCTCGAAGGCCATGTCGAAATGCGCTACGACAACGAGAAGGGTCGTGTGGTGTATGAGCCCGTGAGTATTGTGCCGCGTACACTGGTGCCCAAAGTAATCCGGACGGATAACCGCTACCTGGACGAAGTCAACCAACAGCAGGACCCTGCAGATGCCTGAAATTCGTAACTACACCCTGAATTTCGGCCCACAGCATCCGGCAGCCCATGGGGTGCTGAGACTGGTACTGGAGATGGACGGCGAGGTCATTGAACGCGCCGATCCGCACATCGGGCTGCTGCACAGGGCAACGGAGAAGCTGGCGGAATCCAAGCCGTACAATCACAGCATCCCCTACATGGACCGGTTCGACTACGTCTCGATGATGTGCAACGAACATGGCTATGTCATGGCGGTAGAAAAACTGCTGGGTGTGGAGGTGCCCGAGCGCGCGCTCTACATCCGCACCATGTACGATGAGATCACCCGGTTGCTGAATCACTTGATGTGGCTTGGCACTCACGCCTTGGACGTGGGCGCGATGACCATGTTTCTGTATACGTTCCGCGAGCGTGAGGATCTGCTCGACTGCTACGAGGCGGTCTCCGGCGCGCGCATGCATGCCGCATATTACCGGGTGGGCGGCGTCTACCGCGACTTGCCGGACGATATGCCCAAGTATGAGAACAATAAATTCCGCAGCGATGCGGAGATCGCCAAAAAGAACGAAGTCCGACAGGGCTCGCTGCTCGATTTCATAGAAGATTTCACCAATCGCTTCCCCGGCCTGGTCGATGAGTACGAAACCCTGTTGACGGACAACCGGATCTGGAAGCAGCGTACCGTGGGGATAGGTGTGGTCTCCCCCGAGCGGGCGTTGCAGCTGGGCTTCAGTGGAGCGATGCTGCGCGGTTCGGGCATCGCCTGGGATCTGCGCAAGAAACAGCCATACGCGGCGTACCGCAAGATGGATTTTGATATCCCCATCGGCCATAACGGTGACTGCTACGACCGCTATCTGGTGCGCATAGAAGAGATGCGTCAATCCAATCGAATCATCCGGCAATGCGTCGACTGGCTGAAGCGACACCCGGGCCCTGTTATTGTCTCTGACCACAAGGTTGCTCCACCCAACAGGGTCGATATGAAAGAGGGAATGGAGGGACTGATTCACCATTTCAAGCTGTTCACCGAGGGTTACTGTACACCGCCCGGTGAGGTCTATGCGGCAGTAGAGGCGCCCAAGGGCGAGTTTGGCTGCTACATCATTTCCGACGGCGCCAACAAGCCTTACCGGATGAAGATTCGTGCTCCTGGTTTTGCCCATTTGTCTGCTATGGATGAGATGGTCAAGGGGCATATGCTGGCCGACGTTGTTGCTGTGATAGGCACCATGGATATCGTCTTTGGGGAGGTCGATCGCTGATGGGTTTCAAGAATGTACCGATGAGCGTAGCCAAGCCTTCGGTGAACAAAGAGTCTCTTTTCAGTCCCGAACTGCGCGCTGAGATCGACAAGTGGATCGCTAAGTATCCCCAGGAGTGGCGCCAGTCCGCGGTCATGGCCGCGCTGATGCTGGTACAGGAAGAAAATGGCGGCTATCTGACCACGGATTTGATGGATAAGGTTGCCGCATATCTTGATATGGCTCCGATAGCTGTTTACGAAGTCGCCTCGTTCTACTCCATGTACGAGCTCAAACCGGTCGGTAAGCACAAAATCTGTGTCTGCACCAACGTCTCCTGCATGATCAACGGTTCCGACCAGATCGTCGAGTATCTCGAAAAGAAGCTTGGGGCGAAGCTGGGTCAGTCCAGTGCAGACGGCAGATACACGCTGAAGGAAGTGGAGTGTCTGGGGGCCTGTGGCGGGGCGCCTATGTTCCAGATCGGAAACAAGTACTACGAGAATCTGACCCCCGAACTGATCGATTCGATTCTGGCAGGATTGGAGTAAAAGTCATGGCAAATGAAGTCTGTTTCCGGAATATGGATCAGGACAGGCCCTGGCTGCTGGAACAGTACCGCAGCCGCGGTGGCTATGAGGTACTGACCAGGATTCTTCGGGAGAAAACGCCTCCTGAGTCGATTATCAACGAAGTCAAGGCATCCGGTTTGCGTGGCCGCGGCGGCGCGGGTTTTCCCACCGGTCTTAAGTGGAGCTTCATTGCGCGCAATGCGCCGGGTCAGAAGTATGTGGTATGCAACTCGGATGAGGGCGAGCCAGGAACATTCAAGGACCGGGATGTGCTTCGCTACAACCCGCATCAGTTGATTGAGGGGATGGTGATTGCCGGATACGCCATCGGTGCCACCCGTGGGTATAACTATATTCGCGGCGAGTTCTGGGAGCCGTACGAACGTTTTGAAGCTGCGCTGGAAGAGGCGCGTGCAGCCGGATTTCTGGGCAGGGATCTGATGGGCTCGGGCTTCGATTTTGAATTGCATTCTCACCTAGGTGCAGGCGCTTACATATGCGGCGAGGAGACGGCACTGCTGGAATCGATCGAAGGCAAGAAGGGGCAGCCGCGCTACAAGCCGCCGTTTCCGGCACACTTTGGCCTCTACGGTCAGCCCACCATCATCAACAACACCGAGTCTCTAGCCTCGATCCCGGTGATTATGGAGAAGGGCGGTCAGTGGTTTAAAGAGTTGGGAGTGGAGAACAGCGGCGGCTCCAAACTCTTCTCCATATCCGGCAACATTAAAAATCCCGGTGTATTCGAAATTCCCCTTGGAACACCCTTTGCGGAGCTGCTCGAAATGGCCGGCGGCATGAAGAACGGAAGCAAGATCAAGGCGGTTATTCCCGGCGGCTCTTCGGCTCCGATTATTCCGGGCGAGCAGATGATGCAGCTGACAATGGATTACGATGCCATAGCGAAAGCAGGCTCCATGCTGGGTTCCGGGGCTGTCATTGTGTTGGATGACCGCAACTGCATGGTGAAGGTGCTTGAACGCATGTCCTATTTCTATTACGAGGAGTCGTGCGGTCAGTGTACGCCCTGCCGGGAGGGAACCGGATGGCTCTATCGTGTGGTGCATCGCATAGAGACCGGTCACGGCAGGCCTGAAGATCTGGCGCTGCTGGATGACATGACTACCAAGATTGCCGGACGGACTATCTGTGCACTAGGGGATGCCGCAGCCATGCCGGTGCAGGGTATGTTGAAGCATTTCCGCGAAGAGTTTGAATATCATATAACGCACAAACGCTGCCTGGTCAGTTGACCCGCTGCATGATGCGTTAGGTTGGGTCGGCAGCGAATTTCCGGTCCACGCGTTAACTAATTGGTTTGCCTGCCACACAGGTTGAAACTGGTTTTAGAGAACAACATCAATGTCCGATGACCAGATGGTAACAATCCAAGTTGACGGCCGGGAGCTGAAAGCGAAGGCTGGCACCTTATTAATCGAAGTGACCGATGCGGCAGGCATCAACATTCCCCGTTTTTGTTACCACAAGAAGCTCTCGATCGCTGCAAACTGCCGTATGTGCCTGGTGGAAGTAGCCAAAGTACCTAAGCCGCTGCCCGCTTGCGCAACGCCGGTCAACGAAGGTATGCAGGTCTATACCCGCTCTCCGTTGGCGCTCGCTGCGCAGAAGGGAACCATGGAGTTTCTCCTCATTAACCATCCGCTGGACTGCCCAATCTGCGACCAGGGCGGTGAATGTGAACTACAGGATATCGCACTGGGATATGGCAACGATGCTTCCCGCTTCGTGGAGGGAAAACGGGTGGTGCCGGACCGCGACATTGGACCGCTGATTGCCACCGACTTCACCCGCTGTATCCACTGTACCCGTTGTGTCCGTTTCGGCGCGGAAATCGCCGGCATACGTGAGCTTGGAGCGACCGGCCGCGGCGAGCATATGGAGATCGGAACCTACATTGAGAAGAGCGTCGACTCGGAACTTTCGGGCAATATCATCGATATATGTCCGGTTGGCTCCCTTACCTCCAAGCCATTTCTCTACAGCGCCAGAGCTTGGGAGCTGGTGCAGCGCAAAAGTATCGCTCCCCACGATTCGGTGGGCTCCAGTCTGAATCTGCACGTTCGCCGAAACCAGGTGATGCGGGTTCATCCAAGGGACAACGAGGCGGTCAATGAATGCTGGATATCGGATCGTGACAGATTCAGTTACGAGGGGTTGTATAGCGCGGACCGCCTTACCAGACCGTTGGTCAAGAAGAGCGGCAATTGGGTCGAAACGGACTGGCAGGAAGCACTGGAGGCGGTTGCCCAGGGTTTGAAGAGAGCCCGAGGCACCAGCGGCAACCGACTTGGCGCGCTGCTCTCCCCAGGTGCAACGCTGGAAGAGTTTTATCTGGCGCAGAAGCTGATGCGCGGGCTGGGCAGCGAGAATATCGATTTCAGACTGCGCCAAAGTGATTTTCGTGCAGAGGAACCCGCTTATCCCTGGTTGGGCCAAACCATTGCGCAGCTGGATGAGTTGAATGCAGCGCTGCTGATCGGATCCAATATCCGTAAAGAACAACCGATTCTGGGTCACCGCTTGCGCAAAGCTGCGCTGACGGGCGCGCAAATTAGTTTCATCAATCCACTGGAGCTGGAGCTGAACTACCACGCGACCCAGCTGGTGAACTCCCCGGCGGGTATGATTTCCGATCTTGCTGCAGTGGCCAAGGCACTCGGAGGTTATGGTGGCTTGATCGACAGCGCGGAAGTGAGCGATGTTCATCATCGGCTTGCCGAACAGTTGCGCACCGCTGAACGGGCGACCGTTTTACTCGGCAATATTGCGGTTGCCCACCCGGACTATGCGCTGATTCAGGGGCTGGCGCGTATTATCGCCGGAAATAGCGGATCACTGCTGGGATATCTCCCGGAAGCGGCGAACAGTGTCGGTGGCAGGCTGGCCGGCGCACTCCCCGGCAACGATGGAAGCAACGCACAGGAGATGCTCAGCAACCCGCACAAAGGTTATCTGCTGATGGGTGTGGAGCCTGGGTTTGATTGCTGGAATCCGGCACGGGCAATGGAGACGCTGGGTCAGGCTGAGTTTGTGGCGGCGCTCAGCGCTTTCCGATCCCAAAGTCTGGAACAGGTGGCGGATGTGATATTGCCGATCGCCGCTTTTGCGGAGACTTCCGGAACTTATGTCAACGCACAAGGAGAGTGGCAGTCTTTCTCTGGTGCGGTGGCACCTGCAGGCGAGTCCCGGCCGGCGTGGAAAGTGCTGCGCGTGCTCGGTAATCTGCTGGATCTCCCCGGCTTTGACCAAGTCAGTTCGGAGGAAATTCTGGCCGAAGCGCGCCAGGTTGCGGGGGATCGAAAACCGGACAACAGTGCCGATGGCGGTGTTGCATACGAACGGCTGCTGGCAGGGGTCGGACTGACCCGGATCGGTGATGTCCCTATCTATGCACTGGACCCGCTGGTGCGTCGTGCAGCTTCGCTGCAGAAGACACGGGATGCAATCGAGGCAAGCAGCAGAATCAATGCCAGGGAAGCAGCAATGGCCGGCTTGGCCGATGGCGACAAAGTTGTCGTGAAACAAGATAAGAATAGCGCCAAACTGCGGGTGGTAATCGACCCTACAGTGCCCGATGGGTGCGTCAGAATTCCGGCCGGCCTGGTTGGAACAGATACGCTCGGCGGACAGATTGGCGACGTAACCCTGGAGAAGGCGTAACCGATGGATTTACTGATGAGCCTCTGGGAGTGGTTGGGTGAGAATCTGGTCGTTGTTCAGATTCTGATCAAGATCGTGATCATTGTCGCCCCCTTAATGTTGTGCGTAGCCTATTTCACTTACGCCGAACGCAAGATCATCGGCTATATGCAGGTGCGTATCGGTCCCAACCGGGTTGGTCCGAAAGGATGGCTGCAACCGATTGCCGATGCGGTCAAACTGATGTTTAAGGAGATCATTATCCCCAGCGGCGCCAACAAGACCCTGTTCCTGATCGCCCCGGTATTAACGCTGGGACCCGCACTTGCAGCCTGGGCAGTCTTTCCCTTCGGTGACGGACTGGTGCTCTCCAATATCAACGCCGGGCTGCTCTATCTGATTGCGCTTACTTCGGTCGGGGTCTACGGTGTCATCATCTCCGGTTGGGCGTCTAATTCCAAATATGCATTCCTGGGAGCGATGCGCTCGGCTGCGCAGATCGTCTCCTACGAAATCGCCATGGGCTTCGCCCTGGTGGGCGTGCTGGTTGCCGCTGGCAGCCTCAATCTCGGAGAGATTGTGCGTGCCCAGGAAGGGGAAGGAGGGCTGTTCAACTGGTTCTGGCTGCCGCTGTTTCCGCTTTTTCTGATCTATTTCGTATCCGGTGTCGCCGAGACCAACCGTGCTCCGTTCGATGTCGCGGAGGGTGAATCCGAAATCGTGGCCGGGTTCCATGTTGAGTATTCAGGCATGCCCTTTGCCGTATTCTTTCTTGGCGAATACGCCAACATGATTCTGATATCGGCGCTGACCTCACTGCTTTTCCTCGGTGGCTGGCTGTCGCCATTCAACGGCTGGCCCTTGTTGGGTCCGATGTTCGACTGGGTGCCGGGTATTGTATGGTTGTTTATCAAGACCGCATTTGTCGGTTTCTTTTTCCTCTGGCTGCGCGCTACCTTTCCACGCTATCGCTACGATCAGATCATGCGCCTCGGCTGGAAGGTGTTTATTCCCATCACCATCGTCTGGATCATGGTGGTGGGTCTTGCCGTGGTGTTCGAAATGCCCTGGTGGTTTGATTGAGGCGGAGTGACAGATGAACGTACTGCGTGACTACATCAAGAGTCTGTTCCTGCTGGAGCTGATGCGCGGCTTGGCGTTGACCGGCCGTTACCTATTCAAAAAGAAGTTTACTGTGCAGTATCCGGAGGAGAAAGCCCCGATATCTCCGCGCTTTCGCGGACTGCATGCGCAACGCAGATATGCCAGCGGCGAAGAGCGCTGCATCGCCTGCAAACTATGCGAAGCGACCTGCCCGGCACTTGCGATTACCATCGAGGCGGAGCCGCGCGCGGATGGTTCGCGGCGAACGACGCGCTATGACATCGACCTGTTCAAGTGCATTTTCTGCGGCTATTGCCAGGAGTCCTGCCCGGTTGACGCAATTGTGGAGACCCGCCTCTACGAGTACCACTTCGAGAATCGAGAGGACGCCATCATGACCAAGGAGAAGCTGCTTGCCATGGGCGACAAATTTGAACAACAACTTGCAGCCGATATTGCGGCGCAGTCGCAGTACCGTTGAGCAACGCGGTGCATAACGGGAAATCTGATTTTAACTGGATGATCTGATGACATTCGAACTGTTTGTCTTTTACGTGTTTGCTGCCATTCTCGTGTTCGCAGCGACCATGGTTATAACCCGAAAAAACCCTGTGCATTCGGCGCTCTTTCTGGTTTTGGCGTTTTTTACCAGTGCCGCTATCTGGCTGCTCGCGGAGGCGGAGTTTCTCGCCATCGTTCTGGTACTGGTCTATGTCGGCGCGGTTATGGTGCTTTTCCTGTTCGTGGTGATGATGCTCGATATCGATATCGCCACCATGCGTGCCGGCTTTGTCAAGAACCTACCGCTGGCGATTTTGATCGCGATAGCGATGGTCATCGAGATATTTCTGGTGATCGGTTCGGGCAGTTTTAGCCTGGATCAGTTTGCGGCACCGTTGCCGCTGCCCGCTGACTACAACAACACCGCTTCCCTGGGCAACATACTCTACACCGAGTATATGTACCCATTTGAAGTCGCCGCGGTCATACTGCTGGTGGCAATTATTGCCGCCATCGGTCTGACCATGCGCAAGCGTCCCGAATCCAAATATCAGGATCCTTCCAAGCAGGTGCGCGTGAAGAAGGGCGAGGACCGAATTACCGTACTCAAGATGGATGCGGAGGATTGAGATGCTTGCGTTGACCGATTTTCTGATGCTCGGTGCAATCCTCTTTTCGCTCAGCGTGGCGGGGATATTCCTGAACCGAAAGAACGTCATCATTTTGCTGATGTGTATCGAGCTTATGCTGTTGGCCGTGAATATCAATTTTGTGGCCTTCTCCCATTTTCACGGCGACACGGTGGGGCAGGTGTTTGTGTTCTTTATTCTCACCGTGGCGGCGGCTGAGGCGGCGATCGGCCTGGCTATCCTGGTGGTACTGTTTCGCAACCGGCGTACTATCAACGTCGAAGACCTCGACACGCTCAAAGGTTAAGCATGGAAACATTTTATCTGATCATTGTGCTGGCACCTCTGCTGGGGGCCATCGTGGCCGGCTTCTGGGGTGCAAAAATCGGCCGCGCCGGGGCGCACTGGGTGACTAGCAGCGGTGTCGGCATCTCGGCGCTGCTCTCGATCTACGTGCTGAGCGGGTTTGTTTCGGGCAGCCGGGAGCTGTTCAACGGCACCGTCTATACCTGGATGGTCAGCGACGGACTCAATATGGAGGTCGGGTTCCTGGTCGACCGGCTCACTGCAGTGATGATGACCGTGGTCACCTTCGTCTCCTTCTGCATCCACATCTACACCATCGGTTACATGGCGCATGACGAGGAGAACTGGCCCGGCGGCAGCCTTGCAGGAGCCAACAGCTACCAGCGTTTTTTCAGCTATATCTCGCTGTTCACCTTCTCCATGTTGATGCTGGTGATGTCCAACAACTTCCTCCAGCTCTTTTTCGGCTGGGAAGCGGTCGGTCTGGTCTCCTATCTGTTGATCGGATTCTGGTCGGTCCGGCCCACTGCTATTTTCGCCAATCTCAAGGCGTTCCTGGTCAACCGGGTGGGCGATTTCGGCTTTCTGCTCGGTATCGCAGCCATTGCGCTTTACACCAACAGCCTGGATTATGCCGATGTGTTCGCCAGGATTCCGGGCCTTGCTGATACCCAGATTCAGATCTTTGGCGATACTAACTGGTCGCTGATTTCGGTTATCGGCATTCTGTTGTTTATCGGTGCCATGGGCAAGTCGGCCCAGGTACCGCTGCATGTGTGGCTGCCCGACTCAATGGAAGGCCCGACTCCGATCTCCGCGTTGATTCATGCTGCCACCATGGTGACCGCGGGCGTGTTTATGGTGGCCCGGATGTCGCCGATCTATGAGTTCTCCGAGACTGCGCTCAGTTTCGTGCTGGTGATCGGCGCCACTACCGCCTTCTTCACCGGTCTGATCGGTATTGTCCAGAACGACATCAAACGGGTAGTCGCCTACTCCACCTTGTCACAGCTGGGTTACATGATGGTAGCGCTAGGTGTCTCTGCCTACGCCGCCGGTATCTTCCACCTGATGACGCATGCCTTCTTCAAAGCACTGCTGTTTCTTGCCGCCGGTTCGGTCATTATCGGCATGCATCATGACCAGGATATCCGCAACATGGGTGGCATCCGCAAATATATGCCCTGGACTTACTGGACGTCGCTGATCGGTTCGTTGGCATTGATCGGATTCCCCGGATTTTCCGGCTTCTTTTCAAAAGACGCCATCATCGAAGCGGTGCATCACTCCCATATAGCGGGCTCCGGCTATGCCTATGCCGTGGTGCTCATTGGAGTATTTATTACCGCACTCTACAGCTTTCGCATGTTCTTCCTGGTTTTCCATGGCGAGGGACCACGCGACAGCCACGCCAAACACCACCTGAAAGAGTCGCCCAAAGTGGTCACCGTACCGTTGGTGCTGCTCGCTATTCCATCGGTCGGCATCGGCTATCTGACCATGGAGACGATGCTGTTTGGGGATTGGTTCAATAATGTACTGTTCGTGCTGCCGCAACACGACACTTTGGCCGAGTTGGGGAAGGGCATCCATGGGCCGAACTCGATGATCGCCCACGGTTTCATGGGACCGGCGCTCTATCTGGCACTGGCCGGGCTGATCGTCGCCTGGTTTATCTATACGAAAAAGCCCGATGTTGCCGAGATGATCAAGGCGCGCCTCGCACCGCTCTATCGTGCACTGGACAAGAAATACTGGTTCGATGAAGCGTACCAGTTCCTTTTCGCTGGCGGCAGCAGGGGGCTCGGTAATGCGCTCTGGTCAAAAGGCGACCGTTTCATCATCGACACTGTAATTATCAATGGTTCTGCACGCACCGTCGGCCGGATTGCGGATTGGGCAAGGACTATTCAGACCGGTTATCTTTTTCACTACGCCATTGCCATGATTCTGGGTCTGCTGTTATTGCTGACCTGGTTCGTGATTGCTTGACAAGGCAGGAAACTACGCATGTTTGCAGATTGGCCCATTCTGAGTTTGACCATCTGGCTGCCTATTATCGGTGGAGCTTTGGTTCTCGCTAGCGGTGACAAGTCGGCCAATGCCACCCGCTGGACTGCATTGATCATTTCGGTGTTGACGTTTATCGCGAGCCTGCCGCTCTACAGCAGTTTCGACCCGGCTACCGCCGACATGCAGTTTGTCGAACGGGCACCATGGATCACGCTGTTCAATATTGAGTACTACCTGGGTATAGATGGTATCTCGATGCCGCTGATCATCCTGACCACATTTATCACGGTATTTGTGATCATTGCGGCCTGGGAGGTTATCCAGTACAAACCGGCGAGCTATCTGGCTGCATTTCTGATCATGGAAGGCGTCATGGTCGGTGTGTTTGCCTCTCTGGATGCAATGCTGTTCTATGTGTTCTGGGAGGCGATGTTGATCCCGATGTTCCTAATCATCGGCGTCTGGGGAGGACCGAACCGGGTCTACGCGACCATCAAGTTTTTTCTCTACACCTTTTTCGGCTCAGTATTCATGCTGGTTGCGCTAATCTACATGTACTTCCAGTCCGGTTCCTTCGATATTTTGATGTTCCACAACCTCAAGCTTGGGCTGAGCGAACAGATACTGATCTTTATCGCTTTTCTACTGGCATTCGCAGTCAAGGTACCCATGTGGCCGGTGCATACCTGGCTGCCGGATGCGCATGTTGAGGCACCTACCGGTGGGTCGGTCATTCTGGCCGCGATCATGCTGAAAATCGGCGGCTACGGCTTTCTGCGTTTCAGCCTGCCGATTTCACCAGACGCGAGCCACCAGCTTGACTGGCTGATCATCAGCCTCTCGCTAATTGCGGTTGTCTATATCGGCTTTGTTGCGCTGGTGCAGCAGGATATGAAAAAACTGATCGCCTATTCCTCTATCGCTCATATGGGGTTTGTCACGTTAGGATTCTTCATCGTCTTTACCATTACTGCCAATCCCAACGCTGAAACCGGTGCCATGCTGGGGGTTCAGGGCGGCATGGTGCAGATGGTTTCGCATGGTTTTATCTCGGCAGCGCTGTTTCTTTGCGTCGGAGTGCTCTACGATCGGGTGCATAGCCGAGAGATCTCAGCCTATGGCGGTGTCGTCAATACCATGCCAATATTTGGCGGCTTTATGGTGTTCTTCGCGATGGCCAACGCGGGGCTGCCCGGCACCTCCGGTTTTGTCGGTGAGTTCATGGTCATCCTGGCAAGCTTCCGTGCAGATTTCTGGTATGCATTTCTGGCCGCTACCACGCTTATCATAGGCGCTGCATATACCCTTTGGATGGTGAAGCGCGTGGTGTTTGGAGAGGTCGCCAACGACAATGTTGCTGCATTGCAGGATATAAGCAGCCGTGAGTTGCTGATACTTGGCTCCCTGGCACTGGCGGTCCTGATGCTTGGTCTCTGGCCCGGACCTCTGGTGGAGGTGATGGATGCCTCGATCGCCAACCTGTTGAAGCACATCGCCGTGTCAAAACTCTGATACGGCCCGTAACGAGATAAGTATCCATGCAATTTGAGATGCCAAGCCTGATACCGGTCCTGCCGGAACTCTTCCTCCTCACCATGACTTGTGTGATTCTGGTGGTGGATCTTTTTCTCAAAGAGGAGCAGCGGGTCATTAGTTATGGTTTGGTTCAGATCAGCCTGTTGCTGTCGGTCTGTATCGTCTATCTGACATCAGGCGCAGAAGCCGAGGTGATTTTTTACGGCAGTGTCATTCGCGATCCCATGGGCGACGTGTTAAAAGTTGCCATTTATCTGATCAGCGCCGGCGCCTTTCTCTACTCGAAGGATTACCTGCTGGATCGCAATCTGTTCAAGGGCGAATTCTACGTGCTTGGTCTGTTCGCAGTGCTCGGTATGACCGTGATGGTATCGGCCAACAGTTTTCTCACCGTCTATTTGGGACTTGAACTGTTGGCACTCTCACTCTATGCCCTGGTGGCTTTCGATCGTGACTCTAAGGCCGGCTCGGAAGCCGCAATGAAGTACTTTGTGCTCGGGGCATTGGCTTCCGGTATGTTGCTGTACGGCATCTCCATGATCTATGGCGCAACCGGTTCGATCGAGTTTCCGCAGGTGGCCAAAGCGGTGGCAGAAACCGGTATGGATAATATGGTGCTGGTGTTCGGATTGGTGTTCGTGGTGATCGGGCTCGCATTCAAATTCGGTGCCGTACCGCTGCACATGTGGGTACCGGATGTCTATCACGGGGCGCCGACTGCGGTGACGCTGTTTATCGGCAGCACTCCCAAGATAGCTGCATTTGCGCTCGCTATGCGCCTGTTGGTGGATGGACTCGAACCGCTGCACGCAGATTGGCAGGGAATGCTGGTTATTCTCGCAGTGCTTTCAATGGCACTGGGTAATGTTATCGCTATTGCGCAGACTAACATCAAGCGAATGCTCGCTTACTCGACTATTTCACATGTAGGCTTTATTCTGCTGGGAATATTGGCCGGAACCAGCAAGGGTTATACGGCGGCCATGTTCTACAGTATCGTCTACGCAATCATGGCACTCGGCGGTTTTGGTATCGTGCTGCTGCTCAGCCGCCGCGGGTTCGAAGCGGAAAACCTGGATGACTACAAGGGGCTGCATGATCGTAGTCCCTGGTTCGCGGCCATGATGCTGCTGCTTATGTTCTCAATGGCGGGCGTTCCTCCGACGGTTGGTTTTTTCGCCAAGATGTTTGTGCTTGAAGCGGTTGTCAGTATTGACATGACTTGGTTGGCACTGGTTGGTGTCTTCTTTTCTATCATCGGTGTTTACTACTATCTGCGCATCGTCAAGCTCATGTATTTCGACAAACCAACTGACGATACACCGTTAACGGCTGGCTTGGATACCCGTATCGCGCTCTCAGTAAACGGGCTGATGATGTTGGCATTAGGTATGTTTCCAGCGGCGATACTTTCAATCTGTGCCGCTGCGGTCGGCTCCGTATAAAGAAGTGATAAGGATAGTAAAAAAAGGGCGGAATATTTTGAAAGTACTTGCGAAAAGCGACTCCCAACTGTAATATTCGCCCCTCAGCTGCGGGGTGGAGCAGTCTGGCAGCTCGTCGGGCTCATAACCCGAAGGTCGGAGGTTCAAATCCTTCCCCCGCTACCAAATAAAACGGCTTGGAGAGTAATCTCCAAGCCGTTTTGCTTTCAAGCAGCACAAGTTTGTTGGAAGTGTTGGTACTGATTTCGTGGGATAAACTCAACTCTGCCGATACATCCTAAATATTGTATGTTGGGTATGGATGAGTGTGAAGTTCCCACTCAGTACTGCGATTTTTCCACTTAGAGATCACGTTAGCTTCAGTTGCAGATTTAGCTGCCGAGTATATGGTTATCCTCTCTGACAGTCTTATATTCATTTAATTGCAGGTACTCCGTGACTTGCTGGAGTAGTGACAAAATAGTGTCAGGCAGCAACAGATCTTTTCTGGTGCAGCGTAGTTTTCGAGGTTTAGCGGGAAACTAAATAATACTATTTAAGTATCGTTGTGGCATAAGCACATTATTGTCTGCTACCAATAACCTCCCAGAAATAACCTGAAATACTAAATTAGAAAAAATTGGGATGCATTTCGATGAAGCACAAGGACAAGCTAATACCCGCGGCAATTGTTTTGTGTTGGGTTATATATCTCCTGTTTCAACAAGGCCATGCGAATGATGAGGCGGAGCACCTGCACATTGCCTGGTTGATACAGGTGCAGGGTTTGTGGCCAATAAGAGACTTTTTTGAGCACCATCAGCCTGCCACCTGGCACTTGCTTGGCTCTCTCTTTCAAATTGGGGTGAAAGAGGACTGGCTCCTCTTTTTCGGCAGGGTGTATGTTGTGCTCGCCATCCTGCTTTCGGCTCTGGGACTGTATTTGATTGCATATCGGTCTCGTGAGGCCAAGATAAATTCCTTGATGATGCCGGTATATTTTTTCATGCTGTCGTCATTCTTTTTAAAAAACCTAATTGTGATACGACCAGAGACATTCGCAACACCATTCATCATCTATTGCGTATTACTCTGGCGCGCCTCTTTTACTTCAATAGATGTCAATGCCAGACTACTTTCTGCCGTTGCAGGTATGCTCGGGATGGTATCTGTGATGATATCTCCCCGCTTTGCGATTCTGGCACCGGGAATCCTGTTTCTGTACCCATCGCATATATCAGTATCACGATCTCGGTTAATTAATCATGCAGTTTGGGGCCTTTTGGGCAGTGCAGTAGGTTTTTTCCTGTTGCTCATCGCTTTTAATCAATCGCTGCAGGAGTTGATGTTTAACATCAGATTCAGCGCTTTACTACAGAATACTGGAGTAGGGTGGTATGCAGGTCTGCCGGTAATACTCTTCTTTGGTGTTATTTCACTTCTACTATGCTTCTTTTACTTGCGCAATTCTGACTATTCAAGCGCTTTTAAAGGCATTCATTCGGTTGTATTGCTCTTTGTTTTTATGATCTCAATCTACTTTATGGGTAAATACTTTTATGCCCAGGGCGTATTTCCATTTGTGGTTTGGATAACTTTATTTATGGCGACGACTCCGTTGAAGGGTGGCAGTCAACAACAAGATCCCCTATGGATAGCATCGACTCTCATTACCCTCATGGCTGCCATACTCATTACTTACCAGATAAGCCGGTTTGCAATAGAAAATGTAAGTCTAGTGAATAAGACCAGAAAGATGATGCGTAACCTTGTTCCTGAAGAGGATAGCGTTCTGCTCTCTTATAGCACCCATCCGATTACACGACTTGACCCAGGCTATTACGCTTTGCCAATCCTTGAAGGTAAAAACCGTTTGTGCGAAACGATTAAGTTGTATGACGTCTCTTTTAGCTTGCCGGAATGCGATTATCAAAAACAGATTCGCCGACATCTCCCTGCACTGATTGCACAGCGTTTTATTTTTAAATCGGATGATGATGCTGATTTCATGCAATTTATTGCGAGATATTATCGATTCAATCCCGATTTGTCAGTGCTTATAAGGAAGAATATAAACATACCTGAGAATCTGCTTGATGAACCCTTGCCAGTTGCAGCAGATTGAAGTCGAGTCGAAGTAAGCGTTTCGGCGGCGTATGCTGACTACGCGCTTGCTCCGCTTAAAAAAAGCCCCTGCAACGTCCTTGTTGCAGGGGCTTTCGGTTGTCGCCTCTTGTGCGGTAAAAAGGAGTCCTTCCTTGGTTCACATCCCTGTCGTGAAATGCAATCCTTTGCATCCTTTTGCGGCGACAAAATAATCGTATAATTCCTAGGAATTAAAGTCAATATTTATTTTGGTTGCTTTATCTCACCGATCCTGACACGCCACTCCGCTGGACCTGTCAGGTGAACCGACTCGCCTTTGCTGTCAACAGCGACAGTTACCGGCATATCTTCAACCTCGAACTCCCTGATCGCCTCCATGCCCAGGTCTGCGAATGCGATGATCCTGGCTGAGCGGATGGCTTTCGATACCAGATACGCCGCGCCCCCCACTGCCATCAGGTAGACGGCACCGTGATTTTTAATCGATTCAATCGCGGCTGCTCCTCTCTCCGCCTTGCCAACCATGCCGATGAGGCCGGTTTGGGCCAGCATCATTTCGGTAAACTTGTCCATTCGGGTTGATGTCGTGGGACCTGCGGGTCCGACCACTTCATTGCCGACAGGGTCCACGGGGCCGACATAGTAGATGAAACGGTTGTTGAAATCGACGCCATCCGGCAGCGGTTTACCGTTTGCCAGCAGGTCCTGAATCCGCTTGTGGGCGGCATCCCGTCCGGTAAGCAGCTTACCTGACAGAAGTATGCGCTCTCCGGGCTGCCATGTGGCGATCTCTGCTTTTGTCAGTCCGTCGAGATTGACACGCCTGGCGCCGGCACCGTCGCCCAGGGTGATATCGGGCCAACTTTCCAGTTTCGGTGGTGTGAATTGTGCGGGTCCGCTGCCGTCAAGCGTAAACTCCACGTGTCGGGTCGCCGCACAATTGGGAATGATCGCCACCGGGAGCGAAGCTGCATGCGTGGGAAAATCGTTGATTTTAACATCCAGGACCGTGGTCAATCCGCCCAAGCCTTGCGCACCTATCCCCAAAGCGTTAACTTTCTCGAAGATCTCCAGGCGCAGCCTTTCTGCGGTGGTTTGCGCGCCTCGTGCCCTGAGCTCGTGGATGTCGATGTGCTCCATCAGCGCCTCTTTCGCCAACAGCATCGCTTTTTCGCCAGAGCCGCCGATGCCGATGCCAAGCATTCCGGGGGGACACCAGCCCGCACCCATGGTGGGCACGACATCCAGCACCCAGTCCACCAGACTGGTGGAGGGATTGAGTACGGTAAATTTGGACTTGTTTTCAGAGCCGCCTCCCTTGGCGGCGATACGAACGCTAAGCCCATCTCCGGCTACCGAACGGGTGTGGACCACTGCCGGAGTGTTGTCTCCGGTGTTCTTTCTCACACCTGCCGGGTCAGCGACCATGGAGGCGCGCAGCACATTGTCGGGATGACTGTAAGCTCGGCGTACCCCTTCGTTTACCATCTCTTCCACGCTGAGCTCCGCCTGCCATTGCAGATGCATGCCGATATCGACAAAAGCCACCACCATACCGGTGTCTTGGCATATCGGCCGGTGTCCTTCGGCGCACATGCGGGAGTTGACCAATATCTGGGCAATCGCATCTTTAGCCGCAGGTGACTTCTCGACCTCCCATGCTTCCGTCATTGCCTTAACGAAATCGTTCGGATGGTAATAGGAGATAAATTGAAGCGCATCGGCAATACTTTGTATGAAATCGTCTTGTTTGATGAGGGTCATTGGGCATTCCATTGGTAAGTTAAGAATTATTCACGGCTATCAGCACAGATGCGTGTCGCAACTGCCCCGCTCCCCAGGTGGGAGCGGGTGTGCGTATATATTCGACAGCCTCCGCAGAGATTAGCAGCGCGTGGAAAATTTATTTCCCGCCTGACAGGACCGGAGATGGGGCATCCAATTTGAGCCGACTCCGATGGAGATGGATGCCCCCTCATGCCGGTCCAAGCTTAGATAATACTAATACCTATGACAGGTCAAATCTGCAGCAGCAGGCGGGTTGGGTCTTCCAGCATGTTTTTGATGGTTACCAGGAAGCTGACCGCCTCCTTGCCATCGATAATGCGATGGTCGTAGGAGAGCGCGAGGTACATCATAGGTCTGATGACGATCTCACCATTTACCACGACTGGCCGCTGCTGAATATTGTGCATGCCCAGAATGGCGGTCTGGGGCGGGTTTAAAATCGGCGTCGAGAGCATCGATCCATAGACGCCGCCGTTGGAGATGGTGAAGGTACCCCCTGTCAGATCCTCATAACTCAGACTTCCGTCATTGGCCTTTCTGCCGAATTCTCGGACCGCCTTTTCCAGTTCGGCAAATCCCAACTGGTCCGCATCTCTTAAAATGGGCACGACCAGTCCGCGCGGTGAGCCGACCGCGATGCCGATATCGTAATAACCGTGGTAGACAATATCCTTGCCATCGACGGATGCATTGACCAGCGGAAACGTTTTCAGTGCTTCAACCGCAGCCTTGATAAAAAACGACATGAAACCGAGACGGACTTCGTGCTCTTTTTCGAATTTTTCCCGGTAGCGCTCGCGCAGTTCATTGACCGCCTGCAGATTGACTTCGTTGAATGTCGTCAGGATTGCAGCGTTCTGCTGTGCCTCCAGCAGGCGTTCGGCAATACGTGCACGCAATCGTGTCATCGGAACGCGCTGCTCGGGGCGTTCACCAACCATGTTGCTTTGCGCGATATCACTCTCGCGCGGCGCTGCCGTCGTAACCGATCGTTCCTGCCTGGCTTCGCCGCTGTCGAGCGAATCGAGATATGCAGTGACATCCGTCTTCAGAATGCGTCCATCCTTACCGGTGCCTTTGATCTTGCGCGAGTCGATGTTCATCTCCTTGATCAGCCGCCGCACCGAGGGTGTGAGTACGGGCTCGTCGTTCTCTGCCTCGCTGGGCTGAGGAGAACCTGCCGGAACCTTGCCGGCCTCCGGTTTCGGCTGTGCGGCTGCCGCGCCTTTGCCGGATTCGATGACACACAGCAGATCGCCGGCGAGCACCGTATCCCCCTCGGCAACGGATACCTGACCAACCACCCCGTCTACCGTGGATGGGACTTCGAGGACCACTTTGTCGGTTTCCAGGTCTACCAGTTTTTCATCCTGCTTGACCCGATCCCCGGGTCTCTTGTGCCAGGCGAGCACCGTAGCATCGGCGACAGATTCGGGAAGGGCAGGGACATTAACATTTATACTCATTCTAACGGGGTCCTTCGGTTCATTGACGGATTGATACGGCCGGTCAGTGCTTCGTCGATCAAGGTTTCCTGCTGCTTAACGTGCACCGGATAGTAACCGACTGCCGGCGCGGCAGAGGTTGGTCGGCCGACGTAGAAAAGCTGTCTGCCTTTCTCGAACTGGGTGTGAAAACGATGCTTTATCTGGTCCCAGGCACCTTGATTTTGCGGCTCTTCCTGGCACCAGATCAGGCGTTTGACCTGAGTGTACTGATCTATGACGGCGTCGAACTGCTCACGCGGGAAGGGGTAGAGCTGTTCGATGCGGATAATCGCCACATTGTGCAAGGCGCGTGCGCGCCGTGCTTCGAGCAGCTCATAGTAGACCTTGCCGGAGCAGACGACGATGTGTTCGACTGCCAAGGGATCAATTTCATCGATCTCGCCTATCACCGGCTGGAATTTACCCTCGGTAAACTCGTTCATGGAAGAGACGGCGAGCCGGTGCCGGAGCAGGCTTTTCGGCGTCATCACCACCAGCGGTTTACGCATCGGCCGGATCATCTGCCGGCGCAGCATATGAAACACCTGGGCCGGCGTGGTCGGCATGCAAACCTGGATATTGTGTTCGGCGCAGAGCTGGAGATAGCGCTCCAGTCTTGCCGAGGAGTGCTCCGCACCCTGTCCCTCGTAGCCGTGCGGCAGAAACATCACCAGCCCGCAATAGATGCCCCACTTGGCGCCGCCGGAGGTGATGAACTGGTCAATCACCACTTGGGCGCCGTTGGCGAAATCACCGAACTGCGCCTCCCAGATGGTCAGTGACTTCAGGTCCGTGGTCGAGTAGCCGTATTCGAAGCCCAGCACCGCCTCCTCCGACAGCAGAGAGTCGATGACGGTGAAGTCGGCCTGATACTCGTGCAGATGTTCGAGCGGCGTATAGGTGCTGTTCTCCAGTTGATTGTGCAGTACCGCATGGCGATGGAAAAAGGTGCCGCGTCCGCAATCCTGACCGGACAATCTGACCGGATAGCCCTCTTGAACCAGGGTTGCATAGGCGAGTGTCTCGCCGAAGCCCCAGTCGACCAATTGATCGCCAGTTGCCATTTTATGCCGCTCGGCGAGAATCTTCGCGATTCTGGGATGCGGCTCGAACCCTTCCGGAAGTTCAAGCAGCTTGTTTGCGGTCCGCCGCAGCCGCTCTTCCGTTATCCTGGTATCCGCCGGCTGCTCCCAATGAACGTTCTCGAAGGTTTTAAAATTGGTATGGTAGGGGTAGCCCAGATCGACCAGCGTGGGACGCGCCACCACCGATCCCTGCTCCAGCGATGTGCGATAGTTCTCAACCATGTCGCGCACCTGTTCGGGCGTGGTGATTCCCTGGGATATCAGCCTGTCAGCATAAACGCTTCGGGTGGTCGGCATGCGCCGGATCTTCTGATACATCTGGGGTTGGGTGACTGCCGGTTCGTCGGCTTCGTTATGGCCGTGCCTGCGGTAACAGACCAGATCGATGATGACGTCCTTGTGAAAACGCATGCGGTAGTCGAGCGCCACTCTGGTCACAAAGATCACCGCTTCCGGATCATCGCCGTTGACGTGGAAGATGGGCGTCTGAACCATCTTTCCAACGTCGGTGCAGTATAACGTGGAGCGGGTATCGAGCGGATTGGATGTGGTGAATCCGATCTGATTGTTGATCACTACGTGGATCGAACCGCCGGTCGCATAGCCTCGGGCCTGGGACATCTGCAGCGTCTCCAGTACCACGCCCTGGCCGGAAAATGCGGAATCTCCATGCACCAGAATCGGCATCACATGGTCGCGCGTGTGGTCGCCCCGGCGATCCTGCCGCGCCCTTACCGAGCCTTCGACCACCGGGCTGATGATCTCCAGGTGGGATGGATTGAAGCCAAGCACGACATGGGTAAAGCCGCCCGGAGTTTCGATATCGCTGGAGAAGCCCATGTGATACTTGACGTCGCCGGAGCTTTTGAACTTGTCGGGAATTTTTTTCCCTTCAAACTCGTCAAACAGTTCCGAAGGTGGTTTACCCATGATGTTGGTGAGCAGATTGAGGCGGCCGCGGTGCGCCATGCCGATCACCACATCCTTTACGCCATTTGCCCCGGCACGCTGAATCAACTCATCCATTACCAGAACGAAAGCGTCCCCACCCTCAAGCGAGAAGCGTTTTTGGCCGACATAGCGGGTGTGAAGGTACTTTTCCAGGCCTTCGGCCGCGGTCAACAGGCCTAACAGCCAGCGGCGGTCGTCGTCAGAGAGTTCCGGCGTTACCCGGTATCCTTCCACCCGTTTTTGGATCCAGCGTTTCTCGCGGGTGTCGGTGATGTGCATGTACTCGGTGCCAACATTGCCGCCATACACCTCTCTGATCAGGGCGATGATTTCACGCAGCGGCATACGGTCTGGGGCGAACAGCGAGCCGGTATTGAACACCACATCCATGTCGGCTTCACTTAACCGGTGAAAATCGGGATCCAGGTCCGGCACCGGCTCCAGCACCCGCATATTCAGTGGATCGAGTGTTGCGTACTGATGGCCGCGTACCCGCCAGGCGTTGATCAGACGCAGGACCGATCCCTGCTTCGCCGCTGCGGCAGGGGCCATACGCTCGGTGAGCTGACGTGAACTGGGACGGTTTTCCCTGGCCAACCGGGCGAAGTTGTTGATTACCGGGCCGTGGGCGGTGTCCGGCGCCTCATTGGCGGAGGCTTGCAGCATGCGCTCAAATTGTTTGCGCCAGGCGGGATCAATGCTGGCCGGGTCGAGCAGATAACGCTCATAAATATCTTCGATAAAGGCGGCGTTTCCACCTGACAATGCTGAGGTTTGTCGTAGCAGATCGAGAAGTGCGCTCATTATTTTAAGACGATTGCCTGAATTTTAAAAAAGTGTGGTTGGAGAAGCAAATGTTAGCATAGGGCGGAGTATTTAGAAGGCATTTTTTTAAATTAGTACGATTGTCCATAAATATTCTTCATTCTTGATTCAGTAAACAATAACAGTGCTTTATGTCGGGTTGGTTCGTTTTGCACTGGAGATCGCCACGAATTGTGCAGTTGTTTTCGACAAACAGGATATATGACGATTGTTGAACAGGCGTGACAAGTGGAGCAGCCCCACCCCGGCAAAGCTGGAGGCGGATATCGCCTATTTCGATGCCAGGCTTTCGCTGTTGCGGGACAAACCGACCAGCTGCTATCAGGAGGCACAGATCAAGGCTTATCGGGAACTGGAAGCGCTGCTGACGAAGCGGTTATCGAGGCTCAGCGGACAGGGGCCGCTGTTGCCGGACGAGCTTCTGGGGCAGATCGCGGTCGAAGAGTTGCCGGATCAAGCTGCTGCAGATAGCTGAAGCGGGCAGCGTTGCATTTGCCGATCTTCGAATTCATCAATAGAGCAATGAAGGACCCATTTTGCGGAGTGTGCTGTGCGCGAACCTCGCTGCATTACGGCGGTGCATTACGGCCGAATCCGGAACTGTGGCCCGCCGGGCACTCTTATGGATCGTGGCTGGGCTTCACGCCCGACGTCGCTCCAGATGCCCAATCCTGCCGCCTGGGCACGCTGTTCGGCTGCGGCATATTCTTCGACTTCCGCCGGGGAGAGTCCCGCCGGGTCGAGCCATGCCAGCCCGGCACTCAGCATGCGTATGTTGATATCCGCACCGCCGTGCTTGAGCTGTCCGCGAACCTCCGGCGTTTGCTCCGTACTGCGGTAATAAAGCGACACTGATCGCCCCAGCACCAGCGCCTGGAGGTGTCTTCTGGCGGCGGCGCCCCAAGGCTGGTTCGGCGGGTGCGCTTTAATGCCGCTCAGCCTGACCCGGTGTATGCCACCGCCGCTCTCCAGCAACACCAGCTCATCTCCGCTGATGATTTGGGCGGGACGACCCGTCACACTCCCGCCGGCAGCAGCTGTCTGCAGTGCTACGAACAGCAGGCAGCAAAGCATCACACGCAGATTGAACGGGTTGTGCGAAGGGCGAGGAATCAGAGTCAAATTTATTTTCTCTGTTGCAATCTATGGTTTAGGTCGGTCAAACATGACTCTGACCTGGGATGTTCGAGACTCGCCCGATTTTAAGCAATCGAGTGGTTGAACAGAATAAATTTACCTCGACCCCGATAAAATACTGTATATAATAACAGTATCGTTTGCCACTTCGCAGTATAATGAGACAAAAGTGAAATTGACTCTGCGTCAGCGCCAGATACTTGACCTGATCCGCACGCATCTCGAGGCGACAGGCTTTCCCCCCACCCGGGCCGAGATTGCGGCTGCATTGGGTTTCCGGTCGGCCAACGCGGCGGAAGAGCACTTGCGTGCGCTTGCGCGCAAGGGAGCGATAGAGCTGCTGAAAGGTACTTCCCGGGGAATTCGGCTACTGCAACCGCAGCCCGGAGAGAGCCTGCCGGTTATCGGCAGGGTGGCCGCCGGTAGTCCGATTTTGGCGGAGGAGCACATCGAGGAGCGCTACAGCGTGGATCCACGGCTGTTTCACCCGCGCGCCGATTATCTGCTGCGGGTGCAAGGTATGAGTATGCAGGGCGCGGGTATTCTGGACGCCGATCTGCTGGCGGTGCACAGCTGCCGGGAGGCTGAAAACGGCCGCATTGTAGTCGCCCGGCTGGAGGATGAAGTAACGGTAAAGCGTCTGCAGCTTGATGCCGGGCGACCCTATTTTGTGCGCTTGCTGCCGGAAAATCCCGATTTCTCGCCGATTGATGTGGATCTGCGTTCCCAGGAGTTGGTGATTGAGGGTCTTGGGGTCGGTCTGTTGCGCGGTGACCGGGGGTTTCTGAAGATAGGATCGGGATGAGCGGAGAGAGTGTTGAAAGCCTGCTGCGGCAGGGTTCCGGGCTCTGGCGGGGGAGGGAGATTCAACTTGATCCGGGCCTCGGCATCGCAACCGGTTTTCCCGCGTTGGACCGGCACCTGGCCGGGAGCGGCTGGCCGCGAGGAGCCATTACCGAGATTTTCTCCGACCGTCCCGGCGGAGCGATGGCGCTGCTGATGCCTGCGCTGGCTCTCCTCAGCCGGGAGGAGGGGAAGCAGATTGTGCTGGTTGCACCGCCCTATATTCCTTATGCACCGGGGTTTTCCCTGAATGGGGTGGATCTCGGCAAGCTGCTGCTGGTGAACGGCCGGGATGAAAAGGCGTGTTTGTGGGTGCTGGAGCAGGTGCTGGGCGCCGGCTGCGGTGCTGCGCTCTGCTGGCCGCAGGCGTTGCACCGAACCGCACTGAGGCGCCTGCAGCTGGCAGCTGAGCGGGGCGCCGCCGCAGGCTTTTTGTTGTGCCGTCCGCAGCCGGCTGCGGCATCCTCTCCCGCCGCACTGCGGCTGCGGGTTGCGGCTGCGGGCAATAGGGTCGATATCCTGAAACGCCGCGGCGGCTGGCCGGTGGAGGGGATAGAGCTGACTGCTCTGTAGTATTCGTTACAAAACCTGGCTTTCTCTCTTTTACACGAAACCGATGAGGGCTTATCCCATAATCTAGTGGTTTTTTGGCGTACTCTGCGTACTTTGCAGGATAAAAGCATGAATTGTGACTATTTAGTTTCTGTCCAGAAACTCCCTCTCCCTTGAGAGGGTGTCGTAAAAAGTTTTTCCCTCCTCCCTTTGAGGGAGAAGGCTACGACTCCATGGATGGAGGAGGTAGAGCGAAGCAGGATGCCAGAGCCGAGGATGAGGGTGACTAAAATCAATGCCTTATCTCTAATCTACCCTCACCCCAACCCTCTCCCTCACGAGGGAGAGGGGGCTTTCACGATACCCTCCTTGAGGGAGAGGGAACGCCCTTTCTGGATGGACACTATTTAGCAACGCCGTGTTTTGAGGTTGTTGAATAGTCAACATAAATTTACCAAATCCTGGCTTGTGGAAGCAGAACAGTATGCGTTGGCTGGCCATTCACTTCCCTCTTCTGGCGCTGGAGTCGCTTGCTCCCGAGGAGTCGGGGACGCCGCTGGCGATCACCGGGCTGCAGGGTTCGCGGCAGCGTATTCTGATGTGCAACAAGCCGGCGGCGGAGCTGGGCGTCGCTGCGGGCATGCGGCCCGGAGCGGCCCGCGCGCTCTCTGCCAGACTGCGTCTGCTGCCGCGTGACGAGCGGCGGGAGCTGGCTGCGCTGGCGGCGGTGGCCGACTGGTCCGGCTGTTTTACCTCGCAGATTTCATTGGACCCCCCCTGGGGTATTTTGCTGGAGCTGGCGGGCAGTCTGCGTCTGTTCGGCGGTGTCGACCCGCTGCTGTCCAAGCTTGGAAACGGGCTGAAGGAGCTGAAATACAGCGTGCAGCTCTGTCTCGCACCAACCCCCGGAGGCGCCATGCTGCTGGCCAGGGAGGGCCGGGAAAGGCTGGTACCGGACCGGCGGATGCTGCGCCGACTGCTCGCCGGTGTGCCGCTGCAAAGGTTGCCGTTGGCGCCTGCCGGGCGGGATGCGTTGCAAAGCATGGGTCTGGAGACGCTCGGGGATCTGCTGCAGCTTCCGGACGCGGCGCTCGGGCGCCGTCTGGGGCCGGAGTTCACCGCTTACCTGGCGCGTCTACTGGGACGACTGCCGGACCCTCGACCGCAGTTCCGGCCACCCGAACATTTCCGGCGCCGGCTGGAACTGCCGGCCGAAGTCCGGAGTGCGTCGGCTCTGTTGTTTGCCGCCAGGCGGCTGATTCTGGAGCTGTCCGGTTTTCTCAGTGCACGGCGGGCCGGTGCTCAGTGCCTGCAGTGGGTGCTCTTCCATGGGGAGGGGAGGGAGAGCCGTTTTGAACTCAGGCTGATGACGCCGGAGCGAGAGTCCGGACCTCTGCAGATGCTGCTGAGCGAGCGGTTGGAACAGCTCATATTGCCGGCTCCGGTGCGCGAGGTCGCGCTGCTGGTGGAGGCGCTGGAACCCTTGCCGGACCGCCCGCTCTCTCTGTTTGGAGAGTCGGGGTTTGGCGAGTCCGACGCTTCCGGTGTGACGCCTCTCCTATTGGAGCGGCTGCAGGCCCGGCTGGGTGAAAACGCCCTGTCTACCATTCAACAGGTGGCGGACCATCGGCCTGAGCGGGCCTGGCGCCGGTGTGGACCGAATGAAAATAATAAAAAAGGGGTCGG
>JACKMT010000004.1 GCA_024235255.1 Chromatiaceae bacterium
GAGAAGTCTGGTACATGGATTTCTTTCATGCCTTCTATTTTGTGAGCTTCATGTCGACCACCATCGGTTTCGGCGAGATTCCCCATGCGTTCACCGCGGGCCAGCGGCTGTGGGTCACCTTCTCGCTTTACGCTTCGGTAGTGGTCTGGTTCTACGCCATCGGTAATCTGCTCTCTCTGGTGCAGGACAAGTCTTTCAGACAGGCGCTCATCGAACGCAAATTCACCCGCCGCGTCCGCCGCCTGCAGCAACCCTTCTATGTCATCTGCGGTTACGGCGAAACCGGTGGCGCGCTGGTGCGCAGCCTCACCGATCGACACCAGCATGTGGTGACAATCGATACCGATCAGGAACGGATAGACGCGTTGGAGTTGGAGAATCTGCAGCTGTACGTTCCGGCATTCTGCGGCGATGCGCGGCGGCCGCGCCACCTGATCGAGGCAGGCCTGAAACACCCGCTCTGCAAGGGGGTGGTGGCGCTGACCAATGTCAACAAGGCGAATCTGAAAGTCGCCATTGCCAGCAAACTGCTGCACCCGAACATAAAGGTAATCTGCCGGGCGGATTCTCACGATATCGAAGCCAACCTGCGCTCTTTCGGTACCAATTTCATCATCAATCCATTCGATACCTTTGCCCTGCACCTTGCCACTGCACTGCAGGCTCCGGGACTCTACGTGCTGCAGGAGTGGTTGACGGGGGGGGCTAGGCAGCCGCTGAAAGAGCCTGTGTATCCGCCGAAGGCAGGGCATTGGATAGTTTGCGGATACGGACGCTTTGGCAGGGCGGTTTACCACCGGCTTAAGGACGAGGGAATAGATCCGGTGGTGGTGGAGCCCAGGCCGGGACTTACCGGACTCCCCGATGGTGTATTGATCGAGGGCAGAGGCACTGAGGCAATCACGCTGGAGGAGGCTGGCATCAGGAAGGCGGTGGGTCTGGTCGCGGGCACCGACGATGACGCCAACAACCTCTCCATCATTATGACCGCCAGGGAGCTGTCATCCGATCTGTTCGTCGTGGCCCGACAGAGTAATCTGGACAATGAGCGCATTTTTGACGCTGTCGGTGCCGATATCATTATGCACCCAAGTTCGATCATCGCCGACAAGATCCGCGTACTGCTGGGTACGCCCCTGCTGCATGAGTTCATGGGCCTTGCCATGTATGAAGACGAGGCGTGGGCTGGCAGCCTGGTAAAAAGGATCGCGTGTCTGCTGGGTTCCCAGTCCCCCCGGGTATGGGAGCTCAGCATCGATCGGGATGCGGCGCTCGCAGTATCGAACTCGCTTGCGCGCGGGCAGGTGGTGAGCCTGGGTGACTTGATCAGGGATCCGAGCGACCGCGAGCGCGAACTGCAGTGTATCCCGCTATTGCTAAACCGGCACGGCACCTCCATGATGCTGCCTGCGCTGAGTACGCACATCAAGCCGGATGACCGCCTGCTGTTCTGCGGCAGGTTTAACACGGCAGACCGGATGCGCTGGACGTTGCAGAACTATCATGCCCTGGACTATGTGATCACCGGAGAGTCCAAGCCACAGGGATGGCTGTGGAAATTGCTCCTCGGTAAAAGTGTAAAAGCGACCCGATGATCGGGATACGAGCGGCAACATATTCCGGACTCTCTAATGCTGTGACTGCGAGTGCACTCACTGCTGTCCACCGTGTGGCACTGCGAGCGAATTCGGATTGGGCAGGGTTCCCGTGAGGTTCGCCGTTGCCGGCAGTAGGCAGCTGCTACTATGGATGCTGCCCGAAATCAAAGCATCATTCGGTTTATTATGGCCGGATAATCTATTAATTCAGAACGACCCCGCCGCTTGTGGCGGGATCAAAATCAAGGGGTTTCCAAGGAGGAGAACCACACTTCTCCCCTATGGGCGTCAGCGAGTTTTTATACCTCATTGACGATCTAACTTTAAGTAAAGGCGCGCGCAAACCGGAATCGGAGGAGGCAGGCGAATTATGCACAGACTATTGGAAAGGCTATCGCGGGATCATCGCAATCTGGAGAAAATCCTGGCGATATTAACCACCCAATTAGACCATTTTTTTGCCGGAAGAGAGTCGGATTTTGATCTGAAAATCGAGTTGATGGAGTATTTGGAGGCGTTTGCCGATACCGGCCATCATCCGTTGGAGAATCTGATATACGGCTTAGCGCAGAGACGAATCAAAGGACATGATGAACTGTTCGAACGCCTTGCCAAGCAGCACCATGACCTCGCCAGACTTACCCGGACCTTCCGCCACTCCCTGGAGGGTATAGTGCATGAAGCGGTGATGAGTCGTGCCGAACTTGAAACTCAGGGCAGAGAGTATGTGGCGTTGCAGCAGTTGCACCTCGCATTGGAGGATCGCGAGGTTTTTCCATTGTTGGACAGAGAGTTGACGGAGGATGACTGGAATATGATCAGCGCCAATATGCCCCGACATGACGATCCGGTATTTGAAGCGCCCGACCAGGTGCGCTTTTATAACCTGGTCACCTATCTGAGAAACGAGTAGCGGTGCTTGCGGCTACCGCGCTGCTCAGGTCAGGATATGCACCGATTGCTTGAGATAATGGCCCGCCTGCGGGACCCGGAAAAAGGGTGTCCATGGGACCTGGAACAGACGTTTGAATCCATCCTGCCGCATACGATAGAAGAGGCCTATGAAGTGGCCGATGCGATTCAGCGCGGGGATTTGGCCGGCTTGCGCGAAGAGCTCGGAGATCTGTTGTTCCAGATTGTCTTCTATGCTCAGCTGGCCCGTGAAACCAGTGCATTTGACTTCGACGACATTGCCGCCGGCATCTGTGAAAAAATGATCCGCCGCCACCCCCATGTGTTCGGGGATGCAACCGTTTCCAGTGTGGCCGAACAGAGCGAAGCTTGGGAACGTCATAAGGCCGCCGAACGTGAGTCGCGCAACAGCGGAGGCCGGTCGAGCCTGTTGGATGGTGTGGTATTGGCGTTGCCGGCATTGATCAGGGCGGAAAAGCTGCAGCAGCGTGCAGCCAAGGCGGGGTTCGACTGGCTGTCCATTGCCGGACCGTTGGCCAAGATACGCGAAGAGCTGGCAGAGATCGAAGCGGAGCTCGGCGGCCAACCGGAGCCGGAACGGTTGCAGGATGAGATCGGCGACCTGCTCTTCAGCTGCGTCAACCTGGCGCGCAAGCTTGAGCTCGACGCGGAGTCTTCGCTGCGCCAGGCCAACGCAAAATTCGAACGGCGATTCCGTGCGCTGGAGAGACGTGCTGCAGCACAGGGCAGCGACTTCCCCGGATTATCGTGCGAACAGCTCGACGTTTTGTGGGAACAGGCAAAAAAAGAGGTTAGTCAGCCATGAAGATGGTACCGCTGTTATTGCTGCTGCTGGTGAGTGCGTTGCTGAGCGCTTGTGCTGTCAACCCGGTTACCGGAGAGAACGAGTTGGCGCTGGTGTCGGAAAACTCCGAACTGGAGATAGGACGGAAACAGTACGCACCGGCACGCCAGATGCAGGGTGGCGATTTCACGCTGGATCCCCGCTTGAACGCCTATGTTCAGTCGGTGGGCAATCGGCTGGCGGCGGTCAGCGACAGGAAGCTACCCTATGAATTCGTCATCGTAAACGACTCCTCGCCAAATGCCTGGGCGCTGCCGGGTGGCAAAATCGCAGTGAACCGAGGGCTTCTGGTCGAACTGGAAAACGAGGCTGAGCTGGCAGCCGTGCTGGGGCATGAGATCGTACATGCGGCGGCCCGCCACAGCGCGCAGGGGATTGAACGGGGCATGCTGCTGCAGGGCGCGCTGGCCGCGGTAGGCGTAGCGGCACGCAACACCGGCTATGCGGATCTTGCGGTGGGTGCGGCAGGTCTCAGCGCCAATCTGCTCAACCAGCGCTATTCGCGGGAGGCGGAGCTTGAGGCGGATCATTTCGGCATGAACTACATGCAGCGCGCCGGTTACGACCCGCGGGCGGCTGTCGGTCTGCAGGAGACCTTTGTCCGCCTGTCCGGGAATAAGGAGCAGGACTGGATGTCCGGCCTGTTTGCCAGCCATCCGCCCTCGCCGGAACGGGTCGAGAAGAACCGGCAGAGTGTGACCAGGCTGGGCAAGGGCGGAAAAGTCGGGCGACAGGAGTATCAGCAGATGATCGCGGTGCTCAAGCGCAGCAAGCCAGCCTACACTGCCTATGACGACGGTGTAAAAGTGCTGGAGAAGCAACCCGCCAGTGCTTTGAAACTGGCCGACAAGGCGATATCGATCGAGCCGCGGGAGGGACTGTTTTATGGCCTGCGCGGAGATGCCTACTACCAGCTGAAAGATCTGAAAAATGCACGTACGGCTTACGACCGGGCGGTAAGTCTCAATCCCAATTTCTTCCGCTCCTATCTGCAGCGGGGTGTGGTGAGATCGCAGCTGGGCGATGAAAAGGGTGCGCGCAGCGATCTGCAAAAAAGCCTGCAACTGCTTCCCACCGCGGACGCTCACTATTACCTGGGCCGGATGGCTCAGGTTGATGGCGATCAGCGGACCGCGCTAAGCCACTACAAGGTTGCCGCGGGTGCAAGATCGACTGCGGGCAAAGCGGCGGCAAAGGCGATTGCGGCGATGGGGTCTGCGGACGACCCCGGGCGTTATCTGGAGACCTCGCTTGGACTGGACCGGTCGGGCAATCTGCTGGTGCAGATCACCAACCGGTCGAAAGTAGCCGTCAGGAATCCACTGGTGCTGGTCGGTAGACGGGATGCATCGGGCAACATCTACCGTGGCAGCGAGCTGCAGTTACAAGGGGTTTTGGGACCGGGTCGGAGTGCTCGATTTAACAGCGGTATCGGTGGTCTAACCAGCCGTGATCAGTTGCGCGGGTATGCTGCACGCGTGTTGCAGGCAGATTCGGGCAACTAGTCTCCGCGTATTGACGGGATTTTTCTACGCTGTATAACCCTGCCTTCTACCCGGGAGGGGAGCCCGCTTTTCCCGCCGGTTGCGTGGATACAGGAGAGAGGAATGAGATACCGGGATTACATCGAGCAATGCAACCGTCATGAGCTGGCTGATTTTGTTCCGCTGATGTATGGGGAGCATAAACTGGGATATCTGCGGAAATCTTTCGCCGAGACGATTTCGGCCTGGGAAGCGCTGTTCACCCTCACCCCTGATCGGGTTGAACTGACTGCCCGGGGCGATGGGATCGACGATCGCAGCCGGCCCTGGAATCGAATGCTCAGAGAACTCGTGGAGCAGGGTGCTTTGGGGTACCTTACCGGCGAGCCCTATCCGGTAACCCCGGCGGGACGCGACCAGACGCTGTTCGTGATCGACAGAGCTGCCGCACCGCTCTTCGGCGTGCGCGCTTTTGGACAGCATATCAACGGTTTCGTGCGAACTGCGGACGGTTTGCGGTTGTGGGTTGGCAAGCGTGCCGCAGACCGGCGTAATTTCCCCGGCAAACTGGATCATCTGGTTGCAGGCGGCTTACCCTACGCTGTCAGCCTTGCAGCTAATCTGGTCAAGGAGTGCTGGGAAGAGGCAGGGATTCCTGCCGAGTTGGCGCGCTGCGCTATGCCGACCGGAGCGGTCACTTATGTGGCTGAAAGCAGCCGCGGTCTGAAACCCGATACGCTTTATTGCTACGACTTGGAGCTGCCCGCAGATTTTCAACCGCGCTGTACCGACGGCGAAGTGGAGGCATTTGAACTCTGGCCGATAGAGAAGGTAATGGAAACGCTGCTGGCAGGGCCGAGTTTCAAATTGAACTGCAACCTGGTGATCATCGATTTTTTGATCCGCCATGGTTATATCGCGCCTGACCACGAAGACTATCTCTACCTGGTCAATGGCTTGCACCCGGCGTTGCCGTGATAGTTTAAAATTACCCCGGCAATGGGATTCCGGCCCCACGAAGATGTTATTAAGTTTAGAGATAAGTTATATAACTATAAGTAATATAAAATTATTATCTGCTTCTTAAGGCAGTACATTAGGTTTCTCTTTGCGCCGGGATCGAACATGCTAGACTGATGTGACATAGGTGGGCAATGCTGAAACTAAATCATCCTCTCCGGGGTCAATTATAACAGCTTTGTGTGGCAGGAATTACCGGTTATGAACAAAACGATTATCCTAACGGCGGTGTTTGCGCTGTTCCTGAGCTGTGCTGCAACGGTGCAGGCGACCGCTACCGTGGTGCCACTCGAAGAACTGCAGCCGACGCGCGAACAGCGCCAGGCAACCCTGATTATCATTCGGGTTATAGACAAGCATCACTACAAACACCTGCAGCTGAATGATGACGCGTCCAACCTAATTTTTGACCGCTATCTCGAAGCGCTCGATCCGAACCGGAGCTACTTTACCGCCAGGGACATTGACCGTTTTTCCGTTTATCGCGATCAATTGGACAATGCCCTGCTGCAGGCACATCTTACGCCGGCATTCGACATTTTTCGGGTTTACCGACAACGTGTCGATGAGCGGATTGCTTACGCGCTGGACCTGCTTGAGCGGCAATTCGATTTTTCGTTGGACGAAGATTATCAGTTCGACCGCGCCGATGCAGCCTGGCCGGTTGACCGGATAGCGCTGGATGAACTTTGGCGCAAACGCGTTAAAAACGACGTCCTCACGCTTCGCCTGAACGGCAAGACCGAAAAGGAGATTAAGAAGAGTTTGAGTCAGCGCTACCAGGGGGTAAAGCGGCGTACCCAGCAACTGGATTCAAACGATGTATTCCAAACTTTCATCAATGCATACACACTGAGTCTTGAGCCGCACACCTCGTATATGTCGCCGCGGGTGTCGGAAAATTTTGATATCAGTATGCGGCTCTCGCTGGAGGGTATAGGTGCGGTGCTGCGCAACGAGAATGAGTACACCGAGGTACTCAGCACCGTTCCCGGGGGGCCGGCGGCGCTGAGCGGCAAGGTGCAGACGGGTGATCGAATCATCGGGGTCGGCCAGGGCAGCGACGGTGAGATTCAGGATGTGGTCGGCTGGCGTCTGCAGGATGTGGTGGATCAGATTCGCGGACCCAAGGGCACCGTGGTTCGTCTCAGGCTGTTGACCGAAGACGCGGGCGAGGGCGGCCCGGAGAAAGAGGTGGTGCTGACACGAAACGAGATAAAGTTGGAGGACCAGGCAGCAAAAAAATCGATTATCGAGGGTTTGGACAGCCAGGGATTGGTGCGCATCGGCGTGATCACGATTCCCGCCTTCTATCGGGATTTTAAAGGGCAGTCCGACGGAGACAAGGATTTCCGCAGCACTACCCGGGACGTGCGGATTCTGTTGCAGGAGCTGCAGCAGGAGAAGGTGGACGGCATCGTGATCGACCTGCGGCAGAATGGAGGGGGTTCTCTGACAGAGGCGACCGAGCTAACCGGTCTCTTCATTCCCAGCGGTCCGGTAGTGCAGGTAAAGGATTCCAGCGGCGAAGTTGAAATTGAAAAAGATCCGGATCCGGAAACCGTCTATGCCGGCCCGCTGGCTGTGCTGGTCGATAGAAACAGCGCTTCCGCTTCGGAAATCTTTGCCGGAGCGATCCAGGATTATCACCGTGGCATCATCATAGGGGAGCCGACTTTCGGGAAAGGAACGGTTCAGACGCTCGTGGATCTGGGCCGCTTCGTACGCGAAGGCGGCGATAAACTGGGCCGGCTGCGCCTGACCATGGCTCAATTTTTCCGGGTAAATGGTGGCAGCACGCAGTTCCGCGGAGTCGTCCCGGACATCACCTATCCGCTGGGCTCTTCGACTGACAAGTACGGGGAGAGGGAGTTGGATAATGCACTTCCGTGGGCGCAGATTGACGCAGCGGATTATCGCCCAAGGGGGGCTACACCTGTTGGGAAGTATCGGGAGAATCACGAGAAGCGGATAAAAAATGACGCGGGTTTCAAGTATCTTACGGAAGAGGGCGAGTACCTGAGAAAGTTGCGCGACAGGAGTGTGGTGTCGTTGCTAGAAGAGAAGAGAAAGCGCGAGTGGGACGAACGCGAGGTTAAGCGCAAAGAGGATAAAAATCGGTTCAGGGTTGCCGTGGGATTGCCTCCCGTCGATGAGAAGAGCAGCGCGAGCGAGGATGCTGAAGACGATGTCCTTAGTAAGAGTGAATCGGACCTGATTGACAAAATACTGATCAACGAAGCGGCCAGGATTCTGTCAGACTACATCGGCGACCAGGGGCATGCGGCAATGGTCAATTAGTTGCCGTCCGGAATAACGGCTATTGTTTCGAAAAATGCCGGTTTCGGGCCAGTTCCCCGACAATTTAGGTTCTGTTGTTGGCGCCGATGCCGCTTTCAACCCACTTCCGAATCCGGTTCGAATCGCCGTAAGGCGTCAGTTTGCCGAAGGAGTTGAGTAAAATAATGGTGAGCTGCTGGCCGGATACCCGGGCCTGCATCACCAGGCAGCGTCCCGCTTCATTGATGTAACCGGTCTTGCTCAGCGAGATATCCCAGCTGTCACTGCCCAATAAGCGGTTGGTGTTGACATATCTGAGCTGGCCCTTTTTCAGATAGGGGAATACCTGAGCGGAGCGTGAGGTGGTTGCCTTGCGGATAAATGGATAGCGCATGGCCGCCCGAACCAGCTTTTGCAGATCGCGCGGTGTGGAGCGATTGCCGACATCCAGGCCCGTCGGATCGGTGAATGTTGTACTGCGCATTCCCAGTGATATCGCTTTCTTGTTCATTGCGTAGATGAACCGTTTCCTACCTGCCGGAAAGGTGCGCGCCAATGCGCTTGCCGCTCTGTTCTCAGACGACATCAGCGCAAGTTTGAGTAGTTGCTCCCTGGTCAGCGTCGCCCCAGGTTCAAGCCGGGAGCCGGTCATGCGCAGCAGATCGCGGTCTGCATTGGTAATCACCAGCTCCTGCCGCATGGGCAGTGAGGAGTCCAGTATAACCATGGCGGTCATCAGCTTGGTTATGGATGCGATTGGCTGCACTTTGTCGGCATTTTTACTGTAGATTTCGTTGCCGAATCGGTCGACAACAAGTGCTGCTTCGGACTGTAATTGCAGTTTTCCGGGATTGAGTGCACGCCACAGCTTGGGAGCGGGGTTTTTCTTCGGTTTTTTCTGCTCCGCCGTCAGTTTGGTCAGTTGAGCTGGCTCACCCGCCTGGAGGGTTGTGACCGCCACTAATGAGAACAGCATGCAACAGAGGAGTAGTCTTTTCTTCAATTTTCAGGATCCGGTATCGGTAAATCCGCGGAATTGTCCCCTAGTGTTTTTGCTAATGCAAATTTAGCCATAATTAGTAACGGCTGTATAATACGCGGCTTTAGTCTGTACTCATATCCAGACAACCGGACTATTCTGACTTACTGCGCAGCAACAGGATGAATATTTTTGTATCACTCGGCTGAAAAGCGCGTGAAAAGGATTGTCGGAGAGCGTCTCTCTGACATGGTCAGAGGCGGAGTCAAAGGCCTGGAAAAGGAGAGCCTCCGCGTTGCACCTGATGGTGGCATAGCGCAAACAACTCATCCTGCTGCGCTGGGTGCCGCATTAACCCATCCCTACATTACCACCGACTATTCAGAGGCGCTGATTGAGCTGATTACACCGCCGTTCAGTGAGTCCGCAAAAGCGCTCGACTTTCTTCGGGAAGTCCAGAAGTTTGTATGCAGTCGGCTGGATAAGGAGATACTTTGGGGGACCAGCATGCCCTGCGTGCTGGCGGGTGGGGAAAACATACCCATTGCCCGTTACGGCAGTTCCAACCAGGGCATTATGAAAACGGTTTACCGGCGCGGGCTGGGGCACCGCTATGGCCGCACTATGCAGGTGATTGCCGGGGTTCATTTCAACTACTCGCTTAATCCATCCCTGTTGCCGGTGTACCAATCGCTGGAGGAGAACCGGCAGCCGCTGCGCGATTTTACCGACGCCGCTTATATGGGCTTGACCAGAAACCTTTTGCGCTACGGTTGGTTGGTCCCCTATCTTTTCGGGGCTTCGCCTGCGGTATGCAAGTCGTTTCTTGGCGGGAAAGCCAACAACCTCAGTGAGTTTGATGCCAACACTGCCTACGAACCCTACGCAACTTCTTTAAGACTGGGTGATTTCGGCTACACCAACAGCAAGGAGAAAGGGGTAGGTATCAAGGCAAACTACAATAGCCTGCAAGATTACATCGACAGCCTTACCCGGGCGATAGAAACCCCCTCATCCTTGTGGGAAAAAATCGGAGTAGTGGTTGACGGCCGTTATGAGCAGCTCAATACGAATATTCTGCAGATCGAAAACGAATACTATAGTACGGTTCGGCCAAAACAGCTGCTCAATGGAATGGAGAAGCCGGTGCTGGCGCTCCACCGGCGCGGTGTCCGCTACATTGAGCTGCGTTCACTCGATGTAAACGCCTACGACCCGTTGGGAGTGAACGCGGAGCAGTTGGATTTTCTGGAAACATTGCTGCTGTTCTGTCTGTTTCAGGACAGTCCGCCGATCAATGTTCAGGAGCAGCGTGAGATAGACCAGAATCAGGGCGGCGTTGCCCATCGGGGACGTGATCCGTCGCTCTATCTGCTGCGTCAGGGCCGCGAGATAAAGTTGCGGCAGTGGGCTGATGAGTTGTGCCGCGCGATGTCGGGAGTCAGCGAACTCCTCGATGGCGATGATCCGGCGAAACCCTACTCCCACAGCCTGCAGCTGCAACTGGAAAAAATAGCGCATTCCGAACAGACGCCCTCCGCGCGCATGCTCGAAGAGATGCGGCAAAACGGCGAGGGTTTCTTCCAGTTCGCACAGCGGCTTTCGCTGCAGCACCATAGCTATTTCGACACTGTTTCCATCAGTAGCGAACGGGAAGCCTTTTTCCGCAACCAGGCCGAGCGTTCACACGCAGGCCAGGCGGAACTGGAGTCGATGCCACAGGTCTCTTTCGACAAGTTTCTGCAGGAGTACTTTGCACAATAACCGGAGCGCTTCCGATGCTGAACATGCCGCAGGCAGGTTGCTGAAACCGGGTGCTCCGTCATTGCTGCTGGAAGAGATCCAACAGTGTCTCCGCATCTTCCAGAAATTGAGGGATGGCGTCGGGATCGGGCAGTTTTTCAAAGCGGTAGAAGAGCGCATCCTGGCCGCGCGATTCAAACACCAGTTTAGGGTGCCTGGCCAGGTACTCAAATACCTTATCATTGAACAGTGCCCTCACTTTCTGCCCGTCGCGCGCCAGCAGGGTATGCTGCTGATTGAACGAATTCTGACCATCGAAGGTTACCAGGTTCAAGCCAAATCGCGCTGCCGCAGTGCGACGATGTATTCGGCTGGGGCTGAGATCGAAGTCAGGCAGTGACTGTTTAGACCTGATCCAGATAACGCTCTGGCTGCGCGTTTTCACACTATTGAAATCGTCGGCCACCGGATAGCTTCGCTGACCCTCTCCAGCGGAACTGGCAGTATAAGTAAAGTCGAAGATGGTGACTTCGCGACCGTTCCTGATCCCCTGCGCCCGGTTTTTTATATTCGGCGGGCCTTGGGTAAAGAGATCGAAACCGACTTGATCCAACGCCTCGGGCAGGCGGTGCTGTCCGGGATAAAAATCAAAGCCAAGCTTTTTGACGATTAGAGAGATATCGTCGCCCCGGCGTTTTTCGTAGTAGATGGCACCACCGATAATAATGACAGCGACTATGATAAAAATGATCTTTGACATGCTCGTGCTGCCTTATTGCTCCACTGACACCCTTGTGGCCGGGGTGAGGTTAAGCGACTTGTTGAGCTGCTTCAACCCCGCCGCTTGCGGCGGGAACGAATCCGGGGTTGCCAAAGGGGGAAGTGTTTTTCTCCCTTTTTGTTCGTCAGCGAGATTTTATACCTCGTTGACGATCTAACCTTAAATTTACCAACTCCTGCGCATTATCCGGATGATCGCTTTTCGATTTCATTACAGTGATAATCCGCTTTGCAACTGGTCCCGGTCAAACTATCTGTCATGCAACGGCGCTGACATTATCCAAAAGCAGTGCGCAACGGCGCAAGTTTGCGGTAAGCCAGAACTGTCTACTGGATGAGATGACGGCCTGCAAAGGTTTTCGCTTACCTGGCGTGAAGCAGAGTATTTTAATCTTGGGAGGTTAGCTATGAGGACGGCATTGCTGCTGATATCACTGTTTTTCTGGTCGGTCGGGGTGGATGCCCAGGAGCGGCCGCAGGTATGGGATTACGGCGTGAAAGAGTGCCGCAGCTTTCTTGTTGCCTTCGACGGCTGGGAGTCCGGGGTGGAGAGCGGCATCGCGGAGTATCTGCGCTACCGGGGCTGGTTGTCCGGGCTGGTGACCGGATTATCTCTGGCTACCGGCATGGATGTTCTGCAGGGAGTTGAACCCGACGGCGCGCTCAGACGAATTCGGATCTACTGCGATGAACGACCGGACGATGACTACTTTACCGCCGTGATGAACCTGATGAAGCAGCTCAACCCGCCTGAGAATTAGAACCTATCTCATAATCCCAGCCGCTTATGGTTCATGTAGGTGAAGACCATCGCATCGGCAACCTGCTGTTCAAAGGGCCGCAAGCCGCGCATCGCCATATATTTCGTTCCGCTGCCTATGGTTTCACCGGATAGTTGCAACAAAAAGTCGAGCCGGACATTGCCGCGTTTCCCTTCCACATACAGCTGTGCGCCGGTGAATTCGAGCTCTGCCGCAGGTATATCCACCCGTTTGAGATCGATCTCCATGCTTTGGTAGATAACAATCGGCCGGGCGGGGTTGATCATGACGTTGTGCTGCGACATCAACGGAATGAGTACGTGGGGAAAGGTGTGGCCGGAGAATTTCACATAATTGCGCGTCAGGCTCTCGACAAAGCCATTTTCACGGCTGTTTGCGCCGAGCCGCTCGACACTCAGACAGCTTTTATCCGCGCTGTCCAGCAGGTTTAGTGTGCCGCCCTCGGTTTCGGAGAAACGGAGCAAATGGGTGTCGTCCACCATCCCGGAAAAGGTGAATCGCATCTGTTGATTCACCCCGTATTTCGCCAGCACCAGTGCGAACAACAGATCGCCGGGCACGCAGAAAAGCTTCGCCTCCGGATTATGCAGCGGATTGAAATCGTCAGCGATACCCTTGGCAAAACTGCTCGCCTGCTGGCGCGAGAAGCTGATGCCGTTTTCGTCTTCTGAAAAGTAACTCTCTATCAACATGCGCGGAACCGGTCTGGCTATTCGGGGCTGCTATAGTAGAGCTTGTCGATGCCAGCCTCAACAGCAGTAATGTTTTTCCGTCCATAAATTGATTCGCTAAGCGCCGTTCGGAAGCCTGATGTTGAACAGCTTCAGCGCATTGGCTGTGGTCTGAAACGCGATCTCTTCGGCGCTCTCTTTCCTGAGTTCGGACATGCAGTTCAATACGCTGCCGAGCAGTGCGGGCTCGTTCCGGCCGCCCCGATTTTCAACATCGGGTTGGTCCGGAGCGTCGCTCTCCAGCATGATCGCATCCAGCGGCAGCCGGCTGACCAGTTGCCGCAGGCGTTTGGCCGCCGGGTAGGTGACCGGACCGCCGAAGCTCAGCAAAAAACCCATCTCGATCAGGCGCTGCGCCTGCTGCTCGCTGCCCGCATAGCTGTGCAGCACTCCGCGCAGGCGGTTGCAACGGCGCAGGCTGTTGATCACCTCCTCGACCGCTTTGCGGGCATGGATAATAACCGGCAGCATGTGCTTCTCGGCAAGCTTTAGCTGCGCGTGAAACAGCTCCATTTGGCGTTCACGCTCGGGATCCTTGATGTAAAAATCGAGTCCGCACTCACCCACGGCTACTGCTTTCTCACTGGCAAGTTGGATTGCGAGCGCTTCGATATGGTTCTCCCTGTGCTGCGGCATGAACATCGGGTGCAGCCCGTAGGCAGGGTATAAACCTGGGTACTCCCGGCAGACGGCCGTCTGCCGGTCCCAGGTGTCCCGAGTGACAGCCGGCACTATCAGCGCGGCTACGCCCGCGGCGCGGGCCCGTTGATAAACCTGGGCGCGGTCGCTGTCGAAGCGGCTGTCGTCGAAGTGGCAGTGGGTGTCGATCAAATGCATGGTTTTACGATGACAGTGGTTTTCCGTTGAGTTTAGCTCAGGTAAGCTCGTCTCTGACAATCGGTTGTGCCGGTTTTTATCTCCGTATTCACCAGGCTGGGGAACATGACATGAAGGTAGTCTCTTTCAATACCAACGGTATCCGTAGCCGAGCGCATCAACTCGAAGCGCTGCAGCGGAACTATGATCCGGACATCATCGGCATCCAGGAGAGCAAGGTCCAGGACCAGGACTTTCCCGTCGACATGGTGGAGGCACTGGGTTACAAGGCACACTTCTTCGGACAGAAGACCCATTATGGGGTGGCGCTGCTCTCCAAGCGTGAGCCTTTGTCGGTGGTGAAGGGTTACGCAGCGGATCCGGCGGAAGCCCAGCGGCGGCTGATCAGCGCGGTTTACGAATGCGCAAGCGGTGAGCGACTGACCGTGATCAACGGCTATTTTCCGCAGGGCGAGAGTCGTGATCACGATATCAAGTTTCCGGCCAAACGGCAGTTCTATAGTGATCTGATGAACCATCTCGATGCCTCATTTACGCCCGCAGAGAAGCTGCTGGTGATCGGCGATATGAACATTGCGCCGATTGACCTGGACATCGGCATTGGCGAGGAGAACGCCAAGCGCTGGCTGCGCACCGGCAAGTGCAGCTTTCTGCCCGAGGAGCGGGAGTGGATGGCGCGCCTGACCAGCTGGGGTCTGGAGGATACCTTCCGTACCCACCATCCGGATGTGAATGACCGATTTAGCTGGTTCGACTACCGCAGCCGGGGCTTTGAGGGGGAGCCGAAACGGGGCTTGCGCATCGATCTGATTCTTGCCACGCCCGAACTTAACAAACGGTGCCGGGCGGTGGGCATCGCCTACGATATCCGCGCCATGGAGCGGCCTTCCGACCACTGCCCGGTCTGGGCGGAGTTCGATCTTTAACGCCGCGATCCGGACCGATTTCCGTGCCCTTTAACTTCATACCGCCAAACGTTCGGTATTGGTTGTACTCGCTAGCGGGACTGCCAGCTCTCCCACCGCCAGGATTAAGCTGTTGGGGTCGATTCTCCCGTGCGGCTGAACGCCAGCATCTGGGATATCAGTTCTCTGGTGCGTTCACTCGCGAGCTCAACTTTTTCCAGGTATTTGTCCAGTTTTGCCTGTCCGCTGCCGGCGCACAGCTCCCGCGCGAGTGTGGTATAGCCGAGGATAACGCCCAGATTGTTGTTGAAGTCGTGGGCAATACCGCCCGTAAGTTGTCCGAGCGCCTCCATCTTTTTGGGCCTGTTCAAGTTCCCGTTGCAGGCGCGCCTGTTCCGCTTCCGCGGCGGTTCGTTCGGTGATGTCGTAGACCACACCGATAATGACGGCATCTGCTGCGCCGCCGGGATCACGAATATGCATCGCCTGCTGCTGTACTATCCGTTGCACACCATTCGGTCGAATAATTCGGTGAACGATCTCCCAGGGTTGGTTGCTCCTCGCAGCCGCGATGTAACTGCGTTCAACCCGCTCCCTGTCATCTGGATGGACCACACCCAAAAACCGCTTGAGGCCTGGAGGAGCTGCTTTTTTTCCAATCCTAAGATACGGTATACCTCGTCAGACCAGGTCAATTTATTCGTTCTGCTAGTGAAATTCCAGGATCCCACATGCGCGATCCTTTGCGCTTCGCTCAGCATCTGCTGGCTCTCCTGCAGCGCCGCCATAGTCTCGCTCAATTCCCGCGATGCTTTGAGCACTTGCTGCTGCTTGTCCCGAAGTTCCTGTTCAGCTGCCTTACGGTGCACTATTTCATTTGCCAGTTTCCGGCGCTGTTCCAGCGACTCAAGGTAGCGTCTGCGCAGCGTTTCGTTGATGCGGCGCAGCTGCAGGAATATCAAAAAGCCGATAGTGGCCAGCAGTGGCAGTGCGCCTGCAGCAAACAGCAAGGCCTATGAGATGGCATGTGAGAGCACTTTGTCCTGTGCATACAGCGTGACCAGGTAATAATCAATACTGGGTAGCAGCACTTTCACTGCCAGTGCGCCGTCAACGCCGTTTTCGGCATTGACGGCAAACGTCAGCGTCTCACCATGGGACATGATTGCGAGGTTCGAAGCAGCCTCGGAATCTTCCGGCAGCAGGTCGTTCCAGCGGTCACCCGCAGCCAGTACTCTGCCGTCCCAGCTGTAGATGGCATCCTGCAGTACCGGGTCCAGAGTGGCGAGATGTCTGGCCATCGACTGTAATGAGACCCAGGCGAGCAGCTGTCCCTTGAATTTGCCTTTAAAAAAGTAGGGCAGTGAGACAAGAAACGGTATATCTCCCAAATCCGAAAGCAGCTGTGCACCCTGCGTTTCCGGTGTCAGAAAGGTGGCCCAGTCGATCTGAGCCGTTGCCGGAGCAGCGCCGGTGTCGGCCAGCAGTTCACCTTGTTCGGCAATGAAAACGATCCGGGAAAAAATAGCATGTCCCTTCTGGTGTTGCTCCTCGACCGCACTCATCAAGCGTTCTCTCAGACTGATAAGGTTTGCCTCCAGGCCGTACCTCATCGACATTTTCAACGCTTTATTGGCAAAGTAGATCGAAAGTTCACGACTCTCTGAGAGTGTACTCAGAGACGAGGTGGCATCCGAGAAGAAGTACGCCAGTTCAGCAGCGCGACTCTCGGTTTGCAGGCGGAGTTGTTCGATGGCGGCGAGTTCCAGCTCTTCCTGGGAGTGGTGATAATTACTGATAAGCGTGATGAGATAGCCACTCAGCAGCAGTCCCAGTGCGAGTATCAGTATCAGCTGTCCCTTGGGCAGCGGGTTGCCGACCGGTTTGTGCTTCTGCATCATCAGCCGCTGAAGAACTCATTGAAGTATGACGACATGCCGGGGAAGTATTTGCGTAATAACGCCAGGTAGCGCCCATCCCGTTTGATCTGTTCGAAAAAAGTATCGAACGCTTTGCGCAGTGCGACTGATTCCTTAGCGAAACCCACGCCCATCTCCTGCGGCATTGAAACAGGTCTGATCACCTTGATCCGCTCCGGCCATTTTTCCAGCGCCACGAGCGCATCGGGGATGTCCAGCAGAATGGTCTCGGCCTCCCCGCTTAATAGTGCGGGTATCAGTTCGACCGGATTGTCGGAGGGTGGTTGATACAGTTTAACTCTCGCCCCGGTTGCAGCGAGATTGTACAGCTGTGGATCCAGGCAGGTGTTCGCAACCCCAAACAGTTCTCTGCCTTTCAGACCGGCCTTTACCTCGTCTATGTCGCGTTGCATGTCGTTGCTGCCCTGGATCGGGGACATATTGTACTCCGCCTTTGTCAACAGCCAGACGCCGGAAATAAACGTGGGGTTCGAATAGCTGATCAGCGCCTTGCGCCAGGGGATGACGGTGAGACCGTTGGCAATCAGATCCCCCCGTACCGGCGCGTTTCCGGTTATTTCGACATTTTCACCATGCACTACGAATTTTTTTCCGCTCAGGTCCGCAATGACATCTTTCCAATTGGTCTCGACGAAGCGGTATTGAACCCCCAGATATTCCGCAAAAAGTGTTATCAACTCCACATCCAGCCCGTCTCCGCTGCCGGTGACAAAACGGGCGTAAGGGGCGCCGAGGTGGCGCAGTACACCGGACTGCCTGATCTCCTCGAGGTCTCTTCCGGATACCGGCATGGCAATCTGCAGTGGCAGCAGCAAGGTGACGAGCAATCGGGCGGTTGATCTTTTAATAAGGGTCGCGACTGACATGATAGGACTCGACTCCCGATGAGCGTGGCAGATGAACAGGCACTCCAGCCTAGTCAATCTTCCTTGTTTTACTGCCTGTGGAGCGGGAGTTCCGGTCCAGACGGTACTGGCAATATGTCTCTGCTATCGGCAACTCTTGATAATATCTTGACGGTATCGATAAAAATATGAATAACGATTTAAACGATATCTAAGCTGTTACCTAAATGACGAGGGTTTCACAGCACATCCGAACCGTTAGCAATAACCGACGGTAACTTCTTGCTGCGGAGTCTAAGTAGTTGAATCCCCGCCACTTGAATCTTGTTATCAGGGGATATTTGTAACGGATCGAGTTTTTCACTTAGCGATGATGAAGATTTCCGGGCTTAAAATAGGTATCCTTTTTCCATGGTTCAATTATAAAAATCGTTGTCTGCAAATGTTTTTTTTCAAACCGCTGCCTATATCACTTGCGCTCTTGCTGCTGTCGTTATCGGGCCTGGCACAGGCTGATGGGTCTTGTCTTCTACTCGTGTTCAATCAATATTGCCTGGCGGGAGATATTGTGGAGCTGGGCCGCCGCCAGCCGGATTTCATTCACCAGCAGCGGGAGGGCGATCGTTTTGCACTGATCTACTCCGCGAGCAGGGATCTGGATTATGTCATGGCAAACCGCGGTCGGATCTATAAAGTGCTGCGCAAATTCGAACCATCCACCAGCAGTCGTTACCGGGAGTGGCGCAACCGGTTAACCCAGTTGTATGGCATGCCGCAGGAAGAGAGCCGGTTTCCCCTGCAGGCAACCGGATTGGCGGCAAAAATCAGCGCGATTAGGCGTGGCGAAGGGAGAGCGCTGCTGCGATGGACGCCAGCGGCAAGCCCTTGGCATGTCGAGCTGGGGTGGACCAGTGAGATGGGACTCCATCTTGCTTACATTGTTACCCGTGAGCAGATGGAACTAAACGGTGGCGCCGGCAGCGTTCAATGATTGTCAGCCAGCAGTTCACCGATCAATCCGTCGCCTGCTGAGGATAGCTCCCGGCAGCGGATCTCTCGGATGCTGTTGCCGAGTCCCGTTGCACCTGCCGGGTTGTCGACAAAGACGCGCAGAAAATTGGGTGTATAGCCGGCCACAAGCGACCCATCGGATGACTGCTCGCCCTCGATCAGCACCGCAAAGCGGCGGCCGATATAGCTTTTCAGAAGCTCCCTTTTCATACGCTGCCCGATTTCGTGAAGCTGCTGACTGCGAGCCCTGATCACCGGCCGAGGCACCGGGTCTGGCAGTGTTGCCGCACGTGTGCCTGGCCGCGGGGAGTAAGCGAATATGTGCAGATGTCCGAAGCCGATCTTTGCTACCAGATCCAATGTCTGCTGCCACTCCGCATCGGTCTCTCCGGGAAATCCGACGATGATGTCCGTGCTCAGGTTGAAATCCGGTACCGCGCTGCGCGCGCGGTTTACCAGGCGCTCGAATGCGGCGCTTTTGCAGCGCCGGGCCATGCGCCGCAGCACCTGGTCGGAGCCGCTCTGCAGCGGCAGATGAAGATGGGGCATCAGGCGCGGGTTGCCAAACAGCGACCAGAAGTGTTCCGGCAGATCCCAGGGTTCGAGCGCACCCAGACGTAGCCGCGGAATAGCGGTTTCAGTCAGTATTTGGTCGATCAACCGGCCCAGATCGCTGCCGCAGTCGCTGCCGTAACCGCCCAGATGCACCCCGCTGAGCACCGCCTCCTGGATTCCCTGCTGGTGCAGCATATTGATTTCACTGATAATATCTTCTGCAGGCCGGCTTTTTTCGCTACCCCGGGCGAGCGTGACGACGCAAAAAGTGCACTGATAGCGGCAGCCATCCTGAATTTTGATAAAGGCGCGCTGCCTGCCGCTCGCCAGCAGACTGTTCTCACCCGGCAGGGTGGCGAGTTCAGGCATGGCGTGCAGGTTGAGCTCCCTGCTGGCAATCTCGACCAGGCGCTCCTTGTCCTGGTTTTCGACCACCAGATCGACCCCCAGCGCCTGCGCGCTCTGGGTCGAGTCGAGCGAAGCAAAGCAGCCGCTGACCACCAGTTTTGAGCTCGGGTTGTCACGCCGTACGCCGCGCATCAGTTTGCGCGATTTGCGCACTGCCTCGCCGGTAACGGCACAGGTGTTGATGACCACCAGATCGGCGTGCGACAGGTCGTCGGTGATACGGTGCCCGCGGGATTGGAAATCCCGCGACCAGGCCTCCAGTTCGGCTTCGTTGAGGCGGCAGCCGAGGGTTTTGAGGTGAACACGCATGGCGCTGGATTCTGTCCGGTGTGAAAACGGGCAGAGTTTACGGCAGCGGGGAACGAATGCAAGAGGCTCACCGATTGAGCCTCGTCTATGTTATGGATCTGAATCAGACATAGTCACCGGGAGTCGTTGTCATCGATGAGTGAATACGTGGTCAATCCGCTCTATTGGATTTTGTCGCTGCAGGCGCTGTTGCTGGTGGGATTGATTGCCGTGATCCTGCGCCAGTCCCGGCTCTTGCGCCATCTGGAAGAGGAGCGCCAGTGGAACGCCAGCGGTTTCGATCGCGTGCAGGAGTTGCAGCGCAGCCAGGAGAAGGCGGTATCGGGTGAGTTGGCGGCTGCGGCCGCCGATCACAGCAAGGCGCTGGAGCTGCTGCAGCGCCGCCTGCTGGTACAGGTTGCACGTCTGTATCAGTCATTGGAGCGCCGCTTCGGCGAGATGCAGAAACATATTGCCGATGATTCCGGCAACCTGCGGGTGAACCTGGCCGAGCGGCTGGATGGGCTGCATCAGATACTTGAGAAGAGTCTGGGGGAGAGCCGGGTGGCTCAGCAGGAGGGTATGCTGCGTGGCATGGAGGGCATCGGCCGGCAGCTGCTGGCAGGACTGGAGAGCAATGCGAAAGAGGTGGGCGCCAGGCTGGAGAATCTCGCCGAGTCAACCGACAACCGGCTGCGTGAGATCAGCGGTCAGGTGGAGAAGCGTCTGAATGAAGGGTTCGACCGGACCAATGAAACCTTCACCAGAGTGCTCGAGCACCTGACCCGCATCGATGAGGCGCAGCGGCGAATTACCGAACTTTCGAATAATGTGGTCAGCCTGCAGGAGGTGCTCTCCGACAAACGCTCGCGCGGGGCTTTCGGCGAGGTGCAGCTCAATTCGCTGGTGCGCAATATCATGCCGGAGAGCAGCTTCTCGCTGCAGCACACGCTAAGCAACGGCAACCGTGCAGACTGTGTGCTGTTTCTGCCAGAGCCGACCGGTAACATCGTGGTGGACGCAAAATTCCCCCTGGAAAACTACCGGCGCATGACCGATGTCGATGCTGGGGAGGTTGAGCGCGAGCGTGCCGCCGGGAGATTTCGCAGCGACATACGCCGCCATATAGCGGCGATCGCCGAGCGCTACATCATCGCCTCGGAGACCGCCGACGGCGCGATGATGTTCATACCGGCAGAGTCGGTATTCGCCGAGATCCACGCGCACCATCCGGAGTTGGTGGAGGAGGCGTGGCAGCGCCGTGTCTGGCTCGCCTCGCCAACCACGATGATGGCGATACTGACCACTGCCCGAGCGGCGCTGAAGGATGCCGCCACCCGGGAGCAGATCGACCTCATCCAGCAGCATCTCAATTTTCTGGCACGCGATTTCAGCCGCTTCCAGGAGCGCATGGAACGACTGTCGCAGCATATCCGGCAGGCTAACCGGGATGTGGAGGAGGCGCAGCTGTCGGCGCGCAAGATCAGCGCCCGCTTCGACCGCATAGAACGGGTTGAACTGGAGGGATTGCCGCTACCCGGCGAGGAGCGCTAGCTTGACGGAATCGGCGGCAGCACGCCTGCCGGTGCAGGCGGTGGTGCCGGCGAATTGAGGTGCAGCAGCAGATGCCAGCCGGTGTTGTCACGTTGGTAGACGTTGCTGGCGTAAACCGGCGGCTGGCTCTGTGTACTGCCGACCGGAGTCACCACTTCCTCCAACAGATGGATGGCCATATTATCCCGTTCAATCCACTGCAGGTGATTGACGGTAATGACGACTTTCAGTTCATGATCGAACAGATTTTTCCAGGTTTCGCGAACTGCGTTCCTGCCACGGCGCATCGGCTGCATCGGCAGCAGGCAGACGATCTCCCCGGAGTCGGCCCACACCGACATCATCTTTTCCAGATCCTTTTCGTCGATTGCGTCGTAATAGGCATCTTCCGCGTCGGCGGCGGAGCTAAAGTTTGTGCGCATCTGCTGTTCGATCATGATTCAGAAATACCCGGCTGCGGCGGTAACAAAACCACGGGGTTTGCACAGGGAAGCAGTATCGCTCTTCCCTTTGGTCATCAGCGAGGTTTTGAACTTCGTTGATGCACTAACCCTTATTTTAGTGGTTGCCAATGTTGGCATCCCGGTGCGCCAGGTTCAAGCAGTCAACACTGTTCCCAGGGCAGCCCGTGGTAGCGCCAGCCGTTGTGGGAGCTGCGGTGGTGATCCTCGTCGAGGTCGCCCTCGAAACCCTCGTCAACGTGGAATACCCGGGTGAAATCCGACTCCAGCAGCAGCTTTCCCGCCTCCAGCGACCGCTTGCCGCTGCGGCAGATCAGAATGACCGGCGCGCAGCCGTCATCCACGGTGCAGATGGCACCGCCCAGCAGCAGTTTACGGATATCTGTGACAAAATCGGGATTGACGGTCCAGTCGGGTTCATCAATCCAGGGGACGTGCACCGCCCCTTTGGGGTGGCCTACAAACAGAAATTCCATACTGGAGCGGATATCCACCAATACGCTACGCGGGTCGTCGTGCATCAGTTTAAGCGCTTGTTGCGGTGTCAGTGGGGTTGGCTCACTTTTACTCATTTTGCTACTCCATTGGTAATACCAAAAGCTTATATATGACGACTGTGCTGCATTATCGGAAGCGGCTGAAGCCACCTCGGCCTTCGCCTAAAGGTCGATAACGCAGGGTTAACCAAGAATTATGAAATATAATAGTCGTTTGTTGTAAATAATATAAGCAGAATTTATGCGACAAAAGTTAGTTATATGGTTAATGAAGGGGCTTGCACTATTGCCGCTGCCTGTCGTTCAGCGCCTCGGCGTGGTGCTGGGCTGGTTGTATTACCGGATTCCCAATAGAGAGCAGGCCACTGCCCGGATTAATATCGGTCTCTGTTTCCCGGAACTCAGCACCCAGCAAAAAGAACAGCTGCTGCGCCTGAACTTGCAGGAGAGCGCAAAATCCCTGCTGGAGATGCCGGGTATCTGGCACGGCGATGCCGATCGTATGGTCGCGCAGCTGCAACTGGGAGATGGTGCGCAGCTGCCGCAGCTTGCGCTCAAACAGAACCGGGGCGTCATCATAGCAGCGCCCCATCTCGGCGCCTGGGAGGTGGGTGTGCACTACCTGGCCACACTGGCTCCGGCCACCGTACTCTATCGTCCACCCAAGGAGCAGGCGATGGAGAGCACGATCGTGAGCGGCAGAAGCAAGGGGGGAGCGCGCTTGGTGCCGACCACCGCAGCCGGGGTCAAGGCGCTGTACGAGGCTTTGCATCGCAACGAACTCGTGGCCATCCTGCCCGATCAGCAGCCCCGCCATGTCGGCAGAAGCGCCGGGGTGTTTGCTCCGTTCTTTGGATTTCCCGCCCTGACCATGGTATTGGTCAACCGCCTGGCGAAAAAAACCGGCGCGGTGGTTATCTACACTTATGTGGAACGGCTGCCCGATGCCCAAGGTTATCGTATGCATTTTCTCGCCGCTCCCGACCGGCTGGACGACCCTGATCCTCTGGTCGCTGCGGCAGCGCTGAATCGGGGTGTGGAGGCCTGTGTTCGGCGTTGTCCGGAGCAGTATCAATGGAGCTACCGCCGCTTTTCGGTGCGTCCTAATGGCGCGCGCTCGCCTTATAAAGGCTGAATGCAGATTGATTCCGTGTTGTGCTTCTATCGCCTAATTGCCCGCAATTAAAGTCTTTTTATTCTTCGGCCGCTAACAGACTCGATAAACTGATTGACGGAGAGTCTGCCCTGTGCCGATAAATCGATTAATTAAATTTCTTTTCTGTTTCGGCCTGCTGCTGACTGCAGGCGCTCCGTTGGCAGCAGTTGACGTTGTCGAAGTGGCGGATACCCGCATTCTGATCGATGTATCGGGCAGTATGAAAAATAATGATCCGGCAAACTTGCGGCGCCCAGCGCTGCGCCTGCTGGTAGGGTTATTGCCGGATGATGCCAGAGCCGGTGTCTGGACCTTTGGGCAGTATGTCAACATGCAGGTGCCGCTCGGTAAGGTGGATGACGCATGGAAAATTCGGGCGCGGCAGGGTGCCGGTAAAATTCATTCGCGCGGACTGTTTACCAATATCGAGGAGGTGCTGAAAAGATCGATCGCCGATTGGCAGGGCGCCACCACGAAATACCGCAGACATCTGATACTGCTGACCGACGGCATGGTCGATATCTCCAAGAGTGCCGATGAGAATGCCGAATCAAGGCAGCGGATTCTCGATCAGATATTACCGCAATTAAAGGAGTACGATGCGCGAGTGCATACCATCGCGCTTTCCGAACGTGCGGACCACGAGTTGATGAAGACCCTCTCGGATGAAACCGGGGGCTGGTATGAACAGGTGGATGATGCGTCGCAACTGCAGCGTATTTTTTTACGGCTGTTCGAGAAGGTCGGTCGGCCTGACAGTGTACCGCTGAAGGAGAACAGGTTTACTATCGACAGCAGCATCAGTGAGACGACGCTGCTCGTCTTCCGGGATAACGCGGCGCCGCCAACCCGTGTCACCACCCCGTCGGGAAAGACCTTTGGCGCCATTGACGCCCCGGAAAATGTCAACTGGCACCGGGACGAGGGGTACGACCTGCTGACGATCAGCGGTCCGGAGACCGGAGAGTGGCAAATCCAGGCGTCGCTCGATCCCGACAATCGGGTAATGGTGGTGACAGACCTGAAACTGCACAGTACCGAACTGCCGAACAAGCTGGCGCTCGGAGAGCAGCTGCCGCTGGTGGTTCATTTTAGCGACAGCGGGAAAAAGATCACCGCTCCCGATTTTCTCGAAGTGCTCGATATTCAGGTCGAGCAGAACGATACAGAGGGTCCGGGGGAACCGAGGCCCCTGTTCGACGACGGTCGGCAGGGCGATGCAGCGGCGGGAGATGGCGACTTCACTATGCTCGTTGGCGACCGCGACAGAGCGGGACGTGTGGAGCTGCTGCTTGATGTGGAGGGGAAAACTTTCCGCAGGGAGCAGCGGCAGAGTTTCACCGTGGTTCCCTCGTACAGGGTCGAAGTCACAGCAAACAGCGAGCGTGGTGAATCGGCACTGCTGGTGAAGGTGTTCCCCGATATGGAGCTGCTCGACCCGGCATCAATATCCATCCAGGGGAATATGAGTTCGGAGCGGGACGGCTCACAACCGGTGATGATGTTGCCGGTGACCGGCGGCAGCGGGTGGGAGAGCATGATCGATCGCAAAACACTGTCCGGCAGCTGGAAGCTGGCGCTGCACTTGTCGGCCAGGACCCTAGCCGGAAATCAACTGGAAATCGATCTGGAACCTGTGGTGATTGATGGGCTCGCTGCAGAACCTTTGGCCGACCCACCGCCGGAGCTGGAGGAAGCGCAGACAAGCGAAGGAACGGAACCGGATTGGATCATGTTGGCCAGCCTGTTCGGTGCCGGCAATTTACTGTTGCTGTCGATCGCCGGAGTAGCATTCTGGCTGGTAAGACGCGGCAGCGCTAAAGATCAAATTCAACTGCTTGGTGATGAAGATGCAGCGGATGCGGAAGGAGCTGCAGGATGATACAGATAAGTCCGCTTATCCTTCTGGCGTTGGGTGAGCTGCTGCTCATCTCCATGGTGCTAACGCTATGGCTAACCCTCAGCGGAGTCATCAGAAGGAGAAAAGAACGGCAGGCCATTGCCAAGCTGGTCGGGCGGATCAAACAGGACGAAGTCCGCCGGCGGGAAGAGACTCGCACGTTGATGCAAGAGAACTACGGCTTCGAGGGTCAGGATCTGGAGGCGATCGTCAACAAGATCGCGCGCGAGGAGAAGCGCTTGTATCAGGCTCTGATCAATCTCTTCCTCAGGCGGGATCTGAACATAATGGAAGTACTTCATGTTGAGTGCGAAGGGGCTACGGAACCCTACCGAACACTTGAAATCCCAAGGCCGGAGAGTACTACGCAGGATGATGTGGAGAGTGATCTGGTCGTCGAAGTGGAGCGGTTGAGAGAGGAGAATGAACGCCTAACCACAGAGTTGGGGGTTACTATGGACACCATGGGGACGATGCTCAATGAGTATGCGTCTATGTATGACGGAGGTGCCGGCGGGGATCTGGATAAACGAAAACTGGCTGAATCATTTCGCGCGCCGAATAAAGATAACCGCAACAATGAACCGGACGCAGAGGATTCCGCTGCGAGCGCCAAGCCCGATGCAAACCAAGTTCAGGCAGCAGACGCCAGCCATGATGATGCAAACACCGGTAAAACGGATGCTGTTACAACGGTGCAGGAGGAGCAGGCTGATTCGGAGCTGCTTGATGACGCGACCGATATCGATATCGGGGAGGAGCTGCTGGAAGACGAAACGGTCGTCATCGAGGGAATGGATGAGTTGTCAGTATTGAGCGATGAGACTTTAGTGATGGATATCGGCGACGACGAATTGGTTGAACTGGATGACGAGGATTTAAGCCTGGATAAAACCATTTTGGACAACGGCCAGGCACCTGGGGACTCCGACAACAAGCAGAAATGGGCCGGTTAGGCGTGCCTGATCATCCACAGGCCATAAAGCTAACAGGAGTACGAAAGCAGAGGCCTGTATGACAATCCAGGCCTCTGCTTCGGCGTCAGATTGAATTAACTGATTTCCGCCTCTTCAGATGCGCTCTCACCCAGATTGTCCGTCCAGGAGAGCTTCAGCATCTCGCCCGCTTTACCGCCCTTGAATTTAAATGAGAGATAGGGGTTCTTGGAGACGCCGCCGCTCCAGAAAGCGGTCAACAGCGTTTTACCGCCCGCCTCGCAGGTCAGCTCCTTGATAAAGTGGGCGGGAATCAATTGTCCGTCCTTGTCTTTGCGCGAGCCCGTTTCCATGGGGTGGGTCATCAGTGCTTTGACGGTTGTTACATCGTCCTGCAATTTAGCTCTGATTTTAATGGAATTTGATGCCATTGCTTTTGTTCCTCTGAAATTCAGTTGTCGTTCTCAGCTGTCGTTGATTTTGTGTCGGACTTGGTCGGTCAGCACGGTGCTTAATCGGTTAGATTATCACTTCCCGGAAGAGCCGGAGGATCGACTCGATCCTGTCTGCTTTTAGTGCTGCAATACTTCCCTGTAGGTCCGATCCGGCCCGGCTTTCCATGCCGGGCGTTCGTCCAAAAAATTGGTCCTCTGGACCAATTTTATTGAACTCACCCACCGCAACCGCCGATGGTGACTTTTACGCCTTTTTTCGCGCTGTAGAGTTTGCCGCCGGCCTTGACTACAGCGACCACATCACCGCTCTTGCCCATTTTGATTCGAGTGGATACAAAGCCCTCGGTGCCTTCGCCGAGGTTGTAACTGGCAACCAGCGGCGCCGGGTTATTGATTGCGACAACTGAGATCGACTCTGCACCTGCGATATTCGTAGAAACGGTTACCGGCACCACCGCGCCATTTTCGGCAATATCTGGGGCCTTAATGTTGATATCGTTGCTCTCTTCGGCGTTGCTGTCGCCAAGCAGCTCTTGCAACATCTCCGGCAGGCCTTTCGCAGCGAAGGCTTTGTCCGGCCATGCAGCAAGGACTCTTCCCGGAGCCAGCAGACCGGCAGCGACAGCTACGCCAATGGCGCCGGCAGTCAGCGAGCCTTGCAGTAGGATTCTTCGTTTCACATCGGTCTCCATTATTCATCTCCTGTAGAAAAATTAGAGGGGGAGGATCTGTTCCGCCCGACTTCCTCTCCGAAATATTAAATTCAGTTCAAAAGCTGCTGTTGTGGGTGGTTTTCACCCAAACTCGGGTTAATCGGATGATTACCGAAATTTTATAATTATCACTCGATCCTTCGAACCAATTGAAATGTCTGAACAGTTTGATCCACTGATACTGCATTTATCGGGCTGATAGCATACCCGATGAAAGTCGCCCGGCAAAGCTTATATTCCGCAGTATCAGAGCAGCCGCCAGCATGCTGTTGGATCATAGAACCTTACCGCTCGCGCTGCTTCAGGTCATTCAGTTCGTCCTGCAGAGACTTTAACCTTGCCGCTATACGAGCACTCTGATAATAGTCGCTTGTGTCATCTTTGAGTGCAATCTGAAGCTGCTTCACCGCGGATTCCAATTCTCCGGAAAGATAGTAATACTCAGCCATATACTGGTGACCGAGGGTGTTTTTGCCGGCGTTACCCGCTGCCCGTGCCAGTAGTTTGTAGAGTTGCTCATCGTCCGGCCGGCCCTGCAGATGTGTTTCAAGCAGTGTTAAAGCCTGCAACGGCGATCCAATGTCCAGCAACAGTGTAGCGTTGCGTAAGCTCAACACATGATTGCCTGGATAGAATTCGAGGCCATCCTGAATGATCTGCTGCGCCTCCTTCAGCTTGCCTTGCTTCTCCAACAGTAGCGCCTGGGCGTCGATGTATGCAATCTGCTCGGGCCGTGCACGGAGTAGGGTATCTAGGTGCTTTTGCGCCTGTTCGAATTTCCGGTCCGCGATCAGCGCAAGCGCGTAACCATAGCGCTGGCTCTCTTCGTTGCGATAACGATGATTGCTGAGGGAGTCGCGGAAATAGGTTACTGCGTCCTTTGGGCTGCCAAACTGCGCACTCTTCAATGCGGCGCGCACAAGGTGATACTCCAGGCTGTCCGGTGTCTGACGATAGGGGTAGGCGCCGGCGCGGCCGCGGGCGTCGGCGATGCGGTCGCTGGTAACCGGATGGGTGCGCAGGAAATCGGGCAGTTCACCACTGCTGTATAGACGGGTCGCCTTACCCATCCGCTCGAAGAAAACCGGCATCGCCTGTGGGTCGAACCCCGCTTGCGCCAGGTTTTCAATACCGATGCTGTCAGCCTCCTCTTCATGCGACCGGGTGAAATTGATCTGGCTCTGGGCCATGCCCGCCTGTACACCGGTCGCGACTGCCAGACCGGCATCGGTCTGCTTTGTTGCGGCGCCGACAACCAGGGCGGTAACCGCGAGCGCGGCAGCCGGCAGACTCATGCGCTGCATCGCATCGAAGGTTCTGACCAGATGGTTCTGGGTGACATGGGCGATTTCATGTCCCAACACCGAAGCGAGTTCGCTCTCGGATTCGGTGGTGGTGATCAGCCCGGTGTTGATGCCGATATAGCCGCCCGGACCGGCGAAGGCGTTCACGTCGGGGCTGTCGATCAGGAAAAAGTGGAATGTTCGCTCCTGGCTGTTGCTGCTGGCAGCGAGACGTCCGCCGAGTGACTGGATGTAGCTGTTCATCAGCGGATCGGAGATCACCTGCTGAGATGCCCGTACATGGCGCATAAACGCCTGTCCCAGGCGGCGCTCCCCGGCCGGACTCAGCAGATTTCCGGATGGATCACCGATTTCCGGCAGGGAAAAGTTGTCGGCATAACTCAGCGGCGCAATAAGCGAATGAAGAAATATAAAAAGCAGTAGCCGGATCGATCTGGCGCCGGGCTTTCTCGAGTTATTGAGCATGTTATGCATGGGTATAATGACAGAGTGGTATGATATTAGTTCAATCCAATGAGGGAGAGCCTGGAAGATTCGGTTCAGTTTAGTTGAATGCGCTCTCCCCAGGGCACCCTCTCCTTCCCCTTGACCAACCAGATCACCGGGAAGTTCGGCGCGGTTTGGGGGAACTCCCCCTCAGCATCGGTAAAATAGACCAGCGCCTCCGGTGTCAACCCCTGCTTCTCCACCCATTCGAACACCGGTCGGAAACTGGTGCCGCCACCGCCGGGGAAACTGTCCGGCAGTTTGCACTCCTCCCAGGGTTCGAATATCCAGGGTCCCTGGTTTGCCAGGACTGCATCACATGCCAGCAGCGTAACCCGTGCCCGCATCTGTCCTTTCAGCGCGTCTATCTCGCTGAGGAACTGTGCACAATCTTCGTCGCCGATCGAGCCGCTGGTATCCAGGGCGATGACAATTTCTATCTGCTGGCTGCGCAAGCTGGGCAGAATGAAATCTCCCTCCCGCCGGGACGGGCGCATATAGCTGTAGTCGTCACGGGCACTGTTGGTTAGGTAGCGCGCCAACAGCATACGCCAGGGAAGCTGCGGCTGCAGCAGGTGGTCAATCATGCGCGCCAGTGTCCCGCCCAGTTTGCCCGCCTGCATGGCTTGCTGGGCAGCGCCTGCCAGTCTCTGCTGCCACTGCACCGACAATGTCTCCCGCTCGTCCGGTGTCAATGGCTGTGGTTCGGACTGGCCACTGCCGTCGCTGCGGATGTTGACGGCAGAGCCCGCTGGCGCAGGTTTCTCCCCGGTTTCAGGCGGTGCATCCGGTGGCGGCAGGTCGCGTTCGTCCCGGCCTGAACCCCCCTTCTGGTTGTCGCGGTCATAGGCGTGGCTGTCCAGCGTCTTCTGGTCGTCGAACTCGTTCAGCAGCGGATAGATCTCCTCTGCGGTCATGCCCCGGAAATGGTCCAGCAACAGGCTGCCCGGTGGGGCGGTCAGGCCGTCATCGACCAGCAGTGGGTTGATGGCGAAGTCGCATGCCAGATCCCATCGGTGCCTTATTCTGTGCCCGCGGCGGGCAAAATGGGAGAGTGCGCAGTGCAGTGCTTCGTGCGCCAGCATAAACTGGGTTTCGTCCATCGAAAGAGCATCGATGTAGGCCGGATTGTAGTAAAATTTTCGCGCATCGGTAGCGGTGGTGGTGCACCACTCGGCCGTTACCTCCTCCATCGGTAGACGCAATACCAGGGCGCCGAGGAACGGCTTATCCAGGATGAGCCTGGTCCGCGCGGCGGCCAGTTTAGTGGCTGTTTTGGATCTGTCCATCGCAGTCAATTGATACGCTGTCGAAGGCCCGGTTTATTCGAACAACATCACATCCGCCACCAGCTGTGCCCATGCCGCAAACTCCGGTACCTCGAACACCGCCGAACCAATGGCACGGTGCATGTCGGAGACCAGCATTACACCCATCTCGCGCTGCGGAAAGCGCCCTGCATAACGGAGTATGTTGCCGATGATTGCAGCGCCTGAGTGTTGCTCTGCGGCGCGGATGGCGCGTCCCACCAGCGCCGCGGCCACTGCGTACTGCAGGTCGATCTCAGTGGGAACGGCCACCTCCTCGCCCGCGATGATCGCATCCAGATCCGGCATCTGATCGAGACTGTTGACGAAAGCGTTGAGCTCGATACCCGCAGCCGGGCCGACGCAGGCTTGCAATGCGCCCTGCAGCAGCTGCGGGTGGCGGTCAAATTTCCGCAGGCCGCGGTGCGCGAATTCCCAGGAGCGCGGGGAAGGAAAGGCTACCGGATTGTGCGCCGGGTCGAAATCGAACAGCAGCTCCGGACGAAAGCGCAGAAAAGCAATTACGCGCTCATCGATGCCGTTGCGGTAGGCCCAGCCGACCCAGTCATCCAGGTTGGTCTCAAATTCGAAATGGGAGAAACGGTTGGCCAGCGGCGCCGGCATGGTGTAGGTGACGCCGCGATCCCCCTGGCGGTTGCCGGCCGCGAAAATCGCCCAGTGCTCCGGCACCTGATACTCTCCGAGACGGCGATCCAGAATCAGCTGATAGGCGGCGGCGGATACTGCCGGTGGTGCAGAGGTGATCTCATCCAGGAAGAGTATTCCCTCCGGTCCATGCCTGGTGCTGTCAGGCAGCAGCGCCGGCACCGCCCACTCCACCTGATTGCCGCTGCGGAAGGGGATGCCGCGCAGATCGCTTGGCTCCATCTGGGACAGCCGGATATCGATCACCGGCACCCCATGTTTGCGGGCAACCTGAGCCACCATTTGCGATTTACCGACCCCGGGCGGCCCCCACAGCATCACCGGGGTGTGATGGCCCTCGCGGGTGCTCTCATATTCAAGGTTCAGAACGGTCATCAACTGGACGGGACGCATTACAACTCCTACGGTTTACAGGCCCTGGATTACATGAACAGGTTACGCAGTATCTGTTTGACATGCTTGTATACTTCAGGCGCATCCTTGTCCATCACCTGATCGATCACCCAGCGATTCTCATGGCTTGATCCCATATGCTGTTGTATCTCATAACCCAGATGGCGCATGAACGGATAACTGGGCCCATCCTCACCGAAACCGAGTTCAGCATACTCCTGGGATCTGTGGTTCAATAAATTGATCAACGCCTTGCCGTAATCGCCCGCGCCCAGCAGTTCGCTGCCGTTCTCCTGCATATGCCCGGCCAGGCGCAGGGCCAGCGCGGTGATCAACTGCTGCCGCTCCTGCTGTTCCAGGCGCTGATGCACCATCCGGTCAACGATCTGGATCTGGAAAATCAGATACTCAGAGATGACATCCAGGCGCTGCCGGTCCGAATCGTAAATAAAATTCGCGCCATGCAGGCTTATCGCCTTGTCCATAGCGATTTTCCAGGCATTAAAGGCGAGGGCGCCGGCAATCTCTTCCAGGGAGCGCTCTCTATCTTCGTTGTACCAATGACTCTTAATGCGTATCGCCACTGCTGACTCCTGTTTTCGTTAGCGAGAAATCTACCTGAGCTTCCATATAAACAGGAATGTTGACTGAAAGCACCTGTGTCGAATAACTTATAATTTTACTGGGAAAATGCGCGGTTTAAAACCCTGCGAGGAACGGTAAACGAAAAGTGGAACAGATGGCGATTGACGAGATTTCAGCAAGCGTGCAGCTGAACTGCTACATATCGGACGCCCGCTACGGCAGCGAATACGGACTTTGCACTTACCTGATGAAAATGCGCGAATATTTTCGTTGGGAGAAGGGGCTTGGGTATTCGGGGTTTATCGATAAGGCAGCTGTCGGCGAGTGGCTGAGCGAGCGGGAGCATATGTGGCAGGGTCTGGAGGGTCGCGAGTTCGGTCCAGTTATTGTGGACGACTACGCATTCGATCCGTTTAGCAGCGAGCGAATCAACGCAGCGTTAAACCAGCATGGACTGGTCTATAGCGGCGGAATAGGGAGGTTCGGCAGACCCCATTTTTTCCTCGGCGAACTGGAGCGGCGGGTGGAGACGCCCGATTACACCTTGCTGGTCTCAGGGCGCGAACTCGCGCGCGATCTTACCTCACCCCCGGCAATGACCCGTGATGGCGTGATCTACGTGCGGCGGGAGTCGCTGCGCCAGCTGCTCTGGGAGAAGCTCGAGAGTTGGCGTTGGCATCGCCCGGACAATCCACTGGGCCGGGCTTTCTCCTGCTATGAGTTCGATCGAGACCTTGACGGTTCACTGGATAGGATGACGGATGACGAACTGGGGCAGGTACTGCTGCACGAGCGGGGCGAGTGCCTTGCCGGCGATTGGCTGGGTGAGGGGTGGAACCGGATGATCGCCGACCTTCAGCATACACCGGCGGAACTGGCGGCACGAGCCGTCAGGGATCATTTGGCCGATTGCTGGGTGACCCTTCCCGCCACGATTGCATCAGCGCGCGCATCCTCGCTGCATTTTTTTGTCGGCAATCTGAATGCCATGCGCAAGACACTCTATCCCGGGCTCAGGGGAGCCTATGACCTGTGGTTCGATATTGCAGACAACTCGGCACTGAAAAACGTCGTTGATGAGGGGCTGGAGCACTGGCAATCCGTCGCCAGAGCCATGCTTGAACTACACGCTGACCAAGGGCCGGATGCAGCCGGTGCAATTTTGCGACTGGCCGAGAACAGTGCGCTTTGATCGCAGATTGACTGGCGGTAGGATCCGTAGTGCATGCAACGCTTTCCATGCGATCAGTCGCTATTCAAAAACGGTACCCTGCAGCTCCCCAGAGTTATCGATGATAACCCGCCGTACGCCGGGTATGCGGCTGAAGATGTAACCCGCACTTAACAGCGCGAGGTTCTCATTATTGGTTTCCAGCGCGGTCAACAGTTTATCCGCAGCCACCTGACAGCGCTGATGCGGGTTGGGATGTTCAAGCCACTGCCGGCCAAACTGTACTCCGTTATCCATATTCCGGTCGAGTCGGTCAAATGCTTCAACAGACGAGGTCAGATAGCCGTCCGGGAGATTGAGATTCATCGAATAGTCATCGACAATGATATTGAGTTTCATGCCGCAACCAACCTCTCCTGACAGCCTCGGCAGATTATGGTCGATCGCGAGCAGTGATAAAATACCCCATTTGGGCGGTGAATCTGACAGCAACTGTAAATCCTGCATTGCCCGGCTGAGGTGCCAAATGGATAAACCGATTGTACTTTCGATTGTGGAGATGGGTGGCTATCCCGACTTTACACCACTATACCGACGTGCAGGCTACCAGCCCGAAAAGGTCCATTCCATGCGCAAGGCTCAAGCCTGGCTGAAAAAGCATAAGGCTGCTCTAGTGGTGACAGAGTTTCATTTCGATCCTGAACTGCGTGACCGAATGAGCAACCTGGAGTCACTATTGGCCGGCTTGCAATGCTTTGCACCGGAAGCGAAGGTGATCGTTTTCATCGAAAAGGCCCATCGCGCACGTTTGGAAAGGGTCAAAGCCAGATACGCTGTGCAAGGGGCATTGGACTACCCGATTGACGAGTCTTCCCTCGAAAAGCTTATCAATGATATCTCAGGGGAGGGTTGATCATGTTGCTGGAAATTGCACGGGTGTTGAACGAGGCGCAGCTGGCCAAAGTCAATGAGATCCTCGCGGGGTCTGAGTTTGTCGATGGCAAACTCAGTGCGGGCATGGCTGCACGACAGGTCAAGCTGAACGAGGAGCTGAAGAAAGAACCGAAACAAATGGAGTTGTTGCTTCGTATTCTGGTCAGCAGTCTGGCACACAATAAGATATTTAACAGCGCGGCACTGCCTTACCGCATGGCGGATCCGATATTCGCCCGCTACCGCGCCGGTATGCACTATGGCGACCATGTGGACGACGCGATCATGGGAAAGAGCGGTCCAAGATTTCGCAGCGATATCTCCATGACGCTGTTTCTGCGCGATCCGGAGAGTTATCAGGGGGGAGAACTGGTGATACGTACCTCGTTCGGCGCCCGTAAGGTGAAGCTGGCAGCGGGCGATGCGGTGATCTACCCCTCCTCCAGTCTGCACCATGTTGCCGAAGTGACCGCCGGCGAGCGGATGGTGGCGCTGCTGTGGGTGCAGAGCCACGTGCGTGATCCTGCGCGAAGGGAGTTGCTGTATGAGTTGAATCAGGCGCGGGAGCAGCTGTTGCAACAGGCTCCCGAAGACGAAACTACAAAATTGGTGGACCGGTCTTTTTCCAATCTGGTGCGTATGTGGAGCGATGTTTAACGGTTATCGGTTATCAGGAGCATGTGTTGCAGACTGACAACCGATAACTGAAAAAAACAATCAATAGCCACCTTTACGCTTGGTCTCCGGCAGGCCGGCGATTTTACCGGCTTGCTTGGCCGGGCCCATCGGGAAGTGGACGTAAAGCGTTTTGGCATCCACCTTATCCTCATCGGTCCAGACATCTTTAAAGTGCTTCACCATGTTGCGCTCGTTGGGCTGATTGCCGTTGTTGTTGAAATACTCATCGCGCAGATAGTTTATGACGTCCCAGGCTTTGGCGGAGAGAGTGACCCCCTCTTTTTCGGCGATCTCCTTGGCAACCTCTTCGTTCCAGTCTTCAAGATTCACCAGATAGCCGTTACCAGTTACTTCGTATGACATATTCAATCTCTCCTACATTCGATTAAGACATGGTGGACGATGGTTATCGCCCGCGGGGTAGCTGACAGGTGTTGGTCCCAAATCCTCTTACAGGCAATGTTAAAGGGGGAAATTCAAAAATAGTACTATTCTTCAATAGGAGATTTTTGGGCCACCCCTAAAAAGATTTCTGGGGGATAAAGAGCCCGCACCCCATCGACCGGTGTGGACCGAGTCCAGACTCCTGCAGCGTCACGGCATCCTCGAAAGAGAGATTCGCCACCAGCAGACTGTGTGTTTCCAGCGGTGCGTGATTTGTATCCAGCAGGCAGGATTTTCCGCACAGGATCTTTTTAAAGCTTAACCCCAGCGCTCTTAACTCCTTTACCGCCCACTCGATGAACTCATCCTCTGCGACATTCTCAGGTCCGGCCACATAGCGCGAATAGAGGAAATTGGTCATACCGAGTTTCCGCACCTTGGACTTTCCTACAGCGACGCTGTGACCTCCCGGTTTAAGAATTTCGCCGGTAAGCGCCTGCGCCTGTCCGACTCGTTCGCTGGGCAGACGCAGGACCAGCTTGACTCTGCGCGACAGGTAAAGCAGGTCATCGGCAGCCTGCGGCCGCTCCCAGCCGTTTCCGGAATCGGCGCCATGGATGATATGCAGCCCTTCGCTGGGGGCATCGCCAAACCATGGCAATGCGCGTCGAATCTCTTGTAACAGCACCCAAGCGTGGTCGACCGGAAGGGTGGCGCAGTCGATCTGAAACACCAGATCCACCACTTTTTCCGGCACAATAAACTGTTGTTCGTTGACCTCTTCCTGCCAATACATGGTTACTCCGGAATGTGTGCCCGCAACTGTTCCTTTTCAAACCACCAGACGCCATCGGTGAGGATATCCAGCACCAAGCTCAGGCGTGGCAGGAATTTTTCCGGATCGTTCAGCTCCAGCCGTTCAACCCAGAAGTCGAATATCTCCTGCTCCTCCACCTGACTGTGATTCCTGGCCACCTGCCCCAGCATCTGCCGGGTAAAAAACTGCAGGTTCTCCTTTTGTTCACCATCGGCACGCAGCTCCACCAGATATCCGGCCGTGGCGGCAGCAACTGCTGCCCCATCCGAGCGGTCCGGGGACTCATCCACCAGATGCTGCAGCATAGCAACGCTCAACTCCGGATCGATCGGAAAAGTGACGCCCAGCCAAATACCATGGGCGAGCGCTCTGACCGACTCTTCCCGGTCGCTCTGAAACATGATGTCGCAGGCCTCCACCGCCCGCAGCCAGAGTTGGGCGTCAACCGCCTCGTCCAGAGCCTGGCGCGCAATGCGCCAAGCCTGGTCGAACAAGTTGCCCTCCAGCAGTGCATAACCGCGATCGAGCGTCAGATGCAGCCGGTCATCCAGGGGTGCATCAGCCGGTAGTGCGTCTATCTGCTGTTGAAGCTCCGCAAGGTGGAGTTCTATCAGTTTTTCCGACTGAACGGCATCGCCCGCGCACTCATTGCTGCCCAGATGGAGTTCGGATTGAAGGTACTTCACTGCGCTCATCCCTCAGGTAAAAGCTGCTTCCAGGCGATCCTCCCAGTTCTCCGGTGTGTCGGAAAACTGAGGTTTCACGTCGATCCGGAAGAACATCTCGGTTTTGGAACGCTCCTTGACCTTGGCGACCAACTCCTCGAAGCTTTCCACTTCGGGATGTTGCATCAGCACCTCGCTTAAATGGAGCATGCTATCTCTCCTCAATAACCACTATTTCAATCAGCTGAAAATCGCCAGCCAGAGACATAGAGCAAGTGCGATCTCATCCTAATCATAATCCCATGACCAGAGAAAGGTAAAATACCCTAGTAAACTACTAAGATTTTAATATTGAACATCAAATCACGCATAAATGGCAAGGTGGGATACTGCCGATCCATGTTGCGACGCATCAATTCTCGACAAATTTTTATTCGTAGAAATCGCAAAAGAATGTCTGTAACTAGTTGTTTTCATTTTTAATATAAAATTAAAGCAAAATAAAATTCATATATTAACATTCTTTGAAATATCTCTTTGTGGATAGACCTGATTTGGTGAATCCCCCCCCATTAGCGGGATATTTTGATGCATAAGGAAATCCTAAAATGCTGCGTATGTTTTGGAGTCGGGTGGGTTATTCTGCCCGTCGAATAAGTGAAGGTTTGCGAATCCAGGGTACTTCTTGAACGCCATCATCGTCACTTCCAACTGCAACCCGAAGCGCGATGCATTGGCCGGTCTGAACGCCCACGATTATAAGACCCAATGGGAGATTGAATGATGGCGAAACCGATGCACCCCACCCCGATGCTTGACCAGCTGGAGAGCGGCCCCTGGCCGAGCTTTGTCACCGGTCTCAAGCGTCTGGCCAAAGAGAACGACATGATGGTCGACCTGCTGGGTCAGCTGGAGACCTCCTACGAAACCCGCAAGGGGTACTGGAAGGGCGGCACCGTAGGCGTTATCGGCTACGGCGGCGGCATCATCCCCCGCTTCACCGAGCTGAAAGGCGACAATGGCAAACCGCTCTATCCGGCGGCCGCCGAGTTTCATACGCTGCGCGTAATGCCGCCGCCCGGCATGCACTACGACACCGACACGCTGCGCAAGTTCTGCGACATCTGGGAGAAGTACGGTTCCGGCCTGATCGCCTTCCACGGCCAGTCCGGCGACATCATGTTCCAGGGCTGCAGCACCAAGAACGTGCAGCCGGCATTCGATGAGATCAACGAGATGGGCTTCGACCTGGGCGGTGCCGGTCCGGCGGTGCGCACCGGCATGTCCTGCGTGGGTGCGGCGCGCTGCGAGCACTCCTGCGTCGACGAGGGGCGCACCATGCGCACGCTGGTCAACAATGCGTTGGACGACATGCACCGTCCGGCGCTGCCGTACAAGTTCAAGTACAAGGTCTCCGGTTGTCCCAACGACTGCATGAACTCGGTGCAGCGCGCCGACCTGGCGACCATCGGCACCTGGCGCGACGACATGAAGGTGGACCAGGCAGAGGTGGTGAAGTTTGTGGCCGAGAAGGGGCGCAAGTACGTGATCGACAATGTGATCACGCGCTGCCCGACGCAGGCGCTGTCGCTGAATGACGACGACACGCTGGCGGTGGACAACAGCAACTGCGTGCGCTGCATGCACTGCATCAATGTGATGACCAAGGCGCTCTCGCCGGGAGACGACAAGGGGGTGACGCTGCTGTGCGGCGGCAAGCGGACGCTGAAGATCGGCGACCTGATGGGCACGGTGATCGTGCCGTTCCATAAGCTGGAGACGGACGAGGATTTCGAATGGCTGGAGGAGCTGGCCACCGAGATTCTCGATTTCTTCGCCGAGAACGCACTGGAGCACGAGCGCACCGGCGAGATGATCGAGCGCATCGGCCTAACCAACTTCCTGGAGGGCATCGGCCTGGAGATCGATCCCAACATGATCAGCCGGCCGCGCATGAATCCCTACTTCCGTTCCGACGACTGGGACAGCGAAGCTGCTAAATGGGAAGAGCTGAAAGCCGCTCAGTAATATTCAGGGAAGCGGCCTGGTACACCGGGCCGCATCTCAATAACAAGAGACAGATTCTAGTTTTTGGAGGTAACAATGGCTGAAGCACCCCGTATGCCGATCGAGAGCGGCGTCCCGGAGATGGATAAATACCTGCACCCGGTATTGAAGAAGAACTACGGCGCCTGGAGCTGGCACGAGCGTCCTCGCCCAGGCGTACTGCATCATGTTGCCAAAAGCGGCGACAGCATCTGGACGGTGCGGGCCGGTACCCAGCGCCAGATGGACGTTTACACCATCCGCAAGCTGGCGGCTATTGCCGACGAATTTGCCGAAGGCTTTGTGCGTTTCACCATCCGCTCCAATATTGAATTCATGGTCTCGGAAGAGTCCAAGGTTCAACCCCTGATCGATAAGTTGACAGCAGAGGGTTTCCCGATCGGCGGCACCGGTCCTTCAGTGTCGATGATCTCGCACACCCAGGGTTGGCTGCACTGCGACATTCCCGGTACCGACGCTTCCGGTGCGGTAAAAGCGCTGATGGATGATCTGCACCATGAGTTCACTCACGAGGAGATGCCCAACCGGGTGCGCCTCACTACCTCTTGTTGCCAGATCAACTGCGGCGGCCAGGGCGATATCGCGATCAATATTCAACATACCAAGCCGCCGAAAATCGATCACAATCAGGTAGCCAATGTATGCGAACGGCCGTCCGTTGTCGCCCGTTGCCCGGTTGCAGCGATCCGGCCTGCCATGGTCAACGGCAAACCATCCTTGGAAGTGGATGAGAAGAAGTGCATCTGCTGCGGTGCCTGCTTCCCGCCCTGCCCGCCGATGCAGATCAACGATCCGGAACACTCCAAGTTCGCAATCTGGGTTGGTGGCAAGAACTCGAACGCCCGCTCCAAGCCGACCTTCCATAAACTGGTGGCCTCCGGTGTTCCCAACAATCCACCGCGGTGGCCGGAAGTGTCTGAAATCGTGCTGAAGATCCTCCGCACCTATAAAGAAGATGCCAAGGATTGGGAACGCGTCGGAGAGTGGGCCGAGCGTATCGGCTGGCCGCGTTTTTTCGAAAAAACCGGTCTGCCGTTCACCAAATACCACATCGATAACTGGCGGGGCGGGCGCAACAATCTTAATGCTTCCGCGCATATCCGTTTCTGATTCAGATCAAGGCATAGCGATGAAGTTTGCGATTCAAATTAATGAAGGGCCTTATCAGCATCAGGCGACTGATTCGGCTTATCTGTTCACCAAGACAGCGCTGGAGAAGGGCCACGAGATATTTCGTGTCTTCTTCTATCACGACGGTGTCGGCAACGGTACCCGGCTGACCACGCCTCCTCAGGATGATCGGCATATTGTCAATCGCTGGGCCGATCTCGCAGAAAAGTACGACCTGGACTTGGTAGTCTGCGTAGCTGCCGCCCAGCGCCGGGGTATGGTGGATGCAGGAGAGGCCGAGCGAAATGGCAAGGACGCGACCAATATCCATCCGAAGTTTCGGATATCCGGGCTGGGTCAGCTGATCGAGGCTGCGGTTCAGTCAGAACGACTTGTCGTCTTTGGCGATTGAGCACAGGAGTTAACAATGGCAGAAGAGATCAAAAATTTCCTGTACCTCAACCGGCGCGCGCCTTATGGCACCATCTATGCGTGGGAGTCGCTGGAAGTGGTTCTCATCGGTGCGGCGTTCGACCAGAAGGTCAGTCTCGCTTTTCTAGATGACGGCGTCTTCCAGATTGTCAAAGGGCAGGATACCACCGGCGTGGATATGAAGAATTTCTCTCCGACCTACGCAGCGCTGGGCGACTACGATGTCAACCAACTTTACGTTGAGCGGGAATCCCTGGAAGAACGGGGTCTGACCGTTGACGATTTAATGCACCTTACCTGGGAAGACGAGGACGAAGACTGGGCGGAGAAGGACTCCATCCGCGTTGTCAGTCGTGCCGAGTTGGCCAAGATTATAGAGCAGCAAGACGTCGTCTTCAGCTTCTAACGGAGAGAGTGCCGTCATGAGTGAATTGCATACTGTTAATAAATCGCCCTTCGAGAAGAGTTCCTTCGACTCCTGTGTGGAACACGTTCTGGAGGGTAGCGCCGTTCTACTGTACGAAGATGGCGTCTATGCCGCAATTAGGGGTACTGCGGCGGAAGGGAAGGTGAAGTCGGCCCAGGGTGTGAAATTTTACGCATTGGGCCCCGATCTGAAAGCCCGTGGTCTGTCAGGTGAACGGGTGACTGATGGGGTCGAGATTGTCGATTACGCAGGTTTTGTCGACCTCGCCGCCGAGTACGACAAGGTAGTTGCGTGGGTCTGAAGCCTGAGTGCTGTTTTGTCAATAACTTTGTTTTTGGAGAAATAACATGGCTATCGAAATTGAAGGTAAATCACTTGAAACCGACGAGGAGGGTTACCTGGTCAATCTGAAGGATTGGGTTCCTGCGGTCGCGGATGCGATGGCAAAAGAAGACGACCTCGAACTTACCGAAGAGCACTGGGAAATCATCAACTTTCTGCGCGAATATTACGAGGAGTATCAGATTGCACCTGCAGTACGCGTGTTGACCAAAGCTGTTGGTAAAAGAATGGGCAAGGACAAAGGCAACAGCAAGTATCTGTATGCGCTGTTTCCCTATGGCCCCGGTAAGCAGGCGTGCCGCTTCGCCGGCCTGCCGAAACCGACCGGTTGTATCTAGGCCGATTCGATTGACCGGAGTGGGCGCTGCGCGCGTCCGCTTCCGGTTGCTGTAAACAGAGAGAGGATGGCAGGAACATGTCGTTATTTTTTGCACTGCTGTTTATCGTGGCGACGCTCGTACTGGTGATCGGCCTGACGAGAAAAATTATTCAATATGCCAGGACTCCTGCCCCACTAAAGATTCCCACTACACCAGCCCCGGTTACGCAGGCGGGTGTGGTTTTACGCATGTTCCGAGAAGTGGTTTTCTTCGAGAGTCTGTTCAAAAGCACCAAATGGACCTGGTTGTTCGGCTGGATGTTCCACCTTGGGTTACTGCTGGTCCTGTTGCGCCATCTGCGTTACTTCACCGACCCGGTCTGGTTGCCTATTCAGCTGATTCAACCCTTTGGCGTCTACGCGGGTTACGCAATGGTGATCGGTCTGGTTGGTCTGCTGGTGCGGCGGATTTTCGTCGACCGAGTACGTTATATTTCGGCGCCTTCGGATTTTCTCTGGTTGGCGATACTTATCTTCATCGGTTTCAGCGGCCTGATGATGAAGTTCGTTGCCCACACCGACGTGGTAATGGTGAAGGAGTTTTTTACCGGACTCATGGGCTTCAGTTTCGGAACGTTGCCGGTGGATGTTCCGCTGATCGTACATCTGCTTTTGGTCGCGGTGCTGATGTTGCTGTTTCCGTTCAGCAAGCTGCTGCATGTACCGGGCCTCTTTTTCAGCCCCGGCCGTAACCAGGTGGACAATCCCCGTGAAAAGCGTCACCTCGCCCCTTGGGCGAAGGCGATGGAAGAGCAGAAGAATTAAGCGGCACTGAACCGACGAGGGTATTACATGGCCAAGGCGGATTTTGAAACCCCGGAACTCCAGGAATACGTGGAGGTGCCGGAGCTTGTCGCAGGCACGATGGCGCATCTCAGTCCATTCGTGGCTAAGCCGGATCACAACACCGATCTCAACTTCCCAGGGGAACTGGTGGATGACTGGCACGATAAGGCGATAGCAAAACTGGATGATCTGCGCAGCAGGTTTCGCTCGCTGCAGGTCTATCTTGATTCCTGCGTAAAATGTGGTTCCTGTACTGATAAGTGCCACTATTTTCTCGGTACCAAAGACCCCAAGAACATGCCTGTCGGCCGACAGGACCTGTTGCGCAAGGTCTACCGGCGCTACTTCACCTTTGCCGGCAAGTACTTCCCGAAGCTGGTGGGGGCGGAAGATTTAACCAGGGATACGCTGGATGAGTGGTACAGCTACTATCACCAGTGCTCCCAGTGCCGCCGCTGTTCGGTGTTCTGTCCTTACGGCATAGATACCGCGGAGATCTCCATGGCCGCGCGCGAGATACTCGACAGCATCGGCTATGGCCAGAAGTACTGCAATGAGATCATCGCCAAGGTAAACAAGGTCGGCAACAATCTGGGTCTGCCCGGCGCGGCCCTGGCGGATACCCTCGAAGGATTGGAAGAGGATGTTGAGGATGAGACCGGTGTTGCGGTCAAGTATCCGCTGGATGTCAAAGGCGCCGATATTCTGCTGGTAACGCCCTCCGCGGATTTTTTTGCCGAGCCCCACGTTGACGGGTTGATCGGCTACGGCAAGGTATTCCACGAAGCCGGCGTCAGTTGGACAATCAGCTCGTACGCTTCGGAAGCGGCCAACTTTGGCATGTTTATCGGCAGCTACGAAAACATGCGCCGCGTCTCCCTGCGTATCAGAAAGGCAGCGTTGGATCTCGGCGTTAAAAGAATCGTATTCGGCGAGTGTGGGCACGCGTGGCGCGTTGCCTATGCTTTTCTTAACACTCTTGCGGGCCCATTCGATTTTCTCGATCCCAACTATCCGGTGCCCCAACATATCCTTGAGTTTACCTGGGACCAGATCCAGAAAGGTAATCTCAAACTGGACAAATCCGCCAACGACGACAAGGTGCTCACCTTTCATGACTCGTGCAATGTCGCCCGTGCAACCCGGATGGGCAACAAACCGGGCGGACAACTCGAAATACCGCGCAATGTCATCAAAGCGGTGTGCAACAACTTCGTGGATATGCATCACGAAACCATTGGTGAGCGGACCTTCTGCTGCGGCGGTGGCGGCGGACTTTTGACCGACGACCTGATGGAGATCAGGGTCAAGGGGGCGCTGCCGCGAATGACCGCTTTGAAAAACGTCATGGAGGAGGAGGGAGTGACTCATATGGCAGCGATATGTGCCATATGCAAGAGCCAGTTTACCAAGGTGCTTCCCTACTACGGCATGGACATGGACCAAATCGTCAGCATACATCAGCTGGTGAGTGAAGCCATTATTCTGACCGGTCAAAACAGCGGTGATGAAGAGGACGAAGAAGAGGAAGACGAGGTGGAGGCGTAGCGCGCCGGCTTTGGTTCGAAATATATCAAGTTGCGGGCAGCTCACAGCTGAGCCGCAGCGTATAACGACAAGATCTTAAAATATTTAGGAATTAGGGAGACTGAATAGTATGGCGACTCCTACTGAGACGATGAAATCCAATCTGAACTTCCGCCGCTTCGAAGACGGCGAGAACGAATGGGACGACTGGAGCGAAAAGATTTTTGCCCAGGACTCATCGCATAAATGTCCAACCTATATTCACAAAACGCCGCCGTGCCAAGGCAGCTGCCCATCGGGTGAGGATATTCGCGGCTGGCTGGCAATCGGACGCGGACAGGAGAAGCCGCCGGAAGGCGTTGATTGGCAGGAGTACATGTTTCGGCGCTCCACCGATGCCAACCCGTTTCCGGCAATGATGGGTCGGGTATGTCCGGCGCCCTGCCAGGACGGATGCAACCGCAACGATGTTGACGACTTCGTCGGCATCAATGCGGTAGAGCAGTTTATCGGCGACAACGCCATTGCCAAAGGGTACAAATTCGAAGCGGGTGCGGATACCGGCAAGAAGGTTGCGGTGATCGGCGGCGGACCCGCCGGGATGGCGGCTGCTTACCAGCTTCGGCGCAAAGGCCATGCGGTTACCCTGTTCGAAGAGAATGCTGAGCTGGGAGGCATGATGCGCTACGGTATTCCCGAGTACCGTATTCCCCGCGACAAGCTTAATATGGAACTGCAGCGTATCGTCGACATGGGCGTTGAGTTGCGTTTGAAGACCCGGGTGGGTAGAGAGGTTTCCATCCAGCAGGTTGAAAAGGATTTCGACGCAATCCTCTGGGCCCTCGGCTGCCAGAGCGGCCGCGGCCTGCCCGTGGACGGCTGGGAGGGGACCCCGAACTGCGTCAGCGGCGTCGCCTTCCTCAAAGCCTTCAACGAAGGGCGCATGAAAGTAACCGCCGACAAGGTGATCTGTATCGGCGGCGGCGATACCTCCATCGACGTGGTTTCCGTTGCCCGCCGACTGGGCCATGTCAAACACGAAAACCCCACCGACCGGCCGGAACTGGTAGTGCGAGACGGTTACGTAGCGCACGATACCGCAATCACCGCCGCCGCACAGGGATCAGACGTCACGCTTACCTCGTTGTTCGTCAAAGACAAGATGATGGCGGCCGAGCATGAAGTGAGCGACGCACTCACCGAGGGTGTGACTATCCTCGACGGCGTCATGCCGCTGCAAGTGATCAAGGGCGAGGACGGCCGCGCCACCGCACTGAAGATCTGTGACTGCACCATGGACGGCATGACGCCGATCCCGACGGAGGGTACCGAGCGTATCCTGGAGGCTGACCTTATCGTATCCGCGATCGGTCAGGGCGGTGATATGGAAGGCCTGGAAGAGATGGCCAATGCAAAAAATCTGATCGATGCCGACAAGTTTTTTCAGGTGCCCGGCAAGCCGGGACATTTCGTCGCCGGCGATATTGTGCGTCCCCATCTGCTGACCACTGCAATCGGTCAAGCCTCTGTTGCGGCCGACAGCATTGATCACTACCTGAAGCATGAGCAGTTGGAGAAACGGCCGAAGGTCGACGTACACCACTTCAATCTGCTACGCAAGCTTCACGAAGCCGGATTGGATCCGGAAAGTTTCGACTCGAATGTAGGTGATCAGCGCGGAACTTCCGAGTCCAAGTTTGCGGTTCACAATTATGAAGACCGCTCCGAGCAGGAGGTTATCGGTTCCAGCGATCTCTTCCTGGGCCATTTTCAATATGTGCCCAGAATCGAACGTACCGAAGATGTACCCACCGCCGAAGAGGTGCTTGGCCATTTTCATGAGCGACTTAATCCGCTGACCGAAGAGCAGGCGGTTGCGGAGACCAAGCGCTGCATGAGTTGCGGTATGTGTTTCGAATGCGACAACTGTGTGATTTTCTGTCCCCAGGATGCGGTTTTCCGGGTCAAGAAAAACAACTCCACGACCGGTCGTTATGTGGATACCGACTACACCAGGTGTATCGGCTGCCACATCTGTTCGGATGTCTGCCCGACCGGGTATATCCAGATGGGTCTTGGTGAGTAGGAGCTGTAATGGATAGTTCTACCGGCATTTTGCGGGCTGCGGGTCTGACTCTGGCGGGTGGTGTGGTACTGTTGTTGTCGACTGCTGTTTACAGCGAATCAGCGGTCACTTCCGGATCCAAAGCAGCCGGTATGAATTCCTGTGTTGCGCCGACTGCAGAGATGCGCAGAAACCATATGGACTACCTGAAGCATGATCGCGACAGCGTCGTGCGAAAAGGAGTACGGGACGTCAACAACAGTCTGGCGGACTGCATCGAATGTCATGCGGAAAAAGATGGGCAGGGAGGCTATCACCCGGTCAATGCGGAAGGGCAGTTTTGCAGCACCTGCCACGCATATCTGGCAGTCAGCCTGACCTGTTTTCAATGCCACAGTAAAACGCCTGAACAGAAGCAATCGGGTGCAGCATCGCTTTCAGGAGGCGGAAGTTCAGGTCAAGAAGGAGGGCTCGGGCTGCTGATACAGTCTGATGAGGCAGCTGCTTTGTCGGTGGAAGAGATGGTGCAATTGCACGCCGTCTTCCGGGAGGAGTAATCGTGTCCGGAAATAGAGAACAGCCCAAAGAGATCAAGCGGCGCGAGTTTATTGGCATGACGGTACTGGCTGCCGGAGCAGCCAGTGTGGCACCGGGTATATTGCTCACGGTCGCCCATGCAACTGCCGAAGCGGAAGGTGCCAGCAGCGAGGTGCGCTGGGGCCTGTTGATTGACAGCAATAAATGCGCAGAGAGCTGCAACGCCTGTGTAGATGCCTGCAACCGGGAGAACGGTATCGATCTGCTGCAGCGACCGCAGGGGCAGGGCGATGAGATGTGGGATGCACAGCGGCCGCAGTGGATAAGGAAGGTCAAGCTGAAGGACAATCAGACCGGTGAAGTGACCAATCTACCGATGATGTGCCAGCATTGTGAATTTCCTCCGTGTGTCGACGTCTGTCCCACCGCTGCCTCATTCAAGCGGGCGGACGGAATCGTGCTGGTGGACCGGCATACCTGTATCGGCTGCCGCTACTGCATGATGGCCTGCCCTTACAAAGCACGCTCTTTCATCCATCAAAACGTGGAGCAGCAGACGCTGCGTTCTCCGCGCGGAAAAGGCTGTGTTGAATCGTGCAATTTATGTGTCCACCGGATCGATGCCGGCGCCACTACTACAGCGTGTCAGGATGCGTGCGACAAAGATGGGCACCAGGCGATACTGTTCGGCGACTTAAGGGATCCGGAAAGCGCGTTGTCAAAAGCGCTGCGGGAGAAGAGCAGCCGGCAGATCCGCGCCGATCTCGAACTGAACACTGGCGTTCGCTATACCAGCCTGTGACCATAGAGAGAATAAGCTGATGAAAAAGTTACATTATTCCGAACTTTGGTGCAGCTCTCCCAGATATTGGGGCGGGTTGGCGGCGCTCACCTTCATCATATTGCTGGGCATGGCGGCTGCCTACTACATGGAGCACAGCGGGCACTGGGTTACCGGTATGAGCAACCAGGTGGTATGGGGCCTGCCTCACGTTTTTGCGATCTTCCTCATTGTCGCCGCATCCGGTGCACTCAATGTGGCTTCCATTGGTTCCGTGTTTGGCGGTCCACTATACAAGCCACTCGGTCGCTTCTCTGGATTACTGGCTATCGGCCTGCTGGCAGGCGGACTGGTGGTGCTGTTGCTTGATCTGGGACGGCCTGAGCGACTGATCGTTGCCATCACGCACTATAATTTCAAGTCCATTTTTGCCTGGAACATCATTCTGTACACAGGCTTTTTCACCATTGTCGGGATCTATTTGTGGGCGATGATCGACCGGAAGGCACAGAAGTTTTACCAGGTCACCGGTTTCGCGGCGTTCTTCTGGCGTCTGGCGCTGACTACAGGTACCGGCTCTATTTTTGGTTTTCTGGTGGCGCGCGAAGCCTATGACGCGGCGATCATGGCGCCGATGTTTATCATCATGTCGTTCAGTTACGGCCTGGCGTTCTTTATTATTACGCTGATGTCTGCCTACTGGTGGGCGAGCAGAGAGTTGGGATCCCATCGTCTGGAGAAACTGAAGAACCTGTTGGGCGTCTTTGTCGGCGCGGTGCTCTATTTCAGCCTGGTTTATCACCTGACCAATCTGTATATAACTCAGCACCATGGTATAGAACGCTTCATACTGTTGGATGGCGGTGTCTATACAGTCATGTTCTGGCTTGGGCAGATTACTATCGGCGGCATTATTCCGCTTTTCATGTTGTATTCCCCGGCATTCTCCGACAATCGTTTCGCCATCGCCATCGCTTCTGTCATGGTGTTGATCGGCGGCTTTGTTCAAATCTATGTCATTGTCATCGGCGGACAGGCATTTCCGATGAACCTGTTCCCCGGAAAGGAGGTTGTCTCGAGCAGTTTCTTCGACGGTGTCGTGGCAGCTTATACGCCGTCGCTTGCAGAGGGAGTACTCGGTCTGGCCGGAATTGCCATTGCCATGACACTGGTGGCGGTCGGCGCGCGTATGCTGAAAGTGTTGCCCGAATCCCTGGAGGATCCGGAGCAGGGTACTGCCTAATTTCGTCCGAATGAAATTTTTAACCCACCTCCGGCTTGTCTGTCGGCGGTGGGTTTTTAATAAAGGTTGGGCTCTTTGCCGGAAGCTGACCTGATACGACACATAAGCAAGACGCCCTATTCCCTGCCTGGAGCAGAGTGATTTTATCTCCCAGTTGGAAACGGAGCCATTCAGCTGGACCACTGACTGGGACTCCCCCTTCTATAATGCCCTATTTTTTCATCTCAGCCGCGCATAAGTCTTCCGGGAAAACCACCCTTTCAATCGGTTTGACCACTGCTTTCCGGACAATCGGCGTGTCCGTGCAGACATTCAAGAAAGGACCGGATTATATAGACCCGATGTGGCTTTCCGCTGCCAGCGGGCGCAGTTGCAGAAATCTCGATTTTTTCACCATGCACAAGGCCGAGATACAACAGGAGTTCGCGCGCTCCATGCAGGATGCCGATCTGGGCATCATCGAGGGCAATAAAGGTCTTTATGACGGATTGGACCTGGAGGGCAGCAACAGCAACGCAGCCCTTGCGTCGCTGCTCCATTCGCCGGTAATTCTGGTAATCGATGCACGTGGCATGACGCGTGGAATAGCCCCGTTGATACTCGGCTACCAGTTGTTTGATCCGGATATTCGGATCGCCGGGGTGATATTGAACAAAGTCGGAGGCAGTCGGCACGAGGAGAAACTGCGGCGGGTGATCGAGCACTACACCGATGTGTCGGTAGTCGGTGCGGTGCACTATGCTCCTGGTTTGGAGATCGACGAGCGCCACCTTGGGTTGCTGCCGAGCAACGAAGCGGATCAGGCAACGGCAAAAATCAGAGCGCTTGGGGATGCCGTGGCATCACAGGTGGATCTCCGGCAGATCCTGGAGATTGCCGGTGATACTTCGCTGATTCTGCCTGGTAATGCAGCTTCGTCGGATGTAACAGGGGCGGGAAGCAGCGTCAGGATTGGCTATCCACTAGACCGTGCTTTTGGTTTTTACTACCCCGGCGATTTGGAGAAGCTGGCAGCAGGCGGCGCCGAAATGGTGCCGTTCGATTGCATCCGGGACACACACTTGCCACAGGTTGACGGGCTTTTCATCGGCGGTGGGTTTCCTGAATCGAGCATGCGGCAGTTAGAGGGAAACCGAAGCATGCGCAACGAAATCCACGCTTTTATAGAGCACGGCGGCGCTGTTTACGCCGAGTGCGGTGGCTTGATGTATCTGGCGCGCAGCCTGACTTGGCAAGGCAAAACCTGTGAAATGGTGGGAGCCATTCCGGCAGACGTGGTCATGCATACCAGGCCGCAGGGCCGGGGTTACGTGCGCCTAAGAGAGACAGGGGAGAGTCCTTGGCCGCTGCTGCCGGACCAGGATCCGATAATCTCAGCCCACGAATTTCACTACTCTGCGCTGGAGGGTCTGCCGGAGAAGACCAGGTTTGCGTATGATGTAGTGCGGGGCACCGGTGTCGACGGAAAAAAAGACGGTATCGTATATAAGAATATGCTCGCCAGTTATACGCATCTCCGGGATGTAGGCGGCAATCAGTGGACACGAAGATTTTTAAATCATGTCTTGTCCTGTAAGAGAGAGGTGGGATGATGTTCGATATAACCGAAGCTGCAGCGAACCAGATCAAGCACGCTGCTCAGCAGGGCGGAACCGTGGGCATGGTATTGCGGCTCGCAGCAAGTATGAAAGAAGATGGCAGCATTGACTACCTGATGGGCTTCGACGAAGCTACCGACGAAGACATCAGGCTAGTTGCCAAGGGGATCGAGATAGTCATGGTGCCCGAGTCTGTGCCCCTGCTGGAGGACGCGGTGATGGACTATGTCGAGTTGAATGCGGGTAATTTTCGTTTTATCTTCAGCAATCCGATGGATGCAAACTACTCTCCGCCAACTGAAAAGTGATGAATTGACCGGCTTTGATGACGCAGGATAGAGACAAACGGGAACATGTCCGCACTCCTTTGCGAACCAGCATACGGCTCACCCATGAATCATTCGGTGAACTGCTGGTGAAGACGCGCGATATCTCCCACGGCGGCGTTTTCTTACTGACCGGTGATCTGCCCATGCCGCCTGTGGGCACGATTATCGAAGGCCAGGTTCAGGATGGCTATGGCGAACGCCCTGTCGTGAAAATGGAAATTGTACGTGTTTCGCCGGGCGGCGTCGGTCTCATGTTTATCGAGTGATGCCCGTCTCCGAACTCTCTCCCGAGGATGCGCTGCGCCTCAATGTCCTGCTGGCAAACCAGCCACAGGCGATCCGCATAAATGAGTCCAGCATGACGCTGTTCGGTCTGTTGCGAGAGAGCGAAACCAAATTCAAGCTCAATCCCAATTGTCCGGACGAAAAATACTTGAAACAGGTGCGCTCGGTGCTGTCGGAACATGCGTTGGGCAACCCTGCCGGATATCCGTTGTATCTCCAGCGCTGGACCAGAATGGGAAAGATGCGCGATGAAAGTCTGAACGCACTGCTCAAGCTGGGCGATCCGGAGGCTGTGTTCGCGGTTGTCTGCGCCGAGGGTCTGACCGACGAACTGGCGCGGCGCGCCTGGTGGGCGTCGGAAGAGCCGGAGAACGCCCGCCGCATGCTGCAAACCAGGGCGGTGGCCGAGGGGAACACCGGAAAAATGCTTGCCCGTTTCCTGGTTGAGTATCTGCCGTTTGAGACAGAAACCGAAACCATGATCGAGTCGGTGCGGGTGGCGATGCGTCCCGGCCTGCTGCCGGAGAGTGAACGCGCGGCATTGTGGAAAAAGTCGGCGCGGAAAACGTCGTACCTGGCGGGATTTATCGCAGCGGCTCCAGACAACCTGCCGGACCGGATGCCGCAGCGCAGCGATCTGCCCGCTATCCGTGATCTGCTGTCGGGGCACACAGTTCCGGCTGTAGGAGTGCTGCTGAAGAGTCTCTCGGAGAGCGGTCAGCTGTTTTTGGATGCTTGTCTGCGTATTATCCATAAACCTCCGAGTCAGGATGTGATCACCACGACACTGGAGGCGCTGCGGGACTACTATGCAGTGCTCAGACCGGCGGGCGATCCGGATTTGACGCTGGAACAACTGCATGACGGGGCGTCAGCTTTCGTCAACTCTGCACCGCTGCAGCCGGTTCTTGCAAAAATGCCGTCACTGCGACGGGATTTCCAGGCGATCCACGTACTTTCAGGACTTGGTTTTGGCGTGTTGCGCCCGGAACTCAAAGGGAGTTCCGCGATGGGTGGATTAATGCGCCGTAAACTGGAGCCGGTCCTGCGTGGAATTTCAGATCAGATCAATGTGTTACTGGGCAGGGTGACCTGACACAGGCAATACACCGAGGGCGCCCTCTCCCCGGAGGGAGAGGGCTTGGATCGAGGGTCGGTCAGACTTCGGCACCCAGTTGCTCCTTGAAGGCGGCTGCCAGCCGCTGCTGGATATCATAGGGTACCGGGTCATAGTGACTGAAAGAGATCTCGTAGGAACCTTCACCACCGGTTATCGATTTCAATCTTGAACTGTAGTCTTCAAGTTCTGCCATCGGTACCAGGCCGACAATGACCATGCGTCCTCCCGCCGCCGTGTCGGTGGTGCTGACACGGCCCCGCCGAGTTGAGAGGTCGGCGGTGATGTCACCGACGGAATTGCCCATCACCGTTATGCGGATGTTGACGATCGGTTCCAGCACCACAGGCTTGGCGTTTTCCAGCGCTGTTTCAAACGCTTTTCTGCCAGCGGTCACGAAGGCGATCTCTTTAGAGTCAACCGTGTGAAATTTACCGTCGTAGACGACAACCTTGACGTCCTGAATGGGGTAACCTGCAATCACGCCGTCTGCCAATGCTTGCTGTACGCCTTTCTCTACAGCCGGGATCAGCGCTCCCGGGATGGCGCCGCCCTTCACTTCGTCTACAAACAGGAACCCTTCGCCCCTGGGCAAAGGCTCCACCCTCAGATAGACCTCGCCGAACTGTCCGGCGCCGCCGGTCTGTTTTTTATGCCGGTGATGGCCTTCGGCATTGGCGCTGATGGTTTCACGATAAGGAATGCTCGGTGGCTTGGTATCGACATGCACGTTGAAGCGCTCTTCCAGCTGCTCCAGGATAACCCGCAGATGCAGATCACCCAGGCCGCGGATGACCGTCTCGTTCGCCTGAGTGTCGTGTTCCACCTTGATGCAGGGATCCTCGGACTCCAGTTTACGCAGTGCGTCGGAGAGCTTTTGGTCATCGCTGCGATTCTGGGGGATCAACGCCAGTCCGAACAGCGGCATGGGAAAAGTTTCGGGCTGCAGGTGAATGTTGTCTTCGTCATGCGAATCGTGCAGTACCGCATCCCGGTCTATCTCCTCTACTCTGGCTACCGCGCAGATATCCCCAGGTATCGCCTGCGCCATTTCACTCTGCTCCTTTCCCTGGAGCCGCAGCAGATGGGTGACCTTGAACGGTTTTCTGGCATCGCCAATGAACAGTTGGGAGTTTGGCGTGATGCTGCCCTGGTAAACGCGGAACACGCTCATTCTTCCGCGGAACGGATCGTTGGTGACCTTGAACACGTGGGCAATGGCGTGCGCATCTTCTTCCGTCGATATCTCCACCGGCTTCGCCTTGTCGCCCTCGCCCTTGATAAAGTGAGGCGGGTTGCCTTCCGAGGGGTCAGGCATCAGGCGCACCATGATGTCGATCAGTTGGTTTATGCCTGCGCCGGTGGTGGCTGATACAAAGCATATCGGCACCAGGTGGCCTTCGCGCAACGCTTTTTCGAACGGGTCGTGGAGTTGTGCCGGATCGAGATCCTCACCCTGCTCCAGGTACATCTCCATCAGTGCCTCGTCCACTTCAACCACCTGGTCGATAATGGTGGTGTGCGCTTCCTTAACGGAAGAGAACAGCGTTTCGGCGCCGTCAGGTTTAAAGAAACAGTCCACCACTTTGCCGCCCGCGACCGGCAGATTCAGCGGCAGGCACTCTTTTCCGAATAGCTCGCGGATGTCACTAAACAGTTTTTCCAGATTGGCTTCGGCAGTATCGATTTTGTTGATAATGATCAGGCGGCAAAGCTCATCTTCCAGGGCGTGCTCCATCATGGCCTGGGCGGCGGGTTCTATTCCGGCTTCGGCATTGATGACGACGGCGGCGGTTTCAACCGCTTGCAGCACGCCAAAAGCACGGCCGAAAAAATCAGCCAGTCCGGGCGTGTCGATCAGATTAATGTGGCAACCGTCCTTTTCGAACCAGGCCAGCGAAGAGTTCAACGTGTGCTTGTAATTCTGCTCCTGCTGTTCGAAATCGCATACGGTATCGCCGCGTTCAATGGTGCCCTGGTTCTGTATCGCACCGGCGCGATACAGCAGGGCCTCCGCAAGCGTCGTTTTACCGGCGCCCGACTGGCCCACCAGGGCGATATTCCGAATATCCTGGGTGGTGTATGCAGGCATGCTCTCCTCCTTAACTTCGATTGACTGAAACCATTATCCCAAAGGAACTTATGGCCGGACGCTATGACCCCGGTCAACTATCCGCTATCGAACGATGAACTGGCGGATTGCCAGGCGCACTTTTAACTGCGGGAGCGTCTGTCGCGTCCCTTGTAGGCAGCAACCTGTTTAATAATCTCCTGGAACGGCAATCGCTCCAGGCGCTCAAACCTGTTCACCGCGCACTCAACCAGCGCATAGACATCTTCCACCACTGCCGGCGTCTCCGCACCGGTATTCAGTGCCAGGTAGAGGCCCTGCAGTCCGCCAATCTGTATGCGCATGGCTTTGGCGTGGGGCAGCACGCTGGTCTGGTCGGCAGACTTAAGGGTAAATCGGGTATGCTGCCGCAGCAGTTTCAACAGTGTTTCGCATTGCTGTTGGCCCACTTCGCTTCGGCAGTGCACCCCTTCGCGTTCTGCAAGATAAAATTTTTCCGCCTGCGAACAGCTGCACTGACCCGATAGCACCCCTTTCTCGAACAGGCAGAAGCGCTCGTTCATACCGCGATAGAGTTTGCGAAATGCATCCTGGTCCATATCAGTCCGATCTACCGGTAAAGCGGTGGATCAAGCGCCGGTCCCGTTTGCTGGGCTTACCCATACCAGGCTGAGGCGCTGTGGCGCGCAGCAGGCGGGCCTGTTCCGTCATCTCTTCGCGCTTGCGGATGCTGGCCTCATCTTCTCGATAGAATCCAACGGCTTCAGATGCCGGACGGCGCTGTCTGGGAATCTGTTCGATCGTAATAATCCACTCCAGGGAGCCTTTGTGGATGCGCAGCCGGGATCCGGCGTGAACCTCCCTGCCGGGTTTGGTGCGCATTCCGTTCAGATGCACTTTGCCACCGTTAATCGCCTCCACAGCCAGCTGTCGGGTCTTGAAGAAACGGGCAGCCCACAGCCACTTGTCGAGCCGAATACACTCCTTTTCGGTCATCAGGTGGGGTCGGCCTCCTCCTCGGTGACTTCAGGCTCCAGATCGGGAGCCAGACCCAGCAGTGGATCGAGTTTTCCGAATGCGTTGAGCTCGGCCAGATCGTCGTAGCCGCCGACATGGTAATCATCGATGAATATCTGAGGTACGGTGCGGCGCTTGCTGCGTTCGAGCATTTCGCGCATCAGTTCCCGGTTGCCATCGATGCGCAGCTCCTTGAACTCCACGCCCTTCTTTTTGAGCAGGTTTTTCGCACGCACACAGTAGGGGCAGATCAGCGTTGTGTAGATGATGACGCTGGGCATAGTTGTAGCCTCTCAGGTTAGTTTGACCTATTCTAACAGTCCATATGTCAGCGGGTCTAACAGCTCAAGTTATCCGCCACCATTTAAGGAGACGCCATGCTGCGCGACGCGCCTAAAGCGATATATCTGAAGGATTATATTCCACCCGAGTATCTGATCGATAAGGCAGATTTACGCTTTGATCTGCAGGATGAGCGGACGCTGGTTTTCGCCCGTCTCGAAATACGGCGGAACCCGGTTTCAGCGCAAACCGGCGAGGCGCTCTTTCTGCACGGTGAAGGGCTGGAGCTGCGTTCGCTCTCGCTTGACGGAGAGCCGCTGCAAGCCGAACAGTACACGGTGGAGATGCAAGGATTGCGCATTGACCGGGTGCCGGAAAGTTTCGTGCTGGAGAGCGAGGTCGGCATCAAACCCCAGGAGAATACCGCGCTGGAGGGTCTGTATAAATCAGGCGCTATGTTCTGCACCCAATGCGAGGCGGAGGGGTTTCGTAAAATCACCTGGTTTATCGACCGTCCCGATGTGATGACCCGCTTTACCACCACCATCGTCGCCGACAAAGCAAACTATCCCACGCTGCTATCCAACGGGAATCTGCATGCCATGCAAGAGGTCGGGGAGGGGAGGCACCAGGTGGTCTGGGATGATCCGTTTCCCAAGCCCAGTTATCTGTTCGCACTGGTTGCCGGCAACCTGAAGCATATCGAGGAGCGCTACACCACAGCTTCGGGCAAAGAGATCCTGCTGCGCATCTACGTTGAACCGGAGAATATCGGCAAGTGCGACCATGCCATGCAGTCGCTGAAACACGCGATGGCCTGGGATGAGCGGAAATACGGCCGCGAGTACGACCTCGACATCTATATGATCGTCGCGGTCGCTGCTTTCAATATGGGGGCAATGGAGAATAAGGGGCTCAATATTTTCAACGCCAAGTTTGTACTGGCGCGGTCCGAGAGTGCCACCGATACGGATTTTCAGGGCATCGAAGGCGTTATCGCCCACGAGTATTTCCACAACTGGACCGGAAACCGCATCACCTGCAGAGACTGGTTTCAACTCAGCCTGAAGGAGGGTCTGACGGTATTCCGCGATCAGGAGTTTTCTGCGGATATGGGGTCGCGGGGAGTGAAGCGCATCGAAGATGTGCGGCTGCTCCGTGCCCACCAGTTTGCCGAGGACAGCGGCCCCATGGCGCATCCGGTGCGCCCCGATTCCTATATCGAAATCAATAATTTTTACACGGTTACCGTGTACGAAAAAGGTGCCGAGGTGGTGCGCATGCTGTACCACCTGCTGGGCCCCGAAGCCTACCGCAAGGCGACCGATCTCTATTTCCGGCGGCACGATGGCGAGGCGGTCACCACCGATGATTTTGTGCGCTGCATGGAACAGGCCGGCGGGCGGGATCTAAGTCAGTTCAAACGCTGGTACAGCCAGGCCGGCACGCCCGCACTGCGGGTCAGCGGGCACTATGACGAGCACGGGAAAAGCTATCTCCTGACGCTGGAGCAGTCGACTCCTCCGACACCGGGTCAGCCGGACAAACAACCGCTGCATATGCCCGTTGCCGTTGGTTTACTGGACGGTCGTGGGAGGGACATCGCACTCCGGCTGAAAGGCGAAGCGATGGCAGGCGGTACCACCCGCATAGTCGAACTGCGGGAGGCCAGGCAGAGTTTCTGCTTCGTCGATATTCCGGAGCGGCCGATACCTTCGCTGCTGCGCGGTTTCTCGGCACCGGTAAAGCTGTTGTTCGATTACAGCGATGCGGATCTGATGTTTCTGATGGCCCACGACAGTGACGGCTTCAATCGCTGGGATGCAGCTCAGGCGCTGGTGCAGCGCGTCCTGCTGCGGCGCATTTCAGATTCCACGGGAGCGCTGCCGGATGGGTTTGTGGACGCTTTTCGCCGGGCGTTGACCGATCCGGACGCTGACAAAGCGTTGCTGGCCGAGGTATTAACGCTGCCGTCGGAGTCCTACCTGGGGGATCAGATGGAACAGGTGGATGTGGATGGCATTCACCAAAGCAGGGAGGAGTTGAAGCGGTTGTTGGCGAGTGAGCTGCGCACGGAGCTGCTGGCGGTCTATCACGCCAATCGGGAGCAGGGCGGGTACGACATCGCATCGGCATCCATTGCCAGGCGCAGCCTGAAAAATCTCTGTCTGGGATACCTGGCAGAGCTGCAGGACGAAGCGGTGCTGAAACTCTGTGTCGAGCAGTATCGGCAGGGTCATAACATGACCGATGTAATGGCGGCGTTGAGCCTGGTCGCAGAGAGCGATACCGCGGAGAGGACGCATCTGCTGGCCGATTTTTACCAGCGATGGAAGAGCGACCAGCTGGTGCTGGACAAATGGTTTACCGTACAGGCCGTGTCTAAGCGCAGCGATACGCTGGAGCAGGTGCAGCAGTTGACCCGGCACCCTGACTTCTCCATTACCAATCCCAATCGGGTGCGCAGCCTGGTGGGCGCCTTCTGTTCGGCAAATCCGGTGCGTTTCCACCGGGCGGACGGCGCGGGTTACCGTTTTCTTGCAGACCGGGTGCTGGAGCTGGATCGGCTGAATCCCCAGGTGGCGTCGCGTATGCTGCGGCTGATGACCCGTTGGCGACGCTATGATGCTTCCCGTCAAAAGCTGATGCGGGAGCAGTTGCAGCGGGTGCTGGCGGCAGATTCAGTTTCACCGGACGTGTATGAGATCGGCTCAAAAAGCCTGGAGAGCTGAGTAGGTCGGGATTCGGTGGACCAGGCTTGGCCGGATAACCGATGGGTGTTCGTAACCGATTGCATCGCTATTCAAAGCGCCGGACTTAAATTCCTTTTAGCAACTGGAAAAATTTAATGATTCTGTCATCATGCATCAGTGTTTCTATTGTTGCCCAACGCTAAAAACTAACTACAAAAGAAACGAGGTGCCATGTACACCCCTCTTCACCAATTTTGTATGCGCGATACCGGCAATGCCGACGCGCTGCTCATCGCCCTGTCAGAGCAACTCCAGTTGGAGCTAAGGAGCGAAGCGGAAACTGCGCTCAACCGGATCTACTTCGATAGTTTCGACTGGCGTCTCTATCTGGGCGGCGGCGTGCTTTACTGCAAGCCCGATGGCCGCAAAAAGACGCTGATCTGGACCAAAGAGGGAGGCGATGATGCCGCCGAGACGCTGACGATTGGCCGCGGCATGCCGAAGTTCGCTGAGGATTTTCCACCGGGTGCGATGCGCGACGCGCTCTCCGGTTTGCTCGAAATGCGCGCGCTTATCCCTCAGGTTGAGGTAAAAGGCAGGGTGAGGATATTCAAGGTGCTCGACCCAGAGCAGAAAACTGTGCTCAGGTTGTCGATCGAGTCGCATGCGAGTCGGGAACCGGGTGTTGCTGAGTTCAGCGAACTGCCGGAGCGCATCGGCCTGCTGCCAATGAGAGGATACGCCGCTGTCCTCAAACGCGCTAAGAAGATTTTGGAAAAAGATATGGGTCTGGAAGCGGTGGCAGTCGGGCTGTTGCCGGCAGCGCTGACAGCGCTAGGCAGAAAACCCGCCGATTATTCTGCCAAACTGGAGTTTCAGTTTGCCCCTGAAGATGCAGCCGGGCTGGTTGCCAGACGGATTCATCTCAATCTGCTCGATACGATTGAGAGAAATCTGCCCGGCACCTGTGCCAACACAGACTCCGAATTTCTGCACGACCTGCGGGTTGCAGTCAGGCGAGCCCGTTCTGCGCTGACTCAGATCAAAGGTGTGTTCAATCCGGAGGCGGTGGCGGCATTCAATCCCCGCCTGGCCTGGATTGGACAGATTACCGGACCGAGTCGGGATATGGACGTCTACCTGCTTGACTACGACGTATATCGATCCACGCTGCCGCAGCGGTTTCAAGCGGATCTCGACCCGCTGCACGGCTTTCTGCTTGCCCACCGGAAACGCGCGTACCGGGAGATGGCGAGCAAGCTAAAATCCAAGGATTTTCAGACGTTTCTGAAGGAGTGGCGTCGTTTTCTTGACAACCCTCCGGAGTCGGATGATACCGCTGGCTCCGCCGCACTGCCGGTGAAGCAGGTGGCCGATAAGCGCATCCGCCGGATTTACAAACGCGTGTTGGCGGAGGGATCCGCTGTCAATGACAGCTCGCCAGCAACCGCCTTCCATGAGCTAAGAAAAAACTGCAAAAAGCTCAGATACTTGATCGAATTTTTCCAGAGCCTCTATCCGAGCGCACAGATTCTGCCTTTGATAAAGGCACTCAAGGCACTGCTCGACAATCTCGGTGCGTTTCAGGATACCGAAGTGCAGGCCAATAAGCTGCGCGAGTTTGCCCACCAGATGGTGAAAGAGGGCGAAGTTCCGGCGGATACGCTGCTGGCTATGGGCATGCTGGTGGACGGGCTGTTGCAGCGCCAGCAGGAGGCACGCAAGGATTTTCACAACTGCTTTAATCTGTTTGCCGGCAAGGAGAACAGGAAGGAGTTTAAAGCGATTTTTTCCGGCTCCTCCAGAGCCAGCCAGCAGGGATGATGGCGTCAGGCGCGTTAGACTGGCCGAGAGCGGATATTACCGCAACAACGATCGGTACGGTTGCTCGAATCTGGTAGCTAGGGCGGGAGTCGAACCCGCATGCCCGAAGGCGCAGCATTTTGAGTGCTGTGTGTATACCAGTTCCACCACCTAGCCAAGGTACCCGTTGACCGTATCGCGTTTCAACAGCGGCCTGATTGGATGCGGAACTGATCGGCCGTTGTGATGGCAAAGGATGCATTGGTTGCATCCCTTAGCCCCTCGCGAAGGAGCCGTAGTATAGCTTTTTCCGGGGAAGGCGCAAACGTTATGCTACTATCGCGCCCCGATGCAACGCTCCGATTTCAAATTTGAACTTCCCGATTCGCTGATCGCCCAGTTTCCGCCGGCGCGGCGCGGCGACAGCCGCTTGCTCGAACTGGAGGGTACCAGCGGCTTGATCCGGGATCGCAACTTTAGCGAGCTGCCGGATCTGCTCAACACGGGGGATCTCTTGGTGTTCAACGACACCCGGGTTATTCCCGCTCGGCTTTACGGCCGCAAGGCCGGCAGCGGCGGCAGGGTGGAGCTGCTCATCGAGCGTCTGCTCGATTCACGGCGTGCGCTGGCGCATCTCAAATCAAGTAAATCGCCCCGGCCCGGAACGTTGATTATGGTGGAGGGAGGCGGGACCCTCGAAGTGACGGCCCGCCACGACAGCCTGTTCGAACTCATCTCCCGGGAAGACGATCTGCTCAATTTGATGAATCGGTCCGGGCATATACCACTGCCGCCGTATATCACCAGAGCGGATGAGGAGCTGGATCTGGAGCGTTATCAGACGGTCTACGCTGTCCACCCCGGTGCAGTGGCGGCGCCAACGGCGGGGCTGCACTTCGACCGGCCGATGCTGGATCGGCTGGCGGCAAAAGGGGTCGCGAGCGCCCGCGTCACACTGCATGTTGGCGCCGGGACTTTTCAACCGGTCAGGGTGGAACAGCTGGATCAGCATGTGATGCACAGTGAGTACCTGGAAGTGAGCGAGGAGACCTGTGCCAGTGTACAACGCACCCGCGCCTGTGGCGGCCGTGTGGTGGCGGTGGGGACAACCAGCGTGCGCAGCCTGGAGAGTGCTGCGGCAACGGGGTCATTGCAGCCGTTCAGCGGTGATACACAGTTATTTATCCACCCCGGTTACAGCTTCAGGTGCGTCGATGCCATGATCACGAACTTTCACCTGCCTGAATCGACTTTGCTGATGCTGGTCTCGGCTTTCTCCGGACATGCGCAGATAATGGCAGCCTACCGGCATGCGGTTGCTGAATGCTATCGCTTTTTCAGTTACGGCGATGCGATGTTTCTGACCAGGTGTCGATGAGCGAAGGGCAAAAAAATGCGCGGCTGAAGGAGCCGCGCAAAGATCCACCAAAGGAGGATGGAGGAGTGTGTACTAAAGATTTAGTACATGGGCATTTTCTTATATTCTTTCCTGGTTGTCAACTGTGTTTTTTAGTAAATACGCTTACCCATGAAATTTGAGGCACTTGCAACCGATGGCCATGCACGCCGCGGTCGACTGATATTCTCCCGCGGCAGCGTGGCGACCCCCGCGTTCATGCCGGTAGGCACTTATGGAACCGTCAAGGCGATGACGCCGGAAGAGCTGCAGGCATTGGGAGCGGAGATGATCCTGGGCAACACCTTTCATCTGATGCTGAGACCGGGCACACAGGTGATCAAGGCGCATGGCGATCTACACGATTTCATCCACTGGCAGCGCCCGATATTGACCGATTCCGGCGGTTTCCAGGTGTTCAGCCTGGGTGCGATGCGCAAAATCACCGAACAGGGTGTACTTTTCCGCTCGCCGATCGACGGCAGGCGTATCTTCATGGGGCCGGAGGAGTCGATGCAGGTACAGCGTGATCTCGGCTCCGATATCGTCATGATATTTGATGAATGCACGCCCTTTCCAGTGACCGAGAGTGCGGCGCAGCAGTCGATGGAGCTCTCTCTACGCTGGGCCCGGCGCAGCAGAGAGGCGCATGGCGACAACGCTGCGGCACTGTTCGGTATTGTCCAGGGCGGTGTATTCGAGGCTCTGCGCGAACAGTCGCTGGAAGGATTAAAGGAAATCGGCTTCGACGGTTACGCGGTGGGCGGGCTGTCGGTGGGAGAGCCTGACGAAGATCGCTGGCGTGTACTGGATTTTCTCTCCACCCGCATGCCAGTGGAAAAACCGCGCTATTTGATGGGTGTGGGCACGCCGGAAGATATCCTGGCAGCGGTCGCCCGCGGCATTGACATGTTCGACTGCGTCATGCCTACACGCAACGCACGCAACGGTCATCTGTTTACCCACCAGGGTGTAGTTCGGATCAGAAATGCGGTGTATGCCGAAGACTCCGGCCCGCTCGACCCCCTCTGTGACTGTTATACGTGCAGTAACTACAGCCGCGCCTATCTGCGCCACCTGTCCCGGTGCAACGAGATACTCGGTGCCCGGCTCAACACGATTCACAACCTGTATTACTATCAGACGTTGATGCGCGGTATCCGGGAGGCCATTGCAGCCGGCAGATTCGACAGTTTCATCGCTGAGTTCAAACGTCTGCAGGTGGCTGGTCCGGATGATGGCAGTAACTGAGTTGTGGTATCGGACTATCGCGGCCTTTGATAGCGTGAGTAGCAATTTTTAATGCCGGATATCTGTGTCATAATGCAGCGCTCGAATCGAATGGGGTGGCGCGGCGGTGTTTCCGCATGCGCAACTGATTTTTAAAATACCAGGTGAAACACGATGAGCTTTTTTATATCTGACGCAATGGCCCAGGCGGCTTCCGGTTCGGCATCGGGTCCGGGACTGGAGGGCCTGATACTTCCTATCGGCCTTATCATCATGCTCTATTTTTTAATGATTCGTCCGCAGATGAAGCGGCAGAAAGAGCACAAGAAGCTGGTCGAATCCCTGTCGAAGGGGGACGAGGTACAGACGGAAGGCGGTATGATGGGTAAAATCAGTGACTTGGATGAGAATTTCGTCAAGTTGGAGATCGCCGAAGGAACCCTGGTGAAATTTCGCCGCAGCGCCGTTGCTGCCGTTATGCCGAAGGGGACGCTGAAGGAGCTGTAACATCCCACAGGCGGAATTAACACATGCAGGGGCGGGACTCCTACACACCGTTCCCCCCTGTTTCGGTAATCCTTAGCAACCCACACAAGAATTCACAAAGCCGCATATTCCAATGAACCGATACCCTTTATGGAAGAATATTCTGGTCAGCATTGTTTTGTTTGTCGGGCTGATCTATGCCCTGCCTAATATTTTTGACCAGGATCCGGCGCTGGAAATCTCCGGGAGTCGGCGCGCCGAGGCGGATGCTGCGACCGAAGCGAGGGTGCGGGAGGCCCTTGACAAGGCCGGAATCGCAATCAAGTCGCTGGATGCCGGCAGCAATAAGCTGCTGTTGAGATTTGACGATTCCGAGTCTCAGCTGCGCGCCAAAGATTCACTGGAAACGGTGCTTGGCGGGGATTATACACTGGCACTCACGCTCTCGTCCGATGTGCCTGGCTGGCTGCGCTCAGTGGGCGCGCTGCCGATGTATCTCGGCCTGGATCTGCGCGGAGGTATTCACGTACTGATTGATGTCGACATGGATGCGGCGGTGGAGCAGGCACTGGATCGCTACTCTGGCGATATCCGGACCCTGCTGCGCGATGAAAAACTGCGTTATACAACGCTGTCGCTGCAGGGGGATGCGGTGATCATCAATTTCAAGGAGGCCGAGGTTCGCGCAGAGGCCATCAATAAGATCGAGGATGAATTCCGCAATCTGCTGTTGGAACCAGTGGACAGCGACGGCGCATTTCAGCTGCAGGCGCGCATGTCCAAGAACGAACAGCAGACCACGCGCAAGTTCGCCCTGGACCAGAACATCACCACGCTGCGCAATCGGGTGAATGCGCTTGGCGTATCCGAACCGCTTATCCAGCAGCAGGGTGAACGGCGCATCGTGGTGCAGCTGCCGGGTGCGCAGGACCCGGCCAGACTGAAGGATCTGCTTGGCGCCACCGCGACACTGGAGTACCGGCTGGAGGATACCGAACACAGTGTCGAGGATGCCGTCGCCGGCAGGGTGCCGGTCGGCTCGAAGCTTTACCGCACCCGGGAAGGCAGGCCGATTCTGCTCAAAAAACGGGTGATCGTCACCGGCAATCAGATTACCGACGCTTCATCCGGTTTCGATCAGCGCTCGAATCAGCCTGCGGTGTTCGTCAGTCTGGACGGGCCGGGTGCACGCCGCATGCGAAACGTAACCACGGAGAATGTCGGCAAGCCGATGGCGGTGGTCTTCATCGAGACGCGGACCGAATCAAAAATAGTCGACGGCAAGAAGGTGACGCGCAAGATCCCGGTGCAGGAGGTGATCAGCGTAGCCAATATCCTCGAGCCGTTCGGGCGCCGTTTCCAAACTACCGGCCTTGACAGTCCGGCCGAGGCGCACGATCTGGCACTGCTGCTGCGCGCCGGCGCGCTGGCGGCGCCGATCGAAATCGTCGAGGAGCGCACCATCGGACCCTCGCTTGGGCAGGATAATATCGATCAGGGGTTTCGCTCCGTCATCATAGGAATGTTGTTGGTGATGGTTTTTATGGCGGTCTCCTACCGTGTGTTCGGTATGGTTGCGAATATGGCACTGCTGTTGAATCTGGTGCTTATCGTGGCGGTGCTCTCCATGCTGCAGGCGACGCTGACACTGCCGGGTATCGCCGGCATCGTGCTCACCGTCGGCATGGCGGTTGACGCCAACGTCCTGATCTTCGAACGTATCCGTGAGGAGATCGGCATCGGCAATACTCCGCAGGCCAGTATCCACGCCGGCTACGAGAAGGCGCTCTCCACCATTGTCGACGCCAATGTCACCACGCTGATTGCGGCGGTGGTTCTGTTCTCGTTCGGCACCGGGCCGATCAAGGGCTTTGCGATAACGCTGTTCATCGGTATTCTGACCTCGATGTTCACCGCCATCGTAGGAACGCGCGCCGTGATCAACCTGGTTTACGGCGGACGCCGTCTCGAGAAGCTGGTGATTTGAGCAAACTAGCTGGATAAGATTGAAAGAGAAACTTATGCGCATCTTGGATAATCGACAAATAGATTTCCTGGCCAAACGCAAATTGGCTATGGCCTTTTCCCTCGCACTCATAGTGATTTCACTGCTCTCTTTTCTGGTTCGCGGCCTGAGTCTCGGCATCGACTTCACCGGTGGCACCTTGGTAGAGGTCGGTTACCCGCAGGCGGTGGAGTTGGCTAAGGTGCGCACTGTGCTCGCCGGGGCAGGCTTTAGCGGGGCTTCGGTTCAGCATTTCGGAACGCCGAAGGATGTGCTGGTCCGGTTGCCGCCGAGTGGGAATGAAGACAGCGCCGCTGCACTCAGCAGCAAAGCGTTTGCCGAGTTGAATCGTGCGGCGGACGGTGCTGCCGAGCTGCGCCGGGTGGAGTTCGTCGGCCCTCAGGTGGGTGACGAACTAACCGAGGACGGTGGTCTGGCAATGCTATATGTACTGATTGGAATTCTGATATATGTTGCGCTGCGCTTCGAGTACCGCTTTGCGCTGGGCTCGGTCATCGCGCTGATCCACGACGTTGTGATTACCGTCGGTCTCTTCTCGCTGTTTCAGATCGAGTTTGATCTGACGGTGCTGGCGGCAGTGCTGGCCGTAATCGGCTACTCGCTCAATGATACGATCGTGGTGTTCGACAGGATCCGCGAGAACTTCCGTAAGATGCGCAAGGGAGATTCCGAGCAGATCATCAATACCTCGCTAAACCAGACGCTGTCACGAACATTGGTGACCTCGGGTACCACGCTGCTGGTGCTGATTGCGCTGTTTGTGTTTGGGGGGGAGATCATTCACGGTTTTGCACTGGCGCTGATTATCGGCATCGTCATCGGCACTTACTCCTCTATCTACGTCGCCAGCACGGCGGTGCTGATGCTGGGTGTCAGTAGGGTTGATCTGATGCCGGTGAAGAAGGAGGGCGCCGATATTGCCAGCGACGGCAGCCAGGTTTGACTAGAACCTGTCTCATAATCCCGCACGGCCGCGACCGTGCGGGATTATGAGATAGGTTCTAGGGCATGGCAATCGTATCCAATTGCTGAGCGTGCGCTCCTAACAGGCGGCTTTCCGCAGCTGGGGAAAGGGTAGGACCTCTGCCAGGTCGGATCGGCTTTTCCGTGCTGACTCTGGTTTCCGGTGCGTTTTCCCAAAAGCGTGTTCCGGGGCTATCTCGATAATTTCAAACTCCGCACAGCTGATAGCGTAGGCCGATTCCAGTGACAGCTCCAGCATGCCGTCCAACACGTCGCGCATTACCATCTCCAGCGCGTGGTCGCTGACTTTAATCGGTTTTTCGTTGTTATCTGCCATCTAGCATGTTCCTGTCCGGTCTCTTCGGTGCAAAGCTGCAAGCGGGATTCAGACGAATTAGCGTTCAGGCAGTTGAAATCTTGAGGTCGAAGAGTTTGGAAATGTGATCAAAAGCGCAGATGGTCAGTGCGATGGGGATCAATAATTTTCCGCATCAGGCTGTGAACTTTCAATCCACCTGCGATCACATTGCCGCTCTCCAGATAACGGTCACCACCGCCAAAATCGGATACCACACCGCCTGCCTCCTTCACCAACAGCGCACCGGCGGCGATATCCCACTGCGCCAGACCCAGCTCCCAGAAGCCGTCTACGCGGCCTGCAGCGACATATGCTAGATCGAGCGCGGCCGAACCTGGGCGACGTATCCCGGCGGTCTCTTTGACGAACGATTTGAACATTTCCAGGTAGGCATCCAGATGCGCCTGCTCGCGGTATGGGAAGCCGGTACCCAGCAGGGCACCCTCAAGCCCCTTGCGTCCGCTGACCCGGATACGCCGGTCATTCAGCTGCGCCCCTTCGCCGCGACTCGCGGTAAACATCTCTTCCCGCATCGGATCATAGACCAACGCCTGTTCCAGAACCCCCTTGTGTTTCAGCGCGATAGAGATCGAGAACTGAGGAAATCCGTGCAGATAGTTGGTGGTGCCATCCAGTGGATCGATAATCCACTCGTATTCGCTCCTACCGCCTTTATAGCCGCTCTCTTCGGCCAGAATTGCATGGTCGGGGTAGGTCTTGCGCAGCACCTCGATAATGACTTGCTCGGCGGCACGATCCACTTCGGAGACGAAGTCGTTCATTCCCTTATTATCGATGGTGAGTGTGTCGACCCGGTCGAAGTAGCGGATCAGCAGATTGCCGGCGCTGCGGGCAGCGCGCGTGGCGATGTTGATGGTTGGGTGCATGCCAATAGAAACTGTCGTTGAATGATGGGAAGATCCCGGATCTTGCAAGCCCGGTAATATTTATACCCGGCATCTCCGGACCCCAATTATAACCGGATGTTATCCTGGCGTCTTTGCATGCCGGATGAAATTCGATTCGGAGACACCTTTATTTTTTACACTCTTCGATTAGAATCCCGCGAACTCAGGTATCTGAAAACCGGAATCGGGGCTGCCGGTCTGAGGAAGGTGCATATGTTACGAAATATCCGAATCGTGCTGATCGGCACTACTCATCCCGGCAATATTGGTGCAGTTGCCCGGGCGATGAAAAATATGTGCCTTGAGCAGCTGGTGCTGGTCAATCCGAAGATTTTTCCTAGCGCGGAGGCAACGGCACGGGCTTCCGGCGCCGACGATCTGCTGGCAAGTGCCCGAGTGTGCGAGACGCTCGAGCAGGCGATCGCTGGGTGTCGACTGGTGGTTGGGGCCAGCGCACGCCTGCGTAGTGTCGAGTGGCCCCAACTGGACCCGAGGGCGTGCGCGGAAAAATTGGTGATGGAGTGCCAGGGCGACACCGATGCGGCGCTGTTGTTCGGCCGTGAGAGCTCAGGACTCTCCAATGCTGAATTGGACCGCTGTCACTATCTGGTGCATATACCGGCCAATCCGGTATTCAGCTCACTCAACCTCTCCCAGGCGGTACAGGTGCTGGGCTACGAGCTGCATGTTGCCGATTTGGCGATGCGGCAGGTGCCGGTGGAGAGCGTGTCAATAGCTGCTCGCGACCCGGTATCCGCGGAGGTCATGGAGGGATTTTTCGTCCATCTGCGACAGACTATGAAAGATATCGGTTTTTTAGACCCCAAACAGTCTGAGAAGCTGCAGCGCCGATTGCGGCGGCTTTTTCTGCGAGCCAGGCCGGATCGTGATGAGATAAACATTCTGCGCGGCATTCTGAGTGCCGCGCAGGGTAGAAAATCGATGCGCCCGGAATAATTTCCGGATTTCGGCAAGCGTTGCATCCGCTGATGGGAAATGGCTGAAACAACACTTCCCCAGGGGGGAAGTTTTACTATTAATCGAGTAGAATACTCTGAAATACGGTAAGCTGGGCGGGTGGCCCTCTTAAGCATGTTCGAGCGACTCAAAGAAGATATTGATTGTGTGTTTGAAAGGGACCCGGCGGCACGCAATGCTTTTGAGATATTGACCACCTATCCCGGATTGCACGCGATCCTGATCCACCGGCTCAGCCACTGGCTATGGAACAGTGGCCTGCTCTGGCTGGCCCGGGCTATCTCGACCTTTGGACGCTGGATAACCGGAATTGAGATTCACCCCGGTGCTACTATCGGGCGGCGTTTCTTCATCGATCACGGGATGGGTGTGGTGATCGGTGAGACGGCGATGATCGGCGATGGCTGCACGCTTTATCACGGTGTGACACTGGGCGGCACCAGCTGGCAGAAAGGGAAGCGCCACCCGACCCTCGGCAACGATGTCGTTGTGGGAGCGGGAGCCAAGGTTTTGGGGCCAATTGAGATCGGAGCGGGTGCACGTATCGGCTCTAACGCTGTAGTGGTCAAAGCCGTACCTCCCGGCACCACAGTGGTGGGCGTACCGGGCAGATTGGTGGAGCCGGTAGACACGGCTAATGGAGTGCACCGCGAGAGGATCGCGCAAAAGATGGGATTTGACGCTTATGGCGTCACCAGTGATGCACCTGACCCGGTGGCGCATGCGATCAACTGTATGCTCGACCATATCCACGTGATGGACAAGCGGATGGAGGAGATGTGCAACAACCTGAGAAAGCTGTCTCAGGAGCAGCCGGACCTGGAGCTGCCGGAGCTGGATTCCTGCGAAATCGCCTCCACTGCAGAAGAGCTGATGCGTATTCACTCCAGTGACCATCACCGCAACGCAAAAACGAACCTGTCTGACTGAGTCTGGGGGTTGAGCTTCGCTCCTGGGCAAGCAAGCGGATGCAGAATCTTCAGCACTACGTGAAAGACATCGTCCCCCTGTTTCTGTCGGGAAGACTAGATAATACTTGATCATATTAGTCAAGTATTATAAAGTACGGGAACGAAAAATTCGGGAGTAACCCTAGTGAGATTGACCACTAAAGGCAGGTATGCGGTAACCGCCATGCTGGATCTGGCGTTACACGATGGAAACGGCCCCACAACACTGGCGGATATCGCGGAACGGCAGGGTATCTCATTGTCGTATCTTGAACAGCTCTTCTCCAGGCTGCGGAAAAATACGCTGGTGCGAAGTGTGCGTGGCCCTGGGGGAGGTTATGTACTGGCAAGGGGCGTCGAGCAGATTCATGTAGCCGAAGTGATTTCGGCGGTTGATGAGTCGGTCGATACCACCCGCTGCGGCGGCGGCCACAACTGTCAGGACAACGAGCGCTGCCTGACTCATGATCTGTGGCACGATCTGAGTGACCGGATCCACGAATATCTGACCAAGATAAGTCTGCATGATCTGATGTCTCAGCGTGGGGTCAGGCAGGTCGCTGAGCGGCAGGACGGGATGCAGAAACACGAAGTAAAGCTTGCCTCCTTCGAATCATCAGCACAGGCTTAAGTCATTGTATTTAAACGCTTAATAGCGCGATTATTGCTGGAGTAACGATGAAACTACCGATCTACATGGACTATTCGGCCACTACGCCGGTAGACCCCCGGGTTGCCGAGATAATGTGCAGCTACCTGACCCCTGATGGTAAGTTCGGCAATCCGGCATCCCGTTCCCACCGGTTCGGTTGGGATGCGGATGATGCAGTGGAAGAGTCGAGGAATCAGGTTGCGGCGCTGATAAATGCCAACCCAAAAGAGATCGTCTGGACTTCCGGCGCCACTGAATCGGACAATCTGGCAATCAAAGGTGCAGCCCAGTTCTATCACAGACAGGGCAAACACATAGTTACCTGCAAGACCGAGCACAAGGCGGTGCTGGATACTTGCCGTCAGTTGGAGCGAGAGGGTTTTGCAGTAACCTATCTCGATCCGGAGCCTAGTGGTCTCATCGATCTGGCCAAGCTTGAGGCGGCGTTGCGCGACGACACCATTCTGGTTTCAATTATGCACGTTAACAACGAGATAGGCGTGATTCAAGACATCGCGGCCATCGGCGAGCTGACCCGGTCCAGGAAAATCCTGCTGCATGTGGATGCCGCCCAGAGCGCCGGCAAGGTACCGATTGACACCGAAACAATGAAGATCGATCTGCTGTCGCTGTCGGCGCACAAGATTTACGGCCCGAAAGGGATCGGCGCGCTCTACGTGCGGCGCAAGCCCCGAGTCCGGCTAGAGGCGCAGATGCACGGCGGCGGCCACGAGCGCGGCATGCGTTCCGGTACACTTGCCACGCACCAGATCGTCGGTATGGGAGAGGCTTTCCGTATCGCCCGCGAGGAGATGGCCAGCGACAACGCACGCATTCTCGGACTACGCAATCGGCTTTGGTCCGGCCTGAGCGACTTGGAGGAGGTCTACCTGAATGGCCACCTGGAACAGCGCACCGTTGGTAATCTGAATGTCAGCTTCGCCTATGTGGAAGGAGAGTCGCTGATCATGGCGTTGAAAGATATTGCGGTCTCCTCCGGATCGGCTTGCACCTCGGCCAGCCTTGAGCCCAGCTACGTGCTGCGAGCGCTGGGCCGGGAGGATGAACTGGCGCACAGTTCGATACGCTTCACCATCGGACGCTTCACTACCGAGGAGGAGATTGATTTCGTTGTCGACTTGGTGCGTAGACAGGTTTTGCGGCTGCGCGAACTTTCGCCATTGTGGGATATGTTTAAAGAGGGGGTGGACCTGAAATCGGTGCAATGGGCGGCACACTGAAACAATACACGGCAGCCGCAATCCAAAGTCATTGGTTTTTGGTAATATTTAACACATCAGCCAGCCGGCAATGAGACTGGCTACAGAGTTGGAGAGTCTAGATCATGGCATACAGTGATAAGGTCCTCGATCATTACGAAAACCCACGTAATGTCGGGATGCTGGACAAAGAGTCCAAGAACGTGGGTACCGGTATGGTGGGTGCGCCGGCTTGTGGCGATGTCATGCGGCTGCAGATTCAAGTCAACGAGAATGGCATCATCGAGGACGCCAAATTCAAGACATACGGCTGCGGATCCGCCATTGCCTCCAGTAGTCTGTTGACCGAGTGGGTCAAGGGAAAAACCCTGGAGGAGGCGCAGAAGATCAAGAATACCGATATTGCCGAGGAGTTGGCACTGCCGCCGGTCAAAGTGCATTGCTCGGTGTTGGCCGAGGATGCGATCAGGGCAGCAGTGGAGGATTTTACCTCCAAGCAGGGTAAGTAATTAGATTGTCGATCAGAGCAGCCGGCGCTTCCGGCTGTGCGATCCGGAGTAGAGGAAAATGTCCATAACATTAACCGAAGCGGCAGCAAATCATGTCAAGAGCTTCATCAAAAGCCGCGGTGTCGGGTTGGGAATCCGCCTGGGTGTGAGAACCTCGGGTTGTTCAGGCATGGCGTATGTGCTGGAGTTTGCCGACCGACAGGATGAGGGAGATCAGGTTTTCGAGCACCATGGCGTCAAGGTACTGGTAGATGCGAAAAGCCTGCTTTATCTCGACGGCACGGAGTTGGATTACACCAAAGAGGGACTAAACGAAGGCTTCAGGTTCAATAACCCCAACGTGAAGGACGCCTGCGGTTGCGGCGAAAGTTTCAACGTCTGACACACCTTCCACCCCCTAACTCATACAATATAGATAGTACCCATGCTGGACTTCTCGAAGAACTACTTTGAGCTATTTGGCCTTCCGGTCGGTTATATCATCGATAAAAACCAATTGGCGGAGCGTTACCGCGAGCTCCAACGAGTCGTGCATCCGGACCGCTTCGCCAATGCGACCGAGCAGGAGAGACGCCTCTCCATGCAGGGGGCTGTTCGGATCAATGAAGCCTATCAGACACTAAAAGATCCGATAGAGCGGGCGCGCTATATGCTCTCGCTTAACGGTATCGAAATGGATGCCCAGCAGGAGACCACCCGGGACAGTGCGTTTTTAATGGAACAGCTGGAGCTGCGCGAAGAACTGGAGGCGTCGCGTGGTAAACCCGATCCCTATGCCGCCGTCGCTGACCTGATGGCGGAGATTAACCGGCGCATATCCAATATGGTGGGACAGATGGCGGTTCAGTTCGAAACGCCGACACCGGAGCAGTTGGAGGCGGCGCGGGAGATTCTGCGTAAAATGCAGTTCCTGCAGAAGTTCCGCCACGATGCCGAGACACTCGAAGCCGAACTCGACGAAGCTTTTTGACGTTCAATCATGGCCCTGCTCCAACTCTCGGAACCCGGACAGTCTCAGGCTCCTCACCAGCACCGGCTGGCGGCGGGAATAGATCTCGGCACCACCAACTCACTGGTAGCCAGCGTTCGCAGCGGCCGGGCGGAGACGCTGCCTGACGGGCAGGGGAGACATCTGCTGCCATCCGTCGTTCGTTATACAGCTCAAGGCCCCATCGTGGGCTATGATGCCCGTTCCGCTGCGGTGGAAGATCCGCTCAACACGATTGGCTCGGTCAAGCGCATGCTCGGTCGCGGCATCGATGAGGTCAACTCTCTCGGCAAACTCCTGCCGTACCGGTTCAGCCGGCAACAGACGGCAGTTCCCCGTATTCAGACAGTTGCCGGCGAGCGCACCCCGGTAGAGGTATCGGCGGAGATTCTACGGGTTCTGGCCGCACGCGCGGTGGAGACGCTGGGCGGTCCGTTGGAGGGCGTTGTTATCACAGTGCCGGCCTATTTCGACGATGCCCAGCGCCAAGCCACCAAGGATGCGGCCAGACTCGCGGAGATCAAGGTACTGCGGCTGCTCAATGAGCCCACCGCGGCAGCAGTTGCGTATGGACTCGATTCCGGGTCCGAGGGTGTACACGCTATCTATGACCTGGGGGGCGGGACCTTCGACATTTCAATCTTGCGGCTGAACCGGGGTGTGTTCGAGGTGCTGTCTACCGGCGGCGACTCAGCCTTGGGTGGCGATGATCTCGATCGTGTGCTGGCGGAATGGATCATGCAGCAGGCAGGTATAGCGGATGATGTCGATCCCGCTATGCAGCGCCGCCTGATGCGCGACGCCTGTGCGGCCAAAGAGGCGTTGACTCACACCGAATCCGTCGGACTGGAAGTGGAGTTGGCCAGCGGTAAGTTCTGGCGCGGTGAGTTGAGTCGGCAACAATTCAACCAGCTGGCGGAGCCGCTGGTGCGGAAAACTCTGACCCCCTGCCGCCGTGCGCTGCGCGATGCAGGCCTGAGTGTTGCCGATATCGAAGATGTGGTGCTGGTGGGTGGATCCACCCGTGTGCCGCTGGTGCGCGAGATGGTTTCCCGGTTCTTCGATTCGCCGGCGCTGGGTGAGATCGATCCGGATCGGGTGGTGGCGATCGGCGCGGCGCTGCAGGCGGATATACTGGCCGGCAACAAGCCGGAAGATGAGATGTTGCTGCTGGATGTCAACCCGCTCTCGCTTGGCATTGAGACCATGGGCGGGCTGGTGGAGAAGATCATCCCGCGCAACACGACCATCCCGGTTGCCCGTGCCCAAGAGTTCACTACCTTCAAGGATGGTCAAACCGCGATGGCGGTGCATGTGCTCCAGGGCGAACGCGAGCTGGTAAGCGACTGCCGCAGCCTGGCGCGTTTCGAACTGCGCGGTATACCACCGATGGTTGCGGGTGCGGCGCGGATCCGGGTTACCTTCGCGGTGGATGCGGACGGCCTGTTACGTGTCGAGGCGCGGGAGGAGAGCACTGGAGTAAACGCCAGTGTACAAATAAAACCCTCATACGGTCTTACCGATGAGGAGATTGGTGCGATGCTGCGTGACTCCATGGAGTATGCACAGGAGGATCTGGTCGCGCGTCGCCTGCGCGAGCAGCAAGTAGAGGCGCAGCGTGTCATAGAGGCGCTCAGCGCAGCTTTGGCAAGTGACGGTGACGACTTGCTGAATGCGCAGGAGCGTGCCGGAATCGAAGCTGCACTCGCCAGATTAATGACAGTTTCGCAGTCGGATGACCTGCAGGCGATCAAATCGGAAGTTGAGGCGCTCGAGAACTATTGTGAGTTTTACGTCGAGCGGCGCATGAACGCAAATGTCCGCAAGGCAATGTCCGGCCACCGTGTGGACGAGTTCGAATAGCGGCATAAATAACAGATCAGCCAACAGTTGGCGGCGGCCAGAACCGGATCCACGAAAAGCTCACCGGACAGCAGTTATGACACAGATTATTTTTCTACCCCATGAAGAGATTTGCCCCGAAGGGGCGGTGATCGAAGCCGAGCCCGGTACCAGCATCTGTGATGCCGCGCTAGCCAATGGCATCGAGATCGAGCACGCTTGCGAGAAATCCTGCGCCTGCACCACATGCCACGTTATTGTGCGCGAGGGATTCGATAGCTTAGTGGAAGCCGAAGAGGAAGAAGAGGACCTGCTGGATAAGGCGTGGGGTCTCGAGCCCGAATCGAGGCTCAGCTGCCAGGCGCTGGTAGGCGATACCGATCTGGTGATTGAGATCCCCAAGTACACCATCAATATGGTCTCCGAAAACCACTGAGTTAGGGAGCGGAAAGATGAGCCTGAAATGGACGGACACTCTGGATATAGCGATTGCACTGGATGAAAGCAGACCCGATGTCGATCCCATGTCGGTCAACTTTGTCGACCTGCGCAACTGGATCATGGCGCTGCCTGAATTTGACGATGATCCTGCTCGCTGCGGGGAGCGAATTCTGGAGGCAGTGCAGCAGGCGTGGATCGACGAACGCTAGCCCACTTGTCCCAATAAATCCTGATCCCGGCGGGATAAGCGGGTTGAATCACAAAAACATGTAAAAAAAGACTTAATTATTTTGATTTTTTGCCAATATTGCATTTAACTCATAGCAAAGGAGCCTTTGGGAGGAGTGCCTTGAACAGAAACTCAGAGCATGAAATCGATGATGATATGGAAGAGTGGGAGCCCTTCCTTCATCATAGAAATCGCGCACATAGAAAGACCGGCAGCGAACGCAGGCATTTTGATTATGACGAATCCGGCCATAATCCGGAAAAAAGAAAACGCAAAGTTAGACGCACACCGGAAGTATTCGATTAGCCCAGCCTGACCGGATTAGCGAGTCCAGATGCCGGGGCACCGGCGCCTGGAAATACTGCTTTGTGTTAACTGTCGGAGCCCGTTGTCGCTAATTGAAGGGTTGCGGCAGCACCTGGCTACACACCAATGAACAGGCGAGCTTCCTTCGTTCATTCCACGCGCAGGAGAGCGTAGTCAATACCCTGGACTGGGTTGTTGCGACGGTAAATTGCACTGTTATCGAGGTCCGCCGCCGGTAAGGCAGCGGCTCGCGCGGCTAATTTTTGTCATCTATAGGCTTAAGACGCGTACCCCGGTTAAGTAAATTTGTACATCTCTTTAACGCTGCCTACAATCTGTGGATCCGGCGGCACTGCTATCTTCTTGTCCTTCCCTTCGTATGGCAAGCTGTTCAGAACATAGCGCATGCAATTGAGGCGTGCCCGTTTTTTACCGTCTGAACGGATAACCGTCCAAGGCGCCCAATCGACGTCAGTCTTCTCGAACATCTTGTTTTTTGCCTCGGTGAACTCGTCCCAGCGCTTGAGTCCATCTTGATCAACCGGACTCAGCTTCCACTGTTTGAGTTTGTCTGTTTCGCGGGATTTGAAACGACGAAACTGCTCTTCCCTACTGACTGAGAACCAGAATTTATACAGAATGATGCCGTCATCCGTTAACATTTTTTCGAATACCGGCGCCTGCTTCAGAAACAGCTTATGTTGCTCCGGCGTACAGAAACCCATCACCGGTTCAACTACGCCGCGGTTATACCAGGAGCGGTCATAGAGCGCCATCTCGCCCTTTGTGGGCAGGGTGGCGACGTAACGCTGGAAGTACCACTGGCCCTGCTCACGGATACTAGGCACCGTTAGCGCGATTACATGGGCTTGTCTAGGATTCATGTGCTCCATGAAGCGCTTGATAGTACCACCCTTTCCTCCGGCATCCCTACCTTCGAAGATCATTACAATGCGTTGACCGGTGTCCCCAACCCACTTCTGAAGTTTCAGCAGTTCTACCTGCAGCTCTGCCTTCTCCTTCTCATACTGCTCCGTATCCATCTTCGTTTCATAGGGGTACTGTGGGCCGATTATCTGCTTCTTTTTCGAGGTGCTTACCTTTTCGACAATATGCTCTGGAACCCCATTATCCAATTCCGACGGTTCAAACAATCTTTTCACCATACTTCTCTCCTCAGGCTGGTTAATTTCATTATTTTTTAATCTTTTTGTTATAAGTTTAAAATACGGTTTTTATACATTTTGTTTTTGGTACCGGCGTAGGATATACGGCTCAGCCGGGTGTTGAAAGTCTGATTTATAGAAAACATCGGAAAATGTCGAGGAGCTGCACTCTAGGCGCAATTGCAACAACCTTGTGTGGTTACGGATTTGGCCGGGTGGCCGGAGGGGGGATGGTGGATAGTCGCAAGCCAAATGCATTCCAGGGACGGGAAGTCCCTAAATCTGCCAAGCAATAAAGAGTTACACAACAAGTATAAATAAAGAGACTGCCCAGGGGAGACACACCCTGGGCGGTTTTTTCATTTCCGGCTACTTGGCAGAGTTACTCGGCTCACTTGCTGACAGGTGCCAGTTCTACCGGAGCTGCTGGTGCAGCAGTAACTGCGGGTACCGGCGCGCCATAAGGGTATGCATTAGGAGCGTAGGCGTAGGGACCATAAGCATAAGGTCCGTTGTAGTAGCGGTTGTGGCCATAACCGTAGCCTCGCCCGGAGGCGTGAGTATTGGCGCTGGCATTCATGCTCATGCTGAAGTTCCCGTCAGCCGCTCCGTCACCAAAAAACTCGTCGGTGAAGCTGGAAACCGGATTGCCCCACCAGGCAGAAGCAGAGGCGGATGCGGCAATCAGTACGGAAGCGGCGGCAATTTTGTAGATCTTGTTCATGGTAATGTCTCCTGAAAGATTAAGTTAGAAAGTTTTGTATACTGCATCGCTTAAGTTGAATAACATAATATAAGAATAAACTAATATAGTCAATAATTAGTGTGGAAGTTGTCAGTCAGGCTATATAAAGGGTGCTATGGTAGAGCCGGACCAGTGCCGAAAATCGCCAATCCAATCGTTAGAGCAGTTATTGGCATCTATACCGGCAATCCGTCGTCGTTAGCGTAATCTGATCTTTCTGACAGCTATTTTTCGATGGCATACAGCGCTTAAGGTTTGTTTCTCAGTGCCGCTTATTCAATTCTGTTATCATTAAAATTTATAATAGCAAACTCTCAATAAAGAGAAATTTTATGATCAGAGGAGTGTTGAAACACCTACCTTATATAAGCCGTCTACACGCTGAAATCGGTGAACTCAAGAGAGAGATCGGGAGATGGCGTACATGGCAGATTCCGGGGCATTTTTACTCCCCTATTCCTTCCCTGCCAGAGCTTGAGTCCGATCATGAGCGAATTTTCGGGATCGAATGCGGACAATTGCAAGGCGTGGATTTGAACGAGCCCGGACAGGTCGCGCTGCTCAATGAACTTGCCACCTACTATTCGGAACTGCCCTTCACAGCAGAGCCGTCTGCTACAAACAGGTACTACTACAACAACGAGTACTATTCCTACTCTGATGCAATCTTTCTCTATGCCATGCTGCGCCGTCTGACACCCGCCCGACTGATCGAAATCGGATCAGGATTTTCATCTGCAGTCACTCTGGACACCAATGAACGGTTCCTCGAAGGCAAGATGGTGTGTACTTTCATCGATCCTGATGTAAGCCGAATCAATGGTTTACTGCTAACATCGGACAAACAATCCTGCCGAGTGCTGCAGAATCGAATTCAGGATGTTCCTCTGTCAATGTTTGAGGAATTGGAAGCAGGCGATATTCTGTTTGTTGACAGCAGCCATGTCGCAAAGACCGGAAGTGATCTTAACCACATACTTTTTAATATTGTGCCGATGCTTAAGGTCGGGGTTTATATTCATTTTCACGACATATTCTTCCCTTTCGAATATCCGGAAAAGTGGGTTGCCGCCGGTGTAGCATGGAATGAAGCATATCTACTCAGGTCGTTCCTCCAGTTTAACCACGCCTTCAGAGTCGAGCTTTTCACCTCCTATCTGGTAAAGTGTCACACCGCCAAGCTGGAATCACTCTTCCCGTTAATCGCTGAAAATGAGCCGTTACTCCCTACCTTGCGTGATGCACCCGGTGGCAGTATCTGGTTAAAACGAATCGGTTGATATGGATGCCGAAGCTGACCCGCTGGATTTCTATCGAATCAAATCCGTCGTACTCGGTATACTGAACAGGCGGCCTCTCCCAGGAAGAGAGGCGTAGACAAGCAGGGGTGCGCAATACATGAAACCAAGGATCAGTATGATGACGCTTGGGGTCAACAGTCTTACCCGGTCGATTGAGTTCTACCGGAACGGATTGGGTTTTCCGTTGCACGAGTCGACGCCCGAGGTGGCGTTCTTCAAGCTTGATGGCAGTTGGCTCGGCCTCTACGGACGCGAGGCGCTTGCCAAGGACGCTGGCGTGCCGGCTGAGGGCAGCGGCTTTAACGGTTTCAGCCTGGCGCACAATGTTGCCTCAGAAGCTGAGGTGGAACAGGTCATCGGGCAGGCGGTAGCAGCCGGCGCAACGCTGATTAAATCGGCTCAGCGAGTCTTTTGGGGCGGTTACTCGGGTTATTTTGCCGATCCGGACGGGCATCTGTGGGAGGTGGCGCATAACCCTTTTTTCTGGATCGGACCAGAGGATTAAGGCAGTCTAAGGGTGGTGGAGCCAGGGATTGTCGTTATACCGAGGTGCCGGAATTAACGGCCAAGTATATAATAAACATCTTTTAACCTGTTCTCCTGCAGATTGCGGGTCACTCAATTAAGCTCTCCGGCCAGGAATGATTACCCCACAATCCCAGTCTAACGCACCGGCTTTCATACCTGAAAGCACAGCTCGTAACCTGCGCTGGACACTGCTGGTGGCGGCGATTCTGTTGCTAGTCGGGTTAGTAGCGCCGATGATGACCATCTCCAAATTTGTCTTGGTCACGAACTCTTTCTCAGTACTCTCCGGGGTGCTGGAACTGTTCAAAAACGGGCAGTTTCTGCTGTTTCTGATCGTTGCCGGTTTCAGCATCGTTCTGCCTTTTCTAAAAATCGGCGTGCTTTTCGCGCTGATGAGCAAAAAGGCGCAGCAGAGCGAAAAACTCAACAGATATCTGCAGCTGATGCACGAATACGGTCGTTGGGCGATGCTCGATGTGATGGTTGTGGCTGTTCTCATCGTTGCGGTGAAACTTGGCGCCATCGTCAGCGTCGAAATCCACTATGGACTGATCGTATTCGGCGCTGCGGTGTTACTGATCATGTTGGTAACCCGGCGCGTTGTTCAACTTACCGATGGCAACGGCGGTGCTGATTCTTAGGCGGATTCAGAGCCCTAACCTATTTAGTGAGAAGGGGAAAGCCGGATGAACAGACGTATCTACTTCGCCATTGCAGCCGTATTTATCGGCTGGTCGGTGATGGATTTTCTCATTCACGGGGTGCTGCTTAAGCCGACGTACGCTGCCACCGCGGCACTGTGGCGGCCTGAGGCGGAGATGAAAATGGCGTTGATGTCGGTGGTCACGCTGATCTCTTCCAGCTGTTTTGTGCTGATCTATGCATTTTGGATTGAGTCCAAATCGACCTTCAGGGCGGTGCAGTACAGTCTGATATTCGGGCTGGCCACCGGGATCAGTATGGGGTTCGGCAGTTACAGTTATATGCCGATTCCGGCGAGTCTCGCCTGGAGTTGGTTTGCAGCCAGCCTGGCAGAAGCGTTGGTGGCAGGCTTATTGACCGGAATAATTGTCCGTACTGCCGAGTCTGATAGCTGATACGGGACAGGGCTGGAGCGTCGGGAAATACCCGCAGGTGCCGGCTGCCGCTGCAGCATTTGGAGCGGAAATCACGCTCCGGATATTGACGGTTGCCCGTTGCTTCGCCAAAATGTTCATAAGCCTTAATAGCGATAGTATAAAAATTATTAAAGATACGGCACGGACAACTCCCTGATTTAAACAGTAACCGGCACATCACTCCGTTTAATCAGCCAGTTACGATGAATTCGAGATTGCCCGCGGACCGAACAAGGAGGATCTGTTCAATGGGCCTGTTTATTGGGAGGATGCTGCTGCTCCCGCTGATACTGTTATCCGCAGGGTGCGGTGTGGATCACCACTTGGACCTGTCGAAGATCGATAATCTTAAGTACTCGATTGAGGACGAAGCCGGTCTTCCACAACTACTGCCGTTACCAACCAACAGCAAAGAGTTTGCAAGCCTGGTCGAGTGGCTCGATCAGAACCGCTCCGGTTGGGAACCCCTGGAGGCGACCCTGCTGCCAGGCGGTTTATCCATCCATGGGGATGGCTTCGATCTGCGAGTGGTTCATCAGACCGCTGTACTTCGCTATGCTGATGAATCGGGCGAGCACCGGCTGCTGCACAAGAAGATTCCAGCCGAAAAATTTGCATTTCTGATGAATCGATAATCCTGGCGCCGGGAACCAATTCTGTTCTTTCATGATCTCTGGAATAGATTCAGCAACAACTGAGATCTCTCATCGTACGTTCGTTGAATCGCTAGAACTTGTCTCATATCCCCGTGTAGCCGCATGGGATTCTCAGAGAGGTTCTTAACGGACTGTTGGTAATGGGCCATCCATGAGACCATAGTCGGAAAAGCAGTGCCTTACGCAAATTAGTCTGCGGCCGGGCGCGGTTTCGAGTTGGATTTTTGCTTCGCCCGTGAAACGCATAGTCAAATTTCTCGCGCCAATCCTGATCCTTACGTTCAGCGTCTCACTCTTCATGGTTCTGCGTGCAAGCAAGCCTGAGCTGCCTCCCGTGGAGACGCAAGAGCGGGTCTGGCGGGTCGAGGTGCAGGATGTGGTACCACAGACACTGGCCCCCTCGCTGACCCTTTACGGCAGGGTTGAGACCCCGGCGCTGTTCAAGGCGGCTGCGCCCGCTGCGTCGAGGGTTCAGCAGGTGCTGGTGCGGGAAGGGGAGACGGTGGTACAGGGTCAGCTGCTGATCGCTCTCGATGCACGTGATTTTCTGCCGCGGTTGGAGCAGGCGCAAGCAGAGGTTGCCGAATTTGAAGCGCAGCTGCGCAGCGAGCATATCAGACAGGAATCCGATCTGAGTGCGCTGGAGTATGAGCGCAAACTGCTTGAGCTTGCCACACAGAGCGTCGAGCGGGCGCAGCGCCTGCAAAGCAAGCAACTGGGCTCCGACTCAGAACTGGATCAGGCGCGGCAGGCGCTGGCGCGGCAGGCGTTGTCGCTGAGCAGCCGCGAACTCTCAATCGCCGATCATCCGGCCCGAATCCAGGTCCTGGAAGCGCGTCTCGATAAGGCCAAAGCGGGTCTGGCGCAGGCTGAGCTGAATCTTGAGCGCAGCCAGGTAAAGGCACCCTATGCAGGCCGGATTGCCACCCTCGATGTAGCTGAGGGCAACCAGGTAGCGGCCAATCAGCAGCTGTTGAGCCTGTACGATCAGGCGACACTGGAGCTGCGTGCCAGGATACCAGTGCCTTATCTGGATGAGCTGGAGCAGAGCCAGGCTGCGGGTTATCCGTTGCTGGGATATTCCGTACGGGGCAGCAGGCGGATCGAGTTGCGCCTGGTCCGGTTGGCGGGAGAAGCTGATCCCAGCGGCATCGATGCGCTGTTTGCGATAGAACAGGGCGGCGCCTGGCTGCGCTCCGGTCAGATAGTGCAGTTCACGCTGCGCCTGCAGCCCAGAGCGGGCGCCCTGGCGGTCCCTTACTCGGTACTGTACGGGGAAGACCGGGCTTACAAGCTGGTTCAGGGGCGGATGCAGGGCGTGCGGCTGGAGACCTTGGGCAGCTACCAGTCGGAGCGCGGAGTCGAGCAGCTGCTGATCCGCTCGGATCAGCTCAGCTCGGGCGACGCGCTGGTGATCACCCATCTACCGAACGCAATCGACGGTCTGCGGGCGGAAGCGGTGGCTGACGAATGAAGCCGCACAAAGCGGATCTGCTCGGTATCTTTGCCCATCACAAGGTTGCAGCCAATCTGTTGATGGTCATCATGCTGTTGACCGGCGCGCTGGCGCTGAACCGGATGAATGTTCAATTCTTTCCCAGTTTCGAGCTGGACTTCATAACGGTGACGGTAATCTGGACCGGCAGCAGCGCCGAGGATGTCGAAGAGACCATCACCACGCCGCTCGAACAGCGGCTGCGCACCGTCGACGGCCTGCATAAGCTGACTTCCACCTCCACCCAGGGGACCTCGGCCATTACGCTGGAGTTCGTAGAGGGTACCGATCCGTTGCTGGCGCTGGATCAGACCCGGCGTCTGGTCGACGACTTTCGCAATCTGCCGGGGGATGCGGAGACACCCACCGTGATGAACGTGACCCGTTACGAGCCGGTCGCAAGAGTGCTCGTCAGCGGTCCGGAGAGCCTGGATGAGTTGCGCCAGCTGGTGCGCGGTTTCGAGACCGAGTTGCTCGACGCCGGCGTCGACAAAGTCGATATCGGGGGTCTCCCGGAGGAGGAGATCGCCATTGAGGTGGATCCGGTGGCGCTGGAGTACCTGGGTATCACGCTCGACCAGATCAGCGATCGAGTGGCTGCTTTCAGCCGGGATCAGCCGGCCGGTCTGCTGGGCCGGGGGGAGAGCTCCAAGGAGCTGCGCAGCCTGCAGCAGCGGCGCGACGTGCATAGCTTCGCCACGCTGCCGGTGGTGAGTGAAGGCACGACGCGCATTGCTCTGGGTTCGGTAGCCGGCATCGAACGCAAGCCCAGGGACGGCAGTGTCCAGCTCAATGTCAATGGAAAACCGGCGGCGGACATCACCGTGCATCGTACCACCGGGGGCGACTCACTGGCCGCGGCAAAACTGCTGGATGAGTGGCTGGAGAGGACCCGCGGCAGTTTGCCGCCGACGGTTTCGATCAGGGTTTACGACGAGACCTGGCAGCTGATCAAGGAGCGCATCATGCTGCTGTTGAAAAACGGCGGCAGCGGCCTGCTGCTGGTTATCCTGATCCTTTATCTGTTCCTGACCGGCCGGGTCGCCTTCTGGGTGGCGGTTGGGATTCCGGTGTCGTTTATGGCAACGCTGTTCGTGCTCTGGCTGACCGGCGGCAGCATCAATATGATCAGTCTGTTCGGCCTGATTATGGCGCTTGGCATCATCGTCGATGACGCAATCGTCGTGGGCGAGGACGCATTGGCTCACTACCAGCAAGGGGAGGCGCCGCTGCTGGCAGCCGAAGGCGGCGCGCGCCGCATGCTGGCGCCCGTGATCGCCTCATCGCTGACCACCATCGCCGCTTTCCTGCCGCTGATGCTGATCGGCGGCATTATCGGCAACATTCTGTTTGCGATTCCGCTGGTGATTGTCAGCGTGATTCTTGCTTCATTGGTAGAGAGCTTTCTGGTATTACCGGGACACCTGCGCCACTCCTTTACCCATATCCACGAGGTTGCGCCGAATTCTTTGCGGGCAAGACTGGACCGGGGCTTTACGCGCTTCCGGGAACAGCTGTTTCGGCCGCTGGTCAGGTTTACGCTCCGCTTCAAATGGGTGACCATCTGCGGCGCTGCGGGTTTTCTGATCGTGATGACGGGTTTGCTGGCTGGCGGTCGTCTGGCATTCAATTTCTTTCCAACACCGGAAGCACAGATGATTTACGCCAACGCCACGTTTGTGGCGGGAACACCGCGGCACAAGGTGAACCGCTTTCTCGAACACTTAGAGCAGACGCTGCTTCAGACCGAGCAGGAGTTGGGGCAGGGCAGACTGATCAATATCGCGGTAGTCAATCGTGGCGCCAAAGCGGGTGATGATGGCGGTGCGGGTTTTGCGCGCGCCGATCAGTTTGGGGCGCTTAAGGTCGAGCTGGTGCCGCCTGATCAGCGTCTACTGCGCAACGAAGCGATTATCAACGCCTGGAGAGCGCGTATCAGGCTACCAGCAGGGATGGAGAACTTCACTATCACCTCACGCCGGGCGGGTCCGCCGGGGCGCGATGTGACGGTGCGCCTGACCGGGCGCGATGCGGCGGTGCTGAAAAAAGCGGCGCTGGAGCTCTCCGATACGCTCAGTGCTATTCCCGGTGTATCCGAGGTGGAGGACGATCTAGCCTACGGGCGCGAACAGCTGATCTTCTCGCTCACCCCCGAGGGCGAAGTCGAGGGGCTCACCGTAGAGAGCCTCAGCCGCCAGCTGCGCACTGCCTTCGCCGGCCGCCTGGTGCAGATATTCCAGGATGGGCCGGAAGAGGTCGAGGTGCGGGTAAGGCTGCCCGAAGCTGTGCGCGACAGCGCGGCCATTCTGCACCGCTTCAATGTGCGTCTGCCCAGTGGCGAACAGGCTCCGCTTGCCAGTGTGGCAAGCTGGGAGTCGAAGCGGGGCTTTGAGATTTTGCGCCATGCCGAGGGCAAACTGGCGGTGCAGGTGATCGCCGATGTCGACGAAAGCCTGGCCAATGCCAATCAGATCATCGCTGCGCTGGAACAAGGCGCGCTGCCTGAGCTGGCCGCGCGGCTGGGTATCAACTATTCGCTGGAGGGGCGTTCGGCCGATCAGCGCGAGACCCTGGCCGATATGAAGGTCGGGATGCTGCTCGGCCTGGCGATGATCTACCTGGTGTTAGCCTGGGTCTTCGCCTCTTACGGCTGGCCGCTGGTGGTGATGACGGCAATCCCGTTCGGGTTGGGCGGGGCACTGTTCGGACACTGGGTAATGGGACTGGAGCTGACCATTCTCTCGCTGTTCGGATTTTTTGCGCTGTCGGGCATTGTAGTCAACGATTCCATCATTCTGGTGACCTTTTACAAGCGTCTGCGCGAGGAGGGTGTGGCGCTGGCGGAGGCGGTGGAGGAGGCTGCCTGCCAGCGACTGCGCGCAGTGTTGCTTACCTCGCTAACCACCATTGCAGGATTGACGCCGCTGTTGTTTGAAACCTCGCTGCAGGCTCAGTTCCTGATTCCGATGGCGACGTCGATCGCTTTTGGTCTGGCATTGGCCACATTGCTGATTCTATTGTTCGTGCCGGCTCTGCTGCTGCTGTATGAGGGTTTCAGAGAGCGTTGGGGTATAGGCAGCACAGCAGCTGTGACTGAACAGATGGTACAGCGCCTTTGAACGGGTGGCGTGGTTAACCTGAGAAGAGGGCGGTTACTCCAGGTTGCACTCTGCTTTGTCGCAGCAGCCGTAAATCACCAGTGCGTGATCTTTGATCGTAAAACCAAATTTTTTGGCGATGGCTTCCTGCCGCTTCTCGATCGTCGCGTCCAGAAACTCCTCGACTTTGCCGCACTTGATGCAGACTAGGTGATCGTGATGGGTGCCGCTGTCGATCTCGAACACCGATTGACCACCCTCGAAATTCTGCCGTACCACCAAACCCGCCGACTCGAATTGAGTCAGCACACGGTAAACGGTGGCAAGGCCGATCTCCTCGCCCTCGTCCAGCAGGATTTTATAAACGTCCTCAGCGCTCAGATGACCGCCGTGTTTCTCCAGCAGGGTCAGGATCTTCACCCTGGGCAGGGTGATTTTGAGTCCCGCTTTTTTGATGTCCTGGTTTTCCAATCTATCTACACTCCTGTCCAAACCTCGGGCTGTGGGTGAATAAGCAGGCGGTGAGTTGCTTTCTACCCATGTTAGTATACCCAACTCCCAGCAAGAGGAGAAAACCATCGTAGCGGCTATTTCGAGGCGGGCAGTTGCCGGCAGCCGTTGTGCTATTCCCGGGCACTCATAGTAAAAGAGGTTGCAACACAATAATGATAATGAGAAGATTTCTCATTATCACCTATACTTATTCTCGAGGAGTTCGCATGGCATTCAAATCAGCTGTTTCCACTGCTTTGGTTGTAGCAGTTCTGGCTTCCACCACTGTTCTGGCGTCGGAAGAGGTCAATCTTTACTCGGCGCGCAAGGAGGAGCTAATCAAGCCATTGCTGGATCGCTTCAGCGATCAGACCGGCATCACCATCAATCTGGTAACCGGTGATGCGGACGCGCTGCTGCAGCGGCTGCAGTCGGAGGGGCGCAACAGCCCCGCTGACCTGCTGATTACCACCGATGCCGGGCGTCTGCACCGGGCCATGGAGGCTGGGGTTACCCAAGCCGTAACCAGTGATGCGCTGCTGCAAGGTGTACCGGCGGCTTACCGAGAACCCAACGGCCACTGGTATGGACTCTCGCTGCGCGCCCGGCCGATTTTTTACGTAAAGGAGAAGGTGTCGCCGACGGAGCTCTCCAGCTATGAGGATCTGGCTGATCCCAAATGGGCGGGCCGGATCTGCATCCGCTCATCGGGCAACATCTACAATCAATCGCTGGTGGCTTCCATGATCGCTCATTCGGGAGAGCAGAAGAGCGAGCAGTGGGCGGCGGGACTGGTAAAGAACCTGGCGCGCTCGCCAAAGGGCGGCGATCGCGATCAGATCAAAGCGGCAGCGGCGGGGGAGTGTGATATCGCGGTGGCCAACACCTACTATTACGGCGGTATGCTCAACAGCAACGATGAGGCCGAGCATCAGGCGGCAGCGAAGGTGGCGATCTTCTGGCCGAATCAGTCCGATCGCGGCACCCATGTCAATGTCAGCGGTGCGGCGTTGACCGCTCATGCCCGCAACCGCGACAACGCTGTCAAATTGATGGAATTTTTGGTCCAACCCGAGTCGCAGTCCTGGTATGCTGAAGTCAATTACGAATACCCAGTGCGTGACGGGGTGGCATGGAGTGATCTGTTGCAGCAGTGGGGCCGGTTTAAATCCGACAACCTGAATCTCAGTCAGCTGGGCAAGTACAACAGCCAGGCTGTGATGATTATGGACAGGGCTGGGTGGAAGTAGCGGTTAAACCTGAGAGCGCAGCAATACGGAAACACCGGCCTGGCTTCTGGCAGGCCGGTGTTCTGCTCTCTGCACTACTGTTGGCGCTGCCGGTTATCGTGGTTTTCAGCTTTGTGTTCGTTCCGGCCGGCGAGGTGTGGCGGCATCTGGTCGATACCGTGCTGGCAGACTATCTAAGCAACTCTTTGCTGCTGGTAGTCGGTGTCGCAATCGGCGTACTGTTGTTGGGAATACCGACAGCCTGGGTCACCACCGTTTACGAGTTTCCCGGGCGCAGGTTGTTTGAATGGGCACTGCTGCTGCCGCTGGCGATTCCGGCATATATCATCGCCTACACTTACACCGGCCTGCTAGATTTTTCCGGTCCGGTACAGATGCTGTTGCGCTCCGTGTTTGGCTGGACCGCCGGGGAGTACGCTTTTCCCGAGGTGCGTTCACTGGGCGGCGCGGTGCTGATGCTGTCGCTGGTGCTCTATCCTTACGTCTACATGATGTCGCGCGCCAGTTTCCTCAGTCAGTCGCTCTCCATGCTGGAGGCGGGCAGGGTGCTCGGCGCCGGGCCCTGGCGGGTATTTTTCAAGCTAACCCTGCCGCTGGCGCGGCCGGCGGTGGTGACCGGCGTGTCGCTGGCGCTGATGGAGACGCTGGCGGACTACGGCACCGTTCAGTACTTCGGCATCGCCACCTTTACCACGGGCATCTTCCGCACCTGGTTCGGGCTGAACGACAGTGCTGCGGCCGCCCAACTGGCGGCTTTGCTGATGAGTTTCGTCTTTGTACTAATTTTGCTGGAGCAGCACTCGCGCCGGCGCCTCAGATTTTTCCAGACCAGCGGCCGCTACCGCCATCTGCAGCGGCATCGGCTGTATGGCTACCGCAAGTGGTCAGTGGTGCTGCTCTGCCTGCTGCCGCTCACCTTCGGCTTTCTGATACCTGCCGGACAGCTGCTGGTATGGGCGCTCTCCATCGCCGAGGAGACACTCGACCAGCGCTTTTTTCTGCTGGTCGGTCACACGTTGATGCTGGCCGTCACTGCCGCGCTGATCACCCTGACGCTGGCGCTGTTCCTCGGTTACGGCCGCCGACTTTTCCCGTCGCGGCGGGTGAACTTTGCGGTACGGCTGTCGGCGATGGGCTACGCTATTCCGGGAACCGTCATCGCGGTAGGAGTGATGCTCCCTTTCGCCTGGTTGGATAATCGCATCGACGATGCGATGCGGGAGTTTTTCGGGCTATCGACCGGCCTGATGTTCAGCGGCACACTGTTCATACTATTATTCGCCTACGCGGTGCGCTTTCTGGCGGTCTCTGTGCAGTCGGTGGAGTCCGGGCTGGCTCGGGTCACACCCAATATGGATGACGCCGCCCGCTCGCTGGGTTACTCGCCCGGCAGGGTGCTGATGAAAGTTCATCTGCCGATCATGCGCGGTGCGCTGTTCAGTGCGCTGCTGCTGGTCTTCGTCGACGTGTTAAAAGAGCTGCCGGCCACATTGATTCTGCGTCCTTTCAATTTCAATACGCTGGCGGTGCGGGCTTACGAACTGGCATCGGATGAGCGACTGGCCGACTCCTCCGTAGCAGCGCTGACGATCGTGGCGGTGGGAGTGATTCCGGTAATTCTGCTCAGTCGTGCGGTAAGCCGATCAGGGGTGCGAGATGCAACGCCCACTTGAGCTGCAGCAGGTGGATGTTGCCTATGGTGAAACGCCTGTCGTCCGCAGCGTGTCGCTGATTTTGGGAGCTGGTGAGATCGGCTGTCTGCTGGGGCCTTCAGGCTGCGGCAAGACAACGCTGCTGCGCGCCATTGCCGGTTTTGAACCGGTGCGCGGCGGTCATATCCTGATACGCGGAGAGAAGGTGAGCAGGCCGGGCTATACCCTGGTGCCGGAGAAGCGCGGTATCGGGATGGTGTTCCAGGACTTTGCGCTCTTTCCCCACCTCAGCGTGGCGCGCAATATTGAGTTCGGTATCGCACACCTGCCGGCCGGCCAGCGGCGCAGTAGGGTGGAGGAGTTGCTGCGGCTGGTGGAACTGCCGAATATCGGCGGCTGTTACCCGCATGAACTCTCCGGCGGACAGCAGCAGCGGGTGGCGCTGATTCGGGCACTGGCGCCAAAGCCGGCGCTGCTGCTGCTGGACGAGCCCTTCTCCAGTATGGATGTGGAGCTGCGCGAGAGTCTTGCCCGAGAGGTTCGCCGTATTCTCAGAAGTGAACAAACCAGCGCGTTGCTGGTCACGCACGACCAGAGCGAAGCCTTCGCGATGGCCGACCGCATAGCAGTCATGCAGCAGGGGAGCATCAGACAATGGGACTGCGCCTATAATCTCTATCATAAACCTGCCGACCGATTTGTTGCCGGGTTTATCGGGCAGGGGGTGTGGTTGCCGCTGCTGCGCGACACAAACCATGTGCTATGCAGCGAATTCGGGCCGCTCTTTCCCAATCGCGTTGAACTGCCGCATCGCGCCGCCTCAGAAGCCGGCGATGATCCACCGCTGGAGCTGTTGCTGCGCCCGGATGATGTGGTCTATCTGGAGGATGGCCTGCACTGTGAGGTGATCGAGAAATCGTTTCGCGGCGCGGATATTCTCTACCGCCTGCGCTTGCCGAGCGGCACCGATATTCTGTATATCACTAAAGGCCACAACGATCTGCCGGTGGGCGCGACGATACCCGTTGCGATCAAAATGAACGAGCTGGTGCTGTTTACTGCCGAGTAAAAAAGGGGACAGATTAATTTTTCGAATTGCTCCGCTAAAAATAAATCTGTCCCCTTTTATTATCAACGGCCCAGATATTTGCCCTCGCGCTTTTCCAGAAACGCTGTGACCGCTTCGACATGGTCTTCGGTGTTGTGGCACATGCCTTGAAAGCAGGCGCAGAGGTCGAGGAAATCGGGCAGTTCCTGACGCTGTGCCATCTTCAGCAGGCGCTTGGTCAACCGCACCGTCTGCGGCGGCTTGGCGGCAATCCCGGCGGCCAGATCTGCGGTGCGAGACAGCAGCTGGTCGGGGGCTGTCACTTCGAGAATCAAGCCCAGCTCGAGCGCCTCATCGGCTTTGACCAGGCGGCCGGTCAGCGTCAACTCGGCAGCGCGCTGATAGCCGATCAGGCGCTGTAGGAACCAGGCGCCGCCGTCGCCGGGGATAATGCCGAGATTGATGAAGGTCTCGCCGAACAGTGCGTTGCTGGAGGCGATGCGCAGATCGCACATGCAGGCCAGGTCGAAACCGGCGCCGACCGCAGGTCCGTTGACCGCGGCGATCACCGGCACCTCGGCACTGTGCATGGCCAGCGGGATGTGCTGAATCCCCTGCCGGTAGCGGCGCTGTACTTCCAGCACGTCGCCGGCGAAAGCGCCGCTGCGGTCGCGCATCTCCTTGATGTTGCCGCCCGCGGAGAAGGCGCTGCCGGCGCCGGTCAGGACCAGAACGGAGATATCCTCTGCCCGGTTGACCCACTGCACCGTAGCAACGATGTCTTCGACCAACCCGGTGCCGGTGAGCGCGTTGCGCACGTCATCGCGGTTGAAGCTGAGCGTGGCCACCCGTCCCTCGACATTGAGGATGGCATCTTTAAGTTGTGGTAAATCGTTCATGTTGTCTATTCCATGAGTTAAAGGGCAAATCTGAACAACTCATTCTTGAGTTAAAAACCACCGTCATCCCGGCGAAGGCCGGGATCCATAACCACTAATGGTGGTTGTTTCTCTGGATTCCCGCATTCGCGGGAATGACGGTATTTACCTACTTTTAAGGTTTGAGTATGCACCAATTGGGTGATCCCTATTATTGCTGTCAACCGAGAATCATCCGCGCATCGACCAGCGTATAACCGTCGGCGTAACCGAGAATCGGGTTGAGGTCCAGTTCGGCGATCTCGGGATGCGCAAGGCAGACCTGGGAGATCCTGAGCATCAGGTCCACGAGTGCTTTCCGGTCCACCGGGGGTGCGCCGCGAACGCCGCCAAGAATCGCATTGGCCTTGATCTCATCGAGCATTTCTGCAGCATCGATGGCGGTCAACGGCAGTGAGCGGAATACCACATCCTTGAGCACCTCTACGAAAATACCGCCCAAGCCGAACATCATGACCGGACCGAACTGGGGATCGCGGGTAACGCCGATGATCATCTCCACACCGCCCTTGCGCGCCATCGGTGTCACCAGCACCCCTTTGATGTCGGCATCGGCACGATAGGCAAGGGAACTTTTTACAATGGCGGCGTAGGCTTGGCTCATCTCCGACTCGCCGACGATATTCAGCTTCACGGCGCCGGCATCGGATTTGTGCAGAATATCGCGCGATACCACTTTCATTGCCAGCGGAACCTCACCCAGTTGATCCCGCGCCTGCCCCAACTCCGCCGGGGAACTTACCAGCACGCTGGGCGGCAGCGTGATAGCGTAAGACTTCAGCAATGCCTGCGCCTCGTGTTCGAGCAGACTGTTGCGCCCCTCGCTGCGGGCAGCGCTGACGACAGTGCTGGCGGTTGTGTTTGCAGCCGGTGCAGCGGCGGGCTGTTCTGCGGCGATTCTCGCCCTGGCGGCGCCATACTCCGCCAGCGATACCAGGCAGCGAACCGCTCTCTCTACCGATTCATGCACCGGCACGCCCGCTGCGCGCAACGTGACCAGAGACTCGGTGCGCATGGGCGCGTAAAGGCTCTGCAGCATGATCGGTTTGCCGAAGCGCTCGATCATGCCCCCGAGCCGGGAGGCGGTATGGCTCTCGATCGGCCCCAGGGTTTCGGAGAAGCGGATGGCGTAGCCGCCGAACAGGCCGACGATCAGCAGCGCATCGACGCTGGGATCGGCCAGTATCGCCTCGGCGCAGTCGGCGAACACTTCAGGGTTGGCGTCGGTGCCGCCGGCGACATCCACCGGGTTAGCCAGCGCCGCGGCCGGCGGCAGGATCGCTGCCAGCCGCTCCCGGGTCTGCTGGCTCAGCCGCGGCAGTGTCATGCCTTGCTCGGTCAGTGCATCCGCGGCGATGGTAGCGTGGCCGCCGCCATCGGCCAGGATGGCGATACGCTTCGACGGCGGGGGCGGCAGCAGTGCCAAAGCCTCGGCCACCGAGAGGATCTGATCGGACTGGCTGACGACCGTGACACCGGCCTGCTGCAGCGCGCCCCGGGCGACGCCATAGCTGCCCGCCAGCGCACCGGTGTGGGACTTGGCGGCGCTCTGACCGACTTCGGTCCGGCCCGACTTGTACAGCACCACCGGTTTGATGCGGCAGACCCGGCGCGCCGATTCGAGAAAGGCGTGGCCGTTCTTCAGCCCCTCGACGTAGGCGATCACCACCTTGGTCTGCTCGTCGTCGCCGAAGTAGTCCAGATATTCGCTAAATTGCAGATCCGCCTCGTTGCCGACGCCGATATAGGTGCTGAATCCCATATGCCCGTTGATCTGCCCCTCGGTGACCAGCGACAGCGCCATGTTGCCGGACTGGGAGAGGATGCCGATGCCGCCCACTTCCAGGTTCGAGAAGCCGACCAGATTGCACGCCTTGTGGGTGTTGAACATACCGGAGGTGTTGGGGCCTACCAGGCGCACACCAAACTGCCGCGCCGCCGCCACCATCTCCTGTTCCAGTCGGGTGCCTTCTGCACCCGCCTCGCTGAAACCGCCGGCAAGCACCACGGCGCCCTTGACCCCCTTCTCGCCGCAGGCTTTCACCATGGCCGGCAGGGTGCGGGCGGGGGTGCAGATCAACGCCAGGTCGATCTCCTGGGGAACAGAAGCCAGATCCGGATGACAGGGCAGGCCGAGAATTTCGCTCTCCTTGGGATTGATCGGAAAGATTGCGCCGGCGAACTTCTCCTGCAGCAGGGTCTGAATGGCGCGAAAACCGCGCTTGGTCGGGTCTTTGGAGGCGCCTATGATGGCGACCGAGTTGGGGTTGAGAAAGTCGAGCGATTGGGACATGTCGGTTCCTGGTTAAATAGTCTGGTACTGTGTTAACGAAGACGGGTTAGATAGTGATATAGATGTTTGACCGGCCGATACGACAGCGGCTGTGGTCATTCCCCCCTGAACACCGGTTTGCGCTTCTCGGCAAAGGCGTCCACGCCCTCCTGCCAGTCCCTGGTGGTGGTGCAGAAGGTCATCCCCTCCAGTTCGGCCACCAGGGCAGCGTCCATGCCGCGGATAGTGCCGTGGTTCAGCTGCTGTTTGGCCAGTGCCATCGAGATCGGCGCCTTCTCCGCCAGGCGGGCAGCAAAGCCGTAGACTTCGTTCATAAATGAAGCGGCCGGAAAAACCCGTGTCGCCAAACCGATGGCGTGCGCCTGGTTGCCGTCCAAGCGGTCACCGAGGAACACCAGTTCGCGCGCCTTCGCCAGGCCGATGAGCTGCGGCAGCAGGTGGGTGACGCCGCCGCCGAGGAAGGTGCCGATGCTGATCTCGGGCAGCCCGATCTGGGCCGTGTCCGCCATCAGAATGAAGTCCGATGCGATCGCCATTTCTGCACCAGCGCCCAGCGCATAACCATTGACCGCAGCGATCACCGGCTTGGGCAGCGAGAAGATGCGCCGGCAGACCTCCTGCTCACCGTGCAGATACTGGCGCCGCTGGAAGGGTGTACGGCTGCCGCTGCCGTGCTCTTTCATATCTGCGCCGACGCAGAATGCGCGTCCTTCGCCGGTGAGAATGACGGTGCGTACGGACAGATCCTGCTCCGCATCGTCAAGGGCGATCTGCAATTCGTCGTAGAACGCCTTGATCACGGCATTCATGCGGTGTGGACGGTTGAAGCGGATCTCGGCAACACCGTCGGACTTTTTGTACAGGATGGTTTCAAGGTTCATGGTGTTCTCCAGATAGTTTCGATTACTCGGATGTACATTCGTCTAAATTTGTATGTCCAGTGCCGCAATCAGTGCCTCATGGCGGTTGAGTGCGGACACGGCCCGCTGTTCGAGCCGCCTCGCCACGGCGGATAACAGGATTTCGACCAACACCGCCGACGAGGCCATGCAGTTGCTGTAAAAGGAGCCAGCCGTCGGCGTGATGAAGGAGTGGGTGGCATTTGCGGCCAGCGGCGAGGCGAGCGAATCGGTCAGCGCGATAATCTGAATGCCTTGCTCATTTGCCACACGTGCAGCAGCTACAGTTGCCCGGGTATAGGGCGAGGAGCCGATCAGTACCAGCGCATCCCCGTCAGCCATCTGGGCCAGCCCATGAGCTACACCCTGCTGCTGACTCTCCAGCAGCGCCGCGTCATTGCGCAGCATAGCCAGCGCGTATGCCATGAAGCTGGCGACGGATGCCGACTGGCGTGCACCGTGGATGCATACATGAGGTGCTCCGGCGATGATGGCGGCAGCAGCCTCGATGGCCACCGGGTCCAGCTCTTCCAGCATGGCCGAGATGTTGCTCAACTCCTCCCCACCGATGCGTCGGATCAGCTGTGTTGTCGGATCCTGTCCGGTCTCAGCGGTCAGCCGACCGGCGCGCTCGCTATAGAAACCGCTGCGGTCCGAAATATGGCGGCGGAATACCTGCTGCAGTGCCGCGAAGCCGGTATAACCGAGACGTTGGGAGAGCCGGGTCAGGGTGGAGGCGTTCACCTGATGGTTTTCAGCCAGCTTGCCGATCGGCGATACCGCGGTGTGATGCGGATCGGCAACCATGGCGGCGAGGGTTCGCAGGGTTCGCCCACCCAGATGGATCTGCGCTTTACCGCTGCTGATGTCAGCGACCAACGCTTTCAGCCCGGATAGTGTACTTGGTGGCATAGCCGTATCTGTTTGCTTGTGCATGGCGGGTTCTCCTGTTACTGAACACTTTAGCGGTCTCGAAAAAAAATGCAATAAAAAAATGCATAATTTATAAAATGCAAAAATAATTGCTTTTTTAAGACGATATAGACCAGCGACGGTGCCCACAAAGACCGTGGTCTGACCCTGTTTTCTCTATTCGAGGTGGCTTAACACCTGAGATACCGCTACGTCGGCTCGCGCCGGTGCCGGTTTCGTTGCCCAGAGCATCCGCACTCCCCAGGTAATGGACATCAGACAGACGGCAAGTGCAGCGGGATCTTTGTCGGCTGGGAGTTCGCCGATGTCGCGCGCAGTGCTCAAAGCCTCGCTGAAACAGGCTTCGAAGGGAGAAAGGGTAAAACCTTTTGTGACACCCTCCGAAGAGAGAGGGTATTCGTTACTGAATTGACTTTATTCAGAAATATCCCGCCGCTTGCAGCGGGAACAAAACCATGGGGTTTTCAAAGGGGAGAAGTGTTGCTCTCCCCTTTGGTCGTCAGCGAGGTGTTATACCTCGTTGACGATCTAACCTTAATTTTCAGAGGCGTCTCAATGCTTATGGCCGCGTAGGCTGTGGCCGAATTTCGCGCGTCTGCTGAGTTCAAAAATTTCATGGTCGCCCGGTCCGTTCATTTTGGTGGCGAGCGCATCGAACTCCTTTTTTGCCCATTCGCCGTCTTTGAAAAGGCTCAGTATGCCCTCGGCCCAGGCCAGCTGCTGGCGGGGGTTGGTGAACTGTTCGCGGGCACCGGCGTAGAGATCTCGGATGCCTCCGGTATCGCTGCTGATGGTGAGCAGCCGGTTGACCACCTGCTGCATCTGCTGCGGGGTGGCGCAGCTCTCCAGCGCCTTGTTAAAGCACCCGCTGGCTTGATTCGAGTCGCCGATCTGGCCCGCAAGTTCACCCATGTGCGCCCAGAAAAAGCGGTCGCCGCCGGCTCTTCCGGCAGTTTCCAGCAAACGTTTTGCGCCTTCGGTGTCAGCCAGGTCCTGATGCACAGCAGCAGCCAGTTTTGTGAAGTCATAGCCGTTGGCATTGTCAGCGGAGTTTAGTTTTTCCTCCCACGCCTGATAGTAGCCCTTTGCCAACTCCCGCCCCTCGTCCGGCAGATAGCGGACCGCACTGCGGCCAACGCTGCGTACATCGCCAAAACCGCGGCACTGCTGCGCCATTGACGCGAGCAGCTTTCTGGCCCAGTCACTGTCCTTCAGGTGCGTCGCGATGGCCTTTACCAGACTGCCGGCCCGGTTCAGGTCGAAGCCCTGCGCCTCCATCATCTTTTCCGCGCTGTCGAGCAGCTTGCGGGCGTAATGCACGTCATCGAGTTCAGCCATCACATCATCGGTCAGTTGCATCATCTTGATGAAGTTGTCCGCTTTACTCTCCCGCTTCTGAAAGACCGCGTACTTGGCCTGATTGGCTTCCCGCAGCGCCAACTTCTGCTGTACCAGAGCAGTCCACTCTTTGTCGTCGGCAAAGTGATTTTCAACCGCCTGCAGCACATTCTTCATTTCGCCGACGCTGGTTACCTGCTCTTCGGCCGATTGCAGCAGCGGCCGACACATCTTGGCGTCGCCCAACACGCTCATGACACGTTCGCAAACTGACAGCAGTTCCGGCGATCCGGATGCCTGCTCGGCTGCCTTGGCCAGGATATCGCGGCAGAAATCCTTGTCTGCGGTGTTGCTCTCCACCTGCTCCAGCAGCTTCAGATACTGGCCGAAATCGGTCAGTCTGGAGAACGCTTTGCGATAGACTTCGGTGGCCTTGCCCTTTTCTTCCAGCTGTTTGGCCAGATCGCCGGCCAGCGAGATCAGATCGTTGGGCTGATCCATGGTCTCCGATGCACGCAGGTAGATGTCCGCCGCGTACTCACGGTCACCCATGGCATCGAGCACGGTCTGTGCGAGTTTGCGCAGTTCTGTGGTGCCCGAACTCTTCTGCTCCACTTTGGCGAACACAGTTTTTGCCAGCGTGGAGTCACCGATCTCCTTACCGATTTTAGCGCCCAGGTTGAGCAGCGCCGCTTTATCGTTCAGGTCGGGCAGCGCCTGCTTAAATGCTGCCAACGCTGCTTCCTTGTCCTGCAGCAGGTCCCAATAACCGTTGCCCAGATCGAACTGCTCCTCGCCGGTCATTGCGTAGTCGGCCGCCTGCGCCATCAGATTTTTGACCTGATCCTGATCGCCCAGAATATTCTTGAAGCCGGTGGCCAGCTGGGCGAAATCCTTGGGGAACTGGCAGCTGCTCTCCGCCTCTTCCAGTGTCGACCTGGCCCAATCATTGTCGTCAAACAGCTGTTTGATCTGTTCGGCGTAGCTGAGCGTATCCGCTATGCCGCTGAGATAGCGCTCGGCTTTTTTGAGAAAGGTTTTGGCGGTGTCGGTTTCACCGGCGTCGATCAAGGTTTTGACCAGCTTGCTGTAGTCCGCCAGGCTCTTGGCGTTGGCGTCGACCTTGGCGAGCAGTTCGGCCGCAAGTGCGTCGTCTTTCAGGTCATTGGCGGCATAGCCGGAGATGGTCAGGTATTCGTTGGGTTTGGAGGCTTCGTCGGCGGCACGCTGCAGCAGCGCTTTCGCCTTCTCGACCTGATCGGTGTTGACCGCCAGGCTGTGGCCGACGGCGGCAAACTCCATCGCCTCGAAACACATCTCCTCGGCCTGTGCGTAGATGCTCATGGCGAACTCCCGGTCGTCGAGTCCCAATGCGCACTCTGCGACTGCGATATAGTCGGGGGGCATCTGAGCAGCCGTTTCACCCTGTTCCAACAGGTATTTGGCGTACGCTTTGTCTGCCGGGTCAGTTAATGCTTCTGCTGCCAGTGCGGCAAACTCCTGGGCCGAGGTGCAATTTGATTCTCTGGGTGCGAGCGTCTCTTTCAGTGCCATGATCTGTCCTCTGCCGTCTATGCTGGAAACAATAGGGGAAGGGTGCGTTGCAGTGTTGCAGGATCAACCTGCGGCACGCAGCCGCTAAATAACCCCTGATTCTAAAAAATAAATTGTGTGGCGCACAAACAAAATCGACTGAGTCTACCCTAAGTGTGGGTTATACATAGTGATATAGTGGTCGACGAGCAGAAAGGTGAAGAGCAGGCTTAGATAGACAATAGAGTAGCCAAAGGTCTTCATTGCATGGTCGGCACCTTCACTCAGCCAGAACCGGAGCGCGTGATAGATGAAGCCTATACCCAGTAGCACCGCTCCTGCCAGATAGACCACCCCGCTCATGTTGATCAGGAAGGGCATCAGGGAGACGGCAAACAGCATCAGCGAATAGATCAGCACCTGGAGTTTGGTGAAGTCGATGCCGTGAGTCACCGGTAGCATGGGGATGCCGGCACGCGCATATTCATCTTTCCGATGTACGGCGAGCGGCCAGAAATGGGGCGGTGTCCAGATAAATATAATCAGTAACAACAGCAAGGCTTCGGCGGTTACCTCTCCGGTGATCGCGCACCAGCCGAGCAGTGGTGGTGCGGCTCCGGCAACCCCTCCCCAGACGATGTTCTGCGGTGTCCAGCGTTTGAGGTATAATGTATAGATTACCGCGTAACCGATAAAAGCCAGGAAGGTGAGTCCGGCAGTCAGCGGGTTGACCAGTGTCCACAACAGTACCATCGAACAGATAGTCAGCAACAGCGCAAAAAAAGCTGCATGCGGTGTGTCCATCCGACCGCTGGGAAGTGGCCGGCGCTGGGTGCGGCGCATGACCGCATCGATGTGCTGGTCGACGATGTGATTGACTACGGCACCGGCCGCCGACGCCAACGAGATGCCCAGCAATCCGATCAGCAGTTGTTGCCATGGCACTTCGGCGGGCAGGGAGAGCAGCATGCCGACCAGCGCGGTAAAGGCGATCAGCAGCACCACCTTGGGTTTGGTCAGATCGTAATATCTGCGCCAGGTTATGCCATTGACGCTGGCAGCGGTTAGTTCACCGGTAGGCATGTTATTCTCCTTGGACCCAGTTCGCCGAAGCTTTCAGCAGCAGCTGCAGATCTTTTAGTATCTCTTTCGTTTTCAGCGTCTTGAGGTTGTGCCGCATCATCAAGTCCCCTCTGGGATCGATGATGAACAGGTGATCGGAAGCATCCACTTGATTGAGTTCAAACAGGGACACCGTATCTCCGGCAACGCTGCCGGTTGCGGTGTGCAGGATCTGGGTTCCCTCCAGTCCGTCCATCGGTGGAAGTTCAGCTGCCTTACCGGATTCCTCCGGTAACAGTATCAGCACGCGGGCGACTCGTTGACGTTCAGCTCCAAGCGCCCGGCGCAGTTGGCGCAGGTTGATCAACCGCGAAACGCAGCGCTGTTCGCAGTCGCCGTGATTAATTGCAACGAAAACCCATTGGTCTCGGAGTTGATTCCAGTCGAAGGGTTGTCCACTCTTGGCGTCGATCAGCTGTAATCCTGAGACCGGTCTCGGGGGATGGACCAGGACACCCTTATTGACGGTTTCGCTGGGTAGCCACTCCGGGTTCATGATGAACAGCCAACCAAGCAACGGTGGCATGGCAAATACGGCGATCAACGCCAGCAGGGTAACGCGGTTTTTCCGCGCTCTTGAAGGTTCAACTTTCATCATCACTGCGAATTCCGGTTTCGGTCCGGCGCACCCAGGAGAGCCGCAGCCAGATAATAGATACGATCAATGCAAAGGCAAACCACTGGATCGCATAGCCGATGTGCATGCCTTCTTTGGGCTCTTCCTGCGGCCAGGCACGTATGAAACCGTGTTGGTCAGTTGCCGCCTGCAGCAATACGAAAGGGTAGATATCGAGACCGGACCACTGTGAGTAGCGTTCCAGTGTCAGATAGGGCCAGCGTGGGTTGGTATCGGCTGACAGTTCGGCCTCGCGCAGGTCGAGTGCGGGAGCGTGGGGGATGTTTGCCGTTCCCGTCACTTTCACCGCCGAACCCGGTGTTTCCACTGCTGGAACCGGGCGGTTTTTTTCTGCTTCGACCCAACCCCGGTTGACCAGCAGGTAAAGATCGCTGCCGTTGATTTGTAATGGCGTGATCACATGAAAACCGTTTTTACCCATATGCTTTCTGTTTTCGATGAAAACGGTTTTTTTCTCGATAAAAACGCCTTCCGCCAACAGCGAACGGAATTCGTAATCCTCACCAGCGGTGCTCTGCCCGGTCAGTTGCATAGGTGGAAGTTCCAACCGGGCATTGCGCGTATCAGCGAAAATACGCTTCTGCTCAGCACGCTCCAACTGCCAGAAACCGAGCCCGATAAACAGTGTGATCAGAACAACCGCGGCGACTGTAGGTATTGGTTGTGGTTGAAATTGCGGGATACTTGGACTCATACTGCGCTATAGTCGATATTGATCTTTTAGCAGTCGTTTTCATCATTCGGGTTCTGGTGATGAAGCAAACCGAGTCTTCTGAGAAATGATAAAAATCCCAATTATCTTGGTCTTTCTGGTAATAATCGGTTCCCTGGTACAGGGTATGTACTACCTGTCCAAAGACAGCGGCAGCCAGGACAAAGTCAGATTGGTACGCGCACTGACAATACGTATCTCACTCTCCTTTGTCCTGTTTTTTCTGCTGCTGCTCAGTTATTTCCTGGGTTGGATCCAGCCACACGGCCTCTAAGTCTGTCGAATCGGTTATAACCAATAGACGAAAATAAAGAGACCCAGCCAGACTACATCCACAAAGTGCCAGTACCAAGCCACCGCTTCAAACGCAAAGTGGTTATGCGCGGTAAAATGTTTCTTCATGCTGCGCCCCAGAATCGCGATCAGCATGATTGCGCCCATGGTGACATGAAAACCGTGAAAGCCGGTCAACATATAGAAAGTGGAACCGTACACGCCGGACCCCAGGGTCAGGTTCAGCTCGCTGTATGCGTGTCCGTACTCGTAAGCCTGCATGACTACGAACAACAGGCCCAACGCGATAGTGGCGATCAGGCCGCGCACCAACTGCTGATTGTTTTCCGCTTTCAGCCCCCAATGTGCCCAAGTGATGGTGGCACCACTGCTCAGCAGCAAAAATGTATTGAGCGCAGGTATGCCCCAGGGTCCCATCGGCGTAAACGCCCCGCCGAGCTCTCCCGGGCCGGCAGATGGCCAAGCCATCTGGAACTGGCTGTAGAGAATTTCCTGGGTAACACCGAGGTAACCTTCACCGCCTAACCATGGGAGTGCGATGTTGCGGATGTAGTAGAGGGATCCGAAAAAGGCACCGAAGAAAAATACTTCAGATGCGATGAACCACATCATTCCCATACGGAAAGACCTGTCCACCTGTTTGTTATAGCGGTCACTCAGATTTTCCGCGATGACATCGCGAAACCAGCCGAATAGTAAGTAGGCAAACAGCAATAGGCCGGCGATTACAATGAACTTACCTAGAGACACGCCATTCATGGCCAGTGCTGCACCAAACAACGTGGAGAGTAGCGAGATCATGCCGATGACCGGCCACGGGCTTGGATCTGGTATGAAGTAGTGTGAACTATGTTCCTTTGCTGACATGGAGACTCCCCTTGGGACTATCGCTCTTTACGGCGGTTGCTGAACTGGGTTGTAAGGTTCCGGTCTGCGAATCGCTGGCCTCCAGCTTCAGGAAACTGTAGGCCAATGTGAGGGAGTTAATCCCCTCCGGCAGATCGGGTGAAACGATAAAACGCAGCGGCATGTCGGCGGACTCACCGCCGTCCAACAGCTGCCTGTTGAAACAGAAACATTCGAGTTTATTAAAATAGGGTGTTGCCTGCCAGGGAACGATACTGGGTATTGCTTGTCCGATTACCTGGCTGCTGCTGCGATTTTTTGCCTTGAACATCACCTGGTACATTTTTCCGGGTGTTACCAGCAGGCGTTGCTCCGTCGCTTCGAATTCCCACGGCAGATTCGGATGCACTGAGGTGTCAAATTTGACCACTAGTTCCCGATCTGACTCCGCTACCGAGCTTACCTGTGCGGCTGGTGCGATGTCACTACGGATAGCCACTGACTGTACACCGGTCACCTGGCAGAGCAGGTTGTAGAGCGGGACCATGGCAAATCCGAATCCGAACATGCCCAAGGCCAATCCCGCCAGTAACAGCGTGGTTTTGCGTTTGCCCGAATCTATGGACGCAGCTGGTTTCATCTGCTCAGGTCGCCCGCAACCGTGAACAGGTTCATCCAGAATGGAAACGACGTGAGCAGGAAGAACAGAGCCAATCCGCCCAGTATCAGGGCGAGCCGGATGTTCTTTCGTCTGAGTTCGTCGTCTTGGCTTGGCATACTCATCGTCTAATGCCTCATTTAATCTGAGGCGCCGTCTCCCAGGTATGAAAAGCGGGCGGTGAGCCAACCTCCCACTCAAGTCCCTTTGCGCCTTCCCAGGATTTGTTCTCCGACTTCTTCAGGCTCCTGCCGCCGCGAATCGTCTGGATGACGATGTAAAGGAACAGCAGGTGGCTGAGTCCGAAGATCATCGCACCGATGCTGGACATCACATTGAACTCGGTGAACATCACGTTGTAGTCGATGATGCGGCGCGGCATGCCGGCCAGGCCAAGAAAGTGCTGCGGAAAGAAGGTGATGTTGAAGCCGATCACGTTGATCCAGAAAAAGATCTTGCCCAGCCGCTCGTTATACATGTTGCCGGTCCATTTCGGCAGCCAGTAGAAGACCCCGGCAAACAGGCCGAAGACTGCGCCTGGCATCAACACATAATGGAAATGGGCGACTACGAACATGCTGTCGTGGTACTGCATATCTGCCGGCACTACCGCCAGCATCACGCCGCTCAATCCACCGAAGGTGAACATCAGGATGATGCCGATGGCAAATAGCATCGGCGTCTCGAAGGTCATCGCGCCGCGCCACATGGTGGCGATGAAGTTGAATACCATCAGCCCGACCGGAATCGAGATCAGGATGGTGCCCACCATGAAATAGGTGACTGCGCCCAGCGACATGCCGATGGTGTACTGGTGATGCGCCCAGACGACCATGCCGATGGTGGCCACCGCCAGCATGGCACCCACCATGGATCGATAACCGAACAGCGGCTTACGTGCAAAGGTCGGAATCACATGTGACAGCACGCCGATCGACGGCAGCAGCAGGATGTACACTTCGGGGTGCCCGAAGAACCAGAACAGGTGTTGGAACAGCACCGGATCCCCACCGCCGGCGGCATCGAAGAAGCTGGTGCCGAAGTGCCGGTCGAATAGCAGCATGGTGACGCCGCCCGCCAATACCGGAACGACCAGGATGAGCAGAAAAGCGGTCACCAGCCAGGTCCAGCAGAACATCGGCATCTTCATCAAGGTCATGCCCGGCGCGCGCATGTTGAGCAATGTGACGATGATATTGATCGAAGCCAGGATGGAGGAGATGCCCAGCAGGTGGATGGCAAAGATCAGGAAATCCATTGACATGCCAACCTGTACCGACAGCGGTGGGTAGATGGTCCAGCCGGTGTTGATCTGGGTGCCGCCGCCCGGGAAAAAGGGCACCACGAACGACAGTATCAGCATGGTGGCCGCAGCCGGCAGAATCCAGAAGCTGAGGTTGTTCATACGCGGCAGCGCCATGTCCGGTGCACCGATCATGAGCGGAATCATCCAGTTCGCCAATCCCGCCGCAGCCGGCATTACCGCGCCGAAGATCATCAACAGCGCGTGGTTGGTGACCAGGTTATTGTAGAGGTCGGGATCGATCAACTGGATGCCCGGCTGAAACAGCTCGGCGCGGATCAGCATTGCACTGGCGCCGCCCAGGAACAGCATGGTCAGTGCGAACAGCAGATAGAGCGTGCCGATATCCTTATGGTTGGTGCTGTAGAGCCAGCGTCTCCAGCCAGTGGGTGCCCCGTGATGATGGGCTTCATCGTGACTCATGGTGGTTGTTGTCATCTTTACTTATCTCCCTCTTAACGCGCGTTCTTCACGTCTGCGGGCTGAATGACATCGCCGGTGTCATTACCCCAGGCATTTCGTTCATAAGTGATAATTGCCGCGATCTCCAGATCGTTGAGCGAACTCCAGCTCTGCATCGCGGTGCCCTCTTTTCCGTTGAGCACGATTTTCAGGTGATCCACAATGGCGCCGGTCGCAATGGGCGATCCCTTGAGCGGGGGAAATGCCGGCGGCAGGCCGGTGCCGTTAATCTGGTGGCAGGCGGCGCATTTGGTGTTGAATAACGCCTCACCCTTAGCCATCAGCTCCTCTTTGCTCCAGCTCTTTTCGCTGCTGGCTTCCGCAGCGGCGGCTTCTTCGACCGCTTTCTCCTTACCCACCCACTCAGCAAATTTCTCGGGCGAAACAGCCTCCACTACGATCGGCATACGCGAGTGCCAGGTACCGCAGAGTTCCGCGCACTGGCCGCGAAATACACCCTCACGGTCCATTTCAATCCAGGTCTCGGTAACATAACCTGCGATAGCGTCCTTTTTAAAAGCCAATTCCGGCACCCAGAAAGCGTGGTTGACATCGGCGGAAGTGTGTAGAAATCGGATTTTGGTGCCGGTAGGGAGCACCAGTCTGTTGTCCACATCACGCAGGTAGAGATCGCCGGCTTTGTCTTCGGTGAGTGCCCGACTCTCTATCTTGATACCGTGGTCCAGATAGTCAAACTCCCACCACCACTGGTGCCCGGTCACCTTTAAATCCATGATATCCTTCTCTTTGGGAACGTCCCATACCGTTTTCAACACGGTATTTGCACCATGCGCAATGGTGAAGTCGACACCGAGAACCAGGGCTGGGACGATTACCCAGGACCAGTGGCCAAACCAGGTGTTATGAAAATTCTGGTCGGCTTGGTAGCCGCGGCTCTTGCGGTGGAAATAGACTGAATAGAGAACGATTGAGAATACGATGATCAGCAGGAAAGTGGCGATTTGCATCGTCAGCATGTGGATATCGTAAATATCCCGCGCTACCTTGCCAGCCGGCTCAGGAAAGTTGATACCGTATTCAGCCTGTGCCGTTCCCAACAACAGTACTCCCAGGATCAACAACAATGGTTTTATTGTGTAAATAGACTTAAAGCACATACGCTCTCTACTCCAGACATGTTCCTGTCGGGCTTGGTTATTAGTTTTGGTTTTCAAGAATTACTTCCAGGTCACTGCGTTAAAGGTTACTGCAATGCGGAACGAATCCTCAACGCCAGCCGTTCACGCTCACTCTCTTCCAGAAATGCTCCGATTTCAACATAGCGTCCATGCGAACCGATGATCAATTTTTTCGGGTGCCAACTGCAGGGTGCATCAATCAACGCGACTTTTAGCCACCCTTTTGGAAAGCTGACACCTTGATCAGACGCTTCCCCTTTACTGGTTCGGACCGTGGTTTCGCCGATTTCCAGAATCTGCTGCTGCTGCGACCATTTGCACTGCATATAGAGAGCCGATACCAGCACTGCCAATTCCAATCCGGTGAAAGGTATCACCATCCAGGCTCCCTGCATAGAAAAGTAGAGGGTGACACCCAGGAGCGCAGCGCCGATGACGCCGGTGGCCAGGCAAACCTGCCCTGTTTTCAGGCTTCGGTTAGGCCGGAGAATATAAGTCGTCTCCAGTCCTGCTGAGTGAGTTTCCTTAACCGCCATAAACGCTCCCGCCGGTTTCTCCCTTCAATTCTGAAACTAACCCGTTACCTGGGTTGTTTTTAATCACATATCGTAATTTCGATGTCTGCATTGTGTGATTTGGCGTATCAATAATACCGACTATTTGACATATATCAATTCCTAAAAGAATAATTATCCGGGCTAAAATAAAATCAGAAGATACTGAATTGCTTTAAAATATTTTTCTATGCCCGTATAACCCATTACGCAAATCTGTCTCTGAGTTAGGGGAAATAGCCTGTTCTCTATGCGGCGGTGGTTTTCACCTTGCTTTTAATGGAATTGAAGTTTAAAACACGGCTGAATATGCTTGCTGCTGACAATGCAAAAAATTTATCCGTAATAATGAAGGCATAGGGAATTTTTATGACGCATACAACCCCAGAGGCTCACCATTCCGGCAGCGCGATGGCAGTAAATGAAGTGACGCTCGATCACCCATGGCGCTGGATAGAATCAGGCTGGGCGGATTTCAGAAGAGCGCCGGCGATTAGCTTGATATACGGACTGATCTTCGTTCTGGTCAGTTATCTGCTGGTGGTCTGGCTCTACCTGAGTGACCGCTTCTTTCTGGTGCCGCCGTTGACCGCAGGATACTTTCTGGTGACGCCTTTTTTGGCGTTGGGGCTGTACGATGTCAGCCGTCGGCTGGAACACGATCAGATGCCGGATATCCGCGAGTCGTTCGGCGCCTGGCGCGCCAATCCATTTAACCTGTTTGCCATGGGCTTGGTGCTTATGCTGCTGCTGTTGTTCTGGATGATGGCGGCAAACTTCGTATTTGCGATCTTCTACACCGGCATTACGCCCCGGCTCGATGAGCTGATCCACGTACTGATTTTATCCGGGGAGAGTCCTGCTTTTCTGGCGATGGGAATTATCAGCGGCAGTTTTTTTGCGTTGGCTGCGTTCAGTATCAGCGTGGTGGCGGTGCCGATGCTGGTGGACCGCAAGGCGGATGTCATGGATGCGATTTCCACCAGTCTGACCGCGGTTCGTACGAATATCCGGCCGCTTATGCTCTGGGCGTCGCTGATCGTGATGTTTGTCGGGCTGGGTCTGATCACCTTTTTTATCGGGCTGGCCGTGTTCATGCCGATTGTTGGGTACGCCAGCTGGCATGCCTACCGTGACCTGGTGACCATCTCCTGAAACGGTTTTTTACGTCTTGATTTATATGCGGTAGCTTCTTAATAACCCATGCATTCTGTAGGGTGGATCAAGGCGTGCAGCGACGGATCCGCCGATCGCATTGGGTTTGGTGGGTCCGCTTCGCTTGACCCACGCTACAACTCCAAACGTGAGCGCACGGAAATATTGAGAAGTCGCATATGGCGGCAGATAGCGGATAAACCCGGCTTGCCAAAGTATCGTCAGTTTTTGATTTGTAGTGTGTGTTTTAAGGGAGAGTAGATCGGCCCCCTTAACGGAGAGGCTGTCGTTTTGATGCAGCCTGAATTGCGCCTCCGGGTTCGCTAATGCGCTAAACTTACCTGTCATGTTTCCGCAGCAGTCGCAACCGAAATACGACGTACCGCCTTTGTTGGAGGTAGTGATCGAAATTCCACGCGGCAGTTTTCTGAAGCGGGGATCGAGCGGCGCGCTGGATTTTGTATCACCGCTCCCATGCCCGTTCAACTACGGATCGGTCGAAGCCTATCTGGGTCTTGAAGGAGATCTGCTGGATGCGGTGGTGTTGGGTCCTCGTCTGCAGCGGGGGACGCGTATCAACGTACAGGCGCTGGGTGCCATAGGGCTGACTGATCGCGGCATGTACGATGACAAACTAATCTGCAGTGATGTCGCTCTGGATCGCTGGCAGCGCAGCTCGATTCTGCTGTTTTTTCGCTCTTATGCATTATGCAAAGGCGTGCTCAATTTCTGCCGCAGACGTAGCGGCCGGAATGCCTGTGAGGGTTGGTGTGATGCGCGGGAAGCGATCGCCAGGGCGACGCCCGTTACCGGTGGAACCCGGATTAGGCCGAAAGTGCCTTTTTAAGTTAATCAGGGCTGAGGGTAAACTAACGGAATGCTTAAATTTTTGCCGGGGGCAAACACTCTTTTCTATTAAAAAAATATTATAAATCAATATATTATAAATCTGGAACGCCGAACAAATCCTCGGTCCTCAGCCCTTCCATTTCATCAGTCTGAAACTTACCATATACTGTATATAAAAACAGTACATGGCAGGTTTCATGTCCGCTATCGAATACGCCGAGCTGCACTGCCGTACCAACTTCAGCTTCCTGAGCGCCGCTTCTGACCCGGAGGCGTTGGTGCGCCGTGCGCACGATCTGGGTTACCGCGCCCTGGCTATTACCGACGAATGCTCGCTGGCCGGTGTGGTGCGCGCCCATGCCGAGGCAAAATGCTGCGGCCTGCCGTTGATTATCGGATCCGAGATCTGCCTGGCGGACGGGCTGCGGCTGGTATTGCTGGCAACCAGCCGAGAGGGGTATGGCGATCTCTCCCAGCTGATTACGCTGGGACGGCGGCGCGCCGGAAAAGGGCGTTACCGGCTGGAACGTGGTGATTTAGAACAGGGATTGGCTGATTGCCTAGCCATGCTGCTGCCGGGGCCTGAACCCGATCTGTCCCAGGCCGAGTGGTTGCAATCCCGTTTTCCGGGACGGGCCTGGATCGGCGTGGAACTGCACCGCACCGGCGCCGACCGGGCACGGCTGGTGCTGCTGCAATCGCTGGCAAGCGCCGTCGGCCTGCCGCTGGTGGCCGCGGGCGGGGTGCTGATGCGCGACCCAGGCCAGCAGCCGCTGCTGGATGCGATGACGGCCATACGTCTGGGCAAAACCCTGGCGGAGGCGGGACTGGCACTGCAGTCCAACAGTGAGCACCATCTGCGCAGCCGCCCCCGGCTGGCCCGCTTCTACCCCCAGGCGCTGCTGCAGGAGACGCTACGGCTGGCCGGGCAGTGCCGTTTCTCGCTGGATGAGCTGCGTTACGAGTACCCATCTGAGCTGGTGCCTGCCGGCTCCAGTGCGGCGGTCCAGCTGCGCTGTCTGACCGAGGCGGGGATGACGCAGCGCTGGAGTGGGCAGGTACCGCAACGGGTACGTGATCTGGTCGAATACGAGCTGGCGCTGATTGCCGAGCTCGCTTACGAACCCTACTTTCTGACAGTTCACGATATCGTCCGGTTTGCCCGTTCGCGCAACATTCTCTGCCAGGGACGGGGCTCCGCCGCCAACTCGGCGGTCTGTTACTGCCTGGGGATTACCGAAGTGGACCCGGCGCGGATGGAGATGCTGTTCGAGCGTTTCATCTCCAAAGAACGGGGCGAGCCGCCGGATATCGACGTCGATTTCGAGCACCAGCGGCGCGAGGAGGTTATTCAGTACATTTACGAAAAGTACGGCAGGGAGCGGGCGGCGCTGGCGGCAACGGTGATCAGCTACCGGCCCAAAAGCGCCATCCGCGACCTGGGCAAAGCGCTGGGACTGGATCCGGATCAGATCGACCGGCTGGCCTCCAATCTGAGCTGGTGGGATGGGCAGGAGGCGCTGCCGGAGCGGGTGCGGGAGGCGGGCTTCGATCCGGACAATCCCGCTATCAGGCAGCTGCTGGCGCTGACCGCGCAGCTCCAGCATATGCCGCGCCATCTCTCCCAGCATGTCGGTGGCTTCGTCATCTCGCGCGGGCCGCTGTCGCGGCTGGTGCCGATCGAAAACGCCGCCATGCAGGGGCGCAGCGTGATCCAGTGGGACAAGGATGATCTGCAGACGCTGGGCCTGTTGAAAGTGGACTGCCTGGCGTTGGGGATGCTGTCGGCCATCCGCCGCGCGTTTGATCTGATCAACGGTTGGCGCGGCGCGGAGCCGCCACTGGGGATGCAGCAGGTTCCGGCCGGGGATGCTGCGGTTTACGCGATGATCCAGCGCGCCGAGACCACCGGCGTCTTCCAGATCGAATCGCGGGCCCAGATGGCGATGCTGCCGCGCCTGAAACCGGCCTGTTTCTATGATCTGGTGATCGAGGTGGCTATCGTTCGTCCCGGCCCCATCCAGGGGGATATGGTCCACCCCTATTTGCGCCGCCGCCAGGGGCTGGAGCCGGTAGTCTATCCTTCGCCGGAGGTGGAGGAGGTGTTGGGGCGGACGCTGGGCGTGCCCATTTTTCAGGAGCAGGTAATCAAAGTAGCGATGGTGGCGGCCGGTTTCAGCCCCGGCGAGGCGGACCGGCTCAGGCGCTCGATCGCCGCCTGGCGCCGCCGCGGCACGCTGCAGCAGTTCGAATCCAGGCTGGTCGAGGGAATGGTTGCGCGCGGCTACGAGGAGTCCTTTGCGCGCCGCATCTATCAGCAGATTTTGGGCTTCGGCGAGTACGGTTTTCCGGAGTCGCACGCCGCCAGCTTTGCGCTGCTGGTGTACGTCTCCGCCTGGCTCAAATGGCACCATCCGGCAGCCTTTTTCGCCGCCCTACTCAACAGCCAGCCGATGGGGTTCTACGCGCCGGCCCAGCTGATCCAGGAGGCGCGCCGGCAGGGCGTGACGGTGGCCCCGGTGGATGTTCGTCGGAGCGAATGGGAGTGTACCCTGGAGGCTGCCGCCGGTTCCCCTGAGCCGCAGTTGCGCCTCGGTCTGCGCATGATCAAGGGCCTGCCGCGCGCCGGTGTGGAGCGGTTGATGAAGGCGCGCGCCGAGGCCGATTTCCTTACAGTGCAGGATCTGGCCCGGCGCGCTTCCCTGAGCAAGGGAGATCTGCAGCGCCTGGCGGCGGCTGGTGCGCTGGCCGGGCTGGCGGGCAACCGCCATCAGGCCGCCTGGCTGGTGATGGGCATGGAGCCTGCGTTGCCATTGATCGGCACGGTGGTGGAGGAGGCGGTCCCTGCGCTGCCGTTACCCACCGAGGGGGAGAATATCCGGGCCGACTATGCCAATCTGGGGCTGACCCTGGAGCGCCACCCGCTGGCGCTGCTCCGGTTTCAGCTCGGGCAGCGCCGGGTGGTAACTGCGGCAGAGGTGCGCGCACGCAGGCACGGCCAGCTGATCCGCACTGCGGGCATAGTGATCGGCCGCCAGCGTCCGGCTTCTGCCAACAGCGTCACCTTCGTTACGCTGGAAGATGAGACCGGGCAGGTCAATCTGGTGGTCTGGAGACAGCTGGCTGAGCGGCAGCGCAGCGTGCTGCTCAAGGCACAGCTGCTGGGGGTGAGCGGAGAGGTGCAGCGCGAGGGTGAGGTGCTGCATGTGATCGCAAGGCGGCTGTGGGATTACTCTTTCCTGCTCGGCCGCCTGCTGACCCGATCGCGGGATTTTCACTGAGACCGGCAATTAGAGAAAATATATAGCGATGAATGCAAATAGTTCGGGAAAACCATGTACTATATGCGCTTTATTTTCACCGGACCAATAGGTATCGTGGCGCAGCCGTAATCGTAAGCGTTGGCTGCATAATTACAAAAACCCCGCAGACAAACTATCACCGGCATCAAACATACCATTTTCCAGCTGAATGATTCCGGATATGAGGAACCAATCATGGCGCATATCGTAATTCTGGGTGCAGGTACAGGCGGCATGCCCTGTGCGTACGAAGTTCGTGAAATGCTCCCGATAGAGCACAAGGTAACCGTAATCAATGAACGGGACTATTTTCAGTTTGTCCCCTCCAATCCCTGGGTTGCGGTCGGTTGGCGTGACCGTGACAGCATCACCTTCGATATACGTCCGCACCTGGAACGCAAGGGCATTCGTTTTATCGGCAAACGCTGCAACCGGATCGATGCTGCCAATAACCGGCTCGAACTGGAGGGCGGTGAGGCGGTCGATTACGACTTTCTGATTATTGCTACGGGCCCGCGTCTGGCATTCGAAGAGGTCGAGGGTTCAGATCCGAAGCTTGGTCACACACAGTCTATCTGTACCGTCGATCATGCAGAGAATGCATATGAAGCTTACAAGGAGCTGCTGCGGGAGCCTGGCCATATCGTTATCGGCGCAATGCCTTTTGCCAGCTGCTTTGGTCCGGCTTACGAATTCACATTTATTCTGGATGCCGATCTGCGCAAGCGGAAAATGCGCGACAAGGTGCCGATGACCTTCGTCACGTCGGAACCCTACATCGGCCACCTTGGCCTGGGCGGCGTGGGCGACTCCAAGGGGTTTCTGGAATCGGATCTGCGCGCCCACCATGTCAATTGGATCACCAATGCCAAGGTAACCAAAGTGGAAGCGGGCAAGATGCACATCGAGGAGTACGACGAATCCGGGAATCTGCGCAAAGAGCATGAGCTGGCATTTAAGTTCAGCATGATGCTGCCGGCATTCAGAGGGGTGGATGCGGTAGCCAAAGTGGAGGGACTGTGCAACCCGCGTGGTTTTGTGATCGTCGACAGCCACCAGCGCAATCCCACCTATCCGAATATCTATTCGGCAGGCGTGAGTATCGCCATCCCCCCGGTGGAGGCGACCGTGGTGCCCACCGGCGCTCCCAAAACCGGCTACATGATCGAATCGATGGTGACGGCGATTGTGCACAATATCGCCGATGAAATCGCCGGTCGTGAACTCTCCACCAACGCCACCTGGAACGCCATCTGCCTGGCAGACATGGGCGATACCGGCGCCGCATTTGTCGCTTTGCCCCAGATCCCGCCGCGTAACCTCGCCTGGTTCAAGAAAGGCAAATGGGTGCACATGGCCAAAATCGCCTTTGAAAAATATTTCATTCGCAAGATGAAACGGGGCACATCCGAACCGATCTACTAAAAGTACATTTTGAAGATGCTGGGAATAGAGAAGCTGAAATAGTGAGTCGTCATCAAACCCAAAGTGTCAGGGTAGATCATGTCACCTTGGGTGGTGCCGCACCTGTAGCGGTGCAGTCGATGACCAACACCGATACGGCAGATGCAGCGGCAACGGCGACACAGGTCGCGGAACTTGCCCGGGCAGGCTCTGAGCTGGTGCGTATCACAGTCAACAGCGAAGCGGCAGCCGCGGCGGTACCGGCCATCAGGGAGGCGTTGGACAGCCAGGGTTGCAAAGTACCGTTGATCGGCGATTTTCATTTCAACGGGCATAAACTGTTGCAGCGTTATCCCGAGTGCGCGCAGGCGCTGGCGAAGTATCGGATCAATCCGGGTAACGTCGGGCGTGGTGCCAAGCGGGATGAGCGGTTTGCTTCGATGATTGAGCTGGCCTGCCGCTACGACAAGGCAGTGCGCATCGGCGTCAACTGGGGATCCATGGATCAGGAGCTCGTGGTGCGCATGATGGATGAGAACTCACGCGCGTCCGAACCTAGGGATTACGCCGAGGTGATTCGCGAAATCATGGTGGTTTCGGCGTTGGAAAACGCCCGTCGTGCCGAAGAGCTGGGGCTTGGCCGGGAACGGATCGTACTCTCCTGCAAAATGAGCGGGGTGCAAGATCTGATCGGCGTCTACCGGGAGCTGGCCAGGCGCTGTGACTACGCGCTGCACCTGGGACTTACCGAAGCGGGGATGGGCTCCAAGGGTATCGTGGCATCCACAGCGGCACTGGCGGTGCTGCTGCAAGAGGGCATAGGCGATACCATTCGCATCTCCCTCACCCCCGAACCCGGCGGCAGCCGCAGCCAGGAGGTGATCGTGGCGCAGGAGATCCTGCAGACGATGGGGTTGCGTTCATTCACGCCTATGGTTGTGGCATGCCCCGGGTGCGGCCGCACCAGCAGCACGGTTTTTCAGCAGTTGGCACAGGATATACAGACCTACCTAAGGCAACAGATGCCGCTGTGGTCGGAACGCTATCCCGGCGTGGAGCAGATGTCGGTGGCGGTCATGGGCTGTGTGGTCAATGGTCCGGGGGAGAGCAAGCATGCCAATATCGGCATCAGCCTGCCCGGTACCGGCGAGGTTCCGGTGGCACCGGTCTACGAGGACGGGGAGAAGACGGTCACGCTTAAAGGTGAAGCGATCGCGCAGGAGTTCCAGGCGATCGTCGAGCGCTATGTGGAGAGGCACTACGCCCGTAAACCAGCTGGGTGAAAGGAAACGAGGCCAGTAAACTATCGGTCAGGTCAAAAGGGCGCTGACCTCTTTACCCGTTGCAAGCGGCACTGTTTCCCTGTTCCTTATCAAGTTGGCCCAGGTTTCCATCGCAACATTGGCCAGTGGCATGGGAGCCTCCATGAATGTGACCACGAATGCATCGGCCAGCTCCGCCACGCCGATGGAGCGCGGTCTCAGTGCCATCGCCTCGGGATTCGGCAAGGTGATGCCAAAACAGAAAACGATATTTTTCGCGTCCAGTATCGATTCCGCCACGCGGCCGGCTTGCAGCGATTTGGTATGCCGATAGTGATCGAATACGGCAATAAAGCTGGCTATCTCATTTTCGTCAATTTGATTTTTCAGAAAAGCGATGATCTGGTCGACGCTGGTGAAGCTGGTTTCCCTCTTTTCCACTTCCAGTGTGTACAGAGGGTACGTTGCCTGCGACAGGAACTGTTTCATTGCATTGCTCCTTGGCTACAATGATCATCTTGTTGACTCAACGGATGGGTAAAGCACGAAACCTGTAATTATTTATAGGTGATTAAGTGGTTTTGGAGAGCCTAGGACAAACCTCGGATCGGGGCATTGAAAAATCGCAATCAGCCTGCTGCGATGCGTTCCAGATTACGGATATCAAGCAGGAAGTTGTTGGGGGTGGTCTCCACCAGCAGACTCTGGCGTTTGAATTCGGCGATGGTCCGGCTTGCGGTTTCGGTGGTGATGCCGAGCATGGCACCCATGTCCTCACGCGAAAACAGGGCGCATTGACTGGATTGCTCATCGCGCACCAGCCGTAACAGCAGCCTTGCCACCCGTTGTTTGGCAGAGCCGGTGGACAGCTCCGTCAACCAGGCGTCTGCTTCGATCAACGCTTTCTGCCAGCGGTTGAGGAGCTCCTTGTGCAGCGCCGGGTTGGTTTGCGACAGCGCCCTGACAACGCTGACCGGCAGGCTGCAAGCCTGCGTTGATTGCAGCACCACCGCGTCGTGCTGGTAGCTCTGCCCCAGCAGCACCTCCAATCCGGTGACATCGGTCGAGCGCAGCAGCCTGACAATGCGCTGGGTGCCGTCAGGCAGATACTGAACCAGTTTCAGAATACCCGCCCGGATGGTAAACAGCCGTTCGCCCGGATCTCCCGCCCGGTAGAGAACCGAACCGGGCGGGAGTGTATAGAGATCGATCGGTTGATGGATGTTCTCGAAATCCTTCTCCTCCAGCCCGGAAAAAAGCACCGAGTTGCGCAACGTACAACTGAGACAGTCCGCGTGCCCCTCCCATGCCTCCTTGTCCGATACCGGGTTTTTCATCAGCTCGGGTTGAATTTAACCTGCGGGAGATGTTTCAGTGACTCCTGGATCGCCGCTTCCGGATAGGCATAGTCCTGCAGTTCGCCGGCAAAAAAGCGGTCGTAGGAGGACATGTCGAAGTGGCCGTGGCCGGAGAGGTTGAACAGCAGCGTCTTGGGCTCGCCCGTCTCGGCGCAGCGTTTCGCCTCGCGCACGGCAGCGGCGATGGCATGGGTGGACTCCGGTGCGGGGACAATGCCCTCGCTGCGGGCAAAGAGCACACCCGCCTCGAAGGTCTCCAGCTGGGGTACCGCCAGGGCATCCACCAGACCCTCGTAGTGCAACTGGCTGACCAGCGCAGAGTCGCCATGGTAGCGCAGGCCGCCGGCATGAATACCCGGGGGCATGAAGTCGTGGCCGAGTGTGTACATTTTTAGCAGCGGCGTAAGGCCGATGGCATCGCCGAAATCGTAGGCGTAAACCCCTTTGGTGAGGGTCGGGCAGGAGGTGGGCTCGACGGCAACCAGCTTAACCTCCCTGCCTGCCGCCTTGTCGGCAAAAAACGGGAAGGCAATGCCGCCGAAATTGGATCCGCCGCCGCAGGGTGCGAATATCATATCCGGGTAGTCGCCCACTATCGCCAGCTGCTTTTTCGCCTCCTCGCCGATTATTGTCTGGTGCAGCAGCACATGATTTAACACCGAGCCGAGCGCATAGTTGGTGTCATCCCTGCCGGCCGCCTCTTCCACTGCCTCGGAGATGGCGATGCCCAGCGAACCCTGCGACTCCGGGTCTTTCTCCAGAATCGTCCGGCCCGACTGGGTGATATCGGTCGGGCTGGCGAATACATTCGCCCCCCAGGTCTGCATCATGGAGCGCCGGTAGGGCTTTTGCCGGTAGCTGATTTTAACCATGAATACCCGCACCTCCAGTCCGAACATCTGACCGGCAAGTGCCAGCGAGCAGCCCCATTGGCCTGCACCTGTTTCCGTGGTCAGACGTTTGATGCCCGCCTGTTTGTTGTAGTAGGCCTGGGCCACTGCGGTATTCGGTTTATGTGAACCGGCCGGACTCACCGCTTCGTTTTTGTAGTAGATCTTGGCCGGTGTCTTCAGCGCTTGCTCCAGCCGGTGAGCGCGGTACAGCGGCGACGGCCGCCACAGGCGCAGAATATCCCGGATCGGCTCAGGGATCGGGATCCAGCGCTCCTGGCTCATCTCCTGCATGATAAGCGCTTCCGGAAAGATCGCCGCAAGTGCGTCCGGACCCACCGGTTTGCCGTCCAGCCCCAGCGGTGGTGCCGGTGGATTCGGCATGTCAGCCATCACGTTGTACCAATGGGTGGGCAGTTCGGACTCTTGCAGCAGGATCTTGGTATTCACTCAGGATGCTCCGGGTTGATTGAATTCGGGGCTCGGTTGCAGTGCGTACAGTGTCACCTGAAAGCGCGGGATTGCAGCGGATTTGAGGCGCAGCCAAGCCATCTGCCCATCTTTACATATTTGTCGCAATCCATCAGCTAATTTCCCGACTCTATTGATCCAGTGCACTCCTCCGGCAGGTCAGCGCCGCTTTCCGCCAGTTATTGCGGCTACTCCTTCTCGGTTCCTCGAACCTACCGGATTGGAGGCGCAGCAGGTCAGCCTGATATCATGCGCTGCAGAATTTGTTAACACAGGTGAAATCGATGGCACTGGTCACACTGCGGCAGGTACAACTGGGATTTGGCGGGCCGTTGCTGCTGGACGATGTGTCGTTCTCCATTAGTGACGGTGAAAGGGTCTGTCTGCTGGGCAGAAACGGCACCGGCAAGTCCACCCTGATGAAACTGATCGCCGGCGACCTCCAGCCCGACGACGGAGAGCTGGCAGTGCGCCAAGGCGCCAGAATCGCCCGGCTCACCCAGGAGGTGCCGGAAGCACTGAACGGCCCGGTATTCGATGTGGTCGCTGCGGGGCTGGGCAGTCTCGCGGAACTGGTACGCTCCTACCACCATCTGGCTGTCAGGCTTGAGACGGATCCGGAGGAAGCGCTGCTGCAGCAGCTCGCCGACGTACAGCAGCAACTGGAAGCGGCGCACGGTTGGCAGGCGGAGCAGCGGGTGGAAAGCGTACTGTCGCGTCTGCAGCTGGATGCGGAGAGTGAATTTTCCACGCTCTCGGGCGGGCTAAAGCGGCGTGTGTTGCTGGCACGTGCGCTGGTACTCGAGCCGGACCTGCTGTTGCTCGATGAGCCGACCAACCACCTCGACATCGAATCGATCGACTGGTTGGAGCAGTTCCTGCTTGGCTACAGCGGCGCGTTGCTGTTTGTCACGCATGACCGAGCATTTCTGCAGCGGCTGGCAACCCGGATCATCGAGCTCGACCGCGGACGCGCCAGTGACTGGCCGGGCGATTACGCCAACTTTCTGCGCCGCAAGGAGGAGGTGCTGAACGCCGAGGAGAGAGCCAATGAGCGGTTTGACAAGCGTCTGGCCGAGGAGGAGATCTGGATCCGCCAAGGCATCAAAGCGCGGCGCACGCGCAACGAGGGGCGCGTCCGGGCCTTGCAAGCGATGCGTGAGGAGCGCAGCCGGCGCAGGGAGCAGCAGGGACAGGTGCGCATGTCGCTGCAGAAGACGGAGCAGTCCGGCAAGCTGGTCGTTGAGGCGGAGAGGATCGGCTACGCCTGGGATGAACAAGCGGTGGTGAAGGATCTCTCCATCAACATCATGCGTGGCGACAGAATCGGCGTCATCGGTCCCAACGGGATCGGTAAGAGCACACTGCTCCATCTCCTGCTGGGCAGACTGGAGCCGGACAGCGGCAGCGTCCGATTCGGGACAAAACTTGAGGTGGCTTACTTCGATCAGCTGCGCGCCGCGCTGGATGAAACCAGATCGGTACGGGACAATCTGGCGGACGGCAGCGATACTGTTCTGGTCAACGGTCAGCCGAAGCATGTCATCAGCTATCTGCAAGACTTTCTGTTTACCCCCGATCGGGCCCGGCAGCCGGTGAAGGCACTCTCGGGGGGCGAGCGGAATCGGCTGCTGCTGGCAAAGCTGTTCACCAAACCGGCCAATGTACTGGTGATGGATGAACCCACCAACGATCTGGACCTGGAGACGCTGGAACTTTTAGAGGAGTTGTTGCTCGAATACACTGGCACTCTGCTGTTGGTCAGCCACGATCGTGCTTTCATCAACAGCGTGGTGACCAGCACGCTGGTTTTCGAAGGCAACGGAAGGGTGGCAGAATATGTCGGTGGGTACGATGACTGGCTGCGTCAAAGGCCGGTTGCGGGTCAAACGTTATCGGTAAAAAAACCAGAACGGAAAGCGGTAACGGAAAAGCCCAGAGCGCAATCCAGAAAGATGGGCTATAAGGAACAGCGCGAACTGGAACTGCTTCCTGAAATAATTGAGTCGCTCGAACAGAGGCTGGCGTCGCTGCTGTCCGAGATTGCAGCGCCCGGCTTTTACCAGCAGGATGGCGCAACTATATCCGCTGTGAACCGGAGTGTGGCTGCAGTGGAGTCGGAACTTGCCGGCAGTTATCGGCGTTGGGAGGAGTTGGAGCAGATGCAGCAGACCGGTTAGGGTTAGCAGCGTCGGCGGCAATTGATGGACGGATGCAGGCTCTATAATGTCCGGTGAAAACAGCGAGATGCGATGCCGGTTGTGAAGGTGTGCGCAGTTATGTTTTTCCGCTGAACCCGGAATAGGTTTAATTTTAGGGCTCGCCAGTCGATAAGAGACGTAGCGTAAGCATTTGTAAACAATAACCTGTCCGCTAACGGCGGTAAATTTGACTAAAAGGTTAAATTGATAAATGTCGCGGCGTGCAATATAACGATGCGCCATGTTTTTAATTTTTTATAGAAAAATATTTTCAAGGAGTATTTATGTTCCGATTTCTACGGTCTTCCCTTGTTCTGTTCATGACGTTGTCTGTGATGGGAACAACTTACGCATTGGAGCTGGATACGGTCGATAAGCGGCTGAGTTACACCTTTGGATATCAGTATATAAAGCAGTTTGAGAACCGCGATCTCAAGATCGATACGGAAGCATTTTCTGCGGCCGTCAATGATGTTCAGCAGGGTAAGAGCATGCGGATGACCAAGGAGGAGATGAACACTGAGATGCAGACCTACCGTAAGGGGCTGTACAAGGATGTTCAGGACCAGGCCGATGCTGCACTGGAAGCGGGTAGACAGTTTCTGGAGAAGAACAAAAACCAGCCGGGGGTTAAGGTACTCCCATCCGGTGTGCAATATATCGAGCACCTTACCGGAGCGGGAGCGTCACCCAGTTTGAATTCCAAGATTACGGTTAACTATCGGGGCACCCTGATCAATGGTAAAGAGTTCGACAGTTCAAAGCCAGACAAGCCGGCCAGTTTCGAACTGAATGGTTTGATACGCGGTTTCCAGGAGGCGCTCACGCAGATGAAACCAGGTGCCAAGTGGACGATATTCATTCCATCCGAACTCGGTTATGGAGTGCGTGGTCTGGGTAACAATATCGGGCCCCACGAGCCGCTCATTTTTGATGTTGAGCTGATCGCTGTGGAGTAGACTGAGGTTGATTTGACCTGCCGTCGGAGCGACTTACATTAGCTAAGTGCAGTTTGGTAGCGACCTAATTATCAAACGGTGCGGCAACTGCAGTAATCGAGGCTCCCCGTTGCATGCGGCGGGGAGCCTCAAATTTTTTAGTTAGTAAGGTATGAGGTACCCTAGACTGATGAGACTCAGAGGGCGATAAAAGTGAGATGGCGGGGGAGAAGAGGCAGTCAGAATCTGGAGGACCGGCGCGGTTCGGGAATTGCACGTAAGGCAGGCGGTAGCGGTATCGGCGTTCTAGTGCTGGCGCTGGTCGCCATCTATTTTGGCGTAGATCCCAGCGTCATACTTAACCAGGGGGGCAGCATGCTGGGAGGTTCGGGAGGTGATTCCGCACCGTACCAGCCGACAGCGGAAGAGGATCGACTGGCAGACTTTGTGTCGGTAGTTCTGGCCGATACCGAGGATACCTGGAACAAGCTGTTCGAACGACTCGGCGGGCGCTATCAGGAGCCCAAGCTGGTGCTTTTCAGCGGCTCGGTCAGCTCGGCCTGTGGCTTGGGTCAGGCGGCTATGGGGCCATTTTACTGCCCAGCCGATCAGAAAGCCTATATCGATCTGAGCTTCTATCGCGATTTGAAATCTCGTTATCAGGCGCCCGGTGATTTTGCCCAGGCATACGTGATTGCCCACGAAATTGGCCATCATGTCCAGAATCTGCTCGGTATATCGGCTAAAGTGCAACAGGCGAAACAGCGGCTGAGCAAAGCCGAAGCCAATGCATTGTCAGTTAAACTGGAACTGCAGGCAGATTGTTTGTCAGGCGTCTGGGCGCACGATGCCGACCGGACCCGGCAGTTGCTCGAGAGCGGAGATATAGAGGAGGCGCTGAACGCAGCTAGCGCTATCGGCGACGACCGTCTACAGCAACAGACGCGGGGTTATGTCATACCCGAGACTTTTACCCATGGTACGTCGGCGCAGCGCGTTTTCTGGTTTAAAACCGGCCTCAAGGAGGGGGAGATAGACGCCTGTAATACGTTTGATGCGAAGCGGAGTTGAGGCTCGCGATCAATACTCACCAATGCGCGCCATCGGTTTTACGCTCAATGTCTTTGCACCGATCCAGAACGGATCGAATTCGATATCCTCCATGTAGGCATACTCCGGCGCATCCTGGGATGCAGGGAACACTGCCAGGGTAAAGATATTATTCACCGCGCCTTCTGCGATCCACGGCTGCACTTCAATATAAACCGCCGAATCCAACAGCAGCGACAGCTCCGACCTTTTCGACAGATCAAGGGTTTTTCGCGATGTCAGAATCAACTCGATCGTCTCATCCGTCATGCCGGGGATCAACTGTAGTGTTTGTCGAGAGGCGCTGCCGAAATCGACACCCTGGTGCTTGCCGTAGACGGTAAACACCGCATTTACATCGACATCGCTGAAAGCCGCTTTGTAACCTCTGACGAAGAGCAGTTCAGCCGGCACCTGGAAAAAATTGTTGGCGGGCATGTTGTATATCCCTTCTCCCGCATAGTAACTGCGCTCCGCACCCTGGGGCATTGCATTGTCATCCGCGTCAACCCAGTCGGTCCAGGCCTGGATCAACCCATCGATTTCGCCGGCATCGACGTTCTTTCTACGCTCGAGAATGCTGCGCATGCTGGATAGGGTCAGGTGTTTGAGATTGATCTTGCTTGTGTTGGGGATAATTGCAAAATCGAGACCCTGCGGCCACTGCGGCTGAGTCAGAATAGCCTCCCGGACGGCGCCGATATCAAATTCACCCCCTAACATTTTCCAATCGATCATCCCTTTCCTGATCATAGCCATCGCCGACTGAATCGCCAGGTCTTCCGCCCGGTTGGAGGATATTGCCACGGCCACACCCGCATTGGTTTGCGCATTCTGGGAGATCAGTGCAAGAAAACCGATCAGCAGCGCGCTCATCCAGAGTACGGAAACCAGTACAAATCCCCTGTGCCGATTCCGCTGCATCAGCCCGCCGCCTGCGGAGTCACCGCTTTAATCAGGGCCATCAAATCAAGATCCGCCTGCTGCTCCTGAACGACCTGCTTATGCCGGAAAAAAGCGATATGCACTGCTCTTGGCAGCTCCTGCGCAATTTCACCCTCGCTGCGAGAGGGCCAGCTATCGAACCACTCCAGCTCTTTACCGGTCCGCGAGAGTCCGGCATAGCGAATTCTTATCGCCGCAAATCCCGGTATTATCTCGGTGCTGCCCCAATTCATCGTCTCCTCGGCGAAACCACCGGCCAGTGGCGCTCTGTCTAGGAGAATTCCCGCGTCGCTGTTACGTAAGCGCCAGACATTCAGCATCCCCATCCTTCCGGGTGACAGCGTACTCACCCAGGTAAGGGCATCTTCGCTTCCTGCTACCAGCAATAAAGACTGGCTCTCCCCCTCACGCCGGTAGGTGTACGGATACATGCCCTGCAGCGCTCGCTCCAGTCTAAGCAGATAAAGCGCCTGCTCCACATCGTCCTGTAACAGCTCATTCTGTCTGCTCCATTGGGTTGACATAGTATTGGATGCATACGCCAGGACGCTCAACAGCAGCGCACTCAGACTAAGTGCCAGGAGGAGTTCGAGCAGGGTGAAGCCGGCACTGCGGCTGACGGGTATAAGCCTATCCACCAGGAATCTTCCGCGCTACCCAGACCAGTCCCTGAACCGGCTCGAAACCATCCGCGCCGAGGTTAAACTTCTTCAGTTTACCGGTTTGGACAATCTCTTCTCCCGCAAACTTCAAGGCGACCTCTTCGTACTCCAAGCGGCTGCCCTCAGGCAGCATGGAGCGGGGAGGTGTTTCGTCATAACTGGCATACAGCGTCACGGTGTTGGCCAGAAAACGAAGTTTTGCGTCCCGCGTGAAAGAGTGCTGAGTCCTGAAGCTCAGATCGTTGCTTACGACGATGGCGGAAAATACACCGCCGAACACCAGGCCAACAATGGTGGTCGCAACCAGTACCTCCAGCAATGTGAAACCGAGTTCTTTGTGTCTAACAGCCATGGGTCATGCCCCAATCCGGAGGAGACAGCACACTTCATTGCTCTTGTTCTATCTGGATTCGTCCTGACTCCGGTTGGATCAGTATGCGCCGTTTAAGCAGTTGGCCCTTGAAATCAAGTATGCCGCCGGTGCTGCTGCCGTCAGGAAAAAATCTGACCTGGGCAATCTGTGGCTGCGGTTCCACATCATTTCCAGAAATCTTGACCTCTATCCCCTCATGAAACCAGCTGTTCTGTAGGTCGGCTTCCGCAGGCGCTTTAGGAAAGATCACATTGCTGCTGCGTCGCTCCATAACAGCCTCCAATCTGGCCCGCCGCAACATCAGCAACGCTGAGTCCACCGCTTTGTTAAACTCTCTGGTGGAGTCATTGAAGAAAGCGGGAGGAATAACCAGGGCCAGCAGTGAGATCAATGCAACAACGACCAGTAGTTCAAGCAGGGTAAAGCCTTCCGCTCTCAACCATCCGGCAACGACAGACGGCCGGCAGGCAATCACCAGTTGACCACGTCCTTATCCTCTTTATCGCCCCCATCTCTGCCATCGGCACCCAAAGAGTAGAGGTCGTAGCCCCGTTGGTTATGTTTTCCGGGTGATTGGTAGAGATAGTTATTGCCCCAGGGATCCATCGGTATCCCTTTTTTCAGATAAGGGCCGCTCCAGGCAGGATTGGATCTCGGGTCTTCATTTAGTTCCTCGAGGTTACGCGGGTATTTACCCACGTCCAGTCGATAGGAATCGAGCGCCGATTCGATCATGCTCAATTGGGCCGCCGCCGCCTTCTGCTTCGACCCCCCCAGCTTGTCGAACAGGGTGGGGCCGACGAGCGCCGCCAGCATAGCGATAATAGCCATCACCACCAGAAGTTCAATCAGGGTAAAACCATTCAATCGTGTTGCTCGCATAGCCGACCTCGCAAAAATTGCGTCTTCAATAATATTTCCTGCAACTATTCAGCAACGCTGCTTATGAGTTTGTTGAACAGTTGTCTCCCTGGTTTTTGGGGGTTGTCAAAGGAGAGTGGTGTTACGCTCCCCATCGGTCGCGCGCAAATAGCGCAACGTCTATTTGCCATATTTGCGCTGCGATGTGAGCAGACATACGCTCTCCGCGGTACAACATTCACCTCCGAATCCGCACGATGTTACCGAGAAGTCACCTATCGGGCACCAATATACGCTCGAGCTTCTTCGGCATGCTCATCGGCTTCCAGGGCTCTGTCGAAAAGGAGCTCTCCAGCACCGCTGCGGCGTACTGTACGCGTTTGCGAAACTCCTTGTAGTACGCCTCACCGCCGCTCGGATCCACGACCTCCGGCACGATCATCAACACCAACTCTCTTCTGACCGTTTTCGTGCTGGTAGTGCCAAAGGCGGCGCCGACCACCGGGATTGCTCCAAGAAAAGGTACGTACTCCTCCTTGTTTGTGGTTCCGTTCTCGATCAGCCCCCCAATCATGATCAACGAGCGGTCGGCGACCACTGCCACTGTACTGATCTGCTGGTTGTCAAACGATGGCGAACCCTCCACGGCAGTGGTTTGTCCAATCGATGACAGCGCCTGGTCTATCTCCAATTGAATGATGCCGTCATCGTTGATCTGCGGTTTTACCGTCAACTCTATACCCGTATCGCGATAAGAGATGTCGTTGGCAACGACCGGATTTGCGCCGGAATCGGTCGTCGACTTCTGGGCTGTAATCACCGGCTGTTGGGAGCCAACCTTGATGCTCGCCTCCTGATTGTTCTTCACCAAGATGGTGGGGCGGGACAGGACATCAACCTTGTTGGTACTGGCCAGTGCATTCAGCACGACAGTGAGATCGCCGCCTCTGCTGATGTCGTTGAATACCAGGCCCACCGCTGATCCGCCGGTCGAAGTCAGTGCATTCGGTACCCCAAAGCCGGTTCCAATGAAGCTGGTCGCATTGCTCCAGACAGTCTTCCAATCGATACCGAAGTTGGTGCTGTCGTTGAGCGTCACCTGGGCGATGATCACGCTGATCACCACCTCCAGCGGTGGTCGATCCAGGTGCGATAAGGTGGTCAGTAACTGCCGGTAGTCGCGCGGTGTGGCGCGCACCAGCAGACTATTGGTCTCTTCATTCGCGACGATCACCAGGTTGAGATCTGCCGAGACGCCTGGGCCGGTGATCGAGCGCTGTATCTGGGTCGTATCCCCGCCTGCGGAAGGTGCTTTCGCTCGCGCGGTGTCTGCGGGTGTCTCCTCCACCTTTTCCAATCCCGGTACCTTTGAGCTGGTCTGTGTGCTGAGCCGTTGCCTGCCGCTGGAAGAGAGCTGTGTCTCTTTCACCGAGGGCAGCGCTACCTCGCCCTCCTGCCTAAATATCTCGCTCAGCGTCTCTGCCATAGAGACCGCATTCAGGCTCTTCATGCGGTAAACGAACATCTGCTCGCTCTGCGTGCTGCCGGCCTCATCCAGAATCTTCACCCAGCGCTCCACTGCTTTGAATCCGCGCTGGGGCGAAGATACCACCAGCAGGGCATTGATGCGTTTCAGGCCATGAACCTGGTAGGTGCTCCTGTTTCCCTCAATCATCTCCAGGATGCTGTCGAGTTCCCCGGCAACCAGCTCCGCGTCGGCATTTTGCAGATAGAAGAGCCTGATGCCGCGGTGCTGAAAGGGGTCGACATCCACCAGCGGTAGCAGCTGGTTGATCTTCTCCAGCCGATCCTTCGAGCCGGTGATTGCCAGCATATTGATATTATTGGCCGTAGCGACCCGGCCGTTGCCCTCCAGGATCGGGGCCAGCAGCTCGATGGCGTTGGCTGCTTCGATGAACTTCAGCGGCGTGATCTGAGTGACCAGCGGCGCCAGGGATTCACCCTCCGCACCTTGCAGGGCGATCCCATCGAGCGCATCGCCGGCGCCTGGAATCACTTCATAAAAATCAGCTCGCCGGACCAGGCTCAAACCGGCGTTTGACAGCAGCAATCTGAACAACGGCCAGATATCGCGCCGCATCAGGCTGCTCTCCGGATCTGTTTTGAAGGTGACGGCACCTGCAATCGGGGTGCTGATCAGCAGATTGATACCGAGAATATCGGCCAGCTCCTCGGCTACCACCCTTAAATTAGCCTGCTCGTAGTTCAACACCAGTTTGTCGGTCGGCCTGCCTTGCCCCAATGCGCCGCTCTGCTCGTCTGCTGCTGACGGAGGCTTCCCTGCTGCAGCAGCTCCGGGCAGGCGACCGACCTGATTAAAGGTGCCGCGCTCGCGCCGCGCGGCAGGTTGTTCCAAGGCCTCCATCTCGGCGGGGCTCTCCCCCGGTGTATTACCGCCTGGCTTCGGAGTGATACCGATATCCTCACAGCACTCGGGGTTCAGCTGTACGTCGAACATGCTCCCTTGCTGCTCCTTGGGGTTGAGTCCCGCACAACCGGCGACAAGCACACTAAAGGCGAGGGGAAACAGCACACTCAGGATCCTGGATCCGGTTGCATAATGTACAGTCATAACCATCTGATTTGATTCCTTCAGGTGCCGATTGTTACTTGCCAGGGGCAAGTCCGCCCTTGTAATTTAACGTCAGACTTATACCCGAACTTTAGTCGCGAATACAACTTTGTTTCTTATCGTTTCCCATTGCTGCATCACTGCATGGCGCTCATGCGACCTGGTTGCAGCTAACCGCTAACCGCGCAGTGCGCGTGGATCGATTACTCAGGGTGTGTGACAGGGTTTGTTCACGCTCCCATATCATTGATACTGAAGACTGCAGACAGCATCGTCATTACAATTCCGCCAACAACCACGCCAAGCACCAGGATCAACACCGGTTCGATCAGCGAAACCAGTCGGGCCAGACGCTCTTTCAAACGCCTGTCATAGCGCAGGGCGAGTTGGTTGAGTACGCCCTGGGTCCGCCCCGACTCCTCTCCTACTGCCAGCAGGCGGCTCAACAGGGTCGGAAACTCGGTGTGAGCCTCGAGTGCGCGGCCCAGGCTGCTGCCGGCACGTACCTTCTCCTCAGCCAATAACACTCCCTGCTGCAACACTTCGTTCGACAGTACCCCTCGGCTGATCACCAGTCCCTGGATCAGCGGTACCCCCGCAGCCAACAGTGCAGAGAGCGTCCGGCAGAAAAGTGCCGAGTCCTGATACAACACCAGGGTCCCGAACAGGGGGGAGTGCAATAGCCAGCGGTCACGTTTGATTTTCATCTCCGGTATCCTATTCACCAGGCGCCAGCCCAGCGGCAGGGCCAGCAGTGCCACCAGCAGGGTCCAGCCCCAGTGCCTGATCCAGTCGCTCATGGCCAGCAGGAAGGCTGCCGAGGCTGGAATTCCATCCTTCATCTGGCTGAACAGATCGGCGAAACTCGGCACTACAAAGCCGATTAGCAGCGCCACCGATATCACTCCCACTGCCAATAGAAACGCCGGGTAGATCAACGCCGATACGACCTGCTTTCTAGTCTGTTCCCGCTCATCCATGAAGTCGGCCAGCTGCGGCACCAGATGTTCCAGAATGCCTGCCTCTTCTCCTGCCCTGATCATGGAGATCACCAGATTGGGGAAGACATCGGAGCGCTGGGCCATGGATCCTGCCAGGCTCTCACCCCGGCTGACACTCTCACGCAGCATTGTCAGCAGTTGCACCACCGCCTCCCGGTCGGTGGTCTGCGCCAGCAGTCCGAGTGCCCGATCGATCGGAACATGGGAAGCGAACAGGGTGCCCAGCCCACGCAGAATGTCCACTAGATCGGCTTTGCGGATGCCGGAGGAGATAGCGGCTCTGGTCCCGCCGGAATCCTGCTCTATGCTAATCGGGCTCAATCCTTTGCTGCGCAGGCGACGGACCAGCTCGGACTCGCTGTCTGCCAGCTCCGCCGCAGTTACCTGTCCACCCTTACGATCTATCGCCGTGTATCGAAAGTGCTGCATAATTCCAATTTTATAAAGTCACTATAACTGCGCAGAATATCATCATTTTTTAGTTCTTCACAAGCCGTTTGCGTGCAAACTGAACCGGGATAAAGAATTCAACGGGCTGATTGCCTAAGTGATGAATGTTGTACACTCCCGAGCCGTAAAACGAGATCGTTGACAGGTTGCAATTCGCAGGGATAGTCGAGGCTTGGGCGAAACAGTTAACCTCGCCCAGAGTTCGGTGAAAAATCAGTGCCGGGCGCTGGTGACCCTGATCACCTCTTCCGGGGTGGTGATCCCGAGTTTCAGTTTTTCCAGTGCATCCTGCCGCAGTGTGATCATACCTTCGTTCACTGCCTGTTCCCGAATCGCGTCCACGTCCGCTCCGGAGTTCACCAGCCGTCGAATGGCGGGAGTGAAGGGCATCAGCTCATACAAACCGATGCGGCCCCGATAGCCGGTTCCGCCGCAATTTTCGCAGCCGTTGCCACGCTTGATGACGGTCAACGCATTGCGCGACAGGTTCAATGCCAGCGCCTCTTCCTCTTGCAGCGGATGCTCGGCAGCACAGTTTGGGCAGATCCGCCTGACCAGACGCTGCGCCTGAACAGCCAACAGGCTGGCGCTGATCAGGTAGGGTTCGACGCCCATGTCAATCAGCCGGCTCACCGCGCCGGCTGCGTCGTTGGTATGCAGAGTGGAGAACACCAGATGGCCGGTCAGCGCCGACTCGCTGGCGATATCCGCTGTCTCCTGATCGCGGATCTCTCCGATCAGGATAATGTCCGGATCCTGCCGGACGATGGAGCGCAGTCCGGATGCAAAGGTCAAGCCGATGGCGGAGTTTACCTGCACCTGAGTCACCCCCGGCAGTTGGTACTCCACCGGATCCTCCACGGTAATGATTTTCTGCGTGCCGGTATTCAGCTTGTCCAAGGTGGCATACAGTGTCGTGGTCTTGCCGCTGCCGGTCGGCCCGGTGATCAATATCATACCGTTCGGCTGCTGGATCAGCGCGTTGTACTTGACCAGCAGACCGGGAGGCATGCCCAAGCTGTCCATATCCGCGCCGAGATCGCCCCGGTCCAGAATACGCAGTACGATCGATTCGCCGTGTACTCCCGGCAGCGTGGAGACGCGCAGGTCGAGACGTTTTCCCGCCAGCGGAAAACTGATGCGACCGTCCTGTGGCAGCCGCTTTTCACCGATGTCCATGCGCGCCATCAGCTTAAGCCGAGAGGCGACTGCCGTGCGTTTGGCAGCCGAGATGGAGTCCAGTTTTACCATCACGCCGTCCACCCTGGCGCGCACCTCCAGCTCATTCTCTTCCGGCTCAAAGTGGACGTCACTAGCAGCGAGGTCCAGCGCACGGGCGATAAAGTGGTTAACCAACCGGATCACCGGCGCGTCCGAGGCGATCTCCTTAAGATGCTCTTCGTCTGCTTCAAGTGCGTCCTCCCCCGCATCGCCATCCTCCCTGCCGGGGGAGAGTTCTGCCCGCCAGAAACGGATGGCACGCTCCCTGGCTTCGTTGTCGATGGTCTGGAAGCGGCGGGCCCCGCCCAACATGAAGCGGACCTTCTCCTGTTGCGCCCGGCTGATGCCACCGTTGCAAAGGATGGTTCCGCTGGACTCGTAATCCTCCGCCGGCACCATGCCTTGTGAAAGCAGCACCTGTTCCAGTATGGTCAGATTGATCTCCCGGGGGTCACTCATTGGTGCTCTCCTTCGGCTCATCTGCCAGGGGTGCAAAACCGACAACCGTCACCGAGCCGTGCAGATTGGGACGATCCTCGCGCATTTCAAAACCCACTACCCGAAGCAACATGTTGCCAGACTCCAACCGTTCCAGGAAGCCTAACACTGCTGCTTCGGTGCCGCGCATAGTCACCACTTGCCGCAGCAGACGCCAATCGCCAACCACCTCAAATTCCGGCAGCGACAGGGAGCTGACCTCTACCCCGGCTTCATCGGCATAGCCACGCAGCAGACTCTGCAGCCGTGCCGAGGCTACCTCCGGGCGTCCTCCCGGCAGCGAGCCGGCGACGACGGTCAATTCGCCGCTGGTCAGCTTCTCCAGCCGCCCGCGCCACTCGTCACGACTCTCCAGCAGCTGCTCCAACTGCTCCCGGCGATCAGACAGCCGCTCGATGTCGGTTGCAAGAGATGCTTTCCACTCGCCTGCCATCGGGACTACCCTGAATGAGAGGAAAATTGCCAGCACCAGCAGGAACAACTGGATCAGCCTGCGGTTATTCATCTCGCTTCCTCACTGACTGGCGCCAACCATCGAAGTCGATACCGGCAAGCTTCAACCGAATACCGAAGCGGGATTTTCCTTCGCTCCCGCCATGGCGCGGGTCCTGCTGTATCGCCCTGCTGAAGGCGACTTCCGAGAACTCCGGCCGTACCGACAGCCTTTCGATGGCACGCGAGGGGTCGGAGCTGACGCCCTCGATCTCCACCACCGATTCCGTCACCCGCATGCTCAGCAGCCAGCTCTCCTTGGGGAGGCTTTCGTCCAACAGTATCAACAAATTGCCGATCTTGACCTTTGGATAGTTCAGGGCGGGTGCCAGGCGCTCTTCCAGTACCATAACCTGCTCACGCAGCGTCAACACATCATCTGCCTGCTCTGCCAGATCTGCCACCTGCTGCTGCAACTCGGCGCGCAGATTGAGCTGCTCGGCAAGCGGCAGCAATGCATAGTTCACCAGCAGGCCGATCGCCACCACCGCTACTCCCAGCCAAAGCCCGAACCGCGGCCGCTTGCTGCTCTTTTCCAACAGGAACAGATAGTCGGGCCGGCGAATCCTCAAACGCTCTTTGAATCCCTTCCAGGGGGGAGAGCCCGGGGTGTCGGCTTCGCTCGTATCACCCTCGCTCTCTTTCAGCGTCCATCCGGTCAGATCGCCGCGGGGATCGATAGTCGCTTCGAGCATGGACTCGCTGTCCAGGGATCTGAACCCGGTTGCCCCCAGATACTGGCGCAGCAGATTGCGCGGACCGACAGCCAATAATTTCAAGCCTGCTAAAGTGAATGCCTGCTGCCAACGCTCCAGCTCGCCTCGCCGCATCCACAACGCGAGGGTTGGATTAACGCTGCACGCAGCGGTGACAGCCAGCGGCTCCATTCCCGGAAAAATCTCATCCTGCTGGAAATGGAGGGCGCGCAAAAGTGCGCCGCGATCAAGCGTGGCAAACTGGTGTTCGGAAGTCGAGAAGTGCCCGGGTGGCAGCAGCAGAATGACGCGGGCATCTGCCTCCAGCCCCAATGAAAGGGCTGCGCGGGCTACTGCATCGGGGGAGCCAGTGTCACACTCTGTGTCAGCCGAACCGCCGACGGCATACAGCCTGTCGCCTTCCAGCACCAGCACGGCTTTCGCCACGCCTAGCGTGCGGCGATCCTGGAAATCGGCCCAGCGGTCCCTCAATCTTGCCAGATACTTCATCAGGCGAGGTTTATCTCCACGCTGCGGCTAGTGTTGGAAATCTGCGGATGCCGGAAATCAACTATTCCACTCCCCAGTAGCCGGGTGGCGCGGAATTGATCAGCTGTTGCTGCTCCTCCTGCATCTGGAGCCTCTCGGGATTCAATAAATGCGGGTAATCGGCTTCCGTCTTCGCTGTAACAGTCTCCTGCTGATTGGTTGAAGAGTCAGATGTGTTCCCATTTTTTCCGCCGCTTCCGCTACTTCCGCCGTTTCCACTGCTGCCACCCGAGCTATCCGCTGCCGGTACAATCGTCACCTGCGCAGGCGCCGGCGTTGAATTTGATGTGGATGAAGTCGACGCCTGTGTGGTGCCGCTGCCTAGGTACCCGAAATAGCTGGACGGCGCAGAACTGATTACCTGTGGTTGTCTATTCTGCATCTGGAGCGGATTGACATTCAGTTCTATGGCCCGACTCCGGGAGGAAGACTGTGCCGCAGGCAGGTTTTGCTGCTGCAGCCTGCCGGCCAAAGTGGGGGCAATATTTTGCTGCATGGTGTTGCCCCGCGCATGCTCCGCTGTAGTTGCAGATAACAACAGTGGGCCGCTGCGGCGAACCATAGCCAGCTGTACACGGCCCTCCTCGCAGGCGGTGATGCCTTGTTCCGGATCGGGCTTACAACTGATTCCTGTAGGTAGTTGCAGCCAGACCGAGCGCGTATCCGCTGCGGTCAGCTTAAAGCCTGCCAGCCGCTCGGCCGATCTCCCCTCGAAGTTCATCGGCTGTTCGATTGCACCACGCCAATTGAAGCGGTAAGTATTGCCATCGGGTCCGCTGATCAGTACACGGCGCTGATCACCCAGCGTCATAATCCCGTCCAGACGCAGCTCGTTCAGTGAGCCGCCGCTGTTCGCAACCGGTTGATCAAGGCTGGCCTGCGCGCCGCGTTCCGGATCGAACAGCGCTGCCTCCGACGGCTGATTTAGCGTTAGGCCGCAGACGAGAACTATAAGATAGGAAGGCGCGAGGTCGAGAACCCTGCGCCTTGATAGGTTGGCTGCTTTCAATTTAGAACTCCCTCTTGTTCTGCACGGTGGCGGGGAAGAGCCTCGCCGACAATCTGTAGTTAGCAGGATTGTCACACTTATTGTTTACTCCGTTCAAGCTGCCGGTCGCTCAAGGGTCCAATCGGTCACTGTGCCCAGATCGACCCGATTCCCTGACCGGATGGGTCAGTAACAATGAACGGCTCATATAGCCTGTGTCGGCTGTTTCGACCGGCGCTTGAGTCGAAGACAACGTTAATCCCAAGGCGTTCTCCCGCAACGTGATAGACAGGTAGTGACCCAACTACGTTCCACGCAGCGCGATGCAGCAGGAGAGAAAGGGAAGTATGGCGGCGCTTGTCCGGGCGGGGCTTTACAGCAGGCGCTTAATTCTAGACTGGTTTTCCCTTATTTGTAACCTGAGAAATTGTCAATTTTTTTTACAGTTTTTATTTTTGCGCGGCGCCAAAACATGGAGCGGTTAAAAATTACCTTTGTAATCATTATGTTAACATTATTGGCATCAAGTTTGCTGTATACCAGTCATCGACCTGCCAAGCTCAATGAATAGAAAGGTCAGAGGCTTGCAAAGGGTGTTTTTAAAGGGTTATCTGACCGGCCCGAATGTGTTTGAAAGAGATATATCAGGTGTCAGGTTTTTTTACATTTTTGTCACTGAACAACAAAAAATGTGAACTAGCCCACAAAAAAAATCAGATAAGACATAGATTTAATAATATTGGCACGATACTCGCAAAGAAGATAGCAACTATCCGCCAATCACAGCAAACAGTCAGGTCAGGTGTTTAGTAAAGGATTCTTTAAAGATCCGAACGAATATTCAGGAGATTAACAGCAATGCAATCGAAATTTAAACGGCTGGCAGTGATTTTGGCATTGGCGATGAGCGGTCCGGCAACGGTGAGCGCTGCGACGCTCTACTACGACAATATCTCGAGCTTGAATTACAGTGGTGATTCCTCTCAGACAATATCCGCTGGAAAGTATGCTGCAAATCAATTCTCTACCGCCGATCTGCGCACTGCACCATCAGGCGGGGGTGCTGCAGCAACCTGTGGCACATTGGGCTGTCTCATGGGAGAGATTACCCTGGTACTGAGGACGAATCCTGCGGCAAGTCTGCCGGCATCCTCAATTTTCGATAATTTTTATTTAACCGTTCATTACGATAACGGTAACACGATGGGGAGTTCTCTTACTCCGTCATCCAGCAGACCCATAGCCAATCCCAACAGTACCGTGGATGGCAATTATAACACCTACGTGTTTCAGCCATTAGTCGATATCGTGCTGCACGACAGCACTAAATACTGGCTCAGCCTGACCAGCAATTGGACTGCTGGTGGTGTTAGTAAAATTTTATGGCGAGACGGAACCTTGGCCGGTGGATTGGAAGAGTACAACGCGTTTGGATTCCCGATCAACGTTAGCGGCAGCGCATTGGCGATGAGCTTTCAGGCAACCCCCAATATCTCGGCGGTGCCGATCCCCGGAGCAATGTGGCTGATGGGAAGTGCGCTGATCGGATTTGCCGGTTGGGGCCGCAGAACGGCGGTATGACGACAAATTAAAGAGCATACCTCAGGGTGAGGTTGCAGGGTTTATCCGACTTGACTCCGCCGCTGTTTCGGTGCGGTAGCCTTACGGCCAACAGAGTTGGGTGACCCAAGGTATACAGGGACGGAAATGAATTGAGCAGTCCAGCTCAATCTGGATAGTCTTAAGTTTAACCAGACTGTTCGGTTTATATGATGCAATACTAATAAACTACGCAGGAGATTCACATGACTAAAATTAAAATGTTAGCAGCCGCTGTGGCGGTAGCCAGTGTTTCGACCATCGCTGTTGCGGCTCCGCCTGCAGCTCCGACTGTATATGACAACGGCCCAATGTCGCCTTTCGTCAATCAGACCAACCTGTCTGAGCAGGAAAGAGTCGCCTATGCGCTGTTGGAAGGCATGATGCAGGCTGCTGAAGGTTATGTTCACGCTAATGGCTGCCCGGCCAGCAAACTCGAACTGCCTCTGTCTGTCTACTCTGACGCACTTGGCAGCCCGAAGATCCTGGGTGACGCCAGCCTCGGTTCTGCGCCGAACATCTTCAAGCTGCTTGCTGTAGCCGACAACGCGGGCTCCTTCAGAGGCCAGTTCATCGACGTAACGCAGAATCCTGCTCCGGCTGCCCAGTTCATCAATGGCAAACCGACGGCAAACTTCGTTAACAAGATGACCTACAACTCTGCCAACAACATGATGGTCGGCCAGATGGCAGTGGACACCCTCGGCATCAACGGTCAGCTGAACAGCTTCACCGGCTATGTCATCAAAGACTTCTACAAGGGTGAGGACAAGCGTCCTGCCGGTGGTGACAACGAGTTGTTCCTGATCATCGACTGGGGTCTGCAGTCCCTGTCCAAGGAAGACTATCCTGTCGAGAAGTACTGGCAGCGTTCGAAGGTCCGTCGTTCTGACGGTGGCAACGGACAGACCGTGTTCGTGAAGGATCGTCTGGTAGGTGTTACCCCATGCCGTATCACTGTCGCTCTGGCAGGACAGAATGGACCGGGTATCTTCCAGCAGAGCGGCAAGATGTACATCGAGAATGTTACTCCTATCACTGCTTCCGCAGAACTGACAGCTGTTGTCAGCCCCGCTCCGTAATCGAGCTTGATCGAGCGTAATTGAGCTTAGCTCAGACCAGAAACCGCCCGGCGTAAGCCGGGCGGTTTTTTTATGAAATAGAAGTGGTGTCAGTTTGCTTAACAGCTTGCGTGTTTTAGCAGTATTATTTATCCGAGGAAGTTATAAAAAACTAATGAATACAAATAGTTAATAATATCGGTACTATAATTGCTTAGTTTTTTATACCAGGCATCGATTGAGATTAACAGGTCGGTAAAGTGACGTGGTTACCGGTGATATTGGTGGCCGTCCGGTCGTGTTCAATTGATATTCTGGTGTTGTCCTTGGGTAGTCCGCTAAACATGATGCGAACAGCATTTTGCTAAACAACATAACAACGCAAAAATAAAAATATGCAGGAGATTCAGATGGCTAAGATTAAAATAATAGCAACCGCAGTAGCGGTGGCAAGCACCTCGACTATGGCCATAGCCGCTCCGCCTGCAGCTCCGATTGTCTACCACGTCGGCCCGTTTTCACCGTCCCTCAGCCAGACCAACCTGTCGGAACAGGAGAGAGTCGCCTATGCGCTGCTGGAAGGGATGATGCAGGCAGCTGAAGGTTATATTCATGCCAATGGCTGTCCGACCAGCAAGCTCGAACTGCCTCTCTCAGTCTATTCCGACGCGCTTGGTAGTCCAAAGATCCTGGGTGACGCCAGCCTCGGTTCTGCTCCGAACATCTTCAAACTGAACGCCGTAGCCGACAATTCAGGCTCCTTCAGAGGCCAGTTCATCGATGTAACGCAGAGCCTTGCTCCGCTTGCCCAATTCATCAATGGCAAACCGACGGCAAACTTCGTCAACAAGATGATCTACAACTCTGCCAATAACATGATGGTCGGTCAGATGGCAGTGGACACCCTTGGCATCAACGGTCAGTTGAACAGCTTCACGGGGTACGTCATCAAGGACTTTTACCAAGGAGAGGATAATAGGGAACCAGGTGGTGATGATATTCTGATTGGCGATAGTGATCTATTCCTGATTATCGATTGGGGTCTGCAGTCTCTGTCCAAGGAGGGCTATCCGGTCGAAAAGTACTGGCAGCGTTCCAAAGTGCGTCGCTCGGACGGCGGTCAGGGACAAACCGTATTTGTAAAGGATCGCCTGGTCGGTGTTACTCCCTGCCGCATCACTGTTAGTCTGGCAGGGTTGAACGGACCAAGCCTCTTTCAGCAAAGCGGCAAGCTGATCATTGAGTATGTTGCGCCTGCTGCCGGATCGGCAGAGTTGGACGCGGTTGTCAGTCCCGCTCCTTAAACCGGGTAAAGCTCAAACCGGATACAGCCTGGCGTGAGCCAGGCAGTCACAATGAAATAAAAGTGGTGTCAATAAGTTTTACGGCTTTCGTGTCAAAGTGATTTGATAATGCGATAAAATCTAAAAAACACCATTAATTACAATTAGTTAATAGTATAGGCACGTTGTTTGCTTCATCATTTTTAGCCGCTGTGCCTGGCTGAAGCGACAATAGGTTGTTGGGGAGCATTTACCGATGATTCAGGCTCTCGTCGGTGACAGGTTCCGGCATTTGGAATATCGACCACGGGTAGTCCGGAAGCAGGGTAAGAATAGGATTCAACGACGCAGTATCAAGGTTTAAAGAATTAATAAAAATGAGCAGGGTACTCACATGACAAGGCTTTCCATAATTGCAACAGCAATTATGGTTGCTGTCGTTTCGGCACCGGCGCACACTGCAGCTCCGGAGGCGCCTGCGCTCTATGCCACCGGGCCTTTTTCGCCCAGAACGGCGACGACCAGCCTGTCGGTCCATGAAAGAACCGCCTTTGCGCTGTTGGAAGGCATCTTGCAGAGTGTGGAGAGCTACGTCCACGCAAACGGCTGTCCCACCACTGCTGTCTCACTTCCGCTGGAGGTGTACTCGGATGCATTTGGCAGTCCAAATATTGTTGGGGACGCCAGCCTCGGCAACGCCCCCGACGTATTCAGGCTGGAAGCCGTAGCTGATAATGCGGGAAGTTTCCGAGGCCAGCATATCGATGTCAAACAGATGGTGCTTCCCGTGCTGCATTTCATCAACGGAAAATTAACAGCGAACTATGTTGGCAGGATGACCTATAACTCTGCCAACAATATGATGGTCGGAAATATGGCGGTGGACACCATCGGCATCAATGGTCAGTTGAACAGCTTCACGGGCTACGTCGTCAAAGACTTTTACAAAGGCGAGGATAATAGGCAGACCGGCGGCGACAATGAGCTGTTCCTGATCCTCGACTGGGGTCTGCAGTTCCTCTCCAAGGAGAGTTATCCGGTAGAAAAATACTGGCAGCGCTCCAAAGTCAGGCGCTCCGACGCCGGCGAAGGAAAGACGGCGTTCGTGAAGGATCGCCTGGTCGGTGTTACCAAGTGCCGCATCGCAGCCGCACTGAGCGGATTAAACCAACCGGATATATTTTGGCAGAGCGGCACACTGAAAATCTCACTGGTAGCGCCTGCCGATCCCGTTCCTGAATTCATTGCTATTCCCAGCCCGTCGCCATAGTCGATGGTTATTGCATCCGAAAACCGGCTGGCTTGGGACAGTCGGTTTATTCGGCGACGGATATTTACGCTGACTGACAATTAGCAGCCGACTTTCCTGTTAAATTAAGCATATCCACCCAGTGAAGCTGCTCTTCGTTCACCAGAACTGCCCGGGTCAGTTCAAGCATCTGGCGCCTTTTTTTGCCGCCACGGCGGAGAATGAGGTGGTGTTCATCACCCGGCCGGGCAAGCCCGACTTGGCGGGTATCCGCAAAATCGAATACCGGCCGGCACGCCAACCAAGCGGCTCGACCCACCGCTATCTGCGCCTGACCGAGGAGGGGGTGCTCAACGGCCAGGCGGTGGCGCGGGTGGCTATGGCACTGAAACGGGAGGGTTTTCGGCCGGATATCATCATCGCCCATGTCGGCTGGGGCGAGGCGCTCTACCTCAAGGAGGTGTGGGCCGACACGCCGTTGATCGGTTACTTCGAGTGGTACTATCGTGCACGCGGCAGCGATGTCGGATTCCTCGAACAGCAGCCGCCGGATCCGGATACTGCCTGCCGCATACAGACCCGCAACAGCCTGCATCTGATGAATCTCGAACTGGCGGACTGGGGCATCACCCCCACCCACTGGCAGTGGCAACAACATCCGGATGGCTACCGGCAGCGCATCTCGATCATCCATGAGGGGCTGGACACCGACCGGATAAAACCCGACGCCGAGGCCAGCGGGAGTGTCAGACAGGGGCTGCGTCTAACGGCAGGCGATGAGGTGGTCACCTACGTCGCGCGCAACCTGGAGCCCTACCGGGGATTCCCAACCTTCATGCGCGCCGCTGGGATCATACTCGGGCGTCGGCCAAAAACGCATATCCTGGTGGTGGGGGCGGATGGCGTAAGCTACGGTCAGCGTCCCGCGGATGGATGCTGCTACCGGGAGCTGCTGCTGCAAGAGGTCGACCTGGACCTGGCGCGGATCCATTTTCTTGGCCGGATCGAGTACCAGCAATTTCTGCGGGTACTGCAGCTTTCGGCTGCGCACATCTATCTGACTGTGCCCTTTGTCCTCTCCTGGTCCATGCTCGAAGCGATGGCTGCCGGTTGCTTGGTGATTGGCTCCCGTACGCCGCCGGTGGAAGAGGTGATCCGGGATGGCCACAACGGCCTGCTGGTGGACTTTTTCTCCCCGCAGGAGGTGGCGGATGCGGTCGACCGGGTGCTCGATCATCCCGACCGGATGGCGTCACTGCGCCGGGCGGCGAGGGAGACGATAGTTCAGCGCTACTCGCTTGAAATCTGCCTGCCGCAGCAGGTCAGGTTGATCGAACAGCTGGTCAGAGATTTTACACCGCAGTGACGGGTGTGCTCCCGGCAATGGCAGAAAACCCCGAAGCAGGATCGACCGTACCGCTCATTTTCATACCGCTCTACCCGATGCTTGCAAGAATCTGATCCAACTCGCCTTTGTTCAGGCGGATATGCAATCCGCTGATTTCAAAGATGCGCTGCAGCAGCGTGGTGAAAGGCTCACCGCCACTGTCGCACGGACGGGCTTCAAAGCACTCGTAATAGGCCTCCGCGATGACGCCGATAAAATGTTTTTCCGCGTCGCCCAGACCGTTTTCAGTGGGAACCGGCCGCTGACCGGCCTTGCAGACCGAGGCGATGCGCGTCAGTTCGGCGACAACCGCGTCGAGGTAGGCTTGATCGTGAACCCGGGCAAATGGGTCTTGCCCGGTGAGGCTATTCAACAACGACAGGCGGCTGGCCTCCGGCAGCTGTCCGAGTTGGCTTGCGACCGCTGCCAGCTCCTGTGACAACTGCTCCAGTTCCGGAGCCGGAGACTCCGGCACAGGCTTCTCCGGTTGCCCGGAAGTTCCCTGATTCTCATACTCGGCCAGTTCATACTCCAGTGCGATAATAAAGATCCGCACACCCTCGTCATCGCCGATGTTGAGCGCTTTAAGTGCCTGCTCAACGGCCCCATTTTGTTCCGGCGTAAAGTAGCGTGGTGCCATGAAGCGGGTCATGATCGGTCCTTCGGCTGGTCGGGATTGTCGCCGGAGAAACTAACACTATCCGCGGCCGAAGTCTTGTAGCGGGTTTTAACGGAAGTTGCACGCGGCAAGTCGCTGGGTTGGCGAGTGCATGCGTTATGGCCGGCAATTCCGGCAATGAAGGGATCCCGCTGCGTCCAGCGGGATCTTCAAGGGTTATCTCATCTTCTTTTTGCTTTCCGTCCTGTGACGGGGTAAGGGGATCAGCCCCAGCTGTAGATAACCATGCGGTAAGAGTCAGGATCTTTGGTTTTCAGCGTTTCCAGCTGTGGTGGGTATACCTCTTCGGACTGGAATAGCGGAATCCGCTGCTCGCGGGAAGCAGCATCTAGATCGGTACGCCGGCCATAGATATAGGGAAGAATCTCGAATTCAGGAGCACTGTGGGTATATTCGTCGTTTTTCATGTGAGCCGCCTGTGAGTTGTTTTTATACCAGTATCAGCAAATCATGTGCCAAAATTTAAAATGGTCTTATTTATCAGCGTGTTGTAAAAAATTTTTCGCGGGCAGCCGAGGTGTAGATCCGCGGGATGTAAAAAAATTCGACATAGTGACCAAAAAGTGCGGTTCAGGTGTCGGTGGCTTCGGACGCCAGCGGGATGAGGCCCCGACTTTGCAGCAGCCGTTCCACGGTTTCGACGATCGCCTGTGTCTGCGGATCGATCTCGATGTTGACCCGGTCGCCGGGCCGGCGTCCGCCGATGTTGGTTCTGGCCAGCGTTTCCGGTATCAGGTTGACGTCGAATTCCGCGCCGGACACCCGTCCAATCGTGAGACTGATGCCGTCGACGCCGATGTAACCCTTGGCAAACAGATAGCGGGAGAACTCCTCCGGCAGCAGGAATCTGATTTGATGGTTATTGTCGCTCCGGAACACTTCGATAACCTCCGCGGTGCAAATAATGTGGCCGGACATCTGATGACCCCCGATCTCATCGCCGAAACGCGCAGCGCGTTCGAAGTTGACCCGGTCACCCCGCTCAAGTGCTCCGAGGTTGGTGACGCGCAGCGTCTCCTGCATCAGATCAAACGTGACCAGGTCATCATGGATGGCGGTGACCGTAAGGCAGCAGCCGTTGTGTGCGATCGAGGCACCAGGCTGCAGCCCCTGGATACTTTGCCGCGGAAAGCGCAACGTATGGGTGCGGAACGCTGTGCGTTCAATGATCTCCACAATCTCTGCTGTACCTTCAACAATACCGGTAAACATGACGCACTCCAGTAACAATAGACGGAGTGTCAATGATATCATCCGCGGTTGGTTCGATTGCCGATTGTGCGGTATTTCCCGGTTGAAGAGACACACGAAATGAGACTTACCAGATTTACTACACCCGAGAACGAGATTGTGTACGGAGAGGATGAAGGGGAGGGCCGGGCGCTGCTGCTGAACGGCGATCCCTGGCGCGGTTTTGAGACTACCGATAAAAGAGTCGTCATCGGCGAGCGACTGGCGCCGGTGGAGCCGGTCAATATTTTCTGCATCGGTCTGAACTACCGGGCGCACGCGGAGGAGACCGGCGCTAAACTGCCGGAGAATCCGGTGATCTTCATGAAGCCCACCACCGCGCTCAACCATCCGGATGCGGAGATCGTGCTGCCGGCCTGCTGCCAGCATGGACCGGAGGTGGACTACGAGGCGGAGCTTGCGGTGGTGATCGGTAAAACAGCCAGAAACGTCAGCGAGGAGGATGCGCTGGAGTATGTGTTCGGCTACACATGCGCCAACGATGTCTCGGCGCGCAGGTGGCAAAAGCACGGCGGCGGGGGCCAGTGGGTAAAAGGCAAATCGTTCGACAGCTTTTGTCCGCTCGGACCGGTACTGGTCACCGCAGATGAGATTACCGACCCGCAGACGCTGAAAGTGGAGTCAATGCTCAACGGCAAAGTGATGCAGGATGGCCACACTTCAGACATGATCTTTCCGGTGGCCAGACTGATCCAGCTGCTCAGCCAGGATACCACGCTGCTGCCGGGCACCCTGATCCTCACCGGCACACCTGCCGGCGTCGGATTTGCCCGCAAACCGCCGGTGTTTCTTGCCGACGGCGATCGTATTGAGGTGCGCATCAGCGGTATCGGGGTGCTCTCCAATAGCGTGGTGCAGGGTTGACACTGGCGCAGCGGCAGCGGTTGTGCGGGTCGGAAGCGACCGGTCTCCGCCAAGGTTTTGCCGGACAAACGATCCGCCCGACACGCAATATCAGCGCCGGTCTGCATTACAGCATCTGCCAGTCTGCAGTGTGACCCATCAAACCATAGCTTCCGTCAGCGGCCCCGCACCCAGCTGTCGCTGCCCCGGCCGTTGATCGCAACATATTTACCAGAGAGGTCTCGGAGTAACTAATTTGAAACCGATTCGATACAGCCTGCTGCTGTTGATTTTTACTTTCACCTGCCTGAGCGAAGGAGCAGCGGCAGCTGCGCCTTTGACGGAGCAACAGGTACTCGATAAATACCGGGCGAAGGTCGAATCCCGACTGCTTCCCCGCTTTCGCTATGCCGGGGTTGATTGGCCGCCGCAGGAGCTGCAGCTGCTGGTGATCAAGGAGACCCGGCAGATGGAGCTTTGGGCCCGTTCGGAGAGTGGATGGCACTATATCCGCGACTACCGGATCAAGGGGATGAGCGGTGGTTTGGGGCCCAAGCTAAAGGAGGGCGACCGGCAGGTTCCGGAAGGCAGTTACCGTATATCGCGGCTCAACCCGAACAGCAGTTTTCATCTCTCAATGAAAGTCGATTATCCTAACGCACACGACCGCAAGATGGCGCAGCGGGATGGGCGCCGTCGGCTGGGTGGAGATATTTATATCCACGGCAACCAGGTATCGAGCGGGTGTCTTGCGATTGGCGACAACGCAATCGAGGAGCTGTTCGTTCTCGCTGCCCTGTCAGGCAAGGAGCAGCTGCATCTGCTCATCTCACCGGTGGATTTCCGTACGCATCCGACCCGGGCTCTGTTGATGAACAGGCCGGATTGGGTGGCAGAGCTGCATCGGGAAATTGCCGCTGAGATGCAAAATTTCCAGCGTAACAGGCCGTAGATGCCAAGACAGACAAAAGTGACGAAAAAGCGGTCCGCCGCCGGCAAAGCCGCCCCCGGACCGGACCGACGGAGCCGACAGAGACCCCCGAGCGTCAAGGCAAGCCGGCGGGCCGGCTACCGCTGGTCAACCCGTCTACTGGCGCTTGCCTTTCTGTTTTCGCTGGTTTTCGGCGTCTACCTGCTCTATCTCGATAATCTGGTGCAGATTAAGTTCGACGGTAAGCGCTGGTCAGTGCCGGCACGGGTCTACGGCCGGCCGCTGGACCTCTACGCCGGTGCCCGGATCGGTCCGGAGCAGATGGCGGAGGAGTTGATTCGGCTGGGTTACCGCAAGCTGAGCCATCCCGATAAGCAGGCCAGCTGGTCGCGCAACCACAACCGGTTTCTGGTTCGCACCCGACCTTTTACCTTCTGGGACGGCTCCGAACCGGAACGCTTTCTCGATCTGCGCTTCGATGGCGACCGCTTGGCCGGACTCTACGACGCCGGCGGAGCGCCGCTGGCGCTGGTGCGTCTGGAGGCGCCGGAGGTGGGCAGTATCTACCCCTCGCACAACGAGGACCGCATCCTGATCTCAAAGGATCAGCTGCCCGAACTGCTGGTCAAGGGGCTGTTGGCGGTGGAGGACCGCTCCTTTTACAACCACCACGGCGTCGATCCCAAAGCGATACTGCGCGCGCTGTGGGCCAATCTGCGGGCGGGCGGACTGGTGCAGGGCGGTAGTACACTGACGCAACAGTTGATCAAGAATCTCTATCTGACGCAGGAGCGGACGCTTTGGCGCAAGCTCAATGAGGCGGCGATGGCGGTAATTCTGGACGCGCGCTACGCCAAAGATGAGATTATGGGTGCCTACGCCAACGAGATCTATCTCGGGCAGGATGGGAGCCGGGCAATTCATGGTTTCGGCTTGGCCAGCCGGTTCTATTTTAACCGTCCGCTGGCGGAGCTCGATCTGCCGCGTCTGGCGCTGCTGGTGGGAATGATTCGGGGTCCCTCCCTGTACGATCCGCGGCGCCACCCGGAGCGCGCCAAACAACGCCGCGACAAGGTGCTGGAGATGATGCTGCAGCAGGGTGCCATCGGCGAACAGCAGCAACGGCAGGCGGTGGCTGCACCTCTGGGTATCGGTAACCCAGGCAGCGGTGGCGAAGTCAGATATCCGGCATTCCTGACGCTGGTGCGGCGCCAGCTGCACAGTGATTATCGCGAAGAGGACTTGACCTCAGAGGGGTTGCGCATCTTCACCACGCTCGATCCCTGGGTGCAGGAGCAGGCGGAAAAAGCGCTCTCTTCCCGGCTTGATCTGCTGGAAAAAGCGCACAAGCTGCCAGCCGGGAAGCTGGAGGGTGCGGTGGTGGTCGCGGCAACCGGCAGCGGCGAGGTGCTCGCGGTGGTGAGCGGGCGCAGAACCGAATTCTCCGGTTTCAACCGGGCGTTGGATGCGGTGCGGCCGATCGGCTCGCTGATCAAGCCGGTGGTTTACCTGGCCGCGCTGATGCAGCCGCAGCGCTATACGCTGACTACCCGGATAGCGGATGCCCCGGTGAGTCTGAAGATTCCGGGCGGCAAGCGCTGGACACCGCAGAATTACGACCGCACCAGCCACGGACGGGTAACCCTGTTTCAAGCACTGGCACACTCTTATAATCTGGCTACCGTGAATCTGGGTTTGGATGTAGGAGTGGAGGCGGTGAGCAGTCTGTTGGCAGATCTTGGCATCAGCCGCAAGGTGGAGGTGGTGCCGGCACTGTTGTTGGGAGCGCTCTCACTGCCGCCGCTGGAGGTCGCGCAGCTCTATCAAACGCTGGCTGCCGGCGGCTTTCACTCACCGCTGCGCGCCATTCGCGAGGTTCAATCCAGCGACGGCAACGCGTTGCAGCGCTATCCGTTGACTGTCCGCCAGTCGGTGGATCAAGGGCCGGTCTATCTGCTCAACCGTAATCTGCAGGAGGTCGTCCGTTCCGGCACCGGCCGCGCGCTGTCCAGTTTTCTGTCGGCCGATCTGCGCCTGGCCGGCAAGACCGGTACCACCGATGAGCTGCGGGACAGCTGGTTTGCGGGATTCGACAGCGACCGGGTGGCTGTGGTATGGGTTGGGCGCGACGACAACAGCCCCGCAGGACTGTCGGGTTCCCAAGGTGCGATGCGGGTTTGGGGCGATCTGATGCGGCGGCTTAAACCTGAGCCACTGCTCCTCCCGGCGCCTGCGTCGGTGGATAATGTCTGGGTGGATACGAACTCTGGGCTGTTGGCGGATGAAAATTGCGCGAACGCCGAGCTCATGCCTTATTTGAAAGGCTCTGCGCCGGTGACCGCGTCATCTTGTGTCACCAGACCGGCACCGGCGCAGAGTGTCGGTGACTTTTTTCGGGGGTTGTTTGAATGAAACAGATTCTGGTTTGCATCACAGTCAGTGCAGTGCTGGTAGTGGCTGGGTGCTCCACCGGTCCCAGGCGGGGTGCGCCGGCACCGGTGGTGCGTTCACAGCCGGCGCCGGTAACCAGCGCCAAAGCGCCACTAGAGAGCCGTGCTGCGCCGGAAAGCATCAGCTATCCTGCGAGAGACACTTCGGGAACGGAGATCATCCCCTATGCAACAGCTCCGGGAGCAGCTGAGATTACCCCATATTCATCCGATCGTCCCAGTGCAGCTGAGATCACTGCGGCGCCATCGATGGAACCCGCAGCGCCGGTTCGCTCCAACAACACGGCGGTTTTGGCGCTGCTCTCCAGTGCCGGCAGTCAACAGCAGGGCGGCGATATGCCGGGCGCGGCGGCAACGCTCGAACGGGCGTTGCGTATTGAGCCGCGCAATGCCCGTCTTTGGCACCGGCTGGCGTCACTGCGTCTGGAGCAGAAGCAGTATCGGATGGCGGCGGATCTGGCGGATAAGTCCAACTCGCTCGCCCCGGAAGATGACAACCTTAGACGCGCCAACTGGCGGTTGATTGCGCGCTCCCGGTCAGCGCTGGGAGACAGCAAAGGGGCGCAGCAGGCTTGGGAGATGGCACGATGATTGTAGTCGGCGCCGACAAGCCCTAAAATACGACCTTAAATCCTTAAGCAGTTTACGGACCGATTTTTACCAGAATGTCAGGGGGTCGTGCGGGCATGAGTGTCTATGCCGAAGCGAAACTGATCGGCCAGGCGCGACTGCTGGCAGCCGAGTACCGTCGCACGATGGGAAAGCCGCTGCCTGGTATCAGCAGCGAGATTGCGCTGCACGACGCCATACGGCTGCTCTCGCTGGCTCCTGCCGACGCAACGGCCGGCGGCATCGACGCCATCGATCCCGAGCGCGGCAATAAAAAAATCCAGATAAAAAGCCGGACCATTTTCGATGAGTCCAAGTCCGGTCAACGCATCGGTCAGCTCAACGTGGAGCAGTCCTGGGACTCGGTACTGCTGGTGCTGATGGATGAGGAGTACGAACCGTACGAAATCTACGAAGCGGAACGGGAGGAGCTGCTGGAGTACATGCAGAAATCCAGCAGCAACCGCGCCAAACGGGGTGCACTGTCGGTGGCCCGCTTTAAAAATATCGGGCAGCTGGTCTGGGCCCGCGACGGTGGTCTGGACCCGGAACTCTGGGACAATCAAGCTTGACAAAGCGTTGCCGCCGGATGGCTGAAGCGAACTTCTGAGCGGTACCAATGGATGAAATATCCGAAATTCTGGGCCCCGACGGCCTGCTCTCCCGCACCATAGAGGGCTTCACCTACCGGCCGCAACAGCTGGAGATGGCGTTGAGCGTCGGCCGTATTTTGGCGCAGAGCGGTGTTTTTATCTGCGAGGCCGGTACTGGTACCGGCAAAACTTTTGCCTATCTGGTTCCGGCGCTGTTGTCGGGTCAGAAGATCATCATTTCGACCGGCACCAAAAACCTGCAGGATCAGCTTTTTCACCGTGACCTGCCGCTGATCCGTGATGCACTGGCGCTTCCGACCAACGTGGCGCTGCTTAAGGGCCGGGCCAACTATCTCTGTCCCCATCGGCTCGAGAATACGCTGGCGGAGGGGCGATTGAATTCGCCGGAGATGGTCGATCAACTGATGCAGATTCAACGCTGGGCCGGCAAGACCAGGGCGGGGGATATCGCCGAGCTGAACGATCTGCCGGAAGACGCGCGCATCTGGCCGCTGGTTACCTCCACCAGCGACAACTGCCTGGGCCAGGAGTGTCCCTCCCTCGGCAGCTGTCATCTGCTCGAAGCCAGACGGCGTGCGCAGGAAGCTGACCTGGTGGTCATCAATCACCATCTGTTGTGCGCCGACTTTGCACTCAAAGAGGAGGGTTTCGGAGAGCTGCTGCCCGCTGCCGACGGTTTCATTATCGATGAAGCGCACCAGTTGCCGGAGGTAGCGAGCAATTTTTTCGGCACCACGGTGAGCGGCCGTCAGCTGCAGGAGCTGGTGCGGGATACCGATATCGAGTACCTGAAAGAGGCCGGCGATCTCAAGGAGGTGCCCGAACAGACCGCTCGGCTGAGCAAGGCGGTCAGGGATCTGCGCCTGACTTTCGGCCTCGATATTCGGCGCGGCTCCTGGTCCGAACTGGCAGGGAATGCACGCATTCTGTCGGCACTGGAGGCGGTCAGGTCGGCATTGGAAAAGCTGTCGGAGCTGTTGCAGCTGATGCAGGGTCGTGGCAAGGGCCTGGAGAGCTGTCTGGTGCGTTGTCAGAAGCTGTCGGGTGATCTCACCAAGCTGTGCCAAGCGGAGTCGGAAGAGGAGATTCGCTGGTTCGAAACCCAGCGCCAGAGCTTTCGGCTGAACCTTACCCCGATGGAGATCTCCGGCCTGTTCCGGTCGCGCATGGAGCGCTACCGGGGTAGTTGGGTGTTCACCTCGGCCACGCTGGCAGTGGGGGAGAGTTTTCGCCATTTTCAACAGCAGCTCGGCCTGGATGACGCTCAATCTGCGCTCTGGGGCAGTCCCTTCGACTATCCTCGTCAGGCGCTCTGGTACCTCCCCCGCGGGCTGCCCGAGCCTAGCTCGCCGGAATACACTGCAGCGGTGGTGGAGGAGGCAGTGCCGCTGCTGGAGTCGAGCAGAGGCCGCGCTTTCATGCTCTTTACCAGTCACCGTGCGCTGCGCGAGGCAGCCGAGCTGCTGCAGGGTCGGGTCGATTTTCCGCTGCTGGTGCAGGGCAGCGCGCCCAAAGTAGAGCTGCTCAACCGGTTTCGTGAACACGGCAACGCGGTACTGCTGGGAACCGCCAGTTTCTGGGAGGGTGTCGATGTGCGCGGCGATGCGCTCTCCTGCGTGATTATCGACAAGCTTCCGTTTGCCTCGCCGGGCGATCCGGTGTTGCAGGCGCGCATCAGCGCGTTGAGGAAGAGGGGTGGTAATCCGTTTCTGGAGTTTCAGGTACCCCAAGCGGCGATTGCACTCAAGCAGGGTGCCGGCCGGCTGATCCGCGATGTCAATGACCGGGGCGTGCTGGTGATCTGCGACCGCCGGTTATTAAAGCGGGGCTACGGCCAAACTTTCCTCGACAGCCTGCCGCCAATGGCGCGCACGCGCGAACTAGCCGATGTCAAGCTTTTTTACCACGAGATTGAGCGGTCCAAACAAGCCCTTTAGGAGATGGATCCTTTACTCCCAACTGCTATGATTCATTATATAGAGAGGGTCACCACCGGCGACCGTTCAAATTACTGCGAAACCTGAAAATGCAAACTCTCCACGGAACATTTTTCTTCGCCTTGCTCCTGGGCGTGAACTGGAACCTGTGTGGTTTTGCCCAGGCGGATGTGGCAGTAGCGGACGAGACTGGCGCTGCCGACGTTCAGCGCGATTTATCAACTATCCCACCCTGCCCGGATAAACCGCGATTACAGCTGACTCTCAGGCAGGAGCTTATCTCGGCAGATATCTGCGACGGCGAGCTGCGTGCGGTGATGAAACGGTTCAGCGATTTGACCGGGATATCAGTGCACATTGCGAAAAACGTCGATCCAGCCCCGGTTAATACAAGCTTTGCAAAGCTCAGTAAGCGAGCCGCGTTGGAGCGGCTGTTGCAAGGCACCAACTATGCAATAACAACACTGGAGGGTGAAGAGGATCGGGGTATCAGCCAGGTCAGCGTTATTTCCACCGCCGGGCGCACTTCGAGATTGAGCGAGTACGATCCAAATCGGTATATCGAGACCGAGGGGGCGAAGCTCTTTCCCCCCAAAGCACTGGAGGCGTTGCAAGGTGATCCGGCAGAGCGGTCCCGCTTGATCGAAGAGGTTGGCAAGCGGCATCAGGAGGTGTACGAACGTTTGCTCGAACAGTTGCAGTCTCAGGGCGGACTTGACCCGCTAACTGCAAGTAAATTAAGAGAGAAACTGATTGACGAGGAGAACTGAGATGAGGTCAGGTGTTACCAAAAAGCCAATTGGCAGTATATTTGCTTTGCTCTTTGCGCTGGCTGTACCGGTACCGGGCTGGAGCGCCGGCAACCCGCTTTTAGTCGCTATGGGGGATAGCATCGGCGAGGGAGTCCAAGGCGCGGACGCCGCCTGGCAAACCCAGTTTTTCAGCTATGTCAATCTGGTCGGCCTGTTGCTGCAGCAGCAGGTGTCGGTGCCATTCATTCAAAGCGGTTTGTTTGGTGTTGTCGGCAACACGGAAGGGCGCTCCAGGATCTACCCCAATGCCGTTACCACCAATGTGGCCGTGTCGGGTGCCACGGTCAACTCGCTCCTCTATGATCAGGCCGATGCTGCCGTAACCGGAGCCATTAACTCAGAAACGGACCTGGTGCTCTTTCCGAGGCAGCAGACCCAGATCGGCTATGTCGAAACGGCGATACCGGCTGTGGTGCTCTGCTGGATCGGCAATAACGATGTGCTCTCCACGGCCACCGCTTTTGGCAATCTGGATGGATCGCAACTGACGCCGCTGGCAGATTTCGACCGCGACTATCGCGCCCTTGCCGCCCGGCTGAGCCCACTGGTGACAAACAATGGGACCAAGGTGGTGTTCGCTAATTTGCCCGATGTCACTGCTATCGGCCTGTTGGCGAACCGTGCCACCGCTGAAGCCATCTTAGGTTTTCCGGTTGATCTCCCGGAAGGAAGTTACACGTCCATTATTACAGTGCTTTTGATGGGACTGTTTGGTAACGATGACCTGCTCCAGTTCCCCAACTTTGTGCTGGACAGCAGCGAAGTTGCATTGATTCGTTCCCGAACTCAGGAATTCAACGCGATCATTCAACGGGAGGCGGATGCGCTCGGGATGCCGGTAGTCGATATCAATGCCAAGTTCAACGAACTCCTGGCTAATCCCCCGATTTTTCTGGGTATTCCGGTTACCAATCGTTTGCTTGGCGGTCTATTCAGTCTGGATGGGGTTCACCCGTCGAATATTGGACATGCGCTGATAGCCAATGAGTTTGTTACCACCATGAATCAGGCGTTCGGCATGACGCTGCCGGTGTTCAATCAGGCAGCGCTGGAGTTTCTCTTTAGCACCGACCCGAGTATAGACAAGGATGGCGATGGCAAGGCCGTCGGTCGCTTGGGTGTCGGACTGATTGAAACCTTGGCTTTTATTCTGGGTATTACCGGAGATTCGAACGACTTTCTGGCCAATTGAGCCCCTGTGAGCGGACAGGAGAAAAGGGATCAGACCGCCTTTTACCCCTATCTCCCAGTTAGCGTGCACGCATGAGAGTACTTGCCATAGAGACCGCAACCGAGGCTTGCTCCGCCGCGCTCTACATCAGCGGCGAGATTCGTCTGCGTTACCAAGTGGAGCCGCGCAGGCACAGCGAGCTGATTTTACCGATGATGGATGCGTTGCTGGCGGAAGCGGAAATTGCGCTGAGCGCACTGGATGCACTGGCATTCGGCTGTGGTCCGGGATCGTTCACCGGCGTGCGCATCGCCACCGGAGTAGTCCAGGGAGCGGCCTTCGGTGCGGATTTGCCGGTAGTACCGGTCTCCACGTTGGCGGCGCTGGCGCAGCGCCGCTATCGGGAGCAGGGCGAGAAGCACCTGTTGCCTGCCTATGATGCGCGTATGGACGAACTCTACTGGGGGTGCTACCGGATCGGTGACGACGGGCTGGCGCATCCGCTGAACGATGATCTGCTGCTGCGCCCTGATCAGGTCGACCTGCCGACCGGGGAGGGCTGGGTGGGAGTTGGTTCAGGCTGGGCCAGTTACGGCGCCACGCTGCGCAATCGGCTTGGTGCCTGCGTGGCCGCATTTGACGGCGCATTGCTATGCAGCGCCTGGGATGTTGCCGTGCTCGGCGCCGCCGGTTTTAACGCCGGCAAGGCAGTGCCCGCGGAACAGGCACTGCCGGTTTATCTGCGCGATAAAGTGGCTGAAACGCCGGGTTCTAGGACCTAGGACCCAATTCTTTCTGCACCGCACTCAGCGCCACGCCGGTGCGAATATCAGCGCCAAGATCGGATAGAACCGCCTCCAAAGCGGCAACGCAGAGCAGGATGTTTTCCGGCCGGCTGGCATGTCCCATCAGGCCGATACGCCACACCTTGCCCGCCAACGCTCCCAGACCCGCGCCGATCTCGAGGTTATACTCGTTCAGCAGACGGCCGCGCACCAGCGCATCGTCCACCCCCTGCGGGATCGATACTGCGTTGAGCTGTGGCAGGCGGTCGGCTTCTGGCACGATAAAACTCAGGCCCATCGCCTCGAGCCCTGCTTTCAATGCCTGGTGATTGCGCAGGTGGCGGTTCCAGGCGTTCTCGAGGCCCTCCTCACGCAGCATCAGCAGCGCCTCATGCAGGGCATAGAGTGCGTTGACCGGTGCCGTGTGATGGTAGCTCCGTTTGGCGCCGCTGCCCCAGTATCCCATGACCAGATTGAGATCCATGAACCAGCTCTGCACCTTGGTCTTGCGGTTGCGGATCTTCTCTTGGGCGTGTTCATTGAAGCTGACCGGAGAGATACCGGGAGTACAGGAGAGGCACTTCTGGGTGCCCGAGTAGATCGCGTCTATGCCCCACACGTCCACCTTGAGCGGCGTCCCGCCGAGCGAAGTGACCGCGTCGACAATGGTAAGGCAGTTGTATTTGTGGGCGAGGCCAACCAGCGTTTTTGCATCGGACTGCGCACCGGTTGAGGTTTCCGCATGCACGAATGCGACCAACTTGCTGTCAGGATTGGCTTTAAGTGCATCTTCCAGTTTCTGTGGATCTACCGCTGTGCCCCACTCGTCCTCTACCATGACTGCCACGCCGCCGCAGCGCTCCACATTCTCTTTCATGCGGCCGCCGAAAACGCCGTTCTGACAGACGATCACCTTGTCTCCGGGCTCCACCAGGTTGGCGAAACAAGTCTCCATACCGGCCGATCCCGGCGCAGATACCGGCATGGTCAGCGTATTGTCGGTCTGGAAGGCGTACTGCAACAGCTTTTTCACCTCTTCCATCATGCCAACGAAAAGCGGGTCGAGATGTCCGATAGTTGGCCGGGAGATAGCTTCCAGTATGCGCGGGTGAACGTCTGACGGGCCTGGGCCCATCAGTGTGCGTACAGGTGGGTTAAAGCTGCGAATTTCCATAAACGGGATCCTGCAATATGTCTGCCGCCGACTGCTCGGACAGAGAAATTAGCCAAATTGTAGGGCTCGGCAGGCGGTTGGTGCATCCGACCTGCTGTGCCAAAGTAGATTCTACCTCAGCCTCGACCGGCAATCTCTATTCTGGATGGGTTATTACCCACGCAAAGATTGTTGCTTTCAACCGGGCTGGGGGCAATCTGTAACATCTCTCGGGGATTGTTACGGTCATGGCAGGGATCATGCGGTCAGCGCTCAGGAATCCTGTTGCTGAATGCTGACCATCAGATGCTGCGGGTTATCCGGTCCAGCGCTGCGCTGGAGAGCAGCCGTTTCAGGGTGCCCAGCAGATAAGTCGGCAAGGTGACGTAGTAGCGCGCCCGCGGGCGCCGGCTCTCCAAAGCGTGAATTACCCGCTTTACCACCGCCTCCGGCGGCAGCGTGAACGGGACGGCGGGTCCCTCCCGCTGCAGCCGAGCTAGGGTGCTACTGTAGCTGTCGCGGTGCACGCTGTGCTCCAAGTCGATGTGTCTTTGTGTCATGATCAAGCTGTTGGCGCGAAAACGGCTGTCGATGGGACCGGGTTCGATCAGGCTGACGTGGACGCCACTGCCGTGTAACTCCATACGCAATGTGTCGCTCAACCCTTCCAGGGCGAACTTGCTGGCTGTATAAGCGCCGCGGAAGGGCAGGGCGACCAGACCGAGCACCGAACTGTTCTGAATGATGCGCCCCTCCTCCTGTTTGCGCATCAGCGGAATGACACGCCGGGTCAATTCGTGCCAGCCGAACAGGTTGGTTTCGAACTGGGATCTGAGCACCTCCCGGCTCAGATCTTCTACCGCACCCGCTTGGCCGTAGGCGCCGTTGTTGAACAGAGCGTAGAGCTTGCCGCCGGTTTCGCTCAATACCTGCTCCAGTGCATCCGCGATGCTCTGGCTATCGGCCAGGTCTAGGCGGACCGCGTTAAAGCCCTCTCGTGCCAGCCGATCCCGGTCCTGCGCTTTTCTGGCGCTGGCAAATACCCGGTATCCGCGTGCTCTGAGGGTATTCGCGGCTACATAGCCAATACCGCTCGAACAGCCGGTGATCAGTATCGTTTTGGCATCGCTTGCTGCCATTTTGGTTTTTTCCTCGGGTTTCAAGATGAGCCCTTGATTGTGCCGCTGTCGCTGTCTGGCGGATTGGAGCAAGAACTAAAGTTTTCCGCCACTGTTCCGTTATCAACCGCAGAAGACGATCAGGCGGCCGGTGGGACCGTGCCGGAAATATCGGCTCCGGTTTTTTGCTTCTGCTGTTTGCTGGATAACAACGAGGTTTCACGTGGATATTGCGACGCTTATTGGATTGTTGGGCGGCTTCGGTATCATCATCGGGGCGATCGCCACCGGTGGCGATGTCATGTTGTTTGTGAATCTTCCGTCGATTCTGATCGTGGTCGGCGGCACATTCATGGTGACCTTGATGCAGGTCTCGCTCAAGGACTTTCTCGGCTCTTTCAGCATGGCCATGAAAGCTTTTATCTATAAGACCGACGATGCCAATCAATTGATCGAAGAGGCGGTGCAGCTCGCCGATGTGGCCCGCAAGAACGGACTGCTGGCGCTGGAGGGTCAGGAGATCGGCAACGCATTTTTGAAGCAGGGCATCGGGCTCTGCGTCGATGGGCATGATCCGGCGCTGGTTCAGCGCCTTCTTACCAAGGATATCAATCTCACCATACAGCGCCACGAAGTGGGGCAGAACATGTTCAAGAACATGGCGGTCATGGCGCCGGCGATGGGCATGATCGGTACCCTGGTTGGCTTGGTGCAGATGCTGGCGAACATGTCCGACCCGGCGAGCATCGGGCCGGCCATGGCAGTGGCGCTGCTGACCACGTTGTACGGGGCGGTGATCGCCAATGCGTTTGCGCAACCCATGGCCGATAAACTGGCACGCGCAAGTCAGCTGGAGAAAACCAACAAGTCGCTCATACTGGAAACGATCTCCGGTATCCAGGAGGGGATGAATCCGCGTGTGTTGGAACAGATGTTGAGTACCTACCTGCCTTCCAGTAAACGAGCGAAATCGGAAGATTAATCGATGGAAGAAGAGTGCCCCAAATGTGATGCCGGATTACCGGCATGGCTGGCGACATTCGCCGACCTGATGTCCCTGTTGATGTGCTTTTTCGTACTGCTGCTCTCGTTCGCCGAGCTCGATGCCATCCGCTTCAAGAAGATGGCGGATTCGATGAAGGATGCGTTCGGCGTGCAGCGAGAGATACCGGTCATGGAGATCGTCAAAGGTGTCAGTGTGATCAAGCAGGAGTTCAGCCCCTCGGTCAATCCTGATCCGGCGGTGGTCAATGAGATTCGCCAGCGTACCACCGATGCCGAACAGGACGATCTCGACATCAATGACGGAAAAAAAGATAAGGATTCGGTCGACGTCAACGACGCGGTTATGGAGGCGGTGGCTGAAAAGATCAAGCAGGAGGTGGAGCTGGATGCCGAGGCTCTGAAAGAGGCGCTGAAAAAGGAGATCGAGGAGGGTCTGGTAAGCGTCGAGACAGAAGAGGCCAAGATTATCGTGAGAATTCAGGAGAAGGGCTCGTTCGCCTCCGGCAGCGCCGATCTTGATGCGGGTTTCATCGCGGTCATGGATCGTATCAGCGCAGCGGTGGCCAGGTCTCCGGGTAATGTGATAGTCGCCGGACATACGGATAACATTCCCATCTCCACTGCCCGATTCCGTTCCAATTGGGAGCTCTCTTCGGCACGCGCCGTCACCGTGGTGCATGGCCTGTTAAAAAATCCGGACATCGACCCGGGAAGGGTTATGATAGAAGGCCATGCCGACTCCAGGCCACTGATGCCCAACGACAGCTCCGCCAACCGGGCGATCAACCGCCGGGTGGAGTTGATACTGGAACGCGGTAACGACATGGATAATGGTGATATGCTGATAATCGAAGATCCGAAAAGCTAAACGGGGCTAAATGCATGAGTGACGATCAACCAATCGATCTATCCCGGGAGCGGCGCGAGTTTTTTCGTATCGACGATACGATAGCCCTGAGTTTCCAGGCGATTCCGCCAAGCAGCCTGACAAAGAAGCTGGAGCGCCAGGAAAAGGGATTGGAGAGTGATTTCACCATCATGAGCAACCTGGCAGTTATCAGCCAGGAGATGTCTGGTGTATTGCGCAAGATCGAGACGGTCGCCCCGGATATTGCGCGCTATCTGAAGTCGCTGGACCAGAAGATCGATCTGTTGGGCAAGGCTTTTCTGACCTGGACCAACGAGATGGCCGATCAGCCCGCCAGCGCGGTCAACCTGAGTGCCAGCGGTATGGCCTTTAATGCGCCTGAGCCTACCGAGATAGGCACGTTGCTTGAGTTGAAGATACTGCTTCCGTTCTTTACCGGACTGATTCTGTACGCCGAAGTGGTCGCGTGCGAAAAGCTGCCGACCGAAGGCGATGGCGCCAGGGTGTATCAGACACGTGTCAATTTTCAGCACCTGCGCGACCGTGACCGTGATGTCCTGATCCGTCATGTGCTGCAGCGGCAGAGCGAGTATCTGCGCAAGCAGCGTCTGGAACGGGAAGATTAAGACTTAGCTGATAATCTCCTGCGAACCGCGTGCTCGCCTGCGTAACCGAATTTCCTTTGCTGTGGTAATATTCCCAAGTTTTCGATAGTTCTCCGGCACCGAATCAAACCCGCCTAGGGGGTGCCGATACCAGGAATATTGCCATGCCCTTATACGAATACCGTTGTAATGCCTGCGGCCATGAACTGGAGGCGATGCAAAAGATGAGCGATGCACCATTGACGCTCTGCCCGGAATGCGGCGAACCGGCGTTGAAAAAGCAGCTATCGGCGGCGGCTTTCCGGCTAAAGGGCGGCGGCTGGTATGAAACCGATTTCAAGCACGGCAACAAGAAGAACCTGCACGACGCCGGCAAGACAGACACAAACAAGGATACGGCGAAAGGGACAGCCGGTGAACCGAAGGAGTCGAAACCGGATAAGTCGGCAGCCGGCAATTAACGGATCCAAAGCCAATGTCCTTGCTAAGACGCTATCTTGTTGCCGGTTTACTGGTCTGGATGCCGCTCGGCGTCACCCTGCTGGTCGTGCGTGTGCTGGTGAACTGGATGGACAACAGTCTGCTGCTCATTCCGGAAGCCTACCGGCCGGAGACCCTGCTGGGATTCCACATACCGGGTATCGGCGTGGTGCTCTCGCTGTTGATCGTGTTCATCACCGGGGTACTCGCGGCGAATCTGTTCGGGCGGTCGCTGGTCTCGCTGTGGGAGCACATACTGGCCAGGATCCCGCTGGTGCGCTCGGTCTATTCGGCCGCCAAACAGCTGGCCGAAACGGTGTTCAGCGAAAAAGGCAAGTCGTTCCGCAAGGTGCTGTTGATAGAGTTTCCCCGACGCGGACTCTGGACTATCGCGTTTCAGACCGGTGCGGATATCGGTGAAGCTCAGGCCAAAACCGGAGCCGATGTGATCAACGTCTATGTGCCGACTACGCCCAATCCAACCGGTGGTTACTTTGTCATGGTGCCGCGCAGTGAGGTTATCGAGCTGGATATGAAAGTGGACGACGGACTCAAGATGCTGATGTCGATGGGGGCGGTCGTGCCGGATGCCCAGGGCATGGTCAAGGCGCTTGCAGCAGAAAAGAGCAGACCTTAACATTTCCCATTTTTTGGCCGGCTCCGGCCAGAATCCAAATCAACGGAACAGATCACATGCGTACTCAATACTGCGGACAAGTCAATGCATCCCACATCGGACAGGTGGTCGAGCTGTGCGGCTGGGTACACCGGCGCCGTGACCACGGCGGGGTGATATTCGTCGATTTGCGCGACCGCGAGGGGTTGGTGCAGGTGGTTTGTGATCCCGATAAGCCCGACGTGTTCGGCGTTGCCGAACAGCTGCGGAACGAATTCGTGGTCCGCCTCAAGGGGCAGGTGAGAGCGCGTCCGCAGGGATCGGTCAACCCGGATATTGCCACCGGTGAGATCGAGATCCTCGGGTTGGAGCTGGAAGTGCTCAACCGTTCGGAGACGCCCCCTTTCCAGCTCGACGAGCACGAGAAGGCATCCGAGGAGGTGCGCCTGCGCTACCGCTATATCGACCTGCGCCGGCCGGAGATGCTGGAGCGGATCCGGATGCGGGCTAAGGTGACCCGCGCCTTGCGCAATTTCCTGGACGACAACGGTTTCCTGGATATCGAAACGCCGATGCTGACCAAGGCGACCCCGGAAGGCGCGCGCGACTATCTGGTGCCGTCACGCACCCATCCGGGCAAGTTCTTTGCGCTGCCGCAGTCGCCGCAGCTGTTCAAGCAGTTGTTGATGATGTCGGGTATGGATCGCTACTACCAGGTGGTCCGCTGTTTCCGCGACGAGGATCTGCGCGCCGACCGTCAGCCGGAGTTCACCCAGCTGGATATCGAGACCTCGTTCATGGACGAGGATGCGCTGATGACCCTGATGGAGGAGATGATTCGCCAGGTGGTGCGCAGCGTGTTGGGCAGGGAGCTCCCCAATCCGTTTCCCCGCATGACGCATGCAGAGGCGATCCGGCGCTTTGGCTCCGACCGGCCCGATTTGCGCTGCCCGCTGGAGCTGGTCGATGTGGGCGACCTGATGCAGTCAGTGGAGTTCAAGGTCTTTTCCGGCCCTGCCAACGATGCGAAGGGCAGGGTAGCGGCGCTGCTCCTGCCCGGTGGGTGTGAGTTGACGCGCAAGGAAATTGATGGCTACACCAAGCTCGTCGGCATCTACGGCGCCAAAGGCCTTGCCTACATCAAGGTAAATGAGCTGGCCAAAGGGTACGAGGGGTTGCAGTCGCCGATCCTCAAATTTCTTCCGGACGAGGTGGTGGACGCCATTCTGCAGCGTACCGGGGCTAAGGATGGCGACCTGATTTTCTTCGGCTCCGACAAGGCGGATATCGTCAATGAGGCGCTGGGCGCACTGCGCATCAAGCTGGGTGAAGAGCGGCAGTTGATGGAGGAGGAGTGGCGCCCGCTCTGGGTGATCGATTTTCCGATGTTCGAGCGGGATGAACAGGCAAACCGCTGGGCGGCGCTGCACCACCCGTTTACCGCGCCCAAAGTGGCCCACCAGGCGCTGTTGGCGAGCGACCCCGGCGTCTGTCTTTCACGCGCCTATGACATGGTGCTCAACGGTATGGAGCTGGGTGGCGGCTCGATCCGTATCCACCGGACCGAGCTGCAGGAGCAGGTATTCAGGCTGCTTGGCATCGGCGAGGCGGAGGCGCAGGAGAAGTTCGGTTTTCTGCTCGCTGCGCTGAAATACGGCTGCCCACCGCACGGCGGCCTGGCATTCGGTCTCGACCGCCTGGTGATGCTGATGGCCGGTGCCGGCTCGATTCGTGAAGTGATGGCTTTTCCCAAGACCCAGACCGCTGCCTGCATGCTTACTTCGGCGCCTTCGGAGGTGAGTCCGGAGCAGCTGCGCGAGCTCTCCATCCGGGTGCGCAAACCGCAAGCGGAAGAGAAGCAAGCTGGCTAAGCCCTACAAACGACCGGAGTCGATTCTGCTGGTGGTCTATACCCAGACGGGTGAGGTGCTGATGCTCAGGCGCACCCGGCCGGTGGATTTCTGGCAGTCGGTTACCGGGAGTCTGGCTTGGCATGAGAGTCCCCGGATGGCTGCCGAACGGGAGCTGCGCGAGGAGACCGGGCTCGCAATGCAGAGCGGCATCGTCGACTGCCGGCACACCGAACGTTTTCCTGTTATCCATCCCTGGCGCACGCGCTACGCCCCAGGCGTACACTACAATCGGGAGCACTGGTTCGCGCTCTGTCTGCCAGATCGTAGAACCATCCGACTCAACCCGACAGAACATGCAGAGCATCGCTGGCTGCCGTTCTATCGGGCCGCGGCGCTGGCCAGCTCCTGGACCAACCGCAATGCGATATTGCGGATCGTGGCGGGAATGGTACAGACCGGCAGGCAGTGCTGACGAAACGCCACTCGATGTCCGACCCCGGCCAATCTGAGGATCGCCGCTTCGGTCCAGATCGGCCTTGAGATTAACCCTTCCTTGCTGCAATCTCGGATCTGGCGAGGGAATAATTCAGGTCTGTCGTTGACAGCCAGGTTGGACTGAGGTAGGAATTCCATAGGCGCGACGGTCCGCTCGACTGTTTTTGGCAGCTCTTGTCGCTTCCATGCACGCTTGAAATACCGGAGTCCATTAATGAAATTTGAGGGAACAGAGCGCTATGTTGCGACAGAGGATTTGCAGATGGCGGTCAATGCCGCAATCACGCTGCAGCGTCCACTGTTGATTAAAGGCGAACCGGGAACCGGCAAGACCATGCTGGCCGAGGAGGTGGCAGCGGCGCTGGGCAAGCCGATTCTGAGCTGGCACATCAAATCCACTACCAAGGCCCATCAGGGACTGTATGAGTACGATGCGGTCTCCCGGCTGCGCGATTCCCAGTTGGGCGACGCCCGGGTTCATGAAATCAAAAACTACATCCGCAAAGGGATGATGTGGCAGGCATTCGAGAGCGACAGCCCGGTGGTGCTGCTGATCGACGAGATCGACAAGGCGGATATCGAATTCCCCAACGACCTGCTGATCGAACTCGACCGGATGGAATTTTTCGTCTACGAGACCGGTGAACGTATCGTCGCCCGGCACCGGCCGATTGTGATCATTACCAGCAATAACGAAAAAGAGCTGCCGGACGCCTTTCTGCGCCGCTGTTTTTTTCACTATATCCAGTTTCCGGATAAAAAGACCATGGCCGAGATCGTGCGGGTGCACTATCCGAATATACAGACACGCCTGGTAACTGAAGCGATGGAGGTGTTTTTCCGGGTGCGGGAATTGAACGGGCTGAAGAAGAAGCCCTCTACCTCCGAACTGATCGATTGGCTGAAGCTGTTGATGGCAGACAATATTCCGATCGATATCCTGCAAGGAAAGGAGAGCAGTAAAGCGATTCCCCCGCTGTACGGCGCGCTGCTGAAAAATGAGCAGGATGTGCACATGCTGGAACGGCTCGCGTTCATGGTGCGCCGGGAGTCCAGGTAAACAGGCATCGCTGCGGTTTCCATGCGCGGGAGTCGGTACCAATTTCATGCTGATCGATTTTTTCACCGCACTGCGTAAAGCCCGGGTTCCCGTCACGATTAAGGAGCTGCTGCTGCTGATTGAGGCGCTCGATCGCAAGCTGGCGTTCGCCAGCCTGGATGACTTTTATCTGCTGGCGCGCCTCTGCCTGGTGAAGGACGAAAAGTATTTCGATCGATTCGACCGGGCGTTCGGCGGCTATTTCCATGGACTGCAGCAGATCGAGGGCTTCATGCAGGCACTGATTCCCGAGGAGTGGCTGCGCCAGGAGCTCAAGCGGCTTTTCAGCGAGGAGGAGATGGCCAGAATCGAGTCGCAGGGCGGGCTGGATAAACTGCTGCAGAAGCTGAAGCAGCGGCTGCAGGAGCAGCAGGGGCGCCATGCCGGCGGCAATAAATGGATCGGGACCGGCGGCACCTCCCCATTCGGCCACGGTGGCTACAATCCTGAGGGGATCAGAATCGGCGGCGAAAGCGGACACAAACGGGCGCTGAAGGTGTGGGAGAAGCGCCAGTTCAGGGATCTGGACGATAGTGTCGAGCTGGGTACGCGCAATATCAAGGTGGCATTGCGCAAGCTGCGCAAGTTTGCCCGCAGCGGCGCGCCCGAGGAGCTTGACCTGGATGACACCATCAGCTCAACCGCCCGCAATGCCGGTCTCCTTGATATCAAGATGGTTCCGGAGCGCCACAATGCGGTCAAGGTGCTGCTGTTCCTCGATGTCGGCGGATCAATGGATCCCTACGTGCGCGAGTGCGAACAGCTCTTCTCCGCTGCGCGCAGTGAATTCAAGCATCTTGAACACTTCTATTTTCACAACTGCATCTATGAAAAGTTGTGGCGCAACAACCGCCGCCGTTTCAACGATACCATTCCGACACTGGAGCTGCTGCACACCTATGGCCGCGACTACCGGGTGATTTTTGTCGGCGATGCCGCGATGTCGCCGTATGAGCTGCTGGCGGAAAACGGCAGTGTCGAGCATTGGAATCAGGAACCGGGACAGGTCTGGCTGCAGCGCATCCTGGATACCTGGGAAAAGGCGATCTGGCTAAATCCGAGCGAGCCCAGATACTGGGAATACAGCACCAGCACCCAGCAGATCCGTCAGCAGCTGGGAAGCCGCATGTATCCGCTGACACTGGCGGGTTTGGATGAAGGCATTAGCGTGCTCTCCAAATGATGTCAGGCCGAAGCCGAATCGAAGGGTGATTTGGCTTCGGTGCGACATTGGTCGCGTTGGATCGTACCCGAACCTCACAGTGCGTCGGACGCAAAATCCGCCAGCCGCGATCTCTCTCCCCGCAGCAGCGTGATATGGCCGCTGTGCTCCCAGTGCTTGAAGCGGTCGACCGCGTAGGTGAGCCCCGACGTCGTTTCGGTAAGGTAGGGTGTGTCGATCTGGGCGATATTGCCAAGGCAGACGATCTTGGTTCCCGGACCGGCGCGGGTGATCAGCGTCTTGATCTGTTTCGGGGTCAGATTCTGCGCTTCGTCCAGGATGATATATTTCTTTAAGAAAGTACGGCCGCGCATGAAATTGAGGGAGTGGATGTGGATGCGGGAGCGTAGCAGGTCATCGGTAGCGGCACGGCCCCACTCGCCCCCTTCGGTCTGTGTCAGCACCTCAAGATTGTCCATCAGTGCCCCCATCCAGGGGGTCATTTTCTCCTCTTCGGTGCCCGGAAGAAAGCCGATGTCTTCACCCACAGGCACTGTTACTCTGGTCATGATGATGTCGCGGTAAAGATTCTTGTCGAGCGTCTGCGCCAGGCCGGCGGCAAGCGCCAGCAGGGTTTTGCCGGTGCCTGCCGTGCCCAGCAGCGAGACGAAGTCTATCTCAGGGTCCATCAGCATATTGAGCGCAAAATTCTGCTCCCGGTTGCGCGCCGAGATACCCCAGACCGAGTGCTTCTGGCTGCGATAGTCGCGGGTCAGCTCGATGATGCTCTGTTCACCATGCCGTCCCCTGACCATCGCCTCGAATCCGTTTTCCCCCTCCATGAACAGGCACTGGTTGGGATACCACTGCGCCGGTTTGGGTCCTTTGAGCCGGTAGAAGGTGCGTCCTCTCTCCTGCCAGGAGTCGATCTCTCCGGAGTGGGTCTCCCAGAAATCCGCGGCGACTGACTCCTCGCCGCTGTACAGCAGGCTGACGTCGTCCAGCGCCTGGTCGTTGAAGTACTCTTCCGCCCTGATACCGATCAGCGCCGCCTTGATGCGCAGGTTGATATCCTTGGATACAACGGTGACTTTGAGCTCCGGATGCTTCTCCTGCAATGCCAATGCGGTACCCAAAATATTATTGTCCGGGGTATTGCCGGGCAGCGAGTCGGGCAGCAGTTTAGGCAGCGTCTCAGTCTGGAAGAAGAGACGACCGTGCCCGCGATAATTGTCACTCGGACCGTTTTTCGGTGTGGGCAGGGGTATGCCGGCATCAATCTGCTGTTTCCTTGCGCCGGCGATCAAGTCATTGAGGAAACGCGAGGCCTGGCGTACATTCCGCGCCACTTCGGACATGCCTTTCTTGCCCTGGTCAAGCTCTTCCAGCACCATCATGGGCAGGAAAACATCGTGCTCCTGAAACCTGAAGATTGCCGTAGGGTCGTGCATCAATACATTGGTGTCGAGGATAAAAAGGCAGCGCCCCGCATGGCCGGCATTCATGCTGTTAGTGTTTTCACCGCTGTCAGCACCTGTTCGACATGCTCTTTCACCTTAACCTTGCGCCACTCGAATCTGAGTATGCCTTCGGCGTCGATGACAAAAGTGCTGCGCTCGATTCCGCGCACCTGTTTGCCATACATATTCTTTAGTTTGATGACATCGAAAATGCGGCACAGCTTTTCGTCGGGATCCGCGATCAGGTCGAACGGAAACTCCTGCTTGGCTTTGAAATTCTCCTGAGATTTCAGGCTGTCGCGGGAAGCACCGAGGATAACGGTCGCGTGGCGTCTGAACATGTGAATGGCTGCCTTGAAGTCCAGGCCCTCCTGGGTGCAGCCAGGGGTGTTCGCTTTTGGATAAAAGTAGAGCACCAGGGTCTTGCCCCTGAAATCGGATAATTTTGCTGTCCGATCCCCGGTAAGATGAAGCTCGATATCGGGAATGGGAGTGCCGACTGCCACTTGATTCATAGCTAACCCTCGTATCTGCCTATCTAAAGCTTGATCGGTTCCAGCACTGCGTCCAGGTTCATCGTGTCACAGAACTCCATGAACTCCTCGCGCAGGGAGGCGATATGCACATCTGCGGGGATGCTAACCACAATATGGACCGAAAACATCGCAGATCCCGTATGTGCGGCAGCATAGCTGCTGGTTGCCAGCTCCTCGATGTTGATTTTACGCCGCGAAAAGAAATTGGCGAGATGGTGCACAATGCCGGGGTGGTCCAGTGCCACCAGGTCAACTTCATACGGCAGCAGCTCTGCCTCCTGTTTGCGCCCCTTGGTCTGCTTGGTCATGATTTTCAGACCCAACTGCTGTTCCAATGAAGGGCAGTTCGATGCCAGCTTTGCCAGGGCGTTCCAATTACCCTCAATCATCATTGCCACAGCGAATTCACCGCCAAGTACGGTCATTCGGCTATCGTTGATACTGCACTCCAGGTCGAAGATCGCCTTCGACAGTTGAGCCACGATGCCCGGGCGGTCCTCTCCCAAGGCAGACAACACCAGATAGGATTTTTTTGCAGGCATGTGCGCGAGGCTCCAAAGTGCTTGATAGACTGAACAGTTTAGCTTCGTTCATACCGGTTAAGCTAGTCCGAACCCTGGCTACAAGAGCGACTTTGGATTGGCTATGAAAATAGTAGCGACGCTGTCCTGGCTAAGGTCTTGTAGATTGCGTGTGTACCGCAAATTTTCAACAGGCCGGCCCCTACCAGCCGGCGATACGCGGCGGGGATAGGGCGTCTGTCTCGAAGGTATGCTCCTTGTCAGCGTCTGGGTTCGCGATTTAGAATGCGCGATCAGGCCTAAAATTTCCGGGAAAAATTCATGTTTCAAGGCAGCATAGTAGCGCTGGTAACGCCGATGAGGCTGGACGGCAGCGTCGATGAGTCCAGCCTGCGCGCGCTGGTTGACTGGCATGTGGAGCAGGGCACAGATGCTATTGTTGCAGTGGGAACCTCCGGCGAGTCCGCCACTTTGGATGAGAGAGAGCACTGCAAAGTGATCGCTCAAGTGGTTGATTTTGCTGCCGGCCGCATCCCGGTTATCGCCGGCACCGGTGCCAACTCGACCAGCGAAGCAATCACCCTCACCCGTTGTGCGGCAGAGGCGGGTGCAGATGCCTGCCTGCTGGTTACACCCTACTACAACAAGCCGACTCAGGAGGGGCTGTATCTGCATCACAAGGCAGTCGCAGAAGCCGTAGACATTCCGCAGCTGCTCTATAATGTGCCTGGCAGAACCGCCTGCGACATGCAGCCCGAGACCGTTGCGCGTCTGGCCGGAATTTCCAACATCATAGGGATCAAAGAGGCGACCGGTGATCTGGACCGCGTCCCACTGCTGCGGGAACTTTGCGGTGCTGATTTTGTTCTTATCAGCGGAGATGACGCGACTACCCGTGAGTTTGTCCTGCGCGGGGGGCGGGGTTGTATTTCGGTTACCGCCAATGTCGCTCCTGCGGACATGCATCGCATGGTGGCCGCTGCGCTGCGCGGCGATGCCGCCGAAGCCGAGCGCATAGACAATAAACTGGCCGGGCTGCACCGGGCGCTGTTTCTTGAATCCAATCCCATCCCGGTTAAATGGGCCCTGGAGGAGATGGGTCGTATACCTCCGGGATTACGGTTGCCTCTGACCCGGCTCTCCGGAAAATATCATGATGCTGTGCGGCAAGCTCTCTCCAGTGCTGGAATTATCTGAATGAAACTAGAAAACATTTCAAAAACCATTTCACTCTCAGTTTTACTGGCGGTCGCCCTCAGCGGTTGCGGCAGTCTCCCGGGTATGGAAAAAGTGTTGCCCGACCGTAAAGTTGAATACAAGAAAAGCAAGCAGGCGGAAAAAAACCTGGAAATCCCACCGGATCTGACCAGAAGCAGCATTCAGGACGAGCTGGTGATTCCCGATGCAGGTGCGGGTTCGGCAACCCTGTCGCGGTTTGAAATGAACCAGCCAGCCCCAGGCACAGGCGCTGCGCACAAGGGCGGCGTGTTGCCAAAGGTCGAGAATATCGAGGTTGTGCGCGACGGCAGTCAGCATTGGCTGGTCATTGGCGCTAATCCGGAAGACGTTTGGTTTCAGGTGATCGAGTTTTGGCAGGAGAACGGCATTCTGCTGGAGGAGCAGGATCCCACCGTCGGCATCATGGTGACCGGCTGGCTGGAGAATCTGGCGGACATCAGCAGTGATTTCATCACCGATGCATTTCGCAGCCTCGCGGGAGGACTCTACTCGTCGTCGACCCGGGATCAATTCCGGCTGAGAATCGAAAAAGGGATCGCACCCGGCACCACTGAGCTCTATTTGACGCACCGCGGGATGGAGGAGAAGATCATTCAGGATGGACGCGGCACCGTCGAGCGTACCGTATGGAATCCACGTGAAACCGATCACGGTCTCGAAGTCGCGATGCTTAGACGCATCATGGTTCATCTCGGTAGTGCCGACCAGGCAGCGGGAGCTCAGCTGGCGGGGGCAAAAGAGAAGTCACGTAAACCGAAATCACGCCTGAACAAGAGCGGCGATCAGTTATCGGTGACGGTTGATGAAGATTTTGACAGCGCCTGGAGACTGACGGGTGTAGCACTCGACCGTGTCGGGTTCGCGGTGGAGGACCGCAACCGCGCCGACGGTATCTATTACGTCCGCTATAATGATCCTATGCGCACCACAGAAGAGAAGGGGTGGTTGAGTAAACTGGTGTTCTGGAACGTAGATGAGGCGGACATCGATAAGGAGAGCCAGTATCAGGTAAAACTGACTGCTGCTGCTCAATCCACCAATGTTACCGTGTTGAATGCACAGGGTACCCGCGACAATTCGGAGACTGCGCTACGTATTCTGACCTTGATTCAGGAGCAGATCCGGTAGCATCGGGGCCGGCTATTCCAGCGGTAAAGCGATTGTCAGCTAAAGTGTCGGCCACAGGGTTTACCTAGGTGCGCTTCGCTTCGCTGGGGAGCGGAAGCCGCGGTAACGCCACCCTGATCGAGACAGACCGTACCCGCCTGCTGCTTGATTGCGGCTTCCCTGCCAAGGAGTTGGAGAAGCGGCTTTCGGCCTTCAATATTGCCATCGATAGTCTGGACGGCATACTGGTTACCCACGAACACCAGGATCATGTTCGTGGCGTTGGTGTTTTGGCGCGACGCTTCGGACTACCGGTCTGGCTTACCCATGGCACTTTGCGTTGCCGCCGGCTGGGACATATGCCCGATGTCCGAATCATTCATGGACACCAGGCCTCGTTTGTAGTCGGCGACCTGACAGTAACCGCCTATCCCGTCCCGCACGACGCGCGGGAGCCGGTTCAGTTTGTATTCGAAACATCCGCTGCGCGGTTTGGCGTGCTGACGGATGTCGGTGTGATTACACCCCATATTATCAGGATGCTCAGCAACTGCACCGCCCTGCTGCTGGAGTGCAATCATGATCGGGAGATGCTGGCCAATGGCCCCTATCCGCTTTCGCTGCAGCGGCGAGTGGGTGGCGCCCTGGGACACCTCAGCAACTGTCAGGCGGCCCAGCTGCTGAAACTGGTGGCGCATGCCGGGCTGAAGTGTCTGGTTGTGGGTCATGTCAGCGAAAAAAACAATACGCCGAGTCTGGCCCGTGCTGCCCTGGTAACGGCCGTGCCGGAGATCGAGGAGCGGTTGACTCTGACCTGTCAGGACCGGCCGAGCGAATGGTTCGAGGGTTGATAAATGCATCTGAAACAGCTGCTTTTCCCGGCCGAGTCCCGCTTTCTGCCCGGTCAGCGCTGGGTCAATATCCTGCTGCGCACCCTGCATCTGATCGGTATTGCGGGCTTGGGCGGCGGTTTTTTCTACCCCTCAGAGGGCGATCTTTGGCGGCGGTTTTTTGATCTTACCCTGTGGTCTGGTATCGGGCTTGCCGCCATTGCTATCTGGAACAACGGCATCTGGCTGATTCAGCTTCGTGGTCAGGCGATCTTACTGAAACTGATACTGCTTGGCCTGATGCCGCTCTTCCCCGCTGTGCGGTTGCCGCTGCTGCTGGCGATTCTGATTATATCCGGTGTTATATCGCACGCACCGGCCAGCGTCCGCTACTACTCTCTGTTCCACCGCCGGCGCATCGACTTGGAGTGATCCGGATTGGGGTTAACATAGCGACGTATGAACACTGCATCGACGGGAATGGGAAAACAGCCTGAGCAGCGTATGGCGAGGTCGCGCAAGCGCCACTTTTTGTTTGCGGTTTTCTCCGTTTTTCTGAGTGGGGCTGCCAGTCTGTACATCGCTGAGTGGTGTCTCTCCTACCAGCGCCATTCGATTGAGCGAAGCGATCGGCTTCAACCCGGAATGATTCTGTACGATCCGCGTTTGGGTTGGCGTCTCAACCCGAATTGGCGAGGATCGCATCAACACCACGATTTTAACGTGGAATACTCCATTAACCGTTTCGGATTTCGCGGCCGACCGCCGTCCGATACCGCTGCACGCCGCTACGCAGTAGTTGGTGACAGTTTCAGTTTTGGCCAGGGGGTGGGTGACGACGCGACATTTGTTGAGCTGCTCAATAGCGCATCTGGGAAGGCTGAATTTCTCAATTTCGGCGTGCCCGGATACAGTACCGACCAGCAGTATCTGCTGATCAGGGAGAGGGTCAAGCTGTTCGAGCCGGATGGGTTGCTGCTGGTGGTTTATCTCGGCAACGATCTGTTCGACAACGCACGACCTTTTCCGCTCCAGGGCGATCATGCCAAGCCCTATTACCGCCTCCACCCAGATGGGACTCTGGAGTTGCTCAACACACCGGTACCCAGAGAGTCCATGCCGGCCGCAGCGCGCACTGACAACCTGACTCAGCTGGTGCTGGGTGAGTCACAGTCGCCACCGACGGTGCTGCAGCGTTGGCTGGGAGATTTTGAGATTACCCGCCGGCTTGGACTTTTCCAACCCGACGATCGCGTCGACGATGCGGGTTTCGCGGCGCGTTTCAGTTACCACCGCGCACTTTTCAAAGCACTTATTGAACGCATATCCGGGAGTGCGCGTGAACTGCAGGCGGCGCTAACAGTGGTCCTGCTTCCGGGACGTTCGTATGTCGATAACCCGGCAAGTGTCTCTGCGGGCTACCAGGATTTTCTGCGTCGTTCGCTGCTTAGCGATCTCTCGTCGATGGCAGACGTCGAGACGATTGATCTGGCAGTCGCGCTGCGTGAAGCACGGGATAAGGGAAACGACGAATTATACTATCCCAATGAGGGACATCTCTCCCCACAGGGGCACGTTTTAGTGGCCAGACTGTTGGGTGAGCGTCTGGCAAAGAAAGTTTTTTGATTTCGGACCGTTAAACTCATTGTGCGGCTTCCGCGTGCCGAAGCTTCCATATATGTTCTGTTCGGGTTCTGTTTCATCGAATTGTAAGGAGTTAGATTCCCTTGATTACACGGCTTTTAACTACAGTAATCCTCCTGACATTTTGCGTGCATACCTTCGCCACCTCGGCGGCGGATTACTATGAATCCGCTGTTAAGCGGTTTGTGCAAAAAGATTATCCGGCGGCGGTTATCCTGGCGAAAAATGCGCTGCAGGAAAATCCGATGCATCTCCCTTCCAGGATATTGCTCGGGCAGAGCCTGTTACATTCCGGCGATGCGCTTGGTGCGGAAAAGGATCTGAAGACTGCGCTTGCCAGCGGCGCCGATGAGGAACAGGTCGTGGTGCTGCTCGGCAGTAGCTATCTGATTCAGGGAAAGTATCAGCAACTTCTGAATGAGGTCAAAAGCGGTGGACGGGCGACCGATATTGAGACACAGATACTGGTGCTGCGGGCGCATGCTTATCTGAATCTGGGCCAGACCGAGGAGGCGGAAAAATCCTTTACCCGCGCCAGACGTCTGTTGCCCAGCGAACCGGGTCCGATCCTTGGACTGGCAACGGTGGAAATTCAGAAGGGCAATCTTGATTTAGCAGCACAACTTGTAGCTGAGGCAGAGCAGTACAGTCCGGATGAGGCTGAAACCTGGTATGGAAAGGGCGAGATACAGCGCCTTAGGGGGCAAGCCGATCTTGCACTGGAAAGTCTCAACAAGTCTGTAGCGACGGATCCGCAGCATACACGTGCACGTTTGAGCAGGGCAGCAATATTGATCAGCAAGGGTGAGGATGCGGCAGCAAAGGAAGATGTCGATTTTATCTTAAAAAATTCACCTGACAATTTTGCCGGAAACTATCTGAAAGCCATGCTCATGGCACGGGCCGGAAAGTACAATGAGGCGATAGCTGAAATCAATCAGATTTCTCAAGCACTATCCTCGCTTAGCACCGGCTTCATCAACAGTCACACGCCAACCCTGTTGCTTCTGGGAACGCTGGAGTATCTCCAGAATCACCTGGACAAAGCAGAGGTTCACTTAAAACAGTACTTGAAGATACACCCTCATCACCTTGAGCCAAGTTTGATTTTGGCCGAAGTGCTGATGAAAAAAGGTGACTATCAGGGCGTCATTATCTTTTTGAAACCCTTACTTGACCAGCATCCGGAAAACGCAGAATTACTCGTTCTGCTCGGCACAGCCTTTCTGAATGCTCAGCGCTATGACGAGGCAACGGACATGTTGGACCGGGCGGCGGTGCTGGAGCCCAATCTTGTCTCCATACGCACCCGGCTGGCACTCAGCCGTCTGGGAAGCGGCCAGCCCGATGCGGCCATGCAGGAGCTTGAAACCGCCCTGGAGATGGATGCCAGTCAGACCAAGCCGGGGATTATGCTGGCTATCATGCAACTGCAGAAAGGTAGCTTTGATCAGGCGTTGGCAACAACCGATACGCTGCGGGCCAAACACCCGGACAATCCCATGCTACACAACCTGGCCGGCGCCGCATATTTGAGGAAGCGAGCTTTAAATTCCGCACGCGAGAGTTTCGAAAAAGCCGTACAGGCAGCTCCCGAGTTTCTCGCTGCGCATTTGAATCTGGCAAATCTCGACATGATCGAAAAGAAGTTCGATTCCGCGCGGGACCGGTATGAGCAGATCCTGCGCAGACTGCCCGCGGAGGTACGCGCGATGAGGGGTCTGGCGACGATCGCAGAGCTCCAGGGAGCGCCGCATATGACCATCTCCTGGCTGGAGAAGATCCGCAATACAGAGACTCAGGCCAGTATTGTTCCGGATCTGCGGCGCCTGGCGGATCTCTATCTGCAGAACGGGCAACCTGAGGCTGCGCTCGAGGTGGCCACGCAACTTGGCCAGTTGGAGCCGGGAACGGCGTCCGTGATGGAGCTTATGGGTAGAGCACACCTGTCGATGGGCAACCTGGACAACGCGGCGCGCTATTTCCGAATCATCTACCAGGGGAATCCCGAATCTTTGGCGACCCTGCAGCGTATTGGGGTTCTCCTGATGCAGGCCGATGATCTAGATGCTGCCGGCAAAGCGCTGGATGCGGCATTGCAGAGAGACCCTCATTACCTGCCGGCACAGGGAAGCCGGATTATGTTGGAAATGAAGCGAGGGAATTTTGACCAGGCTATAGCGCTGGCGCAGCAGCTGCAGAAAGATCACCCGAATCTATCCCTTGGCCATCGCCTGATGGGAGATCTGTATATGCAGACTCGGAAATTCGATGATGCCGCAAAAGCTTATGCGCTTGGGTTCGACAAAGAACCGAGTTCAAGCCTTCTTCTGACCCTGTTCCGCGCCAGACAAGCTGCAGGAGAGGCTGATAGCGGCGTTGCATTACTCGAGGAGTGGCTTGGGAAACATGCCGATGACTATCAGATCCGCCGGCTGCTTGCGGCGCTGTATCATCGCGCAGACCGTCTGGATGACGCGCTCGATCAATACCAGATTTTGATTGAACAGCGACCGGATGACTTTGAGGTGCATAACAACCTCGCAGGTCTGTATCAACAATCGAATGATTCCCGGGCGCTTGCTGCTGCCCAGAAAGCCTACGCGCTGGCCCCGAAACACCCGGCAGTCAACGATACACTGGGTTGGGTTCTGGTGCGGCAGGGCAGTTTCAAAGAGGGATTGGCGTATCTCAGGCAGGCACATGCACGGGCGTTTCAGCAACCTGCGGTACGTTATCATCTTGCGGTTGCGCTCAATGGTCTTGGTAGGAGTGAAGAGGCGAAACAGGAGCTTGAGGCAGCATTGGCAGCGGGAAAACCATTCAAGGAGGAGGGCGAAGCGCGCGAGTTGCTGGCCCGGATTGGTACCAGTCATTAGTATCGGTTACATCTCTGCTTGCCGTTTAGGGCATGAGTTTCCAACTACTTTTGGCAAGTGATCGGCTGTTTTTCACTCTGCTGTTGAAGCATCATGAGGCGCGGCCCATCCCGGAGCAGATTCCCTTGTACAATCGGATTCAGGTACAGGCAGAACGACCGAACAGACCGGCTCAGCCGGTCATGACTTTTGCATATTCCTGCGAAAAGTGTCGAACGGGAGTTGAACAGGACATTTTGAACATTTTTGGGCTGGTGGAGAGCTGCACTGAGAGCACTTTACGCTTGTCAGTATTTTTTACACTACTGTCTTTTTTTGTGGACTGGATCAAAGATTTTTTTTCCTTAGTATTGTTTTACAAGCGAATTTTTATGATTGGCTCATTAATTGCTTAATATAAACATTAGAAATATGAGTACCTCAAGGTGGAAGCCCCAATGTTAAAAAAATATAAATTTATTACAGCTGCCTTGGTAATGGGCGTTTGCGGAAACGCGTCAGCCTTCAACGTCGACGGAAGCCTGGATGATTGGTTGGGTGCTAACGCGCCGTCGTCGGCCACCTACACCAACTATAACAATGGTTACAATATAGGCAATCCGTATCTCAGATTCGAACCGACCAACGATGGTAATCCGCTGGCTGCCGATGGCAGCAACAGCAGTTGGAAGCCGGTTGCAGGTGTTAACTACACGCTTGAAGATGAATACGCAGTGACGCCCGGGGATTATGTCGGAGGCCACAAATACGAAGCGGCAGCCATGTATTCCGCTGTGTCTGGTGACCACCTGTATGTTGCGATCGTAGCAGGCACGCCGGAAGATCTTGGCGCGACAGGCTGCGGCGGCTCCACCTCCGGTTGTTGGGACCCGGGTGACATTGCCATTTATACCGGCGATCACGAATTTGTCCTGGGCACTGACAAGTATCAATTTGGCGTCGAAACCACTGGCAGAATAGGCCACCTCGATAGTAGTACTCCGCAACCTCAACCGCAGCAAACCTTCGCCAAGGGGACGCTGGTAGAAGATGCCGTTTGGGCTCATGGCTTAGGTTGGACCGATGGGACAGATGCAACAGCGCTGCTGAACGGTACAGCCCTGGATACCGTTGCTTTGGATTACGATAACAGTTCGATATTCTGGAAGCCGGATTGGTGTTCAAACAGCATGGGGTGTTATCCGGCCGTGTGGGATACCTCCCCGGATAATGGCTGGAAACCCTATTACGTTATCGAGGCGGCTATCCCACTCGCGATGATTGGATTAGCCACTCAAAACGGCGATGTTTACTATGCACTCTCCTGGACTCAGAACTGTGGTAACGACGCGGTAAGGCTCAGAGGTATGATAGACCCCGGCCAACAACAGGTTCCGGCACCCGGCGCACTTGCTGTGATGCTGCTTGGCTTGGCAGGGCTGGGCGTCTCTCGCCGGAGAAAACAGCGCACCCATAGTTAGCCTGTTCAGCCTCAACGGGAAGTATACAAAGAGCGGTCCTGGCGACCGCTCTTTGGTTTTATTGGTTTCAGGATGGCCACCTTTTTGCTGTCAAGATCCCTTCATCTCTCAGCTAGAGTCCCGCATGTGCCACCGGTATATCCTGATATGCTGTTGATTCTGTTCTGAAGTTCAGGTGATGGCTCGGTGCTGTACGATGAGAAAAATATCGCGGCTTGCAGTATGATTGGCAGTCAATCCTCAGCAGCCAAAACAAGGTGAACCATGCTCAGTTTTCGCGGTGCTCCCGCTTTATCGGATTTTCGTACCAGGAAGCTGGAACGGCGCTTGGAACAGGTGGCAGGTGGGCCGGTCGCTGTTTATGCCGAGTTTGTGCATTTCGCCGATCTTGACGCTGGTCTTGACGAACGCGAGCAGCGCGTGCTGGAACGGGTGCTCAGATACGGCCCCCGGATGGTGGAACATGAACCCAAAGGGTTGCTGGTGGTCGTTGTTCCACGCCCAGGTACCATCTCCCCCTGGTCCAGCAAGGCAACCGATATTGCCCGCCACTGCGGCTTGGGAAAAATCAGACGGCTTGAGCGTGGTGTCGCCTACTATCTCACGCTGCCGGGCGATCCGCATGAGCACCTGGTCGCGCAGCTCGCCGACCTGATGCATGATCGTATGACAGAGGCGGTGCTTTATGACTTTGACGGTGCCGACTGCCTGTTCGCGCATGCCGCGCCTAAACCCTATGCCAGTGTCGACGTGACTGGTGGCGGGAAACCGGCACTGGAGCAGGCCAATCAGACGCTGGGGCTGGCGCTGTCCGAGGACGAAATCGACTATCTGGTCGGGAGTTTCACCGGCCTTGGCCGAAATCCGAGTGACGTCGAACTGATGATGTTCGCCCAGGCAAACTCCGAACATTGCCGGCATAAGATTTTCAATGCCGACTGGGTGATAGACGGCGAGTCTCAGGCGCGAACCCTGTTTGAGATGATTCGCAATACCACCGAATGCTCTCCTGGGAATGTGTTGTCCGCCTACAAAGATAACGCAGCGGTGATGGCGGGTCCGGAAGGAGAGCGTTTTCTGCCGGATCCACAGGACCAGAGTTACGGCTACAGCCGGGAAAGTCTGCATATACTGATGAAGGTGGAGACGCACAATCACCCTACTGCCATCTCGCCATTTCCGGGCGCTGCCACCGGTTCGGGGGGTGAGATACGGGATGAGGGGGCCACCGGACGTGGCGCCAAACCGAAAGCGGGATTGACCGGTTTCTCTGTCTCGAACCTGCGCATCCCTGGCGCAGAACAGCCCTGGGAGCAGGATAACGGGAAACCTGAGCGCATTGTTTCGGCGTTGGAGATTATGCTTGAAGGACCCGTCGGCGGCGCCTCGTTCAACAACGAATTCGGCCGCCCCAATCTGTGCGGTTATTTCCGCACCTACGAACAGTGGGTACCCGGCCCTTCAGGGGATGAACTGCGCGGTTACCATAAACCGATTATGCTGGCAGGTGGGCTGGGCAGTATCAGCGAGGCAATGGTCGAGAAGAGCAGTTTTCCTCCGGGCGCTCAGCTGGTGGTGCTGGGTGGTCCCGCCATGTTGATCGGCCTGGGTGGAGGAGCCGCCTCCTCGATGGCCAGCGGCACTTCGCAGGAGGATCTGGATTTTGCTTCGGTGCAGCGCGCCAATCCGGAGATGCAGCGCCGCTGTCAGGAGGTGATTGACCAGTGCTGGTCGCGTGGACCGGACAATCCTATTCTGTTCATCCACGATGTCGGCGCCGGTGGTCTCTCAAATGCGTTGCCGGAGTTGGTGCACGACGCCGGACGAGGCGGCAGTTTTGAACTGCGTCAAGTACCCAATGATGAACCGGGGATGTCGCCGCTGGAGATTTGGTGCAATGAAGCACAGGAGCGCTATGTACTGGCGATCGACGCGGAGCGGCTGGAGCCATTCGAGGCGATTTGCGAACGCGAGCGTTGTCCCTATGCTGTTGTGGGCCAGGCGACAGTGGAGGAGCGGCTGCTTTTAGGCGACGGATTTTTTGAGAATCATCCCATCGATATTCCTATGCCCCTGCTGTTCGGCAAGCCGCCGCGCATGCTGCGCGACGTCAAGCACCGCACCTTCCCCAAACCTGAGTTGGATTTAACCGGTATAAACCTGCGAGAGGCAGCGCTGCGGGTGCTGCGTCTGCCGGCGGTGGCGGATAAAACTTTTCTGATCACCATCGGTGATCGCTCTGTTACCGGACAGGTATCGCGCGATCAGATGGTGGGACCCTGGCAGGTGCCGGTGGCCGATCTTGCGGTGACAATCTCGGACTATCTGGGTTATTTCGGCGAGGCAATGGCGATTGGGGAGCGGACACCGCTGGCGCTGATCGACGCGCCCGCTTCCGGTCGTATGGCTGTCGGCGAGGCGATCACCAATCTGGCCGCTGCGGCTATCGAGCGGCTCGGCGATATCAAGCTCTCCGCCAACTGGATGGCTCCTGCGGGTTACCCCGGCGAGGATGCGAAGCTCTACGAAACGGTAAAAGCGGTGGGTATGGAGCTCTGTCCGGCGCTCGGTATTGCGATTCCGGTGGGCAAAGACTCCATGTCCATGCAGTCGGTTTGGCACCAGCAGGACGAACAACGCAGCGTAACGGCACCGGTATCGCTCATCGTATCTGCTTTTACTCCGGTTCTGGACGTGCGTCTGACACTGACGCCACAGTTGCGCACCGACCGGGGAGACAGCGACCTGATCCTGATCGATCTAGGCAAAGGGCTGAATCGCCTTGGTGCCTCGGCTCTGGCTCAGGTGTATGGGCAGCTGGGCCATCACGGCCCGGACCTGAATGATCCGCAGGCGCTGCAACGGTTTTTCGAAGTGATTCAGGAGATGAACCGGGATCGGCTGTTGCTGGCCTATCACGACCGTTCCGACGGCGGGCTGTTCGTCACTTTGTGCGAAATGGCATTCGCCGGGCGCTGCGGTGTGTCGCTGCAGGTCGATGACTTGGGGGATGACGATCTGTCGGTACTGTTTAACGAAGAGCTGGGCGCGGTAATCCAGGTGCTGCACCAGGACACTGATCAGGTGCTTAAAACGCTGCACGATGCCGGTCTTGGTCATCACTGTCATGTAATCGGGACCGTCAATGGTGATCAGGTGGTGGAGTTCTTGCGCGGCGGGAATTCGATCTTCCGTGCCAGTCGCGCGCAGCTGCAGCAGGTCTGGTCCGAGACCAGCAGTGCAATGCAGGCGCTGCGGGACAACCCCGAGTGCGCGCAGGAGGAGTTCGAACGTATCAGCGATGACGCGGATCCGGGCGTTCGGGTGAGCCTGGGCTTCGATCCCAACGAGAACCCGGCGGCAACGGTGATCGCCGACGGTGCGCGGCCGCTGGTCGCGATCTTGCGCGAGCAGGGGGTCAACGGACAGATTGAGATGGCAAATGCGTTCCATCGGGCCGGATTCGACTGCATTGATGTACATATGTCGGACATCATAGCGGGACGCGTTACCCTGGACAGGTTCAAGGGCATCGCAGCCTGCGGCGGATTTTCATTCGGCGATGTACTAGGCGCGGGCGAGGGGTGGGCCAAGTCGATATTGTTTAATGCGCGGGCGCGCGATCAGTTCGAGTCCTTCTTCGGGCGCAGCGACAGCTTTGCGCTTGGCGTCTGCAACGGCTGCCAGATGCTTTCCAATCTGCACGAATTGATTCCCGGCACGGATCACTGGCCCCACTTTGTGCGCAACCGTTCGGAACAGTTCGAGGCGCGTTTCGTTTCGGTCAGCGTGGAGCGGAGCAACTCTATCCTGCTTCAGGGCATGCAGGGCTCCGCTATCCCGATCGCGGTGGCTCACGGCGAGGGCAGGGCGGAATTCAGGGATGAGGCGCAACGGGAGAGTGCGGTTAACCATGTGGTGCTGCGCTATCTGGAAAACGATGGGACTCCGGCGAGCCGCTATCCGTCCAATCCCAACGGCTCGACTGATGGCATCGCCGGGCTCACCAGTGACGATGGCCGGGTCACTATCATGATGCCGCATCCGGAGCGGGTTATTCGCACGGTGCAGAACTCCTGGCATCCTGACGATTGGGGCGAGGCAGCTCCATGGCTGAGACTCTTCTATAATGCCCGCGCTTGGGTGAATTGAGCAGCAGCTCTCACTGTTGTTCACATTCCGCAGGCGCTTGCGCTGTGAAATACTCTATCATTGAACTATGGCGGCGACAGTTCAGGGCATTTATATCAGTGCGGAATTGCCGGCACTCCAATCTGGATGAAACTTTTTACCGGTATCCGCTGCCAAATGGTGCGCCGAATCAATTGCAGAACAGAGGAGAAGGGAAAATGAGCAGTATGACTAAAACCACCATTGCCCTGGTAGCAGCAGCGGTATTGGCCGGCTGTGCCACGGATGATCCCAATCGGCGGGCCAAGACCGGGGCTGCGATTGGCGCAGTGGCGGGTGCAATCCTCGGACATCAGGTGGACGGCAAATCCGGAAGATACGTCGGTGCCGCACTTGGCGCCTTGGCCGGCGGTGGCGCCGGCTACTATATGGACAACCAGCAGAAGGAGTTCGAGCAGGCATTGCTCGAAGAGCAGCGCAATAAACAGCTTGAGATCGAACGCCTGCGCGACGATACCTTGAAACTCAGCCTCGATTCCGAAGTCTCTTTTGACGTGGATCAGTCGGTCATCAAACCGGCTTTCCAGCCTTCTCTGGACAAGCTTGCCGACGTGCTCATCAAGTATGACCGAACTGTTGTGCACGTCGTTGGACACACTGACAGCACCGGCTCTGACAGCCATAATCAAGCGTTATCCGAACGCCGTGCGCAAAGTGTTTCGAGATATCTGGAGCAACGCGGAGTGCCTTACCAGCGGCTGCGTTATGAGGGCCGCGGGGAGTCTGAGCCGAGGGATAGCAATGCGACCGCTGCCGGACGCCAGCTCAATCGGCGCGTGGAGGTATTTGTCAAACCGATTGTCGAGGGCCGTGAGCAGGATGCATACGATTCACCCCGCTATGGTACCTAGCGCCTGTTAACTCAATGCCCCTTCCCTGCCAAGATTGTATAGATTTGGCAGGGAGGGGTGGGGCTTGTGCAGTCAAACTATTGGCCTAATGTCCAACTCTGACCGCCAGCACGTCGCATTTCGCCTGATGCAACACGCCGTTGGCGGTGGAACCCAGCAGTAGTTGCAGTCCGTGGCGGCCGTGGCTGCCGACTACAATCAGGTCGGCGCCGCGCTCCTCAGCGAGGCGGACGATTTCACGTTTAGGTATCCCGATTTCAACATACTGCGCAGCTTCGCTGATTTGCATCTCCTCTGCCAGCGCCTTTAACTTCACTGCCGCCTGTTCCGCCAGATCCTTGTCCAGATTCAGATCCTCCGGCAACGGAATGTCTCCCGCGTACATCGAGCTGGTATACTCAACAACATGGAGCAGATTTAGAGTTGCTTGGTTGCGCGCGGATATCTCCTGCGCCTTCCTGACCACTGCCTTACTATCGTCGGAGAAGTCGACCGCTACCAGAACATTACGGTAATTTGCCATGATCTTTCCCTCCTTTTGGTTTCCGTCCGCTATTATAATTATTGGTGCTATAGACTGATTTATCCAGTGGCACCCGACTGCCGACTTGGCGGGTTATCACTGGTCCCGCATTTCTTCAAACACAGGCGAGCGGTATGGGGCGAAAGCTCAGATTATTTTTTTTCCTTCTCGTTTTACCGGTACAGGCGGTAAACGCCGTTGATCAGACGATCCGAATCGGCGTGCTAAGCCATCGTGGTGTGGCGGCAACGCTAAAAAACTGGTCGCCCACCGCCGATTATCTCAGCCGTACAGTGCCCGGTCATCGCTTCGAAGTTGTTCCGCTGGGTTTCAATGAGGTCGAGCCGGCGGTCAAATTCGGGCAGATCGATTTCCTGCTGGTCAATTCCGGCATCTACGTCAATATGGAGGTGAAATACCGGGTTTCGCGTATCAGTACCCTGGACAACCTGGTGGGCAGCGTGCCCTACAATGTATTTGGCGGGGTGGTGTTCGTGCGCAAAGACCGGCGCGATATCAACAGTCTGGAAAACCTCCGCGGCAGAAGCCTGATGGCAGTAGATGAAACCTCACTCGGCGGGTTTCAGATGGCTTGGCGCGAGATGCAGCAGGTCGGGCTAAACCCCTACCGCAACCTGTCGAGTCTGACATTCGCCGGGACTCATGACCGGGTGGTAAAGGCTGTCCTGGAAGGCAGTGTCGAAGTTGGAACAGTGCGCACCAATATTCTCGAACGCATGGCCGCCGCCGGGGAGATCGACATTGATGCGTTTCGTATCATCAACCAGAAAATCGGATCCGAATTCCCCTTCAAGCGCTCGACCTCCCTCTATCCCGAGTGGCCTTTCAGTAAACTGCAGCATACGCCCAACGAGCTGGCGCAGCGGGTCGCGGTGGCGCTGTTAAGCATGCCGCGTTTCAACGCTGCCGCGAAAGCCGGGAACTACGCTGGCTGGACCGTGCCTTTGGATTATCAGTCGGTGCACGAGATATTCCGGGAGTTGAACCTGCCGCCTTACCAGGATGTCGGCAAATTCACACTGGCGGATGCGGTCAGAAAGTACTGGTTCTGGCCGCTGCTGGCACTGGCGTTCCTGATCAGCATGTTCATCATGACCACCTGGGTGGCGCGTCTTAACCGGGAGCTGAAACGCTCCAAGCTGCATTTGGAGCAGCAGCATGATCTGATCCTCAATTCGGTGGCGGACGGTATCCTTGGCGTCGATCTGGAAGGTAACTCCACCTTTGCCAACCGGGCAATGTGCGAGATTACGGGTTGGAACGTGCAGGAGCTGATCGGCAGGAATCAGCACGAGATGCTGCACCACTCGCATATTGACGGCTCTCCCCACTCCCCTCAGGCGTGCCCGGTATACCTAACCTTTCGCGATAACACGGCGCGTTATATCGACGACGATGTGTTTTGGAAAAAGGATGGCAGTTCTTTTCCGGTGGAGTACTCCAGTACGCCGATCCGCAATGAGAAAGGGTATGCGCGGGGCAGCGTGGTGGTGTTCAGGGATATCAGCCAGCGCAAACAGGCGGAAGAGGATGCGCGGCAACATCAGATGGAGCTTGCCCATGTGGCGCGGCTGAGTACCATGGGGGAGATGGCGTCGGGTCTCGCGCATGAACTCAATCAGCCACTGACGGCGATTGCCACCAACGCCCATGCCTGCATCCGCATGCTGGAAAGCGGCAGGGTCGACAGCGAAAGGTGTGCCGATGTGATGGAGCGGATAGGCGCTCAGGCAGAGCGGGCCGGAGAGATTATCCGGCATCTGCGCCAATTCGTCAGCAAGGAGCAACCTGAACTTGCACCGGTGAATCTCAACGAATTGATCGCCGAGGTGCTGACGCTGATCAGGCCTGAAGCGAACAGAGCAGACGTGCGTATAATAACGGAGCTGGATCCGGGTATCGGACGGGTGATGGCGCAGCGGATTCAGATCGACCAGGTGATCGTCAACCTGTTGCGCAACGCTATCGATGCAATGGTCGATGCCGGCAGTCAGAAACGCGAAATACGCATCCTCACACGGATGGAGAGTGAAACGGGCCTGGTTGAAACCACCGTGGCAGATACCGGCCCCGGTCTTAAACAGCAGATCAGAGCGAAGTTGTTTACACCATTTACCACCACCAAATCGCAAGGGATGGGGCTCGGACTGTCGATCAGCCTGGGCATCATTGAGTCCCACCAAGGGAACCTGTTGCTCGATTCGGAGCCCGGCACCGGGGCGGTGTTCCGATTTACCTTGCCGGTTACCGGAGCGGAGAAAAGCGGATGAACGACCAGGTCAGTGTCTTTATCGTCGACGACGACCAGGAAGTGCGGCATGCGCTCCAACTGTTGATGGAGTCGGTCGGCCTGCAGGTGGAGTGTTTCGAGTCTGCCCAATCCTATCTCGATCAGTTCAATCCGGACAAGCCGGGCTGTTTGGTGCTCGACGTGCGTATGCCGGGCATGGGCGGTCTCGATCTGCAGGCGCGGCTGGCCGAGGAGCGCCTGTGCCCGCCGATTATCATCGTCACCGGCCACGGTGATGTACCGATGGCGGTCAGAGCGGTGCAGGCCGGCGCGATGAATTTTATCGAAAAGCCGTTCAACGATCAGGCGCTGCTCGATAGTGTCTACCGGGCGATCGAAAAAGATGCGCAGCAGCGGGGGCATGTCTCGCGCCTGGCCGAGATAGAGTCCAGATTTGAGAAGCTGACGCCGCGCGAACGCGATGTGCTGGAGCAGATAGTGGTGGGCAAGCGCAATAAGCTGATTGCCGCAGATCTCGGCGTGAGCCAGTCGACGGTGGAGGCGCATCGAGCCAAGGTTATGGAAAAGATGGAGGCGGGCAGCCTCTCTGAACTAATGCGGATGATGCTTTCTCTGGAGTCTAGTTAAGGTTTTCCCCAATAGCACTAGCAGTATCTCAGAGTTTTTTTCTTTTCAGAATTACCCTCTAATCCACTCAGCCATTCAGAATTTACTGCGGCGGAAGCCGGCGACGACTCACCGACAGCGAGTGTCAGCCGTAGCTGCCGGCAGACGGAATGACTGATGTTTGACCGGCATACCGAAGCGTGACGGGTAAGTTTCTATACCCATACATCAGAATGAAGACCAGAGCCGGTCAGGTACCTTCACCCGTGAATCGGAGGATAGAGATGATAAAAGAGATCAAAAGCCTGGCTGCTGCGACGAGCACTCTGGCGCTGGTGAGCGGCGCGCTGCTGATGTCGTCGGCGGCTTATGCCGCCGAAGGCGCCGGCAATATCGAAAAAGGAAAAGCCATCGCATTCGGCCGCACGCAAGGTAACTGCGTTACCTGCCACACGATGGATGACGGTGAATCACCCGGCAACCTGGGACCGCCGCTGATCGCGATGAAGGCGCGCTACCCGGACAAGGCGAAATTGCGCGCACAGATCTGGGATCCCACGGTGGCTAATCCTGAGTCAGCCATGGTTCCTTTCGGCAAATACAAGGTATTGACCGAAGAGGAGATCGATTATCTGGTCGATTACATCTGGTCGCTTTGATGGCCGGGAATTACGCCACAAATTTCCTTGAGTCGGAGAATAGCATGATCAAAAACAGAAGATTTACCAAGCTGGCGATAGCAGCCATCACGTGCTGTTTCGCGCTAACCGCCCAAGCCGGGCCGGCGGAAGACCGTCAGGCATTTCTCGATGCCTATAAGTGGAAGTTTCCCAACGTACCGCAGGAAGAGTTTATCAACGGCGTTTATGCGATCGATCCGGTCGGTCGCGAGAATTGGGAAGCGATCGAAGAGTTTCCCCCGTACGAAACGTTTATCGATGACGGGCGGGCGATGTGGGCGAAGCCCTTCGCCAACGGTAAAACCTATAAAGACTGCTTTCCCGATGGTCCGGGTATCACTCACAAGTATCCGCACTGGGATAAGCAGAAAGGCATGGTCATGACCCTGCCGCTGGCGATTAACGAGTGCCTGGAGGCGAACGGTGAGAAGCCGCTCCCGTACAAGAAGGGGCCAATCAATAACATTCTCTCCTACATGGCTTTCGAGTCCCGCGGACAGGTCACCAATGTAGAGATTCCGGAAGACGATCCGCGCGCGCTGGAAGCCTACGAACAGGGTAAGAAGTTCTACTTTACCCGCCGCGGTCAGCTGAACTTCTCCTGTGCAACCTGCCATCTGCAGAACACTGGCATGCAGGTGCGCACCGAGATTCTGAGTCCGAGTTTCGGACACACCACCCATTGGCCGGTGTATCGCTCCAAATGGGGAACGGTGGGAACCCTGCACCGCAGATTCAGCGGTTGCAACGAAAACATACGCGCCAAGGCATTCGAGGCTCAGGGAGAGCAGTACCGGAATCTGGAGTACTTTCTGACCTACATGAGCAACGGCCTGGAACTCAACGGCCCCGGCGCCCGCAAATAAGTCCGGCGGAAACAGAACAACTGGAGTTAAACCATGTATACGAATATGAGACTTAATGCAGTGCTGGTGGCCATCTGCCTCAGCGGCGCTCCGGTCAGCCTGATGGCGGCTGATGCGAAAAATGCCGACGCAAAAGCGGCGGAAGCGCAGACGATGATCGCGGCAGCCGAGGAGGCGAGGAAGAAGGCGGCCTCGGTCGACAGCGAATGGCGCGATACCGCCGACTATATCAAGCAGGCGCAGGCGGCACTAAAGGCAGGTAAGCCGGATGACGCCATCCGCCTGGCAAAGATCGCGGAGGATCAGGGTAATCTGGGTTATGAGCAGGGTTTCTCACAGCAGGAGTTGAAGCTCCCATCATACTTCAAGGTGAAAGCCGCATCGCCGATGGCGGTCTCTGCCGCCACATCAATGAAAGGGCATAAGATCACCCCTTCCCTGACAAGTGTCGATGTGATGCACCAAGGGAAGGTGATATCGATCAGCAGGACCGCGGATGAGCACGCTGTCATACCTCAGGCTTACTCCAGCACCGCCCGCGAATGCCCGCCATTCTGTGTTCAGCCTATGAGCATCGGGCCGGGCGTGGATACTATCGGTGAACTGGAAGTGCTCGATTATCTGCAGCGCATTGCCAAGGGTGATCCCACCGTGCTGGTGGTTGATTCGCGCACGCCGGATTGGATGGTGCGCGGTACGGTGCCAGGCTCGGTCAATATTCCCTGGAACAAGATCAACATTGACCTGCAGGGCACATTCGGCAGCGAGAAAGAGGCGGATTCGCTGAACGATATTCTGGAAAGTCAGTTTCATGCGCGCAAGGCCAACGGCAAGTGGGATTTCCGCAATGCAAAAACGCTGGTGCTGTTCTGTAACGGTATCTGGTGTCCGCAGTCCTCGGCCAACATTCGCACGCTGCTCAAACTGGGCTACCCGGCGTACAAACTCAAATGGTATCGCGGGGGTATGCAGAGCTGGGTCAGTGCCGGTCTGTCAACAGTCAACAAATAATCGGCTTGTTCGAATTTAGGAGAGTGAGATGATGAACAGAAAACGCAGAATGCTGCTGCAGGGCTCATTAACTGCCGGCGCCATCGGCGTCGCCGTCGGTGCCGGTCTGCTTACCCCGGGAAGTGTCCTTGCTGCCTGGCCTGAGAAGGCATTCAAAGCGAAAGAGATGCCGGAGATGCTGCAGGAGCTGATGGGCGCCAATGTTGTGGAAGCGAGCGACGGGATCAATATCAAGGCCCCGGATATTGCCGAGAATGGCGCCGTGGTGCCGGTTACCGTTACGACCGACATTGCCGGCGCCCAGTCGATCGCCCTTATCGCGGTAAATAACCCGGCGCCGTTGGTTGCCAGTTATGACCTGGGCGAGGGCACCGAGGGTTTTGTCTCCACCCGAATCAAGATGGGCAAGAGCGGCGATGTGGTTGCGGTGGTAAACGCCGGAGGAAAACTTTACAGCGCCAAGAAAGAGGTGAAAGTCACCATCGGCGGGTGTGGTGGGTGAGCCTAAATAATTGGTCCAGTGGACCAATTATTTAGGCGAACGCCCGGCAAGCGACCCACAGGGCAGGGATTGCTCCTGCAATCCTGCTGCATTTCTGCCTTCCCTGGCAGTCAGATGTGGGAAGGTAGAGCAATGCAGGAGCAATTGCCGAGATGCCGGGCCGGATAGATCTGTCTGCTACGCATAAACAACAGAATTCAGAGGAAACCAAAATGGCAACAAATTCCATCAAGATCAGAGCCCAGTTGAAAGACGGTGTGACCACGGTCAAGGCACTGATGACACACCCCATGGAGACCGGTGCACGCAAAGATAAGGATGGCTCGATGATCCCAGCCCACTTTATCCAGGAAGTTAGCTGCGAAGCCGCCGGCAAGAACGTGTTGACCGCCTATTGGAGCGGCGGTGTCTCAAAAAACCCATACCTCTCTTTTAAGTACAGTGGTGCCAACAAAGGCGATGTGCTGAAGCTCTCCTGGACGGACAATAAAGGCGAATCAGCCACTGCTGAGGCGGAAGTCAGCTAGCCGGAAACAGCTGGAAATCGGGGCACTGCAGGTAGTGCTCCTGGTGTAGGTCTCGCATCGAACCGAGCAAACATATTTTATAAGCAGGCTGCGTTTTGCCACTCTGAAAGGAAGGTCCGCGATGAAGATTTCAAGAAGAGAGTTCATTCGATTGATGGGACTGGCCGGTGCCGCCGGTATGTTGCCGGGTTCAGCTTTCTCCGCGATGAAGAGACCGGGTGATCTTTACGAAATCCCAAAATTCGGTAATGTCTGTCTGCTGCACATGACTGATTGTCATGCTCAGTTGAATCCCATCTACTTTCGTGAGCCGAGCGTTAATCTGGGTGTGGGCGGGGCATTGGGAAAAGCGCCGCACCTGGTGGGTGAGGCGCTGCTCAGGCACTTCAATATCGCACCCGATTCGATCGCTGCCCATGCCTTGAGCTACCTGAATTTTGACCAGGCTGCGCAGCAGTACGGCCGGGTGGGTGGTTTCGCGCACCTCGCTTCGCTGGTGAAACGACTGCGTACCGAACGGGGCGACGGCAACTCGCTGTTGTTGGATGGCGGTGATACCTGGCAGGGCTCCGGCACCGCTTACTGGACCCGCGGTAAAGACATGGTGGGTGCCTGCAATCTGCTCGGCGTGGATGTCATGACGGGCCACTGGGAGTTCACCTATCTGGATAAAGAGATCATCGAGAATATCGGCGAGTTCGAGGGCGATTTTGTGGCGCAGAATGTCGGCGTCAACGAGGTAGCGCTGTTCGACTACAAGTTTGCCGATTTCGCAGGTTTTAGCGAAGACGACGGACTGGCCTTCAAACCCTATACTATGAAAGAGATCGGCGGGGTGCGTGTCGCCGTGGTCGGCCAGGCATTTCCCTATACGCCAATCGCCAACCCGCAGCGTTTTATTCCCGATTGGACCTTCGGCATTCAGGACGATCGCATGCAGAAGATCATCAACCGGGTGCGTGAGAACGAACAGCCGGACCTGCTGGTAGTGCTCTCGCACAACGGCATGGACGTGGACCTGAAAATGGCTTCCCGTGTCAGCGGCATCGACGTGATTTTCGGCGGACATACCCACGACGGTATGCCGGCGCCGTCCGTGGTCGAAAACAAGAGCGGCAAGACCTTGGTGACAAATGCGGGATCCAACGGCAAGTTTCTGGGTGTGATGGATCTCGACGTGCGCGAAGGCAGGCTGCAGGATTTTCGCTACCGCCTGGTGCCGGTCTTCTCCAATATGCTGCCGGCGGACGCTGAGATGCAGGCCTATATCGACCAGGTACGTGCGCCTTACCAAGAACAACTGGAAGAGAAGCTGGCCGTGGCGGAGGAGACGCTCTACCGCCGAGGCAACTTTAACGGCACCTTCGATCAGGTGATCTGCGATGCGCTGCGCAGCGTCAACGATGCGCAGATATCGCTCTCCCCCGGATTCCGCTGGGGTACCAGCGTGCTGCCCGGACAAGCCATCACCATGGACAATGTGATGGACCAGACCTGCATCACCTACCCGGAGACCTATCGCCGGGAAATGAAAGGATCCGAAATCAAGGCGATTTTGGAAGATGTCAGCGACAACCTGTTTAATGCCGACCCCTACTTCCAGCAGGGCGGCGACATGGTGCGGGTCGGTGGACTCGACTATGTCTGCGAACCGAATAAAACGATTGGCAAGCGCATCAGCAGCATGACGCTGGACGACGGCACTCCGGTTGACGCCGACAAGAGCTATACCGTCGCCGGCTGGGCAACGGTCGGCTCACAGTCACCCGGGCGGCCGATTTGGGATGTGGTCGCCGAATACCTGCGCGATAAAAAGCAGATCAGGATCGAGAAACTGAATACCCCCAAGCTGGTTGGCGTAGAGGGTAATCCGGGCATAGCCGGTTAAACAAACCGGCAGACGAAGCCTGTCCTCCTCATTTAGGCGCCGCCCGGCGCCTTTTTTTTGCAGAGGTGCGCCAAACCCGAATTGTCAGGAATGCGTCTGGTATTCCGTATCCCGGTGAAATTTCCGGGCCGAATGGAATCCATTTTTCCCTGTGTTCGCATTGACTCGGGGACTCTGCCTGCGTATTATTCCTGGCTCTTCGCCGCTGGTTTGGATTCATGCGATCGGGGTATAGCGCAGCCTGGTAGCGCGCCTGCTTTGGGAGCAGGATGTCGGGAGTTCGAATCTCTCTACCCCGACCAATAAGTGACTCTTCACGCGCCCGTAGCTCATTTGGATAGAGCATCGGCCTTCTAAGCCGAGGGTAGCAGGTTCGAGTCCTGCCGGGCGTACCAAATTGGTAGTGAAAAAATTTAATGGTGGGCGTAGCTCAGCTGGTTAGAGTCCCGGATTGTGATTCCGGTTGTCGTGGGTTCGAATCCCATCGCCCACCCCATTATTCAAGTGCGGGCCATTAGCTCAGCTGGTAGAGCAGTGGACTCTTAATCCATTGGTCGAAGGTTCGAATCCTTCATGGCCCACCAATTCATCAAAAAAATGGGAACCCGGACAAACAAAATCCGGTTTTCCATCAGCACGATTCGAACCTTCGACGTTTCAAATCAAGCGGGTTCGACAGCCGAGTTGAGCGAGGCTGAACATGGGAGCGAAGCGACCATGGCCCGGAGGGCGAGGCGTAGCCGAGTAATCCTTCATGGCCCACCAATTAATTAATATAAAACAAATAGATAAATAAATTATCTATCTCTCTATATCATACCGCCGAGGTGACGCAGCTACAGTACCGTGCGTTATCCTCAATTCTCTGTTGTGCGCCGCTGCTCAAGATTGAGCACAATTTCCGGCAAGTGTCCGGTGACATCCGTTTGTTCAAGTTCGCTATCGTGCTTTTATGTGTTCCAGCAATACAGGGTTACCAATGGGTAATAGGTACATGTGTCTGCAGTGGGATGCAGTTTGCACAAGGCACTCATCTAACAACTGACGAGAAAACTGCCTAACACCGGAAATACCGCCTTTGATACCGGCTGTTCAGTACTGATACATGGAGTGAAAAAAGCGGTGGCCATCAAATCTGAATATCACGCCGTTCTGCAAAATCGCTTCGACCGTCAAGCCGTTGTCCTGCCTCCCCCCTTCCCAGATCTTTTCTCCGTTGAGTCGGATGAAGCGACCATCCGCTGCTTTTGAAAAGGACAAAACGCTGATTTTCCTGGGCGGCAGTCGATCCCGAACCCCCGCAGGCAGCGCCTGCGCAGGCCCGGGGAGATCTTTTCGGGCAACGACGACATCCCGACCCGCCGATTCAGGCGCCGAAACGTCTTCACGCCCGGTGCCCTCCCTACCACTCCATGTCTGCTTCGGAGACTCCGGTTTCAACATCACCGGCGGAAACGCCGTTTGCCTGGCTTTCGCCTGGTCCGTTTCGCTCGGATAATTAAGCTCCGGAGTCTCTTCTTCCCGCTTGGGGCGGCGCGCGCTCTCTTCCGATAGACCCGATTTCGCAACCGCAGCCGGTCCGGGCCTCGTCATCTGCTCTTCCGGTCCGGGTATTCGAGAAGACGGTTTGCCGGAACCGCTCTCCGGTTGATATGGGGCCGGTATCTGATCGTCCGCTGCTTCGGTTGCCGCGGCAGAGACGCGCTTGGCATTGTCGGGAGATGGCAGACCGGCAGAGATGGGCTTTGCCGGTTCGGGTATTCTGGAAAATGGTTTGCCGGAATCGGTTTCCGGCTGATATCGGACCGCCTGCTCATTGTCCGCTGCTCCGGTTGCTGCAGCAGAGACGGTCTTGGTATTGTCGATAGATGGCTGAACAACAGGGATGACCTTTTGCGCATGCGCCGATGGAGCCCGGTCGGGCACGCCAACTCCGGCTGCCGGTTGATCCTCGGCTTTGGGAGGTAGTTCGCTCAACGATACCGGCTGGTTTTCAACCGAGGGGAGAGAAAAGATCAGGGAAAGCGCAATCGCCGAGACAAGCAGCAGGACGGGGATCGACAGTAACCACAGCGATCTGGATTTCCTCCCTGTCGGCCCGGGCAAAGGCGCAAACATCGGGTCGGGTATTGTTCCGAGTTCACGCTCTTGCTGGGACTTTTTAAGGGCTTCAAGGATATAGGACATGGCGTTATCAGCGGGTCTGCTCCAGGCGGGGAATATCGGGTGATCCGCCCACTGTGTTCAGTTCGATGATCGTCTCCGGACCGGCAAGTCCGTCAGCTTCCAACCCCCGCTGGCGTTGAAAACGCAGCACCGACTCACGCAGTACGTCATCGAAACGGTCCACAAAGGTACTTTTCATCGCCGCGCCGGTATGGCGGGAGAGGGTTTTGTACAGCCAATGAACTTCGGCTCCGGTCGAGCCGGGTCCGATGAGAATATCGCCGCCGGGAGGTGTTTTCCAAAGAAACAGAAAGCGCCCCTGCCAACGGGGGGTTATCGTGAGGAGAGGAATCACGGTGCTGGCTCCGCCCCTGCTCAGCTGTGCGTATTGCGGCCCGAGCCCAGTGACCAGCGCATAGCTGCTACCTTGTTTATCTTCCAGTTCTATCAGCACTGGCCGGTTATAACGTCCGATTTTTTTCCAGCCGCCCATGCTTTTGCGGCAGCGCAGACCCCGGGTGAGTGCATAGCTGCATGGATCTTCCAGGCTACCCGGCTCCTTTGGCTCCAGCCCCCAAAGCGCCAACAGCTCTTTCATTCCGGTCAGCTCGCTCATCGACATGCTCTCGAGATCGGGCTGTTTTGCCGGTTCCGCCGTTATCACCGGGTCGACACTGTCTTCCGGTGCCCCGTCGACCATATCGCTCTCCTCTGCGGCCGCAGGAGCTTCCTCACTTTTACCTGATTCGGCAGGCGGCGGGACTGTTTCGATCCGCTGTTCAGAAACAGCCGTTTCGGGCAGGACTGTTGTCGCTGCTGCCGGCAATACCGTATCATCGGGTACCGTACTCTCCTTCCAGCTGTACAGCAGAACCCCGCCGCCAACTAACAGAAACAGTAGAACCGTCCCAGTCAACGGCTTGTTGAAATTGGCTCTAGAGCGCTTTTCCATCAGCTCTCCGGCCGCCTTGTTCACTATGCGCCGATTGACTACCGGTCTGCGCGTTGCGTATGCACCCAGCAGGGCTCTGTCGCAAAGAATATTTATTATCCGGGGTATACCGCCTGACAACTTATGCACGCGCTTTAATGCGCCGCCCGTGAATAACGCCCGTTCAACACCTGCAACCGCCAGCCGATGGGCGACATAGTCCGATGTTTCACGCCGGGAAAGGGGCAGCAGGTGATAGCGGGCGGTGATCCGTTGGGAGATCTGCCGCAGTTCTCTGGTAGCAAGCTGATCACGCAATTCCGGCTGTCCTACCAGAAAGATCTGCAACAGTTTGTGAGTATGGGTTTCCAGATTGGTCAGCAGGCGGATCTGCTCCAGTACATCCGGGCCGAGATTCTGAGCCTCGTCAATCAGAAGCACAGGCCGCCGGATCCGTGCATGCGCTTCCAACAGATACCGGTTGAGCTTTGCCATCAATTCACGCGGCGATTCGGTAGCGATGGAGACCGGGATGCCGAACTCCTCGCAAATGGCATATAGAAGATCCGGAACGGTACGCGGCGGGTTGAGTATCAGTGCCACATCCACCGCTTGCGGCAACTGTTCCAGAAAGGTACGGCATACGGTGGTTTTTCCGGTGCCGACCTCTCCGGTCAACAGCACGAACCCGCCACCTTCACCGGCGCCGTAGAGCAGATGGGCAAGCGCCTCACGGTGATCCTCGCTGAGGTAGAGGAAGCGCGGATCGGGTGTGATGGAGAAAGCAGGTTCTTTCAGTCCGAAATATTTCGTGTACATTGAGAATCGCACTCTACCTGATCAAGCGGGCTCCGGCCCGTCCTCAACCCAGGCGAAAAGGAATGCCGGAGAGCCAATCCCGACGATAACAAGATTGAAATCCGGCATACAACTCTTTCTGCATGCAGTTTACTCGATGGTCGAGAGTATCGCTGCCATAACCTCCTTTGGCAGGGGAGCATGCAATTGGAAGAGCTCGATCAGTTGGTGCGCCAAGCCTGGGAAGTGTTCGTCTCAATCTGCCGCTTAACAGGTTTTTCCTGTCGACGGTGTTGAGGAAGCGAATAGCAGTGTGGGCAGCCCAAAAGAGAGAGCCTGATTTTGCCGATGCACAGTGCGCCCGCTGCATTTCACGATGCCGGTGCTGTCTCTGCAGGTTGGGTGACAACGCAGTGCTCGAGATCGGCGCTGCCGCCGTCCGCGAAGCCCTGATAATGAGACAAAAGCTTGCGCTCTGCCGGGCCCGGCTTTAATCCGCCGCTCTTGCGCAGGAACCGCTTGGCACCCGCCGGCCCGGCGTTGTAGACGGCGTAGCTGGCCCAGGCCAGATAGTCGGGGTTGCCGGTCTGTTTGGCCACATCCAGACCGGGTCCCTCGAGGTAACGCAGCAGGATCTGAGCGCCTGCTCGGGCGTTGTAAGCGACTTCCCACTTCAATCGCTCGACATCGTACAGACCCCGCCACACCCGCAGGTTGACCTGCATCATACCCACCGCCCCGGCGCTCGAAACCAGGTAGGCGGTCTTGCCATCCGTACGTTTGAACTGGCGCCAGCAGCTTTCAACCAGGGCAGTGGCGGGCAACAGGTTGAGAAAGACCGAGTTGTGTGCCTCGTCAAGGCTGCCTGTGGCCAGCTCCTGTTGGCCGATCGCCTGCAGCAGTTCGGCAATCTGTACCGTATAGTTCGTCAGATCGTCCCGCCTGGGCAGCCGGCGTCCGAGGGCGCGCTGCAGCTCGGTAACCCGGTCAGGGACGGCCGTTGCCGATTCCGCGGTGGGGACCAGGAGATCCAGCAGCCGTGCCCAGAACGGCAGGTGCAACGCGGAGTTGTCGGGAGTGTCCGGCATATCCGCTTCGTCTCCCGGTGTGGGGGGCACCTCATTGGCGGGTGGTTCACAATCGATTTCGTAGGTCTCTTCGCAATCGATTGCGTCCGACTCTTCGATGAGCTCTTCGGGTGGCACCGGCGGTGGCTCTGGCGGCAATCCAAACAGTTCACGCAGTGCCGGGTCGACAGCGTAGCCATAGTCCAGGCTGGGTTCTGCTCCAGCAGGCGCTAGTTCGTGCAGCGCTGTGCGCAGCCCGTCGCGCGAAATCCACAGCGCCAGCTGCGGCAAGGCGGCGTCCAGTGCCAGTAGCGTGTCGCCGGCATTGAGAAAGGTGGCGTAGCGCAGCAGGCGCGCATAAGTGATTGTGCCGGGGTCAACGGCCAACAACAGTTTCCGTAGCCGTTCCCAGTCCGAGACGAACAGGCTGCGCACCGGCTCTTCCTCGAATGGCCCGTAGTCAGTCAGGATATCCACCAGCCGATAGCGGCTCTCCAGCAGCAGGGCCAGCAACTGCTGGCGCAGCACCGGGTCGGTGATCTCCCCGCCGAGCAGCTTCACCACGGCCACGATGAAGGCGTCGAGGCGTTCGAGCTGCAACTGTGTCAGCTCGGTGCCGGCAAGGCCGGCTGCGTCGGCCTGCCCGGGTGGCAACAAGCCATCAGCGAACCCCTCAGGCAGGGTCAGCTGTGCCTCGACTAAAACTCCCCGCCGGTCCACTCGCGGCCGGCCGAGACGCAGACTTGCCAATACCGACTGCAACTCGGCCTGATCCCCCGGCTCGACCACCTTCGAGAGCAGCTCAGCGATCTGCTCCCTTGGTGCCCCCAGGTCGAAGCCGAACAGCTCGGCGCGCCGGTTGATGAAAGGCCGGATCAGGCCCCCGATCAGGTTTAACAGGGTTGCCGGCTTACCCTGAGCGTCACGCAGCTCGGTGCTGCCCAAGCGGAAGCGCAGTTGCCATTCCGCATCGATGTACGGCTCGAGCAGTACATCTACGTCACCCTGCCAATTGATCGGTTTGATGCAAAAGCCGAACAGTGACACGCCGAGACGTGCCTCGCCGCGACTCACCAGATACAGCTTGTCGTCGCGCAGCTCCAGCCGTGAACTTTCGATGCGCAGCCGGCGGCAGGTTCCATCGACGAATTCGGCCGGACCTTCGTCTGCGCGCGGCTGCCAGGCGAGGTCACCAAGCAGTGCGTAGGGAATGGTCAGGGAGAACTTCAGCTCGGTATCCGCCGGCGTACCGGATACCGCAGCCGGCCACAGCAATACCAGCACTCCGAGCAGAGACCACCCGGCCGCATGCGGTACCCTCGCCAGCACCGCAAACATCAGCTCAGGGGTGTGACCGGCTACCGCTCGATGCTTCTCCCAGCAATTCGGGACGAAGCATCCACTCAAGTATCCAGCTCCCATCTTCCTGCCGCTGCAGACAGACTACGCTACCGGGCTTATAAGCGACCGTTACACGGGCATTGTTACCGGTGGTAAGCCAAGTCACCAGTCGGGCCATGAAGGGAAGATGGCCAGCCACCAGGGTGTCCGCTTGAAAATCGGTCAACTTCTCTGCGAAGGATGCTACATCGTCATTTGGGTTTAAACCCGCCACGCTATCCGGTTGCTCTCCGGCTAGAATCGCCGCCGCCAGCACCTGCGCTGTCTGTTCTGCGCGGCGCTTGCCGCTGTGCAGCACGCGACTGACGTGGACTCCACACCGTTTCAAAAACTCTGCCATCTTGACCATGTCATCCAGCCCACGCTCACTGAGCGGCCGAGCCGGGTCGACCTCTTTTGCTACGGCTTCGCCATGTTGCACCAGATAGAGCCTCATACTCCTGCCTCCTTGGAAATTCCCAATGAAATCAGTACTGCCCCATAAACTTACTCTTCGTTATGCTGGCGGATGCCGGAATCCAATAACATTAGGACATTGTTACGCTCTGGATCCCGGCATTCACCGGGATGGCGGGAATAATTTTTCCAAGTAAGCGCCATTCGGAACTAACACATTAATAATCACTCCGGAACACTCATTGCCATATTGGCCTCGATGGCCTCCTCCGGGTCCATGTTGAAACCTGTGCCGGTCTCCAGATCATCCAGCACGGCGAGTTCCGCTTCGCTTAAAGTGAACTCGTCGAGCTCCAGGTTCTGCGCCATGCGCTCCGGATTCTCGGACTTGGGGATCGGCACCCAGCCGTGCTGCAGATTCCAACGCAGGATCACTTGCGCGGGGGAGATACGGTGGCGTTTCGCGATCTGCATGATCAGTGGATCGGTGACGGGTTTATTCTCCTTGAGAACCCCACTCCAGCTGCCGGTGCCCAACGGAGAGTAGCTGACGATCTGGATTTCCCGTGCCTGGCAGAACTCCCGGATTTCAGGTTGGGTGAAGTAGGGATGGAGCTCGATCTGGTTGCACACCGGTACCACCTCCGCCCGTTCCAGCAGACACCTCAGATCGGAGATGCGGTAGTTGGAGACGCCGATCGCCCGCACCTTCTGCTCGGACAGCAGCCGCTCCATGGCGCGCCAGCTCTCCTGTATCAGCGTGGGCACCGGCCAATGGAGCAGATAGAGGTCCAGGTACTCCAGATCCAGCCGCCGCTGGCTGCGATCGAACGCATGCAGGATCTGGTCGTAGCCATGCTCGGTGTTCCAGGCTTTGGTGACAACGAACAGCTGATCGCGCGGTCGGCCGGCTGACTTGATCGCCTTGCCCACACTGCGTTCATTGCCGTAGATGGAGGCGGTGTCCAGGTGCCGATAGCCCAGGCCGATGGCGGTGGCGATCACTTGTGCCACCCCGTCGTCGTCCGCCTGCCATCCGCGAACGGCCCCGGTGCCAAATCCGGGAGCTGGCATCTCTAACCCGTTGTTGAGTAAAAATTCCATACATCCTCCCTAAGCTGCAGATGCCGATCATGGATGAAACCCGGACCGGATGGTTTCGACCGCCGGCGGACCCGGACTACATCGCCTGGCCCGGATAACCGTCCGCTCGCCAATAGCGGTGCAGAGAAACCGATAGCTGTCATTATATGTCCAAAGCTCGGCACGGGTAACGAACACCTTCCATTACCTCGAATGCATACCTTGGACAGATGCGTTCAATTATACTCGGCTTCCAGGGATTCCATCTCTGCGGTGTTGGGATCCGGGTCGGTGAACCCAGTGGCTATGGCTGACCAAGGTCAGACAGGTCAATATGAGACCGACCATCAGCGCAGCCATCGCTGACAGATAGAGCAGGTGCTCGATGAAAAGCGCTGGGTCAAGAAATGCGTTTCCGGTAACTATCGGAACCATCACCATCAACAGTGAATAGAGCAGCACCGGCCCGGCAAGGGCAGTTTTCCAGTTCCTGCCATCACCCAGCAGCAGCTGCAGCGAGAGCAGCGGCAGATAGATCATCATGCCGAGCATCCGGTGCACCCCGTTGCCGAGATCAGGCAAATTCATCGCGATCAGAATGCGCAGGCCGTTGGCCAGCAGGCTGGTGCTCCAGGCTGCGACCATAACGGCAGTCAGCAGCAGCAGCCGCCCGACGATCCAGCGCCGAGTGCGGGTGCTGTTGCCGGGGGCCGATCGGAAAACCCAGGCCCAGGCGAGCAGCGACATCAGCATGAAGTTGATGCCGGCACAGGCTTTGACCAGGCGCACCTCGGCACTGACACTCACCCATTCACCGAGACTGTCGCGGTAAAAGGCGTGGCCGCTGGCCCATTCCAGCAGCAGTGACAGCGGGCGCAGCATCCAGTCCAGATCCGCGGCCGCGGCGATACTGTAGTGCTGCTTGAGCAGCAGCGCTACGCCCAGCACCGCCAGCCACCAGGCCGGCATCCGCCAATCCGGAAGGTTACGCAGGCGTTGCATTACTGCGGCTCCGGAGGCGGTTGACAAAGAGGACCAGCAGGAGCAGCAGCCCGGTCCAATACAGCTCCGGCTCCGGCATCGGCCGGCCGACCGCCTGGTTGCTGACGCCCTGAGGCAGCGGCAGGGGCTGTTTGACATCCTTGGCGGAACCGGTGGTGTTGCGCACCGTCTCATCCACGGCAACGAAGGAGGTGTAGCGGGTCAGCAGCGCGTATTTCAGACCCAGATCGACGATACGCTCGCGCAGTTCGCTCTCCTCCTCGGTGGGCACCGCATATAGCCGTTCGAGCCGCTTGCGTGCCCAGAGCTGCGGCAGCGTGCTGTCGCCGGCTGCTGCATCGTCCAGCCTGAAAGACCACTGCTGCTCGCCCCGACCGCCGACGCCGGTCAGCGTAATCGTTGCGTCCTCGTCGGCATTGCGGTACTTGCCGAGCACCATGACCGCTCTTTGCGCGAGCATATCGGGCATGTTTGCCGGTTCGAGGTCATATAGTTCCACCCCTGTTGCCGCAACTCTGATATTGGTCAGTGCCGGTGCGGATATGTATTGCACGAACTGCTCGGATTTACTTGCCGCATCTGCACTGCCGGTTACCACGAAGGCTTCGGCGCGTCCGACGCGGGCGATGCTTTCGATCAGGAAGCGGTTCACGGAGCTGCCGATACCGAACACGAACAGGTTGGCGCGGTGCAGCTGTTCGTCCACCAGCCGGAATACCCGCTCCTCCGCGCTGATATAGCCGTCGGTCACCAGCACGATACTGCGCGATGCGTTTTCATCGCTTTGCATGGAGAGCGCCCGTTGCAGTGCCGGGTAGAGCTCGGTGCCCCCGCCGCCGTGCTGGTTGTTCATCAGCGCGATGGCGCGACTGATATTGTCGGGTGTTGCCGTCAGCGGCTGTGCTGCAAGCAGATCGGAACCGCCGGCGAAGAAGAGGATGTTGAAGCGGTCCGACGGCTTCAGTTTGCTAAGCAGCCGGCGCATCAAATCCTTGGCGGTGTCCAGCGGGAAGCCCGACATGGAGCCGGAAACGTCGACCACAAACAGATATTCACGCGCCGGGATCTGTTCCGGTAAGACCCGTTTCGGCGGCTCGGAGACCAGTAGGAAATAGTTCTCTCCCTGGGATTCGAAGCGCGTCATGCCGGTCAGGATCTGCTCATCCTGCAGTCGGTAGTGCAGGATGAAATCCCGGTTGCCGGCACTGCTTGCATCTTTGAGTGAAAGCCGGACCGACCGCTGGTCCTGCCATTGGGTGACAAGTTCATGGGTGGATGACGCCAGATCGCTGATCGGCAGCGGAGAGGTCAGTTCCAGCTTGATGCCGTAGCCGACCGGGTCGGGTGTGCCTTCCGCCAGATAGGGATTCTGGATCCACCGCACCTCACCGACGGCGTGCGCTGCGTCACCGCCGTAACGCGGGCCGACTACACCGGGAAGCACGAACTCATAGACGCCATCCTCGGCGTCCAGCAACTCGGTATAGGTTAGCTCGACCTTGACCTCGTCACCCGGCATGATATTGGCCACTTCCATGGAGAAGACATTGGGCCGCTGCTGCGACAGCAGCGAGGCCGACTTGCCGGCTTTTCTGGCCTCATCGAAGGTCTGCCTGGCGGCCTGCTTCTCCTTGATTGCCGCGACGATGCGGCGCTCGCCGATGGTCATGGTCATGCCGTTGACCGCAGCGCGGGTCGACCCCGGAAAGATATAGGTGGCATTGATCGGCTGCGTGCCTTCATTGCGGTAGCTTTGCGACAGCTGCACGCTGGCAATAAAACCGTTGAGCCTGACATCCGCACTCGTCTCTTTCAGCGGCAGGCGGTCGTGCGCGGAATCAGCGCCTGCCACAAAAAAGTAGGGTGACAGCGGCGCGGGCTGCTCTGCCTCATCTCCTCCCGCAACGGCGGGCCGCAAACAGAAGAGGGATACCACTGCAACAAAAGTGGCAAGAGAGCGGGGGTGTTTTCGAATGTAAACGCACATGGTTTTTCTCCGTCATGCTGGATGGTGGAGTCAGTATGCGATTACTGCGGGGAGTTACTGCGGAGACCGGATGGAGATTATGTGGAGATTCTGTGCGGCAGCGTCAACCGGGCGCAGGTGCCGGGGTTACGGTTTTCGAGCACCAGCGTGCCGTGGTGCAGTTCGGCCACCTGGCGCGCGAAATTGAGACCCAACCCGGTGCTTTTTTGCCCCGTATCGGGCCGCGGCAGGGAGAAGAAGCGTTCAAATACGCGCTCGCCTGCATAATCCGGGATGCCGGGGCCTTCGTCGCTGATGTCGATGACTGTCCGGCCTTGTTGTGGATACACGTCCAGTATGATGCTACCGCCCCGGGGTGAGAACTCCAGCGCGTTGCGGAACAGGTTGTCGATGGCCTGGCGAACAAGGAGCGGATCGCCGGTTATCATCGGGCCCGTCGTTTTGTTAAGTCTGACACTCAGAGCGCGGGACGCACATTCCAACGCATGCGCCTCGAGCACATCCTCCACCAGCGGTTCAAGGGCGAACGGCTCGCGGTGTTGCAGCTCCCGGCGCTGCTCCACCGACGCCAGCTGCAGCAGGCGGCTCGAAAAAGCATTCAGCCGCTCCGCCTCCCGCAAAACAGTATCGGCAAACTGCGTCCGCTTCGCTTTCGGCAGCTCTCTGCCCAGCAGTTCGGCGGCGGCGTGGATCGCCGTCAGCGGACTCTTCATCTCATGCGTCAGCGACTGCACATAGCGCTCGACGTACTGCTTGTCCTCCAGCGCCTGGCGCATGCTCTCCATCGCTTCGCCGACTTTACCGATCTCGTTGTCGCCCAGTTGCGGCAGTTTGATGCGCTCGCCCTGGCCGATGCGGTGGGCGTAGTCGACCAGCGTCTGCAGCGGCCGGCTGACCCAGATGTAGAGCATATAGCCAAGCAGCAGCACCAGGGCCACCGAAATAATCACCGCCAGTATCAGATTGGACTTGGCTTCGGCAATGAAGCGGTCGATGTTGCGCTTGGGTTTGGCCAACGTGACCACACCGATGATCCGGCCCGCGCTATAGATCGGCGCAGCCACATAGGCGACCGTCAGACGCTCCGCGGGATCGGCGCCCGGCTGTTCAGCATCGGTGACATGGGTGGCGCGGGCGCCGTAGCGGCCCTGCAGCGTGCGGTGGACATCGCGCCACTGGGAGTAGTCCTCTCCGACGGCGCTGTCTGCGTCGGTGTCGAACAGCACGATGCCTTTGCCATCGGTAACATAGACACGGATATCGACATGGGTCTTCTCCAGCTCATAGATCTGTGCTGAAAAGCGGCGCAGTCGGAGCCGTTTGAAGGCGTCGTCCAACTGCTGCAGCGCGATGTCACCGCTGTTCATATCGGTGGTGATCACCTCTGCCAGCAGGTTGGCCGTATCCACCATCAGCTCCTCGAAGGACTCGCTGTAGCGGTCATTCACATCGCTGCTGATCCAGTAGGCCAGCAGTGTGAATCCGGCAACGACAGCCATTGCGAAGACAAAGAAAATGCGTGTACGTATATTCACGCGCCCGGTATCAGCGAGTAGCCGACGCCGCGATGGGTGCAGATCGGATCTGCATCGGGTTTGATCTTATGCAGTTTGCCGCGCAGGCTTTTGATGTGGCTGTCGATGGTGCGTTCCAACCGGTGGTCAGGGTTGTCCCAGCCGTGCTCCAGCAGCTGAGCACGGGTGAATACCCGTTCCGGATGGTTGAGCAGGGTTTGCAACAGCCGGTATTCGTGCAGGGTCAGAGCCAGCGGCTGGGCGTGATAGTGGATCTGCCGGCGCTCGCTGTCGATCCGGAAAATATCCGACCCGCCGGCAACCGGTGCGGGCGGTGATTCGACTCGCCTCAGCACCGCCCGCACGCGCGCCACCAGTTCGCGCAGGCTGAAGGGTTTGACGATGTAGTCATCCGCGCCCATCTCCAGCCCCGCCACCCGGTCGATCTCCGCGTCCCGCGCGGTCAGAAAAATAACCGGCGCTTCGGTCAGCCGGCGGATGCGCCGGAAGAACTCAAAACCACTGCCGTCGACCAGTCCGACATCCAGCAGCACCAGCGATGGGGCGGAATTCTCCAGCGCTTTAAGACAGTCCGTCCCGGTAGTGAAGTGCTCCGTCGCGAAGCCCTCGTCGTCCAGCGCGAATTGCACCGTCTGCGCAATCGACGGTTCGTCTTCGACGATGAATATGCAGATACTTTTCAATACATGCCCGTGTTGATCGTGCAGCCGATACCGCGCGATTATCTAACCCGTCGCTTTGCAGAGCAAATTTGAGACGGTCGAAATGTCTTAAACGCCCACCCCCTATGGCCGATCAACCCAGCGTTCGGCAGTCAAACTTGCACGGCTGCGGCATGCGGCCACCGCCTCTGATTGTGGACTAAGGCGCTTTCTGTTACTTTAACACGCCGTCCGATATCATTCCTGCTTCGAACTTTTTGCATGACTAAATATGTCTTTATAACGGGTGGCGTGGTCTCATCGCTGGGTAAGGGGATCGCGGCCGCCTCTCTCGGAGCTTTGCTGGAAGCGCGCGGCCTCAGGGTCACCATGATCAAACTGGATCCCTACATCAATGTGGATCCAGGCACGATGAGCCCGTTCCAGCATGGGGAGGTGTATGTTACGGAGGATGGAGCGGAAACGGATCTCGATCTGGGTCACTATGAACGCTTTCTCCGCACCACGATGGGGAAAAACAACAATTTCACCACCGGGCAGATCTACGAAAGCGTTATCCGCAAAGAGCGGCGCGGCGACTATCTCGGCGGTACGGTTCAGGTTATTCCGCATATCACCAACGAAATCAAAGACAGTGTCAGACTGGGCGCGCGCGACGCCGACGTGGCGCTGGTCGAAATCGGCGGCACCGTCGGCGATATAGAGTCGCTCCCCTTCCTTGAGGCGATCAGACAGATGGGAGTGGAGCTTGGGCGCGACAACGCGCTGTTCATGCATCTGACGCTGGTGCCCTATATCGCGGCCTCGAAGGAGATCAAGACCAAACCCACGCAGCACTCGGTGAAGGAGCTGCGCTCGATCGGCATTCAGCCCGATGTGCTGCTCTGCCGCGCGGAAAGAACCATACCTGATGCCGAACGCCGCAAGATCGCGCTGTTCACCAATGTCCATGAGCGTGCAGTAATCTCGGCGGTCGATGCAGACAGTATCTACCGGATTCCACTGCTGCTGCACGAGCAATCCCTAGACGAAATTGTTGTCAAACAGCTTGGATTCAATGTTCCCGCCGCCGATCTGTCAGAGTGGCGCGCGGTACTGGACGGGCTCGACAATACCGATGGTGCGGTGACCATATCCATGGTCGGCAAATACATGCACCTGACCGAAGCGTATAAATCACTGTCCGAAGCGTTGACGCACGCCGGATTGCATACCCGCACCCGCGTCAAAATTCAGTACCTGGATGCTGAGGAGATCGAAGCGAAAGGGGTCAGCCGCCTCGAAGGGGTGGATGCCATACTGGTACCCGGCGGGTTTGGGGAGCGTGGTGTCGAAGGAAAGATCGCGACCGTTAAATATGCCCGCGAAAAGGGTATTCCCTATCTGGGCATCTGCCTTGGAATGCAGGTTGCAGTGATCGAATATGCGCGCAACATGGCAGGACTTGAAGGTGCACAGAGCACCGAATTCAATCGTGAGACTCCGCACCCGGTAATCGCACTGATCACCGAATGGTTGAATGCAGACGGCGAGCTGGAGCGGCGCAGCGAAACGTCGGACCTGGGCGGCACCATGCGTCTCGGGGGGCAGGAGTGTCGCCTGGTTGAGCATAGCCTGGCGCGCAGGTTGTATGGCAAAGAGGTGGTCGTCGAACGCCATCGTCATCGCTACGAGTTCAACAACCAGTATCTGGAAATCCTGGAGCGTGCCGGGTTGCGCATCGCCGGCCGCTCGCTGGACGGAAAACTGGTGGAGATGATCGAGATCCCGGATCACCCCTGGTTCGTTGCCTGCCAGTTTCATCCGGAATTCACATCGACGCCGCGCGATGGACATCCCCTCTTTTCGGACTTTGTCCGCGCCGCCCGGGAGTACCAGCGCCAATTGAACCGCGGAACCGGCAGTTGATGAATTTATGCGGCTTCCAGGTTGGGCTCGACCGGCCGTTTTTTCTGATAGCAGGCCCTTGTGTGGTCGAGAGCGAGCAGCTGACGATGGATATCGCCGGAACGCTTAAGGAGTTGACCGGCCGGTTGCAGATTCCTTTCATCTTCAAAGCCTCGTTTGACAAGGCCAATCGCTCATCATCCGGCAGTTACCGCGGACCCGGACTGGAAGCGGGACTGGCGGTGCTGCAGCAGGTAAAAGCCCAGCTCGGTGTGCCGGTGCTGACCGACGTGCACGAGGATACCCCGCTGCAGGAAGTGGCAGCGGTTGTGGACGTCCTCCAGACGCCCGCTTTTCTCTGCCGGCAGACCAACTTTATCTCAGCGGTGGCCGCCATGGGGCTTCCGGTCAATCTTAAAAAGGGCCAGTTTCTGGCGCCTTGGGATATGCGGCATGTAGTGGAAAAGGCACGCTCCAGCGGCAACCGTCAGATCATGGTGTGCGAGCGGGGCGCCTCCTTCGGTTACAACAATCTTGTGTCGGATATGCGCTCCCTGGCGGTGATGCGCGAAACCGGTACGCCGGTGGTTTATGACGCCACCCATTCCGTGCAGTTGCCCGGCGGTCAGGGTGCTTCGTCCGGCGGACAGCGTGAGCATATTCCCGTACTGGCGCGGGCAGCGGTTGCCGCGGGCATCGCCGGGCTCTTCATGGAGACCCATCCCGATCCGGACAGCGCCATGAGCGACGGTCCGAACTCCTGGCCACTGGGTCACCTGGAGGCGTTGCTGAAGGTCCTAATGCAGATAGACAGTGCGGTAAAAGCAGTGCCTTTCGCAGAATCCGAGGCAGGTGCCTGCTGCTGAACGGCTGTAGAGACGCTGGTGAAGATCTGTCGCTCGAATTGTTCAACCGGTAATATTGGGGTAATAAATATAGGCAACCATGCAGGGATATTGGCGCAGTCCATAGTCAACCCCGTCATTTAGACGTTTATAACGATTATTCGGATAAAACCGATTTGACTCACCGCCGATATCCGGAAAATGCTGAAGCGACTCAGTGTCAAATTAACCGATAATTCAACTTAACTACAATGGAGTGATCATGTCCGAAATCGTTGACGTTCGTGGCCGAGAAATATTGGATTCAAGGGGAAACCCGACTGTTGAGGCTGATGTTATCACCGCCAGCGGTGCCATTGGCCGGGCAGTGGCGCCGTCCGGCGCTTCAACCGGTTCCAGGGAGGCACTTGAGCTGCGCGACGGGGACAAAAGCAGATATCTCGGAAAAGGGGTGCTGAAGGCGGTTGCCAATATCGACGGTGAACTGCGTGATGCGGTGACCGGGATGGAGGTCAGCGACCAGGCAGCACTGGACCAGACCATGATCAAGCTGGATGGCACCGACAATAAAGCACGTCTGGGAGCCAATGCCACCCTTGCGGTCTCGCTTGCAGCCGCGCACGCGGCCGCTCAGGAGAGCGCCATGCCGCTCTACCGTTATCTTTCGGCCGGTCCGTACCGCATGCCGGTGCCGATGATGAATATCATCAACGGCGGCGCGCACGCTGACAACAGCGTGGATATACAGGAGTTCATGATTCTGCCGGTCGGTGCCAGTTCGGTGCGCGAAGCCATACGCTACGGCGCTGAGGTTTTTCACTCGCTTAAGTCCGTACTCAAAGGTCGGGGCCTGAACACCGCGGTCGGCGACGAAGGGGGCTTTGCGCCGGATCTGCCTTCCAACGAGGCGGCGGTGGAAGTCATCCTGGAGGCCATTGACAAGGCCGGCTACAAGGCGGGTAAAGATATCTACCTGGGTCTCGACGTTGCCAGCTCCGAGTTTTACAAAGACGGGGTTTATGACCTGGCATCGGAGAAGCGCAAGTTCACTGCGCCTGAATTCGCCGATTATCTGGCCGGGCTGGTCTCCCGTTACCCCATCATCACCATCGAGGACGGTATGGATGAGAGTGATTGGGACGGGTGGAAACTCCTGACCGAAAAGTTGGGAGGCAAGATCCAGCTGGTGGGAGACGATCTGTTCGTAACCAATACGGCGATTCTCGAACGCGGTATCGAACAAGGCATCGCCAACTCCATTCTGATCAAGTTCAATCAAATCGGCACGCTGACCGAAACGCTGAATGCCATCAAGATGGCGCACGATGCGGGCTATACCGCGGTCATCTCCCATCGTTCGGGGGAGACCGAGGACACCACGCTGGCCGACCTGGTGGTGGCTGCGAATACCGGCCAGATCAAGACCGGTTCACTCTCCCGGTCGGACCGGGTGGCAAAATACAACCAGCTGATGCGGATCGAGGACCAGCTCGGCAGTGACGCTGTCTACGCAGGCCGGGGGGCTTTTTCCCACTTTAAATGAGGTTTCTTGTTGCACTCCTTTTGCTGTTGCTGGTCGTGCTCCAATATCGGCTTTGGGTTGGGGAGGGGAGTCTAGCGGATGTCTACAATCTCAAGCAGGAGATTAATGAGCAGAAGCAGGCGCTTCTCCGGCTTGAACAGCGCAACGGTGCGCTGCAGGCGGAAGTCTCCGATCTGAAGCGGGGCTTGGAAGCAATCGAGGAGCGGGCGCGCAGCGAGCTGGGCATGATCAAAGATAATGAGGTCTTCTATCAGGTCACGGCGCCCGGAACCCCGAAGGAGTGAGCGAGGCACCGCGTTACTGGTGCGTTGTACCGGCCGCCGGTGTGGGCCGGCGCATGGGTGGGGTGATACCCAAGCAGTACTTGTTACTTAACGGGAAGCTGGTGATCGAGCATGCGCTGGAAAGACTGCTCGATCACCCCCTGACAGCGAGTATCTACGTTGCTGTATCCAATGAAGACCGCTGGTGGGATGGATGCTGTTTCGCCGGGCATCCACGCGTGGTTCGGGTGGAGGGCGGCAGGGAACGAAGCCACTCGGTGCTGAACGCACTCCGCCGGATCATGGTGGAAGCCGATCCGAATGACTGGGTGCTGGTGCACGATGCGGCCCGGCCTTGTCTCCGCACGACCGATGTCGACCGCCTCATCGACGAACTTGCAGCAGATCCCGTGGGTGGTATCCTCGCCAGTCGTGTCGTCGATACCATCAAATTGGAGCAGCGGCCGGGGGTGGTCGGCAAAACGCTTCCGCGAGAGCATTTGTGGCGGGCGTTTACGCCGCAGATGTTCCGGCTTGGCCTGCTCCATGAAGCGCTGAACGCCGCTTTGCAGTCGGGCAGCGTCGTCAGCGATGAAGCCAGCGCAATCGAACTACATGGCCTGCAGCCCCTCTTGATCGAAGGCCACTCGGACAATATCAAAATCACCCACCCCAGTGATCTGGATTTGGCTGCGTATTATCTGCAACAGCAACACTTCGGGGTTGTCCGATAATCACAAAATCGTATTATTGCCCGGATTGTTTGGCGCGATGCACCGACCGATGATCGGTCAGGCAGGTAAATAATGAGAGTGGGACAGGGGTATGATGCGCACAAGTTCGCACCCGGCCGCAGGCTGGTTCTGGGGGGTGTGGAGATCTCCTACCACCTCGGTCTGGCGGCCCATTCAGACGGTGATGTCTTGATGCATGCGATCTGCGATGCCCTGCTGGGCGCTGCCGGACTGAGAGACATTGGCCACCATTTCCCCGATAGCAGCGACGAGTTCAAAAACGTTGACAGCCGGATTCTGCTCCGTGCCGTACGCGAGAAGATCCGGGAGCTGAAGCTGCATGTCGGCAATCTGGACGCTACCTTGGTGGCTCAGATGCCCAGGCTGTCACCCTATATCGACACCATGCGCATTCGTATCGCGGCCGATCTGAAGGTCGATGCGGCGCGCGTGAATGTGAAGGCAACGACCACCGAGGGGATGGGTTTTACCGGGCGGGGCGAGGGTATAGCGGCGCAGGCCGTGGTATTGCTGCTTGAGGATTAGATGTTGTGCCGCTGACAGCCAATGAGCCAGAGTTACAAGTGGATGTTGCCGCCGCCGCGCTCCCGTTTGCTTTCGGCGGGCCCGGTTGCCGCGCAATCCTGCGGTCGGAGCCGGAGGATTTTCAGGTCGATGAGGTGACGTTGGTCGAACCTGACGGCAAAGGGGAGCATGTTTTAATCAGAATCGAGAAACGCAACGCCAACACGGATTGGGTGGCAGGCGTGCTGGCACGGCATGCCGGGGTGCCGCCAAGGGACGTCAGCTACGCGGGGAAGAAGGATCGCCGGGCATTGACTCGCCAGTGGTTTTCGGTGCGTCTGGCAGGAAAGCCGGAACCGAATTGGGGAGCGCTGGAGTCCGGCGATATCCGGGTGCTGGAAACCGCCCGCCATGGCCGGAAGTTGCGGACCGGTGCGTTGCGGGGCAATCACTTCGTCATTCGCGCGCGCTCTCTGAAGGGCGACACCGACCGGTTGCAGGATCGCATGCAACGGCTCACTGAATTTGGTATGCCCAACTATTTCGGCGAGCAGCGGTTCGGGCGTGACAACTCCAATATCATCGGCGCCCGGGCAATGTTCACCGGTTCTGCGGGCAGGTTGTCGCGTCAGAAACGCGGACTCTACCTCTCCGCCGCGCGTTCGTTGTTGTTCAACCGTGTATTGGCCGGCCGTGTCGCGGCGGGTACCTGGAACCGGCCTGTTGCGGGTGAGCGTCTGATGCTGGATGGAAGCCGCAATAGCTTCAAGCCGGAATGTATAGACAGCGAAATTCTGCAGCGTATCGCCGGCATGGATATTCATCCGTCAGGTCCGCTGTGGGGGCGGGGCAGACTTCAGGTGGATGGGGAGGTCGAGCGGCTGGAACTGGAAGCGGTGGCGGCGCTGGGCGAGTTTCGCAAAGGGCTGGAAGATTGCGGGTTAAAACAGGAGCGCCGTGCATTGCGGGCGAGAGTTTCGCATTTTAGCTGGACGATCACCGGAAATGAGCTGGTGTTGGCTTTTTACCTACCCAGAGGGAGTTACGCGACGGCCCTGTTGCGGGAGTGTCTGGACTACCAGACGGAGAGTGGTTGATCAGCCAGATTTCCGGGTTCTTTTGAGTAGCGCGTAAACCGCACCGGTGCCGCCGTCAGGGCGGGTCGCCGAACAGAACGCGAGAACTTCCGGCAGCTGCCGCAGCCACTGATTTACCTTCTGCTTCAATACCGGTTGTTTCATTGACGAACCGAATCCCTTGCCGTGGACGATGTGAACCACCCTGAGTTGGTGGTGCCTGGCAGAGGCAAGGAAGCGGGTCATTTCCAATTTTGCTTCCGACACCCGAAGCCCGTGCAGGTCCAGCGTTCCCTGGGGGGGAAGATGGCCTCGCCTGAGCTCCTGAAAGAGCCGTTTCTGAATGCCCGGCCTGAGAAATTCAAGTATGTCGCCGGTCTCGATGTTCAGATCTACCAGTTCCTGCGCTTCATCATTGGGGTCTTCGGTTTGTTCCGGAGGCAGCGGGAATGGCTTCAGCTTTTTTTGGTAAGGTTCAACCCGGTCGTGGTTGTGCAGCAGGGTGCCATCCATCGCACTGCGGAACAGGTCGGGCGCTTCATCTGCATCCTGAATCTTCTTGGTCATGCCTTTGCCTGATTAAAACAGAGTTCGGAAAAACGATGAGCCATCCCGAAATTACCGTTTGACTACATATACTGCCAAACGGTGCTGCGTTATGAAAGGCGTCAGCGCAGGCGGCGCTGCGCAATCTCCTCAACTGTAATGGCAGGATGAGTCCCGCACCCATTTACAGTATAGTCTGCGTCGTGAACAGAGCATTGTGGTATCGGGTATTTCAGTTAAATGAGAATTTTGTTGAGTAATGATGACGGCTACAGAGCGCCGGGGCTTAAAGCGCTTTATGACGCACTGCTGCCGTTTGCCGAACTGACTGTTGTGGCGCCGGAGCGAAACCGCAGCGGGGCGAGCAACTCATTGACGCTGGAGCACCCGATCCGGGCTGAGCAGGCAGAAAACGGCTTCATTCGCGTGGACGGCACACCGACGGACTGTGTGCATCTGGCGATTACCGGATTACTGGAACAGGAACCGGATATGGTTATCGCCGGCATCAATGCGGGTGCCAATCTGGGAGACGATGTGCTTTACTCCGGCACTGTAGCGGCGGCGACCGAAGGGCGTTTTCTGGGGTTGCCCGCTATAGCGCTCTCGATGAACAGCGTGGAGCCGAGGTTTTACGAAACTGGTGCAAAGGTGGCGGCAATGCTGGTAGAGCGGCTGTCGGTTTTGCCGCTCTCTCCGGATACGATCATCAACGTCAATATACCGGATCTGCCATTTACGGAATTAAAGGGCTACCGGGTAACCAGATTGGGGCATAGGCACAAGGCGGAGCCGGTGGTCAAGGCGACCGACCCCAGGGGGCGCACCATCTACTGGGTGGGCCCGGCCGGATCGGAGCAGGATGCCGGTCCGGGCACGGATTTCGATGCAGTGCGAACCGGATTCGTATCTGTAACGCCGCTGCAGGTGGATCTGACCCGGCATTCAGTGCTTGCCGATCTGGACAGCTGGATCAGCGGGATGGCGCCATGATCAATCCACTGCATCTTGGCATTGGCATGACTTCCGAGCGCACCCGCAAACGGCTGCTCAAACGCTTGCGCGAAAAGGGCATTCAAGACCTCAACGTACTGAACGCGATGCGCGCCACACCCAGGCATATCTTCGTGGATGAAGCGCTGGCTAGCCGGGCATACGAAGACACCGCTCTGCCGATCGGCCATGGACAGACTATCTCGCAGCCTTATATCGTAGCCCGTATGACTGAACTGCTGATGGAGGCCGGGCCACTCGATACGGTGCTTGAAATCGGCACGGGGTCTGGCTATCAGACTGCTGTTCTTTCCAGGCTGGTAAAGCGGATTTACAGTGTCGAGCGAATCGAAGCGCTGCAACGACTTGCGCGTAAGCGATTTCAGGAGCTGGGTTTACGGAATATTCGTTTGCACCATTCGGACGGTGGTATGGGATTGCCGGAGTACGGACCATTCGACGGCATCCTGGTCACCGCGGCTCCCGCGGGCATTCCCCGTGCGCTGGTCGACCAGTTGAAGCAGGGCGGGCGTATGGTATTGCCTATCGGGCAGGAACAGGCCCAGGTGCTGGTGCGGGTTACCCGCACTGCAGGAGGGTACGAGAAAGAGCTGCTGGAAAGGGTGGTGTTCGTTCCATTGCTGGGCGGAACGTTGTAACGTCGTTTTTAGCCGAAATGAACTGGATTTCTTTATAGATATGCTTAACCCCGATAGTGTCGGATCGCTGCGCGAGGTGGACTGAATGCATCTGTTTTCCTCGCTTTACGAACGGGTGATGGGGTGGTCCCGGCATCGCTATGCGCCGCGCTACCTGGCCGGTCTTAGTTTTGCCGAATCCTCTTTTTTCCCGATACCGCCGGACGTGATGTTGGCGCCGATGGCGCTGGCTGCGCCTGAGCGCGCCTGGCATTTTGCGTTTCTCACCACGATTGCTTCGGTTATTGGCGGGCTGTTTGGTTATTTGATCGGCGTATTCGCATTCGAGCTTGTGGAGCCGGTTTTGCATGACGCCGGCTACTACGCCGGGTATTTGCAAGCCAGGGAGTGGTTTTCGGAATGGGGTTTTTGGGCGGTGTTCCTCGCCGGATTTTCCCCTATCCCGTACAAGGTTTTTACAATTACCGCAGGCGCTATATCTATGGCAGTGTTACCGTTCATTTTGGCATCTCTGATTGGGCGCGGTGCGCGTTTTTTTCTGGTTGCTGCACTGATGGCATGGGGAGGCGAAAAAATGGAAGAGAGTCTCAAACAGTATATTGAGCGGATTGGCTGGGCTACGGTAGTGCTGATAATCGGGGTAATTCTGGTCGCTAAATATTAGTGCATTGATTTCGCGAACGACAGGGTGGTTGATAATCGCGGCATTCGCCGCTTTACTGCTGGGCGCACTGAGTGGCTGCAGCGCTCCCACCCGGGCGAAAGTCGTCTCTTTGGAAAAACCTTACAAACCTGCTCAAACCGGAGCTCGATCATCCTACCACCGGGTACGCAAGGGGGATACGCTGTACACCATTGCCTGGCGTTATGGTCTGGACCTCTCGGATCTTGCCAGTTGGAATAATATTCGCCCGCCTTATACCATTTTCCCAGGGCAGTCGCTGCGGCTCTCCTATCCGCCAAAACAGGCAGCGCGACCGCGTCCCGACAATCGTCCCGCTCCAGCCCGGCCCAGCGCCGCCACTGCAGAAGTACAGCCGTCGGCAAAGACGGCTGCCCCGCAGGCAACGGTCAAACCGGCAGTTCCTGCCGCACGACCGGCCGTCACTGAGGGGTACCAGGAACGCACGGAACTTCATTGGCAATGGCCGACGAACGGAAAGTTGGAACAACGCTTTTCCAATGTCGATCCAAGTCGTAAAGGCATAAAAATCAGTGGCAGCAGTGGCCAGCAGGTGGTTGCTGCGGAAAGTGGTAAGGTGGTCTATGCAGGGAGTGGTTTGATAGGGTATGGTCGGCTTATCATAATCAAACACAATAAAAACTATCTCAGTGCTTACGGCCACAATCGCAAGCTTTTGGTGCAGGAGGGGGCGGTTGTGAAAAAAGGTGAGCCGCTAGCTGAAATGGGTAAAAATGGTGACGGCAGGCCAACTCTCCATTTTGAGATCAGAAGAAACGGTACACCCGTGAACCCGATAAAACTTCTACCCCGGCGACGTTAAGGGTCGATCTTATGGTTAATAGAACTCCTACGGATGACGATGAAGATGAAGATATGGAGCTGGATTCAGCGTCTGAATCCGATGCGGATTTGTTGCCACCGGAGGCGGACAGTGACAAAACAGAAGAGCGGCTCTTGTTCGATACCGGAGACCTGTCCAGGGCGCAGGTGGATGCCACCCGGTTATATTTAAGTGAAATTGGCGGCTCCAATCTGCTCTCTGCGGAGGAAGAGGTAAAATTCTCCCGTCTGGCCCAGAAAGGCGATGTCGCATCACGCCAGCGCATGATTGAAAGTAATTTGCGGCTGGTGGTCAAAATAGCCCGCCGTTACATGAATCGGGGACTGGCACTGCTGGACCTGATCGAGGAGGGCAACCTCGGTCTGATCAGGGCGGTGGAGAAGTTCGATCCGGAACGAGGTTTTCGCTTTTCCACTTATGCCACCTGGTGGATTCGTCAGACAATAGAGCGTGCCATCATGAATCAGACACGCACGATCCGGCTGCCGATTCATGTGGTGAAGGAGATAAATGTCTATCTGCGTGCGGCGCGCCATCTGGCGCAGATTCAGGACCACGAACCGACCACAGAAGAGATCGCCGAACTGCTGGACAAGCCGATTGGCGAGGTCAAACGGATGCTTGGACTCAATGAGCGCATAGCGTCGGTGGATACTCCGTTTGGTAAAGATGCCGATAAGCCGCTGCTGGACACTATTCCCGATCGTCACATTCAGGATCCTTTGGTAAGCATTCAGAATGAGGGGCTGACTTCAAATCTGGATACCTGGCTCAGTAAACTCAACCAAAAGCAGCGCGAGGTGGTAGAGCGTCGTTTCGGACTGCACGGTTATGAGAATTCGACGCTTGAGGAGGTTGCCAACGAGTTGGGTGTGACCCGAGAGCGGGTACGCCAGATCCAAATGGATGCGTTGAAACGTCTGCGTGTCATCCTGGAAAAGGATGGTTTCTCAGTCGATACTATTTTCAAGTAGCCTAAACAGCGCCGCAACATGGGAGTTTGTTATAGCGCCGCGTTCCTTGATCGATTTTAGCTATAATTCTGCGCAGGCTCGATTGCATGCAATCTTAAAGAATGGATAAACCGCGTTTGTCAACCCATCGTTCACAGTGTGAGGCAGAGTCGCTGCTGGAAGCGTTGCTCGAGGTGGATTGCGAAGATTGCGGATTGGATCCTATCTGCATGGTGCTTGATTATGCCGAGGAGTCAAGCGGCGTCCCGGAAGGCGTCTTGCTGCGTCGGCGGCCAGTGGAGCGGGGTGAGGCCATTTTTCACCAGGATGATCCCTTCTGCTCGATATTCGCGGTCAAGTCCGGCTCGTTTAAAACATTTATGGCGCATACAGGGGGATCCAAACAGGTGATCGGGTTCCAGTTTCCGGGGGAGCTGATCGGCGTCGAAGCAATGTCCCAGAAAAACTACCCGTGTACCGCAAGGGCATTGGAGAAAAGCAGTGTCTGCGAGCTGCGTGTTGCCCGTTTGCCGGAATCGGGAAGGCCACACGAAGCGCTGCAGACATCAATAATCGAGCTGCTTGGAAAAGAGGTTGCATTCAATCACCAACTGGCCGCAGCGCTGGTGCATCAATCTGCCGAACAACGCATTGCCGGATTCATCCTAAGCCTATCCAACCGGTTAGCGCGACGCGGGTTGCCGAGTTTGGAGTTTACGCTGACAATGTCGCGCGCCGATATCGGCAATTACCTGGGATTGGCGAGCGAAACGATCAGCCGGGTTTTGTCCCGCATGAGCAAGGCAGGCGCTATTCGTCTGCAGCGCAAACGTATTCTTATTCTTGATCGTAACGTTCTACAACAACTTACCGACGGCTAGCGATAAAGACCTCCCTAAAAAGCTCCTCCATCGCGCAATTCAAAATAAGAGTATTAGCTTTTTTTGATCTATGTCAACTAACTAAACGTATCTATGCAATATTAATAGAATCAGTAGCTTAAATTGTAAATCGAAAGCAAAAACAGTCTGTGTATAGCAGCGAATATCTTGACATTTATCAGATTTTACGGTGTCATACCGCGCACTCAAAGCAGCAAACTTGGGGGCTTTGACGTGTGCATTACCTTACAAATTTTGTAGGATTTTTCTTCGAATATTTCTTTAGGGGGGTTCATGGACGCCACAGCTGAGCAAAAGTACGACTATGGTGTCGTGCGCTGGTTCACGGTCATGGCAGCCGTCTATCTGATGGTAGGCGCCCTAGTCGGGGTATATATTGCCTCGGAGCTGGCTTGGCCGTTTCTGAACTTTGATCTTGAATACATCACTTTTGGGCGTCTTCGTCCGCTGCATACCAATGCGGTGATTTTCGCTTATGGCGGCTGTGCTTTGATGGCGACAGCTTTCTACACCGTGCAGCGCACCTGTGCCACCCGGCTTTGGAGCAGCAAACTAGCCTGGTTTACCTTCATCGGCTGGAACCTGATTATCGTTTCTGCCGTCATCTCTTTCCCGCTGGGTCTTACCCAAGGCAAGGAGTACGCCGAGTTGGAATGGCCGATCGACATAGCCATCGCGGTGGTTTGGCTCTCCTACATGTTCAATTTCATCATGACTATTGCCAATCGCAAGACGTCGCACATCTACGTCTCCAACTGGTTCTTCCTTGGCATGATGGTGATGATCACCTATCTGCACGTGGTCAACAGCCTGGCTGTTCCGGTCGGCCTGTTTAAGTCCTATTCGATCTTCTCGGGTGTACAGGATGCGATGATCCAGTGGTGGTGGGGCCACAATGCAGTTGGCTTCTACCTGACCGCGGGCTTCCTGGGGATTATGTATTACTTTGTGCCCAAACAGGCCAACCGCCCTGTCTACTCCTACCGCTTGTCGGTTATCCACTTTTGGGCGCTGATGTTCGGATATGTCTGGTTAGGCGCGCATCATCTGCAGTACACGGCTCTGCCCGACTGGACCGGTTCGCTTGGTGCCGCGGTTTCTCTGGCAATGATCATTCCCTCTTGGGGTGGCGCTGTGAATGGTATGATGACGCTCTCGGGTGCTTGGGACAAACTGCGCACTGACTATGTACTGCGTTTTCTGATCATGTCCCTCGCCTTCTATGCAATGTCCACCTTCGAAGGGCCGGTTATGTCCATCAAGACGGTCAATGCACTGTCACATTACACTGACTGGACCGTAGGTCATGTGCACTCCGGTGCTTTGGGTTGGGTTGCGATGGTGGGTATTGGCGCCATCTACCACATGATGACCAAGGTGTTCCATGTTCAGCTCTGGTCGACCAAACTGATCAATGCCCACTTCTGGACTGCAACCATCGGCACAGTCGTTTACATCGTGGCGATGTGGGTCTCCGGCATCATGCAGGGCTTGATGTGGCGCGCTTATGATGAGTACGGCACACTGGCATACACTTTTGCCGAGTCGGTCGAGGCGATGCACCCCTACTATGCTATGCGCGCCGTTGGCGGCATGATCTTCCTGCTGGGCACGGTATTGATGGTGTTCAATATCCTGATGACCGTTGCTAAAGCTTCATCTCAAGGTAGCGTGCAGGCTGCACGTACTGCGCCCGCCACTGCTTAAGAGGAGTAAACAAGATGGCAATGCAAGAGAGCATGGAAAGAAATGTCTGGGGGTTGGTGATCGTATTGGCGATCGCACTCTCCGTGGGCGGTATTGTTGAGATTGTTCCACTGTTCTATCTGAAGAGCACAATGGAGCACAACAGTGCGCCTGAACTGGTGTGGCAGCGTCAAGAGGGCCAAACCTTGAACGATCACAAGCCAGGAGACGGCATGCGACCATACAAGGCACTGGAATTGGCCGGCCGCGACGTATACATCCGCGAGGGCTGCTACCTGTGTCACTCGCAGATGGTCCGCCCGTTCCGCGACGAAAAAGAGCGCTATGGACACTATTCTCTGGCTTCCGAATCGATGTACGACCACCCCTTCCAGTGGGGCTCCAAACGGACCGGTCCGGATATGGCCCGCGTTGGCGGCAAATACTCGGATGACTGGCACCGTAAGCATTTGCGGGCGCCACGCTCGGTTGTGCCCGAGTCCGTCATGCCGAACTATCCCTGGCTCAAGGACAATCCGGTGAATGCCTCCATTGGTGACCACATGAAGGGCATGCAGATGATCGGCGTCCCCTATACCGATGCGGATATCGCAGCGGCAGCCAAGGAGGTAGAGGGCAAGACCGAAGAGGATGCCGTGGTGGCGTTTCTACAGGTCTTGGGCACCATGACCAAACTGGACGAGAACAAGGTATACCGTGAGTAGCCTGAAGGAATATTTCCATACGGATTGGCAGGCAATGACCGGTACCGACTGGGTGGGAACCATCCTTACGGTTGTCATATTCCTGCTCATGGTGGGGCTGTATTTTTACGTCCTGCGTCCAAAAAACCGGGATAAGTTCGAACCGAACAAGTACATCCCGGTGGATGACGAACAAATTAGAAGCGGAGAAAAAAATGGCGGATAAAAATCCATTTCCGGGTGAAAACAATACCGGGCACATCTGGGACGACAATCTGCGGGAGCTGAAGAATCCGCCACCACGCTGGTGGATGATCGCCTTCTGGGCTTCCGTTATCTGGTGGATAGCGTACGGTGTTATCTATCCGATGTGGCCGGCACTGCCGGGCAGCCAGGGATACACCAAGGGTGTGACAGGCTGGACCCAGATGAAGGAGTACAATGAAGGTGTTGCCGAGGTCGAGGCGGTGCGCGCCGAATTTGAGACAAAACTGGCTGGTTTGTCAGCTGCGGATATCTTAAATGACGAAGGTCTCTCAGCCTATACTGTGGCTTCCGCCAAGGTGTTGTTCGGCGACAACTGTGCGGCCTGTCATGGCAGAAGCGGCCAGGGTGGTCCGGGTTTCCCGGTGCTGGTGGACGATGACTGGCTGTACGGCGGCGCAATCGAGAATATCGAACAGACCATCACTATCGGCCGCAAAGGCATCATGACCGCACACGCTAATGTTCTGAAACCTGAAGAGGTGGATGAATTGGCCAACGCGGTTGTGGCAGGCAAGCCGGAGTCATCGCCGTTGTTTCTGCAGAAGGGTTGTATCGCCTGCCATGGCATGGATGGTAAGGGCATGGCGGCGCTCGGTTCGGCCAATTTAACCGACAGCTTGTATCGGTTTGTGCCGCAGGAGGGCCAGAGTGTGCTGGACAGCGTTAAATACACCATTATGCACGGTGTCAATGATCCAACAGATCCCAGTACCAGGCAGGCGGTTATGCCGGCATTTGGTGAGCGTCTCTCCCAGGATGATATTAAAAAACTGGCGGTTTACGTTCACAGACTGGGCGGCGGACAGTAAGCGTACGCCTCGAAATATGCGACTGTAGTGCGGCGCCGGCCTGTTTCTGAACCGGCCGGCGCGGTTTACATTACATGGGAGGGAAATAGATATGGGGATCAGCGATCCGGTAGTATGGGGATCCATCGTTGCAGTGGGTATTGCCGTGGGCATCTTTGTGTTTCTTCTATTCAAGATGAAGGGGCTAATGGAAAAGGACGCACAAGCTCACAAGAAGTAGTCAAAGATAGGGACCGTACAATCATATAAAGGGGGGATTTAATCCCCTCTTTTTTTTGTGACTTTTACCACCGTAAAAATTGATAATTCTCATTGTTTCACCATACCCTTAAAGTAAACTGAACGGCCGATCTACATTATTTTCAGGACGGCCAAGACATTGAACCAATTGGTTTTTAAGTCGTCTCATTACAATTGGTCCACACAGGAGAAATCCGTTGAGTGACAATCAGAAATCGCAACGGGACGCAGCCGTAGAAGCACTATATGAAGAGGCCGGCCACTGGCATATCAATACCGGCGATGAAACCATTCATGCCAAACGGGTCGGGGGTAAATGGCGCACGTTGAAGTGGTTGACCAGTTCCCTCTGGCTGATTTATTTCCTGGGCCCGTATCTGCGTTGGGGCGACCGCCAAGCGGTACTATTCGACATACCGAACCGGCAGTTCCATCTGTTCGGGGTGACGATTCTCCCGCAGGATTTTTGGATGCTCTCGCTGCTGCTGCTCTTTTTTGCCATTCTGCTGGCTGTGGTGACCGCTGTCGCAGGACGCGTTTGGTGCGGTTTTTTCTGCTTTCAGACGGTGTGGACCGATGTTTATACCTGGATAGAGGAGAAGTTGGAGGGTGCACCGGCTAAACGGCAGAAGTTGGATAAAGCGCCGCTGAGTTTTGAGAAGATTCGAACGAAGGGTGTCAAGCATCTGCTGTGGCTGATTATCGCATTTATCACCGGCATCGGTTTCATCACCTGGTTTGTTGACGCCCAGCAGTTCTGGATCGACCTCCTCAGCTTCAATCTCGGAACTACCGCGTTGATAACCCTGGCGCTGTTCACGGTCGGAACCTACGTGCTGGCTGGATTTCTGCGCGAGCAGGCCTGCTTCTGGTTGTGTCCATATGCACGCATTCAGGCGGTGATGGTGGACAATAGTACAGCGGTTCCTACTTACGATTTTCACCGAGGGGAGCCGCGTGGACGGGTCAAGAAGGGGCAGAACGAGGACGACAGGACAACCGGCGACTGTGTGGACTGCAATCAGTGTGTCGCAGTTTGTCCGACCGGGGTCGATATACGCCACGGCCAGCAGGAGGGCTGCATTATGTGCGCACTCTGCATCGACGCCTGTGATATCGTCATGGAGAAAGTTGGCCGCCCAACCGGCCTGATCCGCTACGAATCTCTGGACACACTGAACGGCAAAGAGGACCGGCCGTTGCTGAAACGTCCGAGAGTCTGGATTTACACTGCCGTGCTGGCATTGTCGCTGGTTGGCATCGCCTATGGTCTCTCCACGCTGGACGCGATCGAAATCAAAGTCATTCATGACCGCCAACCGCTGTTCGTGGTGCAGAGCGATGGGTCGATCCAAAACAAATACACGGTCAAAATCCTGAACAAGATGACTGAGGATATGGACGTCGCTATAACTGCCAGCGGACTGGAAGGTTTGCAGGTGATTGGCGCCGACAAGCCGATTACCTCACAACATGGCAAGGTAACACCGAAAACAATCTTCGTTAGAGTGCCGCCTGCGAACATTGGCGGCGATTCCATGCCTATCCTGTTCCGGGCCGTCGGCACCGACAAGAACGGGCAGCCTTTTGTAAGCGAGCGGCAGAGTGTCTTCATGGGACCCGGTTAACGGGGGATCAGAGTGAAAAGTGGGTATAGGCCCTAAGCCATCGAGATCCTTATGAAAGAGAAGCAATCAGCCTGGCGCAGTCCCTGGGTCATCGCGTGGATTGGGATACTGGTGACCTTCGTTATGGTCAGCGGCTATCGGATCTATCTCGCGATCCAGACCAATCCCGGATTGGTGGATAAGGACTACTACGAACGGGGTCAGGACTTCGAACAAAACCGTCTCAAGAAAATGGCTCGGGATCCCGGCTGGATCATGAAACTGGAGGCACCGAAGGTTGTGGATATCGGTCAACCTGCACACTACCGGTTTTATGTCACCGACAAGAGCGGCACACCGGTGACGCCCGATGCCGTTACTTTCTATGCCTACCGGCCGTCCGATGCAAAGCAGGATTTCTCGCTGCCGATGCGGGAGGTCGGCGTCGGTACCTACGCGGCTGAGGTAACCTATCCGCTGCTCGGGCTCTGGGATATTCTGGTCAGCGTAAAAAATGGGGAGGATGAGTACAACCATCCTCACTGGGTCAGCGCCGGCGTTAATTAGGGTCTGTTAACACCGATCGAATAGCTACTGCCGGAGGCCCTTTTTTCGGTTAACACAGCAGAAGGAGAGCAGTTTGGTTGTTCCAAATAAACGACTGATAACGCCGTTAAGCGGAAAAAGGGCCCCGGCCCTACGGGTTGCGTATGAAAATTCGCCACCCGGCGTTGCGCGTTGCTCATTTGGTATGACCAAACCACGCACCTCGTGCCTTGATTGGCGAATTTTCAGGCGCAACAGTAACCATTCGATTGGTGTTAACAGACCCTAGTGGGCAGTGCAGCGCAACAGCCGGGCAGTGCCGATCAGCGCTGTTTTCACTGTACACTGCCGATTCCGGCAGCCGAAAAAGTGGACGCACAGATCGGGGGACAGCCACACACATTCTGCTGTAACGGCTGCCGCTCCGTCTGCGAGGCGATTTATAACGCCGGACTTGAGGGATTTTATCAACGCACACCCGAAGGCGGCCTGCTGAGACCGCCACCAAAGCCGCCGCGCGAACTGGGGCTGTACGATCTGGATGAAGTGCAGGAGGAGTTCGTCGATGAACTGGGGGAAACCCGTGACATCCACCTGCTGGTAGACGGCATTCATTGTGCCGCCTGCGTCTGGTTGATTGAAAACAGCCTGCTCGCTATGCCGGGCATCGCAGATGCGCGGGTCAATCTCTCGGGGCGCAAGCTGCATGTCAGGTGGGCCAACAGCCGCCAGAAGCTCTCGGCTATCATCGGCCGGCTGGGACAGATCGGCTATACAGCCGTTCCTTATGACCCGGATACCGCCGAGGGCCGCATCAACCGGCACAACCGCGACCTGCTTTACCGCATGGCGTTCGCGGGCTTCACTATGATGAATCTGCTCTGGGTTTCGATCGCCCTCTACACTGGCGCCGACAAGGGTGAGTTCCGTAGCATGTTTCATTGGGTAGGTTTTGCCCTGGCCACGCCGACGCTGCTCTATTCCGGTTATCCATTTTATAAAGGGGCCTGGACCGGGCTGCGCAACCTGCATCTCGGCATGGACCTCCCCATCGCCATAGGCGCGGGCGTGACTTACCTCTATTCGCTCTATATCACGCTGAGCGGATCGACCGCCGGTGAGGTGTACTACGATACCGTGGTCAACTTTCTCTTTGTCATCCTGGTGGGCCGCTATCTGGAGGCGCTCTCCAAGCGGCAGGCGGTTGCGTCAACGCAGCGCCTGCTCGACCTGCAGCCGCGGGTGGCGACGCTGCTGCAGGACGGAGCGGAGAAGATCGTGCCTATCCGTTCGGTCAAACCCGGCAGCACTGTCCTGGTCAAGCCCGGCGAGCGTATTCCTGTCGACGGCGTGATCAACAAAGGGAGCAGTTCGGTGGACGAAGCGATGCTCACCGGCGAGTCCGTCGGCGTGGCGAAGCGGGCCGGTGATGCCGTCTCCGCCGGCACCATCAATGGCAATGGCGCACTGACCATAACGGTGGTAGGGCTGCTGAAAGACACCGCCCTGGGACGCATCATCCGGCTGGTGGAAGAGGCGCAGGCGAGCAAGGCGCCGATTCAATGCGTGGCCGATCGCATCGTACCCTGGTTCGTCGCCGTTACCATCGGATTAGCCATTGCCACCTTCATCTGGTGGCTGAAGCAGGATCTGGAGACCGCGCTGATGGCGGCCACCGCGGTGCTGATCATCACCTGTCCCTGCGCTTTCGGACTAGCGACGCCGATGGCGATTGCAGTTGCTTCCGGGTTGGGAGCGAGGCATGGCATATTGGTGAAGAATGGCGCAGTGCTCGAAACGCTCTCGTCGATCAGCCATTTTGTGTTCGATAAGACCGGAACCTTGACAGAAGGCAGAGTACGCGTCATTTCGATCTTCACCGAAAACGAAAGCTGGTCCGCCGGAGATGCCGGAATGGGCTGTGAGACGCGCCAGGTGCTCGCGCAACTGGCTGCTGTCGAGCGCTACTCGGAACACCCGGTCGCCGCAGCGGTTATCGCCAGTGCCGAAGAGGCCGGTCTGTCGATACCGGCCGCTGCGGTGGAAGCGTTCGAATACCGGCCCGGATTTGGCGTCAGAGCCTTGTTGCAGGGCCGGCGGCTGCTGGCCGGCACGGCCGCCTGGATGGCCGACCAGGGGGTAGAGCTCATGCCGAGCTTTGACCGGGAAGCAGCGCGCCTGGATGCGGCCGGTGCAGGTTATCTGAGAGTTGCCGTGGCGGGCAGCGAACAGGCGCTGATCGGATTGGACGACCGCGTGCGCCAGGACGCACCGGTGCTTATCGATGCACTGAAACGGGACGGGATGGATGTCACCCTGTTGAGCGGCGACCGCCAGGCTACCGCGGAGATCATTGCCCGGCGGCTGGGCGGGATGAGGGTTATTGCGGAAGTGCTGCCGGAACAGAAGGACCGGGTGATCGCCGGGCTGCAGGCTGACGGCCGCAGGGTTGCTATGGTCGGCGACGGTGTCAACGACGCACCGGCGCTGGTGCGCGCCGACGTTGGCATCGCGCTGGGTTCTGGTACCGATGTCTCGATTGCCAGCGCGGATATCGTACTGATCAGCAATGAACTGGAGAAGGTGCGTCTGGCAGCCGCGCTTTCACGCCGGACCCTGCGCACCATCAGGCAGAATATCGGTATCTCAATCGCCTATAATCTGATTATGGTTCCGTTGGCGATGCTGGCTTTGATTACGCCATTGATTGCGGCGATATCGATGCCGGTCAGTTCGCTGCTGGTCATCGGCAACGCGGCCAGAATCCGGACACTGTTCAAATCCGGGCGGTGACAGCGAAAGCGTTTACAGAATATATGAAGGTTGATGCAATCTTCTTTAATGACGGCTGAGGGTGCGGAGACCATAAATTCTCTTCCCGGTGTTTCCTTGACCCTTGGAATGCAGCAATCACATTGGTCAATGATGTCACAACTCCCGTCGTTTCAATCGGAGCTATTGAAAAACTGCTATGGATGTAATTTACGGTTTGATTCCCGGCATGATTATTCTTGGACTGGTTGGCGTCGGGGTTTTTTTCTGGGCTGCCAGGAGCGGTCAGTTCGACGACCTGGAAGGGGAGGCCAGCCGCATACTGATGGATGAAGATCTGTCCTCCCGGAAATCATCCGCTGCAGAGGGTAAAGGAGAGCCGGAAAAAGCGGAAAAAGGTTGATCTCTGCAACTAACACCTGACCGGGAGCCTATTTCAGTTTATCCTCTCCCGATGTCTTCTGCGCTACAAAATGTCTGTGACTTTCTTCATCTGCTGCAACAGCGCGAGCGTGCCTTTAATTCGTCTGATTCGGATCCCGGTGAGAAACAGCCAACGCTGATATTTGCCAACGCGCTGCTGCGTAGCGCGCTGCAGCGCAAGCGCAATTGGCCGTTGCCGCTGCAGTTGGCTGTAGTAGGGCCGACTCAGTCGGGCAAAAGCAGCGCCGTCAATCTGCTGCTGGGGAGGAGACTGGCGGAGGCAAGCCCGCTGGCGGGTCATACCAGATACGCACACGGATTCGTAAGCGGCGAGATGACCACCGAGTCGGAGCGTTGTCTGCAATCGCTGCTGCCGGGATGGCGGCAGGTTGCACCGGAGAGTCCCGGAGAGGGCGATATCTTTTCGTTGACTCGCACCGGAATGGACTCCTCATTTCTCGGAACGGTGTGCATCGTCTGGGACACACCCGACTTCGATTCAGTCGGTTCGCGCAGCTACCGCAACACGGTGCCTGAGATTTGCGCTTTGGCAGATGTGCTGCTGCTGGTGGTGAGCCGAGAAAAATACGCCGACCGTTCGGTTTGGCGCATGCTGCGCCTGGTCGCGCCGCTTGGCATTCCGTTGATAATATGCCTGAACAAGATCGAACAGGCAGATGAGGCGGCATTGAGGGCCTCGCTGGAAAATCGCCTGCAGGCCGAGTCCATCTCGCCCATCGCAATACTTTCCCTGCCTTACGTTGAACGGGCGGGTGAGATGCTGGAGAAAACCGGCGCCGCACAGCATCTGCGAACCGCGCTGGCAGGCTTGCTGGATCGGCCGGCTGCCAGCCGGACTGTTGAGCGCCTTATGGCTTATCTTAACCAGTACTGGTCCGAGTGGACCACGCCGCTCAGGCGTGAACTGGCGGCTAGGGATTTTTGGGAGCATGCAATACAGGCCGGCATCGACGAAGCGGTTGCCACTTACCAGCGTGAATGTCTGGAGAATCCTCGCTACGCATATGCACTTCAGCGTGCCATTCTGCGCTTGCTGGAGCTGCTGGAGATTCCCGGTATCGCCGTCGCACTGACTAATGTCAGGTCGGTGCTAACCTGGCCGGCACGGCGCCTCCAGGCACTGTTCAAGTCGCGTTTCCCGGGCAAAAACCCCGGCGGCGAAGAACAGGAGGCGCGGGTGCTGAAAGAGGTGACGGCACATCTGTTGATCGGATTGCAACAAAAAGCCAGTGAGCGGATGGTTGCAGTGGAGGATTCCAATCAGGCATGGTGGCGTGAGCTGTTGACACTGCTGAATCGGGAGAGCAGCGCTATTGGCACCGCAGCGCAGACCGCAGTCGTCAATTACCAGGCAGACTTCGAGGCGGAGATCGAGGAGGCCAGCCAGCGTCTCTATCGTCATTTGCAGCAGCATCCCACAACTCTGAACGGATTGCGTGCGGCAAGAGTAACCACGGATACCGCTGCGATCGTGCTGGCGGTTAAGACCGGCGGTGTGGGAATCAACGATCTGCTGCTGACGCCGGCGATGCTCTCAATCACTTCGCTGCTGGCCGAGGGTGCGGTGGGAAGCTACATGAAACAGATAGAGGCGGAATTGAAACAGAGGCAGCTTGCAGTGATGCAAAAGGTGTTGTTTCAGGATGTACTGACCCAGCGTCTGCTGAATCTGCCGCATGCGATACCCGAATCGCGTTGTTACGCCATATCCCAAGAACTACTCGAACAGGCTGAGCATTCGCTCAAAGCCCTGACCAGGTCCTAAAGTGAATCAACTCTTCGAACAGCAGCATCAACAGCTGGAGCGCTGGTCTGCATCGGCCGTCGCAGAGGGCTGGCTAGCGACGCGCGACATTGACCGGCTCAGAGAGATAGAGCGGCAACAGGCAGAGGCGATATTCTCACGCAAGGGGCAGCGCCCCCTCATTGTCGCCTTTTTCGGCGGCACCGGTGTCGGCAAAAGCACGCTGCTGAATCGCCTTGCCGGAGAGAGTATCGCGCGCACCGGTGTTGAGCGTCCTACCTCGCACGAGGTGACGCTCTACCTGCACGGCGATTACCGCTTGGGAGAGTTTCCCGCAGATCTGCCAGTGGACGAGACCAGGATCGCCTACCACTCGGACGATCGGAGGCGCCTGATCGCCTGGCTGGATATGCCCGATTTTGACAGCGTCGAAGAGCATCACCGGGAGCTGGTGCAGGCGTGGCTGCCCTATGTCGACTGGATTATCTACGTCGTCAGCCCCGGGCGCTACCAGGACGATATCGGCTGGCGCATTGTGCAGCATCGCGGCGGAAAGCACTCCTGGCTGTTTGTCATGAACCAGTGGGATCAGGGGCATGATGAACAGATAGCGCACTTTCGCGCGCGCCTGCAGCAGGAGGGCTTCAGCGATCCCGTCATTATGCGCACGAGCTGTATTGATCCGAAGCGGAGCGGGGAGGACGATTTCAACCTGTTGGAACAGACCGTTAATAACGCCATACAAACCTATGGGCTGGAGCAGCTGCAGCAACTCGGCGTGCAGGCAAGAGTGGAGGAGCTGCAGAGAGTCAGCGAAGCGTTCATTAACAAGCTCAAGGAGTATCCGTTGGATGAGCTGGAAACCGCATGGCGTGAGACACTCTCGGAAAGCCTGGCAGAGGTGAAGGAGGCGTTGCTGACCAACAGTCGTCTGCTGGCAGGCGGGTTCCAGGAAGAGAGCGGTTTTCCCTGGCGTGCGGAGAAAAAAGGCGCTGGAAACCGACTGGGTAAGGTGCAGCCGGCGGCACTGTTGGCGGAGATCTGGAGCAGCCGCATCGCGACTCGCCTAAGTGATCTGTCCGGCGAATTGGAAAACCTGCTGCAGCGACAGAATGTGCCTGCGGTGCCGTTTGCGCCCTGGCTACAGCGGCTGCGTGAAGATTCGCAGGGCGAGTTCCTGCGTGGGGCAGAGGGCCCTTGCGCCAACGCGCTGCTGCAACCCGGCAGCGCAGTGAGGCGTGGCGTCTGGCGTGCTGCCGGATGGCTGAGCTGGGGACTGCCGATGGCCGCGTCGGGTTGGGCTGTATACCATCTGGTTATTCGGTTTTACCAGGGTACCCGGGGGGAAGCCGGGTTTTTGGGGCTCGACTTTGCAATTCATGCAACGCTGCTAATTGTGCTCTCCTGGCTGCTGCCATGGCTGCTGCAGCGCAAGCTGAAACCCACTGTTTCCGACGCGATCATCCAGGCGTTGGCCATCGGCGCGGACGCCGGGATGAAGCGGATCGAAGCGGAAGGGGTCGTTGTTTTGGCAGCCGCAGATGAGGCGAGAGATCGTTGTGTTGCCGGTGTTGCGGCAATTCACCAGGCACTGCAGACAGGGATGGCTGCGATGACAACGAAATTGCCATGGACCAGATGAACCTTTCCGCCCTTGAGCTCCGAAGCTTGTTGACCGGCAGCAGAGTGGTCAGTGGACCAGTATGGCCGCCCCCCAGCAGGCTTATTTGTCAAGCAACGGGGCAATCAAAGCTGCAAAGCGCGCAGGTAAAACATACTGGAACACCTCCTTTCCGTCCGGATTGAGCGCGATATCCAAGCCTTTCTCCGGGTACAGCCAGTGCACCATATCGGATTTTTCCGCGATTCTGTTTTGCGGCTCGCCAAAGCGGCTGCGGATCAGCTCTTCCGCCAGATCGGCGGCAGGTATATAGGTGATGTGGCCAATGACGCCTTGGGCAAGCGAATCCAGATCCTGTTCGCTAAGCTTCACCTTTTTTGCGCCGCTCTCCAGCTGACTGATGCGTAATCCACGGTTATATATCGCGTCAAGTTGTGCCTGCTGCAGGTCGAGGGTGACAACAATATCCGCCTTTAAGCCGCTTAGATAGAGTGCCTGGAAATAGGTCTCGACGGCGAGCTTTCCGGCGGGGGAGATGAACAGACTTGTCACCCCTTGCTCCTGGAAGTTGTGGCGTACCTCCTGCAAGGTGCTTTTGCCGATGGTAAGACCGAATACGGTCGGAAAACCGGCTTTATCCAGCGTTACTATCCAGGGAAGTTTTGGCTTCTGTTCGATCGAACGCCCGCCGGGCAACACTATTGCAAGTGCCAGTGTTATCAGTGTCAAAGCGATGATGCCGAAAATCAATTTACGGTCCATAGATTTACAACTCGTTGTGCACGTTGATAATTATCATCGTCCGGGTTGATCATGGATGTTATTTTATATCTTGTTGGGAGTAGGGAAAAAGGTGCAGATTCAATGGGCAACACGATGTGGTTCATCACCATTCTGAAAGACTATCCATGGCTAGGTTTTCTAGTCGGATTACTGTTCGTTGCGATCATGTTTGGCTCGAAAAATCTGATCGTCTACTTCTACGCGAAGAATCAGGAGAAGAAAAACAGCGCCTCGACACCTGATGGCTGATTGGTGCGAGCAACCTGCTTTGCAAAAAGTGAGTTGTTACCGGAAGTTGTCTGCCGGGAGTGGCGCAGTTAAGTCTGATTGATTGACGCTCGACAGAGCAGCGGCACATCGGCGTTTCTGGTAGGCTTCACCTACTATCCAATATCAGTGCTTCGGTGTTCCGGTCCACATCTCCATGAAATTCCAGATTAGCGATGAAGAGAGCAAGCGTGCCAAGATTCCGCACGAGATTTTCCTCACCAACTTGATTGGAAATCATATTCTCTGGTTTATCGCCGCACTCGGCCTGGCCAAGACCTACTGGCAGCCACTGGCGCTGGTGCCGCTGCTTTCGGTTACGCTGTTGGTATACACACTATGGCGGGCTCGCCGTTCCCGGCAGCGGGATAGCTGGTTTGTCATGTGCCATTGGCAGATATGCGCGGGCCGCAGCCGCATATTTATTGTCATGCTGACGCTTGCAGTGACTGTTTCCGCATTGGGCTGGGTAGCATACTCGCAACTTAATCTGATGAAAGAGGCGGTATACGCGCTGATCGGCGGCTTTGGGATACTACCGATTATGGTCACTGTACTGGTGCTGATTCTGATGGAGTCCGATGTGCTGCATCAAGCTGCGCTGCACAAGCTGCCGGATAGCATTGTACTCAAATATCCAAACCCGGGGGTGCAGGTGGTTGAAGAGGAGGCGTTACAGGATTAGCGCAGCTGCAGCCCTGCGGCCCTCGGATACCAGGATATTGTACGTACGGCAGGCTGCCGGCGTCGTCATGATCTCCAGGCCGATACCCGCAACGGTCAGGCAGCTATAGCGGTCGGGAGGGGGAAACTGCTGATGCTCCCCGGTTCCCAGTAGCACCAGATCCGGCTGCAACCCAAGTAGTATTTCGAAGTCTGATGCCTGCAGTTGCTCAGTGGTACGTGGACGCCAATCGGCAATGACCCGTTCGGGCAGAATGATGATACTGTTGCTGAAGCGCATTTCACCGACTACCAGTTCAGTGCTGCTGTAGGCGTGTATGGTGTATCCGTCACCCGGATCGGCAAGCGAGAATTTCATAGTTGCAAGATAGCAGTTGTCGATTAAGGGGGTAAAGGGGCAAAGAGACTACTTGACACTAATTATTTTGACATTCCGATCTCCAGTCGGTTAATTTTATCGTTTTTTCCCGCAATCTTAACGAGGTTCCCCGTGTCCACGCCAGAAATGGAAGAGTTTCGCAGAATCAAGCGCTTGCCGCCCTATGTTTTCAACATCGTAAATGAGTTGAAAGCGGCAGCACGAGCACGCGGGGAGGATATCATTGATTTCGGTATGGGCAATCCGGATCAGGCAACGCCCGCGCATATCGTTGACAAGTTGGTGGAAGCCGCGCAGCGCAAGGATACGCATCGCTACTCGATGTCCCGTGGAATTCCGCGTCTGCGGGCGGCTATCTGCAAATGGTACCAGCGGCGTTTCGATGTCAAGCTGGATCCGGAGTCTCAGGCAATCGTTACCATCGGTTCCAAAGAGGGGCTGGCGCATCTCGCACTGGCCTGTGTCGGCCCGGGTGACTCGGTGTTGGTCCCCAATCCCTCCTATCCGATCCACCCTTACGGTTTCGTCATTGCCGGCGCCGATATTCGCCATGTACCGATGGTACCCGGAGTGGATTTCTTCGCTAAGCTGGAAGAGGCCATTCACGACTCCTGGCCGCGTCCGAAGATGCTGGTGTTGAATTTTCCGGCCAATCCCACCACCCAGTGCGTGGAGCTGGAGTTTTTCGAGAAGGTGGTGGAGATCGCGCGTGAGCACAATATCTGGGTCGTTCACGACCTGGCTTACGCGGATATCGTATTCGATGGTTATGTCGCACCTTCGATCCTTCAGGTACCCGGTGCCGATGAAGTGGCGGTCGAGTTCTTTTCGCTGTCAAAAAGCTACAACATGCCCGGTTGGCGAGTGGGCTTCATGTGTGGCAACAAGACCCTGGTTGCGGCCCTGGCGCGCATGAAGTCCTACTTGGATTACGGCATGTTTACACCGATTCAGATCGCCGCGATAACGGCTCTGGATGGTCCCCAGGATTGCCTCGTCGATATCAGCAGAATGTATCAGCGCCGTCGGGACGTGCTGTGCGACGGACTGCTTTCCGCCGGATGGCCGATCGTAAAGCCCAAAGCCACTATGTTTTTATGGGCGCAAATTCCTGAGCAGTACCGCGCCATGGGTTCGTTGGAATTTTCCAAGAAGCTGCTTGCGGACGCCAAGGTGGCCGTCTCTCCCGGCATCGGATTTGGCGAATATGGCGACGATCATATCCGCTTTGGATTGATAGAGAACGAGCATCGAACCCGGCAGGCGGTTCGCGGCATCCGCGATATGATGCGTCTCGATGCGAAGGCAGGAACCTGAGCGGCATTCGCAGACGGGTAAATTTAACTATGTCAGGAGAACAGGTTTGGAACCGGTCAAAGTAGGTCTGTTGGGACTGGGCACGGTCGGTGGCGGCACCGTCAATGTGCTGATGAGAAATGCCGAAGAGATCGCCCGAAGGGCAGGGCGGGGAATCCAGATCACCCACGCGGCAGCACGTGAATACAATGCAGCGTCGATTCCTGAGATCGGACGCATCAACGTCTGCAACGATGCCTTTGCAGTCGTCGACAATCCAGACCTGGAGATCATCGTCGAACTGATCGGCGGCTACTCCCCGGCCAAAGAGCTGGTGCTGCGGGCTATTCAAAACGGCAAACATGTGGTGACCGCCAATAAAGCGTTGATCGCTCTGCACGGCAATGAGATTTTCAAAGCGGCGCAGGAACAGGGGGTAACCGTTGCGTTTGAAGCTGCGGTGGCGGGTGGCATCCCGATCATCAAGGCGATGCGCGAGGGTCTCGCCGCTAATTGCATCCAGTGGGTGGCGGGCATCATCAACGGCACCGGCAACTTTATTCTGACCGAAATGCGCGAAAAGGGCCGGGCGTTTGCCGATGTGCTGGCTGAAGCGCAAGCGTTGGGTTACGCTGAAGCTGATCCCACGTTTGACGTGGAAGGAATAGATGCTGCGCACAAGCTCACCATCCTGGCGTCGATTGCGTTCGGTATTCCACTGCAGTTCGACAAGACCTACACCGAAGGGATAACCCGGATAGAACCCCAGGATGTAAATCATGCGGAGGCGCTGGGCTACCGGATAAAGCACCTGGGTATCACGCGCCGGACGGATAATGGCGTGGAGATGCGGGTTCATCCCACGCTGGTGCCCGAACGCCGCTTGTTGGCCAATGTCAATGGCGTCATGAATGCGGTGTTGGTCAAAGGTGATGCAGTTGGGCCGACCCTCTATTACGGTGCAGGTGCCGGCGCGGAGCCGACCGCATCGGCGGTGGTGGCCGATCTGGTCGATGTGGTTCGTGCCTTGACCACCGACCCGGAAAACCGCGTCCCTCACCTTGCATTCCATCCCGGTGAACTGTCGGATCTGCCGATCCTGCCTATGGATGCAGTCGAGACGGCTTTTTACCTCCGGCTCACGGTGGTCGACGAACCGGGTGTCATGGCCCGGATCGCGGGTATTCTCGGCGATGCCGGTATCAGCATCGAGGCGATTCAGCAGAAGGAGCCAGCCATGGGAGGCGTGGAGATATCCCTGATTCTGTTGACACGGCGGGTGCGAGAGGGCGATATGATGCAAGCGATAGCGCTGATCGAGCAACTCGACTCGGTGACCGGCAAGGTGGTCTATATTCGTGTAGAACATCTGGCAGGGTGAGTTTCACCAATCCAGTCGGTACAATCTGCTGACTGCGACGAGGTAGTACGGTAATGTCACACACCTCGCTGCATATTCTGGTGCCTGGCCTGGCAGCATCAATGCCGGGAATCGATCAGCTCTCTCCACCGCTAGCTCAAGCCACTGTGCAGCGTTTTCTGAACAGAGCCGATATGGATCGGGTCCCCGGATACGACTTGGAGTCGACGCTTTGTCAGCTGTTTGGCATTGAACAAAACGAACATGGTAATTTTCCGCTTGCTGCGCTGCGCCGGGCGGGCACGCGCAACATAGATAAACGTCTCTGGTTGCAGGCGGAGCCGGTCTGTTTGCGCCCCGATCAGAGGCGGCTGCTGCTGTATGATTGCCGGGACTTGGACGTCAGCACCGATGAACTGAATGCGCTGGCCGGACTTTTCATCAACCACTTTGAATCCGAAGGGTGGTTGGTGGAAGCTGACGATCCCTACTGCTGGTATATATCCCCTGACGGGCCGACAGCGATCAGCAGTCACAGCCTGGGCGATGTGTTCGGGCGGAGCATGGATCTGTTCCTGCCCCAGGGAAAGGATCGCCTGCGTTGGCACAGGCTGCTCAACGAAGTTCAGATGCTGTTCTTCGATACTGAGGTTAATCGGCTGCGGGAGGCAGCGGGCAAAATGCCGGTTAGTGGACTCTGGTTCTCCGGTTTCGGCTATTCACCGGAGCCTGTTTCGTCGCAATACCGGCGCATATTCGGCAATGACTCGCTGACGGCTGGATTGGCGCAATGCACGGCTACACCGTTGCACGGAATTCATGAGTGTAACAAACAGTTATTGCCAACGGCCGGAGCCAGCCTTGTCGTATACCCTGAGCTCCAGCGCCCGGTGTGGCGGGCGGATACCTGTGACTGGGCAGAAAAGGTTGGTGAATTTGGCAGGTGGCTGGAACTACGGCTGGATGAATTAATGCATGACCGGCAGAATGAACTTTGGCTATATCCTTGTGATGGGCGGGTGTTTCGCTACAACAAATTTAGCCATTTTCGTTTCTGGCGGCCTTCCAGGCCGCTCTCAACATGGCTCAAGGCATAAAAAATAGAACGGTTGCTACGCCTCTTTTAGCGCTTACAGCCTATTGGCCTTTTCCTTTGACTTTGTCCAGCAACTTCGAGAGGGTGTGCGACAGTTCGTGTGGCTGGAATTTTGGCACATAAGCATCCGCACCAACACCTTTTCCCAAGTTCTGGTTGGCGTCTGCGGTTAACGAAGAGTGCATGATCACTGGAATTTTAGCGAATCTTGGATCTTCCTTGATACGTCGTGTCAATACATAGCCATCCATTTCCGGCATCTCAACATCTGTCAGTATCAGTTGAATTTTATCGGCGATATTTATGCCGCTGGCCTCCGCCTGATCCGTTAGGCTGGTCAGAAGTTTCCATGCTTCCATGCCGTTAATGGTGCTAATGTATTTGACCCCCATTTTCTCGAGCGTTTTTTTGATCTGGTTACGGGCGACACTGGAGTCGTCGGCGAAAAGTACGGTTATGTCGTTGTTGCCAAGTGGCTCTATACCTTCATAGAACGACTCGTTGTCATAGAAACCTGCAGTCTCCGCCAGTACTTTTTCCACGTCCATGATCATGACCAGATTGCCGTTGTTCAGTTCGGCTACGGCGGTTACCAATCCACCCAATCGGCTGGTCAGCATCTGAGGCGGAGCCTTTATCTCATCCCAATTTAGCCGCTCGATCATGTCTACAGAATCGACCAAAAAGCCCTGAATGTGCTTGTTGTACTCAGTGATCATCAAGATTTTCGGCTTGCTGGTCGTGCGAACGCCGCAAAACTTCTGCAGATTGATCACTGGCACCATGGTTCCCCGCAGGCTGACCATGCCCTCGACTGCCTCCGGCATATCGGGCGCATGCGTAATGACCGGTACATGCATCACTTCCCGAACCTTGAATACGTTTATGCCAAAGACCTCTTCCCGCCCGGTTTCGGTATCGTTTCCAAGACTAAAAAGCAGCACTTCTAGCCTGTTGGTGCCTGCCAACTGGGTACGTGCGTCAACAGACTGAATGAAACTGGTCATGGCGACTCCTTAGTAGTGCGGAGAGATGCGAGAAAGATGAATTGCAACAGAGTTCGGCACCTGCCGCTTAATCTTTAGCGTTGCAGATGCTTAGAGGGCGGGTATGTTCGATAGATAGGTAATAAAAAGCCCGCATCGACAGATACGGGCTTTAAGGACGGAGCGGTTTCAGTTGGTTGGTCTGAAATTACTCCCAGGCGTTGGTGTATAGCCGCCACTGGCTGGCGGCATCGAGTAAGGCGTTGACTGCGGAGCAGGTGTTGTATAACGCCCTGCGTCGTAAGCCGGCGCTGTCGGTGCTTGACTCGACTCCAGCTGCTGGATTCGCTCCTCCAGTGCCTTTATCTTGGCGTTAGAATCCCCTCCGTTGGGTGCGGCCGGCGCCGGTTGTTGCGGTGCGCCGTAACCGTACGCGGGAGCACCATAGCCGTATCCGGGAGCACCGTACCCATATCCCGGAACAGCGTAACCGGGTGCGCCATAGCCATACCCCGGTCCACCGTAGTAGCGGTCATCGTAGTAATAGTCGTCGTCGTAATTCCGGTTGTTGCCGAACCATCTGGAAGGGTTCATCATCCTGGACGGATTCATCATGTTGAACGGGCCTCCCGCTATGGCCGTATCAGGGATAGACAAATTACCGACTCCAGCTGTTACCAGGGTACTCAATACGACAACTGCTTTCATTTTCATGCTTCCATTCCTCCCGACTGAGTTTGTAAATTTATACGAATGCAACCTGATTTCTATCTCCAGGATCGTTATCTAGCACCCTCGATCAGCGCCTGTCAAATAGTTGAATAACGCGGGTTAATCGGTTTGTTTTTCCGAATATTTTTCCCATGACTGAAATTTCCCCGAAGAGTTCTAAAGTTTGTCGTGCAGCCGGCCGCTGTCGCTGCAGCAGGCAGTTAACATGGGAATCCAGATCATTTGGAAGGTAATTGAGAAAGCGCTATGCTGTGAACTGTGTCACAGTATACGCGAAAGGTCATCCGTTTCGAACCAGGTATTAGCAATGCAATCCATAAATAAAAATGAAGTGGTTGGTGTACGTTTGACCGAAAACGAATCGGCTTCCCCTCAAGGGATACATCCGAGGCAGCGTGGCGGCAAGGTGTGGGCAGCCTGTCGTTCTACCCGGTACCTGAGGGAAGGCGCGAAATCGGTACTGATCTCCCTGGTTTGGATAGTCATGCCGATCATCACTCCCACAACAACCTGGGCAGATTATAAGTCTGATATTGGTTTTACTGCTTTGCAGGCAGAATTGGGCAACGGGATTCCGTTCGGCAGATCCATAGTGGTGACCCATACCGAGGCAAAGGTGATGACAACGCCGGAAGGTGGTGATGCGAGTCAGGCGGTCGCCACTTGGGTGCCAAATCCTGCTCATCCTGATTTAGTAGGCAAAACCCTGTTTAACAGCAGCACTCCGGTTCCATCGCTCTATTCGGGTCATGCCACTTCGGTGGGAGCACTGTTCTACGGCAATAATGCCTCGATATCGTCGGGCATAGAATGGGTGGAAAGCTATCTGGCCGACCATTGGATAGATTCGGGGTTGCTGCTTGGCGGCATGGGTGATCTGGCGCCGCGCAGTACAGCCAGTCGCGTGGCTAACCACAGCTGGATCGGAAATACCGACAATACCCGGGCGGGAGATCTGTTACGCCGGTTGGACTGGCTGATCGACAGAGACGAGTTCATACAGGTGGTTGGACTGAGCAATGGTGCTACAAATCCGCCGCTGCTGGCTGGCGCTTACAACGCACTAGCGGTGGGCCGAACCGATGGCAGGCACGGTTTAGGTTCCGGCTTCGTTGACGAAATTTATTCGGCCGGACGAACCAAGCCAGACCTTGTGGTTCCACAGGGTACCACCAGTGCCGCTGCGCCTGTGGTGGCGGCGGCCAGTGTACTTCTGGCGGAGCACGGACAGAACAGCGTCGAACTCAGCAGCGATCCCGAGTTTTCGTCAAAATACAATCGGCGCAATATGCAGATATTCAACGCCAGCAGAAGCGAGGTAATCAAGGCTGTACTGATGGCCGGTGCCGACCGGTCGACCGGGAACAGCACCGGTTTTGATATAACCGACTACAGGCAGACGGCGGAGAACCAGACGGACAACGGACTTGATCGCCGTTTCGGCGCCGGTCAACTCAATATCTTTAACAGTTACCACATTCTTGATGCCGGTGAGCAGAACAGTATTGAAGATAAGCCTGCCACCAGCGGTGCAATCAATCTCTCTGGATTTGACTACGATCCCAGGTTCGGTGGCCTGAATAACTCCAACGGAAGAGCGACATATCAATTCAGCACCGGTCCCGGCAATAGTCGTATTAATGCCTCTCTGGTGTGGAATATCCAGATAGACTCCGGTGACAATAACGCCTTTACCGGATTGGCCACACTGCACGATTTGGATCTTCTGCTTTATGATATTACCGGCTCGGAAGCACTGTTAGTGGCTCACTCCTCGAGCCGTATTGAGAACAGCGAGCACATCTGGAGCGCATTGGAGAGCAATCGCCGTTACCTCCTGCGGGTTCAGGCGAATGAATCGGGCGGGGCGTTTCTTTGGGACTATGCACTGGCTTGGCGGATCGAAGTGGACAGCGACGATGACGGCATCCCGGACAACTTCGACAACTGCACTCTGCGCAGCAACCCAGCTCAGACCGATACCGACAATGACGGCTATGGTAACAGCTGCGATCCCGACTACGACAATAATCTGGTAGTGAATTTCAACGACTTCATCATCATGCGGAACGCCTTCTATCAGGTGAATCAGAATATTGATCTGGATGGCAACGGCATTGTGAATTTCGCCGACATGGCAATACTCCGGCAGATGCTCTACCAAGCGCCTGGCCCAAGCGGGTTGGCTCCCTGAGAACAGCAAACCGGGATACAATGCCACTTAGACCCTGTTCGGACCCTGCTATCCACCTCTGATCCAGTTGGAGAAGCGGGCGTCTGGATAAGCTGTGTGAGCTGGTGTTAGACTCTGCTCAAACATCCCTCCTCATTTATGAGCAGACTCCTTGCCATGCAATCCACCAAGGATATTTTCTCTTATCGCCGCTACTGGGCGGAGAGTTTCGGCTCTGCGCCGGTGCTGCCGATGTCGCGCAAGGAGATGGATCGTCTCGGCTGGGAGAGCTGCGACATTATCATCGTCAGCGGCGATGCTTATGTCGATCATCCCAGTTTCGGTATGGCGCTGATCGGCCGGTTGCTCGAATCCCAGGGCTTCCGGGTAGGCGTTATCGCGCAACCCGACTGGCATTCGGCGGAGCCATTCAGGCAGCTCGGCAGGCCCAATCTGTTCTTTGGCATTACTGCCGGCAACATGGATTCGATGGTTAACCGTTACACTGCGGAGCGGCGAATTCGTTCGAATGATGCCTACACACCGGGGGAGCAAGGCGGCAGACGGCCAGACCGCTCGGTGATCGTCTACGCGCAGCGCGTCCGCGAAGCCTTCAGTGGTGTGCCGGTAGTCATCGGCGGTATTGAGGCGAGCCTGCGTCGCATCGCCCACTACGACTACTGGTCGGATAAGGTGCGCCGTTCCATTTTGCCCGACTCCAAAGCGGATCTGTTGATCTACGGCAACGCCGAACGCGCTGTGGTCGAATTGGCGCACCGTCTGGCAGCAGGGGAATCGGTTGCGGAGATCGGCGATATTCGTGGTACCGCGGTGATGCGGCAGACGTTGCCGGAAGGTTGGACCGAAATAGATTCGACCCGCATTGACGAACCGGGTTCGGTGGATGCGCATCCTGATCCCTATGCCTGGCAAGGCGACTGCGCTGTCAATGCGGGAACGGGAGGCGCTGTCGTAGCTTTCGCTAAGCGCCCCCGGCAACTGGATCGTGCGACGAGTGTGATCCGTCTGCCTGCATTCGAGCAGGTTGCGGATGACCCGGTGCTATACGCACATGCGTCGCGGGTGTTTCATCTGGAGACCAATCCAGGCAACGCCCGGGCGCTGGTGCAGCGCCATGGCACGCGCGATCTCTGGCTCAATCCGCCACCCATTCCGCTTACGACACCGGAGCTGGATCGGTTGTATGAGTTTCCTTATACACGCATGCCTCATCCGGTTTATCACAACGAAAAGATAGCGGCATGGGAGATGATCCGCTTTTCCATCCCGATAATGCGCGGCTGTTTCGGCGGCTGCACGTTCTGCTCCATCACCGAACACGAAGGCCGTATCATTCAAAGCCGCTCCGAGGCGTCGGTGGTGCGTGAAATCGAGACCATACGCGATTCTGCACCGGGATTTACCGGCGTCATCTCCGATCTGGGCGGACCCACCGCCAACATGTACCGTCTGAGCTGCAAAGACGAGAAGATTGAAAAAGCCTGTCGGCGCCTCTCCTGCGTCTACCCCGAGATCTGTAACAACCTGGGCACCGATCATAGTCATCTGACCCGGCTCTACCGGCGCGCGCGCGCAGTTCCCGGTATAAAAATGGTGAACATCTCATCGGGCCTGCGTTATGACCTGGCAGTGCGGGATCCGGAGTATGTCAGGGAGCTGGTTACCCATCATGTCGGCGGATATCTGAAGATCGCTCCGGAACACACCGAGCAGGCGCCGCTGGAGCTGATGATGAAACCCGGCATCGGCGCGTATGAGCGCTTCAAGCGGATGTTCGACCGCTTTTCGCGGGAGGCGGGCAAAACCCAGTATCTGATCCCCTATTTCATCGCTGCCCACCCGGGCACCAGTGACCGCGATATGCTCAATCTTGCGCTGTGGCTGAAAGAGAACGGTTTCCGGCCGGATCAGGTGCAGGCCTTTCTTCCCACACCGCTCGCGCTTGCGTCGGCTATGTATCATACCGGACGCAATCCGCTGCGGAAGATCGTTCGCAAGAGTGCATTGGTCGCTGTACCCAGTGGTCTGCGTCAACGCCGCCTGCACAAGGCTTTTCTGCGTTATCACGATCCGGACAACTGGCCGCTTATCAGAGAGGCACTGAAAACGATGGGGCGTACGGATCTGATCGGTCAGAGCAGCCGCCATCTGGTTCCGGCCAAACAGCCGGTCGGGCAGCAAGCAACGAAAAAAGCTACCAGGAATTTCTCGCGCAGTTCAGGGCCGTCCGAACGATCAGGTAAACACACCTCCAGATAGCTGTTGAGGCACTGAGACTCAGTTTCCAGATACGCTATTCGAGACCGGTTCGCATCGGTAAATCGAACTTCGTCGGAGTTTTTTAAACGCCGCTATGCTAAACCTAAGATCGGAATGGATGGGTAAAACAACGCAGGAATCAGATGGCGAAACGGCTTCGGAAAGCGGCAAAATTTTTTACTATCAGGAAGAGAATTCTGATCGTCGCAATTTTTGCGACACTGGTTCCATCCCTGCTTTTGGGATGGATCTCCTATTACCAGACACACGAGGTTCTGCATGCCAAAGCTGCTCAGGAGCTTGCCAGCGGGCTTGAACGGGCCCGCCGGGGAGTAGATGCCTGGCTGGAGGAGAAATTCGACGGCCTGAGGGTGTTTTCCGGCTCCTTTGTGTTAGTTGAAAATCTGGACCGATATCGGCGGTGGTCAACAGCCGAAACGGCCGGTCAAAAGCGTGACCGGCTGGAAGCAGAGCAGCAACTCAGTGAATTTCTGCAGCTGGTTCAGAATCAGGTGCCGGAGTACCACCGATTACTGGTGTTGGAAATGTCTGGAGAAACGGTTGCCCAATTTCCTCCGCTGCAGACACCAACCGGAATCGAATCTGGCTGGGTTGATCGGTTGGAACCTGACCGGACACTGATCTCCGAACTTCTCGCCGGAAAAGCATCGCCGACGCCTGTTGTGAGTCTGGGTGTGCCTATCGTTTCCGCTGCTGCGGAAGTGCTGGGTCTGCTGGTCGCGGAAGTCCCGATGGCGAGGCTGAACACTGTTCTGGAGAGTTCCGCGGATTTGGAGTCGGAGTTGCTGCTGGTGCGCAACAGCGGCGAGATAGTGTTGTCCAGCCTCTCCTGGAAGCATCAGCAGGCTGTTGGGTTGACGCTGGGATATCAACCCGAAGACAGCGCTGTACGTAAAAGACTCGCAAGTCATGGGAACTATAGAGGGGTAGATGTTATCAGCAGATCGTTTTCCCTGCCGCAGGTTCCCTGGCGCCTGGTGGTTGAGCAACCCTACCAAAGCGTTTTTGCCGAAGTGGACCGGCTGCACGACCTTGCACTGCTGCTGATTTTAATATTGCTGGCAGGTTTTGGTCTGCTTGCTTATCTGGTCTCGCAAAGCATTTTGTTGCCGCTGGCGAAGCTTAACCGGGCGGCAGCGGCAGTGGCGAAGGGCGACCTCGATGTTCACCTGGAGACCGATAACCGGGATGAACTTGGATTCACTATCACCATCTTCAACGATATGGTCAGACGGCTTCGAGTCGGCAGGGAGAAGCTGGAAAAAATATCCATTACCGACTCTTTGACCGGTCTGTACAACAGAAAGCACATAATGGACACGCTGTCTCTGCAGTTTTCCCGTCACCGGCGCAACAGCACCCTGTTCTCGATATTGATGATCGATGTCGATCATTTCAAACAGATCAATGACCGGCTGGGACATCCCGCGGGCGATGCCGCGCTCCAGCAGATCGGCTTCATATTCCGCAGTGTGCTGCGGAATATAGATGTTGCCGGGCGCTACGGCGGGGAGGAGTTTCTGGTCATTCTGGAACAGGCCGGTGAACAGCAGGCGCTGGAGACGGCGGAACGGATTCGCTCGGTTGCCGAACAGACCGAACTGCTTTTTGCAGGAAGGATAATCCGTTTTACCGTCAGCATTGGTGTCGCCAGCGTGCGCGATGGCTGGGAAGATACGCCTGCGACTCTGATGCAGCGCGCGGATCAGAGCCTGTATCTGGCCAAACAGCGAGGCCGGAACCAGGTATTGTCGGCTGGAATCAATCAGATCGATAAAATGCTCGCCCTGCCGGGCGGGCGATCTGATTAAGTGCGTTCAAGCCCGGTCACTGTGCTGCAGCGCCGGGTGCAATCGTTTCCAGCAGATTGTAGTAGATCCACCCCTCGCTCTTATCCTCGGTAAGAATCCGGATCCAGAGGTCACTGTAACCCAGCGCCTTGACTCTGACCCCTTTGGCGAGCTGAAACAGGACACTGTAACCGATCCCCGGCATTGCACGCACATTACTCTGTTTTTTGACAACCATGTCGATGGGAAGCGTAAACAGGGTCTCTGCCATGGCCGACTGATTAGCCGGTGGATAATCCGGCACCTGCGCTAGGCCCAATGCTTTAACCGCCAGGTAGGAAGCGGCATCCAGGTTGCCTGCCAACATCTCGCTTCTACCTGATTCCAGCAGTTTTTCCGCCTGGTCGAGCGCTTGCTGCTGATCGTCGCGGGCAGACTCCCTAGCGTTTTTGATCAACAGGGCGGCCTCAGCAATTGCCGCGACTGTTTCTGCCTTACTGTTATTGCCGCGCACTCTGGCGTTGGCGCGCAGCGCATCCTGCAGTGCCCGCTCATGAGAAGCGAGCAGCTGGTTGATCTCTGCCTGTTTGGCCAGCAACTGCAACCGCAACTGTCCGACTTCCCGGGACCGGCTGGCGAGTCTGCTGCGCAATACCGCTTCCTCACTCTCCTGCGGCGCAGGAATTTTCAGCTCACTCGTACCAGCGGCAGGTGCATCGATTGTCGCCGCATCCCGTTCTTGGAAGGCGCAACCACTGAGTACCAGGGTCAGTGTCAGCCAGGCCGACAGGAGTCCACGCAGGTAATTCATCAAAACGATAACCACTCAACCAGGTAGTAGAGACGTAATCCCTCGGAGGAGCGGGACGGGCCGTAAACCAGGGCTGGACGCAGTTTACGCTTAGCGTCGGCACCGGCCATCGCCTGCTCCAGTGACTCGACGATCTGCACGCAGTTTTCCGGAAAGCGGGAGCGCTTGCTGTTTGGCGTGTAAACCAGCGCATACTGTCTTGTGATCAGTGTGTTGTCGGGGTCAATGGGAAACTCATGCATGTCACAATCCACTCATCATTCCGAACCTTCGAATGCGTAGGGAAAAAGGCTACGCCTATTCTCATCAATTTGCAGCCGCCTGGATAGCGGCGGAAAGGCGCGCTGGGAACAGTCGGGCCGGTCGCATACCCGGCAGCTGACACCGATGGGTTCGACTGCATCCGGATCGTCCAGATCAAGTCCGGTGCTGTAGACCAGCTTGTGGGCATGATCGATCTCGCACCCCAGACCGATGGCAAACTTTCGCTGTGGCCGCAGGTAACTGCCGCCGCTTTCATAAATGGTGCGCGCCAGGCAGAGGTAAGTTTTTCCGTCCGGCATCCTGGCAAGCTGGGTAAGCAGGTTGCCGGGAGAGGAGAAGGCGGCATGGATGTTCCATAATGGGCAGACGCCGCCAAGGCGGGCAAAATGAAAGCTGGTGGCGCTCTGGCGTTTGGAAATGTTACCGGCCATGTCGACCCGGATGAAATAGAAGGGGACGCCTTTATTATGCGGGCGTTGCAGGGTGCTCAGGCGATGGCACACCTGCTCGAAGCTGGTGCTGTAGAGGCCGCTTAAGCGTTCGATGTCGTAACGCAGCCGTTTGGCATCCTCCAGAAATCGCGTATAAGGCATCAGCATGGCGCCGGCGAAGTAGTTGGCGAGCGCCAGCCGGCAGAGCGCGCGCGCCGCAGTGCTTGCCAGATCGGCGCCTTCGATCTCCCTGTCGATAAGCTGTCCATGCGCAAGCAGTGCGATCTGGTTTGCCATCTGAAATGCCCGGCGCGACGGGGGTGAGGGTTTTGCCAGATAGAGGATTTTCGTTTCAGGGTCGTATCGCCGCTGCAGCCGCTCCTGTTGTTGGTAGTCGGTCAGGCGGACCTCTACGCCGCGCGTTTGCGCCAAATAGGCTGCCAGATCCGCCGCCATATCATCGCAGGCAAAATCCCGCGACTGGCAGAGCTGCTCGGCGGCATGATCCAGCGCCTCGATATGATTGTTGCGCCGGTAGAAGAAATCACGTACGTCTTCGTAGGGAAACTGCGCGCCGTGCAGCGCCTTGATACGCTCTTCCCCGGCGATCGATTCAGCCAGGGTCTGATAGTCTGCCTGCAACCGCTGATGTGCCTGAAACAGCTGCAGAAACCTTTCCGCGGTGCGAGGCGATGCTGAAACGGTATCGCGCAGCTCGTGCATCGGGATTTCACTGCCGCGAAACAGCGGGTCGTTCAACGCCACCCGCAATTGACCGGCACGGCGGTCTTCGCTCTCCGTCCAATCCGCGAAATCGATTCCCAGTGCCAGTTCCAGTTTTTTCAGAACCCGCTTGTTGAGCGGGCGTGCGTTGTTTTCAATCTGGTTCAGATAACTCGGCGAGATGATCATCTTCTCTGCCAACGCAGCCTGGGTCAGTCCCCGTAGCTCCCGCAGTTTGCGGATACGACTTCCGAAATTGATCAGCTGCTTCATCGGATGCGAATGTTAGTTGGTTCCGGAATAGAAGTATGTGCTCTTGTACGGCAGCAGAGGCAGTTGGCGTGCAGGTTATTATATTCAATATCAGCGGCACAGGCATCGTCAGCTAAATTTACTAGGATCTCTGAGTCGTCGACCGGGCCGGCTGTTCACCCCTGCTGTAGCGGCAAACCAAGGCTGTTATACTTGCCCGGTTTATCCGAATAATCAGGATTGAGGAGAGACGACATGCGTTATGTCAGTACCAGGGGCGGTGTCGACCCGATAACCTTCTCCCAGGCTGTGATCATGGGGCTGGCGACCGATGGCGGATTACTGCTGCCCGAGACCTTTCCTCAGATCGGGCAAGAGGAGTTGCGGCGTTGGGCAGGCATGCCATTCCCGGAGTTGGCGGTTGAGGTGATGCATCCCTACATGGGCGACGACATCAGCCGCGAGCAGCTCTCCACACTGGTTGAGCGTTCCTATGGCGGATTCCTCCACCCTGAAGTGACACCACTGGTCAGGGTGGGCGAGCAGTATGTATTGGAGCTGTTTCACGGCCCTACCGCAGCCTTCAAGGATGTTGCGCTGCAGTTTCTCGGCAATCTGTTCGAACTGCTGCTGGAACGTTCCGGCGGGCATTTGAATATTCTCGGCGCCACCTCGGGCGACACCGGATCGGCAGCTATTTACGGCGTGCGCGGGCAGCGGCGCATCGATATTTTCATACTGCATCCACACAACCGGGTCTCGCCGATTCAGGAGCGGCAGATGACGACGGTGCTCGACGACAATGTCCACAATATTGCGATAGAGGGTACCTTCGACGACGGTCAGCGCATCGTAAAGGCGTTATTCAACGATCTGGAGTTCAAGGAGGAGTACCGCCTAGGCGCGGTGAACTCGATCAACTGGGCGCGTATTCTGGCCCAGGTGGTCTACTATTTTTATGCCTGGAGCCGGGTCAGTGGCGGCGACACCTCCCGCAAGCTCACCTTTTCGGTACCGACCGGAAACTTCGGTGATATATTCGCCGGCTATGTGGCGATGCGCATGGGCCTGCCGGTGGCGCGGCTGGTGCTGGCCACCAACCGGAATGATATTCTTAGCCGTTTCGTCAACACCGGGGTCTATCAGGCACGCGCGGTGCACCACACGATCAGCCCCTCCATGGATATTCAGGTTTCCTCCAACTTTGAGCGCTATCTCTATTATCTGATGGATCAGGATGCAGAGCGAGTGCGCGGCTTGATGGAACAGATGGGCCGTGACGGGCGCATGTCGATCTCCGCGAAGCAACAGGAGTCGGTGGCGGCGCTGTTTCACGCCGAGGCGGTTGGCGAAGAGAAGACACTGGAGCAGATAGCGACGACCTATCGTGAGTTCGGGTACATTCTCGATCCCCACAGCGCAGTGGGGGTCAGAGCGGCGGCCGACTTTCCTGGTGCGGTCTGTCTTGCCACCGCGCATCCGGCCAAGTTCGGCGATGCGGTCAAGCGGGCTATCGGTTGCGAGGCGCCGCCACCGCCTTCGCTGCAGGGTCTGATGGAGAAGGCGACGCGCTGCGAGATACTGGCGGCGGATAGCGCAGTGATCAAAAATTTCATCCAAAGCAAACTCAGCGGGCGCCATGAACAACATTAAGCAAAAGATCAAGATTCTCGATACCACGCTGCGCGACGGCGAGCAGACCCACGGCGTCTCCTTCTCGCCTGGCGAGAAGCTGAATATCGCTAAAGCGCTGTTGGAGCTGCTCAAGGTAGACCGGATCGAAGTGGCATCCGCGCGGGTGTCGGAAGGGGAAAAAGAGGCTGTCGCCAACATTGTGGAGTGGGCCGACAGCAAGGGGCTGGGCGATCGCGTGGAGGTGCTCGGGTTTGCCGATTTCAAACGCAGCGTCGACTGGATCACCGATGCCGGCGGCCATGTCCTCAACCTGCTGGGAAAAGGGAGCGAGAAACACTGCCGGCGCCAGCTCAACAAGACGCTGGTCCAGCATGTCGGGGATCTCCGCAAGACGATTAATTACGCCCACAAGCAGGGTCTCAAGGTCAACCTCTATCTGGAAGATTGGTCCAACGGCTATAAAGACAGCCCGGATTATGTCTACGAACTGGTAGATAGATTGCAGAACACCGGCATCGGGGCGTTTATGCTGCCCGATACGCTGGGAGTAATGACCCCGGATGAGGTGTTCGCCGGCGTCAGCGACATGGTTAGCCGCTTTCCGGGATTGGAGTTCGATTTTCACCCGCACAACGATTACGGCCTCGGCACCGCCAACGCCCTGGCCGGCGTTCGGGCGGGAGCCGCCACCATCCACTGCACCATCAACTGCCTGGGCGAGCGGGCGGGCAACGCCTCACTGGCCGAAGTGGCGGTCAATCTTAAAGACCGCATGGGGCTGGATATCTCCATTGACGAAACCCATCTGCTGCGGATGAGCGAGATGGTGGAGAATTTTTCCGGCAAACGCCTGGCTGAAAATGCGCCGATAGTGGGTGCCGATGTGTTTACCCAGACCAGCGGCATTCACGCCGACGGTGATAAGAAAGGCGGCCTTTATCAGACCGATTTGAGTCCTGAACGTTTTTCCCGCCAGCGCAGTTACGCGCTGGGTAAGATGAGCGGCAAGGCATCACTGCTGAAAAATCTGGAGACGCTCGATATCTCGCTTTCGGGTGACAATCTGGAGAAGGTGCTGCAGCGGGTGGTCGAGCTGGGAGATTCGAAAAAGTCGATTACGCTGGACGATCTGCCGATTATCATTGCCGAGGTGCTCGAAGGCCGCGACTACAACTACATCGAGCTGGTCAACTGCTCCATCACATCGGGTCTGCATCTGGACTCCACGGTCAGCATCAGGGTGCGCATCGGCGAAGATGTCGAACTCTCTGCGGGGATCGGGAACGGCGGCTTCGACGCCTTCATGAACGCGATAGGAAAGGTGGTGAAGCGGCGCGGCGTGATATTGCCGAAACTGGTCGATTTCGAAGTTAGAATTCCCAAAGGCGGCAAGACCGACGCCCTAACCGAAGCAACTATTGCCTGGCAAAACGGACAAGGCACGTTCAAGACCCGCGGTGTCCACTCGAACCAGGTTTTTGCCGCGATGAATGCGACCATCCGCATGCTCAACATGCAAATGCACAAGTTAAATCAGGGTGCGGGATAGAACCGCTTGCCGCCAATCATTATCCAGGTCAGGCGGCACGCTCCTGACCAACCGAGGAGATGGCAGAGAATCGATGAACACCAATGACAGCGTGAAAGAGTACTATGGGAAGGTGCTGCAGAGCAGCGGCGATTTGCAGACCAATGCCTGCTGTACCGCAACGGATACACCCCACCACCTGAAGCAGCTGCTTGCCAATATCCACCCCGAGGTTGCCGCGCGTTACTACGGTTGCGGCCTGGTCCGGCCCGATCTGCTGCTGGGAATGCGCGTACTCGACCTTGGCAGCGGCTCGGGACGTGACTGTTATCTGTTGTCCCAGCTGGTGGGCGAGCAGGGTTACGTACTGGGCGTGGACATGACCGAAGAGCAGCTGGCTGTCGCCGACCGGCACCTGGAGTGGCACCGGCAAAAGTTTGGTTTCGCAAAGTCCAACGTGGAGTTCCGCAAAGGTTATATCGAACATCTCGATCAGCTCGGGCTGGAGGAGAATAGTTTCGATATTATCGTCTCTAACTGCGTTATCAACCTCTCACCCGACAAGGAAGCGGTGCTGAGAGAGGCCTACCGGCTGCTGAAACCGGGCGGCGAGCTCTATTTTTCCGATGTCTACGCCGACCGGCGGGTGCCGGCCGAGCTGGTGAAGGATAAGGTGCTGTACGGTGAATGCCTAAGCGGTGCGCTCTACTGGAACGATTTTCTCAATCTGGCAAAACGGGCGGGTTTTCCCGATCCGCGGCTGGTTGAGGATCGTCCGCTCGCTATTGAAAATCAGCAGATCCTGGTGCGCATCGGGCATATCGCGTTTTTCTCTGCCACCTACCGTCTGTTTAAGCTGGATGGGTTGGAGAGCCACTGTGAGGATTACGGCCAAGCGGTGGTCTATCGCGGGGGCATCGCACACGCCGAGCACCGCTTTCAGCTGGATAAACACCACCTGCTGGAAAAAGGAAGGATATTCCCGGTTTGCGGTAACAGCTACCGCATGCTGCACGAGTCGCGCTTTAATCCCTACTTCGATTTCTTCGGAAATACCGACACACATTACGGTATTTTTGAGGGCTGCGGCAGTACGCTTCCATTCGATAAAACCGTGCAGCAGCCCGCTTCAGGGGGCTGCTGCTGACAACCGCCCGGTGCTGCATGCGAGACAACTCAGATTGCCGGGCCGTTTAAAGCTTTGCGGACCGCCTGCCGATAGATTTGTCTGAAATCAGAACTTAGGGAACCCCCAACTATGGAAAATTGCTACGAGCTGGTGTCAGCCATGGATGCGTGTGCCGACCGGCTGGATGTGCTCAATGGACTGTTTCCTGAACTGGCAACACCGAATACGCTGGCTGGGGTGATTCAGTGGCGCCAACGCCGCCTGGCGATGGCTGACCAGAACTTCTTAGACAACGCGAAGCGCGAGCCTCAAGCCGGTATCGATGTCAGAAGCGTCGCTGTTAACCTGCTACGGCAAAACAGCCTGGAAGATGTACTGGATCTGCTCGCGGAGCAGCATAGTGTCGCGTTGTCGCTGCACGAATTGGTGCAAATCATCGGGAAAAAGGAGTATCTGGTCGTGCTCAGACGGGAATTCAATGAGTTGTTGAAGAACGCCATCTCATTCGAACAGATTGCAACCCTCTGGAACGATCTGGAGCGCCCGGCTTTCGGTGGTCCCAATTGGAACAGTAGAAGCATATCGATGCTCGCCGGCTGAAGGTGAACGAAATTGCAGATACACAGAGATCAGATTTGGGGAAAGCTGCCTGACGCAGAGCAAGCGGCAGCCGAGGAGACGAAAAAATTCGATCCCAAAGCCTTTGCGCTGGAGTTGCGGGATGACATCCAGCAGAACAGGATCAAACTTCCCACGCTGCCGGCACTCTCTCTGGAAGCGCTGGTAGTGGTTAACGATGCCGGCAGCTCCATGGCCGATGTCGCCAGGATGATCAGTAAGGATACCTCCATGGCGGCGCGACTGGTGCGCTACGCGAACAGCCCGCTATACCGGGGAATCAGCAATGTAGCGTCGGTCAAGGCGGCGATCACGCGCATCGGCATGGATGCGGTCAAACACGCCATTCTTAGCCTGGCAATGCGCGATGTGTTTACCACAGGCATCATAGCGATACAGGCTCGGATGGAGGCGCTGTGGAAACACAGCGTCATTGTTGCCACCAAGTCCGCACTGCTGGCCGAACAGTTCACACACCTCAACCGGGATGAGGCGATGCTGGCTGGTCTGATCCACGATGTGGGTGCCATTCCGATATTGATAAAAGCGAAGGATCACCAGTTTCTGCTGGACGATGAAAAAAAGCTGGATAAGCTGGTAGATGCGCTGCATATGAGTGTGGGTAAATTCATGCTCACTTTCTGGAATTTCGACCCCTCAATGATCGATGTGGCTGCCAACCATGACAGGCTGGACAGAAAACCGCCAGGGGAGAAGGTGGATTACGTCGATATCGTGCAGGTGGCCAACATCCTCAGCTACGAGCATTGCCAAGGTCATCGGCTGGGTAACATAGATACCGAAAAGATTCCCGCTTTTCAGAGGGTGGGTCCGGATCTGATTGAGCAGTTCAAGCAGCGCTCCGCAGGCGAGTTCGAAGCGAACATCAGTGAAGCACTGCATTGAACCTACCGCCGGATTGATCCGGTCGAACCACTATTCAGCAGTGTCGAGCGCGACCAGTTCGATGTCGAAATTCAGTGCTCTTCCCGCCAGCGGGTGGTTTGCATCCACTTGAATCGAGTCTTCGGCGACTCCGATCACCATCATACTTACCACTTCACCCTCCGGGCCGCTGGCCTGCAGCGGCATGCCCACGGTAACTTCCAATCCTTCCGGTAGGGCGCTTTTCGGCAGGTGCTGGACCAGCTCATCGCTGTGTTCGCCATAAGCCTGTTCGGAGGGGATGCGTACCGACTTTCTCTCTCCCACGGCCATGCCTGCCACTGCACTGTCAAAGCCTGGAATAACCTGTCCCGATCCCAGTGTGAACGCCAGTGGATCCCGCCCCATGGAGCTGTCAAACCGGGTGCCGTCGTCCAGGCTTCCATCATAGTGAATTTTGACGTTGTCGCCGTGTTTCGCCTGGCGCATGCGAGTCTCCTTGAGTTTTATGTGATCCATTGCGAGGTATTCCGCAGCCTGACACTCGGAAGTGGCTGAAAGATAGCAAACGCCGCAAGCGTGAGGTGCTGACTGTGGAACGTGTTGCAGACAAGCATACCCTACCCGTTTCAAGGGAATCAACCGGGATCCCCCCGGCAGTGAGCTGTATACGGGTCCGGGCTACGGACCGAACAGCAGTTTCAGGCTGATCAATATGCACACGGCAACAAGCAGCGGGCGTATCAGGCGGGTTCCCCGGTGATGCACGAGATGCGCCCCGATGCGGCCGCCAATCAACTGTCCTGCGGCCATCACCAGTCCCATTTTCCAGACAACATGACCACCCGCTGCGAAGAAAATCAGCGATGCAATATTGCTGGTGAAGTTTAGGATTTTTGTATGTGCGGTAGCTTGAATCAGATTAAATCCCAGTAGGGTGACAAAACCAAGGGTAAAAAAGGTGCCGGCCCCGGGGCCAAAAAAACCATCGTAGAATCCAATGGTTAAACCGACCGTCAAGGCGAACAGCCCGTGACCGATACGCTGCTTTCGCGCTTCGTTGCGGATGCTCGGCCCGAACCAGAAATAGAGGGCTGTCGCGATCAGAAACAGCGGCATGATACGGGTCAGGAAAGCGGAGTCCAAAATCTGCACCAGCAGGGTACCGGACGCGGAGCCGGCGAAGGTCAGCATGATGGGCAACAGCATGTTGCGCGGGTTGACCAGTCCGTTGCGGATAAAATAGAGGCTGGAAGAGAAGGTGCCGAACGACCCCTGCAGTTTATTGGTGGCAAGCGCCTCGGCGGGTCCCAGACCGACTGCCAGCAGTACCGGCAGGGTGAGGAGCCCGCCGCCGCCGGCAACCGCATCCAGCGTGCCGGCCAGCATGCCGGTGGCGAACAACAGCAACAGCAGTTCATAGCCCAGCGACAGCTCACTCAAGAAGCGATCCGCCTGCCATTACCGAACACAATCAGCTCACCCTCGGCGAACGGCAGCCAGCGTTCATTGGTTAGTGGTACGCTGGCAACCAGCGCCACCTGCTGACGTTTTCCGTCAAGGGCCGAGCCGTCAGCATGCATCGTCGTTGCTTCCGAAGCCAGGCTGCAATTGCGGCAGAGCCAGTGCAGTCCCGGTGGATGGAAACCCTCTCTGCCGGTTTGCGAGCGCTTATGGCCATGCGCAAAGAGATAATCGCCATCGGAATAGATGAAATTGGCCGGCCCCAGCGGGCGTATCTTTTGCGCGAATGCGGCAACAACGGCGTATCGCAGCTCGAGGTCCGGCGGTTCCGCTGCGAGCCATATCTCCTGCAAGCCCTGCAGCAGATGGCAAAATGCCAGCTCTGAATCGGTCTCGCCGACCGGTCGATAGTGCCCCATTCCAAACCCCGGCAGCCGGTGAATATCGAGCAAATCCCCGTTGTGCGCGAACAGGTGCATAGATCCTCCGAGCTCGCGGCAGAACGGCTGCGTATTGCGCAGACCGACCGGCCCGCTGGTAGCCAGGCGCAGATGGGAGACGATGATCTTACTGCGGTAAGCGTGATGGCGCAGAAACTCCAGGCAGGGGCTGGTGGCAGCCGCATCGGTCTCGCGGATCAATCGGAGATCGTTTTGTTCATAAAAAGCGATGCCCCAGCCGTCCTTATTAGGTCCGGAGAGGCCGCCGTGGCGTTTGAATTCGTCCAGCGAGAACGAGACATCCGCTGGGTACTCGCTGGCGAGTGAGAAGAGTTCACACATGATCGTTGCGGAAGTGTACCGCGCTTTGCCGGTCAGATTGAAGCTTTGTGCGATGTTGGTCTGGGTTAGCGCAGGCTGTCGCGGCCCATATTCAGCTCCCGCACGACACGAAAACCGGTGTCGTCGCTGCGCCTGGACTGAAAATTACGCCAGCGGTTTGCCGATCGAATCTCTGTCGGCGGGAAGCTCCAGGCACCGCCGCGGATCACCCGCACCCCGCAGCCCGGTTTATCCAGCGCGCTGCCATCTGCGGGTGCAGCGCTGAAACTGTCGTTCCAGCAGTCCGCCACCCATTCGAACACATTGCCCGCGGTATCGTGCAGCCCGAATGGGTTGGGGTCGAAGCTTCCCACCGGGCTGCTCTTCTCACCATCCCACAAACCTTTACACTCCGCGCAGTTGGCATTTCCCTCGCTCACCTGGTCGCCCCACCAGAAGCGTGTTGCGGTGCCGCCCCTGGCGGCGTATTCCCACTCGGCGTCGGTCGGCAGGCGGTAACGCTCGCCGGTCTGTTGGCTGAGCCACTCGGTGAACGCGTTGGCGTTCTCCCAAGAGACGTTGATAACCGGGCGCCGGCTCCGTCCCCACCCCTGATCGTCGGGCAGTTCGTGCCGCGTGCTTCTGCTGAACCTGTCGTACTCGTCAAACGTGACCTCGTACATACCGATGGCAAAGGGCTTCAGCTTGACAATTTGCGGATTTTGTTCGTCGCTGTCGCCGTCCCCCTGCAGATCTCCGCGGCGGAATTCGCCGCCGCGCAGCGCAACCATCTCGGGGCCGGCCGATCCATCGCGCATCCGGTCGCTGAAATAGTCCGCGGGGGGCAGACGCGAACGGTAGTTAAAGCGGGGGCTGCTCTCTTGCTGATGGTTGACCTGAAAGGCGACACTGCCGATAACCCCCACCGGCAGTTCCAGCCTATTGCCAAAACGGTCGATCAGCTCAATTTTCCGGGTCATCAACTCTCCCCGGATCGAGTCGCCGCTGTTCAGTTTGATCCGGACGGTGGCAGTCGACCCATCCTCAGGCTGATTGATGTCCATCAGATGGATGTCGCCACGCCCGATCAATGCGACACCGTCGGCGCTTTTCAACATAATATCCCGGGTGGAGATTCTGGCGCCGAACAGATCGCCGTAAACCGTGCCAACCGTGTCGGGCACCGGGTAGCGTTTAGCCCGGTTTCTTCTCGGGGCAATGACAATATCTGCTATCGCACTGCGTTCCAGCGGCAGCAGCGTGTCCAGTATCCGGACCATGGTGAGTTCACGGTTGATCAGCTCCCCTTGAAAAATATCGCCGAACCGACTGGTCACCCGGCCCGCTGAGTTGTGTTCGCCGAGCTCAATCCGGGCCGCCAGCGCCTTGGGCAGTTCGATTTCACCATAGTGTGTCTGCACACGCAGCAGTTTGTCGACGATCGTGCCGTTGTGGATATCGCCGTTGCGCATGGTAACGACATCGGGATCGGCATCTTGTCCGGCAGGAACAGCGGCGGCAAATCCGAGCCAGAGTACGCCTAACAAGAAGATAAACCAGGCAGGTTTACCGGCATTTTCTGCCCACTGTCTGCTTCTTAGCATAAACATGAGTGACATATTTTCCGCCGATTGGTATGACGTTGGGTTAGGGAGGAGCGGAGTAAAGTTACGGCAATATTGGGGTAATTTGAATGAGATTGATAGTTGCCAACCCGGTTGCCGACCGGCTGCCTGCAATCTGAGTCATCCTCTATGAACTGCCTGCAGTGGGCTTATTTCCTTTGCTTCACGATTTATCCGTAATTTACAGCCGCAGTACTGAACGCAATCATCGCGCGGCAGAGATACAGGTCCCGCGCCGGGAGCCAAGCGTCGTGATTTGAACTGCCCCGACTTCAGGTACGCGGATTCTGCTGCAGAGTTACCGATAGAGCGACATCGAAGAGTAAACAGGCAGTAAAAAGCCGCCCGAAGGCGGCTGTGAAGGAGCGGGTAACAATTACTGCTGGCTGACGTAGTACTCGACCAGCGCTTTGATTTCGCCATCGTCGAGCTTCTCGAACTTCTTCATCATCTTTTTTGGTGCATCGCGCTTACCACTTTGGAGGTCGCTCATCTGACTTTCCAGGTAGGCGCGCCACTGGCCGGAGAGGATGGCCGCGTCGTCCGCAGCGTTTGTACCGCCTTCGGAGTGGCATTTCTCGCAGCTTTTATCATGAACCTTGGCACCCTGCTTGACCAGCGCAGCATCGAAATCCTGTTTGTGCGCGACAAACTTCTGTCCGGCATAGTGCTTGGCCAGCGCTTTGATGTCCGCTTCGCTGAGCTCTTCGGCCTCCTTGTTCATGTCGGTCTCTTCCCCATCATCTTCCTTGTACTTCTGGCCCTTGCGATCGCCCGTTTTGTATTGGTTGAGGGTATCCTCGATCGTGACTGCCGAAAAACCAGCGATGCTGGGGACATCCTTGTGCTCTGTGCTGTTGCCGCCTTTGCCATGGCATTCGTCACACTCCTCGGCCAGTTCATCGACGCCGGCAACCGCGGCCAATGGCGCCACCACCAGCATCAGAGCGCTCATGACAGTACCAAAAACATCCAACTTGCTAAATTTCATACTGCTGTTCCTCCCGTTTTTTTTACCGGTCTTGATTCCGCATTCGGAGAGCTGACACTAACATACCCTGCGACAGGCATGGTATCGAAGTAGTCTATGCCGAGCACCTCTGCGCCGGATATAGAGTATGACGCCCCCTTCCTTTTGCGTGCCGCATACTATCCCTGACAGAGGGAAGTTGACAACCGATATTACAAGCTGTTTCTAAAATTGGTGGACAACGCTTACCAGCGGGATCAGGCTCCGGAGAGATCCAACAACGCAGACGCGATGAGAAAGTAGTTGAGCACGCCGAATACGTCGATGGCGGTGGTCACGAACGGGCCGGTGGCGATGGCCGGATCAGTACCGATGCGCTGAAAAAGCATCGGCAATGCGACGGCCAGCAGCGCAGCGCCGGTCATGTTGCCGAAGATCGTGAGGCTCACCACGCCCGCCAGGCTCAGATCACCAAACATAAACCAGCCGTAGATACCCAGACCGGCACCATAAATCAACCCCAGCATGAGTCCCACCCGGAGTTCCTTCTGCAGAACGCTCCAGACATCGCGCAGATCGAGCGACCCGGTCGCCAGTCCGCGCACAGTTACCGTCGCGGTCTGCACGCCCACGTTTCCAGCCATGCCCATGATTACGGGAAGGAAGGCGCCGAGTGCGATAACCTCCATCAGCACCCCTTCGAATAGGCGAATAATCCCGGTTGCTGCCAAACCTCCGATAAATGCCGCCAGCAGCCAGGGGAGGCGGATCCAGGCAACGCGGAACGCGGAATGGGTGAGGATCTCCGACTTGTCCGTGCCGGCCATGCGCAGCATGTCCTCGGTTGTTTCGCTCTCCAGTACGTCGAACACATCGTCCACGGTTACCATCCCCACAAGGCAGCCGGAGGCATCCACCACCGGTATGGCCAGCAGGCGGTACTTATCCACCAGCTGCGCCACGATCTCGCGATCGGCATCGGTGGTCACCGAAATGATGCGGCTGTTCATCACCTCACGCAGCGGGGTCTTGGGCTTGGCGAGCAACAGCTGCCGAATGGAGATCACCCCCATCAATTTGTGGTCAGTACCGGTGACGTACAGGTAGTAGACCATCTCGACTTCGGCGTGCTCGCGCACCGCGCGGATCGCTTCATCCACCGTCGTCTCCTCCGTTAGATCGAAGAAGTCCGTGGTCATTATACCGCCCGCCGTGTCGGGTGCGTGCTTGAGCAGGGCTTCGACCTCTTTCTGACTCACCTTTTCCAGCTCGGAGAGGAGAAGTTCTGCGCGTTCCGGTTCAAGCTCGCGGATCAGCAGCGTTCGCTTGTCAGGCGGCAGCTTTTCCAACACCGTGATCAACTGGCTGTCAGGCGTCTCTGCCAGAATTCGCCGCTGTACCCGGTCGTTGACCTGGGTGAGCACGTCAGTGGCAAAAGTCGTATCCGGAATGGCATGAAAGATAGCGGCAACATGCTCTTCCGGAATGATCGAAAGTACACTCGCAATATCTGCCGGATACACCTTGGAGATGATCTTCTCCAGGGAACGTCTTGCGTTGCGCGAATAGAGCCGCTCGACGGTTTCCGCAAGCTTGCGCAACTTGGCGCCGGTGTTTCCGGCAGGGTGGGAAGAGTGACTTGCACTGGTATCGATAAACATTTGTCCTCCCAAGGTGCTCCCTCGCACCGTGATAGCATTTGGAGGGTAATACGTGCTTTAACTTACATGCAGGATGGTAGCGGTAAGTTTGAGCGCATTCGTAGGAGAGTACGGGCCGGCTTGAATCTTATGATGTCACGCCATCCAGATGCCTCCGGTTCGCGATATCGCAGCGGCACGGAAACTGAAGAGATCGAAATTCCTTGAGAGACCGAACAGGGGCGTTTTAATGCGGAGCTATGCTATTTTTTTGCGTGGGTCGTGTCAATCGATTAAAATTGACGGAGATTTTTGCAACTGCTCTCCAGTTATCAGGCCGACATCTGTCAGGTGATCTGGGACAGTCACTGCCCTCTTTCGGCTTCACGCAACCTGTTTGCCAGCGCCTCCACTTCGTTCATACCCGACATTGGATGCATAAAAACCAGGCGCAGGTACCAGCGTCCATTCAACTGTGTGGTGGAAAGGTAAAAAGTGCCGTCAGCGATCATCTGATCGCGCATGCGCAGGTGCTCTTCGTTCCAATCCCGATAGGCGAAACAGAGGATGTTGCTCTGTGGCGCTACGGGGCAGGAGAAGTCGGGCTGTGACTCAAAGTAGCGGTACGCCTCCAGAGCGCGATCGGATTGCCGGTCCACATAGTCCGCCAGCCCGCGCTCACCGAGTGCACCCAGCACCATAAAGAGCCGCAATCCCAAAGCCGCCTTGGTGCACTCCACGGTGCGGTGGATCAGATCCACGCCCGGCTGTCGCTTGGCGTGAAACAGATAACTTGCCTCCTGGTGAAACGCCCCTTCCAGGTCGCGGTGATCGCGCACCAGCACAGCGGCGCAAAGCGGCGCTGTGCGCAGCATCTTGTGGGCGTCCCAGATCAGCGAATCGGCCAATTCGATCCCGGCCAGCAGCGCACGCCGCCGGCGTGAGAGCAGCGCGCTGGCGCCGTGTGCGCCGTCGACGTGCAGCCAGATACCGTGCTCGCGGCAAAAAGCGGCGATCTCGCGCAGCGGGTCATAGCGTCCCACCGCGGTGCTGCAGCCATTGGCTACCAGGGCCATCGGCCGCCTTCCATCAGCGCAGAGGCGCTGCAGCACGGCGGGGAGCCGATCCGGTCTCACCACGCCTGCTGCGTCCACCTCCAGCGGATAGAGCGCGCGTTGCCCGAGGCCAAGAATTCCGGCAGCCCGGGCAATGGAGTAGTGCGCTTGTGCCGGCGCAAGTATCGCCAGATCGTCAGGCACACCCGTTTCCCACACGTCGGGGGCGATCCGCGTGCGGGCGGCAATCAACGCGGTGAGATTTGCCAGTGAACCGCCATGGGTCAGCACGCCGCCACCGTGACTTCCAGGAATTCCCTCTCCCGGCACCGGTGGCATCGGTACCCAACCCGCTTTCTCCAGCATCCAGTTGACGATGAAGTACTCGATGGCTGCCGCCGCAGGACCCATTTCGTAGATCGCCATCGGGTTGTTGGTAAATCCGTCCACCATCGCCGCCAACGATCCCGCGTAGTGCGGCACGGCGACCTGGTGGGCGAAATAGGCGGGATGGTGCAGCCGGGTCGTCGCACCCAGATAGCGATGGAGAAACGCTTCCAGCGCCGCTCCGGTAAGTCCGCCGTTTGCGACGAAGGGATCGAGATCGAGATGCGCGATCAGCTCGGCCAACCTGGGTAGTTGTAGAACCGGCTGCTGTTTTTCCCGTGACTCTTCGTGGTACTGCTCCAGCAGTCGAACCAGAATTCCGGCATCCTGTTTGAAATCCACCATTTGTCTCCTGCAGAGGATACTCAGCTCAAACGCTCACACTGTTATGTTACAACGTAAACCGGATCGGAAAGGTGCCGGATCGATCCTCTATTCGATCGACCACGCAATAGAGATACACTCTCTACCAAAGCGCAGCTCTACCAGTTGCCGGTAAATATACCGTGATTGTTGAACAAATCCGCCGACAGTCAGCCGGGTTGAGCTGCGCTAACCCGATCCACGAAAGCGCTGTTGAGTTTCAGATGGCTTCTTCTATGCGTTTGTCGATCGTCGTCAGGCAGTGTGTTACCTGATTGGCTCAGGATCCTGGTCCGCAAGCACCGCAGCGACCATGGCGGATAAGCTGGCGACATCGTAAGGCTTGGAAATCGCTGCGCGGAAGCCGAAGCTGTGGTGATAGGCCATCACTGGATCGTTGGAGTAACCGCTGGCGACGATAATCCGGGCGCCAGGATCTCGCTTCAGTAGCGACTCGGCCGTCTCCTTGCCGCCCATGCCGCCGCGAATGGTGAGATCCAGAATCACCAGATCGAAGGGGTCGCCGGCTTGCGCTGCGCTTGCATGCAGCGCCAGTGCCTGATCGCCCCCTGCTGCAGTCACAACCTGATAACCTGCCAGCGTGAGCATCTCGGTTGCCAGTTCGCGCATCATCTCATCGTCATCCATGACCAGGATTTTACTCCCGGCCTTACTGGGCACGGGTGTGATCTGTTCTACACGCGGCGGCGGCTGGCGGGTGGTAGCAGGCAGATCGATGGTAAAGGTGGCGCCTTCTCCCGGCGTGGAGACCACCGAGATGTGGCCGTTGTGGCGGGCGATGATCGAATGCGTGATCGCCAGTCCGAGACCGCTGCCATCCTGTTTGGTGGTGAAGTAGGGGTCGAAAATCCGCTGGCAAAGTTCGGCGGGAATGCCGACGCCCTGATCGCTGATCCGCACTTTGACATACTTCCCTGCGGTGAGGAGCGCGCTGGTGACTGCCTGGGTATGATTCTCGCCGGTAATGTTGATGGTCCCGCCGGCGGGCATTGCTTGCGCGGCGTTGATGACCAGATTCTGGATTACCTGGCTTATCTGTCCCTGATCTATCTCCGCCGACCACAGGTCCTTGGCGAAGTGGTAGTTGCAATGTACTTTACCGCCGCGCAGCACGAAATCGGCGGAGTCCTGGATTACTGCTGCGACTGAGGCGATCTGTTTGACCGGCTCGCCGCCTTTGGAGAAGGTGAGCAGCTGCTGTGTGAGGTCGCGCGCCCGGTTGGCGGCTTTCTCGACATCCTGCAGCCGGCTGCGCTGGCTATCGCTGGCTGCATCGTCGAGCAGTGCGAGGCTGGTGTAGCCCAGAATCGATGCCAGAATATTGTTGAAATCATGGGCGATGCCGCCGGCCAGCACGCCAAGCGATTCGAGTTTGCGCACCTTGAGCAACTCCTCTTCGGTGCGTCTGTGTGCAGTCACGTCGCGGAACACCAGGATAACCCCGAGCGTGTCACCTTTGGCATCGCGAATCGGCGCACAGCTGTCGGCAATGCTGCGCCTGGTTTTGTCTTTAGCGATCAGCGCAGTGTGGCTGGCCAGCGCCTCGATTTGATTCGACTTCAGGACCCGCGCCAGTGGGTTTTCGCGGCGTTTGCCGGTGCGTTCGTCCTCGATCTGGAATATCCGCCCCAATGGCTGGCCGATTGCATCCTCCCGCTGCCAGCCGGTCAGCTTCTCGGCAACTCGGTTCAGCAGCAGGACTGCGCCGTCGATATCGGTTGCAATGACCGCATCGCCAATGCTTGCCAGTGTCACCGCCAGCCGCTCTTTTTCGGCCGCCAGCGCTTCGTTCGAGCTCCGCAGCTCGCGGGTTTTGCGCCTGACCTCGACGCGGGAATAGACCAGCATGGCGATGAACACGATCAACACCAGGGCTGTGGCCTGCAGCGTGCTACGAAACCATGCGGGCAGCACTTCGACCCGCTGTTCAGCGATGCTGGACTCGAAATAGTGCGCCAACAGCCGGAAATAGGGTGAGTTGTTGTCGTTTTTCTGAGTTTTGAGATGAGCGTCGATGCGCTCCCGAAGATATCCGGTCGAGGGACCGTCCATGGGGAATGCAAAGCGTATCGAGAGGGGCTGGAATATGATCGACGTGGCTTTAACCGCATATTTGTCGGCATTGAGGTCGCCGAAATTCCGGTTGGTGATACCGGCGTCGACGTAGCCCTCTGCAATGGCCGCGAACACCTCGCTGTAGTCATTCAACTCGATAAAGGTCACCTCGATTTCGAAGTCACGCGCTAACTCTCGGAGTCCGCCGGCGCCTTCCAGATTGACGCTCGCCTCGAGGGCGGCTATCCGCTTTCCCTGCAGATCCCGGATCGTATGGATCGTCTCATTGTCCTTCTGGATATAGAGCCGCGTCCAGCCGGAGAGCACCGATTGTTCGGAAAAGCGGTAGAGTTTTGCCCGCTCGTCGGTGAAGGCGACATCGGGCATCAACTCGATGGCACCCTCCCGCAAACGGCGCAGTCCGTCGGTCCAGGTGCCCGGGAGATACTCGACCTGCCAGCCCTCTTTTGCGGCGATATCGGCCAGCAGATCGGGCCAGAAGCCCGTCACCCTGCCGTCTGCGCCGAGTGCGATTTTGGGGGGATTGTCGTAGGCGCCGACCCGCACCACACGCTCCTGGGCATTGAGTCCGGTCGTGAGCGTCAGCAGCACGAGCATCAGCAGCGCGGCACCGGCCGGGCAATATGCCGGTACAAGAAGGCACCGCCGAATGCGGGGGAGAAGTTTAATCGGTGAATGGGACAGCGCTTCAGTTCGGCAGATCAAGCCCGCAATATTGCTGGAAATTAGTCCACGCACGCATCGTTCCCTCTGCTATCGATTGCGATTGCTTGAATCAGAAATACCCTGCCGTGTGCGGCGCGAGCAAAACCATAGGGTTTTCAAAGGAGAGATACCCAGCGCTCCCCTATAGTCGTCAGCAAGGCTTAATGCCTCGTTGACGATCTAACCCGGCATAAAAATGGCCTGATCAGTTCGTCAATTCAGTTGGAGATTGTAAACTAAGCCCCAATACTCAAGCTTAGTCGTCAATCCCTTACTTTGGGTAATGTAGCTGATTTCCGATTAAAGTGGAATTTGGCCGCCGGGCACCGCAATATCCTTGGACAAGGTTTTTTCGTTTTGGAAGAATGCCAGAAGAAGACCTCTTGCGAGGAGTGGATAGACGTTTTTAAGGAGCTACGATGCCATTGATCAAGCCATTTCCAGGGCTATGCCCGGCGCCGGGGAGGGCGGCTGATGTTGCCGCGCCGCCATACGACGTCATGAATGCGGAGGAGGCGCGCCGGATGGTGCAGGGAAGGCCGTGGAGTTTTCTGCACATCTCCCGGCCGGAAGTCGATCTTCCGGCCGAAACCGATCCCTACGCGCCTGAGGTTTACGCCAAGGCGGCGGAGAACATGGCTCGAATGCGCCGTGAGGGGGTACTGTTGCAGGACAGTGCGGACTGTTTCTATGTTTATCGCCTGACCATGGGCAGTCACACCCAGACCGGCGTTGTCGCGGCCGCATCGGTGGCGGCGTACGATCAGAACCGGATCAAAAAGCATGAATACACCAGGCCAAATAAAGAGGACGACCGGGTAAGGCAGATCGAAGCACTGGCGGCACAGACCGGGCCGGTGTTTCTGGTTTACCGCAGCCATCCAGAGGTGGATTCGCTGTTGGCCCGTATCGCCGACACGCCGCCGGAAGTCGATATCACCGCTGCCGACGGTGTGCGCCATCAACTCTGGGTGCTGCGGGACCGCGGGCAGATCGAGCAGCTGATGCAGAATTTCGATGCCATGCCTGCGCTCTATGTGGCGGACGGACATCACCGTTCAGCCGCAGCTTCACGAGTTGCGGCAGCGGGCGGCGCTGATGCCGGGTCTGCGGGCGAAGCGCCGCGCGACTATTTTCTTTCCGTGATCTTTCCGCACGATCAGGTGCAGATCCTCGATTACAACCGGGTGGTACGGGATCTGCGTGGACTCACCCGTGAGGAGTTCCTGGTAAGCATCGGCAGCCGTTTCTCGATAGCACTCAGTGCAACTCCCGTCAGACCAGCCATGCACGGAGAATTTGGCATGTACCTGCCGGGTCAATGGTACCGTCTGCAGGTGGCGGCAGCACGCATCCCCCGGGAGGACCCGGTGCAGCTGCTGGATGTCAGTATCCTGGCGAACGAACTGTTGCAGCCGATTCTCGGCATCACCGATCAGCGGACCGATGATCGGATCGATTTCGTCGGCGGTATCCGTGGACTCGACGGCCTGCAGGCGCGGGTGGACAGCGGCGAGATGGCCGTCGCGTTTGCCATCCGACCGACCGACATGGAAGCGCTGATGGCGGTTGCCGATGCCGGTGAAGTCATGCCGCCGAAATCCACTTGGTTTGAACCGAAACTGGCGGACGGACTGGTGAGCCATCTGCTCTGAGCTGAGGTTAGGCAGAGATATCGTTAATAACGGCATGAATTAACAGTATTAAACCTTCGTTCGGTCGTTGGTAACATGAGAAGAGGGTGTGGTTTGTTTTATTCAGAAAAACTAACCTTGGCCGGCTAGATGACCATGGCTGCAGACACCGCCCAGGATGCACACAGCTGGAATCAGCCGGAGGGCGTCTCCAATGTCGACGATCCGCTGCTCGACTGTTTGGTGCTACTGATGCAAGCGGAGGGGAGGGCGATCTCCCGGGATGCGCTGCGGGCGGGGCTGCCGCTCACAGCGGGTCGCCTGACGCCGACGCTTTTTGTCCGTGCTGCCGCGCGGGTGGGTTTGTCGGCGCGCGTGGTGCGGCGGCCGTTGACGAAGATCTCTGCGCTGGTGCTGCCGGCGGTACTGTTGTTGCAGGGAGGGCAGGCCTGCATTCTCAACGGGGTGGATTTCGCGCGCGACAGGGCGTCGGTGCTACAGCCAGAGAGCGGAACGGGAGAGGCGGAGGTTCCCTTGCAGCAGCTGGCTGAAGCCTATACCGGCTACGCCATCTTCACCCGGCCGCAGCACCGGTTCGATCAGCGAACTCCCGCACTTTTGAAGATACGCTCGCGCCACTGGTTCTGGGGCACCTTGTTCCATTCATGGCGCATCTACCGCGACGTACTGGTCGCCTCGCTGCTGATAAACCTGTTCGCGCTGGCCACGCCGCTGTTCATTATGAATGTGTACGACCGGGTGGTCCCTAACAACGCGGTGGAGACGCTCTGGGTGCTGGCGGTCGGCGTCCTGCTGATCTACTGCTTCGATCTGCTGATGCGTATGCTGCGCGGCTATTTTATCGACGTGGCGGGCAAAAAGTCGGATATTCTGCTCTCTGCGGCAATCTTTGAACGGATTATGGGAATACGCATGGAGGCGCGTCCACCGTCGGTAGGCGCCTTCGCCAACAATCTGCGCGAGTTTGAAAGCATCCGGGAGTTCATCACTTCGGCCACCATCTCCGGTTTGGTCGATCTCCCTTTCATCGTGATATTCCTGTTAGTGATCGGCTACCTGGGCGGACCGCTGGTGGTCGTGGCGGCGCTCTGCATTCCGTTGGTCATCCTCTATGCGTTGATTATTCAGGAGGCGCTGCGCAAGTCGGTGGAAGCGACCTTCCGCGCGTCGGCGCAGAAGGCGGCGCTGCTGGTTGAGTCGTTGACCGGGGTCGAAACCGTTCGCCACCTTGGCGCGGAGAGTGCGCTGCAGCGGAAATGGGAACAGCTGACCGGTCACATCGCCCAGTGGGGCCTGAAATCGCGGTTGATCTCATCCTCTACGGTCAATGTTGCGCTCTTCTTCCAGCAGTTTGCGCAGGTGGCGGTCGTGATATGGGGCGTTCACTTGATCGCCGAGGGCAGTCTCAGCATGGGTGGATTGATCGCTGCGGTGATTCTGACCGGGCGGGTGATGGCGCCGGTCTCCCAAGTTGCCAACCTGTCGGTGCGCTACCTGCAGGCCAGGACCGCACTCGAAAGCCTCAACCGGGTGATGGCGCTGCCGGTTGAGCGGGACCGGGAGCGAACTTACGTCAGCCGGGCGGAGCTGCCCGGCGAGCTTGAATTCTCCCACGTCGGCTTCTGCTATCCGGGAGCGGAGGTCGAGGTGTTGTCGGACCTCTCTTTCCGGCTCGGTGAGGGGGAACGCGTTGCCGTGATCGGGCGGGTAGGATCGGGTAAGAGCACACTGGAGAAGCTGGCGCAGGGTCTTTATGCGCCCAGCAGCGGCGCGGTGCGGCTGGGCGGCACCGATATCCGGCAGATCGATCCGGCCGAGCTGCGCGCTGGTGTGGGTTACGTGCCCCAGGACCTGTTCCTGTTCTACGGCAGCGTGCGTGAAAATATCCTGCTTGGCTCGCCGTATGCCGCCCCCGCCGACCTGCTCAGGGCGGTGGAAATTGCCGGTGTCGATGAATTTACCGCGCACCACCCGCTCGGCCTTGACATGCAGGTGGGCGAGCGCGGCGAACATCTCTCCGGCGGTCAACGGCAGAGCGTCGCACTGGCCAGAGCGCTGCTGCACAATCCGCGGCTGCTGCTGCTGGATGAACCGAGCAACTCGATGGACAACGCCACCGAGGAGCTGCTGAAGCGGCGACTCGCGGCTGCTCTCGCGGGAAAAACCTTGCTGCTGGTCACGCATCGCGCATCGCTGCTCGATCTGGTCGATCGGCTGATCGTGCTGGAGTCGGGAAGGGTGGTTGCCGACGGGCCGAAGCAGCAGGTGTTGGAGGCGCTGCGCCAGGGTAAGCTCAGAGGTGTCGGGAGCAGCGGCTGATGCGAGAGGTCAGCGGCGCTACAGCGATGGAGAACAGACCGCAGCCGGCTGTCAAATTTGTCCCGGATGATGGCGGCTACCTGAGCGACGCCGGTACAGCCGTGCTGATGCAGACACCGCGCGGTGCGCGCTCAATTCTGTGGCTGACCGCTGCCTGCGTCTGCGCGGCGCTGGCCTGGGCCGGTTGGGCAGAACTGGACGAAGTAACCACCGGCGGCGGCCGGGTAATCCCCTCGCGCCATATCCAGGAGGTGCAAAACCTGGAGGGCGGCATTCTCACCGAACTCTTGGTGCGCGAGGGGGATCGGGTGGAGCAGGAGCAGCCGCTGCTGCAGATCGACGACACCGGATTCTCCTCGTCGCTGCGCGAATCCCAGCAGCGAGAGATGGCGCTGCGGGCCAAGGCGGCCCGACTTCAGGCAGAGTCCAGCGGCGAGGCATTTACTGTGCCGGGGGAGCTGGGCAGCGTTTACCCGGAGCTGGTGCAGCAGGAGCTGCTGCTCTACCAGAACCGGCAGACAGAGTTGCATACCGGCAGAAATATACTGGTCGAACGTAAAAACCAGATTGAACAGGAGATACGGGAGCTGCAGTCGAAGCAGCAGCGGGCTGCCACCAGCCTCGCGTTGTCACGCAAGGAGCTTGGTATGACCAGGCCGCTGGTCGCGGCCGGCGCCATTTCGGAAGTGGAAGTGCTGCGGCTGGAGCGCCAGGTGAATGAACTGGCCGGAGAGCAGGAGGCCGCCCGGCTCGCGATTCCCCGCGCCAGATCCCGACTGGAAGAGGCGGCCAAACGCATCGCCGAGTTGGAGCTGCAGTTTCGCAACGAAGCGCACACGGAGCTGAACAGCATCAACGCCGAGCTTTCGCGTCTGTCGGAAAGCAGCGTCGCGTTGGAGGACCGGGTGCGGCGCACAATCGTGCGTTCGCCGGTCAGGGGCACGGTCAAGCAGATCATGGTCAACACCATCGGCGGCGTAATTCAGCCCGGTATGCGCCTGATGGAGATAGTGCCGCTGGAGGATTCGCTGCTGGTTGAAGCGCGCATCCGGCCCAAAGATATCGCCTTTCTGCATCCCGGGCAGCCGGCGATTGTCAAGATCACTGCCTATGATTTTGCGATATACGGCGGCTTGAAGGGAAAACTGGAGCATATCAGCGCCGACACCATCCAGGAGCAGGGCGACAATGAAAGCTACTACCTGGTGCGGGTTCGGACCGAAAAAAGCCACCTTGGCGAACGCGAAGGCGCACTGCCGACCATTCCCGGCATGTTGGCGGAGGTGGATATCATCACCGGCAAGAAGACGGTAATGGATTATCTGTTAAAACCGGTGCTGCGGGCCAAAGAACGCGCCATGCGCGAAAGGTAACAGAGCGTTGTCGCTTCTCGTCTGCTGCGCCGATCCGGATCTGACCGGCCGCTGGCTGGAGGGGATAGGCGCGCTGGACGATGTCCGCTGCGAGCGGCAAACTTACTCTATACTGCAATTATTCGTTCCTTCGGCTCAGATTGATGAGAGAGAGTCATGGTGATCCTTTTACCTTCCAATGAGAGCGGTTCCGGCGCGGTCGGTGTTGTCTTTGCAATTTATGGCACGGTCAAAGCAGTGGCCGCCAATGGCGTAGAGCGGCTGCTCCAACAGGGCGACCGCGTATTCGCCAATGAACTGATCCTAACCTCTGATCTCAGTGGTGTCAGCATTGAATTCGGCAACGGTGGGCGCATCGATCTGGGGCGAAATTCCGAAGTCATGCTGGACAGTGATGTTTACGGTCCCGTCGACGTCGACCGGGCTGAGGTGGCAAGCACGATCGAAGCGGCGCAGCAGGCGATTCTCGCCGGCGCCGACCCGGCGGCGATTCTGGGAGCGCCGGCAGCGGGCGGCGGCGGTGGCGGCGGCGACAATCTCTCTTCGGAAGTGAATCCGCCCCCGTTCATCGAACGGACCGGACTGCAGGTCACACCGGAGAGCGGCTTCGAAACCACCGGCCTGTTCCAGTCGAACAGTCCGGAATTGCCGGTGCGGAGCGGCTTTCTTGCATCACAGACGGTCAATACGGTGCAACCGGCAAATGATCTGCGGGGTCCGCCAATTACCGTCGATGATCTGAATGGTCCGCCAACTGCGGTCGATGACCTGGTGCTCTCCAATGTCATTGATGGATCGGCGATATTGATACCGGCGTCGGTACTGAAAGCAAACGATAGCGATCCGGATGCCGATCCGCTGACGCTGATCTCGGCCCATAATCCGCGCCTGGGCACGCTCTCCTGGAGCGCCGATATGGTGGCATTCGTACCGGGCGGCGAGTTTGGCGGCAGTGCAACCAAAAAGAGCGAGCCTGACGAGAGCAGCAGCAGTAACAACAACAGCCCACAGACGGCGGTGGAGTTTCTGCGCAGCGATTTTGGCGAACCGGACACCGCGGATTGGGCTTCCATCAAGTATCAGGACGGCTCTCTGAGCAGTGCGCTGTTCAGCGGAAAAATCACCGATATTTCCGATCCGCAGAATCCGAACGGCGTGACCCGGGACCAGGATTGGATCAAGCTGGATCTGCGGGCCGGAGAGACCATCATTCTCGATGTGGATCAGGGTGACGACGGCGACCGCGACGTGGGTTCTGACGACAATGACGTGGATATGTTTCTCGAACTTTACGACAGCAGCTTGAATCTGCTGGCAGAGAACGACGATTCGCCCGCGGACACAGTCAATCTCGGCGGCGCCGGTTCGGTGACGAGCGGCTATCACGCCGACTCGCTCGACTCTTACTTGGAGTATCAGGTGCAGCAGGACGGCACTTACTACCTCAAGGCGTCGGCCTGGGACAACTCCTTGGTCAATGTCAGTACGGACAGCGGCGCTTATCTTCTCTGGATCTCGATTGAGAACCCGCAATTTGCCAATCCCGCCTTCGATTACACCATCGAGGATGGCATATCAGGCAGCGACAGTGCCACCGTTACCATTAATCTGTTCGACAGTACTACGCTCAGCGGAGGTACTGCGAACGAGATTCTGATCGGACGCAATGGTTCCGGTTCCCGGCTGCTGGGCGGGGGTGGCAACGACACGCTGTTGGGCGGGGACAGCAATGATACGCTGCAGGGCGGCCCGGGCAGCGATCTCCTCGTTGGCGGTTCCGGCAGCGATCTGTTTGTCTTCAAAGTGGGCGAGAACGGCAGCGATACGATCCGCGACTATCAGGCCGGTGCGGATGTACTGGATATTTCCGACCTGCTGACCGGACTCACTGTCACTCCGGGTAACCTCGACTCCTACGTTCAGGTCGATACTGCCGGCGACCTGCGGCTGGATCTCTCGGGAAGCGGCAATTTCTCAGGCAGCGCCATCGCTCATCTGGACGCAGTCTCAAGCGGAGCCAGTGTCACCCTGCTGGTGGATGCCGGTCCGGCATTGGATCTGGTGGTCTGATTACCTCAGCAATCCGGGGCCCCGCGGTCCCGGCACGTCCGCGCTATTTTGCTTTTAAATCACGCGCAATATTGTTGTTTCCATTAAATAAATGTTAGCATCCGCATCGGCGCTGCCGGCGCAGAAACCAATCAGGACCTGAACGGGGGGCACCGGGGTGGCGCCTGTTAACAGAAGCTTGGCAACCTGTGGATTGAGCAACCCCCCGGAGTGTCTGATATGTCGAACAAGGTCACATCTCTTTGTCTGCTACTGTCATTGCTGACCGCTGCCGGATCGAGCGCAGCCTACACTTTAACCGAAGCGGTGCAACTCGCACTGCAGACGAATCCGGAAGTGTTGGCAGAGACCAGCCAATTTCTCTCGCGCAAGCAGGAGTTGCGGCAGGCACGTTCAGGTTATCTGCCCAGCATCGACATCAACGCCGGTATCGGCTACGAACTTTCGGACAACAGCAGCACCAGGGCACTGGGTTTCAATGAGCGCGAATTGACCCGCAAAGAGGCCGGAGTCTTTATCGACCAGATGCTGTTCGACGGATTTGCGGTCAGCAGCGAGGTGGCACGGCAGGACGCAAGGGTCAGAGCGCAGGAGTACACCTTGGAGGGCAGTGCGCAGCAGATTGCACTGCAGGCGGTCGATGCCTATCTCAAGGTACTGCTGAACCGCGAACTGGTCACACTCTCCAATGCTAATCTCAAGGTGCATGACAGGATCCTGGATCAGGTGCGGCTGCGCACCAGGGCGGGTGTCGGCCGCAGCTCCGATTTGGAACAGGTGACCGGAAGACGGGCCGCTGCAGTATCCAGTCTGCTTTCAGATCAAGTAAATCTGCAGGATTCGGAGTCGGGTTTCATCTCGGTGGTGGGTGATCTGCCGCGGGAGCTGGCGCCGGCGGCGGATGCAGTGGCGGGATTGCCCGAAAACCTGAATGAAGCAATTCAGAAGGGCGTTGACAACCATCCGACACTGAAATCGGCGGAAGCGGATGTCGCGGCGGCAAAAGCGCAGCAAGAGGCGGCACAAAACAGCTTTTATCCCAAGTTCAATCTCGAGCTCGGCGGCACCTGGAACGACGATCTGGACGGTATCGAGGGGCGTGATCACGACCTCACCGCCATGCTCCGCATGCGGTATAATCTCTACTCTGGTGGTAGAGACCAGGCACGCAGCCGCCAGACCACCGAATTGATCAATCAGTCGAAAGATGTCCGCAACAGAACTCACCGCCAGGTGGTGGAGAGCATGCGGCTGTCATGGTCGGCCTATCAGGTAACCGGCGATCAGCTCGGCTATCTGCGGCGGCAGATCGCCGCAACCGAGCAGACGCGGGACGCCTACGCAGAGCAGTTCAGGTTGGGGCAGCGGACCCTGCTGGATCTTCTAAACACGGAAAACGAGGTGTTTCAGGCCAAGCGGAGTTACCAGACGACATACTATGATTATATTTTGGCTCAATACCGGATCCTGACGGCAATGGGTGCACTGATAGAGACGCTCGGTGTCTCCCCGCCCGACGGCAATTCAGATCGGGAAGCTGTCACTGCACAATTCAGCGCCATTGCTCCTGCAAGCGCACTTGATGCAGAGCTCCGGGCACAGCGTGCACAGTTGCACGGACGCGTGCCTGATTCCGGCGTAAAAGGTTATTGACGGACCGAGTTCGGCGCTTGCAGCAAGTAGGCAGACTCGCTTCCGTAACCGCTCTTCGAACAGATAATGGTCAGTGTAACTTCACATTTCTCCGCCAATGAGCGCATCGACAGCGCCGGGATAAAGGCCTGGTTACAGGCGGTGTCGAAGGAACGTTCGCAAGCAGAGATCGAGCGGCTGAGCAAGGCGTGCGATATCGGATTGTCCGGTGAGGAGAGTGAAAGCGGGAAGGGCGATCAGGACTCCGCGTTAAAACGGGCTATTTCTGTTGCTGATATTCTGTTCCGTCTGGGGCTGGATGGAGAGACGCTGGTGGCAGCGGTGCTGCACAATCTCCTGCAACGTGAACAGATCGATCCGGAGACGCTAGAGCGCAGTTTTGGTCCCGGCGTGGGCCGCATGATGCGCGATATCGCCCGCATCGGCTCTCTCTCTTTAATCAACGATCAGAAACAACCGGATTCACAGACCAAACATACCGAGTATCTGCGCCGCATGCTGCTCAGCATCGCGGACGACATCCGCGTGGTATTGATCGTACTGGCGGAGCGACTGTATGAAATGCGCGGGCTGAAGGGGCAGCCACCGGAGGTGCAGCGCATGGTCGCGAAAGAGACGGAGGACGTCTACGCGCCGCTGGCGAACAGGCTGGGTATATGGCAGATAAAATGGGAACTGGAAGATCTCTGTCTGCGCTACCAACATAACGATGAGTACATGGATATCGCGCGCCGGCTGGACGGGAAGCGGGCAGACCGGGAGGCGTTCATCGCGGCGGTCATGGACAGGTTGAAACAGGAGTTCGCTCGCTTGGGCATCCAGGCGGCTATCTCCGGGCGACCCAAGCATATCTACTCCATCTGGAAGAAGATGAAGCGCAAGGGGTTGAATTTTGACCAGATATTCGACCTGCGTGCATTGCGGGTGCTGGTTGACTCGGTGGCGGAATGCTACACCGTTCTGGGTGTTATTCACGGTGCCTGGCGCCATATTCCCGGGGAGTTCGATGACTATATCGCAACCCCCAAGGCGAACCTGTACCGCTCCATTCACACCGCAGTGATCGGTCCCGACGAGAAACCCGTGGAGATACAGATTCGCACCCATGAAATGCACGAGCATGCAGAGCTTGGGGTGGCTGCGCACTGGCGCTACAAGGAGGCGGGCAAGCAGGATGCCGATTTCGAACGCCGCATCCAGCTGATGCGCAACTGGCTGGACCTGAAAGATGACAGCAGCGTCTCTGAAGATTTTGTCGAAACGCTCAAATCAGAACTGGAGGCGAAAAATGTCTATGTGTTGACGCCGCATGGACGGGTCATAGAGCTGCCGTTGGGGTCTACCGCGGTGGATTTTGCCTACGCCATTCATACCGATGTCGGACACCGTTGCCGGGGTGCCCGCGTCGACGGCCGTATCGTCCCGCTGACGCAGCCTCTGGAGAGCGGTAAAACGGTCGAGATACTGACTGCTAAAGAGGGTGCGCCAAGCCGCGACTGGCTCAGTCCGCATCTCGGTTACACCAAGACCAGCAGAGCACGAAACCGGATCCGCCACTGGTTCAAGCAGCAGGCGTATGAGGAGCACCTGGATGCCGGCCGGGTCGGGCTCGAACGCGAGGTTGCCCGGCTGGGTGTCTCCAAGCCGGATCTGGAAAAAGCGGCCAACCGATTTAATTTCAAGAAGCCGGACGACCTGCTGGCTGCCATCGGCCGGGGTGAAATATCGCCGGTTCAGGTGGCCGGCATGGGCGCCGAACGCAGGCAGCCGGAAATCGAGGTGGAAACGGATGCGCTGCCCATGCAGCGGCGCCCCAGGAAGCGTGCCGCCAAAGGAAGCGGTGATGTGGTAGTGGAGGGCGTAGTTGACCTGTTGACCCACATGGCGCGCTGTTGCAAACCCGTGCCCAACGATGACATCGTGGGTTTTATCACGCGTGGACGTGGCGTGAGCGTCCACCGCAGCGATTGCGGCACGCTGAAAAATCTGCAGGAACAGGATCGCGCCCGTTTGGTCGAGGTTGCGTGGGCTGAGCAGTTGGCGGAGGCGATTTACCCGGTTGATATACGGGTGGTGGCGTCGGATCGAAAGGGATTGCTGCGCGACGTCTCGTCGATACTCACCAACGAGGAGGTTGACGTTATAGGTGTAAGCACCCAGTCGAACAGGAAGACCGACCAGGCCAATATGCGATTCACCGTGGAAGTTGTCAGTATGCGTCAGTTGAGCCGCATTCTGGAAAAAATCTCCCAGCTTCCCGATGTGCTCGAGGTGCATAGGCTGATTTAGCGCGGCTAAGGGAGTTAGGGAATAGGTCCTAGGTTTTTCTCCCCAGTTCCTAGAACCTAGTCCCTGGAACCTTTGTTATTATTGCCTGACTCTGTCTACCCACTGTAAACTAAGCCCCCGTTTTACAAATAGAAAACAGTTTCGGTGCTGGCCGGCGGGCGTTTCGCCTGCTGGTCTTGGCGTGCCGCGGAAGCTGCACATATTTTGTTATTGTTTGAATTCTCTGGAGATTTTTATGGCAATTGAACGCACGTTTTCGATCGTAAAACCCGATGCAGTGGCCAAGAATGTGATTGGTCAGATCTATAGCCGGTTCGAGCAGGCTGGGCTCAAAATAGTCGCTGCCAAAATGCTGCACCTGACGCGGGAACAGGCGGGCGAGTTCTATGCGGTCCACAAAGAGCGCCCCTTCTATAACGACTTGCTCGATTTTATGACCTCCGGTCCGGTGATGGTTCAGGTCCTGGAAGGTGAGAACGCTATCGCCAGGAACCGCGAGGTGATGGGCGCCACCAATCCGAAAGAGGCGGCGCCGGGAACCATTCGCGCCGATTTTGCCCAGACTGTCGATGAAAATGCGGTGCACGGTTCCGATGCACCGGAAACGGCCGCTGTGGAGATTGCTTTCTTCTTTCCCGATGGTGTTTGCAAGCGAACCCGCTGAGACCCTGTTGTCCGCTACTGATAAAATCAACCTGATGAACCTGGACCAGAAGGCCCTGGAGGCCTTCGTTCAGGTTATCGGCGGCAAACCCTTCCATGGCCGCAACCTGTTGAAGTGGATACACCGGCTTGGTGTGGTCGATTTCGACGCCATGACCGATCTGTCCAAAAGTTTGCGCGAACGACTCAAACAGGTGGCGGAGATCAGAGTGCCCGAGGTGGTGTTCGACCAGCCCTCCCGCGATGGCACCCACAAATGGGTGATGCAACTGGAGTGCGGCAACCGGGTGGAGACGGTTTTTATCCCGGAAACCGGGCGCGGCACGCTGTGCGTCTCATCCCAGGTTGGCTGTTCGCTCAACTGCAGCTTCTGCTCCACCGCGCAGCAGGGGTTCAACCGCAACCTGAGTGTGGCCGAGATAATCGGTCAGGTATGGGTTGCCGCCCGGCGCATGCAAAAACCGGTCACTAATGTGGTGTTGATGGGCATGGGTGAACCGCTGGCCAATTTCGATGCTGTGGTCAGCGCGATGGCTATCATGCAGAATGATCTGGCTTACATGTTGTCGAAATACCGGGTGACCATCAGCACCTCCGGTATTGTACCGGCGCTGAAGAGACTCCGGGAGGTCAGCGACGTAACGCTCGCCGTCTCGCTGCATGCACCGGACAATGAGCTGCGCGATCAGTTGGTGCCGATCAACCGCAAGTATCCGCTGGAGCTGTTGTTGCCCGCGTGCCGCGATTTTATCCGTGGCGACAAACGGCGCAAGATCACTTGGGAGTATGTGATGCTGGACGGTGTCAACGACAGTGACCGCCAGGCGAAACAACTGATCAGACTGCTGGAGGGAACGCCCTCCAAAGTTAATCTGATTCCCTTCAATCCTTTCCCGGGGAGCAGCTACCGTACTTCCAGTCCGGAACGCATTCTGGCTTTTCGGGATCGCCTGATGCGGGCGGGAATCAGGACCATGACACGCAAAACCCGAGGCGACGATATAGACGCTGCCTGTGGTCAGCTGGTTGGCCGGGTACAGGACCGCAGTCGACGGGAACTGTCGGTTGTGAGTTCGTTGGTAAGGGAAAACAGACCATGAAAACAGCCGCTCCTGCCACCGGTGGTCTGGTGCTGCTGTTGGGCATTTTGCTTCTGCTGGGTGGTTGCGCAAGCACGGGTGATCCCCATGCCGACTTTGAGGACAGTACCGGTTCGTTGGGAGACAGTGCACAGCCCAATACCGGCGCCGGGGATATTTACGTTAAACTTGCGGTTGCATATTTTCAGAATGGCCAGATGAATGTGGCTCTGCAGCAGGCCAAGAAGGCGGTCAGAATTGATCCGGGCAGTACCGATGCGCACAACACAATCGCACTGATCTACGCTCGTCTCGGAGAACTTGGGCTGGCGGACCACCATTTTCGCACCGGCATTGAAGCGGATCCGCGCAATCCAAATATTCACAATGCGTATGGCGCCTTTTTGTGCCAGCAGGGTAGATATGAAGAGGCCGAACAGGAGTTCGTCAACGCGTTGAAAAACCCACTTTACCAGACGCCTGAACTGGCTTATACCAACGCTGCCGTATGCACCTCCCGGCAGGGTAGCGAGGCACGGTCGGAAGCTTATCTGCGCAAAGCGCTGCAGACCAATCCGGTATTCGCGCCTGCACTGTTGCAGATGGCCAAGCTGAGTTTGACGCAAGGAGACTTGGGTAATGCCCGTAACTATCTGCAGCGCTTTGCTGGCGTGGCACCGCACAATGCCGAATCCCTCTGGGTCGGTATTCAGATTGAACGAGCATTGGGTGACCTGGATCGTGCCGCAAGTTACCTGTTACAACTTAGGAGTGGTTTTCCGGATTCACCGGAAGCGCGACTTGCCAGAGAGCCTGAAGTACGATGAATACAACTGTTAGTGATACCGACGGGGAGAAGCAGTATTCCGATGCGGAAGGTCCCGGCCGTCGGCTGAGAGCACTCCGCGAGTCAGAGAATCTGGCGCTTTCCCGGGTCTCGGTGCTGCTTCATCTCAGTGAAGAGAAGTTGATGTCACTGGAAGCGGACGATTATGCCAAGCTGCCCGGACCGGTCTTTATTCAGGGCTATCTGCGCAATTACGCCAGGCTGCTCGGTGTGCCGGTGGGGCCGGTGTTGAATGCCTATCGCGCTGCCAGTCCGGAGAGTTCCCGGGTGCCCGAAATCAGAATTACCCAGTTAAGCCATGAGGTGCGCAGCGGTCATGCATTGGTACGCCTGGTGACCTGGGGCATGGTGTTGGGGTTGGTGTTGCTGTCGGTGGTTTGGTGGCGTGGTTATCTGCAGTGGCCGATGCAACTGTCAGGTAGTCCGGAAAACGAGACAGCCGCGGTGACGGGAACGGAACAGGCGGAGAGTGAGGAGAATGACGCTGCTCAGTCGTTTCCTGAAGTAAAAGTGAACGCAGATGGCGAGGTGACGCTGGCGTTGCCGCAAGGTGGCGTAGAAACGCTGGAGGCACCAGAGGAGACTACTGCCGATGGTGGGGAAGGCGGGGTCGACCGGAGCGGAGCAGAGGTGAATGCTACTGCCGCCGCAGCGGGCAGTATCCAGGCGGTGAAATCGGCGTCCGCTGAGGGTGCGGAGAGATCCGGCGAACCTGCCGCTGAAACCAGTCAGCAAGTGGTAATTGAGTACAGCGGTAACTCCTGGTCGAAGATAGAGGATGCCAGCGGTAGCTTCAAACTTGAGGGGTCCAATAATGCAGGTATCCGGCGTGTGCTCGGGGGAGTGCCGCCTTACCGGATGATACTCGGCAACGCTGCGGCCGTGAAAATCTATGTCAACGGTCAGGTGTTCGATATTTCTCCCTTTATTCGCGGCAATGTGGCCCGCTTCACGCTTGATCCGAAGAGCCAGTCCCAGTGACCTCACTCCATGGCAGTCATGCGGTGTTGCGCCTCCCGAGGCGCAGGCCTGTCTGAATCAGCGCCCTGCCGGCGTCCACCGGAATGTTACAGGCAGGTGTTTCCGGACAGCCGCCGCATAGCGTCACTCCAGTCAATTTTTTAAAGATAAATAATCAGATGGCAAAAAACATTCAGGCGATTCGTGGCATGCACGATATTCTGCCAGATCAGAGCGGGCGTTGGCTGTTTCTGGAGGCGCACATCATGGAGGTGCTGGCGCGTTACGGGTACCAGGAGATCCGCACGCCGATCGCTGAAATGACCGAACTTTTCAGGCGTTCCATCGGCGATGTCACCGATATTGTGGAAAAGGAGATGTACACGTTCGAGGACCGCAATGGCGACAGTCTGACCCTGCGGCCGGAAGGAACTGCCGGTTGCGTGCGTGCCGGCATCCAAAACGGCCTGTTTCACAATCAGATCCAACGCCTCTGGTACCGGGGGCCGATGTTCCGGCACGAGCGGCCGCAGAAGGGACGCTATCGCCAATTTTACCAAATGGGGGTTGAGGCGTTCGGTCTGGAGGGCCCGGATATCGATCTGGAGATGGTGGCGATCACCCGGCGCTTCTGGCAGGCGCTTGGGCTGGAGGGGCTGCAACTGCAGATCAATACGCTGGGGACAGCCGAAGAGCGGGTGCTTTACCGGGAGCGCCTGGTCGCCTACCTGTCGGACCACAGGAAGATGCTGGATGAAGAGAGTGAACGCCGCCTGCAGACCAATCCGCTGCGCATCCTGGATTCGAAAAATCCGCAGATGCGCGAGCTGATCGAACAGGCGCCTACGCTGATGGAGTATCTGAACAGAGCGTCGAAAAGTCACTTCGAACTGCTCTGTGCGGGCCTTGAATCTCTGGGGATCGAGTATATCGTCAACCCGCGCCTGGTGCGGGGGTTGGATTATTACACCCGGACCGTGTTCGAGTGGGTTACCGACCAGCTGGGTGCTCAGGGAACGGTATGCGCCGGCGGCCGCTACGACGGTCTGGTGGAACAGCTGGGCGGGCGTGCCACCCCGGCAGTGGGGTTTGCCATAGGTCTGGAGCGGCTGGTCCTGCTGTTGGAGCAGCAGCCGGAACTCCCTGCGGTCAGCGCGCCCGATGCCTATCTGGTGATGGTGGGGGAAGCTCCTCAGGCCGCGGGGATTACACTGGCGGAAGGGCTGCGTGATCGGCTGCCGGCGCTGCGCCTGCTGTGCCACTGCGGCGGCGGCAGTTTCAAGAGTCAGTTCAAAAAAGCCGACCGCAGCGGTGCCCGTTATGCGCTGATCCTCGGTGAGGAGGAGTTGAGTCGGGGAGTCATCGGCGTCAAATCGCTGCGCGACGACAGCGCTCAGCAGGAAGTTGCAATTGCTGCGCTCGCCGAACATTTGCGAACCCGGCTCTGAACAGCGGATAATGACGGATTCGGACAGCGGGCGGTTGCAAGGCTTGATGTAGTTCCATATCGATCGGAGCGGCGAGGTAAACCATGGTAAATGTGACACTTTCGGAAGAAGAGCAGGTTGAAGCTCTGAAAAAATGGTGGAAGGAGAATGGCCGCTCGGTGATTGGGGGCATAATTCTGGGTCTGAGCGCGGTATTCGGTTGGCGTTATTGGGTCGACCATCAGTCAGAAATTGCGCAGCAGGCATCAGTGCAGCTGGCTGAATTGAATCAGACAGTGGCTGATGGCAAAGGGGATCTGGCCAGGGAACAGGCCAAGCAGATCATCGACCAGTTCCAGGGGACGCCGTACGCGATTTTCGCCGCCCTGAATCTGGCCAAAGTCATGCTGCAGTCGGGCGAGCACGAAGGTGCGATCGCGCAACTCAAATGGGCACTCGACAGCAGTGACGATAACTCCCTGAAGCAGATCATCAGAGCACGGATGGCGCGTATCATGATGGATGCCGGGCAGCTGGATGAGGCGGAGCAGGTAGTGGCTTCAGCTGCCAGCGATAGTTATCGCGGGGAGTTTGCGGAACTCAAAGGGGACATAGCGCGCGCGCGGGGCGATAAGTCCGCCGCCAGCGCGGCCTATCGGGAGGCGCTGGAGCATGACGTCGGCAATTCGGTCCTGGTACAGATGAAACTGGATGATCTGGCGCTGCCGGATAAAAGTTGAGGAATCGGAAAATGGCACGATACCTGTTGCTTTCGCTGGTTACGCTCCTGTTGACTGGGTGCGGTTCGATGAATCCTATCAATTGGTTGGCATCGGACGAACCCAGCGACCCGCCTGCTGAATTGACAGAGCTGCAAAACCAGATCGCAATCAGACAGCTCTGGAACAGCTCTCTGGGCAGCGGGACAGATCAAAAGCGGATAAAGCTGGTACCTTCCCTGGATTTGGGTCGCCTCTATATCGCTGCGCGTAAAGGGGAGGTGGCTGCGCTTGACGCCGATACCGGCAAAAAAATCTGGGAATTGGATACCGAGCTGGAAATTTCCGGGGGTCCGGGCGTCGGGGAAGGCCTGGTACTGATCGGCACCAGCGATGCTGAGTTGGTTGCGCTGGATGCCGAGAGCGGTGCAGAGCGATGGCGTGCCCGGGTCAGCAGCGAAATTCTTTCCGTTCCCAAAGTAGCTGCCGGCGTGGCCGTGGTCCATACCGTGGATGGCAAGTTGTTTGGTTTCGATGCGCTGGATGGAACACAGCTCTGGATCTACGACCGATCCGTACCGGTGCTGACGCTGCACGGCAGCAGCTCGCCGGTGATCTCGGGGGATTTGGTTATCTGCGGCTTTGCCAGCGGCAAACTGGTCGGAGTGGACCTGGCAAGCGGCGGCGTGCGCTGGGAAACCAATCTGTCAGTGCCCAGCGGCCGGTCGGAACTGGAGCGGCTGGTCGATATAGACGGCGATCCGCTGGCAGTGGGCAATGCAATATTTGTGACCTCATACCAGGGAGACATGGCGGCGGTGGCGAGGGAGAACGGCCAGGTTTACTGGCGTAAAAAACTCTCCTCCTTCGTCGGACCGGGTGCCGACTGGAGGGCGCTCTACGTGGCCGATGCGGAGGGCCAGGTGTGGTCGATCCAACCCAACAGCGGTGCCGCCCTGTGGAAAAACGACAAGCTTCTGAACCGTTGGTTGTCACCGCCGGTGGTGCTGGGCGATTATGTGGTGGTCGGCGATTTCGAAGGATACGTGCACTGGCTTTCGACCAGTGATGGCCGGCTGGTGGGGCGGGTCCGGGTCGGCGACGATCCAATCAGCAGCGCACCTGTGGTTTACAACGACCGGCTCTACATCTACAGCGACGGTGGCACTCTCGCGGCCATGACACTGCTGGATAACACTCCCGCCGGCAGCTCGGGAAGCGGCAACTGATTCCGCTTTAGAGGGAGTGCCGCATGCTGCCTGTCATCGTGCTTGTCGGACGTCCGAACGTGGGAAAATCGACCTTGTTCAATCGCCTCACCCGCAGCCGCGATGCACTGGTGGCAGATCAGCCCGGACTGACCCGCGATCGGCAATACGGTGTCGGAAAGCTGGGTAGCAAACCCTATGTCGTGGTCGACACGGGCGGTATCAGTTCTTCCGCTGAAGGCGTTGAAATGTTGATGGAGCGCCAGGTCCAGGCAGCCATTGATGAAGCTGATCATATTATCTTTCTGGTGGATGCACAGAGCGGCGCCAACAGCGCAGACCAGCAGATCGCGCAACATCTGCGGCGCACCGGAAAAGCAATTACGCTGACGGTCAATAAAAGCGAGAACCTGGATCCGGAAATCGTCAAAGCGGAGTTTCACACACTCGGTCTGGGCGAGCCCAGGCCGGTATCGGCCGCACATGGGCGCGGTGTTTCGGATCTGGTCAACCAGGTGTTGGCGCAGCTGCCGGAGGCTGATGCTGAAGGCGCCGGCGGCGAGGAGCGCGGCACCCTGATCGCGGTTGTGGGTCGCCCGAACGTGGGCAAGTCGACCCTGGTCAATCGGTTGCTCGGGCAGGAGCGGGTGGTAACCTATGACCAACCGGGCACCACCAGAGACAGTATCTTCATCTCATTCCGGCATGCCGAGAAGGCGTATACGCTGATCGATACCGCAGGCGTCAGACGCCGCGCCAGGGTAGACGAGATGATCGAGAAGATCAGCGTCATCAAAACGCTGCAGGCGATAGAGCAGAGCAACGTTGTGCTGCTGGTGCTGGATGCACAGCAGGGTATCAGCGAGCAGGATGCCACGCTCTCCGGTCACGTGCTGGAGAGCGGCCGCGCGCTGGTGGTGGTGGTCAACAAATGGGACGGTCTGGACAATCACCAGCGCGAACGGGTTAAAGAGGATCTGGCGCGCAAGCTGCCGTTTCTCGATTTTGCCAGCCAGCGTTTCATATCTGCGCGGCACGGTTCCGGAGTGGGAAACCTTTACCAAGCAGTCGACAATGCGTATGCAAATGCGCAACGCAAACTGCCGACGCCGGAACTGACCCGGGTGCTGGAACAGGCGGTGCAGGAGCATCAACCGCCCAAAGTACACGGCCGCAGAATCAAACTGCGCTATGCTCATCAAGGCGGCCGCAACCCACCGATCGTGGTGATCCACGGCAACCAGGCGGAAGCGGTGCCTGCCAGCTACCGGCGCTACCTGATCAATCGCTTCCGCCAGGCGTTCAGTCTGCACGGGACGCCGATCAGGATGGAGTTCAAGTCCGGGGATAATCCGTTTGAGGGACGCAAGAATACGCTGACACAGCGCCAGGTGCGCAAGCGCCAGCGGCTGAAGAGTTTCGTCAATCGGCAGCGCTGACAACCTCGCTGATCAGGCGTCCCTGCGCCAGCTGCGTTTCCACCCGCTCCCCTGTTTTCACCTCCGCCGCATGCCGAATTACAGCACCGTCCGGGACGCGCCGGGTTATCGAGTAGCCGCGCTGCAGCGTGGCCAGCGGGCTCAGTGCATGCAGGTTCCCGGCGGCTTTTGCCAGCTGCTGGCGCTGCCGACCGAACAGCGATTCGACCGCGTAGCACAGTCGTTTGTCCAAGGATTCGCGGCGCTCTCCCATGCGCTTCAATTCATGCATTGGTGTGACCGCGGTGATTCTTGCAGCCAGTGTGTCCAGCAGTGCAAGCCGGTGTCGTTGCTGGCGCTGCACAGCCTGATGCAGCCGCAGCTGAAGTTCATCCACGCGCTGCTGCCACTGCAGGATCCGGTTTCCGGGATGCGCCCGGGCGAGCCGTTTTTCGAGCGTTCCCAGTAGCGTCCGGTTTTGCTCCTGCACCCGCCGAATCTGCCGTGCCAGCCGGTAGGCAAGCGAATCGATCTGATTGTTCAACTCAAGCTGGTCGGGAGTCACCAGCTCGGCGGCGGCGGAGGGGGTCGCAGCACGCCGGTCGGCGACAAAGTCAACGATGGTAAAGTCGACCTCATGGCCGACGGCGGAGACAATCGGCAGATTGGCTGCGTGGGTCGCACGCGCAACCCGCTCGTCGTTAAATGCGGCCAGATCCTCCAGCGAACCGCCGCCGCGGGTCAGAATCAATAGATCGCATTCAGCACGTTGATCGGCCAGTTTTATCATGGCTTCAATCTCCGCAGCCGCTTCGTTGCCCTGCACCTGGACCGGGTAGATCACCACACCGGCAGCCGGAAAACGCCGCTGCAGTACAGTCAGAATGTCGCGCACCGCGGCGCCGGTGGGAGAAGTGATGATACCGATCTGGTTTGGATAGGCGGGCAGCGGCTTCTTCAGATCGGTGCTGAACAGACCTTCGGCCGCGAGCTTCTCCTTGAGTGCCTCGAACGCCTGCCGCAGCGCGCCTTCGCCGGCCGGTTCCATATGTTCGACCAGCAGCTGGAACTCGCCGCGACCTTCGTACAACCCGACTCTGCAGCGCAGTAATACCTGAGCGCCGTTTTCCGGCAGGAACCTCAGGTATTGGCGCTTCATACGGAACATGGCGCAGCGCACCTGTGCGTGCCGGTCTTTCAAGGTGAAGTAGATATGACCGGAGGAGGGCTGCGCCAGATTGGATATCTCCCCGGTCACCCAGAGCAGTGGAAAGCTCCCTTCCAAAACGGCTCTGACCTCTGCGTTGAGCCGGCTGACTGTCAATACATCGCGCCGGGTTGCGTCTTCAAATGATTGATATTGCATATAATTATTCTATGGCTGTCGCGGACCTGATTAGTTAATGCAGCTCTTTTCAGTTTACCTGGATAGCAGCAAATTTTATAATTACCCGCTTAACTCGGAAAATTACGGCGCCGAGTACCTGCCAACCGTTACACCAGCTTTGGGAAAACCGATTATGCGCCTGCTCCAGGAAGCCCTCACCTTCGATGATGTACTGCTTGTCCCCGCCCATTCTACGGTGCTGCCAAAGGACGTGGATCTCTCGACCCGGATTACCCGTGACATCCGTCTGAACATCCCGCTGATATCCGCGGCGATGGATACAGTGACAGAGTCACGCTTCGCCATCGCGCTGGCACTGGAAGGGGGCATGGGCATTATCCACAAAAACATGACCGCAGAGCAGCAGGCGGCCGAGGTGCGGCGGGTCAAGAAGTACGAAAGTGGGGTCATTCTGGAGCCCATTACCGTAGGTCCGTACACCAGCATCGGCGAAGTGGTGGAGCTGACCCGTGCGCACAATATTTCCGGCGTGCCGGTGGTTGAGAACGAACAGCTGGTCGGTATCGTCACCAGCCGGGATCTGCGATTCGAAACCAAGATGGGAGATCCGGTGCGCAACATCATGACGCGCAAGGATAATCTGGTAACGGTCAAAGAGGGGGCGGACCGTGGAGAGGTGATCAAACTGCTGCACAAACACCGGATCGAAAAGGTGCTGGTGGTGAACGACGATTTTCAGCTGCGCGGACTGATTACCGTGAAGGATATCCAGAAGGCCAAGGAGAACCCCAAAGCCTGCCGCGACGAGCAGGAACGGCTGCGGGTTGGCGCCGCGGTCGGCACTGGCGAAGGCACCGAAGAGCGGGTCGCCGCGCTGGTGCAGGCAGGTGTGGACGTGGTGGTCGTGGATACCGCGCACGGCCACTCGCAGGGGGTGCTCGACCGTGTTGCCTGGGTCAAAAAACACTATCCCGAGCTGCAGGTGATCGGCGGCAATATCGCCACCGCGGCGGCAGCGCGTGCGCTGGTCGAAGCCGGCGCAGACGGTGTCAAGGTGGGGATCGGACCGGGCTCGATCTGCACCACCCGCATCGTCGCCGGCATCGGCGTACCTCAGGTGACCGCGGTCTTCAATGTGGCCGAAGCGTTGAAAGGCAGCGACATACCGCTGATCGCTGACGGCGGTCTGCGCTATTCGGGTGACATCGCCAAGGTGATCGCGGCAGGCGCACATTCGGTGATGCTCGGAGGTCTGTTTGCCGGTACCGACGAAGCGCCCGGAGAGATCGAGCTGTACCAGGGCCGCTCCTACAAGTCGTACCGCGGCATGGGTTCAATCGGCGCCATGGCGGGAAAACAGGGATCCAGCGACCGCTACTTTCAGGAAGGGACGTCCGATACCGAGAAACTGGTACCGGAAGGCATCGAAGGCCGGGTGCCCTACAAAGGGACTATGATCAATATTGTCTATCAGCTGCTCGGCGGCATCCGTTCAAGTATGGGGTACACCGGCTGTGCCAATATCGAGGAGATGCGCACCAAACCCGAGTTTGTGCGTGTCACCAACGCCGGGATGAACGAGTCGCATGTACACGATGTGACGATTACCAAAGAGGCACCCAACTACCGTCGTGACTGACAGCAGCGGAGATGCAATGACTAAAGATATCCATGCCCACCGTATCCTGATCCTCGACTTCGGCTCTCAATACACCCAGCTGATCGCGCGCCGGGTGCGCGAGGCGGGTGTGTACTGCGAGATCTGGCCCTACGACAACTGCGCGCAAGCGATCGCCGAACAGCGACCCTCCGGCATCATTCTGTCGGGTGGTCCGGAGACGGTGACCGCAGCCGATACCCCGCGGGTGCCGCAGCAGGTGTTCGAACTCGGGGTGGCGGTGCTCGGCATCTGTTACGGTATGCAGGCGATGGCAGCCCAACTCGGCGGCAGGGTGGCGACTTCGGCAGCGCACGAGTATGGCTACGCGCAGGTGCGTGCGCGCGGCCACTCAAAGTTGCTGAAGGATATCGAGGACCACACCACTCCCGAAGGGTATGGCATGCTCGACGTCTGGATGAGCCACGGCGACCGGGTGGAGGAGTTGCCGCCCGGCTTTCATGTCATCGCCGAAACCGACAACGCCCCGCTGGCCGGCATGGCCGACGAGACGCGGAAATTCTACGGCATTCAGTTCCACCCCGAGGTGACGCATACCCGTCAGGGTCAACGCATCATTGAGCACTTTCTCTTTTCCATCTGTGGCTGCGAAGCGCTCTGGAGATCCGGACAGATCATAGTAGACAGCATCGCGCAGGTGCGCGAGCTGGTCGGTGAAGAACAGGTGCTGCTGGGACTCTCCGGCGGCGTTGACTCCTCGGTGGTCGCGGCGCTGCTGCACCGAGCCATCGGCGATCAGCTAACCTGCGTATTCGTCGACAACGGCCTGCTGCGCCTGCACGAAGGGGACCAGGTGATGGCCACCTTTGCCGAGCATATGGGTGTGAAGGTGATTCGGGTCGATGCGGAGCAGCGTTTTTTGCAGGCGCTGGCGGGCGAAGCCGACCCGGAGAAGAAGCGCAAGATCATCGGTAATCTGTTCATCGAGATATTCGAAGAGGAGGCGGCCAAACTGGATGGGGTTAAATATCTTGCCCAGGGCACCATCTATCCGGACGTGATCGAATCGGCCGGCGCCAAGTCGGGCAAGGCGCACGTCATCAAGTCCCACCACAACGTGGGTGGTTTGCCGGATTATATGAAGCTGGCCCTGGTCGAACCGCTACGCGAGCTGTTCAAGGACGAGGTGCGCAAGATCGGTGTCGAGCTTGGGCTGCCCTACGAGATGGTCTACCGCCACCCCTTCCCGGGTCCGGGGCTCGGCGTGCGCATTCTCGGCGAGGTTAAGAAAGCGTATGCGGACATACTGCGCAGGGCTGACCACATCTTTATTCAGGAGCTGCGCAACCACAACCTGTACGATCAGGTGAGCCAGGCGTTCGCGGTTTTTCTGCCGGTCAGGTCGGTCGGTGTGGTAGGGGACGCGCGCCAGTACGAATTTGTGGTATCGCTGCGGGCGGTGGAGACGGTCGATTTCATGACCGCCCGCTTCGCGCATCTGCCGTTTGAGTTTCTGGAACTGGTATCACGCCGCATCATCAACGAAGTGAAAGGTATCTCCCGGGTCGCCTACGATATTTCGGGCAAACCGCCGGCTACCATCGAGTGGGAATGATAGAAATTCGTAACCTATTGAATAATAATATTAAAAAATAATCTTATTGATAATATGTGCTGCATTATCAATGGTATTTTTCATGGTACTTTCTGCGTGTAGTAGCAAGGCAAAAAGCATAGATACCATGAAAGGATAATTGGGTCTTGCATGGTATCCGAGCAGACTGACCCGTTATCTATCCCGGTTCTGCGTCTGGACCGTGAATCCAGGGTCGGCGGTCCGGAGGGAATAACCGCTCTCGTCGGCCTGGGCTTTGGCGACAGCCCGCACCCGGTTGATCAGTTCCTGGTTCTCGTCCCGCCGTTCCAGAAGGTCACCATAGGAGATCAGCGCCCGGATCTTGTATAGCTTCATGCCGTTCTTGTTGGCGATCGCCATGGCGGTGGTGAGAGCGTCGCCTGCCCCGCTCAATTGCCCCTGAGAAAGGAAGATCGATCCACGGGTGGAGCAGACATCTACTTTGAGTTTTAGTAATCCCAGTTTGTCGGCGTATTGCTCCGCTTGGTTTAGGAGCCGAAAGGCTTCTTCGCTCGGTCCCGTTTCCAGCGCTAAAAGATGAGCCTTCGACACCAGCGAGAAATGGTAGATGTCCTGCTGTTCTGCGCTGGACGCCGCGCTGATAGCGAGGTTGATATATTTTTTCGCGCTTTTGAACTCACCTGTTTTCCGGTAAAGGTCGCCAAGGTGCCGGCGGAAGATGGCCACGGCCCGGGTGTGCCGGGTTTGGCCTTCGAGGAAATCCAGCGCCTTAAGGTAATGCTCCTCGGCGGTGCGATATCGCCCCGCCTGGTGATAGCTGAGGCCAAGGTAGCCCATGGCCAGGTTTCCCGTTACACCGTGCCGGTACCGTCTTCCCCTTTCTAGCCGCTCGGCCAGCCGACGGAAGGTCTCCCGAGCGCGGTCGATCTTGCCATATTCCAAGACCGCCAGAGCCTCGTTGAGCCGGATCCGGCGCTCCATGGAATTGGGAGCGTCGTCCTCTCCAACGTCTGCATTGGCCCAATTGGCTCCGCCGAGCGCTCTCCTGGCCAGGCGGAACACGGGTAGGGCATCGAACAGCTTACCCTGCAGGAAGGAAACGATCCCCCGTTCGTTCAGCAGCCAAACAACCTCGGAGGGGTAGAACGGTTTTTGGACCGTTTTCCTGAGGTCCCACTCTGTTTTAAATCGACTAAACGGTTTTTTACCCGAATCATTTGTGACCCGTTCAATGACTTCCCTAAGGGTTCCAGCGGTTTCCCCAACACCGATACCCGCGTTCATTAGACTTCGCTCCAGTTTCGGTAATTCTCGTAAGGCTCAGGTGCTTCCCCGCCGAAGTCATAATCTGCTTTTGAGTCGAACAATCTGGAAATCACACCGATTGAAAACGCGCCATTGAGGAGATTGGCGCAGGCACGAAGCCTCATGGCGTTCGAATGAATGGAGTCTAGTTTGGTCCATTCCGTTTCGGAATCGCACAGCGCTTTTACAAGTTTTTTCTGATTCTCCTTCTTCTCCTCTTCGTTCTGTTTAGGATCTCTCTTTTTTTCAACTACGGACATGTACCTGTACAGAGGCGCCAAGGCGTCCCGGGCGGTGTTGATCAAGGCGGAAACGAAGAGACCGATTTCCTTGTAGTCTTCATCTGTTGGACTGGGCAGATCCCGAGGCTGAGTGGCATAGAGAGATATGTCAAAGAAAGAATGCTCTCCATGGTCGAAAGAGACATACCTCATCCGTTTAGCGAGATACTCGCGCATGGTGGAATGGAGGGTATAGCGGTAATGAGGAGTACTGCCTTCATGCTTCGGCTGATCGTTGTGGCCATCCTTGCGGCCAGATTTATTATCTGGCGCAAAGACTCCGCCCCTGATCCGCATGACTAGACATTGGCTAACTAGGTCGTTGAGGACATTATCTTGAAGATACTCGGAAACATCTCGTTCGGATATCTCGTTTTTCTTGTTTTCATCCCCCCCTGATTTGAGCTGTTTAACCTCATCCCGAATCTTGGGGCAAGCGGCAAGAACACACCGCTCAATTGGAATGGAAAACAACGCAATCCGCCTCATGACAAGCTCGCGAAGTTTGGAAATCTCTTCTTTCTCACTGGTTATAGCCGTCATTCTGAAGTAGATATCCAGCAACACCGCAATCGCCTCCTTTATTCCTCCCCAGGAAGCGGCCTTATCCATTTTCTTGATATAATTTTTGACAAAGTCCTTAAATTCGTCATCAATTCTAGATATCTGGTCTGAATTTTCTGGCTTCGTGTGGATGGGTTTCGTTGGGTTTTCGGAAGCTTTTTTCAGAAATTCTTTTATGCTCTTATTGAGCGCCCTGATCCAAAGATGAAACGCAACGTTCTGGCTACACAGGTCTTTGATGCCTTCAGGACGCTCCCAGACAAAACTCTCTTTATCGCTGTTTTCCCGATAAGGATCGTGTTCTTCGAGCGGCAGCCAACTTCTTTGTTCAACCTCCGTATGTTTCAGCTTGGACCATAGGGCCAACGGCATTCTATAGTGGCTATTCTTTAAGGTTTGGCGCGATGATTTCGATGGTTTTTGGTCTGCTATCTTGCTTAGATACCGAATTGGCGGTTTTACGCTATCGGCGATCAGTACCAAGTCGATCGGTGCGTCAACCACCAATCTGTTGGAATCTCCGAGTGTTTTTGCATCATATCCGGTAATAACTCTAAAGAACTTTCTGTGCAGTGTGTTAAACCCGTCTCCTTTGTTATCCACCAATCGGTCGAGCGAGCTCAAGCATATGAATAGTCTTCTGTTCTTTAGGTGATCGGCTGTTTTCGAGAGATCGGAGAAAAGCCAGAATAAATGCTCAAGAAGCTTAATATCTCCGTTAGGGGCTTTGTACACATGTTGATCGCAGGTATTGTTGAAGTGATCCTTTAGAAGCCTCCTAACCTCGTCTCTTCCCTCCTTCGATTGGAGTCTTCCATTCGTCGAATCGCTGTTCAATACTAGCAAATAAACGAACTCCATCAAGGCAACAATGACCGAGTTGAACTCGGTTGTATATCTGGCGTCCGCGAAAAAGGCGCCCGCATATTGCAGGTCTTGATTCCCGATCTTGGGGAAAAATTGTTCGAAGTTTTGCTGAAGGTTTTTGACAACACTTCCTTTCCCAATACCTTTTATGCCCGAAATGCGGGCGATTCGAAGGCCCACCGTTGACGGTTTGTTGGAAAAAAAGTTACTCCAAATTGAATTGTCTTGTGATTCAGTTTCGAATTCGATTTCACTCAGTGCATCCAACAGGTCCGGATGCTTTTGACCTTCCCCGTCGCTTGGGTGATCAAGTTGTTGCCTAGCCCAAACTTTTCCCCGTTTTCCAGACGACTCAGGCTTTTCAGACGACTCAGGCAATTTCCGATAAATGGCGGACCGGGTTTCCGGCAGTTTTTGCCAGTCAATCCACCACTCGGCCTGTTTTTTCGCAATGTTCTTTAATTCCGTTACGAATTGCTCCGTCAAATTATATTGTTTGTCCTGAATCGAACTCATTTTCTTTAAAGCGTTTATTTTTATCTGAAGAAGTTTCTCTTTTTCCCCAATTTCTGCCTCGCTTTCTTGACTTACTTCATCTGCTTCAGTGTTGGTGCTCGTAGTAGAATTTCCAGAATCATTTTTCCGAGGGTAAACTCGGGTCTTGATCCCATACTCGACTTTCAGCTTTAAGGTTCTCCGTTCCGTTTTCGAATGGCGATCCCTAGCATCCTCGCCAGAGTCTTGTTCCTCGGCTAGGAGCGCGATCACCCCGTCCTGGTGGGATCTGAAGCGTTGTCCTTCGGCCATGAACTGTCGCATGGGTTTGAAGAGATCCGCTTCGTTCATGCCGATACCAAGGAACAGGATGTCGTTTCCCAACAACAGGGTTTTCAGTCCCTCATCCAAGGCTTGACGCGATGCGGATGTTTTCATGTATCGCAGCTGATAGTCATGTTCAGTGACGATGAGGTCGTCGACAGCATCGGCACGGCCGTGGAGATGGAGAATGTAGGGGTCGTGATGACTGGCAAGGGCAGAGAATTCCACGAGGCGCCCCACGTTTCCCTCGTTGAGGGTGACCGAATGGAGTCGCCCACCAATCCCATCCCTCGCACGAACGGCTTCCTCTGGGTTTTTGGTATCCCTACGTCGCGTCGCTGAAATGAAGTACCCCTCGCCCAAATCGAACTGCCAGTGTTTTCGGAAGTATCTTTCCAGTTCCGTATCATAGTTGAGGGTCAACAGCCTCTTGATTCCCAGACCGTCCACGATCATGGCAATAGTTTCGGCTGTTTCAGGGGGATGGCCGCAATCTCGAAACCGATAGGTGTTTTTGAATAGATATTTCAAAGAGTCTCGGAAACTACCCGAGTCAGGGTCGGAAAGTAAACTGGCGGGGTCTATTTCTTTGTCTTTGAACTCCGTCGTGGCCTTCATGAGCAGTAGAAAAATGAAAAAGTACAGAATATTTGGAAATTTTTCTTTTTTTGTATTTTCTGCTGGGTTTGCCACATATGATCCGGAGATCCAATCCCAAAGATTAATATCCACTTTCACTGAACTAGGATCCGAGCCTTTTATCAGTTCGACAAAATCCTCGTTGTCTTCGGCGTCGCTGACGAACTTGTCGAATATCGATTTAGACTTGTTGTGCATACAAAAGAAATTGACTGCCGAGTCAATGCCCTCAACTTCGGCTTCGCTTGTGGATCCTTCGGATTTGTCCCAACGAAAATCCGGTTCCCCTTTTTTATTTAAATATGCTTCGATGGCCTTTCGCCAGTCATCGTAGGGGCTTCCCTCATTGCTGCCTTGGACAAGCAACAGACGATTTTCGAATCGGAGAAGTGGCGACGCGGTTATGGCCTTTTCGGTCTCCCGTTTCGTGAAATCGCTGCAGTTAAGCGCGTCGGCCAGTTCCTCGCATACTTCAAGGACAGCCGTATCAGGTTCAAAGCTATCGGTAATGCTGAGGTTCAATTTGTTGGGATAAGGTTTACGATCGAGTGTTCGGTCATATGTACCCGAAGCGGCGATCAAGCTTCGGTGAAGCCTCTTCGCCTCGTCAGAAATGTGGTAATTGCTATCTTCTTTCCTTATGCGGTACAGCTTAGCGGTCTTTATAACCAGGATCCGCGCCAACTCGCCCCAGCTCAGCCGGCCATAGGGCCGGGTTACGCCCGAACCGATGAATCCCACCACGCGACCGATGTTTAGGGTACGAAAGAGCTCTGCCCTTGCCCAGTATTCGATGGAGTCTCGGGTGGTGATGAGCTTCTTGAATGGATGGCGATGTGTCCACATGGGATTCCCCTCCCTTCCGTGACAAAGGTCCCTCCCTCTTTCGAGAAAGCCGTCTAAAGAAAAACGCTAACAGCAAAGGAAATCAGACACAACTGTCACGACTGGAAAAAGGTGGCTTTATGTCAGCCAGACTGTAGACACGGGCTTCCTTCGCTGAGGGAGCGTTCTGCCGCGAGCGGTTAGGACTGATGCGCTTGCCTTGCTGTGAAGTACATTGGAAAGCCGCTTGCGGGAAAATCGCATTCAGGGTTTGATGAAGGCTGATAGGTAATGGAGGATGACGGTCGATTACCTAAGTCCTGTTGGAGATCGCTGGGGTGAACTCTTTGATTCTCTGGAAACTGTCGGTCGTTGGGCGGATGAGTTGGTATCCACGTTACGATTCTGTTGGTCAGATCTAAACCCGGGTAACTATTTCCATTGTGCGACAGCTTGTATGTACTACCTATTGGCGACGGGTCGCTACGGTTAGTTACTTGATTTACAGAAAAAGGGGTCGGTGACAAATCACAATCATTATCATTTGTCACCGACCCCTTTCATCATACAAGAGCAATTTTACTATGCGACTTTTACTTCCCTGGCTACCTATGTGCTGGATGAGGTCGGATCTGCGGGCGAGGAAGTTATCCGTCAGCTCATTCCCCATGAATATGTGGATGGCAAAAACCATGGCAAGCAGGAAAAAGGCGGATTTCTTTGGAATGTGAAAATCGATGCGGCAGGGCAGGAGGCTCAGTTGGATGAGCTAAGAAGCCGCTGGAATGGCTATCAACGAGAACGCTGGTTGGTGTTGAGTGAATCAAATGTCCAACGACCTCCTGCCGTATATGTGCACGACAAAGATTGGGATGACGATCCTCACCAGTTTTTTGTTTTTAATAATAAAGGAACTCTGAAGCAGATTCGCTGGCGTCATTTTCTGTCAGACTGCAACTCTCTGATGGCTGACTATGTGGAATTGGAAAAGCTTTTCGTAAAAGAGATTGGCCGTGCGAATGCCTGGTTAGTCGAAAATCACCAGGATATTCAGGAAAATTTTGATCCCAAGGTAGTTAAGCTAAGGAAAAAGAGAAAGATTATTCTGACTGAAAGTGCACTGGACGATCTGAGAAAAATGGAGGCGGATAAGGACTGATGGCCTAATCACAAAGTCATAACAATCTGCTCAGAGTTGATTTCATGCCACGGCAAAATCGTGACATCGGAGCGTGCTTGACGGGTGTCGCCACCATAAACCAACCACGCCTTTCTGGCGGTTTCACCTACCAGCTTTCGCCAGAACTCCAGCCCCTTGAAGTAATCCTTATTGATGGTTTGCCCGGATTTGATTTCCAGCGGTGACAGGTGGGTTCCATGGTCAATCAGCAGATCTACTTCGTGCCCCGAACGATCGCGCCAGAAGTAAAGATTCGAGGTTTCACCTGCGTTGTAACGGGCTTTCAGCAACTCACTGATAACCCAGGTTTCGAATAAGGCACCTCGTTGAACATGGGTAGCCAGTTGTTCGTTGTTTTGGATACCAAGTAGCCATGTCGCAAGACCGGTATCCAGAAAAAAGAATTTCGGTGTTTTAACCAGGCGCTTGTTGAAATTCTCGTGGTGCGGTGGCAACAGATGCACGATATAACTGGCTTCCAATACGGATATCCAGGCTTTGGCTGTGTTATGCGTAATACCGCAGTCATTGGCCAGCGAGGAAAGATTGAGCAGTTGTCCGGTCCGGCCTGCACACAATTTCAGGAAGCGTTGAAAGGTTCCCAAATCCTGTACTTTGATCAGTTGCCGGACGTCTCGTTCCAGGTAAGTGCGTACATAGTTTCCAAGCCAGGGATGTGATTCGAGCCCTCGGTCGAAGATGGGGGGGAAAGCGCCATCAAAGAGTATCTTGTCGAGGTTCTTGCCAATTTTACCTGAGCGCCGTAACTCGTCGTAGCTCATGGGTAACAGTGTCAGCAATGCGGCTCTGCCTGCCAGACTCTGTGTGATGCCTGACAACAGACCAAATTGCTGGGAACCCGTTAGGATAAATTCGCCGGGTTGTTGCCTTTCATCGACGCGCGTCTGAAGATAGGAAAACAGGGCAGGGCAACGTTGTGCCTCATCTAGGATGGCGCCCTCGGTAAACTGGTTTAAAAAGCCACGGGGGTCTGTTTCCGCAAACTCCCTTTGGTCAAGATCTTCAAGAGATACATAATCATGTTCGGGAAAGGCATGTCGTACCAGGGTGGACTTTCCGGACTGGCGAGGTCCGGTGACCACAACCACTGGATAGCCGTTGGCGAAATGTTGAAGCCTGGATTCCGCGTTTCGGGGGATGAAGGTCACGGTGGTTTCTGGTTACTTTATATGCCTACATTATGCGGAGAAATGGCTAATTGTCAATGTGATTCTCAATTAGCCTGGAAACATCTATTTTCGGTAATCCATTATCTGCAGGAGCAGGAGGGCGTCCACCTGGAAGTCAAAGCCCGGAAGGTTACCGAAGGTGCTGTGTATCAGTGTTCAATCGGCAATTTTTTCAAGCATTTTGAAGGATTTTCTGAGCATGGTATTTCTCATGGTATTTATTGCATGTAGCAAGGCAGATAACATCGATACCATGAGAGAAAGTTTGAGGCTGGCATGGAATCAGTCGCACTAAACATTAGCTATTTGGGCAAGGCCTCAGCCCGCATTCACTCAGGCAAGGCTACGAGGATGCTCCCCCTGTATGTTGCTCGCCAGTTTATTTGCGCAGAAGCGGGATGCTCTTATCCCGCCAAGGGCTGATATCTGGCGTACCTACTGTCGATTTCATCCGAAGATAACATTTCTCATCGAAAGAGATCCCAAATCGAACCCCTCGGTTGGAAAACTTACGCGATCGTTTTCATCTGCAGCGCCTGCTGCGTAAATCAATGGTAACCAGTGATCCGGCGTGGGATGCGCAAGTTGTCCATCGGTCGTATCCGGATACATGGACAAGAGTGTTTCCACATCATGCGCGAGCAATGCCTGCTTGACAGTTTCATCGAAACGGTAAGCCCAATCAGGTGTAATCGCGGTACCGCTCTGCATTTGCCCGAAAGCATCACGCAGATTATGCACGATATTACCACTGGCCAAGATCAGGATGTTCCGGTCACGCAGATTGGCGAGTGATTGACCAATCGCGTAGTGCTGACGCACATCAAGCTGGCGATCGATGCTGAGTTGTACGACGGGGATATCCGCCTCAGGATACATCCAGTGCAATACCGACCAGATGCCATGGTCCAATCCCCAGTCATCCGAAAGCTTTGCGCGATTCTTGCCCAGTATTTCACACACTGACTCAGCGAGTTCAGGATAACCTGGTGCAGGGTATTCAATGTCATACAGCGCACTCGGAAAACCACCAAAGTCATGAATGGTCGGTGGTCGAGCATTGACTGTAAGATGGCTGCCTTTCACATACCAGTGAGCGGAGATCGCCAGAATCGCCGCTGGCCGTGGAACCAGGTCCCGCAGCCTGGTATAGCCACGACTCCATTGATTGTCCTCAATCGCATTCATGGGTGAGCCGTGACCGACGAACAGCACCGGTATGCGGTCACTGGACAGATGGCGTTGTTCCTCGATCATTATAATTCCTCTCTTGTTAATCAGTCTTGCATGCGATCGTTTGGCTCCCGGCAGTGTCCGGCACTACCACAAATTAGTGGGGCCGACGGGGACGATGCCGGAAGGATTCAAGGCGCGGATTGAGTAGTATCCAGTCAAGATGTGCTCCGGTGATACCGTATCTGCGATGCCAGGTAGCTCATAGATGCGCTTCATGTAGGCAGTAATGTTTCGGTAGTCGCGCAGCTGATGGAGATTGGTCTTGAATAGGCCGTGATAGGCGAGGTCGAAGCGGATCAGGGTCACGAATGCACGCACATCGGCCTCGGTGAGGCGATCGCCAACCAGAAAGTGCTGCTTGTCAAGTCGTTGATCAATCCAATCCAGGCTATCAAACACCTCTCGGACAGCTCGCTCATAGGCTACTTGAGTTGTCGCGAAACCGGCGCGGTACACGCCGTTGTTGAAATGGTCGTAGAGACGTTCGTTGACGTCGTCGATCTCAGATCTTAGATCAACCGGGTAGAGATCAATACTTTCTTTGGCCAGCTTGCCAAACCCGTCATTGAACATGCGAATGATGTCTGAAGATTCGTTATTGACGATGGTCTCTTTGTGCTTGTCCCAAAGCACGGGAACAGTGATCTGACCGGTATACTCGGAATTTGCCCGCAGGTAGATCTGGTAAAGGTATTCAGAACCGTAAAGAGGGTCGGGCTGAGTACCGGTAATAGACCCCCTATCGTCACCAAAACGCCAGACCTTTTCAGTCAAGCGGGGATCGAGCACGGTAAGCGAAATGACATCTTCAAGGCCTTTGAGTCTGCGCGCCATCAATGTGCGCGAGGCCCAGGGACAAATCAGTGCAACATACAGGTGGTAGCGGTCGGGTTCCGCGACAAAGCCTCCCTCACCGGTAGGTCCCGGGCTGCCATCAGTTGTGATCCAGTTGCGAAATTGGGATTGCTCCCGAACGAACCCCCCTTCAGCATCGGTGCTTTGTACGGGGTGAAAATCTCTCGCCCATTTCCCGTTAATCAACATTTGCAATCTCCCGTCAACCTCTCTGCCTCGGTTGAGCCGGGACAAAACCTCCCGGCTTTGTCGAGCCTGTGGACACGGCTTCAATTAGCCCTCGATAACACGGCATCGAGAGAACCCCGACCTGCGCCACTGATGGCGAGCGCAACCGATGCGGCCAGTAATGCCAGACCAAACTCGTAGCCGTTACTGTAGATAGGGTTTTCACGATACTTTCCTCAGCATATTTGCAAAGGTTGATAAATACGCCTGCCAATCTGACTAGGCGGCCTGCATCCAGGTTGGTGCGATGTGTGTACCCAGGCCTGCGCCATATCCGAGATAGATATTCAGGCCGGCCAACGGCTCCAGATAACGCGCATTCTTGAGTCCGCCGGCGTCGACCGTTTCAAACCCCATGCTTTCGGCCACTGCGCGTGTCTTCTCTTTGGCCTGTTCGCTGTCAGCGGCGATCAATACGGTCACCTTCCGGCCGTCGCCGAAATCGCCGCCCTCGGTCAGGATCTGGGCAAACACAGTATTGAAGGCTTTAACGACATCTGCGCCAGGTACAGCCCTGGCGATTTCCTCTGCAGCCGAGGTTTCATGGCCGACGGTCAGGCCCATATAATCAGGCGTAAGTGGATTCGTGATGTCAATGACGACCTTGCCCTGCAAGTCGCCCACAGAACGCAGCGCATTCACCGCATCGTCATAAGCCGTAGCGACGATCACGACTTCAGCCTGGTCAGCGGCACGCTCCGGGCTGACCGCTTTTGCTCCCGCATGGGCTGCTGCGACTGTTTCGGCTTTCGCAACATCGCGGGCGGTTACAGTGACCTGGTGTCCTGCAAGGGTTAATTGCTTAACGAAGGCCGAACCCATGTTGCCGGCCCCGATGACAGTAATATTCATTGTTTGTCTCCTAATCTGTGCAATGTTTTAACAGCCGCCTTCCGGCGGGTTCGGGTGTATACCGAGTACGTGTAAAACTTTACTTGTTCAGTAAAATGAGATAAATATGCATATATAAAATGAACTGTTCTGAAAAAAGAAATAATGGATCGATTTCAGGAGATGCTGACATTTTGCGCGGTGGTGGATGCGGGAAGCTTCGTAAAGGCCGCTGACGCCTTGCATATGTCAAAACCGGCAGTGTCTCGTTACGTAGCCGAGCTAGAGGCGCGACTCGGTGTACGGTTGCTGCATCGAACCACGCGGCGCCTATCACTCACGGAAGAGGGTGCCGTGTTCAATACCCGTTGCCGTGAATTGCTTTCCGGGCTTGAAGAGGCGGAATCGGAGGTCAGCTCGCGCAGCGGTGCTGCTCGTGGACTCCTGCGTGTGAATGTGCCGGTGTCCTTTGGCATCCAGATCCTTGCGCCTCTCTGGGATGCGTTTCACGAACTGCACCCTCAGGTACGGCTCGATGCAGAACTCTCTGATCGTGTCGTGGATGTGGTTGAAGAGGGTTATGATCTGGCGATCCGCATTGCCACCTTGCCCAGTTCATCCCTGATCAGTAAGCGTCTGGCCGGCACGCGAATCGTCCTTTGTGCATCGCCTCAGTATCTGAAAACATATGGTGAACCCACGACTCCGGCCGACCTGGCCGAGCACAAAGTGATCGGATACAGCTACTGGTTGGGAGGGAATATCTGGTCGTTCGACGGACCAGGGGGACAGGTCGAAGTAAAGATCAAGCCATGGATGTTTACCAACAACGGAGATACATGCCGGGCCGTAGCACTTGCACACCAGGGTATCATTCTACAGCCGACCTTCCTTGTCGGCGCTGACCTGGCGGCCGGCAGACTGGTGCCAATACTTCCCGATTACCGTTCGATCGAGTTGGGTATTTATGCCGTCTACCCGACACGCAAACACGTTGCTCCCAAAGTTCGTGCTCTCGTCAATTTTCTTGAAGAGAAGTTATCAGAACTTGAATGATGCTGACCGTGTATAGTCAGGGAATCAGTCTTTACCATCACTCGACGCTCGATTACCTGGCACTGGCTGGCATTTCGGCTGATGCTTCAAAGTATCGTAACTGAGCGATAGACGCTGTAGAAACTTTGTAACGCAAGGACGACCTGAGCGTAAGCGAAGCAGTGCTGAATGAAACCCGAAGGGGTTCTACAGTGCACGGATCATGCCTCAAGTGGCGGCGGGCAAGACAGCCGACCGGGAGGGGGATGCTGGTCGTTACCAGCGCCACCGCCTTGAGAACAACCTTCTCTATCAGATTGTCGACGAGTATCATCCGGCGTTCACAGCGCTGATGGCAGAGCAGGGCAGGGAATTGCCGGGGTATGTGCAATACGAGTTGAGGATTATCTCAAATGGGGCCGGTTGGAACACGGCGTTTTGAGGGTACGCTGCGCATCATGGCATGCCGAGCACCTGGTCGCTTTCAGCTGTAAACGAAGAGGCTTTTGCCCGTGCTGCTAGGCGCGGCGCATGGCGGAGAGCGGCCTTGTTGGTCGATGAAGTGCTGCCCGAGCAGTCCATGCGCCAGTGGGTGCTGAGTTTCCCCTTCCAATTACGATTCCTGTTTGCTAGCCGGCCCGAGATCATGGCTGTCCGCCGACTGCAGCCTATTTTTTTCCCACTCGCCGACCAGTTTGCCGAGCAGGCGCCCGAGTTCCTGCTGTTCCTTTGCACTGAGTACGTCCAGTTTGTGGTCCTCGTGTTCGAAAATCACCTGCAGGGCCTTGTCCAATTGGCGTGTGCCTGCACGGCTCAGGCGTACCAGCTTGCTGCGCCCGTCGTCCGGATTGGCTGGGCGGTCGATCCAGCCCGCTTCCTTCAGCCGGTAGAGAATCTTGGTCAGGCCGCCGGAGCTGAGCAGCAGCGCACGGTACAGCTCGGTCGGGGTGAGTTGCCAGGGCTTGGGCTGGGCCCGCAGCGCGGCCAGCACGTCGAGATCGGAGCTGCGCATGCCCAGGGGCTTGAGCAGTTGTTCGACATCGTCCAGTAACAGATCACGGGCACGGTAGAGGTAGATCACCGAGGGGCGGATGCGCTCGGCAATCTCCGGCCAGTGTTCGCGGATGCGGCGAATGACGTCTTCAGCAGCTACCTGGTTTTGGCTCATGATTTTCGATCCATGCTGAGAGCGAGGAAATGTATCTTGCTGGAAAGATAATTGCCTGCTAGCTTTACACAAGACCGGCCCGGTGGGAAGGGCCGCCATTTTTCGGGTACCTCCATGTTCAAGCGCTTTCTGATTCTGTTCATTCTGCTCGGTCTGCTGATCGGCGGGTTCATCTGGTTCAAGCAACAGCAGGCGCAGCAGATGATGGCGGTGATGGCCACGCCGCCGCCGGCGGTGGTGACCGCCACCGAGGTCAAGGCCCAGCAATGGCGGCCACGCCTGGAAGCGGTCGGTACCGCAACCGCGGTGCAGGGCATCGAGGTGGCCAGCGAAGTGGCCGGGCTGGTGCGCGAGATCGGCTTCGAATCTGGCCAGCGGGTTGCCAGGGGCGACGTGTTGCTGAAACTCGACGACGAGGTCGATCAGGCCGATCTGCGTGGGCAGCAGGCGGCGCTGGAACTGGCGAAGCTGAAATACCAGCGGGTATCGCGCCTGGTGAAGGAACGTTCGGTCTCGCAATCGGATTACGATACCGCGCAGGCGGAACTGGCCAGCGCGCGCGCCCAGGTGGCTGCCAAGGAGGCGACCATCGCCAAGAAAGTGATCCTGGCACCGTTTGATGGTGTGCTTGGTCTGCGCGAGGTGAGCCTCGGCCAGTACCTGCCGGCCGGCAGCAGCATCGCGCCGCTGATCAAGCTCGACCCGGTATATGTGGATTTCAGCCTGCCCGAGCGTTACCTGCCGCAGCTGGCGGTCGGCCAGGCGGTGCGGGTGAATGTCGAATCGCACCAGCAGGATTTCAGCGGCAGCCTCGCGGCGATCGATCCGGATGTGGACGCCAAGACCCGTCAGATCCGCATGCGCGCGCAGTTCCCCAACGCCGAGGGTTTGCTGCGTCCGGGCATGTTCGCCCGCGTGTCACTCGATCTCGGTCGCGAGGACCCGGTACTGACGCTGCCACGCGTGGCGATCACCTATGCGCCTTACGGCGATTCGGTTTACGTGATCGACGAGGCGGACGGCAAGCTGACCGTGCAGCAGCGCCAGGTGCAAAGCGGTGCGGTGATCGACGATCGGGTGGTAATCGAGAGCGGCCTCAAGGAGGGCGAGCGTGTGGTACTGACCGGCCAGGTCAAGCTGCGCAACGGCGCGGCGGTGCAGATCGACAACAAGGTCGTGCCTGCTGAAGGGGCTGCCGCGCAATGAACTTCACCGACATCTTCATTCGCCGGCCGGTTCTGGCCAGCGTGATCAGCCTGCTGATCCTGGTGGTCGGCCTGCGCGCCATCATGTCGCTGGACGTGCGCCAGTACCCGGCAACCGACGATACCGTGGTCAAGGTGACCACCGTCTATCCCGGCGCCAGCAGCGAGCTGGTGGCGGGTTTCGTCACCCAGCCGCTGCAGCAGGCGATTGCCGAGGCCGACGGTATCGACTACCTGTCGGCAACCAGCGTGCAGGGCAGTTCCACTATCGAGGCCAACATGCGCCTGGGCTACGATCCGAAGGCGGCGATGGCGGAGATCCAGGCCAAGGTGGCGAGCAAGCGCAACCAACTGCCGGCCGATGTGCAGGACCCGGTGATCGAGGCACAGACCGGCGATGCCACCGCGCTGATGTACATGGCGTTCTACAGCGAGAGCATGAGCCTGGCACAGATCACCGACTACCTGGCGCGGGTGGTGCAACCCAAGTTGCAGGCACTGCCGGGTGTCGCCAAGGCACGCCTGATCGGCAACAAGACTTTCGCCATGCGCATCTGGCTGGATCCGGCGCGCATGGCCTCGCTTGGCGTGGCGCCGGCGGACGTGGACTCGGCACTGCGTCGCAACAACTACCTCGCCGCCCCGGGCAAGCTGCGCGCCGAGTACGTGACCATCGAACTCGGTGCCGACACCGACGTCGGCAAGGTGGAGGACTTCGAGAAACTGGTGATTCTCAACGAGGGCGACCGCCTGGTCCGCCTGCGCGATATCGCGCGTATCGAGATGGGTGCGGAGGATTACGAAACCACCACCATGTACAAGGGCATCCCGGCGATCTTCGTCGGCGTCGAGCAGGCGCCGGGGCAGAACCCGTTGGAGGTGGCCAAGCGCGTGCACAAGCTGCTGCCAGACCTCAAGGCGCAGTTCCCGGAGGGCCTCAAGGCAGGCATCCCCTACGACGCCAGCGTGTTCATCGAGGACTCGATCAACGAGGTGTTCAAGACCCTTGCCGAGGCGGTACTGATCGTGCTGGTGGTGATCTACCTGTCGCTGGGCACCTTACGTGCCGCGCTGGTACCGGCGTTGGCGGTGCCGCTGTCGCTGATCGGTGCGGCCTTCCTGATGCTGTGGCTGGGATTCTCGATCAACCTGCTGACCCTGCTGGCGATGGTGCTGGCGATCGGCCTGGTGGTGGATGATGCCATCGTGGTGGTGGAGAACGTGCACCGTCACATCGAGGAGGACAAATCGCGCCTGGACGCTGCATTGCTCGGCGCGCGCGAACTGGCGGTGCCGATCATCGCCATGACCACCACCCTGGTGGCGGTGTACGCGCCGATCGGCTTCATGGGCGGCCTGGTCGGCAGCCTGTTCACCGAGTTCGCCTTCTCGCTAGCCGGCGCGGTGCTGATATCCGGCGTGGTGGCGCTGACGCTGTCACCGATGGTCAGTGCACGGGTGCTCAAACCGCATGGCCAGCAGGGCCGCTTCGAGGTGTGGGTCGAGCATTTCTTCAGCGGCCTGGCAAACGGCTACCGCAGGTTGCTGCATGCCAGCCTGGCCACCCCGGCGGTGACCCTCACCTTCGGCGTGGTGGTGCTGGCGAGTATCTACTTTCTGTTCGTCACCAGTAAATCCGAACTGGCCCCCACCGAGGACCAGTCGATCCTGTTCTTCCAGGCAGTGGCGCCGCAGACAGCCACACCGGAATACAACAGCCTGTACGCGCGCCAGGTGCTGGATACCTTCGAGGCGGTTCCAGAGTACAAGGAAAGCTTCGTGCTGGTCGGTTTCGGTGGCGATCCGAGCATCACTTTCGGCGGTTTCAAGATGGACCAGCCGTCGCAGCGCACACGTTCGCAGATGGAAGTACAGCCACAGTTGCAGGGCGCCCTGCAGAACGTGGCCGGATTCCAGATGGCGGTGTTTCCACGGCCCAGCCTGCCCGGCTCGGGACGCGGCCTGCCGATGCAGTTCGTGCTGGTATCCGATGCCGACTACCAGACGCTCGACAACCTGGCCGGCCAGCTGATCGGCAAGGCGATGGGCAGCGGCAACTTCATGTTCCTGCGCAAGGCCATCGATTTCAGTCGGCCGCGCCTGCGCATGCTGATCGACCGCGACCGCGCCGGTGCGCTGGGCGTGTCGATGCAGGAGATCGGCCAGGCCCTGGCCACCCTGGTCGGCGACGGCTACATCAACCGCTTCAGCCTGGCCGGGCGCAGCTACAAGGTGATACCGCAGGTGGAGCAGGAATTCCGCGTCGACCAGGACCGGCTGGCCGATTACCAGGTACGCTCCAGCAGCGGCGAACTGATTCCGCTGTCCAACCTGGTGACGTTCGAGCAGGCGGTCGAACCGAGCAAGCGCACCCAGTTCCAGCAGCTCAACAGTCTCAGCGTGGAAGGCATCATGATGCCCGGGATCAGTCTCGGTACTGCACTCGGCTACCTGCAGAGCACCGCGCAGGAGATCATGCCGTCGAACGTGCGCTGGGACTATGCGGGGCAGGCGCGCCAGTTCACCCAGCAGGGCAGTGCGCTGGTCACCACCTTTTTCATGTCGCTGTTGATCATCTACCTGGTGCTGGCCGCTCAGTTCGAGAGCTGGCGTGACCCGCTGATCATCCTAGTGTCGGTGCCGATGTCGATCGCCGGCGCGCTGGTGTTCCTGTCGCTGGGCTTTGCCAGCGTCAACATCTACACGCAGGTCGGACTGATCACCCTCATCGGACTGATCGCCAAGAACGGCATCCTGATTGTCGAGTTCGCCAACCGGGTGCGTGCCGAGACCGAGGTGTCAATCCGCGCGGCGGTTGAGCAGGCGGCCACGGTACGCCTGCGCCCGATCCTGATGACCACGGTGGCGATGCTGGTGGCGATGGTGCCGCTGCTGATCGCCAGCGGGCCGGGCGCGGTGAGCCGTTTCGACATCGGCCTGGTGATCACCACCGGGCTGGGTATCGGCACCCTGTTCACCCTGTTCGTGGTGCCGGCGGTGTACCTGTTGCTGGCACGCCGCGAACGGCCGAAACTGGACTAGGGCATCGCCGTTTCCGAAACGCTGAGAAGAGACATCGCCATATGCGTCACCTGCCGATACTGTTGTCACTGCTGATGTTGCCGTTGAGTGGCTGCGAGGGCGATTCGCACGGTGTCGCACTCGGTACCCTGGAGCGGGATCGCATCGCCCACGTCGCCACCTCGTCGGAGGTGGTGGTGGCCCTGCCGGTGGAGCCGGGCAGCGAGGTGAAGGCCGGCGATCTGCTGGTGCAGCTCGACGACACGCTGCAGCAGGCGCAGCTCGACAAGGCTGCCGCCGAGGTGGCGCAGGCGAAAGCCAGTCTTGCCAAGCTGCGACATGGTGCCCGGCCCGAGGAGGTGGCTGCCGGCCGTGCCCGGGTGGCCGGTGCGCAGGCCGCCCTGGTCGAGAGCGAGGCGAGCTACACGCGCATCCGCAACCTCGCCGATCAGCGTGCAGTGAGCCAGGCGGACCTCGACAAGGCACGCGCCTCGCGCGATGCCAACCAGGCCGCGCTGCTGAGTGCCGAAGAAGACCTGGCGGTACTGACCAACGGCGCACGCGCCGAAGACCTCGAGGCGGCGCAGGCCGCGCTGGATGCGGCCCTGGCCACCCAGGCGCTGGAAAACAAGCGCCTCGCCGACCTGCGTGTCACCGCCACCCGTAGCGGTCTGTTGGATACACTGCCGTGGAATCTCGGTGAACGGGTCACCGCCGGCAGCCCGGTGGCGATCGTGCTTGCCGGCAAGGCACCATTCGCCCGCATCTACGTACCCGAGCCCTACCGTGCCCGCCTGCATCCGGGCGATCAGCTGACGGTTCACGTGGACGGAATCGACGACAGCTTCAGTGGCCGCCTGCGCTGGATATCCACTGAACCGGCCTTCACGCCCTACTACGCGCTCAACCAGGAGGAGCGCGCGCGCCTGATGTACCTGGCCGAGGTGCAGTTGCCCGATTCACAGGCCAGCCTGCCGATCGGTATCCCGGTGCAGGTGGACATGCCGTGACCGACTGGGTGATCCGCGCCGAGGGGCTGGCCCGCAACTTCGGCGAGGTGCAGGCGGTCAAGTCACTCGACCTGGCGGTGCCGCGCGCCAGCATCTACGGTTTTCTCGGTCCCAACGGCAGTGGCAAGACCACGGCGATACGCATACTCACCGGGCTGTTGAGCCCAAGTGCCGGCTCGGTGACGGTGTTGGGTCATCGCCTACCGGCCGATGCCGAGAGGCTGCGCCTGAAGATCGGCTATATGACCCAGCGCTTTTCGCTGTACGACGACCTGACCGTGCTCGAGAATCTGGGCTTCGTCGCCAGCATCTACGGCCTGCGCGGGCGGACCCGCCGCCGGCGCATCGACGAACTGCTGGATACCTACCGCCTGCATAAGGTCGCCACCCGGCTGGCGGGTGGCATGAGCGGGGGTCAGCGCCAGCGCCTCAGCCTCGCCGCCGCCACCCTGCATCACCCGGAACTGCTGTTTCTCGACGAGCCGACCTCGGCGGTCGACCCGGAGAACCGGCGTGAATTCTGGGAGCAGTTGTTCGACCTGTGCGACCAGGGCACCACCATCCTGGTTTCCACCCACTACATGGACGAGGCGGAGCGATGTCACCGCCTGGCAATCCTCGAATCCGGGACCAAGCGTGTCGACGGCACCCCGGAGGAACTGATGCGCAACATGGGCGTGCAGGTGGTGGAGATCGCCGCGGCAAACCCTCGTCGACTCAAGGAGAGCTTGCTGTCGGTGGAGGGGATTTTCTCCGCGGCGCAGCTCGGCTCACGCCTGCGGGTGCTGGTGGACGATGCCATCGACGACCCGGTCGCCTACCTCAGGCAGCAGTCGATGGTGGCGACCTACGACGCCCTGGAGCTGGTGCGCCCGAGCCTCGAGGACGTATTCGTCACCAGCACCGCGAAGAGACGCGCGGCATGAAAGCGTTGTCACGCATTGGTGCGATCTTCGCCAAGGAACTGCGTCAGCTGCGCCGCGATCGCATGACCTTCGGCATGGTGGTCATGATTCCGCTGATCCAGCTGTTGCTGTTCGGCTTTGCCATCAACACCAACGTGCGCCATATTCCGGCGGGCGTGGTCGATCAGAGCGGCAGCGCGCTCGGCCGGGTGCTGGCGCAGACCGCGCAGGCTACCGGGGTGGTGAGTTTCACCGAGCACTTCAGCGATGTCGGCGAGGCCCAGGCGGCGATCGCCGCCGCCAGGGTACGCGCCGTGCTGATCGTGCCGCCGGACGTCAGCCAGCGCTTGGCGCGTCACCCTTCACTGGGGTTCGGCCGGCCGGCAGCCACCGACCAGGAGGTGGCGCGCCCGGTGGCGCAGTGGCTGGTCGACGGTTCGGACACCATCGTCGCTTCCGCGGTGCGGGGGCTGCGCAACATGCCGCTGCTGGAACTGCTCGACAAGCCGCCCAATCGCAGTACCCCGACCTTCGAGGTGACCCTGCTGTACAACCCGGAGCAGCGCAGTGCGGTGAATATCGTGCCCGGCCTGGTGGCGACCATCCTCACCATGACCATGATCATGTTCACTTCGGCGGCGATCGTGCGTGAGCGCGAACACGGCAACATGGAGATGCTGATCACCACCCCGGTGCGGCCGATCGAGCTGATGCTGGGCAAGATCATTCCCTACGTGTTCGTCGGCGCGGTCCAGGTGTCGATCATCCTCGCGCTCGGCCACCTGGTGTTCGGCGTGCCGGTCAATGGCAGCCGGTGGCAACTGGCCGCGGCGACCCTGCTGTTCATCTGTGCCAGCCTGACCCTGGGGCTGGTGATCTCGACCATTGCGCGCAGCCAGCTGCAGTCGATGCAGATGACCATCTTCGTACTGCTGCCTTCAATCCTGCTGTCCGGCTTCATGTTTCCCTACGACGCCATGCCGCTGGCGGCACAGTACATTGCCGAGGTTCTGCCGGCAACGCACTTCATGCGCCTGGTGCGCGGCGTGGTGTTGCGCGATGTCGAGATCCTGCACATGTCCGGCGACCTGCTGTGGCTGGCGCTGTTCACCGTCGGCGGACTGATCGTGGCATCGTTGCGTTTCAAGAAACGCCTCGACTGAAGCGCCAGTCGGGGTTGCCCGGCACATCCTGTTGCTGGATGCGTCGCGTTGCCCCTTGTCCGCGAACAGGCAGGAGGCTACGCGGCCGATTCGGGTGCTGGCGCCCGCCTTGCCGGTGGCTGTCCTGCTCAGGGCCATTCAGGTTAATTCCGCCGGGTGTAGTGGACGATGACCCGATGAATCCACTGCTAGGGCATGCTCTCACCTACGGCATCACCGTGGGACCACAAGTGGGGCGCAAGGTGTTCACCCTGCAGATGCTGCCCGCCTGCGACCCGGAGGATCAATTCGGTGAATATCGTGGGCAAGGTGGCCGGTTTCAGCCTTCATAGACAGGGGTGATAGTGGTTATACTCCCTATACTTCTGATTAAGAGGCGAAAAAGTGATACTTTTCACTGTCAATTGATTTATCTGGGTATGTATTATTTTTGTTCATCATTGCGATGTGAATATCACAGCCTAATATCGATTGTGTCACAAGTTGACGCAAGATCGACCAGTAGAATATCAGGCACCTTCCCGGATTGATCTGGGATTGAATAAGGATGTAAATCGAAAATCAGGAATCCGATGGATGACTTCCCACACCTGCTGTTCGAAAACAATCGAGCGATTCACCCTCGTTTTGTTTTCCGTTTTATCGGCACAATTGTCCCGCCCGCACAAATCAATGAGGATCATGCACATGAATAAACACAAATCAAGCAAGGTAATATACTGGCTTATACCGGTTATTTCGCTGCATTTTTCCTCCGCCCTCGCGCTCCCGATTCAAGGTGTTTCGGTGACAACATTTGCCGAGTACAGAGGTGTCTCGAGCGGCCCGGCGACGCAAATCGCCGGAAATCCCGGCACGGTTAATTCCACCAGCCAAGCTGGCCCGGGTGGCGGTGGAATCGGGACGATCGGCGTATCACCGCAGACACCCGTCGATACCTTCGACGAGGCGATCGCTCGCGGGCGTGCGGCACTGCCTGGAACGCTGGGCAGTTACAGTCACGCCGGCGGCTTCAGCCCGGGCTTCGGAGCCGGAGCAGGTCCGGTATCGGCAACTACCAGCTCTCAATCCCTGACTCATTGGGTGGCGACTTCCACAGATCCCAGCGTAACCACAGTCGCTATAGATGTACTGGCTTTTTTTGATGGCACGATGGCAACCGGTGATTTCGCAGGTGTCGGACCGGGCGACCTGAGCGCCAGGGTCGATGCGCAGCTCTCCGCGTTCACCGATGGAGGAAGCCTCTATGATCTGGCATTGCATGCGGCGTTGGACGGTTCGACGGGGCTTACGGCAAGCACCGGTTGGGCAGGATCCGTTACATCAGGAATTAACGCCTTTGGGAACGTCCGGCAGGCAACCATCGACTATACCGAGTTCTTTGAAGACGCCTTCGTCGTCAATATCGGCGAGGTATTCGCCTGGGATGTCATGCTCGACACCTCGGCGTTTGCCACGGGACCCTTCGAGCTGTGGGCAAGCTCTGATTTCTTCAATACGGGTGGATTCGATCTTTCGGTCAACACCGCTGGCATCACCCTGATCCAGGTCAGCGGGGGGTCACCGTCTCCAGTTCCAGAACCCGGTATGTTATTGCTGCTTCTCATCGGTCTACTGGCATTACGATGGGTTTCACGACGCAACTGTCTCATTGATGGCCTGCCACTAGGCTTAGCTCCAACCACCCAGTCCCGATGCCTATCGGCATAGCGCAGTATACGAAGCCAAGCGATTAAAAGCAGAGGTGATCAGCTCTATCTTTCAGCGGAACCCCGCGCCCAAGCCCTTGTTTGGGAAATCAGTTGAGAGATGGGGCTAATCACCAAAGCACATGGCGAGTATCCATCGTCCTGACAATCAAGTGTCATTGTCCGCTTTCTGCACCAACCGAAAAGCGGCGCCAACCTGGACGGCAGTTACCGTGACTCGAGCGGCTAAGGTGCATTCGGCAACAACACCACCGACACAGTCGCGGGCTACGCGGTAGGAACCAATCCCTGTCCTTTTTACCTATACTCCCAGCATTGCAAGTGCTGTTCATGGCCCTTGGCCGGGGTCGACCACTTCAAGGAAACATTGGCAGTATTCACAGCCCACACCTTCTTCTACCGAACCGATGCAAAGCCCGAGAGCTGGACAAATCTGCACGCATTGTTCGGGCTGTCTGACCAACTGATTTCCGGCGCACCACTGGCAGGTTGGTCATCGCGCAGGTGCGCGAGCTGGTCGGTGAAGAACAGGTGCTGCTGGGACTCTCCGGCGGCGTTGACTCCTCGGTGGTCGCGGCGCTGCTGCACCGAGCCATCGGCGAACGGTTCAGTTCAGATGCTGCGCTCACACCACCGCGGCAAGGATTGGTTGTGCCGGGTGGTGGAATTGGAGCTGAGTGTGTGGAAAAGAGGGCGGGTTTTCAGTGTTCTTGGCGCAATGCTAGCCAGATTCGGTGGGGTATTGCACGGTTGCCATTTTTGATTCGACGGCGGCCGGCCTGTCAGCTATCGCCGAACTCGAGTTAAAAGGGCGTTTATTCTTCCTATACTGCTGTTTTAATCGATGATACCTCACAACCTGAAACAGCTTCAAAAATCCCTTTCCCCGCCGATAGAGCCGCTATAAACATGAATTCAGAGGATGAAACGCTATTTCGGTGATATTTTCTTTCGGGCGTATTAATCCCTCGCATTCTTTCGTTGGAAACCGACGTGCCTCGCGTGACGGTCTCAGGCTCACCTTCACCGACGCCCGCCATGAGCAGGTGCTTGAGGAAATTGCACGCAGGTGGTGCAAACTTGACACTTTGCCCCACAGGGAGGAGAGAGATGGTTGAGACCAAGATATCAGGCGGCGTCCTGTTGGTGGAGGACAACCCTGCAGACCAGGAACTGGCACGCATCTCGATACAAGCGGCGCGCCTTCCGGGACCCGTGCGCCACGCCGAGAGTATCGAGCAGGCACTGGATCTGATTAAACAGGCTGCACCGGAAGTGGTGCTACTGGATCTCGGCCTGCCGGACAGTACCGGGCTCGAGGGTATCCTCACTATCAGCCGCACTGTACCGACGGTACCCATCGTAGTGTTGAGTGGTCAGGAGGACGAAACGCTCGCCATTCAGGCTGTGGAATCCGGCGCTCAGGACTATCTGGTCAAGGGCGACTACACACCGAAACTGCTTGCACGGGTAATATGCTACGCTGCCGAACGCAAGCGTGTTGAGCAGCAATTGTTGTACACCGCACGCTACGATGCGATAACCGGACTTGTGAACCGCTCTTGGTTTCTCGGTCTCCTCGAACACGCTCTGAACCGTGCCCGGCGGGACCGGCGATCGCTTGCGGTGCTGTTCATGGATCTCGACCATTTTAAGAACATTAACGACAGCCTCGGCCATGCAGCCGGTGATATGCTTCTGAAACAGGTCGGGGAACGGCTGCACATCTGCTCGCGGGTGAGCGACGTGGTTGCCCGCCTCGGCGGAGATGAGTTCACGTTACTGCTGGAGAACCTCGATTCCCCCAAAAGTGCCCGGATCGTGGCGCAAAAAGTAATCTCTGCAATGCAACCGAAGTTCACCATCGCCGGTGTCGATGTCGTTATTACGCCAAGTATCGGCATCGCGTTCTTTCCCGACGCTGGAGAAGACGCAGAAACACTGATCAAGCATGCCGATACCGCTATGTACCGCGCTAAAGCGAAGGGACGTAACACGGTAGAGTTCTTCACCGACGACATGAACCTGGCCGTGCGGGAAAACTTTGAACTTGAATGCGCATTGCACCATGCGCTCAAAAACCGAGAACTCGAGGTGCATTATCAGCCGATTATCGACCGACTATCGAACCGAATCACCGTCGTGGAGGCGCTACTACGGTGGCGTCGACCGGCCGCCGACAGTCGGGACGGCGTGCAGATCATGCCGTCGGACCACTTCATCCCAGCCTTGGAACGTACCGGCCTGATACACGAGACCGGTGCCTGGGTGCTGGAGGAGGCGTGCGCTAATTGTCGCAATTGGCAGCGCCGCTTCAACCCGGAACTGCGGGTGTCGGTCAATGTTTCACCACGTCAGCTCGCAAATACTGGATTCACCAAGCGGGTACAGTCTATTCTCGCAGCGACCGAACTCGATCCGGCATCACTTGAAATCGAAATCACGGAACAGGTGCTGATGGAAAAGTCGCAAACGAACGTGAGTGTGTTGACCGAATTGCGGGAACTGGGTGTTTCGATCGCGATCGATGACTTCGGCGCCGGCTATTCCTCGCTGGGTTATCTGATCAACTTTCCCTTCGATACCGTGAAGCTCGACAAGAGCTTCATCGAACAATTGCCGGCACGCGAGGACAGTAGGCTGATCACCTCCGGTATGCTCTCGATAGCCCGTGGCCTCGGACGGCGCGTGGTAGCAGAAGGTGTCGAGACGGCTTTCCAGTATGAATTCCTAACCGAACATCAATGTAGTGCATTTCAGGGGTTCCTATTCAGCCGACCGCTGCCGGCCGGCGAACTGGAGAAGTTGTTCTGCGACAGCGATGCGGCGAGAATGCGGTTTGCCGGCAGGTGACATTTCGGTCACGCGGCAAAAGATCGGTCCACTAAAACAATGACACCACCACAGTCGCCGATATCCGCCTCCAGCATGCCCAAGGGCTTCCTGACCAACTTCGCCAAGCTCGCGACGCTGCTGATCCTGGCAGCGTCCATGCATTACTACTTCATTCATGAAACCATGCGGGGCGACTGGAAGGCCAGCGAACAACTCAATGTCGAAATCGCGCGGCGCACCATCACCACCGATATCGTTTCGGTAGTGCGTGATCTCACCTTCCTCACCCGACATCTCGAACAGCAGGGTCTGTTCGATCTCCCTGAAAACGAGTGGAAGCGGCGGCTGGCACTGGAATTCAGTGCACTCAGCGAGAGCAAGAGGCTCTATGACCAGGTGCGCTTTCTTGATGTCCATGGTATGGAGATCGTACGTATCAACTACTTTGACAAACAGGCTCATCGAGTACCCGAGAGTTCGTTACAGGATAAATCGGGACGAGACTATTTCGTTGAAGGCCGCGAACTCGATCGGGGAAAAATATACATCTCGCCGCTCGATCTTAACATCGAGTACAGGCGCATAGAGCAGCCATTAAAGCCGGTGATACGGCTCTTGATGCCACAATTCGACAAAGCAGGGCGTAAAAAAGGTGTAATCGTACTCAATTACCTTGCCCAGCAGCTTATCGATAATCTTATCCAGGCGTCTGGCGATGTCCACTCCTCCTTGGAACTGGTCAACCATGACGGTTACTGGCTCAGTAGCCCCAACGAAGCGGATCAGTGGGGTTTCGTACTCGGTCATGACAGGAAGATGCCGCAACGTTACCCCGACGCATGGATGCGGATCGTATCGAAAGAGTCTGGCCAATTCGAAGTTGCGGACCAACTGTTCACCTTTGCGACTGTCCGTCTCGGGCAGGCGGTACGGGAAGCGATCGACCCCCCGGAGCCCGGCGTTAATTTCCTGCAAGGCGCCGACCGCGACTGGAAGATCGTAGCCCGAGCCTCGCCGAAATTGCTCACGACCTCATTACGTCACTTCAGGGATTTCCAGCTTCCGTTCTATGCCGCCACCTTCGCCCTCACGCTACTTGGCGCATGGACCCTGTCCCGAGTCCGGGAACGGCAGCTTCTGATCGAGGCGCAGAACGACGTTGAGTTAAGTGACGCCTACGCGGAACTTGAACAGGCTCACAAGCACATCAAGGAGAGCGAGGCATGGCACCGGGCGCTGGTCGAGAACATGGCCGAGGGCCTTATCGTCACCGACCGGTGCGGGGTCATCCAGTCTTTCAACCAGGCCGCGGAACTCATATTCGGATACACCGCCGGGGATATAATCGGCTGCAACGTGAACATCCTGATACCGGCCGAAGTTCGCGAGGATCACGATGTTTATGTCGCGACGTATCGCAGCATGGAGCCCGTGACTGCCATGGGAGGGCACGGAAACATTCAGGGCCTGCGCGCCGACGGCAGCAAGTTCGACGTCGAAATAACCTTACAGTCACGGTATATCAATGGGAAACGCTGCAACATCGCACTGGTGCGCGACGTAAGCGACAGGAAACAGGCAGAACGTGCAAACCAGCAGAAAAACGAAGCACTGGCACGTTCGAACGCCGAATTGGAAAGATTCGCCTATGTCGCCTCGCACGATCTGCAGGAACCGCTGCGTACAATGAGCAGTTTCGTACAGTTGCTCGCACAGCGCTACCATGGAAATCTCGATGCCGACGCAGACAAGTGGATTACGTACATCGTCGAAGCCAGCAGCCGTATGAAGCAGTTGATACAGGATCTGTTGAGCTACTCGCGCATCAACAGCCATGGCGGGAAGCCGGAACCTGTGGCTGTCGGCGACGTGCTCGACGCCCTGTTGACAGATTTTTCCAGCATCATTTCCCAACAGCAGTCCGACATCACCCACGACCCAATGCCGATCGTCATCGCGGACCCCGGCCAATTGCGCCAGTTACTGCAAAACCTGATTGGTAATGCGATGAGATATCGGGCTCCCGGACGCACTCCGAAGATACATATCAGTGCCGAACGCCTGCCAGACTCCTGGCGCTTTTCGGTACGCGATAACGGCATCGGTATAGAACAGAAATACTTCGCTCGTATCTTCGAAATCTTCCAGCGCCTGCATAGCCATAGCCGCTACGCCGGTACCGGTATCGGGCTGGCCGTCTGCAAACGTATCGTCGAACGACACGGCGGTCGTATCTGGCTCGAGTCGACGCCCGGCGAAGGATCCACCTTCTTTTTTACTATGCAGGCCGCCGATGCTAATATTTCCATTTCATAAGCTTCTGAGATGGGGTCTGCCGGGTTGATACACAATCATCATGCACGTCCTGTTGAGATCCTGTTGGTGGAGGACAATCCTCCTGATCAGGATCTGACGCGGGAAGCTTTCAAACAGGGTCGGTTAAACAACAACCTGCACGTGGTCGATGATGGCGAGCAGGCACTCGCCTTTCTCAGGCGCGAGGGTGAGTATGGTAACGCACCGCGTCCGGGTCTGATCCTGCTGGATCTCAATCTGCCCCGCATGGATGGTCGCGAACTGCTCAAAGAGATCAAGGGGGACGCCGTGCTAAGCTCCATACCTGTAGTCGTGCTGACCACTTCGAATGACGAAGCAGATGTCCTAAAAAGTTACCAATTGCACGCAAACTGCTACCTGACCAAGCCGGTCGAATTCGATAACTTCACCAATGTGGTCCGTTCACTGGAGCACTTCTGGCTTACCGTGGTTCAATTGCCACCGGTTCAGTAATGCGATGCGGTTAGCGGGACTGGCCGTGCGGGTTGCAATCACCGAACGCCAATGAACCGCATGTCAATCTGCAAAGGTTAGCCGAGCCCACACATGAATCATGTTGGCGTCCAGCTTGGGCTGCCCTACGAGATGGTCTACCGCCACCCCTTCCCGGGTCCGGGGCTCGGCGTACGCATTCTCGGCGAGGTTAAGAAAGCGTATGCGGACATACTGCGCAGGGCTGACCACATCTTTATTCAGGAGCTGCGCAACCACAACCCTTACGATCAGGTGAGCCAGGCATTCGCGGTCTTTCTGCCGGTCAGGTCGGTCGGTGTGGTAGGGGACGCGCGCCAGTACGAATTTGTGGTATCGCTGCGGGCGGTGGAGACGGTCGATTTCATGACCGCCCGCTTCGCGCATCTGCCGTTTGAGTTTCTGGAACTGGTATCGCGCCGCATCATCAACGAAGTGAAAGGTATCTCCCGCGTCGCCTACGATATTTCGGGCAAACCGCCGGCTACCATCAAGTGGGAGTGACCGGCATTAGCAGGCAAAGTCTGGTACCGACAGGCACTGGAGGGTTGGTTGATTTTTGAGATTCAGTCAAGTAAAACGTCTGATCCTCAGAGTTATACCTGCAATTACCGTGAGTAATCACCATGAGCCAAAACAAGGTTCTTTTTCTCTACATCATTATTTTTGTGCTGGGATTGACGGGTTGCTCAAAGACAGATGAACAACCAATGAATGAGGTAGTTCGTCCGGTTCGAACGGTAACGGTAACCCTACAAAACGCCATGATGGGCAGGGAGTTCACCGGTGTAGTGGATGCGGATCGGAAGGTGGATTTGTCGTTTCGGGTTGGCGGCACCCTGGCGGAATTACCGGTGCTGGAAGGCGCTCATGTCAAGGTTAACCAGATGCTGGCCAGGCTGGATCAGACGGATTTCGAGATTCAGTTGAAAGCGATGCAGGCGGATTTTGACCGCAGTAAAGGAGAATACAATCGGGCGAAAACCCTGCTGGAACGGAAAATACTCTCCCGGGCGGATTTCGATAAGGTTGAATCCCAGTATCTGGTCGCCGAAGCACAACTGAAAAAAGCGCAACAGGAACTGTCCTACTCAACCATCCTCGCGCCTTTTGAAGGTTTTATCGCAAAACGGCATATCGAGAATTTTTCCGAAGTTGCGCCGCGCACACCGGTTTTAACCTTGATGGATCTTGAGTCGTTTGTGATTACCATTGAGCTTCCGGAAAGCGTAATGATTCAGGTGCAAAGGAAGGGTGTGCGACCGGAGCTGTTTGCGACTTTTGAAGGGCACCCATCCAGCGAGTTTCCCTTGACACTCAAGGAAGTGACCACCCAGCCGGCTTCAGGCACCCAAACCTACCCGGTTACCCTGAGTTTGCCGTTCATCGATAACCTGAATGTATTGCCAGGTATGACAGCGGTCGTACGGGTGCGACCGTTTGAAAAACGCGACGGCAACAATAACATTGCCTATCTGCCTGCCCAGGCGGTGCTGGAGGACGACCAGGGTCGGTATGTGTTTGTCGCGGTGCCGCAGCGTGAAGGCGGTGCAGTGATCATTCGGAAATCCGTGGAAGTGGGAGACATTTCCGCGTTTGGTATTCAGATCACCAATGGACTGGCCGAGGGGGACAGGGTGGCGACCGCCGGGATGAGCCAGATTGTTCCGGGCATGCAGGTGTCGCTGATGGACTCCCAATAAGAAGACGGCATCATGAGCCTGACCCAATTCTCGTTAGAAAACAACCGAACCGCTTATGTGCTATTGGCGGTTTTACTGTTGTCGGGTTTTATGGCGTTTAAGTCAATGCCGCGAGCCTATGACCCTGGCTTTACTATCCGTGCGGCCCAGGTTGTTACCTACTTACCCGGTGCCAGTTCGGGACGGGTAGAGCTGCTGGTGACCGACAAAATCGAAGAAGTCATTCAGGAGATGCCTGAGCTGGACTTCGTAAAAAGTGAATCGCGTACCGGGGTTTCCGTTGTTATCGTCAATATCAAGGAAAGTTACACCAATATGCGTCCTATATGGGATTCCCTGCGCCGTAAGGTGGACGGTGTGACGCCGGATTTACCTGATGGCGTGGTTGGGCCCTATGTGAATGACGAGTTCGGCGACGTGTTTGGAATGGTGCTGACTATCACCGGTGAGGGGTTCAGTTATGCGGAACTGGAAACAATCGCCAAGGACTCGCGGCGTCAATACCTGCGACTCGGTGATGCGGCAAAAGTCGATATTTTCGGAGTGCAGGAACAGCGAATCTTCGTCGATTACGATAACGCACGGTTGTCCGAACTGAATATTTCTCCCTATCATCTTTCCCAGATTCTGGATTCTCGCAACATCGTCTCGCCCGGTGGGGCGATTACCCTGGGGCCGGAACGCATCGTGCTTGAGGCCACCGGTAATTTCGAATCGGTCGAGGATATTGCCAATACGGTAATCCGCATCCCAGACTCGCAAACTCTGGTTCTATTGAAGGATATTGCCCATGTGTATCGCGGCTACATAGACCCTGCCCAATACAAGGTCACGTCCTCCGGCAAGCCAGCCATTGCACTGGCGATTTCCATGCGCGAAGGCGGTAACAATATTGCACTGGGTGAGGAGGTGCTCGCCGTCACCGAGCGTTTGCAAAATGCCTACCCGATAGGTGTTGATTTTCAGATCATCACCTTTTCCCCGGCAGAGGTGGATGCCAAGGTCCGGTCGTTCGTTTCCAATCTGTTGCAAGCGATTGTCGTAGTTACCCTGGTGATGCTGTTAAGCCTGGGTATGCGAACCGGGCTGATCGTTGCAGCCTTGATCCCGTTCAGTATGTTGATTGCCCTGCTGGTGATGAATGTCTTTTCCATTGGTCTGGATCAAATATCCTTGGCGGCATTGATTATTGCTTTGGGAATGCTGGTGGATAATGGCATTGTGATGTCCGAGAGCATTATGGTGCAGATGGCGGAAGGCAGGAATCGCATGGATGCAGCCATCGCTTCAGCGGCTGAATTGAAAATACCCCTGCTGACTTCGTCTCTGACCACCGTCGCTGCGTTTCTGCCCATCTATCTGGCTGAGTCCAGCACCGGCGAATTCACTTCATCGTTGTTCAAGGTGGTGACCATCACCTTGCTGTGTTCCTGGTTGCTGTCCATCACCATTATTCCGCTGTTGTGCGTGCAGTTTCTTGGCGAAAAAAAATCAACGCAGGATTTTGGCAGTGCTTCCTATATTGGCTATCGCAAGTTGCTGTCTTGGCTGATCAATTATCGTTACCTGACCCTGCTGGTGGTGGTTATTATTTTTATCGGTTCGCTGCAAAGCTTGAACTACGTGCCTAACATATTCTTTCCACCTTCGGATCGCCCCTACTTCAAAGTGGAACTGGAATTGCCCCAGGGACGATCCCTACAAAACATGGAGCAGGTGGTGGAAGGTCTTGAAGACTATGTCGCCAGTCGGCTGGCGCGGGAAGTCGAAGCGGGTGGGACTGTTAGGGACTGGATTTCCTACATCGGCAACGGCGGCGTACGGTTTGTACTGGCCCACTCGCCGAAACCCAATTCGCCAAATTATGCACTGATGGTGATCAATACCACTTCGGCAGAAGTGATTGATCAGACTATGGCGGAAGTGGAGAGTTTTGTCGTCAGCCATTATCCCGACGTGGTGGTAAAACAGAAAAAAATCGAAACCGGTGGTGCGATCGATAACCCGGTGGAGATTCGTATTTCGGGCAATGATCTGGACAAGCTGTTTGCTATTGTGGGTGAGTTGAAGCAGGAGTTGAAAAATAACCCGGACCTAAAAAATGTGACGGACGACTGGGGTATGCGCTCCAAAAAACTGCTGGTCAACATTGACCAATCCCGCGCCCTGAGGGCGGGTGTCAGCAGTCAGGATATTGCCGTTTCGCTACAAACGGGTATGAGCGGCGTGGAGTTGACCCAATATCGCGAAGGGTCGGATATCATTCCCGTCATGCTGCGCTCGGAGGCCGCGTTGGAAAATGACATTACGAAACTGGAGGGGCTGTCAGTGTATGCCCAATCCTCGGGTATCAGCGTTCCGTTGGAGCAGGTGGCGGATATTCAGGTGGTGTGGGAACCCGGCAAAATCCTGCGGCGGGACCGTAGCAAAACTGTAACGGTGGGTGCGCAACTGGCGGGAGATTATACGGCGGCGGAAGGTTTTGCAGCCTTGCGTCCCTGGTTGGAGACTGAATCACCTCGGTGGGGTCTGGGTTATCGCTACGAATTAGGTGGCGAGGCTGAATCTTCAGTCAAAGCCAATCAGTCCATCATGGAAAAATTACCCATCGCCGCCCTGATCATCGTTATTTTGTTAGTGGGGCAATTCAACTCCATCAGAAAGGCCGGAATTGTATTATTCACCATTCCCTTGGGGTTGATCGGGGTAGTGATCGGCTTGCTAGTGTTCCGCTCGTTTATGGGATTCATGACGTTTCTCGGCATTATTTCGCTGGCAGGCATCGTAATTAACAATGCCATTGTTTTGCTTGAAAGAATCCAGATTGAAATCGACCAGTTCCAGCGCACGCCTTTTGAAGCAGTACTGGAAGCGGCACAACGCCGCTCCAGACCGATCTTGCTGACCACGGCCACTACCGTGCTGGGCCTGATTCCGCTGTATCTTGGCGGCGGTGCAATGTGGGAGCCGATGGCAGTGTCAATCATGTGCGGGCTGCTGTTTGCGACCTTGTTAACCCTGCTGGTGGTGCCGGTACTTTATGCCACCTTGTTTAGAGTGAAGCTGGAGAAACAGGGAGCAGGTGATGACCCGGTATGAGCTCTTCAACCTGAGCATTTCCACCGGTACCCGTATCGATGTGCAACTTAGCATCTTTGTTACTGCGCATCTGGCAATCTTTGGCGGGATGATCTATGTGTGTTGATTTGCACTGAAATCTGACCCGGGATTGGTTATATTATTTCATAAAATCAATGCCATACATTCAAAATCACTGCCCTGGAGGCGGCTTTTTCGCATAGATCCGGTGGGCCGCAGGCTTAGCCGTCGGGGGCTCTGATGGAGACGCCGTATGCAACCCCATGGATTGCGGGCGCACTGGATACCCGTCTGAACCCCAAGCGCTCATGCATGGGCAAGGCAACCCGCATGATTTCGCTTGTGTGGAGAGCAAACATGGAAGCTCCATCTCGCTTGGCTCTGCGAATACATGCTTCCACTAACGACCGACCGATGCCGAGTCCACGAAAGCGGGAGCAACAACAAGCATGCGCATGATGGGCCACTCAGGCCGGAAGAACTCTGCTTTTGGGCATCGGGACCAAAATAGGCGACAGCACCGGCAATCTCTCCTTCCGCCTCGGCGACAATGATTTCGCCAACTTGGGCCGGTCCGGACATATTCGCAATCTTGGCTCGAAACTCCGGTCAGTCTTCGTATGCACTCTAGAATTGATCAAAGGCGCGAAGCGCCAGTACATCAACTTGCGGCGAGTCGCTTTGCTGAAAGTCGCGGACAGTTGGCATCGATGGTCTCGTCGTCAACGCCTCACATCAGCTGATTCGAAAACGCGTCAGCATTTTTGGGGTCGGCTGGATGTGTTTTAGGCAGCACGTATCGGACTCGGGTATAGTTATTCACGATTACAACTCTCTCGAATTATCGAACGAAGCTGTATCCAGAGATTCCCAGTTTTCATTCCGCTCACGGCGTTCCTGACGGTAGTTAGTGACTTCAAGATGAATGCCATCTGGGTCATCGAAGAATGTCGCCCAGTAATCAGGCGCGTATTCAGCATACTGTTCTGCTTCCGAGGCGCCAATGCCAAGTGCTCGAAGCTGGCGGGCTATAGTTGTCACATCTGCTATTGTCTCGACACGCAGGCAGAAATGGTGCAGCCCGGGAGAGTAGATGTCGCGAGCTCCGACAGTGCGGGCTGGACGCAGCACATAGCCGAATAGCCGGTTGAAATACTGGATATGTGGCTCTCCGCCGAGTTCGAACCGATTTTTGCGGAACCCTAGCGTTTGCTGCAAGACAAGATCGTAAAACGCCTCCGAACGTTCAAGATCAGAAACAGCGATGTAGATGTGATCGATGCCTGTTACTTCCACCATCGCTAAAACGCTACCTTCCGTATCTGTAAATTTCTCACACTTCCCACGAGTCCCTGATGTCATAGGCGATGAACTTTCGTTCCAGCAAGCCGCATTCCAGTGCCGATGTACGCCAGGGTTGGATATGAGGAGCCTGAAGGTGTCGGTCCAGACTTGCACGGTCCGGCCATAGTTCCGAGAAACGGATTAGTCCGGGATCGAAGGGATCTTCCGCTATATCATAGGCGATACATCCATCGTTGCGGCAGGTGGTGTCCACCAACTTTTTCAGGTGGGGTAAAACCTCGGGTATCCTGTCGGCAGGAAACCGGAGTGTTCCAAACACGGCGACGGCTACTTTCATCGGGCTACCTCGTCACTCTCCTTCCCAGTAATCGACGCCCGATCCTGCTTGGCGATGATCTTGACATCGTAGTCCTTGTGCGTATGCCCAGGTGCTTTGCCTGCATATATGCCGAACTTGTTTGAATCGGGGTAAAAGGCGATTTCCGGTTCCTCCATGGTGCTGACCGCATTCCTGAATCAAAAACCGTACTCGCGTTCGACACGACACACTCTGACCCGAAACTGGCTGTACCAGTCCGTCGCCCGCAGCTGTGCCTGACGGTGAGAAGCGTTCTGCTTCCACGCGGCGATGTCTTCCAGGCTCGACCAGTAGGAAACGGAGATGCCGATTTCCTGGCGGGCGCTTTCAAATCCGAGAAAGCCGGGCTGTTCAGCCGCCAGGCTTAGCATCTGCTGCGCCATATCGGCATAACCGTTGTCACCCTTAGTACGAACAGAAGTGAAGATGACAGCGTAGTACGGTGGTTGCGGTGTTTGTGCGGGGGATATCATGGTTCGACCTCGTCCATTGCTATCACCTCCGCTTCCGCTCTGCTCGCTTCAATCCATTCGATAATGGCTGGATGGGCGAGCATGGTGCCCACGTACCTTTGGGCAATGTCATCCAGTGGAATGTTGTAACCGGCAAAGCGTAGTGTGACGGGCGCGTACATTGCATCAGCAACAGAAAAATCACCGAACAGCCAGTCGCCGGTTGCGCCATATTCCGTCCGGCAACGTTGCCAGATTTTCATAATGCGAGCTACTTCATGTTGTGCCGCCTGGGACAGCTTACGCTCGGAAAACTGCTTGCGGCAGTTCATGGGCAACTCATTGCGGAGGTTGGGGAAACTGGAGTGCATTTCCGCACTGATGGAGCGGGCTAGGGCGCGCGCGTTGGCGTCAGTAGGCCAGCCTTTGCCGTTCAGATGGTTTTCCGAGAGATATTCCAGTATTGCCAACGAATCCCACACGATCAGATCGCCATCCAGCAGTACCGGCACTTTGCAATCGGAAAAGTACGGCGACAGGGCCTCATCGGTAGTTTCGGTAAAGAGCGGGATGCGTTTTTCCTGAAACTCGATGTCAAAATGGCGCATGAATAGCCATGGTCGTAGTGACCACGAAGAGTAGTTTTTATTTCCGATGATGAGTGCGAAGTTAGTCATGTTGAAATTCCTGCTCATTATACGATTACTTTGTAGTTTAGTATTTGCCTCATCACCTACAATACCCCGCCCCTATTGCAGGCATGCGCTGGCTAATGACATCTGAGGGCTGAATTGAGCTTTTCCTTTATTCCATATATGCGGATCAGGTTTCTCTTTTAGCCGTATAACACTATGATTTGCCGCCTAGCACTGCAATCTGGGAGGAATGCAGCAGGGCAGGGTCATCGATGGAGCCATGGTGATGCATCTGCTTCCATTGCTCGTCTGCCCGTCGGTAAATACGGCTTGTTCGAATTGTCAGATCAATCCTGGTCTCGCCCTTCTCGAATGTTTCTCGCTCCCGTCCGGCGGCACAGCACAGGTTATCGCCGACGTGCAGGGTATAGTCGAAGTACTCTACGTACACCCGTACCGGCCCATTGAACAAGCGAGAATATAGTGGCTCGATTTCATTCCATCCACGGCGAATGCCGCGCTGTGGGTTATTCAATACACACTCGTCCTGATGCCGGTTTCGCCGCATCAGTTCCAGGTTGCGGTTGTTGAATGCGCTGTAGCACTGTGACAAAGCGCCAACCGGCGTATCTGTCTCAGTGGATTCCATGCCGGTGATCGGTTTTTGCACTGAAATCATCTCGTACTCCTATCAGAACAGCCAGACGCGCCAGCCAACGTCATTTCGGGCAAGCCGCCGGCTACCATTAGAGTGGGAGTGACCGGAACTGGCAGGTATTGTCTGGTACTTGCAGGCACCATGCGGATAGTTTGATCTGATTTCACACGCCTGTTTTTATGCATCCCTGTAGTGATTGAAACTCCGTGCCTCGGCCTACCTCGTAGCTAAACCTTTTAACAGGTTGTCGGCAACTCGGTGTGCAAGTGCCAGCTTCGCTTCGCGGCTCGCGGCCCGGTGCTCCAGGCTACCCGTCGATGCCAACATCGCGAAACCGTGAACGACCGACCACGCCGTCAGTGCCAGCTCATGGGTATCGCCTGCACGGAATAGACCTGTCTGCTGCCCGCGTGAAATGATATCCACAAGACCCTGAAATGACTGGTTCGATGCCTCTTCGAGTGAGTCATCGACTGATTCGTGAGCCAATACACCGCCAAACATCAGGTTGTGCAACCTCGGATACTCGATCGCCAGCTCCACATAGGCAACCCCGGCAGCTGTGAGCTGCAGACCCGGGTGACCGGGGTGCGAATCAACAGCTTGCCCGAGACGTTGACCCAGTAAGCGGAAACCGGTCTCCGCAATACCACACAACATTGCATTTTTGTCGCTGAAGTGGCGGTAGGGCGCCGTGTGGCTGACTCCTGCCGCCTTGGCGACTGCCCGCAGGCTGACATCCGCGATGCCTTTTTCCTCGATCAGTTTCGCGCCGGCCTCCAGCAGGGCTTCCCGCAGGTTGCCATGGTGGTAACTGCTGTTTGTACTCATCGATCCTCCGAGGGTGAATGGAAAAATATTAGCCAAGTATGTTGACAACGTCAACAAAATGTTTACAATGGTAACATTAGCGGCGTGTAAAGCCTTATCTTAATAACTGAAACAGGAGATGAAATATGAATAATCAATCACTTGCAACCATCGCCCCGGAGAGGCTCTGCCCACGTGAAATTGCCTCGCGTATGGCCTATCCGGCAACTCTGGGAATCGCTCTGGCATTCGTCTACGGTCTGCACCTTAGCGGCATGGCGCTGGAATCGGTGCTGTTCGCCGGTTTTTTCTTCTCACTGGCGATGATGGCCCTGCTCGAAATCGCGCTGCCATTCCGCAACGACTGGAAACCCGGGTGGAGAGACTGGGCTGTCAACGCTGCCTACTTCATCCTGAATGGCGCCATCGACAATTTCGGCAAAATTGTTGTTGCCGCAGTTGCGGTCTACCTGGCACCAGCTGCCGAAGTTACCGATCCGCTGGCCCTGACCGGATCCACGCTACTGGCACTGCTGATCGGTGACCTCCTCGGATACGGGTGGCATCGCTTAGGTCACATCAGTTCTTTGCTTTGGCGTTTCCACGGTATCCACCATGTGCCGACGAAGCTCTACATGTTCATGAACAACACCGTGCACTTCCTCGACCTCTTTATCGGTAGCCTGGTCTCCGGTATCCCACTGGTCGTGTTCGGTTTTTCCGCGGAGTCAATTGCACTGTCGCTGTTTGTTTCCGGGTTTCACAGCTTCTTCGCCCACGTCAATGCCGATGTCCGCATGGGCTGGCTGGGTTACCTGATGCTCGGTCCGGAGCATCATCGTTGGCATCACAGTACCAAGATGGATGAATCACTGAACTTCGGTTCGGCCACCGCGCTATGGGATCATGTGTTCGGTACATTTCTCTACCACCCCGGTGAATGCCCCGATGCCGTTGGTGTTGCGCACCCGCAAAAGTTTCCTGGAGAACACCAGCTGATACACGGCTACCTCAGTCCGTTTATCCGTTAAACGTTCATCGGAACAGGAGCAAGATCATGTCTGTCGGCAGTTATTTCATGTCGAAGTTCTACGATGCGTCGATGCGTAGCATGGAAGCGGCTTCACTCGCCGAATGGCGCAGGGAACTGCTCGCGGGAGTCAGTGGTGATGTTCTGGAGATAGGAAGCGGTACGGGTGTCAACATCGAGTACTACACCGATCGCATTAACAGCGTCATACTCACCGAACCGGATCGTCACATGTGTGATATCCTGCGTGAGCGCTTGCTAGAATTTGGCGATGCTCGATTTTCGCTGGTGCAGGCGGCGGCCGACGATCTAGGGTATGGGGACAACAGTTTTGATGCGGCCGTGGTCACGTTGGTGTTGTGCAGCGTCGTTGACCAACTGCGTGCGCTGACCGAGATCAAGCGGGTACTCAAGCCAGGTGGCAGGAGCTATTTCATTGAACATGTACTGGCCGAACACGAACCACGGCTGATCAAGTGGCAAAAATTATTGCAACCGGTGTGGGTGTGCGCCTGCGGTAGTTGTCACCTGACAGGCGATACCAGCAGGCAGAGACTCAACGATTCTCCTGTGCAGCCTCTGCCGCCGTCACGTCGATATCCTTGAAGGTCTGCAGCCGGCGCTGCGACTACATTGGGAAGCCGACACCCAGCACCGACGTATCGAAGTACGAGTCACCCGGATCGAACTGTCCGTTGGGTTGCATGTCCACGGCAAACAATAATATGTACAAGCCGTTTGGCAGCACGCCGCCATTCAGCAGGTCGATCGGACCGAAGGATGCCAGCGTCATCGGCAGATTCACCAAGGGCACAAATTCCAGTTGCGGCTCACCGAGCTGATTGAAATTGACAACCACCAGGTAAAACCACAGCTCCGCCTGCTGACCGGCATGGCTGCCGCCGTTCACCGCGATGCTCACGGGGGCACTGTCACCCGACTGGATGAACACGGGGTCGTCCAATCCATTGATCTTGACATCCGGAACCGGCACCTGAACCGCTTCCCCCAGACCGAGCAGCGAGAGAATCACGTTGGGCTGATTGGGATCGTTATTGGATACGACCAGCGTATCCAGGCTTTCGCCGAGGGCTGCCGGAGCGAACCTGACCTTGACCATCACCGACTCCCCTTGCGCCAAAGTCACCGGCAGCGTGCCCGGCTCTACGATCACGAAGTCCGCTGAACCCAGCATCAAGTCGTCGATCACCAAGTCCTGCTCTCCGGCATTGCCGATACCGAATGCCATCACCTTGTCGAAGCCCACTGCCACACCGCCGAACTCAAGACTGCCCGTCGTGATCACGATTGCCGGCAGCTTCTGGCGCACGGTGATAGTCACGCTGTCACCCCAGGTACCGTCGAACACGCCGTCTGCGTTGTCGTCCACCCAGAACTCCACGGTGTAGTCACCGGAGAGCCCCGCGGTGAGTGCGAAGTCCAATAGCGGCGTGACAGTGTCGGTCATGGGGATGGCAAACAGCCGCAGCGGTGTCGCCGAGGGCACCATGCCCAGCTGGCTGTCCGCCCACAGCGTGTCGCCGTTCGGGGCCGTGAGTTTGACCCAGTAGTCGGCATTGACCCCCACATTGTCGTTGGCCAGCAGTTCGATGGTCACACCGAAGGACTCGCCATAAGCGATGGCGGGCGGGACATCCGAGCCGTTGATCCTGGCATCGGGCACCGGCACCACCGCTGCTCTACCGGCGCCGTTCAGCGCGACTTCGGCTGCCGGCGTCAACGGAGCGTTACTCGTTATCACCAGGGTATCGGGGTACTCACCCTCGGCCGGCGGTGCGAATTCCACGGTTATCTGCACCGACTGGCCGCTCTGCAGCGTGATGGGCAGCAGGCTCGACTCCTGGACCTGGTAGGCGCTGCTGCCGAAACTCAGGTCGCTGATCACCAGCTCCTGTTCACCGGCATTGCCGATGCCGAAGGCCTTGATTTTAGCAAAGCCCACGGCGACATTACCGTAGTCCAGAGCGGTGTCGGTCAACTGTATCTTGGGCGAACTCTTACCGGCGGTGACGCTCACGCTGTCACTCCAAGTGCCGTCGAACACGCCGTCCGCGTTGTCGTCCACCCAGAACTGCACGGTGTACTCACCGGACAGCCCCGCCGTAAAATTGAATGTCCAGAGTGGATTGGTAAAATCACTGTCGCTCATGGGAACGGTGTACAGGAGCAGCGGCGTTTCAGACGCCACCAGTCCCTGGCCATCCACCAACCACAGGGAATCCCCGTTGGGGGTGTCCAGTTTCACCCAGTAATCGGCCTTCAGGGTCAGGTAGTCGTTGGCCTGCAGACGTGCCTTCACGCTGAAAACATCCCCGTAAGCGATGGCCGCCGGGAGATCCGAACCATTGATCCGCACATCCGGAGCCGGCACGGCATCCTGGCGCCCTTCGGCGACCAAGCCATGCGGGAAGTCAGGATTCATAGGGTCATTGCTGCCCACCGACATCGCGGCGCTGATGACACCGGTCCGGGTGGGTTCGAAACGCAACCGTACGGTATCCGTGCTCATCGGAGGAATGGTCAGGGGCAACGCGGGACCGACCAGGCTGAATTGGGAGTCATTGAAGACGATCTCGCTGATTTGGAGATCTCCTTCTCCCAGGTTCTCCACGGCGAGCAACTTTTCTGCCGCGAAATGCAGCGGTACCACGCCGAAATCGGTGGCCCGTGGATCGATGAAAATTACCGGCTGTGGATTGACCGCGGGCAGCAGCTGGAAGATGCTGTTTCCATTGGTCGCCCCGTACAGAACCCCGGTTTCCGGGTTGATATCCAGGGAAAGGACGGCCAACTGGCGCAGGCTATCGGACAGGTCATGCCATTGGTCGCCTCGGGTCGTTGAACGCAGGACGCCTGCATCGGTAGCGACATAGACGTAATCCGGGTGAATGGGATCGACGACCAGGTCGTTGGCGACGATATCCGGAAATACCGCCTGCCATGTCAAACCGCCGTCCTCGCTGCGGTAGACACCTTGCGCGGTCGCCGCATAGAACAGGTTGATATCCTGAGGATGGCCCATGATTTTCGACACGGCCATGCTGACACCCTCAGACTGAACCCACACCCCGGCGTCGTAATGGTAGATTCCCCCAGGCTCGCCAAACTCCATCCACCAGGGTTGCATCGGGATGTCGGCCACTTCGCCGTTGGAGGTACGCAGCCCGGCCAGTCTTGGTGAACCGTCGCTATCCAGCGCCAGGGTGGTCACACTGGCGTTCGCCGGCAAGCCCCAATTGAGGTAGCTCCAATTGACGCCGCGATCTTCGCTGACCATGACACCATTCTCCTGGGTTGCGGCATACAGGGTCTGCGGCAGTGCCGGGGTTGAGAGTACCTGCCAGACACCCACATCGGACAGCAGCTGGGTCGGTGCCGGGCAATTGAGCCCGAAACAGCTCAGGTCTTTGCGATAGACACCGCGCTTGTCCTGGGAGTCCCAGGCCGGATTTCCGGTACTGTAATAGAGGGATCCGCGGTCGAACCAGTCGGCCGCGAACGACCAGGAGTACAGGATGTAGTTGGTTTCGGCGTTTCCGGGATAGGCCGCATTGAACTCCCAATCCGGTCCCTGGTCCATGCGCCGGTACAGGCCGGCTTCACTCGCCGCCATCAACAACTCGGTGTATGGGGCCGCAGGATCGGGATGCACCCAGACTCGGTTGACGACCAGACCCGCCATACCCTCCAGTATGGCCAGGGGATCACTGGTGCTGTAGTCGATCTTCATCAGGCTCTCCTTGCCGAGAGAAGTCAAATACCAGAACCGTGAGGTCACCGTCCCTTGGGGAGCCTGAGGTATAGTGACAGCGACCGTTTCGCTGGGATCCATGGCCAGGTGCAGCGCGATAACCGGAAGGCGCTCCCATGCCCCGGCCCCATCATGGTTGACATAGACGCCCAACCCTCCGACCTGGTCGGAGCGGGAATGAAAGAGAGGGGTTTCCGCCGGTACGCTGGCATCCAGGGCCATGGCCACCACGGTTTGGGTATTGTTGGGATCCAGGGTCAGGGAATAGACCAGCGGCAGCGTGGGCAGGCCCAGCAATGCATCCGGCAGAGACAGCGATACCCAGCTGACGCCCTCGTCCAGGGACTCGAACACCCACTGATCTTCCGTGGCCAGCAGCAGCCGGTCCGGATCCTGTGCGTCGTGAACCAGGAAAGTCGCCTTCAGCGCCGCTTCCGGCAGGTCTCCGTTACGGCTTTCCCAGCCGTTGGCGGCTCGCAGATAAACCCCGTCACCGTAAACCACAGCCCACACCCGGTCCTGGGCATCCAGACTGAGCAGTATCACCGATTCCTGGGTCAGGTTTACATTTCCCGTCGAGATGCCGATGTCATCGGGCAGCCATTCGCCACAACCGCCCTGGCTGCGGTAGATGCGTGCCGGCGGGTCGAGTTCCCCGGCCGGAGACCCGATGGAGGCATATAGATTTCCAGTGCCGTCCTTGACCAGGGAGTCCACGGGGTAGAAGGTCTCGGCGTCTCCCGGCAGGGTAGGCAATCCCCAACCGCAACGGCTCCAGCTGTCCCCTTCGTTGCGGCTCTCCCAGACGCCGGTGAACCCCGTACCGACGTAGATCGTCTGGGTGTTCAGGGGATCGAAGGTGAAGCCGGTATAACCGCCGGGAGACATGTCGGCGACGTGCTTGGGCTGCCAGCTGGCGCCCGCGTCCCAGCTCCGGTTTACACCATGCATTGACAGGGCGAACAAGGTCTGTGAATTGGACGGCGACACCCGGATGTCGTACTGGTCGCCCCCGTATGGACCGATGACATCCCACTGTACCGCCTCAGCCCGGATGACAGCCAGGGCCAACACAATCCATCCGAACCGGATGATCGTATTGGATGCACGCAGCGGGTTGGTTTTCGACCTCATGGCAACCTCATGACTAGACGCAAGATCAGCTTTTTCTGAATAGCTGATCGGTGTTAACGACGGTATCTTTAATCCGGTACTCTGGAACATCGGCCAGTTCTCAAATTTCCAGTCCAATTACCGGCCCGGCCTGGAGTATGCGTCTACCAACCCGCGCTAATTTGCCTTCTACAACGGCTACCCGGGCTTTGCACAGGCTGTGCAGTCGGACCGCTGCAAGGGTGTAAAGTGTTCGCGCTGCAGAACATCCCAGGCTGGGAAGATAATGAGTGCTTCGCTCAGGTCGCGAAAGAAGCCGGATTCAGTCCGCATACGGGATTGCGGCGCCAGTCCGGGAACGGCTGTTATCATTGACATCCGACTTTAACTGACGGAAAGTGCGGCAGTAAATTTTTACCATCGCTTGCGGACAAGGGGCGTGATGACAAAGACTGGACGCAACGATCCGTGCCCCTGCAATAGCGGTAGGAAGTTCAAGCATTGCTGCCTATCTAAGGCGTCGGTTGCTGGCAAGGGTGAAATAGCAAGCTCGCCACCCCCCGGGTTGTTCGATCAGGCGCTTGCGCATCATCGAGCCGGACGCCTTGCCGAAGCTGAAGACTTGTATAGGAAAATCCTAGAGATTGATCCCGAGCATGCCGACAGTCTGCATTTTCTAGGGCTCGCTGCTTACCAGACCATGCGTCTTGAGCCAGCGCTTCAAATGATACAGCATGCCATCGCGATCAAGCCACGCGTCGCGATGTATCACAACAACCTTGGCAACGTGTTGCGCCAGCTGGGTCATCTGGCCGACGCGGTCACCAGCTATAGGCGGGCGCTTGAGCTCGATGCCAAGTCTGTTGATGCGCTTGGCAACCTAGGCAACGCACTGCGCGAACAGGGCATGTTGGACGCCGCTGCCAGTTACCTGACCAAAGCGATCAAGATCAACCCAGGTGTCGCCTTCATTCATAGCCACCTGGGTAATGTTCGCATGGCACAGGGCAGGCGCGAGGAAGCCATCGCTTGCTACCGCAAGGCCATCTCCTTTGCACCGAATCTTCCGGAAGCAAACAACAATCTAGGTGTTGCTTTGTATGAGCAGGGCAAAGTTGAGGAAGCTATCGCTTGTTACCGCACTGCGCTTGCCGCGCAACCTGCATATGTGGATGCACTCTCGAATCTGGGCGAGCTGTTGCTGAAAGAGATGGGACAGGCAGAAGAGGCGCTTGGCTTATTTATGCGTGCCATCGCGATTTCTGGTTCCACCGTCGCAAAGGAAGGCTTTGCCCGCTGCGTTGCCGGATTGAGATTCAATCGGGAAATCGAAGGTGTGAGGCCGCTTCTTGTTGAGGGATTGCTTGGGGCTTGGCTGCGACCAAGCGAGCTGGCACCGTCAGTGATTTCCCAAATCAAGCTGCACCCGCAGATCGGCCCCATCATCGCGGGTGCAAACCGTTGCTGGCCCGAATACCCTGAATTGCAGGAGCTTTTAGGCGCTGGCGGTCTGGCTGCTTTGGGGAGTGACGCGCTGCTGTGTACATTGCTGGAGAACGCCGTCATCTGCGATGCTTCATTGGAGCGTTTCCTTACCATCCTTCGCTCGGCTTGCCTTGATGAGGTCATGCGGCAGATCGCTGATATAGAGAACCCACGTGACCTCTCACCTGTGGCTATTCCTATCGTCTGTGCTTTGGCACGGCAGTGCCATATTAATGAGTATGTGTTCGTCAGCAAAAAAGAAGAGCAGGTGCGTGCTGAAAGTCTTCGCCGCGACATCGAGGAAAAGTTGGCAACAGGAGAGGATATAGCGCCGTTCTGGATTGCTGTCGCCGCCGCTTATTTTCCGTTGAACTCACTTCTTCATGCTAACACGCTTTTAGAACGTGCTTCGTTAGGTGTGCTCGACGGGTTGCTGGTTCAGCAGTTGCGAGAACCGGAACAGGAACGTGCTTATCGAGGGAAGATCCCTGTATTGACCATGATTGACGAAGGTGTTTCCCAAGCCGTGCGGGAACAGTACGAGGAGAGTCCCTACCCGAGGTGGGTTCGTGCACCGATGGTTTTCAACAGCATGGCGTTCAATACCTATCTGAGGCGTCATCTGCCCTTGGTTGCTTTTGTGCCGCTGTCCGATGACACCAACATCGACGTCCTGATTGCGGGATGCGGCACCGGACAGCAGCCCATTAATTCTGCCCAACGATATGCAGGAGCAAAGGTGCTGGCTGTTGATTTGAGCAAGGCGAGTCTGGCCTATGCAGCCAGGAAGACCGCTGAACTCGGCATTAGCAATCTTACCTACGGGCAAGCCGATATCCTCAAACTTGATGAAATGAAGCGCGAGTTTGACGTGATCGAAGTCATGGGTGTACTGCACCATCTTAGTGATCCAATGCAGGGCTGGCGGAAGCTGGTCGCTTTGTTGCGTCCCGGAGGATTTATGCGGGTGGGTCTCTACAGTGAATTTGCACGTCAGGAGATTAGTGAGGCCAGGGAGTTCATTGCGGCGCACGGGTATGCTACAACGCCGGATGAGATCAGAAGATGCCGGCAGGATTTGATCATGGAGGCAACGGCAGGACGGTTTGGAGGATTGCTTGAGTCTGGAGATTTCTACTCTGTCAGTGCTTGCCGTGACTTGTTGTTTCATGTTCAGGAGCATCGCTTTACGATTCCGCAGATTGCCGATTGCCTTGGAGAGTTAGGACTCAACTTCCTTGGCTTCAGCCTGGATCAGTCTATTACGAAGCGATACGCTGCACGCTTTCCCGAGGATGTTTCGCAGACGAGGCTTGATGGCTGGAACGAGTACGAACTGGAGAATCCGTCAACATTTGTCGGCATGTATCAGTTCTGGGTGCAAAAAAAGGTGTAGGCGAGTCCGAGGGTGGCGCAGGTACCGATGACCGGGATGATGCCTAGCTTGTAACGCCAAAGCGCGAGGAAGGCGCCGACTGTGATCATTAGCGAGAACCACTCGAATCGGCCGCTGAAGGGCTCGCTCTCCGAGGCCTCGGGCCAGAGCACGTGCCAGGCGAAGAACACCGCCAGGTTGATCACCACGCCGACCACTGCGGCGGTGATGCCGGTCAGCGGTGCGGTGAACTTAATGTCATGGCGGGTCGCCTCGACCGCCGGGGCGCCGACCAGGATGAAAATGAACGAGGGCAGGAAGGTGAATATGGTGGCCACCGTCGCGCCTGCCATGCCGGCCAGCACCAGGCTGTCCGGCCCGAAGATCTCCTTGACCCAGCCGCCGACGAATCCGACAAACGCCACCACCATGATCAGCGGCCCCGGCGTAGTCTCGCCGAGGGCCAGGCCGTCGATCATCTGTGCGCCGTTCAGCCACTGGTGCTGCTCGACGCCGCCCTGGTAGACATAGGGCAGCACCGCATAAGCGCCGCCGAAGGTGACCAGTGCGGCCTTGGTGAAGAACCAGCCCATCTGGGTCAGCGGCCCCTGCCAGCCGTAAGCCATGAATAGCGCTCCCTCGATCAGCGCCCAGATGCCCAGGCCGACCAGGATCTGCAGGATGGTCGAGCGCCAACTGAAACGCGCCCAGTCCGGCACTGGCGTGTCATCGTCTATGAGCGCGCTGCCATAGGCTTTGTCGGAGGCACCGTGGCCGCCGCCGGCCCTGAACTTGTCGGGAGCGATACGTCCGCCCAGGTAACCGATAATTCCGGCCGCGAGCACGATATAGGGGAAAGGGATATGCAGCGCGAAAATGGCCACGAAGGCAGCGGCGGCCAGTGCCCAGAGCACCCCGTTGCGCAGCGCTTTCGAACCGATACGGTAGGCGGCAAACAACACGATGGCGGTCACTGCCGGCTTGATACCATACAGCACCCCGGCCACCGCCGGTACATCGCCATAGGCCAGATAGATCCAGGTCAGCGCCATCAGAATAAACAGCGATGGCATTACGAACAGCACACCGGCCACGATGCCGCCCAGAGTGCCGTGCATAAGCCAGCCGACATAGGTTGCGAGCTGTTGCGCCTCCGGCCCCGGCAGCACCATGGTGTAGTTCAGGGCGTGTAGAAACCGGTGTTCGCTGATCCAGCGGCGGCGCTCCACGAGTTCCGTGTGCATCATGGATATCTGACCGGCCGGGCCGCCGAAGCTGATGAAGCCAAGTTTCAGCCAATACAGAAAAGCTTCCCAGAGAGAGACTGGGGCAGGCGGGGCGTCTGTGTCCGCCAATGCTTCCGTCGTTGTCGGCATTTACCGTTCCTCGTGAGTCGTTTTAGAGAGAATCGTGTTCATTCCATGGGGACGGCTGTAAAGCGGTGGCGTGCGCCTTTTCACCGGCGTTTGCACGATGCCGGAAATCGCCGACCATTTCGGTGTGCACTATTCCACCTTCAGCCGGGCGGTGCACTGATACGAGGCGTCCCAACAAGAGGACGCATGATGCTTGATGGCAAGACCTGACACTAAATTTCTCCCAATTTGCTTTACTTTCCGCCAGTAGAAGAAGCCTATGGCAACCGAGTGTAAACCTGAACATTTGGTAATCTATCAGTCACTCTATCGCAATTACTTTCTGCAGCGCCAGATCTAGAATGGACTCAAGCATACCGGAAATCTGGAATCGAATATGATAGAAGCATTGACCGCACAAACAACGACTGAAAGCCCATCACTGGTTACACTTTTATTCGTTGTGCTGTTGTCCTTTGTTTTGTCCACTGCCTTGGCCTACGTATACCAAAAAACGTACAGAGGTCTTTCGTACTCCCGTACTTACGTTCAATCAATTGTCTTGATCTCAATAATTTCGGCAGTGGTGATTCAGGCCATTGGTGACAGTTTAGCGCGCGGGCTGGGGATTATGGCAGCCATGGCCATCATCCGTTTCAGAACCAATTTTAAAGACCCACGCGATACACTGTTTCTGTTTGCCTCATTGGCTGCCGGCATCTCCTGCGGCGCCTTTGCTTTTGTAGTTGCCATTTTAGGTACATTGAGCTTTTCTCTGGCCGCGATAATTCTGTACTACTCACCACTGGGTCCGGATAAATATTTTGACGGAATGCTTCGCTTCAATCTCAAGGCTAACTGTAATGATAATAAAAACCTTAATGCAATACTGCAGCAGCACTGTCGCTCGTTTGCGCTGGTTACCGTCAGGGAGATGGAGCAGGGCATGAGAGTGGACTATGCGTATCATATAAAGCTCCGTAGAGGCGTGGAGAGCACACAGCTGATTCAGCAGATGAAGTCATTGGAAACAGTACAGCAGGTTGCTCTTATGATGCAGGAGGCGACGGTAGATCTGTGAATAGCCACAAGAGGATCGATTTCCTTGCTGGTCAACATCGCTCGCCGGGTGAAGTGAGAGAGTCCGCTGGAATAGAAAGAAGCTGTATTGAAAGCGTAAATGAGAAAGTTAACAGAAGGTTCAGTGGCAGCTCTCGGAAGCATCATTTGCTCATCTATTTTTGGCTACTGGCCGTTGTCGCGCTGGTTGTAATTGCGAGCCGATATCATGCATCTTCCAGACAGTTTTTCGGCATTGCAGGCAGCACGGAAAAAACGATAAGTTTTCAATACCCGGTTGAAATCGTAAATATATCCGTTGCTGAAGGATCGAAGGTCGAAAGAGGTGAGTTTATGCTGGAGGTAAAACGTTTCGATCTGGCGGCTAGTCTGTCTATCGTCGAAGATGAGATTGCCGAGATTATGGCTCGGAAAAATGAATTGATCGCAAGCACTGCTGCTGAGATCAGACGGCTCGAAGCAGATAAACTGGCCGCACAGTCCGAGTTGGATGTTCAATTGGCTAAAGTCGAAACTCAGTTGGCACTCAATGCACATTGGAAGAGCGATAAGCCGAACTTGCAGACAACCGAGCAGTTATCACCGGAGAATCTGTTAGCGATAAAACACCGGGGATTGCAGCAACAAAAAATACATTCCGCGACGTCTTTCCAAGCGACTATAGATAATCTGAGGCAGCAGTTGAACAGTAGTGAACGACCGGCGGATGCAAAAATCGAGGTGCTGAAAAAACGCAAGCAGGAGCTGAAGAGACAAGCAGCATCGTTAAAAGTTGAATCCGATTTTTCCGGCAGCGTGGGCAGCGTGATGTTCACGGCGGGAGAGCAGGTGCCCAAGTTTAGCCCGATCCTAACTTTGCAAGGAGGATCCACCAGCTTTGTGAAAGCTTATATACATGAAGCGGTATTGAATGAGGTAAGAGTTGGCCAGAAAGTTTGGATCGAATCGCTCTCACCGGAAATAAAGAAAGTAGTGATACCTGGACGTGTTGAGAGTTTGGGCAATCGCATTGTCGAGTATCCTGAGCGATTGAAGCGCTCTCCCTTGGTCTCTGCCTGGGGCAGAGAAGTGATGATTGAACTGGAAGAGAATAATGAACTGCTACTTGGCGAGAAGGTTTCTGTATTGTTGGACCAGCCTGAATCCTGGATTGATGTCCTACCTGGTTTGCTGAGATCAAAGGTCCTGAATAATCCGATCATAGAGTCGGTTCAGGCTAGGAATGGATCTGACGGAGTGAGAATCCACAAGATCATTGCAACAGGCCTGCAGGCTGCGGCAGCAGATTCAATAGAGGCATCCGGAGTGGTATGGGATCCTGTTACCAACGTTTATTGGATGATCAGCGACGAGGATAGTTATCTTTATCAGCTCAATGCACAAGGGGAAATTGTGCAACGTTTGGAGATAAATGGCCTCCGAATAGATGATGCGGAGAGTATCAGTATTGACGGTGATTGTCTGTATATATCAGCTTCGCTTTCATTCAATAAAGCGGGAGTATTAAAGAACCGCAGAAGGAAACTGGTTCGGTTGCAAAGGGAGAAAAAGGGTTGGGTCTATCAGCAGGAGGTGGATTTATACAAAGCCTTGCAGACACTCACCCACTCGGACAGTTTGGATGCGAGGACGAAAAGTTTTATAACGATGGCGACGCAGGAAGCTTCAATTGATATTGAAGCGCATCAGGTCAGAGACAATGTACTTTATCTCGGATTCAAGTCCCCACTGAACAGTGGCAGTGAGTCGGTCATTTTAAGGATCGATGATTTGGCCTCACTTTTTTCCGGCCTGCCTGTCCGCGCAGAAATATGGAGATCTTTCCAACTGGATGACGGCGACGGTAGCAACACCATGACGATATCCGACATGATATTTTTCGGAGATAAGATCTATTTGACCGGTGTGGATACCTATGCAACCAACTCGAGCAGCGGTCTCTGGGAGCTAAGCGGAGACCGGCAGCGTGCCGCACTCATGCTGTCGTTTCCCGGTTACAAAGCTGAAGGTATCGCCATCAATAGGCAGACAAGAGAAGCCAAAATCGTTTTTGACGGAGGAGGAAAGGGCGGCTCCCACTTTGCTCAGGCGTCGATTCACTGATTTGCAGCCTTTTGCTTATTTAATGAAATCCATCGGAAAAGGTAACATGCAGGGAGATAAAAAAACCGAACTTCCATCCGTGCTTGAACGGCATGAGCTGAAATACACCATACCGTATTCATATGTTGAGCCCATTACCCGTTTCCTGCTCATCTACTGCGATTACGACTATTACTCTACCCTATCCGACGACAGGTTCTATCAGGTGAACAGCCTATATTTCGACACCCGTTGTCATGAGTTTTTAAAGCAACGCCTGTTTGGGAAGAATGGCCGTTTTAATATGCGCGTACGCTGCTACGGGCGTGGAAATATAGCGCCTTATTATCTGGAGATAAAACATAAACATGGCATAACCGGAGTCAAGTATAGGGCTAAGGCCGGGGAACACGAGTGGCCAGCGATTCTGACCGATCCGGACTATCGAGTTCAGGCAACCAAATCAGTCCAGGAAAGGAGGACCAAAGAGTTGTTCTCGAGAATAGCCTGCAGTTATTCAATCGAGCCGAAAATACTGACTCAATATCGACGTAGGGCTTTTGTTTCCAACGTGGATGAATACGCCCGTGTAACCATGGATGTTGATATGAGGTACCGATTGCAGAGCCACTACGGTCTTGTGCCGGATGAATACATGACAAACTACGATAATGAGACAATCTACTCCAATGGTTGCAATCGAGAAGCTTCGGTAATCTTGGAGTTGAAGTGCAATATTGGCCAAGTCCCTGCATGGATGCTCGACTTGATTGCACTGTTTGAATTGAAACAGCAGGGCTTCTCAAAATACGCTAGCAGTTCCCTTGTGGCCTTGGTCGATAATGGTATCTGCTATTCACAGGGCGACAGAATAGTGCCCGACTATTAGGCGGTGCAGCATTTTTTCACCAGTTGCCATAAACCGGACCGCCATTCTCATCCACACCCATTGTGCACCGCCGACCGACATCAAAGAAACGCTGTAAACTCCCGTAATGCCGCGTCAACGGCTTGTCGGCTGCGGGTGGGTAGTGCAAGATCACCATTATGAACACTCATTTGCCCAAAAAGACGCGCAAGTTCTCCGTTGACGACCTGCGGGTGACCCACTCCGTACTGCTCACCGGAGATGAGGTCGAAGCGAAGCGGCGCGAGATCCGCGACTACTTCCATAAGACCTTTACCCTGTACGAGCGCATCTTCGACTGTCTGGTCGGGGACGAGGCGTTCTACACCAGGGCGACACCGCTGCGCCATCCGCTGATCTTCTACTACGGCCACACAGCGGTCTTCTTCATCAACAAGCTGCACGTCGCCAAGCTGATCCCCGAGCGGCTCGATTCAACTTTGGAATCGATGCTGGCGATCGGCGTTGACGAGATGTCCTGGGACGATCTCGACGAAGCCAACTATAACTGGCCGACGCCGCGGCAGGTTAAGGCGTACCGCGACCAGGTGCGCGAACTGGTTGACGACTTTATCGTGCATACATCCATCGCCCTGCCGGTGGGCTGGGACGACCCGATGTGGATCGTCCTGATGGGCATCGAGCATGAACGCATTCACCTGGAGACCACCTCCGTGCTGATACGGCAGTTGCCCATCGAGCTGGTGCGGCCCGACGCTCTGTTCCCCGAATGTGAACAGATGAGCGCCGATTTCCCCAACAACCGGCTGCTGCCGGTCAAGGGCGGACAGTTACGGTTGGGCAAGTCGCGGGACGACCGGCTCTATGGCTGGGACAACGAATACGGCGGGCAGGATGTCGAAGTCAAAGATTACCTGGCCAGCCAGTACCTGGTCTCGAACGGCGAGTACCTCGCCTTCGTGCAGCAGGGCGGCTACAAAACCGAGGCATACTGGACAGAGGAGGGTTGGCAGTGGCGTCAGTTCACCCGTGCCACCCATCCCGAATTCTGGGTGGCCGATGGCGATGGTTACCGCTACCGCAGCATGACCCGGGTCATCGACATGCCCTGGGACTGGCCGGTGGACGTGAACTACCTGGAGGCCAAGGCGTTCTGTAACTGGAAGTCGGCGCAGACGGGAAAGGGGATCCGCTTGCCGACCGAGGCCGAATGGTACTGCCTCCGCAATGCCATCGGGACGGACCAGCCCGACTGGAGCAAGGCTCCCGGCAACATCAACCTGGAGTACTGGACATCGGCCTGCCCGGTGAACCGTTTCAAGGTGTCGGCAGCGGATGGGAGCGAGTTCTATGACGTCATCGGCAATGTCTGGCAATGGACCGAGACCCCGATCGACGCTTATCCCGGATTCCGGGTCCACCCCGTCTACGATGACTTTTCCACCCCGACCTTCGACGGCAAGCACAACCTGATCAAGGGTGGCTGTTTTATCTCGACAGGCAACTACGCCATCAGGGAGTCGCGCTATGCGTTCCGCAGGCACTTTTTCCAGCATGCCGGCTTGCGCTATATCCAGTCCGATGTGGCACCCGAGATCGAATCCAACCCCTACGAATCGGATGAACTGGTATCCCAGTACCTGGAATTCCACTATGGTGATGAACACTTTGGCGTGCCGAACTTCGCCAGAGCGTGCGCGGAGATCTGTATCGAACAGGCGAAACTGGCGGGCATTGCGGGTGCAAACAGCCGGGCCCTCGATATCGGCTGCGCGGTGGGTCGCAGCGCCTTCGAGCTGGCCAACCATTTCGGCCAGGTGGATGCCCTCGATTTCTCCGCCCGCTTCATCTCCTCGGCCGTGGAGCTGCAGCAGAAAGGGATCAAGCGCTACTGCATCCGGGACGAGGGCGACCTGGTCAGTTTTCGCGAGATCCAGATGAGCGAACTTGGCCTGTCAGGGAATGCCGCGCGCTGCCGTTTCATGCAGGCGGACGCCTGCAATCTGAACGAGAAATACCGCGGCTACGACCTGGTGTTCGCCGGCAATCTGATCGACCGGCTCTATTCTCCCCGCAGGTTTCTCGACATGATCCATGGCCGTATGCGCCCAGGTGGTCTGTTGATCCTGGCGTCGCCCTACACCTGGCTGGAGGAGTTTACCGCCAGGGAGGAGTGGCTGGGCGGGTTCAAAAACCAGCTGGGTGAAAATTACACCAGCCTGGATGGCTTGAGAGAGGTGCTGGGCAGCCATTTCGAGCTGATTGGAGAACCATCGGACCTGCCCTTCGTGATCCGTGAGACCCGCAGGAAATTTCAGCACACATTGTCGGAGCTGACGGTCTGGCGTTTGTGTGCCGGATAATCCTGTTTCCTGAGCTGCCGCTCGCACAGAGCCCATAACGAGTTTTCCGATTTACTATGATCTTTCCCCACTACGAGCTGGGCCGTTACCAGCTGCAGTCGGCAGCCGCGACCCGATACCTCATGGGGGCCTCAGCCCCTGAGCCGTTGCCACTCAAGGAGCTTCTGGCGCTGGCCACGGAAGATGAGCTGGAGCAGTGGCAGCATCTCCCACTGGGTTATTCGCCCAATCAGGGCGACATCGTTCTGAGGGAGAGGATCTGCACCGCCTATCGCGGACTGGGGCCGGAAAACATCCTGGTCACCGCCGGCGCGCAGGAGGCGATCTTCATCAGCTGTCACGCACTGTTGGCGGTCGGCGACAGGGTGCAGGTTATTACGCCTGCCTTCGAACCTTTGGTCATCATCCCGCAGGCGATAGGTGCCGCTGTCGAGCGGGTGCCGCTGCGGCTGGGTCAGGATGCCTGGCATTTCGATCTCGGTCAGTGGATCGAGAGGCTGACGCAGGATACCCGGATGGCGACGGTCAATTTTCCGCATAATCCCACCGGACAAACGGTGAGCAGGGCCGATTTTACAGAGATCATCGCTGCCTGTGAGAAGCAGGGTTGCTGGCTGTTGTCCGACGAGGTCTTCCGCGGCATGGAGCATGACCCCGCCGTCCGGCTGCCGGGAGCGGCATCCGAGTATGAGCGGGGTATCAGCCTGGGGGTGATCTCCAAGCCGTTCGGCCTGGGAGGTGTCAGAGTTGGATGGATCGCCTGCCGGGATAGCGAACTGCTGCAACGGATGCTGCAAATCAAACTCTTTCTCTCCGTCTGCAACGGCCGGGCCGATGAGCTCCTTGCCGGGATGGCATTACACCACCGGGAGGAGTTGTTGCGGGTCCAGCGGCGGCGTATCGCGGCCAATCTGGCACTGATCCGCGACAACCTCGACCGCTTGCGCCCGAGGATCCGCTGGTATCAGCCGAAGGCCGGTTGTATTGCCTATCCCAGCCTGGCCGGACAGATCTCCGCCATGGAGTTTGCCGGGCGGTTACTCAATGAAACCGGAGTGAACATCGTGCCGGGTTCCTGTTTCCTGCAGGCGCCGTCTCATTTCAGGCTAGGCTTTGGCCGCGCTGACTTTCCGCAGGCGTTTCAACTGCTGCTCGACTGGCTGGAGTGAGTGGCAGCCCAGCCACCCATTGTTGGATCAGGAGAGCGCATCACACACACGCTGCAAACGCGCTCGCACCTCGGTTGCGATTTCGGCGATTTGCGGGTTGTCCACCAGCTGCAGGACCGCCTGCGGATCCATGAACGAGACGCGCACCTGGCCGTTCTCCAGCGCCTGCACCACCACATTGCAGGGCAGCAGCAGACCAATCTCGGGATCGGCCGTCAACGCCTGGTGTGCGAACGGCGGATTGCAGGCACCGAGGATGCGGTAAGCGGGCCGGTCCACGTCCAGCTTCGCCTTCAGGGTCGCCTGCACGTCGATATCGCTCAGCACACCGAACCCCTCCTCCTTGAGCGCAGCGGTCACCTGCGCGACTACATCTGCGAAGGACCCTGTAACATGGGTTGAAAATCCGTACATTGCGTTCATCTCCTCTGTGCGTTTTGTCAATCCTGCTTACTTTAGCGAGCAAAACTATACGACGGCAATCCGTATTTATTCCGGCCATAGATTATCTTGGCGCTAGCGGGATACTCCAGCCACGCTTCACAGCGCTCCATTTTGACGCACCTCTCACCTTGATAATTCTTCGGTTGAATACTCAGAAGTTCTCTTCTAGGCTTTCCGTGAGATAGAGAACGCATTTCCTACAAGTCGGATTATCCAGGGAAGGCCAGGAGAGGTACGGAAGCGCCGTTAGATTCCTGATTACCCCATCGGCGTTGCGGACTCGACCCGGGCAAATGGAACCTGGATACGGAACAGAGGAGGTTTCAATGAAAGCAAGTATCAGCGTCGCCGCCAGTGGCGTGGCGACTGTTTCAGCCGTACACAATCTTGAAGTCGAAGCGGTCGGCAGGGTGAATCTCCCGGTGCCTGCCGGTGACACCGTTGCCGTGGATGTGCAACCGGGCCCGGTGGAGCGCCTGCGCCTGGTTTTTATCACGGCGGACAGCTACAGCGACACGCTTACCTATAGCGTCACCGGCGGCCCGACAGATGCGGTTCTGGACGGGCCGGAGCTGTTTATGGGCACAGGTGTCATCGCGCTGCTCGGTGCTACGCCAAATGTCTTCACCTTTAGCAACGGCGGTGCGGAAGAGGTGAACGTAACGGTTCTGGTTGGCCGCCGGATAACGGACTGACGCCTTGCTGCAGCAGGCGTAGCGAACTTTGGTTACATCGAAGGAGGAATTGCCATGCCGGTATCGCCGACATATCCAGGTGTCTATATCGAAGAGGTACCCAGCGAGGTGCGCACCATTACCGGTGTTGCCACCTCCATCACTGCATTCATCGGCCGTGCGCCCCGGGGTGAACTGAACAGCCCGGTCAAGGTGCGCAGTTTCGCCGATTACGCACGGCTGTTCGGCGGCCTGTGGCGCGAGAGCACCATGGGCTATGCGGTGCAGCAGTACTTTGTCAACGGCGGCGCCGAGGCGTTGATCATTCGCGTATTCAATCCCGACGGCAGCACGGTTGCCGGCTCTTCCACCACCATCGATCTGAACGCGGCGGGCAACACGCAGACCTTCTCGCTGATCGCCGCCAATCCCGGATCGTGGGCGGATAACCTGCACGTCACGGTCGATCACAACACATCCAACCCCAGCGACAGTACACTGTTCAACCTGATCGTCGAGGAGATCGTCGACGGGGTAACCCGGGCGACCGAGACATTCCGTAATGTCTCCACCGATCCGAACAGCAGCCGTTACGTGGTGACGCTACTGGAAGAGCAGTCCGACTTCGTGCGCGAGGCCGGTGCTGCGGCCATCTTCCAGCCTGACCCGGTCACTCGGGCGCAGTACACCGACGGCGGCGCCGCCGGGGATGACCGCGCGGCCGTTGGGTTTGATCAAATAGCGGACGAAGCCACCCTGGCGGCGAACCGTGACGGCATCTGGGCGCTCGATGATGCCGACATCTTCAACCTGATGTGCATCCCTCCGTTCACCTTCGATACCGACGTCGGTGAGCCCACCTGGACCGCGGCCCAGGCTTATTGCAAAAGCCGCCGTGCCATGTTGATCATCGATGCCCCCTCCAGTTGGCTCGATCCTGCCGACGTGCTGGACGGCACCAACGGCATCGACGGCAGCAGCGCACCGGTGCCGGTGCGCGATGAAAACGCCGCCATCTATTTCCCGCGGGTGCGCATCGCCGATCCGCTGCAGGAGAATCGCCTCGCCACATTTGCGCCGTGCGGCGTGGTGGCCGGGATCTACGCCCGCACCGACACCCGGCGCGGCATCTGGAAGGCGCCGGCCGGGCAGGATGCGCAACTGGTCGGGGTGCGGGAGTTGACCTACCGGATGACCGACGGAGAAAACGGCGATCTCAATCCGATGGGGGTGAACTGTCTGCGTAAGTTTCCGGTGGCGGGCAACGTGATCTGGGGCGGACGCACCACCGAAGGCGCGGATCGCCTCGCCTCCGAGTGGAAGTACATACCGGTTCGCCGCACGGCGCTCTATATCGAGGAGAGCCTCTATCGCGGCACCCAATGGGTCATCTTCGAACCCAACGATGAACCTTTGTGGGCCCAGATACGGCTCAATGTCGGGGCATTCATGCAGAACCTGTTTCGCCAGGGTGCCTTCCAGGGCAGTACGGCCAGGGAGGCCTATTTCGTCAAATGTGACCGCGAGACCACCACGCAGAACGATATCAATCGTGGCATCGTCAATCTGCTGGTCGGCTTTGCTCCGTTGAAACCGGCGGAGTTTCTCATCATCAAAATCAGTCAGATTGCCGGCGATATCCAGTCCTGAGGAGGTTGAACAGTCATGGCGCAATTCAGCGTAAATCCGCAACGTTTCGATCCGTACAAGAATTTCAAATTCCGCGTGAGGTGGGACGGCAGGTATGTCGCCGGCATCAGCAAGGTGGGGGCGCTGAGCCGTACCACAGAAGTGGTGGAGCACCGCGAAGGCGGTGATCCCAGCACCGTGCGCAAATCGCCCGGGCAGAGCAAGTACGAGGCGGTCAGTCTCGAGCGCGGCGTGACCCACGACAAAGAGTTCGAGCAGTGGGCCAACAAGGTCTGGAATTGGGGTTCCGGTCTGGGCTCCGAGGTCTCCCTGAAGGACTTCCGTAAAGACATTATCATCGAAGTCTATAACGAAGCCGGCCAACTGGCGCTTGCCTACAAGGTCTACCGCTGCTGGGTCTCCGAGTTCCAGGCGGTGCCCGAACTCGATGCCAGCGGCAATGCCGTGGCCATCCAAAGCATCAAGCTGGAGAACGAGGGTTGGGAGCGCGACTACGAGGTGACCGAGCCCACTGAACCCAGCTTTGTCGAGCCCGAGTGATGATGCCTCCCGTTGAGGAGTCCTCGCTGCTCAAGCTATTGGAACAGGGACTGGATCAACCGGCCTACAAGCGCGCGCTGTTATTGCTTGCTGCAGCCGATGCCGAGGTAGGCAGCGATGATGATCTGGCCTCCATCGCCATCGGGCAGCGTGACAGACGCCTGCTGCTGCTGCGCGAGCGGCTGTTCGGCAGCGGGATGGAGTGCACGGTCGGCTGTCCCGGATGCGGCGAGTCGCTCGAGTTTTCCTGCTCGGTGGCTGACCTGTGCCTCGACCAGTTGCCCTCTCCCGGCGAGTCTCTCGACCTGACACAGGGCGAGTTTACCGTCCGCTACCGGCTGCCCAACAGTCACGACCTGCAGTGGGTGCTGGAAAATGCGGGCGAGGGTGAGGGTCAGGCGCGTCTGCTGCAGCGGTGCATCCAGCGGGTTACCGAACGCGGGCGCGATGTCACCGGGCAACCGCTGCCCGAGTCGTTGCTGGCAGCCTTACTGGAGGGCATGGAACAGGCCGATCCCCAGGGCAACATGGAGCTGGACCTGACTTGTCCGGCCTGTGCAAAACGCTGGCAGAGTCCCTTCGATATTGTCGCCTACCTGTGGACCGAACTGGAGGCGTGGGGGCAGCGCCTGTTGGGCGATATCCATGTATTGGCGTCGGCCTACGGTTGGACCGAAAACGAGATTCTGGCTGTCAGCCCCTGGCGGCGGCGCCACTACCTCGAGCGAGTGACCCAATGAGTGACCGCCAGGGGGGCAGCTATCTGACGCGCCTGCTGCAGCGCAGCCGGGGCGTCTCCGCAGGTGCGGTTGTGCCCAGACGCAAGGCGCTGTTCGAGGAGAACCCGGGCGCTGCCGCCGTTGGTCAGCCGTCTCGCCCGGTCCAGGCACCGGGAGTGCCCGAACCGGCCCCTCCTTGGCCGGCGCCGAATTCGGCAACCGACAACGGCCGGCCGACGCAAGCCGCCGTCCGGGAGCAGCCGACGTCCCCGGTGGCGAGCAGCGATGTGCCTGGCGGTCAGAGATCCGCAACGGTAGTGCAGGAGGTTCCACAAGAGACCCTGTCGGAACGACAACCGCCGCGCCGTGAGCGTGGCCGCAGCAGGCCCGCATCGCCCAGCGAAGGTGTGGCACCGGTTACCGCCGGGACCCGGAGCGCGGACCCGGAAAGCACTACTCCGCCAGTCAAGCCGCGGCCGGTCGATGTCACCAGGGAACGCCCGCCGCCAGCCGCCGCGTCACTTCCGGCGGATAAGGTCGTGGGTGAGGCGTCGCCCACTCCTGTACCGGTAAGCGTGCCGCTTCAGGCAGCGCACAAAGGTATGGTTGAGGATCCTGTTGTCGCGCCGCGCCGTCAGGAGAGGCAAGGCGAACAGCGCATCGAATCCCCGTCACAACCGGAGCCGCGTGAGCCGACAACCACGATCAGGCCGGTCTCCCGGACGGTGAATGAGCGTTCCTCCTTGAGCGCTGATCCGGTCGGCCTGCAAAGGGGCGGTAGCAGCGGCCTGCTCGCAACCGCACCGGTGTTGCCGCCGGAACCGGTGCGATCGCGAAACCGCTTCCAGGCGCCGCCGACGGTGCAGATCACCATCGGCCGTATCGAGGTGCGGGCGGTAACAGCGCAGCGCAGGACGCCCGAGCCGGCGCGCAAGGTCTCCCGGCCGCGGCCGCCGGCGATGTCGCTGGATGATTACCTCAGCAAGCGCAACGGCGGAAGAGGATGAGCAACTTTCTCTCCATTGCCACGGTCTCCACCACATTGCGGCGGCTGCTGCAGGATGCGGTGCAGCAGGATGTGACCGGGGCCACCGCCACCACCCTGCGGCCGGATGCCCCGGCCGGGCAGCTGCCCAATCCGGGGGTCAATCTCTTCATGTATCAGGTGACGCCCAATAGCGCCTGGATCAACGCCGATCTGCCCACCCGCAGCTCCTCCGGCGCCCTGATCCAACGGCCGGTGATCGCGCTGGATCTGCACTATCTGCTGACTTTTTACGGCAGCGACGCCAACCTGGAGCCGCAGCGCGTGCTCGGCAGTGCGTTGCGCACGCTGCACGCCCGGCCGATCATCACCGCGGCGATGATCCAGGCAACGCTGGATGCGGCCGAAGTGGAAGACCCACAGCATTTCCTGTTGGGGTCGAACCTCGGCGATGACGTGGAACGGGTCAAGCTCACCCCGTTGCCGCTGTCGCTGGAGGAGCTCTCCAAGCTCTGGTCGGTGCTGTTTCAGACCCCTTACTCCCTGTCGGTGGCTTATGTGGGAACGGTGGTGCTGCTCGAATCGGAGCAGGCACCGCAGCGGGCGCTGCCGGTGCGGGTGCGCCATATCAGCGCCGTGCCTTTCCGCCGCGCGCTGATCGAGCGCATCGTCGATATCGACCCGGCCAATCCGCTCCCGGAGAGCATCGAGATCAACGACATCGTGGAGCTGCAGGGCAGCCAGCTGGACGGTACGGTCAGCCTGGTCCGGGTCGGCGAGGCGCAACTGCAGCCGATACCCGACAGCGTGCGTGCCGACCGCATGCGACTGCTGCTCACCGATCCCGCACTGCGTGCCGGCATCCAGGGGGTGCAGGTTCGTTATCAGGACGGCAGCGAGTCGAACGTGGCGGCCCTGATCCTGCGCCCGCAGATCGTCGTCGACCAACCGGCGGTCACCTCCAGCGAACTGCCGATCGATTTCGATCCGGTGGTTAGCCGCAGTCAGCGTGTGACCGTCTACCTGAACGAACACAATCCGCCGGCGAATCGGGCGCCCTTTGCCTACAGCTTCGAGGCGCCGGAGGCCAACGGTATCGACGATCCCACCGTGGCGACGACCAACCGGATCCTGTTTGCCATGGCGGGCGTCGAGCCGGGCGACTACCTGGTGCGGGTACAGGTCGGCGGCGCCGAGAGTCTGCTCGGCGTGGACGCCGGCGGCAGCTACAATCAGCCATTGGTGAGCGTGCCATGAAGCGCCTGACCGACAGCGAAATCGAACAATCGAATCAGCTCGACAGCTGGCTGGCGTTCAATCAGTGTTATCTCAACAGCCACCTGCAGCGGCTGCGTGGTCTGCTGCAGGCGCGCCTGGCGGTTGAGTCCGGCGAGCTGCCGGCACCCGGATCGGGGTCGGGTACCGCCTGGAGTGCAGCAGACGGGGAAGCGCCGCCATCCCTGGAAGTACTGTGCAGCCTGTTCGGACTGTCCGACTTTGAGCGGGATATCCTGCTGTTGTGCGCGGGCGCCGAGCTCGATTCGGGTTTCGCCGAGTTGTGCCGGGCGGCGCAGGGGCAGGCCGGATCGCACAGCGCGCCGACGCTTGGCTTGGCCCTGGCTCTGATCCGCGATGCCCACTGGAGCGCACTGACACCGGCGGCGCCGCTGCGCTATTGGCGCATGCTGGAGGTGGGCAGCGGTGATGCCCTGATGACATCGCCGCTGCGCATCGACGAACGGGTGCTGCACTATCTCACCGGGCTGCGCTATCCCGACGAATCGCTGACCGGCTATGTGGAACCGCTGCTGCCGGATGATGCGTCAAGCGGGCTTTCGCAGCAGCGCCTGCTGGGCGACATGGCGGCAGCCTGGGGCAGCGACCAGCAGCGCTGGCCGGTGCTCCAGCTCAGCGGCAACGACGCCTTTGGCCAGCGCCGCCTGGCTGCGCAGGCGATCGCCGGCAGCGGTCTGCACCCTTATCTGATGCGTGCCGAGAGCCTGCCGCTGCCAGCCGGGGAGCTGACCGTACTGACCCGTCTATGGGAGCGGGAGGCGATCTTCAGCAACGCCGGCCTGGTGTTGGAATGGCGCGATGCCGGTGACACTGATGCCGGCCGTCGCCAGACCATCGAGCGTTTCATCGAGACAGTGCGCAGCCCGCTGGTGGTGTGCAGCGACGGCTGCGGCCGCTATCCCCAGCGCGAGGTGGTGAACTTCGAATTGTCGCGGGTGCAGGCCGATGAACAGCGCAGCTTGTGGCATCGGGCGTTGGGCGACTGGGCGCCGAAACTCAATGGTCAGCTGAACCAGCTGGTGGCGCAGTTCGATGTCGGCGAACAGACCATCCAGAGCGTGTGCCGCCAGCTGCGTTGCCAGCACGGCGACACGCTGCCCGATGCCGACGACCTGCAGCAGCGCCTCTGGTCCGAGTGCCGGCAACAGCTGCGTCCGTCGCTCGACACACTTGCCCAGCGGATCCCGATCAAGGCCGGCTGGGATGACCTGGTGCTGCCGTCACGGCAACTCGATACCCTGCGCGATATTGCCGTTCAGGCGCGCCAGCGCGCACGGGTCTACGAGGAGTGGGGCTTTGCCGAGAAATCCGCCCGCGGCCTGGGCATCAGCGCGCTCTTCTCCGGGCCCAGCGGCACCGGCAAGACGCTGGCCGCCGAGGTGGTGGCCGGTGCGCTGCAACTGGATCTCTACCGCATCGATCTCAGCCAGGTGGTGAGCAAATACATAGGCGAGACCGAGAAGAACCTGAAACGCATCTTCGATGCCGCCGAGGGCGGCAGCGCGGTGCTGCTGTTCGACGAGGCCGACGCTCTGTTCGGCAAGCGCAGCGAGGTCAAAGAGAGTCACGATCGCTATGCCAACATTGAGGTGAGCTATCTGCTGCAGCGCATCGAGCTGTTCCGTGGGCTGGCGATTCTCACCACCAATCTCAAAGAGAGTCTCGACGAAGCTTTTATGCGGCGGATCCGGTTTGCCGTCCATTTTCCTTTTCCGGCGGCAGATCAGCGGGTCGCGATCTGGCAGCGTGTCTTTCCCGCGCAGACACCCACGCGGGGTCTGGCCACCGAACGCCTGGCGCAGCTCAATATCACCGGCGGCAACATTCGCAACATTGCCCTGTATGCCGCGTTCCTGGCAGCGGAGGAGGGGTGCGCAGTCGGCATGGAGCAGCTATTGCGTGCGGCGCGGGCTGAGTACGCCAAGCTGGAAAAGCCGCTGTCGGATGCTGAAGTGAAGGGGTGGATATGAAGCCGGTTAATTTCAAAATCGAGATCGGTGAGCTGGTGCTGCACGACTTCGAGCGGGTGGATGGGGCCGAGGTCGGCGCCTCGCTGCGTGCCGAATTGGGCACTCTGCTGGCGCACCGCGGCTGGCCGGACGGCCGGGTCGAGGCCGCCGCGCTCACCGAGTTGGCAGGTGGCAGTTTTTATCTGACGGCCGACGCCGATGCGGGCAGCATTGGGCGCCATTTGGCACAGCATATCTACCGGGGGATGCTCGGTGCTGCCGGCGAGGTTGCAGGCGCTGCCTCGGCGCCGCCGCAAGGTGCCGCCGGCGCGGCTGCTGACCAGGGAGGCGTATCGTGACCACCTTTCCCGGCGCACCGCGGCTGATGAAAGGCAGTATCATCGGCATGGATATCTTCAATCCGCTGGCGAGCGTGATCATCTTCCAGTACAACCCCAAGGAGTTGACGCGGCGGCTGCAGGCGGCGACCGGCCAGTCGCAGGGCGCCGACTCCGAGGTGCTGCGGCTCAATGGTGCACCCTCCGAGACCTTCGACATGACGGTCGAGATCGATGCCACCGATCAGCTGGAAAGCGGTAACGGTATGGCGCAGAGCATGGGTATATACCCCCAGCTCTCCGCGCTGGAGATGCTGCTCTATCCGAAGAGCGCCCAGGTCATTCTCAATACCGCGCTGATGGCAGCGGGCATCACCGAGGTGGTGCCGCCCGAGGCGCCGTTCACGCTGTTTGTGTGGGGTCCGAAACGGGTGGTGCCGGTTAAGCTGGAAGGCTTCTCCATCACCGAGAAGGAGTACGACCCGGAACTCAATCCGATCCGTGCCGAAGTCGCGCTGAGTCTGAAGGTCCTGAGTTACAACGATTTCAACCTTACGCATCCCGGTTTTGCCACCTTCATGGCCCACCAGATTGTGAAAGAGGCGATGGCGGTGGCCGGTAGTGTCGCGGGTGTGGCCAATCTGGCACAGTGACAGGAGGCTGACCATGTTCGAACCAGGCAGTCGTTATTACCATCTTGAAACTCTCACGCATAAAGGGGAGGACCGCGTATCGCGTCGCTACGTCAAGCGCCGGTTCCTGCCGCGCGCCGAAAACCTGCGTACCCTGGTGGAGATAGCGGTCGACGACGGTGACCGTCTCGACCTGATCTGCGCCCGTACCCTGGGCAACAGCGAACAGTACTGGCGAATCTGTGATGCGGAGAACGCGATGAACCCGGAAACTCTCGAGCAGGAACCCGGACGGCTGCTGCGGGTGCCGGTGCCCGAGGTCAATCAGTAGGGCCGGGATGGTGATGCGACTGTACAAAAAGAGAGAGCACGCCACTCCGGTCATGCCTGCCATGGGCGGAGGCCGCTTGGCGCTGCGTTCGCTGGTGCGGCCGCTGCTGGCTGGCCCTGGGCAGCGCCTGGATGGCGAGGTACAGCGGCAGATGTCCAACCGCCTGGGCCACGAATTCAGCCGTGTGCGCGTCCACCGCGGCAGCGTCGCCAGCTACTCCAGCCGCGCGCTGGGGACGCGTGCCTACACGGTTGGCAATCACGTTGTTATCGATGAGCGGGCCGTTGGACCGGGCACGGCGGCCGGCAGGGACCTGCTGGCGCACGAGCTGACCCACGTAGTGCAGCAGGGTGGCCACCGCTATGATGCCCCTGCGGCCACCGGCTTTTCCGGAGTCGCCAACCGCGGCGGCAACGAGTTGGAGGCACGCCGAGCACAGGCGGGCGAAGCTGTATCTCCGCTGCGGCAGTTGACCGGTCCGGTGCTGCAGCGGGAGGATCCTGATGAGCGGAAAAAGCAACCGAAGCAGGAGACGGAAGCAGCGCAGACAGAAAAGTCGGAGGAAAGTCCAGGGCTTGAGTGGCCAAGCCTGCCGGGTCCCTCGTTACTGGATCAGGGGCTGCAGATCGATCCGCTGCTGATGTTGCGGGTCAACCAAATGCTCGCACGCGAGCGTATTCAGGCTGGCCTCTACGACCTCGACCTTGAGACTCTGGACCGGCTCTTCCCGGTCTCGCCTCTGGAGCCGATGCCCCAGCCAAAGCAGCAGGAGGAGAAGCCCGCGGTGCCCCCCGGTAAGGGACCTGAGAAACCGCGCGCCGGAAAACCCGGCGATCTGCTCAAGGCAGTAACCAAGGTGCCGGCCGTGGAAGCCGCGATCAGCGGGCTCAAAGAGCAGGCGCTGAGCCGCGCCAAGCGCGACTGGAAAAAGCTCTCCACCGGTGGCAAGGTGACACTGGTGAGTTCGCTGGTGCTGGTCGGCGGCAGCGCGCTGGGCGGCATCATGGCGCATGACCGATCACGCAATGCGGCGCTGGGCTTCATTAAGGACAAGCAGCTGCCGGTGCCCGGTGTGCCGGGCCTGAGCATGCAGCTGAATCTGGTGGGGCCGGACCTCGGCGTTCAGTTCGGTCTCAATGTCGGCAGGCTGCTGCCCAGGTCCTGGGGGTTCAAATGAGCCTGCTCGGCACCACGGTCGCCCTGCTTGTCGGTCCCAGCGTACCGCTGCCGGCGCCGGTCGGTGTCATGGAGGCGCTGGACAGCATCCAGGTGACGACCAGCGACAGCGGCCGCTCCGGATTTCAACTCTCCCTGCGCGTGGGACGCGGCAGGAGCGATCTATTGGACTATGCCTTGCAGTTGGGGCCGCTGCTGCAACCCTTCAGCCGGGTGGTGCTGATCGTCAGTTTCGGCGGTCTGCCCGAGGTGCTGATGGACGGCATCATCACCAATCAACAGTTCTCTCCCAGCAGCGAGCCGGGCACTTCGACGCTGACCCTGACCGGCGAAGACGTCAGTGTGATGATGGATATGGAAGAGCGCTCGGTGGAGCATCCGGCGCAGCCGGAGATGGCGATCGCGGCCAAGATCATCGCCACCTATGCGCAGTACGGCTTGATACCGATGGTGATCCCGCCGCCGAGTCTGGATATGCCGATCCCAATCGAGCGTATACCGGTGCAGCAGGCGACCGACCTCGAGTATCTCAACGCGATGGCCGAGCGCTTTGCCTATGTGTTTTATGTCATGCCCGGCCCGGCACCGCTGACCAATACCGCCTACTGGGGGCCGCCGATACGGGCCGGCATTCCGCAGCGCGCACTCTCCGCCAACATGGGTTCGCAGACTAATGTCAACAGTATCGATTTCGAACACGATGGCCTCGCCGCCACAACGATCAGCGGCAGCGTACACGACCGTAGGCTCAACAGCTCGGTGCCGGTGCAGACCTTCGCCAGCCTGCGCATCCCGTTGGCGCGGCCTTCGCTGCTGGCGCAGCGGCGGGTGCGCCGTTTCCGCGGGACAGGGCTGGATACCATGCAGGCCTTCGCCCGCGCCCAGGCGGAGACCGACCGCAGCCATGACCAGGTGGTGAAGGCGAGCGGTGAACTGGATGCGCTGCGCTACGAGGCGATCCTGAAACCGCGCGCATTGGTCGGGGTGCGCGGCGTGGGCGACACCTACAACGGCTTCTACTATGTGCAGCAGGTCTCGCACAGCATCTCCAAGGGGAGCTACACACAGCGCTTCTCGCTGGAAAGAGAGGGGACCGGCGCAACCACGCCGGTAGTCGTGCCATGACACAGTTTTTCGGAAAATACCGCGGCTCAGTCGAAAACAACGTCGACCCGCAGATGATGGGGCGGATCCAGGTCAGTGTGCCGGCAGTGCTGGGCGATGGCACGCTCAGTTGGGCCATGCCCTGCGTGCCCTATGCCGGTCCGGGGGTGGGGCTGTTCACCCTTCCGCCCAACGGCGCCAATGTATGGGTGGAGTTCGAGGGTGGCGATCCCGACTACCCGATCTGGTCGGGTTGTTTCTGGGGGCTGGGCGAGGCGCCGGCGCAGCCGGCGATTCCGTTCGTCAAGATCCTCAAGACCGACAACCTGACACTGAAGCTGGACGACACCCCGGGTGCCGGCGGTTTCACGCTGGAGATCAACCCGCCGTCCTCGGCCACACCGCTGATGATCGTCGGCAATGCCAGCGGCATCGAGCTCAGCAACGGTGCCGCCAAGATCCAACTGACCCCTGCCAGCGTCTCGATCAACAACGGCGCACTGGAGGTGCTCTGATGCCCGGTTTTCTGTTACATCAAGGCGCAACCGTGCTCTGTTCGCACGGCGGACAGGCACAGGCCACAAGCCCCAATCCGCGGGTCATGGTGGGGGGGCTGCCGGTGGTGACGCAGCCGACTCCGCACATGGTTGCCGGTTGTCCCTTTACCACTCCGGCCGGCACCCCCATGCCCTGTGTCACGGCGCAGTGGGTGAGCGCTGCGGTGCGGGTCAAGGCCGGCGGCGTGCCGGTATTGTTGCAGGACAGCCAGGCCACCTGCATCCCCAACGGCACCCCGGTAAGTATCGCCGCCACCCAGGTGCGGGTGAGGGGGATGTAATGCAGATCGCTTATCCGTACCGCATCGGGGGTGACGGACGCAGCGTCACCGCGACTGACGATGAACACATCCGGCAGATGATCGAGCAGGTGCTGTTCACCGCGCCGGGCGAGCGGGTCAACCGGCCCGATTTCGGCAGCGGGCTGCTGCGGCTGGTGTTTGGCCCCAACAGCCCCGAACTGGCGGCTGCCGTCGAGTTTACCGTGCAAGGGGCGCTGCAGCAGTGGCTGGGCGAGGTGATTCAGGTGGAGTCGGTGTCGGTGGAGAGCAGCGACTCCACGATCAGGGTACACGTAAGCTACCTGGTGCGGCGTAATCAGCAGCGCCAGGTGGCCGAATTTTCACGCCAGCTGGGCTGAGGGATGAGCTGATGGCGGACCAATACTTCTGCAAGCAGCGTCAGCGCCGCCAGGCGGTGCGCGAACATCCGGTTCTCAACGGCATCGACTATCTGGAGGTGCTGGATGCGGACGCGCTGGCCGCGGGCAGTCCGCGCCAGCGCACCCTGCTGCTGTTCTGCATCAAGCCGGCACCGCCGGGATTGACCAGGGAGAATGTCGAGATCCACGGCGGAGTGCGCGTCACCCCGGTGTCGGTGGAGTGGGTGATCAATGCCGCCGACGCAGCGGATGCCTTCAGCGCAGGTTATATCAGTGCAGGTCTGAGGGACTATCTGCTTGAGCTGGATCTGGATCAGCCCAATCCCGGCCATGTGCTGGTGGTGCGTACCGACAGCAGCGGCGACTTCTCCAGTTATACCCTGTGCCTGGTCACTGACGATGCACCGCTGACCGGCTTTGACCCGCTACTCACCGAGGTGGTGTTCTCATTCAAGGTGGAGTGTCCATCTGAGTTCGATTGCAAACAGAGCCCAGTGTGTCCCGAACCGGTCGATCCGGTGCCGCCGATCGATTACCTGGCCAAGGACTACGCCAGCTTCCGCCGCCTGCTGCTGGATCGCCTGTCGGTGGTGATGCCCGACTGGAAGGAGCGTCTGGCCGCCGATATAGGTGTGACTCTGGTCGAGGTGATGGCCTATGCCGGTGACCGCCTCAGCTATTATCAGGATGCGGCGGGCAGCGAGGCCTACCTGGGCACCGCGCGGCGCAGGAGCTCGATCCGCCGCCATGCGCGCCTGCTCGACTATGCCATGCATGACGGCTGCAACGCTCGCGCCTGGTTGTGCCTGGAGATGGAGGAGGGCGCCGCCAACGCGCTATTGCTGAGGGAATATGCCGCCGGCCGGCGCACCCGTTTCTTTTCCCGCCTCTCCGCGCAGGGGACCGTGATCGCCGAGGAGGAGTACCCGGCACTGGTGGCCGAGCAGCGCCCACTGGTGTTCGAACCGATGTTCGATCAACGCCTGTTCGCGGTGCATAACAGACTGCAGTTCTATACCTGGGGCGAGCAGCAGTGCTGCCTGCCAAGCGGAGCGACTAGAGCTACCTTGCGCGATGACCCGGCCAACCGCCTGCTGCTGCGGGTGGGCGATGTGTTGGTGTTGGAAGAGGTGTTGGGACCCGCTACTGCGCTGGCCGCGGATGCCGATCCGCTGCATCGCCATGCGGTGCGCCTGACACGGGTTGCGCCCGAGGCGGTGGTCGATGAACAGGGCGAGCGCAGCGCCGGTCCTCTGGTTGAGGACGAACTCTATGCTCAGGCGGTGGTGGAGATCGAGTGGAGCAGCGAGGACGCGCTGCCGTTCCCGCTGTGCCTATCGGTGGTGGTGGAAGAGGAGGGTGTCGAGACCTATTACCCGGATGTCAGCCTAGCTCGGGGCAATGTGGCGCTGGTTGATTACGGTCGCACCATCACCGGTGAACTGTTGCCCGAGGCTACCGGCGACCGCCATTTTCGACCCACCCTGGCGCACAGCGACATCACCCAGCGTGTGGCCCTGACTGCCGGTGCTTGGGCGATTGACGCAGAACGCTGGGTCTCCGCTGCAGCGGCGACGCAGCAGGATCCGCGCCAGGCGTTGCCTGCGGTCGAATTGTTGGATCCGGATGACGATGTTTGGCGGCCGGAGCGCGACCTGTTGGGCAGCGACCGCTTCGATCCGGACTTCGTGGTGGAGGTGGCGGAGAACGGCGGCGCTACGCTGCGCTTCGGCGACAACCTGTTCGGACGCCGGCCCGAACAAGGGGTGGCGTTCGCAGCCAGCTACCGCATTGGCACCGGCAACCGGGGCAATGTCGGTGCGGAGGCGATTGCGCATGTACTGAGCGCGCCCGGTTTTGGGATTACCGGTGTGCGCAACCCGCTTGCCGCTGTCGGCGGTGCGGCGCCCGAGTCACTCGAAGAGGTGCGCCAGTATGCGCCTCAGGCTTTCCGCCGCCAGGAGCGCGCCGTCACCGAGGCGGACTACGCCGAGGTGGCCCAGCGACACCCACAAGTGCAACGGGCGATGGTGCGCCGGCGCTGGACCGGCAGTTGGCACACCATGTTCGTCACCGTCGACCGGGCGGGGGGGCTGCCGGTGGACCAGGCGTTCGAGCACGAACTCAGCAGCTTTCTACAGCGTTATCAGCTGGCCGGACACGATGTCGAGATCGAACCGCCAAGCATGGTGTCGCTGGATATCGCCATGACGGTGTGCGTCAAACCGAACTACCTGCGCAGCGATGTCAAGCTGCAGCTGCTGCAGCGCTTCAGCCGTTTTGAGCTGGCCGACGGCAGCCTCGGCTACTTTCATCCGGACAATTACACTTTCGGCCAGAGCGTCTACCTGAGCCGGATCGTCGCCGCGGCGATGGAGGTGCCCGGTGTACGCTGGGTTAAAGTGGATCCGGAAGCCAACCCACCGGGGCGGTTTCAGCGTTGGGGCAAAAAAGCCAACAGCGAGATCGAGGACGGTTATCTGCCCATCGGCCGGTTCGAGATCGCACGCCTGGACAATGATGCCAACGCTCCGGAGAGCGGCCGCATCGAGTTTCACATGGAGGGCGGCGTATGAGCAGATCAGATGGAGAGCAGTTGAACAACTGCGGCTGCTGCGAAGGCCCGCCGGCAGCGCCGCAGCGCCGCTACAACCAGGCCGGTCTGTCGGCTTTGGTTTATCGCCTCGGCACCCAGCCACAGTTGTTGCAGCGGATGAAGGCGCGGCTGCACCTGTACCGCCTTCCCGACGGTGACTTTGCGGACCAGCGGCCGCTGGCTGCGCTGGCCACGCGCGCTTCCGACGAGCCTGCGATTGCGCTGCTGGATGCCTGGGCGACCGTCGGGGATGTGCTGAGTTTCTACCAGGAGCGCATCGCCAACGAGGGCTTTCTGCGCACCGCCGTCGAGCGCCGCTCGGTGCTGGAGCTGGCGCGGGCAATCGGTTACGAACTCAACCCAGGCGTGTCGGCGGAGACCTTCCTCAGCTTCCTGGTGGATGACGCCGAAGGCGCACCGACCGAAGCCATTGTGGCCGCCGGAACGCCGGTGCAGAGCATCCCCGCGGCGCAGGAGGAGCTGCCGCAGACCTTCGAGACTTCGCAAGAGCTGGTGGCCAAGCTGCGCTGGAATGCGATGCAGCCGCGCCTGCTGCACCCGCAGAGCCTGTCGGCAAGCATGACCCACGTTTTTCTGCAGGGCTCCGCCACCCGTCTGCAAAAGGGCGACATGGTATTGCTTGAGGTCGGCGGCAGCGGTTATCCGCGGCGGGTGCTGAAGGTGGAAGCCGATAATCAGACGCAAGTCAGCCGGGTTGATTTCGAGGCCGTGCTGGTGGCGCCGGATGTGTCGCTGACGGTCGGTGACGATGCGACACTTGATATCTCCGCCGAACCGTTGGCGCTGACCCTGGATAATGTACAGAATCATATCTTCGACAGCACCTGGCACGAGGCGGACCTGCAGGCTTTCCTTACTCTGCACAAGTGGGATGCGGACCAGGTGACCGACTATGTCGCGCAGCTGTTGGCCGATCGCTTCAGCGGCAGTGGGGACCGCTGTATCGCGCTGCGCGAACGGGCCTCGGTGTTCGGCTACAACGCCGCCGATTGGCTGGCGCTGGGTAACGCGGCGCGCGCCGCCTACCTCGGCTGTTCGGAATACACCACCATCAGCCTGACCAGCTATCCGCAGTGGCCGTTTTTCGACGTTCGTTCACCAGGCAGTGCGCTGGATGGGAGCTTCTCCTTCCCCACGGGCTGCACCGGCCGGAATTTTCTGGCGCGCAGCAGCGACAGCGTCGATCTGGACCGGGTCTATGAAAAGATCAATCCGCAGGATTGGGTGGTGCTCAATGCACCCGGCCTGCTACAGGCCTACAGCGTATCCGGGGTCAACGAGTCGGGCCGGGCCGAGTACGGGCTCAGCGCCAAGACCAGCCGACTGACCCTGTCCGGGGGTAGTCTGAGCAGTTTCGCCGCCGAGGTGCGCGCGACCACGGTGTTCGTGAACAACGAGAGTCTGGAATTGGCGCCGCTGCCGGTGCAGGACGATATCGAAGCCGGCAGCAAGACGCTGTGGCTGAATGAGATGGTGCTGGGGTTGTTGACCGGTCAACGCCTGATTGTCAGCGGCGCGGATGCAACGGTGGCCGGGCTGCAGCGCAGCGAGATCCGGGTGCTGGAGAGTATTCGCCACCAGGCCGGCCTGACGCTGCTCGAATTCGAACAGGGGCTGAGGCATAGCTACCAACGCGACACGCTCGTCATCAATGGCAATGTGGTGGCTGCCAACCATGGCGAAACGATTGCCGGAGAGATCCTCGGCAGTGGCGATGGCGCCGCCACCCACCAGCGCTTCCAGCTCAAGAAGCCACCCTTGACCCACACCTCGGCGGCCACCCCTTCGGGCAGTGAGGCGTCCCTATCGGTACGGGTGGATGGCATCGAGTGGCAGCAGGCCGCTTCGCTGTACCGGCTGGACGGTCAGGATAAGGCCTACATTGTGCGCCTGGATGATGACGGCATGGTCAATATCATCTTCGGTGACGGCAAACGCGGCGCGCGCCTGACCACCGGTGCGGAGAATATCACCGCCAGTTACCGCAGCGGTACCGGCCTGAGCGGCGAAGTAGACGCCGGCAGCCTGACCCTGCTGAAAAAGCGGCCCTACGGTATTCGCAGCGTGCGCAACCCTTTTGCCGCCGGTGGCGCAGCCGATCCCGAGGTGCTCGACGAAGCGCGTGAGAATGCGCCGCTGACGGTGCTCACGCTCGATCGGATTGTCTCGGTTCAGGACTACGAGGATTTTGCCCGCGCCTTCGCCGGTATCGGCAAGGCGCGGGCCGATGTGGTGTGGGACGGTGCAGCGGAGCGCCTGGTGTTGACCGTCGCCGACAGCAACGGCGGCGCGGTCCAGGAGACGCTGTACGACAATCTGCTCGACGCCATCGAAAGCGCCCGCGACCCGCTGCGCGAGCTGGTGCTGAGCTCCTATCAGCCGCTGGTATTTCAGCTTAAAGCGAGTCTCCTGATCGATCAGACCTATCTGTGGGAAGCGGTGGAGAGCGCCGTCACAGAGGCATTGCTGGCGGCGTTCGATTTCAGTGTACGCGCATTTGCCCAGCCGGTGAGTGCCGCAGAAGTGGTGCAGGTGATCCATGGCGTCGACGGGGTGATCGCGGTGGACCTGGATCATCTGTTCGTGACGCCGCCCGACGGTGGTGTCGTTACGCCCATATTGAACGCCGTGCTGGCGGCGCGGCCGGCGCAGTTTGACAGCGCTCTGGGTCTGCAGCCGGCGCAGTTGCTGATGATCCACCCCTTCGGCGTGGATCTCTCGGAGATGAGTGATGACGGATCGACTGTATAACCTGCTGCCGGCCATCCACCGCATTCGTGACGCCGAGCACGGCGAACCGCTGCGCGCGCTGCTGGGCATCATGGAGGAGCAGTTGCAGGCGCTGGAGCAGGATATCGGTGGCCTGTACGACGACTGGTTCATCGAGACCTGCGAAGAGTGGCTGATTCCCTACATCGGCGACCTGCTGGGGGTGCGGCTGCTCAACAATGTCGACAGCGGCGGCGTCTACAGCCAGCGGGCCCTGGTGGCCAACACCATCAGCCACCGCCGTCGCAAAGGCACGCTGTCGATGCTGGAGGAGCTGGCCAGGGATGTGGCCGGCTGGAGTGCGCACGCGGTGGCCTTCTTTGAGCACCTTGGCTGGACCCAGCACCTCAACCACTTGCGCTTCGATTACGCTGCCAATCCCAATCCCCGCAATCCGCAAATCCTCAACCCGGCAGCGGTCAACCGGGTCGGCAGCGCCAATCTGCGCAGCCTGGATGTGATCGATCGCATCGATGGCGCTTTCGACGAGACCAGCCACACGGTCGATATCCGCTCTCCCCGGCAGACCCAGGGCTGGCACAACATCCGTCACCTCGGGCTGTTCCTGTGGCGCCTGCAGAGCTATCCGCTGAGCGGCGTGACGCCGCGCCGGTCGCAGATCAGTGCGGACGGTTTTCATTTCTCTCCGTTGGGCAATCCGCAGCCGCTGTTCACCAATCCGCAGCGCAAGCGCGGACAGCAGGCGCTGGTGACCGAATTGAATGTGCCCGGCCCGATCCGCCCGGTGGCCTTCTTCCAGGTTCCTGAGGCTTACTACGGCGCCGGCAGTGATATGAGCCTGGCCGTCTATACAGGCCCCAGCGCGGATCCCGCGGCACTGATCCCGCCGGAGCTGATTCTGTGCAAGGACCTGAGCGACTGGGCCTCGCCGCCGCCCGGTATGCTGGCCGTGGACCCGCAGCTGGGGCGCCTGGCTTTCGCCCCCGGCGAGTCTCCGGCCGAAGGGGTCACCGTGGACTATCACTACGGCTTCAGTGCCGATATGGGTGCTGGCCCTTACGACCGCCGCCAGAGCCTGGAGCAGGCCTTTCCCGACGATTGGGCGGTGGTGGTCTCCCAGCTGCAGCCCGATCCGCTGCCGGCCGAATGGCGCACCAGCATCGCCGGCGCGATTGCCGACTGGGATCCGCTGGCGCGGCCGCGCGCGGTGTTCACCATCGCCGACAACGCCTATTACCGGGAGTTGCTGGATCTCAACCTGGGTCCGGGCCAGCAGCTGATCATCCAGGCGGCTGACCGACGGCGGCCGGTGCTGAGTCTACGCGATGCGGCCGATGGCATCGCCTTTCTGAACCTCGCCGGAGGCACCGGCGAACAGGCGGCATTGACGCTGGACGGCCTGGTTGTCGAAGGGGGCATCCGCATCGCAAACCAGAGCCTGGGGCAGCTGACCCTCCGCCACTGCAACCTGGTGCCGGGCCTCGCCCTCGACGAGCAGGGGCGGCCGCAGCAGGCCGGCGAGGCCAGCCTGTGGGCAGACACCGACAATGCCGAGCTGCACGTGGAGATCGACCACAGCATCTGCGGCGCGCTGCGGCTGCCGCGCAACATGGCGGAGCTGGTGGTGCGAGACAGCATCCTCGACCGGCCCGAAGGTGTCGGTGAAGCGGAGTCGACCGTGCGGGTGGCGCTAGCTGCCGATAATGCCGGCGACCAGCCCGGACCGGCCACCACACTGGAGCGGACCACGGTGTTTGGCGAGGTGCATGTGCTGACACTGACCCTGGCTTCCGAGGTGATCTTCACCCGCCGTGTGGTGGCCAGGCGCCGCCAGTCGGGCTGTGTACGTTACAGCTACATCGAGAGCGTCGATTCGGTTACCCCGCGCCGCTTCCGCTGCCAGCCGGAGCTGGCGCTCGAGAACCGCCGCAAGCAACTCCGGCTGGAGACGCTGCCGGCGGCCGAGCGGCATGCCATACGTGCGCGTGTCAGGCCGGCCTTCACCGCGGTCCGGTTTGGCTTTCCCGGTTATGCCCAGCTCAATCTCAACAGCGCCGTCGAGATTACCACCGGGGCCGAGAGCGGGGCTGAGATGGGTGCTTTCGAACATTTAAAACAGGCGCAGCGCCAGGCCAATCTGCGCATCCGCCTTCAAGAATACCTGCCCTATGGCCTGGATGCGGGAGAGGTTTACGTAACCTAGGAGGGGTCCTGATGAAAGGTGATTTCACTCGCTTTTTGTACAATCCGCTGCGGCACTATTCCCGCGTCCTCAAACAACAGGGACGGGTGGATCTGGATGCGGACTGGAACGAGGCCGTGGAGATCTTCACCCAACTGGAACGCAGCGAGGCGCGCGACGTCATCGGCCGCAGCGGTGTGCCGGAGGAGAGCAACGGCTATCGCGTGCAGGTGACGCCCGGCGGCGAGCTTGCGGTCTCGCGCGGGCGCATCTATGTCGAAGGCATCCAGTGCAGCAATGAACTGGATCCCGACAGTGCCGATCCCGACCAGCTGCTGCTGCTGACCGAGCAGGAGGATCTGCCCGGCTACACGCCGCCGGCTGCGGAAGGCGTCTATCTGGCCTATGTGGACGTCTGGGAACGCCATGTGACCTATATCGAAGACCCGGCGATCCGCGAGGTGGCGCTGGGTGGTCCGGATACCACCACCCGCACCCGTACTCTCTGCCAGATCCGGCTGGCGCCGCTTGGGGCGGACGGTCCGCTCACCGATTTCGAGTGCCAGCCCTATCCGGCACTGCCCAACACCGGCCGTCTGGCAGCGCGGGCTGCGGTCGAAGATGAACCAGAAACACCCTGCGTGGTGCCGGCCGGCGGCGGTTACCGCGGTCTGGAAAACCGTCTCTATCGGGTCGAGATCCATGACCACGGCCGGGACGAGGATGGCAACCAGGTCCGCACGCCCACCTTCAAGTGGTCGCGCGACAACGGTTCGGTGGTGCTGCCGGTGGCCGAGGGCGGCATCGACGGCGACGAAGTGACACTGCGCAGTTTCGGCCCGGATGACGTGCTCACGGTGCGGGTCGGCGATTGGGTCGAGCTGCTCGGGGACGAGACCGAGCTGCATGGCAACCACGGCACCCTGGGCCGGATCGAGCCCAATGGGATTGACCGGGCAGACCGTGAGATCACCCTCAGCGAGGATGTCAGTGCCCACAGCGGTGAAACACATCTGAAGCTCCGGCGTTGGGATCACCAGGCCACCGATGATGTCGCGCTGCAGGATGGGGCGCTGCCGATCCAGAGCGACTGGTTCGAGCTGGAGGATGGCGTTGAGGTGCGCTTCGACACCGCGGCTACTTATCACGTAGGCGACTACTGGGTGATTCCGGCGCGCACCCGCGAAGGCGATGTACACTGGCCGCAGCAGGGCGGCAGCGCTGCCGAACGCCGCCGCCTGGGCATTCAGCATCACTATGCCACGCTGGCGCTGGTGCGCCGCTTCGGCAATGCCTGGACCGAGGTGGAGGACTGCCGCAATCTGTTCCCGCCGCTGACCGAGGTGGATGACGGCGGCTGCTGTGTGCGGGTCATGCCGGGCGAGGATATCCAGCAGGCAATCGACAGTGTAATCGGCGCCGGCGGTGGATGCATCTCGCTGTGCCAGGGCGTGCATGAAGTGGCGGGTCCGTTGTGGATCCGCAACGGTCGCAATCTGACCCTGGCCGGACAGGGTGCCGGCAGCATCCTGCGTCTGCGCAACGGGGAGGCAGGCAGCGGCGGTGTGATCGTCGAGAACAGTCAGCGGATCGGCATCGATGCCATGATGCTGGTCTCCAGCGAGGTGCGGTCGCTGATCACCGTGCGCGATAACGACGCCTGGGACTTGAACCGTTCCATCACCCTGAGCGGACTGACGCTGGTCAACACCGCCCGCAGCGCGCAACAGGATGGCGATGCGCTGTTTAGCGCGGTTCGCCTGGGCCATTGCGACGGCATCGTGATCGACCGTTGCCGCATCGCCGCCGAGGCCGGAGTGGTCTCGTTGTGGGGCGATGCGCTGCCGGCACTGGACCCCCAAGCAGAGCCCAACGATGAGGTGCGTATCCTGAGCTTCGATAGCCTGCAGCTGGGCAGCGAATTCAGGGTGGGCGACAGTTTCAGCGAGGCCGGCGTCGGGGTCACCGGAGACACTTTCATCTGGGGCAATGGCCAGTCAACCGACGGCGGATTCGCCAGGGTGGACGACGGCAGTCATGCCGGCGGCACCGGTCGGGAGATGATGGTGAACAACATCAATCTCGACTTCGCCCTGCCAGGGTCATACGAATATGCACAGATCGACTTCGGTGATTTCGGTGGCAACATCAATCTGCGCATCAATGGTCAGCTGGCCAACGTCAACGGCATGGATGCGCTGCATGGCCTGACTTTAGGCGGCGTCAATGTGTCGGTGGTGTTCACCGACCGCCAGCAGGTGCATGGACGCCTGGTCATGCAGCAGGGCAGCCAACCCATTGCGAGCCTGGCCGTAGGCGGGCAGGAGTTGTGGATCGACAATGTCTCCTTCCGTGGGAGTGAGCAGACTGAGTTGCCGGATCTGCGCTACGGCAGGGGTGTGCGTGAACTCAGTATGCGCGACAGCGTGATTCGCTACACGCGGTTTGGCGTACTGGGGGCGGTCTGCCTTGCCTGGGAGTTGCGGCGCAATGCTATCCTCACGCTCCCCGTTGGCAGGCTCGATAGCGCCGCCACACTGTTGGACGAAGCCGAAACAGCGAGCCATTACGCTCAACTGCAGGATCGTCTTGAGCCCTTCTGGCAAGGGCATACGGGTGTGAGTGTGCGCGAGCGATCTGCGACCACCGCGTTTGTCGCCTTGCTGTTGTGGGAGAGCCGCATCGACGACTGTACGCTGGCGGGCAGTTCGGCGCTGTTCCTGTTCTGGGCGGTTCGCTGCCGGTTCCAGGGTTGCCGGTTGAGCGCCTACGATACGGCGCTCACGGCGTTCTGGCTTCACCAGTGCCGGGTGCGTGGCAACCGCTTCGAAGTGCCGGATGGCAGCGGGGTGGTTATGGGCGGCGCCTACCGTTCGCGCTTTGACGCCAACGATATCCGCAGCGCCCATGGCCTTCTTAACCTGCCGTTTGCCGCGGCCCTGGGTCATCTGCTGGGGATTCACGGTGCGTTGGCCAGCGCCTATGGCGTGGAAGACGAGACCGACGGCTATCTGCTCTACTGGATGATGCTGGAGCTCAGCCTGTGGCTGATGGGCCTGTCGCCGTTGGTCAATGCGCTTGAAGAGCGTCTGCCCAATACCGGTGGTTATCCGCTGACGTTGTTCCTTGCCAACTATTTGCCGACCTTGATCGAGCAGGGCATGGAGGGAAGCGGCGAGGATGCCGTTGCGCTGCCGCTGATCGATCTGCGTATCGCAGCGAATCAGCTCACCTGCGACAACAGCGGAGTAGTGTTCAGGTCCTTCATTCCGCTGGGCAGTCTGCGCATCAGCGGTAACCGCATCATCAGCCTGCGCGGCCAGACGCTGCGGGTGGATGCACAGCCGAATTTCGCCAACGCCCATCTGTCGGTATTCCTCTACCGGACGCTGCTGAACCTGCTGCTGGAGCGTGCCTCGGATGATGGCGATAACAGCCCGCTGCAGCAGCTCTGGCGCGACACCTTGCAGGGCTGGCTAGACGGTTCGGAGCCCTTCCTGGAGGTGGATTTCCGGATCGAGGGGAACACGCTGCACAGCTTGCGCACCGCCATCGAGAGTAATCTGTTCGAACTGGCCGTAGTGGAGAACCATATCACCTTGCGCGAGCGCAGCATGCGTGCGCCGGTCAGAACCGGCACCGTGTTCGGCCGGGTGAGCGATGCCGCCGGCAATCTGCTGGGGAGCGTCAGCCTGCGCCTGGATGGCAGCGACCATACGACGCTGACGCTGGATGACGGCAGCTACCAGCTGAGCAATGTCACTGCCGGCAGTTACAGCATCGTCGCTCTCCGCACCGGGTATCTGCAACAGGTGCAACCGGTGACGGTCAGCGCCGGTGAGCAGGTGGAGGTGAATTTTATCCTTGAGCCCTTGCGGATCCTGGGAAGCTTCTACCGGGCGCTGCCGGCTGCCATGGAGATGAGCTGGAACAACGCCGCCCTGGTCTATGCCGCGGCCGGGTTTACCATACCGGTCGGTAACGACGAGATCAGCCGGGTTGCCGCTGCGCTGCAGCGGAGCACCGCCTTCGAACCGGTCGCTGTCAGTCTGCGCGAAGGCGGCTACACTGAACCCCGCCACTTCGCAGCTTATCTGCTGTCGGCCGATGGACCGCTGGCCGATCCTCAGCTACGGCTGGCGGCGGCCGACGCGGTGACGCTGGTGGCCGGTATCGCCTCCGACGAGGATCTGCAGCGCACCGCCGCTCAACTCAACACGGCTTTGCGCGCTAACGACAGTTCCGCCATGTCGGTCCGGTTGCCGGCTTTTCTCCGCAGCCTGCAGCGTTTTACCGACAGCCAGGGCATCCTGATCAAGGGCGTGGGCTGCCGGGTGGTCGAGAATCAGGTGCTGGTTCCCGCCGATGTGGATCCGGATACCCGCGCCTTTGGCGGTGTGCAGGTATCGGTGGATTATTTCGAGCTTGCGCTGCTGGTGCTGTTGGCGCGCTGGATCCAGCAGTTTGTGCTGGAAGCGGAGGGTAGCGACAATGCCGGCGTGGAGCTTAACGCGCTGCTCGGAGTCACCGAAACCCTACTTGATAATAACGAGATCATCGGCGGCATCGGTCACGGCATCAGCGTACAGGGTGTGGCAGGGCGGCCGGACTACGTGCAGGAGTTGCACATCCGCGGCAATCAGATACGGGACATGGCCGGAGCTGGCGTCTTCTGCAATGAAAACGCCTTTGTGGTCGGCCTCAATCTGGATGCCAATCACATTTCGCTGTGCGGCCAGCCGCAGGGCTTTTCCGCCGCCAAGGGAGGCATAGTGGTGCGTGCCGCCGCGCGCTGCCACATGCACGGCAATCACGTGGTGCAGTGCGGACGCGAGGTGGATGCGCTGAATGTCCTCGGCATCGATCTGGACACCATCTATGGGCTCAGCTTCCACAACAACGAGCTGATCAGCAACGGTTCCTCCCGCGCGCTGTTGGATGAGGGCGGACTGCGCATGCAGGAGATCTATGGCGTGGTTTCGGTGCACGACAACAATTTCGCGCACAACCGTGGCACGGCGCTGCAGTGGGTCAACAGTGCACGTTCGGGAGAAGGCGCGCTGTTGCCCGCACAGTTGCTGCTGGCGGTGAATCTCTATCTGGGCACCAGCCTGAGCAACGACCAACTGCCCGCGATGGAGCAGGCCTCGGTACAGGGCAACGGCTTCGAGACCAGCCACCAGAATTCACTGCCGCTGTTCAGGCTGTTGAACCTGCTGCAGGTCAGTTTCACCGGCAACAGCTGCCGCGGTGAGTCGATGAACGGCGCGCTGGGTGAATTGGACAACAGCTCGCGCGGTCTGGTGGCCAACAATCAGCTGCACAGTAACAACGAGGTGGGGATTATTGTCCGCAAGATGGGCAGCGGGGTGATTCACGGCAACGTCGGGAATGTACCGGTCGAAGTGACGGCGTCGGGGAATATTCAACACGGTTTGAATATTCCGGATGTGAGTATTTAACAGAATCTGAGGAGTGGCAGATATGTCTGACAAAGGGACAAATCTGAAGGCGTTGTTCGACGGTATGCTGGCAACCCTGGAGGGGTCTATCAAATCGCCGCCATGGCGGGTGAGATATCAGAGCGGTCAGTGGCCGGAACAGCGTTCAGCAGAACTGGAAGGGCTGCGGCAGCAGCTCTCGCTCCGGCGCAGCGACGGCCAGATAAAAGTGGCCGAAGGGTACGACGAGCGGCGCAAGGAGATGTTGAGGGTGGTGGAGGAGCGCCGCCTTCGGCTGGAAGCCTATGCCGGCCGTACCCGTCAGCTGGTGGCGGCCCAAGCGGACAAGTTCATTGTCGCCGGCCGGGTGACCGACCAGGCTTCGGGCGTGGGGCTGCCCAATGTCAAGGTCAGCGCCTTCGATATGGATCGCAGACAAGACGACTACCTGGGCAATGCGCGCACCGATGCCTTGGGTTATTTCCGCATCGAATACAGCGCAGCGGACTTCAGGGACCATGGCGAGGAGCCACAGCCTGAGACCTATATTCAGGTACTCGGCGAAGATGGCCAGGTGCTCTATACCTCCACGAAATCTTTTGTGCAGAAGGCCGGAGAGGCGCAGTTTGTGAAGGTGGAGATGGACGGAGAGACGCTTACCAGGAACCTGGACGCCGGCCGGCGTATCGATGCCTCGGTGAAGCTGCGGTTGGATGGGATCGAGACGCGTAAGCGTCTGTTGTCCACCGGGGCGGTGGCCTTCATGCCTAGTCGGCCGGTCACTCCCGCAACACCCGCAACACCCGCAATACTCGCCACATCGGTAGTCAGGAGAGACGCGGCCGCCGGGAAGACCCAAGTCAAAGCGAAGGCAGCGACTGCAAAGCCCGCGACTGTTGCCAAGGCGGCAACGTCGACGACTAAGAGGCAGGCTACAACCAAAACTGCGGCCACCATGGCGAAGCGACAGGCCACCACCAACAAAGCCGCTACGTCTACTGCAAAACCAACAGGCGCCGCAACAGCCAGGGCGACGCCTGCGACGAGCAAAACTGCCGGCAAAGCCGGGACGGCTGCGGCGAGCAAGAGCACCGCCAGGAAAACCACCGCAAAGAAAACCAACACCAGGAAAACCACCGCGGCCAAGGCAACGAGATCGAAAAAGACGAGCTCCTGAGCAGCACTCCGGGAGTCAGCGAAGGCGTGTTCTCCTGCTGTCGGCGGTGGCGGTCGGTTGCAGGAGATTGTCTCAATATAAAAGAGGGCTGAGAGATGTCCAGCACAGGGTCGTTCAAAATGGTTGCTACGCGATCACCTTCCGGATGCAACGCGCATGCCCGGCGGTCGGCGATATCCTCGCTGTCACATGCCCGGAACTTGCGCGACCGCGCTAAACCGCTGATCCAGCCGAAGCTGAAGCTCGGTCCGGCCGGCGACCGGTTTGAGCAAGAAGCCGACCGTGTCGCCGAGCAGGTCATGCGCATGCCCGGCATCGGGTGCTCGCCGCCCGCTGTCCAAGGCAGCAATTCCAGAGCCGCGCTGGTGCAGCGGAGCTGTGCCGCCTGCGGCAAGGCGCACAAGCAACCCAAGCGACAGGAGAGACCGGAAATCACCGGCACTCTTTGCCCCAAATGCCGTGCGCAGGCCAAGCCGGCATCCGGAGAGGCACCGGCGATCACTACTGATCTGGCCAGCGGTATTCAGGGATTGCGCGGCGGCGGCCGCTACCTGAACGACGGTACACGCAGCTTTTTCGAATCCCGCTTCGGTCACGATTTCAGCCAGGTCAGGGTGCATGACGGCGCACATGCGACGCATCTGGCGAGCGCACTCAACGCCAGGGCGTTCACCTTGGGGAATGACGTGGTGTTCGGCGCCGGACAGTACCGGCCGCACAACTCACAGGGCCGGCACCTGCTGGCGCATGAGCTGACCCATGTGCTGCAACAGAGCGGGCAGCATACAGCCATTCAGCGCCAGGAGGAGGAGGCGGCGGCTGCTTCGCCAGCCGCGCCTGAAGCTGAGGGCGCCGCCTGCGCCAGCACCAAGAGCGTAACCATCGATCTGGTGAAACTGGAGGGCTCAAATCGCAACCCGACTGCCGATCTGGCCTTTGCCAACAACGTGTTCCGTCAGTGTTGTGTGCAGTTCAATACCGGCCAGTCGCGCATTGCGACGCGGGCGCAGACACTGAGCTGGTTGAACGGCGATACCAACCTCAGCCGCATCCACTCCTGTTCGAATGTGCATGCGGAAGAGGAGAGTCTGCGCAGCAACGCGACTTCCACCTTCACTCTGAACAGCCGCTACAAGGCGTTCTATGTCGGGTCAATGTCACCTGCATTGAACGGCGTCAACTTCAGTCCGGACTGTTCCAGCGGAGCCCGGGCACCGTTCAACAGGCACCTGTATATCTCCAACAGCGCCAACCAGCGCACCTTGGCTCACGAACTCGGGCATATCCCAATCGTGGGATTGGCTGACCACACGACACATGGGGGTACGGCAAACAATCTGATGATTCCGAACGGACCGGGATCTGAGTTGACCGCAAGGCAGTGTGGTGAAGTTTACGCAAATGTCTAAAAACAGCGCTGGATAAAGGATGTCCGGTAGGACGTTGACGCCAGAATCTGGGCTTGCGCTCAAAGTCGAGACCGGCAACGCGCCGTGGCATGCAGGCAATCACCAGACCCCGCTCGCTGCAGCAAAAGGGTTAAGTGCGCTGGTTAAACCGCTGGTCCAGCCCAAGCTCAGCATCGGCGCTTCCGGTGACAAGTACGAACAGGAGGCCGACCGGGTGGCAGACCGGATCATGCGCACTCCTGCAGCGGGGGAAACACCACCACCGGTCAGCAGCTGCGGTCCCGTGAGCGGACTGATCCGGCGGAAGTGCGTCTCCTGCGACGCGGAGTACAGTCAGAAGGAGCAGCGTCACCCGCTCGATGAGAAGCGCCGCTGCCCCAAATGTAGGGTGCAGGCAAAGGCCCGGAGCAATAGCAATCCCGGTGGTGCGGGAGAGGTCACGGTGGACTTTGCCAGGGGGGTGCAGGCACTGCGAGGCGGTGGCCGTCCTCTGCCGGAGAGTACACGGGCGTTTTTCGAATCCCGTTTCGGCCACGACTTCAGCCGGGTGAGGATTCACGCAGATGCGCGCGCCGCTGTGCTGGCAAAGGATATCAATGCAAAGGCTTTCACATCAGGGAATGATGTAGTGTTCGGCGCGGGCGCTTATCAGCCGCACAGCCATGCCGGCAGGCATCTGTTGGCGCATGAAATGACCCACACCCTGCAGCAGCGGGGCGTCAACCGGATTCAACGGGCACCGGGCGACGGCGCGGGTGAAGTGACCAAAGTGGTGATCAATCTCAGTAGCGGCGTCGTCAAGGTCTACCTGGATAACAGGGATACGCCCTACGTCTATCAGTTGTCCCGATCCAGGACTTATCTGAAGCTGGGTAAGCTGCAGTTCCCCATTCCCGCCGGAAAGTATGAGGTCACCCATGATCACGGCAAAAACCTGGACCACATAGATTTTGCATCGCAAGTGCTACCGAAAATCCCCCAGGCGGATCTTGACCAGGCCAAGGCGGCTGCCAAGGGAGAGTTCAATGTCAAACTGAATTATTGGTTTACTCCCCCGAAAAACAGCAATCTTCCCGAGTGGAACCAGGTGCCGCGATCCGAATTCACCTTGGAGTTTCTCGATCCCAGTGGCACCGGAGGTTCTCAGACCGATGGATCCGGAACGGGAAAAAAGGAGGAGGGGCGCGGCAGCGGCGCTGGCGAGGGTGTCGGCGACAAATCGGAGGACAAGACCAAGAAGCGGGGCGACAAATCGGAAAACGCCGATGATGGGCAGACCGGCAGTGGCGACAGCGAGCTGAGCGACGAGGAGCGCAAGCTGCTGGAGGATTTTTTCAAGGAGATTGCCGAACTCGGCAGCAGCGGCAAGCCGACCGATGCGAAGGCGTTTGTCGAGAAACTGAAGAAGTTGGACGAACAAGAGCGCAAGGAGTTCATCAGGTTTCTCAAAGATAATCAGTTCTCGGATGACGATAAGGCGAATAAATTCGATGAGGTGCTGGATGCCTACACCAATATGTCCGAGGTCGAGCGGGAGGTCTGGCGCACCAATCTGAGCCTGGCTGAGGAGGCGAACCTCGAGCAGGGCATTCCCGAGACGGTATCGCTCAATATCAGCGATGCGGTGAAAGAGAACGCCTCGGCCGAACAGCAGGTCAATGGGCTCAACAAGCATCTCAACAAGATCCTCTCGAAGGTTGCCGACGACAACCCGCACAAGAAGGAGCTGGAGCCGATCGATCTCTCCCGCTTCCCGTTTTTCAATGAAGTGATGATGTTCCAGGGGCTGCTGGCCGGTGCGGCGCAGCGATCCGAGGGCATTGCCGAGATGGCGCGGGAGTTGAACGGCAATGTTGGAAAATTACGCTCCTACATCATCGAGGAGATCCAATGGCTGACCATGGAGTTGGCGGCAGGGAGCGTGATTTCGGCGCTGTTGGCGCCGGTCTCCGCGGGCGCCTCGCTCGCGATTCAGGGCGGCCGGGCTGCCATGCTGCTCTATCGGCTCAATAAGCTCAGAAAGCTCATTCAGGCGATATCGAAGGCGTACGACGTCTACAACAATATCGTCAGCGCCATCGATGCCGTGACCGGCGCCTTTGGCACGCTGCAGAAGTTGCGCACCTTTCTGGACGAGATGTCGGATAAGAAGGAGAAGCTGCGCAGCCTGGAAGCCATGCTGCAGGAGGAGAACCTAGACCCCGAACAACTGGTTGAGCTGGACTTTCAGTACGAATCGCTGAAGACTGAACTGGTGAACAAGATCCAGGAGAAGCTGGAGAGTGAACTGGCACCCATCCTGGAGCGTTTCTACTTTCCCGATGACCTCACCGGCGATGCGCTGATCGAAGAGATCGAATCGGTGATGCTGAACATCCCTGCCGGCATAGCGGCTTTCAAGGAGCTGACGGATTTCTACCAGCCGAGTCGTCCAAACGACGAGAATTATGCCACCCGCCTGTCGTTGAAAGGGGTCAAGGCAGGCGCGCTGCTCTATCCGTTTGTCGGTTACCTGGCCGGCGAGGTCAACGATGCGCTGTCGAGCCTGACCCAGGAGAAGTCGCTGCTCGATCGGTTTGGCGACCTGTTCTCGTCGCTCACTTTCAGTGGCCGCAGGGGACGGCATAAGAGCAAAAAAGCAGCGAGCCGAAACGAAAAGCTCAAGCAGCACCGCCGCAACCAACCGGAGAAGAAAAAATCGGCCAAGGATGTCGACACGAAAAAGAGCAAGTCGTCCGGTTTGAGCAAGAAGATCGACTATTCGGATGCCACAACCAAGGCCAATGTGGAGGCCCATCTAAACAAGTACGCGAAGAAATTCGAAACGCTGCTCGAGGCGGAGGCCAAAACCGACAAGGACAGCGGCATCTACAAAGGGATCATGACCGAGAGCTTTTACCGCTACCTGGTCGACGATTATGCCGACGAACTGCGCGCGCAGGCGAAGCAGGAGAAGGTCAAAGTCAAGCTCAAGGCCAAGAAATCAAAGAAAGGCAAAACGAGCAGCAAGCGCAGTGCCAAGGGCGATGGCCGGGTCGAGATCACACCGCCGCCGTTCAAGATCAAGTGGTTGAAGTCAACACCTTCGAACTATCATGACTTCAAGCTGCACGGCAGCCCGGAATCGAAAACGGTCGATCCTAAGTTCAATGAGCTGGATTTCGGCGATTTTTCCACCGCTATACCCTATGACCAGGTGCCGGGAAAGAGTGAAAAGGAGCGCAGAGAGGCCAGGGAGGCGATCGACAAATGGCTGAACGACAATGGCTACGCCTGGGTGTTTGGCGTCAACGAGAGCGGCCGGCGGGACAGCAGCAGACGTTATCTGCGCCGTAAGGGATCGAAGACCGGGAGTTATCTGGCGTACGCGGACGGCAAACTGCAGCAGGGAAACCCGGATAAAGAGGCCTACCGCCACTTTCTTGGCAAGGTGATCAACAGCAGTGACGACCTGCCGCCAGGCTATTTCCTGCAGGCCGGCGATCAGCGCAATCAGGTGGCGGTGAAGGCAGGGCTGTCCGGCATGAAGGCGCTGAAGATCGACGATGACAAGTATCTGGTGGATGGCTCGGCGAACCAGGCGGAGCTGCCACCCACCCATGTGGAGCACCCGGCGGGCAAGGCCAGTTGGGTCAAAGCGGCTCCGCTGACTAAGAAAAAAGGGAATACCACCGGATCGGACAAGACCGGCTCCGTGACCGGTCTGCCCGGTTGGGAGCTGGCCAGCCTGATGAACACCACCGAACGCAACGACAAGGGCAGGCTGGAGAAGAACTGGGTCAAGGCGCACCTGCTGAATGCGCAGATGCACGGTCCGGCGGTCGGCTGGAACCTGGTGACGGCGACCAAGACCCTCAATAATCGCATGCGCGACGAGGTTGAAGAGAAGGCCAACAAGCAGCGCGCTCAGGGCGATGTACTCTACTATCACACCAAGGTCGACTACCATCCTGCCGGCACCATCACCGCGCCCGGCAGCACTATTACTGCGGACAAATCGGACTTTCCCAGCAAGCTCACCATCGAATGGGGCAGGCTCAAGAAAGGGGTCAGTATCGCGGATAAGAACTCGTCCGAGTACCGCGACAAGAAGCACTACGACACTGCGGAGAAAAAGTTTGATGCCCAGAAAGAGGTGCGTCTGCCCAATCCCGGCGGGGTTGACGCAGACGCCGTTTTCGCCGCTCTGAAGGAGGAAGCCGGCAAATACTATTTCGATCGCATCGAAAATGCCGCAGATGCCGGCAAGCAGCGCGAGGCCTGCAAGCGCAGTTCACTGACCCGCCATCTCTGGAGCGGACACCCGGAAGCGCGCGAGAAGGACAAAAAAACCATTGGCGATACACGCTATGAACAGCTCTACGAAATCGGACTGGGCAAGGGCAAACCCGACGGCTGCTACAGCAAGGCGGCGATGAGCGACGGTGCGATCAAGGAGCTGATCAAGCGTGCTTTGACGGGTGTCGGCGAGGGAGCGGCAATCTCCGCGGGCAAGGTGAGGGAGGCGGTTAACCGGGAGCAGACTAAGCAGGGCTTTGGCTCTACCTCAGAGGATAAAAGCAAGCGCCTGTTGGAGTCGCTGGTGGCGGAAGCGCCGGCTAAGGTCTGCAGCAAGCGATCCGGCAAAGCGACGCTGTACTATCTCTGTTGATTTGCAGTCAAGCCACGCCAGCCTGGTGACTCCCCACCGGACCATTCTTCTATCTGATGCTTTTGCCTGAACGACTATCCGCCGCTCAATGCCTGGAAGATATAAATTGTCCCATCCTCCGGAACCATATCAGTGAGTCTGTTTCTATCGACCACGACACTCTCATTGATGCAGAGATTGACATGCCGGCGCAGCGCACCATGTTCGTCGAGAATATAGTCGGTGAATCCGGGAACAAGCTCGTTGACTGTGCGCAGAATCTCGGCGACAGAGCCGGTCGGAACGGTGATCGTCTGCTCCTCAAGTTTCGGAAAGAACCGGTAAAGGTTTTCTGTCACTTTAACCGTTGGCATGGCATCAACCGAATCGCACGGAATAGACCGGCGGGAAGTTGTTGCCCAGGCACTGCCAGGTTTCGCCCCGGTCTTCCGACAGGTAGACGTTGCCGGTGGTACTGCCAAAGCAGAGGCAGTCGCCTGACACATCGAGGGCATGCCTCAGGACGATGTCGTAAGCGTTCTGCTGCGGCAGACCGCTGCGAAAAGATTGCCAGGAAATTCCGCCGTCGGTTGTGCGCGCGACGGCAAGACCGCCGTTGATGGCCATACGTTCGGAATCCGCCCGTGCGGGTACCACCCACGCCGTGCGACCGTCACGCTCATCAACCGCAATCGGGAAGCCGAATTTGACACCGGCATCCGGTTCGCTGACCTTTTTCCAGGTTTGGGCGCCATCGGCGCTGTAAAAAACACCGCAATGGTTCTGCTGCCAGAGATGATCCGGTTGATGCGGACAGCCAGAGATAAAATGGGGGTCGTGACCCCATTCGGCTTCCGGGTTCGGCAGGTAGTCCATCAACATGCCTCTGTTGCGGCCTTCCCAGCTTTGGCCGCCGTCGGTTGTCTCTACGACACCGGCTGACGAAGCTGCCACCAGGACGTGATCGGCGTCGCGCGGGTCGACGATGATGGAGTGAATGCCGGGCTCAAAAACACCATAATCGATACTTGCCGGTGTCCCCTGCCAGCGGTTCTCGCTGGTCGCGTCGCCGTTGAACAGATCACCGCCGCGGCTTTCGTGGTTCCACAGTGGCCGGTTCAGTTCCCAGCTTTCGCCACCATCGTCGCTGATGAACAGACCACCCGGGATTGTGCCCGCATAAAGCCTGCCAGGCTGGTCAACGCTGCCGAATGCAATATTCCAAATCTTGTACACAGATGCGTCCCTGTACTCAGGCTGCCCCTCGGGCGATGCCGGATCGAAATCGGGTGTAGGCAGGTACTTGACGATGTAGCGCGCACCCGCAGGATACTTAATCGACAACGTATCTTCCCAGGTCACGCCGGCGTCACGCGAGCGCGACAGCTTGGGCCCCCAATGACCATGATCGAGAGACGCCCACAATGTGCCATCGCGCGGATCGCGAACGGCGTAGCAGACAGGTATACCTTCATGCACAATCGCTCGCGGTAGCCAGGCAGCATCGGTGCGATCAAATATCACCGTACCTTTGCGCGTACCAAGGAGGATCATATTTGCCATAAGTCAGTCCTCATTCGTGTGCTGGAATGCAGTTTATTGGCGCGGCCGGATAACAGGCCTTCAACAAGCAAACTTAGGGTTTTAATCTAGCTTTTCAGTAGGTAATTGCAACCTGTTAAGGCGTGTAGTAATGAAAAAACACTACCTGATTAGTTCGACGTCTGACAAGCAGTGCCAGCTGCAAGCTACTGTGGATCGGGTATGCAACGCCGGCGGCGGAGGTCATGCATTAGAAAAAAAACCTTTGCCTGACATTCAAGTTATACCGCCTATGTCCGCTAACCATAACGATTATAACGATTCACGCTGGTTGGCAGTCGTTACCTGACACACAACCTTCGCACAATCGTCGAGAGTTCGTTCGAATACAACACCTTAACTATACCTTTGACTTAAATTCGGAGTTGAAAATGAAATCGATTATCACCCGTTGCCTGCTGTTGCTCCTCTGCCTGATACCGCTCAGCCTGTTGGCGGAGACCCGGGAGGAGGCCAAAGAGATGGCGCTCAAGGCCAAGGCATTTGTCGAACAGAATGATCTGGATGCCGCGCGCAAAGCATTCCAGGACAAAAACGGTGAATTCATTAAAGGTGAGTTGTACGTATTCGTCCAGGACCTTGATGGCAATATGCTGATTCACGGTGTCAATCCAAAGCTCGACAATACCAACCATATCAATCTGCGCGATCCCAAAGGCACCTACTTCGTGAAGGAGATGATCTCGTTGGCTCAGAGCTCCAGCCAGGAGGGCTGGGTCGAATACATCTGGAAACACCCCTTGACCGGCAAGCTGACCCCGAAGGTCACCTATGTCCACAAGCTGGATAACAGCAATGCCTTCATCGGCTGTGGCGTTTTCCTCTGACCAGCAGAAAGTACCCTTTGCGGCCACAGATACGGCCGCATCGGATAGCGACTGAATCAGGGCACCTCGGAGGGAGCCGAGGGAAATCCTGGAACCGATAGAGAGAGCTGCAATGATTTCCCGCATGTCTATTGGACTGAAACTGCTGTTCAGTCCCGCACTGATGCTTGTATTCATGGTCGCCATGGGTAGCGTCACCTATTTCACCCTCGATAGCCAGCGCGATGTGGCACTGGCTTCGATCCAAACCAATCTGGAGCGCTACGAGCGTCTGGCAAGCGTCGAAATCGAGTTGGGCAAAGTGCATGCGCATCTGTACCGCACGCTCAACCTGGCCAACGCCGGTGTCGACGACAAGCTGACCGGCAGCGCATTCGACGCCGGCGTGCAGAGACTCAATGCACTGCAACCGGTGATCGAACAGGATCCGGTCATGCGCGAACTGTCTACATCCCTGCAGGCTTACACCAATGGAGTGAAAGATGCCACTGCGATGGCCAGCATCGACATCACCACCACAACCATGATGATGGAAGATGCCGCGCAGCACTACGACGCCCTGTTGGCCGACATCACTAAGCAGCTGGCCGCAGCGCTGGAACAGAGCAACCAGGCACTGGCGGCAGCCGGCAAGCAGATCGATTCAGTAATCCTGGACAATGGCCTGCTGACACTGTTCGCCATCACACTTTCGGTATTGGTGTCATTATGGATGGGGCGCATGATTCGTGGCGACATAGGTCAGATCGCCAACGCTATCAGCCGCGCTGCCGAAGGCGATCTGACTGCAGTCATCGTCAGCAAGGCGCGGGATGAGATCGGACGAATGGCTGATCAGTTCAATAGCCTGCTTGACAATCAACGGCAGTTGATCGGCAACATCGACCATTCGGCGGCTCAGGTTGCCAGTGCCGCGCAGCAACTGGCGCGCGCCAGCACGGAGAACAATACCATAGTCTCCGAACAGCAGAGTGCGACTGAGCAGGTAGCAACTGCAATCTGCCAGATGGCAGCAACTGTACAGGAAGTGGCACGTAACGCAGCCAAGGCGGCCAGTGCGGCAACCGATGCCGACGACAATGCAAACAAAGGAAACAACATGGTACTGGAGGCAGTCACTGCAATCCAGTCGCTGGCTGAGGATGTGACCAAAGCCGCAGAGGTGATCACCCGCCTGGAACAGGAGACAGCCGGTATAGGGTCGATTCTGGATGTGATCAAGTCGATCGCGGAACAGACCAACCTGTTGGCACTCAACGCGGCTATCGAAGCGGCGCGTGCGGGTGAGCAGGGCCGTGGCTTCGCAGTTGTCGCCGAGGAGGTGCGCACCCTAGCGAATCGTACCCAGAGTTCCACCGAAAAGATCCAAGAGGTGATCGAACGCGTACAGTCCAGCTCGAAAGATGCGGTAGAAGTGATGGCACGTGGCCAGAATCGGGCCAGCAGCACTGTCGAACGCGCTAACCTAGCCGGTGAGTCTCTCGGTGCGATAACCTCCGCAGTCAGCATGATTCGCGATATGAACACACAGATCGCGGCTGCTGCCGAGGAGCAGAGTTCGGTAACCGAAGAGATCAATCAGAATGTGGTCCGCATCAGCAACAGTGCTCATCACAGCGTGGAAACATCGACGCAGACTCATCGGGCAAGCGAACATCTACGTCAGCTTGCAGGCGACCTGCGGCAACGCGTGGGTAAATTTAAGGTCGCCTGAGAAGAGCGATCTGTCGAGCCACAATGCATTGAGACGGCCGGGCAGCAGTCAACCAACCAAGTGGTTGGAATTCAATTGGTGAGGAGTGGGTTTTAAAAGAAGAGTTTACGCAAGCGCCGCTCACCGGGATTTGTGTGCCCGAACAATCCAACAGCTTCCGCATGCGGTTACAACGTATTTTCGGCAAGCTGGTCATTGGAACGCGCGAAGCGAGGTGCCGCTTGGCTACAAATCTGAGCGTGGGGAGGCCGGACTGGCGGACACCGGCGATGGAAAAAGGAGGATAGGGGTTAATCTGTTGGCGCAAACCTTTTTCACATCCCACGCAGCGGAGGTCCATCGCTACAGTGGGTGTCCGGAAAACGGCCACCTAAAAAAACATAAGTAGATGGCAGTCGCTTCCGGACCAAAATTATCTCTGAATCAAGGTCGCAACGCAGCGATAATGGGTGTTGTACGTCCTGTTGCCGGGATCGCGAGGGGCAATCGCTACAGCTCTTCCAGATAATTCGCACCAATATCCATGCGCAGCCGCTTCATCTCCTGCAGCTGTTCCAGCCGCCGGCGGGCGTCCAGGCGGGATCTGTTGGTGTCGGATGCGGGAACGTAGCAAGTATCCGGATCGGCCAGGAAAGGTTCTTCAAAAAAAGATTCTTGCTCTTGGATCATCGTGGGTGGCGCCTTGCAGAGTTGAACAGGCGGCCTAGTTTGCGCAAAAGCGTTTTCCGCGCAACAAAATATTTTGTGCATGACGATAGATGTTATTTGTTATTGGGATTCGATGAAAGTGTTAACACATCGAGCGCGTCAGATCGGTAGACCCAAGCACCGGGAATATCAGGTTTTGTTCTGCTATCATCCTCAGCGGCTTGGTTTTTTTACCAAATCGATCGAACTGTTTTTACTTTAAAGTTAGCGTGCCAATTGCAAAAGGAAAGGCTATGGGTCAACGACAGAGATACAGAAAAAGAGCTGATCAGCCTGTTGCCGCTGTTCGGTTGGAGCTCGAAACCGAAGGTTTTTACTTCCGAAAGTGGGGTGCAGAACAATACTGCAAACAAGGCGACTGGCTGGTCAATAATAATGGCGAGACGTACACCGTCGACGGTGATGTGTTTGCGCGCACTTATCTCAAGGTGGGCGCTGGACAGTATGTGAAAATCACGCCGATTTGGGCGGAAGTGGCGGACGAGGCGGGCAGTATCGTCACCAAGGAGGGTAAATCAAACTATCAGGCGGGAGACTATCTGGTCTCCAACAACCGGGACGGTAGCGACGCTTATTGCATCAGTGCGGATAAGTTCAATGCCATGTACGAACCCGACCCATAATACCAGCGCGGTTTCCAGCTAGTTCGACTGGTGATCGGAGTTAGAGTATCTCTCTCCCCCAACACCATGGGGGAGGGACTTCGCCTAAAGTGATCCGCCTTCCGTTCCCGATGATGGCTAGACGCGATCGTCACCTGTCATCAGCGCGAACAGCGGTAAAAAAACGATCAGCATGACGACAAACCAGGGGAATCCCCCGGTTATTGAAGCCAAGGTCAGCGAGGCGATCGCCAACAGATAGCCGGTAATCACAGCAACCGACAACAGGCTGTATTTATCCAGCGAAGCGATTCCATCGGCTTGTCTAAACCATGCTTTGGGGTTAAACGGCTGTGTAATACCCTGCGTTATTTCAGTATGGGTTGGATATAGGAATGACATGATACGCCTCCGATCGAATGACATACCAAATTACTGGGTATTGAGGGCTTATTTATACCTCCTTGCTACGACGAAACGCCTCAATTTCGGGATTTCGCAACCGGGTACAGCAGCACCAAACGCCTGTTTGCTTCAACCCGCCAGATGGGACGGAGACATCGAAAGTTCGACCTCCGTTAACAATAACACTAGGCGATGAGCCGCGCCTGTCAACACTGCGCTATTTGTGGTTTATAAGTGTGCCGACCGGTGTTTTTACTTACTTAATAAACAGCGCGATCAGAATCACAATCAAAGCAAAACCCTGAAATGCGATTCGGGCGTTCATCAGTTTGGCCGAATGGCCTTCATCGTATTCTCCGCCGCGAACCATCGATACAAGACCCCACATCAGGCTGGCAATGGTTGCCAGCAGCGCGACGACCACCAGAAATGTAAACAGAGACATTGAGACCTCCCGATCGATTTATCCGGCTATTTATTCGTTGCAGACACCTACTGAAATAGTAGCAGGAAAGCAGAAAAAAACGGTAGCGGTAGGGGAATTTTACACGTGCACAGGCAGGAGCATCTGAGCCATCACCTATGCTTGACCGCGGGCTTGTATGGATTCAAGCCAACAGTGCGACACTTTTAATCTGCGCATAAACTTTGCTGCCGGGTACCAAACCAAGGCGGTGCTGTGATTTCTGGGTGATGCGTGCCAGCACCGGTACGCCGCCGACATCCAGCCGGATGACCATGCGGCCACGGCCGTGAGCCTGCATCTCCGTCACTTTTGCCGGCAGTATATTCAGAATGCTGGTGGGGCCGGGAGCGTCCAGTGCGAGACTGACATCTTTAGCGTGTATGCGGATGCGGATAGCGCTGCCCACCGGTTGATCCACCGCGGCGATGGTGAGTTCGCCGCCTGAGAATTCGACGCGCGTCAGATGAAAATCCTCGTCGTGCTCGATGATACGGGCGGAGATAATGGCACCGGCATCATAGTCGCGCGCGATCGGTAGATCGACCCTGGCCATCATCTCTGCCAACGCTCCCTGGGCGGTCAGGCGCCCCGCCTCGATCAGTATCAGATGGTCGGCGATTCTTACCAGCTCCTCCGGATCGTGGGTGACATAAATGATCGGGATACTGATGCTGCGGTGCAGGCACTCCAGATAGGGAATGATCTCTTTTTTATGCGCGCGGTCCAATGAAGCCATGGGTTCATCCATCAGCAACAGCCGCGGGTTGTTGAGCAGCGCGCGCCCAATCGCAACCCGCTGCTTCTCACCTCCGGAAAGCTGGACCGGATAGCGTTTCAGCAGTGCGTTTAAACCAAGCAGCTCCACGACGCGCTGCAGGCTCTCGATCTGCTCTGTTTTGGGTGTGCGATTGAACCCGAACAGCAGGTTATCGCGGACGCTGAGGTGGGGAAAAAGCACGCCCTCCTGAAATACGTAGCCGATTCCCCGCTGCTGTGGCGGCACGAATAGCCCGCGTTCGCTGTCGTGCCAGACGGTGCCGTTGAACTGCAGATAGGCCTGCACCGGTTGCGCCAGACCGGCGATACAGCGCAGCAAACTGCTCTTGCCCGATCCCGAACGGCCGAACAGCGCGGTGACTCCCTGTCCGGGTATCTCGCCTTTCGCAGCAAGATTGAATCCCTCCAGCGGCAGTGAAAAACGGAAATGAATGCCTTTGTTCATCCGGCTTGCTGACCGCGGTGGCGCTGGTTCATCCGATAGACCAGAAACAGCACCAGAAAGGAGAACAGCAGCAGTGCTGCAGAGAGCCAGTGCGCCTGTGCATACTGCAGCGACTCGACGTGATCATAGATCGCAATGGAGAGTACCTGGGTTTCGCCGGGTATATTGCCGCCGATCATCAGCACCACACCGAACTCGCCGAGGGTATGGGCGAAACCGAGCGTCGCTGCGGTGATGATGCCGGGTCGGGCCAGCGGCAGCACGATAGAGAAGAAGCGGTCCAGCGGCGTTGCGCGCAGGGTGCTGGCCGCTTCCAGCGTACGCTCGTCGATGGCAGAGAAGGCGTTCTGCAGCGGTTGAATCACGAACGGCAGCGAATAGAAGACTGAGCCGATAACCAGGCCGGTGAAGGTGAAAGCTATAGCCTGTCCGCCCAGCGCTTCCAGTAGGCCACCGATCGGCCCGTGCGGCCCGAGCGCCACCAGCAGATAGAAGCCAAGCACGGTAGGGGGCAGAACCAGAGGCAGCGCGACAACCGCTTCCAGCAGAAATCTGAAGCGCCAGCGGGTGCGTGCCAGCCACCAGGCTAAGGGCGTACCGAACAGCAGCAGGATCGAGGTGGTAACCGCAGCCAGTTTGAGTGTGATGAGCAGCGCTGTCAGGTCGGTTTCACTCGGCATGGGGTGTTCCGTAGCCGAAATCTTGCATTGTCCGCAGCGACCCGGCATTGCGCACAAATGCCAGGAAGTCGCGAGCGGCCTGATTCTCCCGCAACAGCACAGCCTGCTGCGCAATCGGGGAGTAGAGCGACTGGGGTGCTTCCCATAGTGAGCCCTTGACCGGTTGGCCGGGCCGCTTTACCTGGGAAAGGGCGACCAATCCCAGTGCCGCATTGCCGCTGTTGACGAATTGAAAGGTTTGTCCGATGTTTTCGCCGCGGACCAGGCGGTCCTGATACGAACGCCACAAGCCAAGCGCCTGCAGCACCTGCTGCGCCGCCCTGCCGTACGGGGCCAGCTTTGGATTGGCGATGGCCAGGCGGCGGACCTTCGCATCGGCCAGTCGTTTTCCTTCGGTATCGATAAAATCCGGCTGCGGACTCCACAGAATCAACTTACCGATGGCATAGGTGAAACGGCTGCCCGGAACTGCAGTACCCTGCTGTTCGAGCAGTTGCGGCCGCTCCTCGTCGGCAGCAAAAAAAGCGTCAAAAGGTGCGCCATTCATAATTTGGGCATAGTGTTTTCCGGTGGAACCGGTGATCCGTATGACCCTGTGGCCGGTCTCTCTCTCGAAGCGTTCGGCGATAACGGTAAAAGTTTCGGCAAAGTTGCTCGCGACTGCCACGCGGATCTCATCGCCTGCCGCACTGCCTGCGATCAGTAGCACTGCTCCAGCAGCAATTATTGATAAAAAACGTATTGATTGTCTCATTTTTCAGCAAGGTTCAGTCGCAAAAAACAGCACAACCGCATTATCATAATCGCTATTCACTACCAGCGTTCAGCCATATTCCAGATAAATATCCGTTAACAATGGCTGAAATACAGAAATAATCGGGAGATCAATCGAGATACGATGCTCACGCCTACACGCCTTAAGATAGTACTGCTCTTGGTGCTGATTATTGCACTGACAGCCTGGTCGAAGTTGCGTCTTATCGGGCCCGGGGATCACGAGCCGCAGCGTTGGCGCGTGGATGAGTATCCGGGATTCCAGAAAAAATAAGTATAAACTGAATCGATCCAGCACGGCGCGGGCTTGTCTTCGGGGCGTTGATTCAGGAAAACCCTGGCGCTTACGGCAGAACTAACGCCATGGGGTTGCGAACCTTGATTCAACGATACAGATAGTCGCGGGTTTCGGGCACCTGCTGCCAGTCACGGGTCAGTTGAATCTGATAAACAACCAGTTGGCCGGTGCGAAAACTGGCTTCGGATGCAGCGAGATAAAACTCCCACATGCGGCAGAACTCCTCGCCTTTGGTTCGGGCAAATTCATCCCGATGCTGTTGGAACCTGTGATTCCAATGCATGATTGTCAGGGCGTAGTGGTGACGAAGCACCTCTATATCGGTCACTTGCAGCGGGACGCCGTCGATGGCGCGGATAAGTTCCGAGAGCGCCGGATTGTAGCCGCCGGGAAATATGTGGCGGGCGATCCAGGGATTGGTTGTGCCCGGTCCGGTGGTGCGGCCGATGGTATGCAGCAAGGCGACGCCGTTATCCTTTAGTAGGCGGTGAAGGTGCTTGAAAAAAGCCCGATAATAGGGCTTTCCCACATGCTCGAACATGCCCACGGAGACGATTCGATCATATTTCCCCTTATGGTTGCGGTAGTCCTGGAGCGTGAATTCGAGCCGCTCCTCCATGCCGGTTCCCAACCGCTGCTGTTCAGCCACAGCCAGCTGCTCCCGTGAAAGGGTGATGCCTCGAACATCCACCTTTGCCTGTTTTGCCAGGTAGCGCGCCAGGCCACCCCAACCGCAGCCGATATCCAATACCCGCATGCCGGGAGTGAGGCAGAGTTTCTCAAGAATGTGCTGACACTTCTGCTGCTGCGCCTGTTCCAGTGAGTCATCTGGATGCTTGAAGTAGGCGCAGGAGTAGTGCATTTCGCGGTCGAGGAAGGCGCGAAAAAGTGACTCTTCAAGATCATAGTGCTTGGCGATATTGGTTAGGCTGCGGTGCAGATTGTTCCACTGTTTCAACGTGCGTCCGCCCAGTGATTTGGGGGAGAGATTTTTCTCCAGATCGAAGTTTCTCAACAAGACGCAGAGCAGTTCGGTGAGCGAGCCCTGCACCAATTCCCAGTCACCGTGCATGTAGGTTTCACCCAATTGATAATCCGGATCCAGTGCGACTTTAAAAGACGCATGAATATTATTGATTTTCCAGATAATATTTGGGTAAGTTGAGCCGCAGTTGAAATGTCGTCCATTGGGCATGACAACGCCCAGGGCGCCATCCCTGATGGTCGATTCCAGACGTTTTTGAAACAATCCGTTCACGCTATCAATTGCTGGCTTAGACCTGGCAAACCGTTTGCGCGATGCACAGTTATGTGGGTTGTTTCCGCTTGGTAACGCCAGGCAATTTTGAGTCATGTGAAACTGGCTACATCCGCCACCGGGACATGACTCAATTGCTTAAAAACTATTCCATTTTTTTTATGTTGTAAATATTTTTTACCGATTAGCTTTAAACGTAACCGCCAAGAGCATTTGCTGTAGGCACAGGTGGATCTGTCCGAATCGAGATAGAAATACTGGTTCTCGGTTTGTAGGGTAAGCGTGAACTATACTTCGCCCTACAATCAATCCACCAGCAAGGGAGTTGCAGTATGCCCGGCAAATCAGACGATACGAAACAGCCAGTTGCAGAGGTTGTACTGCGCATGCGCGGTGCGCCGGAACCGATTCCCGCCAGTTCAGGTATCCACGTAGACGCAGCGCAGAATCTCATTTCAGTTGCGGTTAAAGCGGAATTCCGTCCCGGTGCGGCACGCGCAATAGCGGCGCAGGAGACACTGGCGCTTGGTGACGGCGATCTGATCGAGATCGAATTCGAAGACAACATCACCGTCTGGATGACCGCAGAGGAGTATCGCGCACGATTTGCCAGTGGGGCGAGCCGTGATGGTTCAGCCGACAGCGCGCTGCCAGTGCCGGAGATGCTCAACGTGCTGCCGCAAGGGATGCAGGCACGCGGTCCGATCGGTTGGGTAGTCAAGTCACTGAAAGTGATCGGGATCGATCTGCACGGCCTGACCGCAGCCAAGCTTGCACGCAAGGTTGAAGATAAGGTGCAAGGGGATCGCCGGCCCGGACCGGGATTTTACCGCTGCCGCCTTGAGACTAATGCCTTCGGTCTGCAAAAGCTGGGCCGGGAGAATTTCGCAGGGGAGCGGATATTGCTGTTGCTGCACGGCACCGCGTCCAGCACCTGGGGCAGTTTTGGCGATCTCTGGTCCGAAGCAAGGCGCGGTGAGTTGAATCAGATCCGTCAATACTACCAAGGCAATGTCTACGCCTTCGAACACCGCACATTGAGCGAGAGTCCGATAGAGAATGCCAGGGATCTGGTCGATCTCCTGGCTGTTTTTCCGCAAGGTGTCACCGTCGACCTGGTCTCCCACTCGCGCGGCGGACTGGTTGGCGAACTACTTTGCCGCGTGGCAACCATAGCACGGGAAAACAACAGCCCAGGCCAAATCGGCAGTGCCTTTGATGAGCAGGATTTTGCCCTTTTCGGGGATGCCCCGGAACATGCGCAGAACCGGGCGGCGCTGCAGGTGCTGGCGGCCCGGCTGGAGCAGGCGCAGTTCCGCATCGGGCGGTTTGTCCGCGTTGCCTGCCCGGCGCTGGGAACCACGCTGGCATCGCGCAAGCTGGACCGCTGGCTCTCGGTGGTCGGGTCCGTAGCCAAAGCTGCGGGTCTGCACACCCCGGTGGGCGAGGCGTTCAAGGATATCGGCGAGTTCGTTGCCGCAGTGGTGCAGGAGCGTACCGATCCGAAATCGCTGCCGGGTCTGGAGGCGATGATGCCGGACTCGCCCGTGGTGCGGTTGGTTAATTGGCGCGGCGTGCGCGTGGCCGGCGAACTGACCGTGATTGCCGGCGATATCGAGCCGGACGCCTGGTGGGCCAGACTGCTAATCTGGGCCAGCGACCGATTCTACGAGGGCGATCACGACCTGGTGGTGAACACGCAGTCGATGTACGGCGGCGCCGGACGCGAGGAGGGCAAGGCGCTGCTCAGCCCGCACAAAGGGCCGAACGTCAATCACTTCACCTATTTCGGCAACCGTGACAGTGCCGCCAATCTGGTGCGGGTGCTGACGCGCCGGCCGGAGGCAGCTGCCGGTTTGGACCGGCTGTTCGAGCCGACGGTGGATATTGCGCGTGAGCTCGCACGCAGCGCCGGTGCTGGTCCGAGGCCGGTGGCATTCGTATTGCCGGGCATCATGGGCAGCGAACTGGAGGTCAACGGAAACCGGGTCTGGGTCGATCTGTTCGGGCTCACGCTGGGCGAGTTCACGAAATTGAATATCACCGCTCGCGGCGTGAATCCGACCAACGCCTACGCGCGCTTCTACGGCGAGTTGATCAAGTTCCTGGGCGGATCGCACAAAGTGGTGGAGTTTGCCTTTGACTGGCGTCTGCCGATTGAGCAGGAGGCGGACCGGCTGGCCTTGCGGGTGAAGACCGAACTGCACGAGGCGCAGGCGAACAATCAGCCGGTGCGGATTCTGGCGCACTCGATGGGTGGGTTGGTCGCTCGTGCGATGATTGCACGGCACAAGGAGCTGTGGAGCGATATGTGCAGGCATAGCGGGGCCCGCCTGGTGATGCTGGGCACCCCCAACGGCGGTTCGCACTCGATCACCGAGCTGTTGGTAGCGCGTTCCAAAACCCTGGGTATGCTGGCGCTGCTCGACCTTGGCCACAACGAGCAGGAGCTGCTCGAGGTGATTTCGCGTTTTCCGGGTGCGTTGGCAATGCTGCCGAAAGATGCGCGGGAGGACTATTTTTCAGCCGAAGTGTGGCGTAGGTATCATCAACAGGACGGCAAGGGATGGGTCTTGCCGACTGCCGCAGATCTGGAGGCAGCGCGAAAATTCAGGACGCTGATGGATAGCGCTCCGGTTGACCCGGAGCGCATGTGCTACGTGGCCGGTTCGGCGGACCAGACGCTGGCGGAGATGGTCTATGATGCAGCTGCCGGGAAGATCCGGTTCAACGCAACCACCCGCGGCGACGGGCGCGTCACCTGGGAGAGCGGTATTCCGCCAGGGGTGCCGACCTGGTATCTGGATGTTGAACATGGCGATCTGAGCGCCCATCCGCCGGCGTTTCCGGCGTTTCTGGATCTGTTGGAGAGCGGCCACACGTCAAGATTGCCGCAGACAGCGCCGATCGCCCGGGCGGCGGAAGCGCTGTTTCCCGGCGGAGAACGCGAGCTTGACCTCTACCCGGATGAACGTACGCTGGGTGCCGCAATCATGGGCGCCGGAGCGCGCAAACATCGCAAGTCGGCCCGGGCCGAACCTCTGGTCAAGGTCCGTGTCGTTCAGGGAGATCTCACCTATGCCCGCTACCCGGTGGCGGTGGGGCACTATGTCGGCGATCCCATCATGAGTGCCGAGCGTGCGCTCGACGAGGCGGTGGACGGGGAGATGAAGCGGCGCCACATGCTGGGTATCTATCCCGGACCGCTCGAAACCTGCGCGATATTTCCGAATCCACGGTTGAAAACACAGTCACATGCAGAACCCGCCGCCGCGATTGTCATGGGACTGGGGCAGGCAGGAGAGTTGACCGGGGCCGGGCTGAGCGCCACCTTTACACGGGCGCTGCTGGAGTATGCGCTCGGCCACGCACACGCCATCCCCGTACGAGGGCACGAGAGTGCCGAAATGCTGGGCATATGTGCACTGCTGGTGGGCAGCGCTGCCGGCGGCATCAGCGTAACGGAATCGGTGAATGCGCTGATCAGGGGATTGCTGCAGGCCAATACCGTGCTGTCGGAGAAGAACCAGCCGCAACGTTTCACCCGCTTCGAGATTATCGAGATTTACGAGGATCAGGCGATACTGGCGGTGCGTGCGCTGCGGCGTCTCCAGCGCGACTCCTCCGTCGCCGGCAAACTGGATCTCTCCGAAGCCGGGACATTGAAGGTCGAGCGCGGCGGCCGCCGCAGGATCACCTTCGACGATCCGCCGGGTTGGTGGGACAGGATCCAGATCCTGGCCGACGGAACGGATCGGCGAACGACAGCGCTGCGTTTCCTCACACTGACGCGACGGGCCCGCAATGAACTGCGCACGGTGGCTACCCAGGCCGCGCTGGTTGATGCCATGATTGACGCTTCTATACGCTCCACCCACTACGACGCCAATCTGGCGCGTGCGCTGTATGAGCGTCTGGTGCCCAACGAAGTCAAGGACCAGGTCTCCCAACGCGACAATCTGATGTTATTGCTGGACGAGACGGCGGCCGGATATCCCTGGGAGCTGATGGATGATGCTTTCGCATCGAGTGCCAGACCCCTGTCAGTGGAGCACGGCGTGCTGCGGCAACTGGCAACCAGCATCATGCGTGAACGGCCGATTCTGGTGGGTGATGCGCGGGCACTGGTGGTCGGTGATCCGGTCAGTGATTTCCCCGAACTCCTCGGTGCGCAGGCGGAGGCGCGCGAGGTGTGCGGCAGACTGGAGAGCAACGGTTTCGAGGTGCATAAATGCCTGAGATCGAGTGCCGGAGAGGTGGTGCAGCAGCTCTACGCCAGGGTCTACAAGGTGCTGCATCTGGCCGGCCACGGCGTTTACAACTATCTGCCGGATGAGGAGACCCGCTGTGAGGAGTGCGGTCAGGGGTTGAGCGTGTCGGAGCTCGAAGCGCGGGAGCGGAGTGCTGCAGCGGTCACCGGTATGGTGCTCGGCGACGGACTGTTTCTGACGCCGGCGGAGGTGAAGCAGATGCGGCAGGTGCCGGAGCTGGTCTTCATCAACTGCTGCCATCTCGGCCGGATCGAAGCCGGTCGCACACCGGCCCGGTTCAATCTGCTGGCGGCAAATCTCGCTACCGAGTTCATACGCATGGGCGTGCGCGCGGTAGTGGCAGCAGGTTGGGCCGTGGACGACGGGGCGGCCAAGATATTCGCCGGCCGTTTTTATCAATCGCTGTTGGATGGCGACACCTTCGGCATTGCCGTCAGGGAGGCGCGCGAGGCTGCCTACCAGGCCAGACCGGGAACCAATACCTGGGGGGCTTATCAATGTTACGGCGATCCGGACTTCACGCTGGTGACCGGCTTGACTTCCGGCCGCCGTGCAGCAAAGACGCTCCATTTTGCCAGCAGGAACGAACTGGTCAATGCGATCGAAAACATCGAAGCAACGCTGAAAGACAAAGGGGGGCGCGACGTATCAGGGGAGCTTGAACGGTTGTCAGACTATGAAAAGTATGCCCTGGATAAGAGTTGGTGCGACTCCGGCGGCGGCCGGGTCGGGCTCGCATTGGCAAGAGCTTACAGTGAGGCGGAGGCGTTCGATCAAGCGGTGTTCCACTTCGACGCCGCGCAGCGCGGCGCAGCTGCTGCGATGACGCTGAGGGATCAGGAGCAGTTGCCCAATCTGCGTGCCAGAGCGGCGCTGGAGTGCTGGCGTCAGGGCAAGGCCGCTGTGGCTCAGATCGATCAATCCATTGCCGAGATCAGGGAGTTGTTGCGAGCCAGCGAAACCGCGGAGCGTTATGCGCTGCTGGGCAGTGCCTGGCGCCGACGGGCGTGGATTTCACGCGCTCCCGCCGCTTATCTGGGCAATATGCGGGATGCGTATGCCAAAGCTTACGCACTGGCGCAGCAGGACTCCGACGCAGCGGTTTATCCGCTGCTTAATGTGGTGGTCGCGGGGCTGATTATGCAGTGGTATCCGGCGACTGCGGACGGAGCGCCAGAAATGGATGAGTTGCGCGGGCAACTAAAAACAGCGCGCGGACTGCTTCCAGAGGAGGGGAGTGAGGCGCAAGAGAAGAGGGATACATGGGATCCCTGGCTTGCATCGATGGCCATCGACGGTCAGTTGATGACAGCGTTGATCGCAGGAGACTTCGCTGCGCAGCAGGCTGAGATCGTTGACAAATACCGGGAATTCAGCCGTCGAGCAAGCCCGCGGGAGTTTGCCTCGGTGCTGGACAATTTGGAGTTCCTGTACACACTGGCGGCTGGTGCGGAAAACACGGAGAGTCTTGTGGTGGCAGGCTGCTTGCGCACATTGATGAGGGAATTGGACGAGAAAAAAGCGAACCACAAACCCCCGGGTTAACCCGATTTGAAACCGATCATATCGACCAGCGTTCGATTGACCGGTGTGTCGATTCTGTGCCTCTCTCCAAGCCGGACCACCGCGCCATTGATGAAGTCGATTTCGGTCGCTTTCCCGTTGCGGATGTCCTGCAGCATGGATGAGTTGTGGCCCGCCGTGGCGGGCAACTGCACCGATCTGAGATAGCCGAGATACTCCCGTGCTGTACCCCAAGGAAGTGCGATTCCTTCGGCGCTGCATACCGCCCAGGCTTCGCCGATGAGTTGCTCGATAACGGACCAGGCATGCGGCCTTGCGAGTGCGCCGTAAGGCACATCCAGTATCGCTCCCAGCGGGTTGAGTGCGCAGTTGTACAGCGTCTTGGCCCACAGGTTGGAGCGAATGGCGCTGCTTCCCTCGACATGGAGTCCCGCCTGCCGGAACAGGTCTACCAGACGCTGAACCGTGTCGTCGGATCCGTCCGGAAAACGGCCGAGCCGTATCGGACCCGCTTCCACGGTAACCCGGACATCGGCGTCCCCCTGCCATTCGAACCCGGTGATGATGGTGCCGCCGATCACACGGTCGCTGTATTCGGCGATGATCTCTTCGTTGCCGATGCCGTTCTGCATGCTGACCACATCGGCATCCACGAACAGGGATCTGTACTCGTTGCAGAGTTGCCGAGTCTGCAGGGACTTGGCGGTGATCAGGCAATAATCGAACGATTGGTCAGCGGGCGTTTCTGCCGATGCATTAAAGTGAAAGTTGCCGTCGCCCCATAGCCCGCGCATGCGGAATCCCGATCGGCTGATGGCATCGGCATGCCTGCGGCGGCAGAGCGCGTAAATTTCGCAAAAAGGCGAGAGGCGGGCAGCAAGACTCAATCCGACGGCGCCGGCGCCAAGAATAAGCAATTTCATGGTCGTCATTATACCTGCTTGGCGCTGCCGTTTTGATACGGAAATACCCCGCCGCTTAAACACCATGGAGTTGCTAAAGGCGAGCAGTGCAGCTCTCCCCTTTGGTCGTTAGCGGGATATGACGCTTCGCTGACGATTTACCTTAAATCCACTACGGCCTAAAAACAGTGCTGTGGGGGAAGCATACTAGAACGAAGTGATCTTCACGGGAGCGCTTGACCTCGAGGCGCGCCGACAGCGAACATTCTGTTCAGGTGTCAGTTTTTTTTACGTAGTGATACTAACTATCAGCTAACTAACGGAGAAAAAATAAAAAAATACTTTGGTGTGCTATTTGCATGCTAGTTTTGATTAATGTTACGTATGATCCATTGCCGAACCAGCACAAGGTTCCAGGCTAACCGCAATTTTGCAATGGCAAAAGCGGCAATCAGGTTGGTTGCTTGCCAATGAGGGGAGATAGTAAGCGTGTTTCAAGGCTTTTCTGAAAATGGACTGGTGTGCCCCAGTTGTGGTTCGAGCGACAGTGACCGGATTGCGAGAGGTTTTTTCGGCAAGCTTTTTCTGAGAAAGCGTAGATTTGTTTGCCGGAAATGCAGAACAAAATATTTCGTAGGAAAAGGCAGCAATTCATCGCCTCAGAATCGCTCATCCGATAGCCTGACTTAAGGCTGTTTAAAGTCTCGCATCTGCGAACGGCATATCCTCCGACCTTAGCCGGACGAGTGGTAGTGACCGGCTGGTTCCCGACGCCGCCGTTTTTTGGCCGGAGGCGAATCCACCGGCCGCTAACCGCAACCGCGTATTTCCGCGTAACCCGCATGCTGATAGAATTTTCGGACTACCGGCATAACCCTCCAGATGGCCGGGCAGACATGGGACCCGGGATATGCCTGTTGAAGCGAAACGCCACATATTTCTCTGCGCCACGCCGACCAAGCCGAAGTGCCACGGGAATGATATGGGCGCGCGCTGCTGGCAATACCTGAAACAGCGCCTGTCGGAACTGGGCTATGCGATACCTCAGAAAGGCATAGACAGAAGTAAAGTGGACTGTCTGCGCGTCTGCCATAACGGACCGGTGGCGCTGGTCTACCCGGAAGGGGTTTACTACCAGGAGCTGACGCCGGAGAAGCTGGAGCGGATCATTCAGGAGCACCTGATCGGCGGCAGGGTGGTGGAGGAGTATCTCCACCAAAGCCCTTATCGCCTGCTCAGAGAGTGATGGGTTGTGGTGCTGCGGTAAATTCATTGCCGTTTCGGGAGGCAGGGTTTTGCCGGTCGCTGGCCAAAACGACGATGATTACTGCTCCTGCTTTTGATGAATCAGCCGAGCCAGCGCCATGTCGGTGTTCAGCACATGGTCGTTAATCCAGCCGGTCAGAAAAACCAGCAGCTCCTCTTGGTCGATGTACTCCCGCTTCAGCAGCTTCTCCTGTAGCGAGACGATTCGCCGAGCAAACTGTCGATGCTGCGCGATATGCTCCCCGATTTCGGCTTTTTCCTCTTCCGTACAGGCATACTCCTGCATCAACAACTCTTCGGTGTTGAAGTGATAGATCGAGTAGCTGAGCAATTCCCGGACAATGGAACGGGTGCTGATGGAGGAGAGGTTCTTCTCCAAGGCATTATTGACATCGTTGCATAGGTTTAACAGGTTCCGGTGCTGCCGATCTATCTCCTCGATCCCGGTGACAGCAGATTCGTTGAGAATCGATATTTGGTAATCTTTCATAATCCTTTTTTTCTATTTTTCAGGAATTCAACCATTCAGTGACGGGACGGTATTGTTTCAGCCACTCGATGAATTCGTCGGGTTGCATCGGTTTTGCGAACAGGAAGCCCTGCATCTCGTCGCAACCCGCGGCTCTGAGCCAACGCAGCTGCTCCTCCGTTTCGACCCCCTCGGCCACGATTCTGCGTCCGAAGGCGCGGCCGAGTCCGATAGTGGCCTCGATCAGGATTCTGTCCTCACCGTTGCTCGTCAGGTCGTTGACGAAGGATCTGTCGATCTTCAACGATTGAGTGGGGATGCGGCGCAGATGATCCAACGACGAGTATCCGGTCCCGAAGTCATCCAGCGAAAAGGTAACACCCATCGCTTCACAGCGGCGAACCAGCGCCGGGAAATCGCGAATCCCTTCGAGTGCGGCGCTCTCTACAATTTCGAGATCAAGCGGCACCCGCTCTTCCTTGTTGACCTGATGCAGCATGCGCTCCAGCTCCTCGGCGAAATCGGGCTGCTGTAGCTGGCGGGCAAATACATTGACGCTGATAGGCATTGAGTGACCCTGTCGAAACCAGGTTTGTGCCTGCAGCAGCGCTTGCTGAATCACCTGGCGGCCGATCTCCAGCGCGATATCCTGCTCCTCGACCAGCGGGATAAATTGAGCCGGCTGCAGTGTTCCCAGTACCGGATGCTGCCAGCGCAGTAGCGCCTCGGCGCCAACGACGCTGCCGTCTTTGCTGCAGATCTTGGGCTGATAGTGCAGTACGAACTCGCGCTGGGACAGTGCCCGGGAAAGATCCTTCAGCGAGTCGTTGCGCGCCAGCATGCGTTTCTCGAGCTTGGGATCGAACCAGTGGTAGCGATTTTTACCGGATCGCTTGGCTGAATACATGGCCTGGTCCGCGTGTCTCAGCAGCGTGTCGGGGTCCCTGTTGTCGGCAGGAAACAGCGTGATGCCAGCGCTCACGGTGATGCCGGTTTCGACATTTCCGGCGACGCTATAAGGACTGGCAAGGGAGCTCAGAATCCGATGCATGACCGACTCACACTCGGTTTCGTCTGCGATATCGGCCAGCAGGACAACGAATTCGTCGCCGCCCAGCCGGGCGACCGTATCGCCTGCCCGTATGCAGTTGACGAAACGGCTTGCCGCCTCTACCAGCAGTCCGTCTCCGGCCTTGTGGCCGTAGTTGTCGTTAATATACTTGAAGCCGTCCAGATCGATATAACAGACGGCAAGTATCTTCCCTTTTCGCCGTGCGTTTTCGACCAATTGCTGCATTCTGTCGTGCAGTAACCGCCGGTTCGGCAGTCCTGTCAGTGTATCGAAATGCGCCATCTGGTCGAGCTGGTTTTCATGATACTTGAGCTCGGTTATATCGGACACAGACGAGACGATACCGGTGACGGAACCACCTTTTACTTCTGTGACCGGGATGACATTGATGGTTACCCAACGCCAGCCCGAATCGGGATGCTCAATGCCGATGATAATGCCTTCCCGCGGTTGCAGATCAGACAGGGTTTTAGTGATAGGGAACTCTGCCAGGGGGAGCGGGTTGCCCTCTTCGGTAAACAGATTTGTGTAGTTTTCCGCGAATCCGACGGCGCTATCCGAATTGCTCATGGAGAGAAGTTTTCTGAAACCGGGATTTGCGTAGAGCAGCCGTCCTTCGGCATCCCAAAGCGCGATGCCTTCGGATACGGTATTGAATACAATCTGCATCTGGTGTTCATGAATGCGCAGCGCTCTCTCAAGATTTCTCCGGTAGCGAATCTCCCGCTCAAGATGCTGGGTGCGTTCGTCGACACGCTTTTCAAGATCCAGGTTGGCTTGCCGGAGCGCGAGTTTCGAAGCGTCAATCTCACGGCTCATGCTATCCACACCCATGCCGATCAGGGCGAGCTCGCTCTCGCCGTTGAACCCGGTCACTACGCCTACGTCACCTTTGGCCACTCTGCTGACCGTTCGGCCGATGCGCCGCAATGGCTCAGCCACCCAGTGGTTCAGCAGATAGATCATCAGTACGGCGCTGACAATAAGGATCGCTGCCTGGCTCAGCCAGTTCGTCGGTGCCAGGGTTTCGCGTAAAGCATTGCGTTTGGCGCGCTCCAGGTCGTAGTTCAGGTAGAGCACTCCGGCCTGTCCGCTGAGCGGCTCGCCGGACCCAGGCGCTAACGGATGCGGGGTGTAGAGATTGATTGATTTGCCCGACACGCCTTTGTTGATGATGATCTGCTGCTGCTGTATCGCTCGCTGGAAAATCTCCGGATCGAAATCCTCGATCACCGCTTGCGCTGGTTGCTTTATGTGCAGGTTGTGCGTGGAGAAAATCACCTCGCCTACTTGGTTCAATACCGCCAACATCCTGACATTTGGATCCTTGCTTTGGATGCCGATAATCTGCTCTGCGTTTTGCCGCTCAATGGTGGCCGGATCCGAGCTCAACGTCTGTTGCACCAATTCAATCAACTGACGCGCAGATTCGATTTGTTGCCTCTCAACCCGTGATGGCTGTTCAAATGCCAACTCGAATCCCTTATCCAGGATCAGGTGTCCGAAGACCAGTGTCGCAACGATCAATATCAGCGTGAATCGTAATGAGGGTGGTGAGCGGCGCTTGGTCATTGTCCTGCTGACGACTCCGGCACCTCAGGCAGCAGCAACTCGACCTTTGCCCGATCGTGCTGTGCGTAGTTCGATACCTGCAAGTCATACCGGTGCAAGCGGCGGAGCGCAGCGGCCATCGGATAGGGGGTGTGGGTAACGCATTTGGTGAAAAAAGCAGTAACCAGCCCGTCTGCAGCTGAAACCTGCCAAAGTATCGTATTGCGCGACCCGGCGGTCGTAGTCAACGTTATTTTTCCCTGAGAGTTTGCCACTGTTAATCGACAGTAGAATCAACTCTCCATTCACCCTTAAAAATTCAAGCTCCGGTCTGCAACGGCAAATACCGCAAGCCATTCCACTATTTTTATCGGATGGTGTTTTGAGAACTTTATTCTTTAGTTAATTTCCCGATGATCCAGGAGTGGTTGATTCCACTAGAAAAGTTCAAAGGAACTTTCCCGGTAAGTGGGTATGACCGGATAGATTCAACGAATTTTGCGCGGAGCGGCGTCGTTGGGGATCGTTTGCGCTGACCCGGGTCAGTGAAGAATGGCACTTACTTAAGCTGAAATTTCCATAAAAACCAATTAATTCGTCATTCCGGCGCAGGCCGGAATCCAGAGAATTGGCCGCCATTTGACAATTATGGATCCCGGCATTCGCCGGGATGACGAGAATGAAATTGCTATTTAAGTACCATTCGGGTCAGTGCGATTAAAAGCGCTGTCCGGGGTTAACGGCAGACGGATTCGGTCAACGGAGTGCCTCAGGAGATAAAACCAACCCGCTCAAAAAACCAATATCCGCCAATCAATGCGATCAGCAGAGAGGCTGGCATGGTGATCAAGCGACGGTACCAGTCACTTCTGCTGAACCAGAGACCGACCGTGGCAAAACAGCCGGCGATTACCGTTAACTGGCCCAGCTCCACGCCGACATTGAACGCAATCAGGCCGGTCAGAAAATGCTCGGGTGAGAGTCCGATCTCACGCAGTACTCCGGCGAAACCCAGTCCGTGCAGCAGGCCGAAGATGAACACCACCAGCGGACGCCACCGGGTTAGCCGATCGCAGAAGAGATTTTCCACGCAGACGTAGACGATCGAAGCGGCGATCAGCGGCTCCACCACAGCCGCCGGAATCTGGACGATGCCGTAAATACCGAGCCCCAGCGTCAGCGTATGCGCCAGCGTGAAGCTGGAGACCTGCCACAGCAGGCTGCTGATACGGGCATTGAGCAGAAACAGTCCGATGACGAACAGAATGTGGTCGGTTCCTTTTGGCAGAATGTGGTCGAATCCAATCACGAGGTAGTCGAAAAAAAGATCACCGGTCGATTGCGCCACTACTCCGCCCAGCGGGATGCTGCCGGACGCTTGGCCAGCCTGCAGATAGGCGGTGAAGAGCGCCTGCCCGGTGTCGCTGTCGACACGCAGCACATTGGCGCCAAAGCGGCTGTCCCAGCGCCAGACCAATGTTTTGGCGGCCGGTGGTAGAGCGCCCTGCAGTTCGATAATCGAGTCCCGTGCAAGCGCGGTGTCGCCGATTCCAGGTATGCTGACCCGGAGCAGTGCGAGCTGTACCGGCACGCCATCGGCACGGAGCGAACTGCCGGCCAGCAGCTGCGTCAAAAAAGTATTGAACTCGCTCTCCAGCTGCGCCGGCAGTAAGTTTCTCAGCCGGTTGTAAACCGCAGCTTTGTCAGATTCGTCGGTATCTTTGTGTTCGCTGCCGATACCCGTCAGCAGCGCTTCGAGGTTGACCCGTTTGGTCAGTGTTATCCGGGAATTCTCACCGATTTTCAGATCGATAATCGCAGGGCGAATCTCATGCGCAACACCGCAGGGGATTGTCAGCACCAGTAGTAGCAGCGCCAAGATCAGCCTCGGCCAATATTGCGGTGCCGCCGCCGTCGTGCTCATAATGGTCGAAACTCCCGGTAATCTGTGGACAAACCAAGGACGTTATTATGCGCGACCTGCTGCGCTTGGGAAAACCGCTTTTCGTACTCTGGCTGCTGACTTTCACAATGCGTCTGGCTGCACACGAGTTTTGGATTGAGCCCTTGAGCTATCGGCTAACTGCGGGCGAGAATCTGCTGGCCCAGCTGAAGGTCGGGCAGCACTTCAAGGGGGATACCCAAGCTTATCTTCCAGCCAATATTCAGCGTTTGCAGATTACCGTCGGCGGCCACAGTGCCGATGTGAGCTCCAGAATCGGTGATATTCCGGCCATAAATCAAACAACGGCCGCAGACGGCTTGGTGTTGCTCTCTCTGGTCAGCAACTTCTATACGCTGGAGTACAAGGAGCCGGGGCTATTCGAAAAATTTCTCGCCTATGAAGGGCTGGACGGGATACTGGCTGAACACCGCCGCCGCGGTCTACCGCCGAGCGGTTTCAAAGAGGCTTACCAGCGCTTCGCCAAGTCGCTGGTACAGGTGGGCGAGGGGGGCGGTGACGACCGCCTGCTCGGTCTGGGATTCGAGTGGCTGCTTGAGACCAATCCCTATCGCGCAGCGGACAACCGGATACAGGCGCGCCTCTACTGGCGGGGAGTACCGCTGGCTGCCGCCCAAGCCCGTCTGTTTACTCGCCGCAACGGACAAATCGAAGAGACACTGCTTACCACCGATGAAGCGGGCCGGGTGTGGTTCTCGCCCACGCCCGGCAGCGAACTGCTACTTAATGCGGTGCAGATGCAGCAACCCAGCGCCAAGTTTCCGGCGCCCGCGGGATCCGCCTGGATTAGCTACTGGACAACGATCACCTTCGCGCTGCCTTAGTTGTACCGCCTTCTTCGCTGTAGGGCGCGGAAATACCCCCTCGTTGCATGCAACTAAAGCGCCGCCTGTTGCAGTTCAACGCGACCAATTGACATGCAGCACCACCTCGTCTTTCGGATAGTGCATGTCGAGTGCGCCGTCATAAGCGTGGTAAACCGCCTCTGCTACGCCGCGGGCCAGATGGGCATCGGTGAAAGTAATAACCAAGCTTCCATCCTGTTTCTGGTGCTGCATGATGCGCTTCAGCGGATGCCTGCTTTGCTCCCGCTCCACATGATGATGGATAAGGCTCATTATTTCCGCTTCATGCAGCGACAAAAACTCCCCCCGCAGCGTCAGATATCCGGCGGGTGCGCCGTCTTTGATGCGCTGACATGCAGGGCAGATCTGCTGGTCTGCGCCTTCAGGCACTGCAGCCCAACTCCAGTGGCCATTGTGAACAACGGCTTTGCACTCAGGACATACGGTCGGCTCCTTCAGTTTCTGATTATACCGATAAGGGTCGTGTGTCTGCTCCTGCAACAGCCTGTCCTGTCTTCCGGGTTTCCGAAAGTCTGCCGATCTTTCCAAACCAGTCATAACCACTCCCTCCTTCCAATTTCCTGTCAAACTCCCTTGTATTAAGTATAGAAAATCGGAGACACAATACTAACCTTGCCAGTAGCTTGCGATACCGATCGCACCGGCGGTCCTCCGGCTAAGCCGGTGCTCAGCCTGGCATGCTTATCGTACCGTCCGGAAACTGAGGGAAGTGTGGGACGGGCCCCGGCATGTTCACCCGAAAAGTCTGATCATTCCTGCAATCTCAGCACCGCGAAGCTGCGCTCAACTGCTAGAATTAAACAGGGAAGCCGGTCTTATTGCGGGACGATGTTGCAGCATGCCGGTTAACCAAGGAGGCTTTGATGAAGAGAGGCAAGCCGCTCGCCGCCGCGCAGCTTTACCGGCATTGCGACCCCGCCATTTTCTCCTTCGAATCCACTGTCGAACTGGATAGGCGAACCTCGATTCCCGGACAGCAGAGAGCAATTGAGGCGATTCAGTTCAGCATGGAGAGCGAACCGGACGGTTTCAATCTGTTCGTGCTGGGCTCTGCCGGTAGCGGCCGCCACCACCTGGTCCGGCAGATTCTCGAACAGCAGGCCGCTGCCAGGTCGGCTGCCGACGACTGGTGCTATGTCAACAATTTCGCGAATCCGCAAAAACCGCACGCACTGCGCCTGCCGGCCGGTTGGGGAAACGACTTTAAAAAAGAGATAGAGCAGCTGATAGAGGAGGCAGGCAACGCTATTTCCGCAGCGCTCGAAAGTGAGGATTTTCAGACCAGGCAGCAGGCTATTGAGGAGGAGTTCAAGGAGCAGCAGTCCGACTCCTTCAATCAGATCAAGGCGCATGCGGAAGCACGCAAGATAGCCATCGTGGAAACCCCCACAGGGTTTACCTTCACCCCGCTGCTCAAGGGTGATGACGGGCGGGAGGCCGAATTCGATAATCTCTCCGAACAGCAGAAACTACAGATACAGAAGGATATCGAAGAGCTGAGCCTGGAGCTGCGGCGATTTCTCCAGTCCACCCCGAAACGGCTGCATGAGGCGCGCCGGAGAAGCCGGGAACTGGAACAGGAGGTCTCCAGGCTTACGCTCGGCGGGCTGACTGACGAAATCTTCAGGAAATACCGTGATCATGCAGGCGTAATGACACACCTCCAGCGCATGCAGTCCGACATCGTCGAGCACGTCGAGCTGTTTCGCACCACACCGGAACAGAAAAACCAGATGTTGATGAGTTTACTGGAAGGGCAGGCACAGGGAGGCAGCACCCAGCGATCCGCGGTCATGCAGCGTTTTGAGATCAACCTGCTGATCGATCACAATGACCACAGCGCAGCGCCGGTGGTGTTCGAAGATCACCCCACTTTTTCCAACCTGATCGGCCGTGTCGAGCATCAGGCGCGGATGGGCGTGCTGACCACCGACTTCCATATGATCCGGGCCGGTGCCCTGCACCGGGCCAACGGCGGCTATCTGGTGCTCGATGTACGCAAGGTTCTGATGCAGCCGCTCGCCTGGGAGGGACTGAAACAGGCGCTGAAATCCCGGCAGATAAAGATCCGCTCGCTGGGCGAGGATCTGAGCCTGATCAGCACTGCGTCGCTCGAACCCGAGCCGATTCCCCTGCGGGTGAAAGTGGTCTTAATGGGAGAGCGGATCTACTACTACCTGCTGCAGAAGCACGACCCCGAGTTCCAGGAGCTGTTCAAGGTAGCCGCCGATTTCGAAGACGATTTCGAGCGGAATGACCACAACAGCCGACTCTTTGCCCATCTTATCGCTGAGTTCGTCAGCGAAGACAAACTCAGACCGTTGGATAAATTCGCGGTGGCCAGACTGCTGGAAGAGAGTTCACGCCATGCCGGCGACGCCGAAAAGCTCTCGGGCCAGGTGCGCTACGCCACGGATATCGTCCGCGAAGCGCACTATTGGGCCGACAAGCGCGGGAAAGATGTGATCGGCAGCGACGAGATCCAGTCAGCGATAGATGCGCGCATCCGCCGCGTTAGCCGCATCCGTGACCGGATGCAGGAGGAGATGCTGCGGGATACCATCCTGATTGCAACCGCGGGTGTCTGCACCGGTCAGGTCAACGGCCTTTCGGTGCTGCAGCTCGGGGAGTACGCATTCGGTCGTCCCAGCCGCATTACCGCACGCGTCTCGCTGGGTGCCGGCAAGGTGGTGGATATCGAGCGCGAAGTAGAGCTTGGCGGTCCGATCCACTCCAAAGGTGTGCTCATACTTACCAGTTTTCTGGTTTCGCACTACCTGCCCGATCAACCGCTGTCGCTGCACGCCAGTCTGGTATTCGAGCAGTCCTACAGCGGCGTCGAGGGGGACAGTGCTTCAGCCGCCGAGTTGTGCGCACTGTTGTCGGCGTTGGCGGAGACACCGATCAAGCAGAGCATGGCGATCACCGGCTCGGTCAACCAGTTCGGGCAGATCCAACCCATTGGCGGTGTCAACGAGAAGATCGAGGGCTTTTTCGATCTCTGCAATCGGCGCGGACTGACCGGGGAGCAGGGCGTCCTGATACCCTCGTCCAACGTCAAACATCTGATGCTTCGCCGCGATGTCATCGATGCGGTTGAGCAGGGCCGGTTTAACATCTACCCGGTGGAGAGCGTCGATCAGTGCCTGGAGCTGTTGACCGGCACTGCCGCGGGAGCGCCTTCGTCGGCAGGGGAGTTTCCGGAGGGCAGCGTAAACGGCCGGGTGCGCGCGCGCCTCATCGACATGGTGCAAAAGCGGCGGGCGTTCATGGACAGCGGCAAACAGGAGGGAGCGTCATGAACTCGGACCGGCAGATGCGGCATAGAGTGCGCATTCTCCTGCTGCTCGGCGGGGGCGAGACCACACGTTCGGTATTGGAGCTGATGAGCCAGTTGGCGTGGGACAGATCCACCGAGGTGATGGGCGTCTTTATCGAGGACGACAATCTTCTGCGGCTGGCGCAGATGCCGTTCTCGCGCGAACTCTGCCGCCTGACCCATGCCGAGCGCCCGCTGGAGAGCGCGGAGATCGAGCGTCAGCTGCGAATTCAGGCGCGCACCGCGCAACAGGCATTTGAGATTGCAGCTACGCAGGCCGGCATCGCCCACTCGTTCCACACCAGGCGCGGGAATTTGGCCGTACTGCTGCAGCAGGCGGTGCAGGAGACGGATCTGATGATACTGGGACCGGCGCGGGGGCTGCGCCAGCTGTCGCAACCGGTGGCGCTGAGCGCGATAGCCCGTCACTCCAGGCAAACGGTAGTTGTTTTATACGACGGCGCGGAGAGCGCAAAAAGGGCGCTGCTCGCCGCCAAGCAGTTGGCGGAATCGGGTAGCCGGCAGTTAAGCGTACTGGTCACATCGGAAAACAGCGCGATTGCGCTTGAACTCCAGCAGCAAGCAGCGCAGATACTGGATGGCCTGCCGGCGCATTACCGCTTACTGGCAAGGAATGATATCGCAGCGCTGCTGGAACAGTGCCACAACGAACGCGCCGGTACGCTGGTGTTGGGGATTAACGACCCGCTGCTGCAGCAGCAGTCGTTGCAGGAGCTGAGCAACCGGCTGGAATGTTCCGCACTGCTGGTCAGATAGACCCCGAAGTAAGAAAAACCTCATCCCCGCCGGGACGGCGGATCATTTCTCCCAGATAGAGAACCATCTCTGCAGACCGAGCCGGCGCAACGGTTGCGCGGGGCTTGACAGGCGAAAATTTTTTCATAAATTATCTGGCACTCATTAGCGTAGAGTGCTAAAAAATCCCTGAATACCGGCCCACCGGCCTTACCAAACAAAGGAAGTTACAGATGAATATACGTCCCTTGCATGACCGTGTCGTTGTCCGTCGTATGGAGGAGGAGCGCATCTCCGCCGGAGGCATAGTGCTGCCCGATTCCGCCACCGAGAAACCCATGCAGGGCGAGGTGATCGCCGTGGGTAAAGGCAAGGTGCTGGAAAATGGCGATACCCGCCCGCTGGATGTGAAGCTGGGAGACCGGGTGCTGTTTGGCAAGTATTCCGGCAGCGAGGTCAAAGTAGCCGGCGAAAAGGTCGTGATCTTGCGCGAGGACGACATCATGGGCGTGATCGAATGAGTGCACGCTGCCGTAGAGAATCCAAAACATCCGAAACAATTTAACGAGGTAGAAATCCAATGAGCGCAAAGGAGATCCATTTTGGCGACGACTCGCGTGCCGGCATTCTGCGCGGCGTCAATATTCTCGCCAATGCCGTCAAAGTCACGCTCGGGCCAAAGGGTCGCAACGTGATTCTGGAGAAGAGTTTCGGCGCCCCCACCGTAACCAAGGACGGCGTCTCGGTGGCCAAGGAGATCGAGCTTAAGGACAAGTTCGAAAACATGGGCGCGCAGATGGTCAGGCAGGTCGCCTCCAAGACCTCCGACGTGGCCGGTGACGGTACCACCACCGCCACTGTGCTGGCACAGGCAATGGTGCGCGAGGGCCTCAAGGCGGTGGCCGCCGGCATGAGCCCGATGGATCTGAAGCGGGGTATAGACAAGGCGGTGGAGGTGGCGGTCGCGGGGCTGAAGCAGATCTCAATGCCCTGCGCGGATAGCAAGGCGATTGCGCAGGTCGGCACCATCTCCGCCAATGCCGATGAATCGATCGGCAAGATCATCGCCGAGGCGATGGAGAGAGTGGGCAAGGAGGGTGTCATCACGGTCGAGGAGGGCAAATCGCTGCAGAATGAGCTCGAAGTGGTTGAGGGCATGCAGTTCGACCGCGGTTACCTTTCGCCCTATTTCATCAACCAACAGGAGACTCAGCGGGCGGAGCTTGACGAGCCCTTTATTCTGTTGCACGACAAGAAGATCTCGAACATCCGCGATCTGCTGCCGGTGCTCGAAGGGGTAGCTAAGTCCGGCAGGTCGCTGCTGCTGATTGCCGAAGACGTCGAAGGCGAGGCGCTGGCAACCCTGGTGGTGAACTCGATCCGCGGCATCGTCAAAGTGTGTGCGGTCAAGGCGCCGGGATTCGGTGATCGGCGCAAGGCGATGCTGCAGGACATGGCGATACTCACCGGCGCCACGGTGATCTCGGAGGAGGTCGGCCTGACGCTTGAAAAGGCAACGCTCAACGAACTGGGTACCGCCAAAAAGATCCAGATCAGCAAGGAGGAGACCACGGTCATCGGCGGTGCCGGCAGCGAGCTTGATATTAAGCGCCGCTGCGAGCAGATACGTGCACAGATCGAGGAGACCAGCTCCGACTATGACCGCGAGAAACTGCAGGAGCGGCTGGCCAAGCTGGCTGGCGGCGTCGCCGTGCTGAAGGTGGGCGCCGCGACTGAGCTGGAGATGAAGGAGAAAAAAGCGCGCGTCGAGGACGCCCTGCACGCGACCCGGGCGGCGGTCGAGGAGGGTATAGTGGCGGGCGGCGGCGTGGCGCTGATTCGCGCGGTAGCCAAACTAAACGGTCTCAAGGGCGCCAATCACGACCAGGACGTTGGCATCGGTATCGCCCGCCGCGCCATGGAGGAGCCACTGCGGCAGATCGTTGCCAATGCCGGCGGCGAAGCCTCAGTGGTGCTGTCCAAGGTCGCCGAAGGCGAGGGTAGCTTCGGCTACAACGCAGCCACCGGTGAATATGGCGATCTGGTCGGGATGGGTATTCTCGATCCGACCAAAGTGACCCGTTCGGCGCTGCAAAACGCCGCCTCCATCGCCGGTCTGATGATCACTACCGAGGCGATGGTGGCGGAGGAGCCGAAAAAGGAGAAGACACCGGCCATGCCCGGCGGCGGCATGGGCGGTATGGATTACTGATAATGTCCTGGATTCACGTGCAGTTTGTCGACTGCACGGGCATGTGGCGCAGCACCATCGGCACGCAGTTCGGACGCTGCCCCTTGCGAACCAGAGCCATTTCTCATAATGGTTAAAACAGGCTGACTTATCAGTGGTGCAGAGTGGACAGGTTTACACGGAACTACAGCATTGACTCTTACGGGCGGCGGGGAAGGAGAGCAGTGACTGTTGCCGCTGTTAAACCCCGCCGGGTGAGTCCGTATCAACGGACTTCAAATAGGAGAGACACCCGTTCAGGCTAGAGAGCTTCGGGTAGTCAATCTCGGGTATCTTGAGACCGAGTCGCTTCTCCAGCAGCAGCACAAAGTTCATGAAATCGATCGAATCGATTTCGATCTGATCCCGAAAGCTGACAGCGGAATCGAGGCTGCTGACATCCGAGCCCGGAGCCGCTTGCGCCAATGTTTCCAATATGTCCCGTTTCAGCTCTGCTTCAGTCATAATCCACCGGTTTCCGTCAGTCCAAGTTGATAGAATAGTCCGATTGTCAGGTCTCTTCCAGGGTTGAGGTATCCCCTTCGGGCAGACCGAGCTCGCGGGCCTTGAGCACTCTGCGCATGATTTTTCCGGAGCGGGTCTTTGGCAATGAGCGGCGGAATTCCAGCTCTTTTGGCGCCACCGCGGCGCCCAACCGCTGGCGGGCGAATCCCAGCAGTTCGCGTTGCAAAAGGGTGTCCGCTGCATAGCCCGGCTTCAACGCGATAAAAACCTTGACTGTCTCCCCCGCGATTGGATCGGGCTTGCCGATAACCCCGGCCTCGGCGACGGCCGGGTGCTCCATAAAGGCGCTTTCAACTTCAAACGGCCCGATCAGATGGCCGGCGGATTTGATCATGTCATCCGCCCTTCCGATAAACCAGAAATAGCCGTCCGCATCCCGTCTGGCCAGATCGCCGCTGAGGTACCAGCCGTCTGCGAAGCAGCTCCGGTAGCGCTCCTCTTCACCCAGATAGCCGCGGAACATCGACGGCCAGCCGGCTCGGAGGGCCAGTTCGCCCGGAAGATCGGGTTGCTCTATGCATTCGATCCCCTGGGTGCGCCGCTGCACGATCACCGCCTCGATACCGGGCAGCGGCCGCCCCATGGAGCCGGGTTTGATGTCCATCGCCGCATAGTTGGCGATCATGATGCCGCCGGTCTCGGTCTGCCACCAGTTGTCGTGAAACGGCAGACCGAACGCCTGCTGGCCCCATAACACCGCTTCCGGGTTGAGCGGCTCGCCGACACTGGCCATGAATCTAAGGCTGCTGGTATCGAATTTCTGCACGACATTTATGCCGAGCTTCATCATCATCCGCACGGCGGTGGGCGCTGTGTACCAGACGGTCACCTGCTGATCCTGGAGAACGCTGTACCAACGCTCTGCATCGAACTCTTCCTCGTCTATGAGCAGCGTTGCGCCAAGGGTGAGAGGGGCGATGATGCCGTAGGAGGTGCCGGTTACCCAGCCCGGGTCGGCGGTGCACCAGAATATGTCGCCGCCGCGAAGATCGAGCGCGAACAGTGCGCTGACATGATGCGCCAGCACTGCGGCGTGAACGTGCACGGCGGCCTTGGGCTGGCCGGTGGTGCCGCTGGTGAAGTGCAGCAGCGCCCAATCTTCGGGATCGGTCGGCGGGATGGTGAAATGGTCGTCGGCTTTGTCCAGCAGCGCATGAAAATCCAGAGTATCCGGGATGTCTGATCTGCCTGACCCGGCGACGATGAGCACGTACTCCAATTTAGGCAGCGAGTTGCGCAGCTGTGCTATTTTTCGAAGGTAGAGCGCCTCGGTCGTGATCAGGACGCGGGCCTCGCCGATGGCGAGTCGCAGCCGGATCGGTTCAGGTCCGAAGGCGGAAAACAAGGGGCAGAAGACGCTGCCGTTTTTCAGCGTGCCGAGTGCGGTGATGTATAATTCAGGGATGCGTCCAGTCAAGCTGAAGACCCGCTCCCCCCTGCCCACCCCCAGCCGCCGCAGCAGATTGGCGAAGCGGCTGGTCTGAGCGTGCAGTTGAGTATAGGTGCAATCCTGGATCTGTCCGGATTTTCTCAGGCAGCGCAGTGCCACCACATCGGCATTTTTCCCGGCCGCATGCCGGTCCACCGCTTCATAACCGATATTCAGACCCGCGCCTGAAGGGAGTCCGGAGAGCATCCGGCCCGCCGTTTCCCAGGAAAAGGATGCCCGCACCGATGCATAGTCCGAGAGATTTGGCGCCGCATTCGACTCGCATGGCGGTTTCCTGATTATCGGCCCCGGCATGGTTGATCACCTCATCCGCTGGCATGGGTAGAAATATAACATCTAACGTCTTGAGCGATGTTGACATAGTTCATTTATTCATTGGGGCTGGCAGATAAAATGGTCACGATCGAGACGTTTCCCGGGCTCCTCCTGGAGCGGGCAGCCAATTGACGGAGACAAGAGGAGTATGACGGTCCGCAATCTTGAATGCATGTTCCGGCCGAAAACCATTGCGGTAATCGGTGTCAGTAATCGGCCCGCGTCGGTGGGGGCTGTGCTGGCAAACAATCTGTTTGCAGGTGGATTCAATGGATCGATCATGCCTGTCAGCCGCAAGCACTCCCGGATTGGCGGTGTGAGAACCTATCCCGATATCGCAAGCCTGCCCGCGGCGCCGGAGCTGGCCGTGATCGCAACACCGCCGGATGCGGTTGCCGGGATCATCGCACAACTGGGGCAGCTCGGAACCCGTGCCGCGGTCGTGATCAGCGCCGGTTTCGGAGAGAGCGGAGAAGCACATGGCGAGCAGCTGGAGCAGGCACTGCGCGATGCGGCAAAGCCCTATCTGCTGCGCATCATCGGTCCAAATTGCCTCGGCATCCTGGTACCGGGAATCGGTCTGAATGCAAGCTTTTCCCACCTGAACCCAAAGCGGGGAAAGCTGGCGTTTGTCGCCCAGTCCGGTGCCATCGTCACCGCCATCGTGGATTGGGCAAAGGAGCGCGATATCGGCTTCTCGCATCTGATCTCGTTGGGCGACATGGTGGACGTGGATTTCGGCGATATGCTCGACTATCTCGCGAATGACCGCGAAACGAGCGCCATCCTACTCTATATGGAGTCGGTCACGGCGGCCCGCAAGTTCATGTCGGCGGCGCGTGCCGCAGCGCGCATGAAGCCGGTCATCGTGGTGAAGGCCGGCCGCTTTTCCGAAGGCGCGAAGGCAGCCGCTTCCCACACCGGAGCGCTGGCAGGAGCGGATGAGGTCTATCAGGCAGTGTTCCAGCGCGCCGGCATGCTGCGCGTGTTCACGCTGCAGGAGCTGTTCGATGCAGCCGAGACGCTGGCGCTGGTGCCGCAGGTTAACGGCGATCGTCTGGCTATCCTCTCCAACGGCGGGGGGCTCGGGGTTCTGGCAACCGATGCGCTTATCGAACAGGGCGGTCATCTGGCGGAGTTGGATGGCGAGACACTCGCCGGACTGGATCGGGCGCTGCCGTCAACCTGGTCGCATACCAATCCGGTCGACATCATCGGGGATGCTCCCGGCGAACGCTACGCGGCGGCATTCAACGTACTGGTCAAGGATAAAGGTGTGGACGCGATTCTTGCGCTCAACTGCCCGACAGCGGTCGCATCCAGCACCGATGCCGCCCAAGCGATAGTCGACAGCCTGCACGCAAAACGAAGTCTGCCTCTGTTCACCAGCTGGGTCGGGGATGGAGCCGCGACGACCGCTCGTCAGCTGTTCGCGGCGCACCGGATTCCCACCTACCAGACGCCGGAGCAGGCGGTGCGTTCATTCATGTATCTGGTCGACTATCAGCGCAATCAGGAGATATTGACGCAGACGCCGCCGTCGGTGCCGGAAGAGTTCGCACCCGACACGGATCGAGCGAAGGCGCAGATTCGATCCGCGCTGAACGAAGGCCGAGCCTGGCTGTCGGATCCGGAGGCCAAGCAGCTGCTGTCGGCGTACGGCGTCCCGGTGGTCAGGACGCAGGTGGCAAAGACGCCGGACGCGGCAGCTTCCGCCGCCGCGGAGATGGGCGGCGCGGTGGCGCTGAAGATTCTTTCACTGGATATTATGCATAAAACCGATGTGGGGGGTGTGCTGCTCGACATCGAAGGGCCGGCAGCGGTGCGCAGTCTGGCGGAAAACCTGCTGCAGCGCATCGCCAGGGAGAAGCCCGAGGCGCGCCTGCAGGGTTTAACCGTAGAGCCAATGATACGGCGGCCCGGGGCATTCGAGCTGATCGCCGGCATCGTCAAAGACCCGCAGTTCGGTCCGCTGGTCCTGTTTGGCCAGGGCGGCAGAGCGGTCGAGATAGTCAACGACAGCGCCATGGGTTTGCCGCCCTTCAATATGCATCTGGCGCATGCACTGATCTCGCGCACCCGCATATACCAACAGCTGCAGGGATACCGCGGACTGCCGGCGGTCAACCTGGATATGCTTGCGTTGACGCTGATCCGGCTGGCGCAGATCGCCGCCGATTTCCCCGAGATAACCGAACTCGATATCAACCCGCTGCTGGCGGACGAATATGGAGTGGTCGCGCTGGATGTGCGCATCAGGGTGGAAAAATCAAGCGAGCCTCCCGGAGATCACCTGGCAATCCGTCCCTACCCGAAGGAGCTGGAAGAGACCATTCCGATCGGGGACGGCCGCAGCTTTCTGCTGCGTCCGATTCTGCCGGAAGACGAGCCCAGCCTGCAGCGGGGCTTTGCCAAACTCACTCCGGAGGAGATACGGCTGCGCTTTTTCGTACCGCTGAAGACGCTATCCCATGTCACCGCAGCGCGCTTTACCCAGATCGACTACGACCGCGAGATGGCACTCGTGCTGACCGAGAAAGGAATCCCCGGAAAGACCGAGATATACGGGGTGGTGCGGATCATTGCCGATCCGGACAATGAAAGTGCGGAGTACGCTATTGTTGTGCGCCATGATGTGACTGCAATGGGACTGGGCGTGCTGCTGATGCGGCGAATCATCGACTACGCGCGTGGACGGGGTATTCGGGAGATCCATGGAGACGTGTTGCGGGAGAACAGAACCATGTTGAAGCTCTGCAACGTTTTTGGTTTTTCCAAAACGGCCGTTCCCGACGAACCGGAGATCGTCAAAGTGGTGTTAAGGCTCTTGCAGTAGCTGCCAGGACGCATTCATGATGCACGTCAGCGGTGTTGCAGTGCTTCTCTGTAGGTGGCGTACTATTCTACGCGATGCTCCTCGCAGGTACGGATTTCGGACAGCAACGCGGCTTGCATGGGACGGTCAGACGGGTTCATATATCGGTCCATGATCGAAAGTGTGCTCCTGCTGTTCCTGGTCGTTGACCCATTTGGCAACCTGCCGGTGGTGCTGGCGGTGGTGGGCAAATTGGCACCCTCCAGCTACCGGCGCATCATCATCAGGGAAGTTACCTTCGCCTTCCTGGTGCTGCTCCTGTTTGCCTTCGCGGGCGAACGGGTGCTTGGTTATCTGAATATTGAGCAGACATCGCTTACGGTTGCCGGCGGCGTTATCCTGTTCATTATTTCATTGAAAATGATCTTCCGGTCGGCAGCGGAGATTTTCGATGACAATTACCGCGACGATCCCATGCTGTTTCCTATCGCGGTGCCTTTGCTTGCCGGCCCATCGGCGATCACCACAGTGATGATTCTGCGCACGCAGCAGCAACTCGAATTCGGGAGTCTGCTGCTGACCCTCGTCGCGGTGTTCGCGGTAACCTGTATCATCTTACTGCCGGGCCAGCGCATCTGCCGACATTTGGGACTGCGGGGTATACGGGCGATGGAGAAGCTGATGGGTCTGCTGCTCAATCTGCTGGCCGTCAACATGATTCTGGTTGGCGTGAAAACGTTCTTGACTGCTTAGCTCAAGCGGCGCGCCGCACTCTTTGGGGACTTCGTTCGCGGTGCCTGCTCGGTGGTGCGGCAGCGCGCCTATCGTTCATTGGCCTATTTTTTCAGCAACGGCTCCAGCAGATCCATCGGCAGCGGAAATACCAGTGTGTTGCTCTTGTCGCCGGCCATTTCGGCGAGGGTCTCGTGGCAGCGCAACTGGATGGCCTGCGGCTGTTCGTAGGGTATCCTAGCGGTCTTTACCAGTTTCTGCGCAGCCGGTTGTTCACCCTCAACGCAGATGGGCTTCGCGCGTCTGGCGCGCTCCGCTTCAGCCTGTCGTGCGATCGCACGAACCATGTTTTCGTCCAGCTCCATGTGTTTGATCTCGATGTTCGAAACCTTGATGCCCAAGGCGTCCGTCTGCTGATCGAGAATGGCCCTTACATCGTTGTTCAGCCGCTCCCGTTCGGCCAGCATCTCATCGAGTTCGTGCTGGCCCAATACCGAGCGCAGCGTGGTTTGCACCAGTTCGCTGGAGGCCTGCATGAAATCCTGCACGTCAACGCTTACCAGGGGGCAGCTCAAACCCTGGAGGGGCAGTCTGGCAATTCTCGACTAAGTGCTCGAACACCGTCCGCGCCCATCAACTCAGGTGCACACGCGATTGGGTGGTGCTCTATTGCTACGACGAACACCAACAGGAGGGGCAGATCACTTTGGTTACAGAGACGCATGGTCCGCTACTCGGACGAAGGGTGGTGCGGGGACGCGAGCAGGCGTGCCTCCAATACTACCTGACTGCCGCGGAAACAGCATAGCGGGGTCGAGCCGGCTGCCCCCGCGAAGGTTTGCTGTGCGGTTCTTCATCCGGTGCGTGCTGCCGGGTCCGAATCAGCGTTCATGTTCGAACCCGGGAAACCAGATTCAACCGCCCGCGGAGCCTCCCACCTCCACCAGACTGGGTGTGTAGTCCGCCGGCGGCACATAACCGAGCAGCGTGATGCAGGTCGCTGCCAGATTGGCGATGCCAGGACTCTCCAACGGCACACTGCGAGCGTTTGCCGTGTTGGCAGGGTCGTAGATCACGGCCGGCACCGGATTGAGCGAATGCGCGGTTTTGGGGAGCGCTTTTCCCTCATCGTCCAGTTTCAGCTCGCCGGTGCGCTTGTCCAGCTCGCACATGTCGTCTGAGTTACCGTGGTCCGCCGAGCAGATCAGGATGCCATTGGCCTGCTCCACTGCCTGCATCAGCCGGCCCACCCCTTCGTCCACCGCCTCCACCGCGAGCTTGACCGCGTCGAATACGCCGGTGTGTCCCACCATGTCTCCATTGGGATAGTTGAGGCGGATAAAGCGGTACTCGCCACTCTCGATGGCGCGGATCACCGCATCGGTGATCTCGTCAGCCTTCATGCGCGGCGCCTGCTCGAAAGGACAGATGTCCGACGGAATCTCCTGCCAGGTCTCGGTGGGGAATTTGCCGGAGTTGTTGCCATTGAAGAAGTAGGTCATGTGGCCGAACTTCTGGGTCTCGGAGATGGCAAACTGTCTGACCCCGGCGTTGGAGAGGTATTGGCTCATGGTGCGGTCGATGGCCGGCGGCGTAACCAGGTAGCGTTCGGGTACACCGAGATCGCCGTCGTACTGCATCATCCCCGCGTAGAGCACCTCTGGTCTGGGTCCGCGCGGGAACTCGCTCAACTCCTCCGCTTCGAACGCCTTGGTGATCTCCAGCGCACGGTCGCCGCGGAAATTGAAGAAGATGACGCTGTCGCCCTCGACGATCGGCCCGACCGGTGCGCCGTCGCGTTCGATGACGAAAGGGGGCAGGTCCTGATCCAGGATACCGGGCTTCTCCTTGCGAAAGGCCTCGATTGCCTGGCGCATGCTGGCGAAGCGCGGGCCTTCGCCTTTGACGTGCGTGGCCCAGCCGCGCTCGACCATGCTCCAGTTGGCGTTGTACCTATCCATCGTGATATTCATCCGCCCGCCGCCCGAGGCGACGCAGTAGTCCACCGATCTGTCGCTGTTTATGTCGCGGAGAAAATTGTCAAAACGGTCGACATACTCGAGCGCCGAAGTCGGCGGTACGTCGCGCCCGTCGATCAGCGGATGAATACGTGCCTTTTTTACCCCTTCGGCTTTTGCCTGCGTCAGCATCGCTTCCAGATGCGCGATGTTGGAGTGCACGTTACCGTCCGAGAAGAGTCCGATGAAATGCAGCGCGGAGTTGTTGCGTTTGACATTGGCCAGCAGCTCCTGCCACACCTCCCCGCGGTAGAGGCTGCCGGACGCGATGGCTTTGCCCACCAGCGCCGCCCCCTGGCTGAAGACGCGCCCGCAGCCGATCGCGTTATGACCCACCTCGGAGTTGCCCATGTCGCTGTCATCCGGCAGCCCGACCGCGGTGCCATGAGCCTTCAATTCGGTGTAGATTGCGTGCTCCCGCAGCCAGTCGAGATTCGGTGTGTTGGCAATCTTCACGTAGTCGCTGGCCGGCTGCTTGCCGATTCCCACGCCGTCCATAATCACCAGTACCACCGGCCCTGCCGGGCCGCTGAAAGTTCCGTTTGGTTTTAGACTGTCCACATCGATTCTCCTGGGTAGAGTGCTTTCGCTTCGCCGACTGCCTGGAATTCAGGGTGCTTTACCGCGGACAAGTCGTCCGGACGAAACCCCCACTGCAGTTACCGTTAAACTATTCTACCCGATAAATATGACAGCTTCCTGCACGCAGACCGGGTCGGTGTGCCGTTCTCGCGGTTTTCCCGGATAGTGAGGCATCTCCGCGACCTGAATATGCATGATCTGGGGAGTTTTGTGGGTTTGTGCCATGCTTCTTTTGAATCTTAGGTGGAGACACTTTAACCGCGTCGGGAGAAATGTTATGCACAAACTCCAGTATTTTGCCTGTCCGACAGCAATGTTTCGCGCAGCTCGACCTGTGATGGGATTGACGCTCTGCTGGGCGTTGATTATAGCTGCCCCAGGCCAGGCTCGGGAGGCAATCCTGGAGGGGGATCGCTTCGTACCCGTGGAGGCAAAAAACGGCATGGTGGTAACCAGCCATTACCTGGCAACCGATGAGGCGCTGAAGGTACTCGAGCAGGGCGGCAATGCGGTCGATGCAGCCGTCACCACGGCCTTTGCACTGGCAGTGACCCAGCCGCGCTCCGGTAACATCGGCGGCGGCGGATTCATGCTCATCTCTTCGGAGCAGAGGGACGAGGTGGTCGCCATCGACTATCGCGAAAGAGCGCCGGCCCTGGCCAGCCGCGACATGTTCCTCGCAACGGATGGCAGTGCGGATGAGGCGCTGAGTCGCTATTCGCACAAGTCGGCCGGCGTCCCCGGCACCGTGGCCGGGCTGGCGCTGGCGCTCGAGAGATACGGCACGATATCGCTTGCGCAGGCGTTGGCACCGGCAATCAGGCTGGCGGAGGAGGGATTCATTATCCCGGCTCGATTCAGCGACGGGATCAACGATGCTGCCGACAAGCTGCGGCAACATGAATCGAGCCGCAAGATTTTCTTCAAGCCTGACGGCAGCAGCTATGAGCCGGGAGAACGCTTCATCCAAAAGGACCTGGCGGCGACGCTGAAGCGCATCGCCGAGCAGGGTGTCAACGGCTTCTACCAGGGAACGACCGCCGATCTGATTGTCGCAGAGATGCAGCGGGGTGGCGGCCTGATCACGCACGAGGATCTGAAGAACTATCAACCGGCGCTCCGCCAGCCGGTGCATGGCAACTACCGCGGTTACGACATCTATTCGATGAGCCCGCCCAGCTCCGGCGGTGCCCACATCCTGCAGATTCTCAACATCCTGGAGGGCTTCCCGATCGCTTCTACCGGGCATAACTCGGCGCTGACGATTCATCTGATGGCTGAGGCGATGACGCGCGCCTATGCCGACCGCTCCAAATATCTGGGCGACTCGGATTTCGTCCAGGTCCCCATCAAGGGATTGACCTCCAAGACTTATGCGGAACAGCTGCGGGGCGAGATCAAGCAGGAACAGGCGACCGCCAGCGCGACCCTGCTGCCGGGCAATCCCGCGCCCTACGAAAGCAACGATACCACGCACTTTTCCATCGTGGATAAATTCGGCAACGCGGTCTCGAACACCTACACGATCAACTTCAGCTACGGTTCGCATATCGTCGTCGACGGCGCCGGGTTTCTGCTCAATAACGAGATGGATGACTTCAGCGCCAAGCCGGGCGTGGCCAATGCTTACGGCCTGATCGGCGGTGAGGCCAACAAGATCGAGCCGAACAAGCGGATGCTCAGTTCGATGTCGCCGACAATCGTGAAAAAAGACGGAAAGAATTTTCTGGTCACCGGCAGTCCCGGAGGGTCGCGCATCATCACCACCACACTGCAGGTATTGATGAACGTGATCGATCACCGCCTGAATATCCAGGCCGCGGTCAGTGCACCCAGGGTGCACCATCAGTGGCTGCCGGATGAGATCCGCATCGAGGAGGGGATCAGTCCGGATACTATTCGGCTGCTGGAGCAGCTAGGGCACACCGTGGTGCGCAAGGATGCGATGGGTGCCAGTCAGAGTATCATGGTGGGCGGAGACGGCAGGCTGTACGGCGGAGCGGATCCGCGCCGCAGCACCTCTTCGGCCAAGGGTTTCTGAAGCGGCTGCTACCAGGTGCGGTGGGGACCGGTGTCAAGATGCACAAAATCCGATTTTCGATAAAGGCCCACCCCCCCGGATTGCAATGCAAGCGCCGCTTTTCTGAGACGGCCGCAATCGACGTCGGTCAGGCGTACGTCTATGGCGCGTCCTAGCATGTGCAGGCTCTTTTTGGCTACGCCGCTGCTTCTATTGCGCAATTTCAGGTTGGTTTGGGGTGAACGATAGGCAGATATCACCTCATAGACGCCATTACTGCCGGTCATCCGCTTCAGCGCGAACAACTGGTCGAGCAGCTGCGGGTCTATCGTTTTGATATCGCCGGTCCTAAAATCGCGCAGGCAGCTGTCGATATCAGATAAGGATTCGGCAAGATACTCTGACCCGTCATGATAGACTACAGAGAGTTTTTCCCCGGTATGGGTGTGATAGAAAGAGAGTTTACGTTCACCGGCAATGGCAGCAGTGGCAATCTGCGGTAGCGGAAGGAAAGGCGCCAGGATGGCACTTTTAAGCATCAGTCTTCTGGTTGGATTCATATCGTATAATTTCTATTCTCAGGCCCTAGACCGCGCAAATATACCAGAGTCATTGTGAAAATACAGTTAACCCGCCTATGAAATGGATGCCAGTCAGATTCGCTTCGGCCATTGCTCTGCTTTGGCTCGTTTCGCCGTTGCTGCCTGCGGCAGCCTCTGTCGGCCAGATCAACGGTCAGCATCGCCTGTGCGACCGGATCGAGCTGTTGTATAAAACCGGGCAGCTGAATATTCAAGGCGAAGTGGTCACAGCAGACTCCCTGATACCGGAGCTCTACAATCGCAATGGCTATTCGCCCATCTGGCAGCGTGAGCAGAACATGAACGATTTGCTGGATATGATCCAATCCAGCTTTGAGGAAGGGCTGACACCCGCGGATTACCATCAGACCGCCCTGATCCGGATGCTGGAGCGCCACCGGGCGGGTGCCATGACCCCCTGTGAACGGGCGGATCTGGACATCCTGCTGACGGATGCGCTGCTGCGTCTCGGCTATCATCTGCTGTACGGCAAGGTGAACCCAAGAGATCTTGACGCCGACTGGAACCTGAAACGGGAGATCTACGACAAGGATCCGGTCGACCTGATGCAGAGCGCGATCGACTCGGACTCGTTGAAAGGTTTTCTGCAACAGTTCATGCCGGTGCTGCCTGTTTACACGCGAATGAAGCAGGCGCTGGCGGAGTACCGTGCCATCGAGGCGCGCGGCGGATGGCCACAGATACCTTCAGGAGCGACTATCAAGCCGGGTGAACGCGAGCCGCGGGTTGCGCTGATCCGCGAACTGCTTCGGATCACCGGCGATCTGGCGGATGAGACGCCGGCTGCAGATCCAATGCACTACGATGTTCAGCTTGAACAGGCGGTCATTCGTTTCCAGAAGCGTCACGCTTTGGAGATGGACGGCGCGGTGGGTAAAAAGACCTTGGCGGCCATGAATGTGCCGGTCGCTGCGCGCATTGATCAGATCCGGGTGAATCTGGAGCGCGCCCGCTGGGTATTCAGGGATCTCCCCGGCGAATTTGTCATGATCGATATCGCCGGTTTCCAAGCGACGCTGTTCCGGGGTGGGCAGCCGGTCTGGGAGGCGGCGGTGCAGGTGGGCACACCGTTCCGGAAAACACCCGTTTTCCAGGATCTGATGGAATATCTGGTTTTTAACCCTACCTGGACCGTGCCGCCGGTCATCTTCAAGAACGATGTACTGCCCAAACTGCAAAGCGACCCCGGCTACCTTTTGGAAAGGAATATGCGGGTCATCGACAGCCAGGGCAACAGCGTGGACGCCTCGACTATCGACTGGTCACAAGTGACGCACTGGAACTTCCCTCATATGATCCGTCAGGATCCCGGACCGCACAACGCGCTGGGCAGGATTAAGTTCATGTTTCCCAATAAACATTCGGTCTATCTGCACGACACACCGAACAAGTCAGGGTTCAGGCGGCAGAAAAGGACCTTCAGCTCGGGTTGTATCAGGGTGGAACGGCCATTTGAGCTGGCCGAACTGCTGCTGAACGACAGCGAGAAATGGTCGAAAGAGAGAATAGCGCAGGTGGTCGAATCGGAGCAGACCCGGATCGTCCCGTTGCAGAGAAAGCTGCCGGTATTGGTGCTCTACTGGACCGTAGGCGCAGATGAAACAGCGTTCCATTTCAAACCCGACGTCTATCAGCGCGACCGCCAGGTGATAAATGCGCTGAACGGCGAATTCAGGTTCGATCCACCGGACAATATGCCGGCCTGGTACCGCGGTTCCCGCAGCAGCCGCCCGCCGCAGAAGCGCGCAGCTGCGGCTGAAAAAGCCAGGTTGCCGGGAGCGTATGTTTCGTCCCAAGCGCCGCCGCTAGACAAGTCCCAATAGCTGCCGGTACCGCATCGCATACAGAACCCAGGTCGATCCATTCATGTTTGCAGCCGGCTGCATCGAGCCATTCCAATAATTCTGCCGGACGATTGACTTACGCGGATTGAGCCAGCGATATTACTCTCCGAAGCATTAGCCCGAATCCTTCATGAAATTTCCGGGTTAGCGCTGTTATGCTTCCGCGGCCCCGGTTCGGGTGGGTTGTACTGCAGCAGCAGAGGAGTATCGAGATGCAGGTGAAGCGGATATTTCTGGCGTCGTCCGAGGAGTTGCAGGACGACCGCCGGGCGTTTGAATTGATGATCGGTCGCATCAACCAACAGTGGCGGCAGCGGGATATCGTCTTCGATCTGGTCGTCTGGGAAAACTTCATCGATGCCATGTCGAAAGAGGGGCTGCAGAGCGAATACAACAAGGCGATTCGCGAGTGCGACATCTTCGTGCTGCTGTTCTTCACCAAGGTTGGCCGCTACACGCTGCAGGAGTTCGAAACCGCCAACGCGGAGATGACCGCGGGCCGCCGCTGTCAGCGCGTCTACACCTACTTCAGGAACGACTTTATCCTCACCGGCGACATCGATGACAGCATCATCAGCCTGCTCGAATTCAAGGCGAAGCTGAGCGAGATGCTCGGCCATTATGTCACGCTGTACCGCAACACCGAGGACCTGCAGTGGCAGTTCAGCCGTCAGCTCGAAATGCTGTACGGCAGCGACAGCGCTGCCTCGTTCGAGATCACCGACAATACGCCGCAGGCGAAAATCGACGAAGCCGCGCTGGTGTTGGGGTACCGGCAGCTGCACGGAGCCAGCGCCCTGAATCAGGCCGAGGCAGGGCGCCTGCAGCGTGCCGTCCAGCGGGCCGGCAGTCAGGTGCGCAACGCGGTTTTCAATTTGAGCTATGACGTGCGGCGTGAGACCTGGGCAACGGACAAGCATCTGATGGAGCGCACCATTCCGTTGTTCGAGGCGTTGGCAGCGGCAGACCCCAAGTGGCACGCGGCCCACGGACAGCTCGGTTATGCACTCAAGGACAAGGTTTCGCCCGACTGGCAGCGTGCCAAGGCGAGCCTGGACCGGGCGGTCGAACTGCGCGGGGAGCGCTTCGACGAAGGCATCTATTACCAGTACAACCGGGCACTGTGCGCGATCAATCTCGATCCGAATTACACTGCCGCCGTGCGTGTCCCGGCAGAAGCGCCCACCCGCAACGCGGTACTGGAGATTCTCAAGCAGGCGCGACGTGAACTCGAAGGCGACTGGGAGCGTATGCTGCAGGATCCAGAGTCGGCCGATATCCGCACCTGGCTGACGCTGAACGGCTCGCCGCGTCTGCGCTGAGTGCTGCAAAAATAGTGGATATGACGTTTTTTCAGTATCCGCTGGCGGGTTTGCTGGTGGGGATCCTGGTCGGTGCGACCGGTGTCGGTGGCGGTGCGCTGATGACCCCGTTGCTGGTGTTGCTGTTGGGGGTAGCACCCCACACCGCGGTGGGTACAGATCTGCTCTACGCCTCGCTGACCAAGCTGTTCGGGGTTGGCATGCACAGTGCGAAAGGGAATGTCGACTGGCAGGTTGTGCGCCGGCTTGCCACAGGCAGTCTGCCGGCAGCGGCGGCCACACTGCTCTGGATGCATGTGACGGAATCGAACGGCATCCGGGAGGGGATGGTCATCACCGGTCTCGCTGTTGCTTTGCTGCTGACCTCGCTGGCAATGGCCGGTAAGCCTTGGTTGAATCGCATCGGCCGTTCCGTGCGCATCAACGAACCGATCCCGTTTCTGAAATTTCAGCCCCCGCTGACCGTACTTACCGGGGTATGCCTGGGCAGTCTGGTCACGCTTACCTCGATCGGTGCCGGCGCATTGGGATCGGTGATACTGGTTTTTCTCTATCCGCTTCGGTTGACGCCGGTGAAACTGGTCGGCACCGATCTCGCCCACGCGATTCCGCTGGCGTTGGTGGCCGGCGCCGGTCATATTCTTCTCGGCAACGTCGATTTTGTGCTGCTTGGCACCCTGCTGCTCGGGTCGATTCCGGGCGTGCTGCTCGGTGCGCACTTCGGGGGAAAACTGCCAGAGCATGTACTGCGCCTCACGATCGCGCTGATGCTCGCACTGATCGGTTTTAAAATGCTGATGCATTAGCCTATCTCGCTGTGCGCTGGATGTTTACTGTCAATCAAGGGTTGTGCTCGCCGGAATCGATCCCATGCTGGGCGGCGTGGTCGCAACCTCCTATACTCACGCCAACCGGAGGTTAAATCGAGGTGCATGTGAGAATCTGGCGGGAAGGTGTCGGAACAGGCGCGGGTGTGCTGCTTGGCTGGCTGTTGTGGGGTGTGGTGCAGGCCGCCGCACCGTTGACTCAAGTGATCGTGTCGCCGGTCCGAACGGTTCAATTCGAGGATCGGATCGACGCACTCGGCACGCTGCGCGCCAGCGAGTCGGTCTCCCTGACGGCGTCTGTCACGGAAACGATCAGCGCACTCTACTTCGATGACGGAGACCGGGTGGCTGCCGGCAAGGTGCTGGCCGAGATGACCAGTGCCGAGGAGCATGCGCAGCTGAATGAGGTGCGTGCACTGGTTGAAGAGGCGGATCTGCAGTACCGGCGGGTACAGTCGCTCGCGACGCAGGGCACCGCCGCGCAAGCACTGCGCGACGAACGGCGCCGTGAATACGATACTGCGCGCGCCCGTCTCAATGGCATCGAGTCGCGGCTGTCGGACCGTCTGATCAAGGCACCCTTCGATGGGGTGGTCGGTCTGCGCAACATTAGCGTCGGCGCGCTGGTTGAACCGGGTGATCTGATCACGACACTGGACAATGACGTGTCGATGAAACTGGATCTGACGGTTCCAAGCCTCTTCCTGTCGAGCCTGAAGCCAGGGCTGGCTGTCAGCGCGGCAACCAGCGCCTATGGCGCACGGACGTTCACCGGAGAGGTTCACAGTATCGACAGTCGGGTCGATCCGGTGACACGATCGCTGTTAGTGCGGGTACTGCTGCCAAACCCGGAGCGGCTGCTCAAACCCGGCATGCTGATGCAGGTATCGTTGCACAAGGATCCGCGCCAGACGCTGGTGATTTCCGAGGCGGCGTTGCTGCCTGCCGGGCAGGAGCAGTTCGTGCTGGTCGCGGTACCGGATACAACACAGCACAAGGCTGAAAAGCGCCGCATCCGGATCGGTTCCCGCCGACCCGGCGAGGTCGAGGTGGTGCAGGGTCTGCACGAAGGCGAACTGGTGATAACACACGGTGCGCTGCGGGTACGACCGGGGCAGTCTGTCATGCTGCGTGCTGTCGACCAAGGCGGTCAGTCGCTGAGCGAGCTGTTGGAGCACCCAAAGCAGGCGGGTGCTCCGGGGCGCAGTGAATGATCCTGTCAGATATCTCTATCACCCGTCCGGTCTTTGCTGCGGTGCTTTCACTGCTGCTGATCGCCTTTGGCCTGGTCGCTTTCGACCGTTTGCCATTGCGCGAGTACCCGGACATCGATGCACCGGTGGTCTCGGTCGAAACCGTCTACCGCGGCGCGGCCGCCAACGTGGTGGAGAGCCGCATCACGCAGGTGATCGAAGAGCGCATCGCCGGCGTCGAAGGGATCCGTTTTATCGAGTCGGTAAGCGAGGACGGCCGCTCCGCCATCACGGTGCGGTTTGGCGTTGACCGGGAGATAGACGGTGCGGCCAACGATGTCCGCGACCGGGTGGCGACGGTGCTGGACGACCTTCCGGCCGAGGCCGATCCCCCGGAGATCCGCAAAGTCGACAGCAACGAGGATGTCATCATGTGGCTGAATCTGGTCAGCGACCGCATGAGCGTACCCGAACTGTCGGATTATGTGCGGCGTTATCTGCTGGATCGCTTCTCGGTACTCGACGGTGTGGCAAGGGTTCAGGTAGGCGGTGGCCAGACGTTCGCGATGCGCATCTGGCTCGACCGCAAGCAGCTGGCGGCGCGCAACCTCTCGGTGAGCGATGTCGAAAGCGCGCTGCGGGCGGAGAATCTGGAGCTGCCGGCCGGCAGTCTCGATTCGGTGGACCGCCAGTTTAGTGTGCGTATGGCGCGGACCTTCAACAACGCCGGAGAGTTTGCGAAACTGGTGCTGGCGCGGGGTGATGACGGGTACCTGGTGCGGCTTGGCGATGTCGCCCGGGTGGAGAAGGGTGCGGAGGAGACCCGAACCTTCTTTCGCGGCAACGGCGTGCCTATGGTGGGCATAGGCATAGTCAAGCAGTCGACTGCCAATACCATCGAGGTGGCCGAGGCGGCCAAGGCCGAGGTGGAGCGCATCAACCGCGCGCTTCCTGCGGGCATGGAGATCAAGCAGAGCTACGATACTTCAGTGTTCGTAAAAGGCGCAATTGCCGAGGTTTATAAGACGCTTGCGATTGCCATCGCGCTGGTGATTCTGGTGATTTTTCTGTTTCTCGGCAGTGTGCGCGCAACCTTGGTGCCGGCGGTGACGGTACCGGTTTCACTGGTTGCCACCTTTCTGGTGCTCTGGCTGCTCGGCTTCTCCATCAACATTCTGACCCTGCTGGCGCTGGTGCTGGCCATCGGGCTGGTGGTGGACGATGCCATCGTGGTCTTGGAAAACGTCCACCGGCGCATGGAAGAGTACGGCGAAACACGCCTGGTGGCAGCCTTTCGCGGCGCGCGCCAGGTCGCATTTGCGGTGATCGCTACGACGATCGTACTGGTGGCGGTATTCGTGCCGATCGCTTTCCTGCAGGGTGATGTCGGACGTCTGTTCTCCGAGTTTGCACTGACCATGGCCGCGGCGGTCGGTTTCTCCAGCTTTGTCGCGCTGTCGTTGTCGCCGATGCTGGCTTCGCAGATTCTGCCGCAGGAGGCCGGCAAAGCGAGTCTGGCACACGCGGTGGACAGAATTTTCGAGCGCATCCGCAACGCCTACCTGTGGCTTTTACGCCTGGCCCTGAACCAAAAATGGGTGGTGGGGCTGCTCTTTCTGGGGATACTCGCGGGCACCCAGTGGCTGCTGGATAACATTCCGAGCGAATACGCGCCGAAAGAGGACCGGGGTGCTTTCTTCCTGCTGGTCAACGGCCCTGAAGGTGCCACCTTTGAATACATGAAGGCGTATATGGATGAGATCGAGCGGCGTCTGATGCCTCTGGTCGAAAGCGGAGAGGTGACGCGTCTGCTGGTGCGCGCGCCTCGCACCTTCAGCAACTTCGCTATCTTCAACAGCGGTATCGTGGTGCATGTTTTAAACGACTGGAGCGCCCGCCGATCTGCCTGGGAGATCATGGACGATGTCCGCAAGAGAGTGAATGATCTGCCTGGCGTGCGCGCGTTTCCGGTCATGCGCCAGGGATTCGGTGCACGTATCCAGAAGCCGGTGCAGTTTGTGATCGGCGGCGGCACCTATGCCGAACTGGCCGAGTGGCGCGACCTGCTGCTGGCGAAGATCGAGGAGTCCAATCCCGGACTTGAGGGACTGGACTGGGACTACAAGGAGACTAAGCCGCAGTTGCAGGTGCTGATCGACTACGATCGGGCGGCCGACCTGGGCGTGACGGTCGGGGAGATCGGCCGCACGCTTGAAACCATGCTCGGCTCGCGCCGGGCTACGACTTTTATCGAGGAGGGTGAGGAGTATAACGTCATCCTCGAGGGCGACCGCTTCGATCAACGCACCCCGACCGATCTTGCCAACCTCTACGTCCGTTCGCAACGCAGCCGGCAGCTTATTCCGCTGGCCAACCTGGTGCAGCTCCGGGAGGTGGCGGATTCGATCAAACTCAACCGTTACAACCGCGTGCGCGCCATTACCATCGAGGCTAATTTGACCGATACGCTTTCGTTGGAGAAGGCGTTGGCTTTCCTGGACGGACTGGTGAAAGAACATTTGCCGGGCAAGGTCATTGTCGACTACAAGGGCCAGTCGCAGGACTTCAGGTCTACCGGGGGATCGATTCTCTTCGTTCTGGTACTCGGCGGTGTGATCGTCTATCTGGTGTTGGCAGCGCAGTTCGAGAGTTGGATTCACCCCTTGGTCATCATGCTGACCGTGCCGCTGGCGATGGCGGGTGCGCTGCTGGGACTCCACCTCAACGGAATGTCGCTCAACCTCTACAGCCAGATCGGTCTGATCATGCTGATCGGCCTGGCTGCCAAGAATGGGATCCTGATCGTCGAGTTTGCCAATCAGCTGCGCGATGCCGGCGAAGCGTTTCAGCAGGCACTGCTGCATGCGACCGAAGTCCGCTTCCGCCCGATCGTGATGACCGGGATTACCACGGCGGCGGGTTCCGCCCCGCTGCTGCTATCCTCGGGCGCGGGTTCGGAGACGCGTGCGGTGATCGGTACCGTGATCCTCTACGGTGTGCTGGCCGCGACTGCATTCACCCTATTCATCGTGCCGGTTGCCTACGACCTGCTGGCCCGGCGCACCGGCTCGCCCAAGCAGCTGCAAAAGCGCCTGCAGACCGAATTGGGCGGTGCGGAAGAGTGAAGTCCGCTTGCTGCAGCGGGCTTGTGGTGAAGCTGGCGGAGAATCTCTACGGTTTGTTCGGGACAACGAACCGCATAGCCTTGGCTGCGACGGATCATCCATAAAGGTTCCGCGCTTGAGCGTCGTCTAAGAGGAGGCAGGCTGACCCGGAATATGGATCTGCTTTTCGTTGTCTAGCGCCTCTGATGCTATCTCATTGTAGAGATGGGCGACACGCGCATATAACTGCTGAAACTCCGGATGTTTATCCACAAACGGCTGGTAGTCCTGGGTATCCTCGAAAACCTCTTCAAGGAATTCGATATCCAGGTTTGACAGCGTTTCGCCGCGGTCGACCAATGCTTTGATATCCAGGATTCTGGGCAATCGCTGTTTTTCGAAGCGTTGCATGACGACTGCGAGAACTCCTGCTTGCTCCAATCCTGTGCTCATTCGGCAATCTCCTGTCATAGTATTTGCACCTTGTCATGGTGATTTCATACGCTGCCAAACTGGATCAGGCAGAATCCCCATGCGGGAGCAGAAAAAGAATTGACCAGTTGCTGAACGACGCTCACACGCCGCTAACGAATAGCAATGCTAGCAATTCTCATATGTCAGCTGCCATCTTTTTTTGGTTGATCCCCGTCTCAGCGATGGCGAGGCGCTGACACCTCCCCGGTTATGGAGTGCGGCTTATGAAGTGGGTCTGGTCTGGGTGCGCTGTGTGATCATGGCCATGCGCGTAGTCAGGAAGCGCAGCAACAGGCGCACACCCACTGCAGTGAAGAGAAACACCAGCCCGGCATAGAGCCAGGCCAATAAGGGGTTGCCTAGGGGTTGCAGCCGCAGCAGATCCTCAATATTCATGAAAAAGATTCATCTTGTGAAATTTCAGGTTTCAGTAGGCTTGGAGTTTTACATGACATGTTGGATTCTGCCAGTTTCCGGAACTGTCTGCGTAACCGGTAAATGGCAACGCCCTGGGACAGCGACGCGGTTCGCGGGGGAATATGAGATAGGTTCCAATCTGTCTGGCGAACATCCGGGCCGGTTAGTGCGCAGCATCATGGGAAGGCAGTTTGATGCGAGCCGATCAGCACTGAGTCCAAGCAAATAGCGTATGCCATCATTTCTCCTAACGAACAACGAGGAGGCGCGTTTGATTCCGTCTGAGGCTATAGAATCAAGTATTTACGCCAATATTTTCCGTTATCCCAAAATATGTCTTGAATAGCGCGTTAAATCGTAAAAAAGGCCTAAACCAAGTCAGGCAAGATAGATCGTACCCCGGGTAAACAGCCTCGCTGTCGGCCAGCGTTAACGGCAATCTATTCCCCCTGAATATGTATGTTAAAAAAATCCGAAGTAAGAATATTCGGATCCCAAATAATAATATTTTCTTATGGCATCGATTATTTAAATTGATATATCATTGCGCCGCCTGCAATACCAGCGAGTGCAGGAAACAACAAAACCTTTCAAGTATCACACTCAGATACAGCACAAAAATTGACAGATTAGGGGGAAGTAAATGTCCAGCGATGCCTATGAACGTATCCGCAAAAACCCGAAGTTTAACGAGCTTGTTGCGCGCCGCGGCCGCTTTGTCTGGTGGTTGACGGGGATTATCTTTGTCGTCTTTTATGGCTTCGTTATGGCGGTGGCCTTTGCCCCCGACCTGGTCGCGACGAGACCATTTGCCGGCAGCAACCTGACGGTCGGCATTCTCGCCGGGTTGTTCCAGTTCATCGTTTTCTGGTTCCTGGCGCTGCTGTATGTACGCCGTGCCAATGGTGAATTCGATGACCTGAACAAGGAGATCGTCTCTGCTGCCTGGGGGGATAGATGATGAAGCGAGCAACGTACTTCAACTGCCTTGCGGCACTCTCCATAGGCTTGCTCTCGAATGCAGTTCTGGCGGGCGACGCGATCGGACCGACCGTCAAGCAGGCGATCAATTACAACGCTATCGGCATGTTCGTGGTGTTTGTACTGCTTACACTCGGGATCACCTATTGGGCCGCCAATCGAACCAAGACCACGGCCGATTTCTACACTGCCGGTGGTGGCATAACCGGGGCGCAAAATGGTTTGGCCATTGCGGGTGACTATATGTCCGCCGCCACACTGCTGGGTCTGACAGCGATGATGTATACCCAGGGGGTGGATGCTTATATCTATATGATCGCCTTTTTCGTCGGTTGGCCGATGATACTGTTCCTGATGGCCGAACGTCTCAGGAACCTGGGCCGTTTCACCTTCGCCGATATTACGTCGTACCGCCTCAATCAGGGCAAAGTGCGCACCATGGCTGCCATCAGTTCGCTGGTGGTGGTCTGTTTCTACCTGGTTGCCCAGATGGTGGGTGCGGGTCAGTTGATCAAACTGCTGTTTGGCCTGGATTACGGCATTGCGTTGGTTATCGTCGGTGCGCTGATGATGGTTTACGTGACCTTTGGCGGCATGGTGGCAACGACCTGGGTGCAGATCATCAAAGCCGGCATGCTGTTGTTCGGCGGTACGCTGGTCATGGTGTTGGCCATGTCGCAGTTCGGTTTCAGTTTCGAGGAGCTGACCACCCGTGCCATAGGGGTGCATAAACTGGGTGTCAAACTGTTGAATCCGGGCAATCTGCTGGCCGATCCGGTAACTGCCATCTCACTCGGGCTCGGATTGATGTTCGGTCTCGCCGGCCTGCCGCATATCCTGATGCGTTTCTTCACCGTCACCAATGCCAAGGAGGCGCGCAAGTCTGTGCTCTATGCCTCGGGGATTGTGGCCTATTTCTTTAACGTGGTCGCGCTGCTGGGTCTGTGTGCAGTGGTGATTGTCGGTCAGAATCCGAACTTCTTCGAAGAGGGCCAGATTGGCGGCAAGATCATCGGCGGAGGCAACATGGTGGCGATGCATCTGGCTAAAGCCGTCGGCGGCGACATGCTGCTGGGCTTCCTGTCAGCGGTAGCGTTTGCAACAATTCTTGCGGTGGTCTCAGGGTTGGCACTGGCAGGTGCGTCGGCCATTTCACATGATTTGTACTCCCGTGTAATCAAGCAGGGCACAGCTTCGGAAATCTCAGAACTGCGTGTTTCCCGGTTTGCCACTATCGGGCTGGGCATCATCGCTGTAGTTCTGGGTCTTCTGTTCGAGAAAATGAATGTCGCCTTCATGGTTGCTTTGGCATTCGGTGTTGCCGCTTCCGCCAACTTTCCGGTGTTGATCATGTCGATGTACTGGAAGGGGCTGACCACCCGCGGTGCCATTGCCGGTGGTTACCTGGGGCTGTTCTCGGCGGTGACACTGGTAGTGTTGTCCAAGTCTGTCTGGGTATCGGTGCTGGGTTACGCCGAGCCGATTTTTCCCTATACGCAGCCGGCACTGTTCTCGATGCCACTGGCTTTCCTTGCCATTATCCTGGTGTCGAAGCTGGATCGGAGTATAGCTGCTGAATTGGAACGGGCTGCTTTCGCTGACCAGTTTGTGCGCGCGCAGACGGGCGTGGGTGCCGCAACAGCGGCCGCGCATTAAACCAGACCGACCCTCCGGCTACCGGAGGATTGTCAGACAACCGCGCGCTTGATCGACGAGCGAACCGCCCCTGCCTCACGGTTGGGGCGGTTTTTCATTGTTATGGAAATGGTCAGGGTTTGCTGGTCTGCTGAGGATTGCTGGCAGTAGCATGTCTCGCAATTCCAGTGGCGCGTGATGTCAGGTAAAGAGAAAAATTCATGAAACAGTTCCCATGCACCCTGTTTAATCTGATCCATAATAGCAGCGGGACCAACGGAACAAATGTAAAAGGAGATACACGATGCAATATATGCACGAGAAAATGGGTGCTTGGCAGGTCGATGGTGGCGCCTCGGGCGGCAGGGTGCAGTTCCGTATTTTCTTTCCGCAAGAGGCTAACGGACTGCAGCACTTCATCAAGTCGATTCGTGTCTGCGGCGACTTCCAGCAGCAGCTGGGACAGACAAATTGGGATCCCGCCAGTGCCGCGCCGATGAGCCGCAGCGCGCATGCCGAAGGCGAGATCTGGAGCTGGACCACACCATGCGACCTGACGGCGCATTTCTACCAGTATAAATATGTCGTCAGCTACACCGATCCGAATGAGCCCAATCGCTGGGTCAGCGATCCCTGCGCGCGCTACGGCGGCGAGGACGACATGAACGCCGCGGTAGTCGTCGGCGGCAGCCAGCCGGCGGACAATGTGATTGCACCGCTCGCCGGCGGGCGCAAACCGCTGCGCGATCTGGTCATCTATGAAATGATGATCGACGATTTCACCGCCGAGTACCGCGGTTTGCGCGCACCGTTGGACGCGGTATGCGACCAGCTGGACTACCTCGTCGACACCGGCTTCAATGCGATCCTGTTCATGCCCTGGACGGCCTGGAACGACAAGCGTTTCAACTGGGGCTACACGCCGTCGCTCTACTATTCGGTCGCCTACCGCTATGCCAACGACCTGAACAATCCGGCCGAAAAACTCTCCTGGCTGAAGCGGCTGATCAGCGAATGCCACCAGCGCGGCATCCATGTGATCATGGACGGCGTGTTCAACCACGTCTACACCGGCTTTCCATACAAAGCGTTCTATAAAAACTATGACACCGACTGTCCGTATACCGGCGCCTTCTACGGTGAATTCAGCGGCCTGCAGGACCTGGACTTCAACAACGCCTGCACCCGCGAACTGATTTTCGATGTCTGCCGCTACTGGATCGACAACTTTCATATCGACGGCATCCGCTTCGACAACACCGTCAACTTCTATCACAAGGGTGATAACCGCGGTCTGCCGATGCTGATGGCCGAAATCGACAATCACATCACGTCAGCCGGTGAACAGCACTTTTCGCAAACGCTTGAACACCTAAATATGGAAGCCGTCGACGTGACACTGAACACCCATGCCAGCAGCTACTGGGACAACGCACTGTACGGTCACTGTTTCGACGGCCTTTGGCACAGCAGCATCCAGCCCGCGCTGTTGAATGCGCTGAACAACAATCGCTACCTGAGCGGCAGCGGTAAGGTGCCGACGATTTACCTTGGCAACCACGATCATGCGCACGTGAACTGGCAGGCCGGTGCGCGCAACAACGCCGGGGCACTGGAGTGGTACCGCACCCAGCCCTACGTGATCGCAATGCTCACCGCGCCGGGTGCGCCGATGGTGCAGAACGGCCAGGAGTTTGCCGAGGACCACTGGATGCCGGAGGACGACCACGGCAGCGGGCGGCGCGTGCAGCCGCGGCCGTTGCACTGGAGCTACACCGGCGACAACATCGGCGGTCCGCTGCTCTCGCTCTACCGCAGGCTGCTGCATCTGCGCCAGGACTACCAAGTGCTGCGCGCGGACGGTTTTTACCCGGACTACTGGGAGGAGTGGCAGAGCCGCTTCAATCCGGCCGGCGTCGGCGTCGACACCGCACGCCAGCTGCTGGTTTACCGGCGCTACTGCACCGCTGCCGACGGCAGTCTGCAGCAGGCGGTCGTCGCGTTGAACTTTTCCGCCGACAGCCACTGGCTGGAACTGGCGTTCCCGGAGGATGGTGCGTGGCGGGAGCTGCTCAGCGAACCACAATGGATCGCCCATGTGCACAACCGGCGCTTTGGCCTGCAGCTGCCGTCACACTGGGGGTATATTTTTTATAAAGCGTGAGTGCGGAACGGTTGGTCCCTGTGCTCCGCAGGAGTCGGTATCAGTCAATATCAGCGATTGCTGCCGACGCCTTGGTTGTTTAGACCACTTATTTGAGCAGTGGATTGGAAACTGGATTGTCAAGTCTATGTTGGTGCATGCCGGCGCGCTCCGCGTCGTACTGCAGCCATGCCCAGCAGTGCCGAGACGAACAGCCAGACACCCGCTGGCAATGGCACGACCTGGGTATCCCCGGCGGCAAAGTTCTGGGTCCAATAGGTTCTGAACGGTATGTTAACGGACTGCCCGTTATCCAACGCGATTGGGGCGGTATCGTCGGGTTCCCAGACGTATCCTACGCCCAAGTCGTTAAACAGGCTGTTGAGAATATTGTGTCGGTGCCCGTTGCTCCCCATCCATCCCTGATCCCAGCTGCTCCAGTCGGCATCGCTCTGACTGCTGCCCACCATCTCCCAGGAGGAGAATGCGACACCGAAGAAATCAGACAGCTCCGACAGGACGGTGGTGCCGTACATCACGTCCCTGGCGGCATCGAGCGCCGTCATTTGCGTTAGTGTGGCGCCCAGCAAGTACCCTTGTCCGGCGGCGATATTTTCCCCGGAAGCGGAAGGTGGGGAGAGGTCATACCCGGCGGCGGCGATCCGGCCCGCCGGCTGGCTGCCGATACCCGGGCCGCTTAGCGTGGTATGGCTGAAGAAGTTGTTGCTGGACATCGACTGCGAGTGGCCCAGCGCCGCTGCATGCAGACGGTCATCTGCGTTGAGACTGTTCAGCGAGTGAAAGCCGCGCTGCAGATTGACGATATTCAACACTTCGATCTCGCGCGGATCCCAGACAGCCGATTGGACTTGCGCTGAAACAGCCAGAAGAAGCAGGGCACAGGTATAGCAGGCATGACTGGTCAGGCCCGGGCTAGCGTGCATTGACCTGACATACTGCTGAATTGTTTTGATCATCGGTTGGTCTCCAGGAAAATCCGGATGCTTGTCGGGCACCATGCTTGGAAGCAAATACTGGCATCCTACAAAGTAAAAATAAACGCACCCAATTGCCGAATTGAGAACCAGCACAGATTTGTAAATAGCAGTGGTCTGCAGATCTTCCAGAGAAAAGGTCTACCTAAAAAAAGCTGACTCCAGCTATACGACAAGGACCTGTTGTCGAATAGCGACCTTCGTCAAATATCACACATTGGTGCAAATTATCTGGTTACTCTGCGTAGTGCAGTATGGTGGAAATGCGACATTGATCGCCCTTTTTGTAGCTTCTATGACAGTTGGAATAGAGCAAAAAGGCGGCACTTGAAGACCCTGGTTATCGATATTGAAGTGCGCGCTAACCTGAATAAATGTGACAGCGTTACATCAGAGCAGTCCGGTTGCGCGCGTAGTCAACACTGGACCGCAATGCTGGCCGATCAGTAGCAAGACTATTCAGGCATAGCATCGTCTGGAAAGATGGACAGAATCGTGAAATTCACATCAGCAAAGCGTTCTGGCGGCAGTGCGAGAACGGCTTCGTACACATCATGGATTTCATCCGAATGCACGACCTCGAATACACCATCTGTCATGCTGAGTGTGTGCATTGTTCGGGGCACGCTGCCTGCGTCTCACAAGATCATGCGATGGGTGATGTCGCCTGACAGCATGGCGGTAGCCGGTTGCCAGAAAGCCGGCCAACGGAAAGCCGGCTGAATCGCTGTGGCCTGCGGCGAGGGGCTGTTTGTTACTGCCGAAAACGTTTTTGCGGTTCAGGTATTGTCACTTTACCGGACTCCGGTTATTGGCATGCGATCGGACTACTCATCCCGCCTTTCGACAAGTTCCGGATCAGCGGTGATCTCCCGATAGATTTCGACTCGATCTCCCTCGGCAACGACCGAATCGAGTCTTACGATCTTGCCGAACACGCCTACCTGCTGCCGATCAAGATTGATTTCAGGGAATTTCCTGAGCATTCCGGAGTGCTCGATGATCTCACGCACGGTACTTCGATCCGGCACCTCCAGTTTGATCCATAGCTGTTTGAATTTATCTGAGTAGGCGACACCAATGTTCATATTTACTCCTCTTCGGCTGCAGCTGGTTCGGTGCGAGTCGCCGGTCAGGAGGCGGAGGGCTGCAGCAGTACGGAGCGGCTGCGCGCGCTCAACGCACGATCGATCTGACGCTTTCCGGCAAGCAGAACACCGAGCACAATAAAGCCGCCTGGCGGCAGAATGATCAGCAGAAACCCATGGTAATCGGCTATCAGCACCAGCTCCAGCGAAGACGCCCAGTCGCCCAGCAGCAGCGCTGCATTGGCGAACAGGGTGCCGCTGCCGACGATCTCACGGCAGGCGCCCAGCAGCACCAGTGCCAACGTGAATCCCAGCCCCATCATCGCACCGTCAAACAGTGCGGGCAGCATCCTGTTGCGCGACGCGAATGCTTCAGCGCGGCCGAGGATGGCACAGTTGGTGACGATCAGCGGAATAAACAGCCCCAGCATCTTGTGCAGATCATGCACCCAGGCGTTCATCGACATATCGACCAGCGTCACCAGTACGGCAATGATCAGCACAAATATCGGAATGCGCACCTGCGGCGTGATTATGCCGCGCACCGATGAGATCAAGAGTCCGGAAGCAATCATCACCGCCGTGGATGCCATCCCCATGCCGAGACCGTTGGTGGCGGTGCCGCTGACTGCCAACAGCGGGCAGAGCCCCAACGCCTGCACCAGGACGATGTTGTTGTCCCAAAGGCCGTCTCTGGCGATCCTCGTATATTGGTTACTCATGTTTGGGTGCCTCATCGCTTGCGACAGATGCGTTAAAAATAGCCGGTGGATTGTGCAATTCAGTGTAATGCTCCCGGTGGAACAACAGCCCGACCTCGATCGCTTGCAAGACTGCGCGCGGTGTAATGGTGGCGCCGCTGAATGCATCGAACCGTCCGCCGTCTTTTGTCACCTTCCACTCCCGCTGCGGTGGGTGATCCAGCGAGAGCCCGTTGAATTGCAGTATCCAGCTGCTCTTTTCCACTTCGATTTTGTCGCCCAATCCCGGTGTCTCGGCATGCGCGAGAACCCGGACGCCGAGAATTCTTCCGGCAGCATCCAGTCCCAAGATGAGCCGTATTTCGCCGCCGTACCCCTGGCCGAAAATCTCGTAGGCAAGGCTGCTGATCTGCATTCCCCTGGTGCCCCGGTAGACGGTCAGCATCTTGCCCGAGCGGCCGGGCAGGCGCAGCGGGTAGTCCAGCAGGTTGTTGTCGTAGTGTGCTGCCGGCACCACCTGATTGAGCGAGCTTAAGAGATCCTCTTGCTGACGTTCCAAAATCGCTCCCCGTGTGGCGATATTCCCCGCCACCAGCATGGCTGTGGCCAGGGTCGAGAAACCGCCCAGCAGCAGAGCCTGGTACAGGATGCGCTTGCGAAATGCGACGCTCGGTGCGTTCATCGCTCATCACCACTCGCGGATTCAACGTAGTTGAGCGGCTCGCCCTTGCTGTCCCGACCATAGATGCGCGGCTTCAGATAGTGGTCGATCAGCGGCGTGCAGGCGTTCATCAGCAGCACGGCAAAAGCGACGCCTTCCGGATAGCCGGCCCAGGTACGGATCACATAGACCAGCAGTCCGCAGCCGGCACCGAACAGCAGCTGACCCTGCCGGGAGACCGGCGATGTCACCAGGTCCGTGGCGATGAAAAATGCACCGAGAACGGCTGCGCCCGATGTCAGGTGGGTCAGTGGATCGACATACCGGACCGGATCGATCAGATTGAACAGCGCCGCCAGCAGCGCCAGGGTGCCCAACATGGCGCAGGGAATGTGCCAGGTAATGATGCGTTTGTAGATCAGCAACAATCCCCCCGTCAGCAGCAACAGTGCGGAGGTCTCGCCCATACTGCCGGCAACATCTCCCCAGCTCGATCGCCATAGGCTGCCGGCATCCAGTGCAGCTCGATCGAACGGCACGCCGCGGCCCAGCTCGGTTTTGATCTGCCCCAGAAGCGTCGCGCTGCTGACGGCATCGACAGGAGTGTAGTTCCCGAAGCTAATGGCCAAGCTATCGATGAATCCCGGTGCCGACGCCGAGCACAAAGGCAACGGTTGCTGGAACAGTGTCATTTCCAACGGAAAGGAGATCAGCAGCACCACCCGCGCCACCATGGCGGGGTTGAACAGGTTTTGGCCGATGCCACCAAACACCTGCTTGCCGATCAGTATCGCAATCAAGGCGCCCACCGCACCGGTCCACCAGGGTGCCCAGGGCGGCAATGTCATCGCCAGCAGCCAGCCGGTCAGCAGCGCCGAGCCATCCAGAAGGAATTTGCGCACCGGTTTACCAGCGAGCTTCAGTGCCAACATCTCGGCCAGTACTGCTGTAAGCAGCGTCGTCAGAAAGAGCAGTATCGCCGGCCAGCCAAACAGGTAAAAGCCGAGCAGGGTAGCGGGCGCCAGCGCCAGCATCACCAGCAGCATGATGCGGTTTACACTGGTCCCGGCATGGGTGTAGGGGCCGGGTGCCGGTCTCTCCTCGATCATGCACCGACCTCGGTGGAAGGGGTCTCGGTATTGCGTTGTTTGGCCGTGGCCAGCTCGCGCTTCCGTTTCATCATCATTTCGTGTTTGGCCTGTTTGAGCGCCTCCATACGGGCTTTGCGGATGATGATCAGCCGTTTTGTCTCGTTCTGCTTGTGCTGTGCGCGCTGTCTTGCCGCCAGTTCGCCCTTGGCGTAGTTGAAGTAGTGTACCAGCGGGATATGCGAGGGACAGGCATATGCACAGGAGCCGCAGGCGATGCAGTCGAGCAGTCCAAGGTTTACCGATGCGTCGAGGCTGCCGACACGGATCTGCGCGGCCATATCCAACGGCAACAGTCCGCAGGGACAGGCATGAACGCAACTGGCGCAGCGGATGCAGGGCATCTCGCTGCGTAAACGCACCTCCTCTTCGGTCAGTGCAAGCAGTCCGTTACTGCCTTTGACCACCGGAACCCTGATGCTCGGCACCGGCTGACCCATCATTGGACCACCGCTGATCAGCCGTGCCGGTTTCTGTTTGAAACCCCCGCAAAAGTCGATCAGGGAGGAGAGTGGGGTGCCCAGCGGCACGTGAATATTACGCGGCTGGCGAATCGCTCCGCCGGACACGGTCATGACGCGCGAGATCAAAGGCCGCGCATGCCGCAGCGCCTCATGCACCGCCAGCGCGGTGGCGACGTTCTGCACCACGATGCCGATATCGGCGGTGAGTCCGCGCGCCGGCGTCTCTCTGCCGGTCAGTGTCTGCACCAGATGTTTCTCCGAACCCATCGGGTAGCGGGTGGGCAGGCCCACCACCTCCACCTGGGAATATGCATGCGCCGCGGAGTTCATTGCCGCAAAGGCTTCGGGTTTGTTGTTTTCGATGGCAAAGAGAATCCGTTCCACTCCCAACCCCCGTGCCAGAATCAGCACGCCGTCAAGCACCTCATCCGGCTGTTCCCGCATCAGTCGGTCGTCGCAGGTGAGGTAGGGTTCGCACTCGGCGCCGTTGATCACCAGCGTATGCAATGCGTAGCGGTTTCTCAGATTGAGTTTTACCGCGGCGGGGAAGGTGGCGCCGCCCATGCCGACGATACCTGCCTCCGCCACCCGCCGGGCGATATCATCCGGTTGCAGCGTAAACGGATCGGCCACCGGGTCGAGGTGGTCGACCCATGCATCATTGCCGTCGGGCTGCAGCGTGATGGTTCGCACCGAGAGGCCGGAGGGGTGGTGTGCAGGAAAACCGCCGATGCCCATGATGCGGCCGGAAGTGGGAGCATGTACCGGTGCCGAGATGGCGCCCTGGCTGCGCGCCAACAGCGCTCCCTTCAGCACCGTTTCACCGCGTCTTACCAACGGTTCGGCGGGTGCGCCTATATGCTGTTGCAATGGGATGTGCAGCAGCGGCGGCAGCGGCAGGTTTTCGATCGCCTGGTTGGCGCTCAGTTGCTTCCGGTCTTGCGGATGTACACCGCCGCGTATCTTGAATAGCTTGATCATTTCGGGTATCCCTGTCAGGCAGCTCTGGCCGGTTCCGGCCAATACCAGGTCTGCAGTGTGGCTTGCATGGGGCGCATCTCAATGCACTCGGTCGGGCAGACCTCGAAGCACTTCTCACAGCCGGTACAGGCGTCGGGGAATATGGCATGGATCTGTTTGGGACCGCCCAGGATGGCGTCGGTGGGACAGCGCTTGAAACACTTGGTGCAGCCCACGCAGAGGTGCTCATGAACGAACGCAACCAGAGGCTGCTTCTCCTCCACGTCGCAGAGATCCACGTTCACTCCCAGCTTTTCCGCCAATGCCGCGACCAACCCACGGCCTCCGGGCGGGCACAATGTCACCGGCGCCTCCCCCTTTGCCATCGCTGCCGCCGCCGGCGCACAACCCGGATAACCGCACTGGCCGCACTGGGAGCCGGGCAGCAGCGCTTCGATCTCGCCGGCAAGCGGATTGCCCGCCACCGCCAGGTACTTCGCGGCGATGCCGAGCAGCGTTCCCATAACCGCCCCCAGCGCTGCAATAACGAATATCGCGTAAATCATCAAGCTATCCCCCTACTGAGTGACCAGTCCGGCAAATCCCATAAATGCCAGTGACAACAGTCCGGCAACAACAAAGGCGATAGGCGCACCGCTGAAAGCCGCCGGTACCGCGGCCAGTGCCAAGCGTTCACGCAGGCCGGCGAACACGACCAAAACCAGCGTGAACCCTAAAGCCGAACCGAATCCGTAGAGCAGGCTCTGCAGCAAGCTGTTCTCCTGCTGCACATTGAGCAGGGCGACACCCAGCACCGCGCAATTGGTGGTGATCAACGGCAGAAAAATACCCAGCATCTGATAGAGCGCCGGTGAGGTTTTACGCATGGCCATCTCGGTGAACTGCACTACCACCGCAATTACCAAAATAAAAGTGAGAATGCGCAGGAACCCGAGGTCCAGCGGGAGCAGTACAAAATGCTCCAGCAGCCAGCCGGCGAGCGCGGCCAGGGTCAGGACAAAAGTGGTGGCGAGGCCCATGCCGAGCGCTGAGTCGAGTTTGCTGGAGACGCCCATGACTGGGCACAGGCCGAGAAATTTGACCAGCACCACGTTGTTGACCAGTGCGGTGGAGAGGATGATCAGTAGATATTTCATCGGCTTTATCGTTGCCCGAATGAGAAGATAACTCTCTTCAGTCAAAAAATATGCCAGGCAATTTGCGGCGAGTTCCCAACAGCGATCGACCGCTTGTTGGGGCATCCCTATCGCGCTGAAATCCCGTATTAATTCAAGCGTGCGGATGGGCAGCCGGCAAAAACAAAAAAGGGAATTCGCGATTGCAGAAGCGGTCGGGCTTTGGAGTTTGTAGGGTTTGGTACAGTTCTTACCGGCCGCATTGTCGTGTTGCCGACAGCAGCTGCGGAAAAGGGTCGGTCTGTGAGCCTGTGCAGATGGTATGCGTTTTGCAGAATGTTATCTATTCGACTCTTTCACAGCAAAGGAATCCAGGACCATGATCCAGACAAAATCCTCGCCAGCAAGCGCTGAGATAGTCGATGCTATCAGCAGTTTCCTGGCGTCGCCGCCGGAAGGTACGCCGGTTGAGATTATCGAAGCGTTCGATGCATTCGGGTCCATGCAGCACCTGCCGCCGAAGCTGTTTCTGGAGACCGTGGAGCAGGCGCCGGTGGCGATCTCGATCACTGATCCGACAGCCAAAATCGTTTATGCAAACAGCGCGTTTGAGCTGTTGACCGGGTATGCGCGCGGCGAGGTGATCGGCCACAACGAATCGGTGCTGTCGAGCCGCTCCACACCCGACAGCGTATACGAGGATTTATGGGACTCGATCAAGCGCCGGAAAGTTTGGCGCGGCACGCTGGTGAACCATAAGAAGGGCGGCGAGGGGTACCTCGCCGAGTTGGTCGTCTCCCCGGTGCTCGACAACCAGGGAGCCATCGCCTACTACCTCGCCATGCACCGGGACATTACAGAACTGCACCAACTTGAACGGCGTTTGAGTTTTCAGAAGAGCCTGACCGAAGCAGCGCTGGATGCCGCACCGATGGTGGTGACAATGATAACCGCCGAGCGCAAGGTGCTGCTGGACAATCACGCCTACAAGGCGCTGTTGGGCGATTTTCGCGGTATGGAACCGGCCGAGATGTTCCTGAATGCATTGGAGCAGCAGATCGGATTTGACCTGATGAGCGCCTGCCGCGCTGGGGAGGGTTTTACCAACATCGATGTGCGGCTCGATCCCTCCGGCAGCGCATCGCCGCGCTGGTTCATCTGCTCAGGCGTACGCGTGGCCGAACTGGACGATGCGGCGCAAAGCTACTTTCGGCAACCTGAGCAGACCCGCTGCTGTCTGTTGCTGACAGCCATCGAGGTTACCGGAAGTCGCCGGCGAATCAACGACGCGCGGTTGAACATGCTGCGAACCAGCATCGCCGAACAACAGATGGTACAGACCATGCGCGAGGCGATCTCCGCATCGATCTTCAAGTTACAGGAGCCGCTCAACATCATTCGGGCGGCGCTCTCGATGCCGGAGACAGGCGCAGACCAGAATGGACTGCGGCAGGCGCTGAGGCACGCCCTACAAAGCAGCGACAGAGTGATGGAGAGTCTGCACGCAGCGCTGCCCAGTCCCACCGCCGAGCAGATGACGACGGTGAACATCAACGAGATTCTGCACGAAGTGGTGCGCCTCTCGACCGAGCGGCTGCTGGCATCCGGAATGGTATTGGATTGGCGTCCCGCAGCAGTGCTGCCGCCGATGATCGGCCGAACCAACGCCTTGCGCGGACTCTTCAAATATCTGATCGATAATGCGATTCAGGCGGTCAACGAATCACGTCGTGACTATCGTGAACTGCGGCTGCAGACCCGGCTGGTGAATCGGGAGCTGGTCATCGAGGTGATAGATAACGGACCCGGCATCAACGAAGCGATGCGTCTCAAGGTGTTTGAACCCTTTTTTTGCGGCTGGCGCAAGGCGGGAACCCACGCCGGTATGGGGTTGACGCTGGCGCAGGAGGTTGCGCTCGGTCATGACGGCGGCGTTGAGATCGACGCTGACTTTCATGGCGGCTGCCGCGTTTTTGTCAGGCTTCCCGTTAACGGAGCGGGAGGGGGGTTGAGCGATGAACCTGGCTGAAGACGAAAGTGGGAAGCGGGATCGCCACGAACGTTCCATCATGGAGACGGAACTTGAAAGTCTCTACCAGGTCAGTCAGATCCTGAGCCGCTCGCTCGATTTCCGCGAGACGCTGCAGGAAGTGTTGCGGACACTCAATGATCTGAACGATATGCGGCACGCCATGATCGCACTGAAAGACGAAAGCAGCGGCGAGCTGCTGGTGACCGCGCTGCATGCCAACCCCGCGCCGGTCGATCCGGTGCGTTATAAACCCGGCGAGGGGATCATCGGCGCCGTTATTCACAGCGGCGACTCGCTGGTGATCGAGCGGCTCGCGGACGATGCGCGCTTCCTTGACCGGCTGGGAGTATACGACTCCCGTCTGCCGCTTATCGGCACACCGATCTCAATCGGCGACCAGACTGCAGGGGTGCTGGCGGCGCAGCCGTCCGGCGGCACCAGTCAGCGCAGCAGACAGACACGGTTTCTCGAAATGGTAGCCAACCTGGTCGGACAGAGCGTGCGTCTGGCCAGGAGTGTCGAGGTTGAGCAGCTGGAGTTGAGGAGCGAGCGCGATTCGCTGCGCCGCAAAGTGCGCGGCGAGCATGGCTTTTCGAAGCTTGTCGGGCACACCCGGTGCATGCGTCTGGTGTTTGATCAGATACGCCTGGTCGCCAAGTGGAACACCACGGTGTTGGTGCGCGGCGAGTCGGGCACCGGCAAGGAGCTGATCGCCAACGCAATCCACTACAATTCGCCGCGTGCCAACGGACCCTTCGTCAAACTCAACTGCGCCGCACTGCCCGATTCGCTGTTGGAGTCGGAGCTTTTCGGCCACGAAAAAGGGGCCTTCACCGGAGCCATCAGTCAGCGCAAGGGACGCTTCGAGCAGGCGCACGGCGGTACGCTTTTTCTCGACGAGATTGGCGAAATCTCGCCTGCCTTTCAGGCCAAGCTGCTGCGGGTGCTGCAGGAGGGTGAATTTGAACGGGTTGGCGGCGGCAGAACGCTTGCGATCGACGTGCGGGTCGTCGCTGCCACCAATAAGGATCTGGAGTCGGCGGTGCAGCAGGGCAGCTTCCGGGAGGACCTCTACTATCGGCTCAATGTCATGCCGATCCATATGCCGCCGCTGCGCGAACGCCCCGAGGATATACCGGATCTGGTCAGTTTTCTGGTGGCCAAGATCGGCGGGAGCCAGGGACGTGAGCTGGTGCTGGAGGAGAGTGCACTGGGGCCGCTGATGCACTATGAGTGGCCGGGTAATGTACGGGAGCTCGAGAACTGCCTGGAGCGTGCTGCGGTAATGAGCGAAGAGGGCCGGATCGACAGCCACGCCATCAGCCTGACCGGGCTGCAGTCCGGGTTTTCATCGCTCTCCTCCGGCGGTGGCGGCAGCAGGATTGAGTTGGATGATCCCGATCTGGATGAACGGGAGCGCGTCATTGCAGCACTCGAACAGGCCGGATGGGTACAGGCGAAGGCGGCACGCCTGCTCGGCATGACGCCGCGTCAGATCGGCTACCGGATTCAGACGCTGAATATCAAAGTGCGGCAGATATAACGGGAAGTGTTTGGCTCTCATCCAATCACCGATTACCCATGAATGGTTTCGTTACATCCAAACCGCAGCGTGACGCTGTCATTGGTTGAATCACGGGATCTTCGAAAAATTTTTCGGGGCGGGCTGTAGAGAACCGCACAGTGCATGCAACCTGGGCTGTTGCGTTCCCGACAAATCCTTAGCTTCCGTTAACAATAGCGGCAGAAAATCAATGATATAGACGCCATCGCCAAGCGGGCACAACGTTTGCATTAACAGCTGTCAGGAGCTGCTTGAAACTTTGTGCAGGGTATTGAATGGGAGACGCGGAGATGGCGTTGCAGTTGATTGGTCAAGCAACGGATGATGGCGCAGCCGGATGCACTGTTTCCGGCTGCGGCGGCAGCAGCGCTCAGCTGTCGCACCTGTCGGCGCAGATACGCGAGAAGGTGCACAATCATCCCTGTTACTCGGAAGATGCACATCACCATTATGCCCGCATGCACGTGGCGGTGGCGCCGGCGTGCAACATCCAGTGCCACTACTGCAACCGCAAGTACGACTGCGCCAATGAATCGCGCCCGGGCGTGGTGTCCGAACTGCTGACGCCCGACCAGGCGGTGCGGAAGGTGCTGGCGGTCGCCGCCGCCATTCCGCAGATGAGCGTGCTCGGCATTGCCGGACCGGGCGATCCGCTGGCCAATCCCGAACGCACCTTTGAGACCTTTCGCCGGCTCAGCGAGAAGGCGCCCGACATCAAGCTTTGCGTCTCCACCAACGGCCTCACGCTGCCCGATCATGTGGAGGCGCTGTGCCGGCTCAATATCGATCATGTGACCATTACCATCAACTGTGTCGATGCCGACATCGGCGCCATGATCTACCCCTGGGTGTTCTGGAACAACCGTCGCGTCAAAGGACGCAAAGGAGCCGCAATTCTGATCGAACAGCAGCAGCGGGGATTGGCGATGCTGAGCGCACGCGGTGTACTGGTAAAAGTCAATTCGGTGATGATCCCCGGCGTCAATGACCAACACCTGGAGGAGGTGAGCAGGGTGGTCAAGGCAAAAGGTGCGTTCCTGCACAACGTGATGCCGCTGATCGCCGAGGCGGAGCACGGCACCTTCTACGGTGTAATGGGTCAGCGCGGTCCGACCCACACAGAGCTACAACGGCTGCAGGACAGGTGCGCCGGTGACATGAACATGATGCGGCACTGCCGCCAGTGCCGGGCCGACGCAGTGGGTATGCTGGGTGAGGAGCGGGGTGACGAGTTCTGCATGGAAAAGGTCGAGCAGATGGAGATCGACTATACCGCAGCGATGCAGCAGCGCGCCGAGTATCACGCCGCCATCGAAGCCAACCGGGAGGCGCAGAAACACCATTCCGGGGAGCGGTTTGTCGCCGTCTCCGCCATCAAACGATCGCAGCGGGAGACGCGTCCGGTGCTGATGGCCGTGGCCAGCAGCGGCGGCGGAGTGATCAATCAGCACTTTGGTCATGCCCGAGCGTTTCTGGTCTACGAAGCCTCGCCGACCGATGTACGCTTTATCGGTCATCGCAAGGTCGATCTCTACTGCAGCGGTGGCGAGCACTGCGGTGATGCAGAGTCAACGCTGGCAAGGATCATACGTGCACTGGACGGCTGTGAAGCGGTGCTCTGCTCCAGGATCGGATATGAGCCCTGGGAGCAGTTGGAGGCGGCCGGAATCCAGCCGAACGGCGAACACGCGATGGAGCCGATCGAATCCGCGGTGGCGGCAGTCTACGACGAGATGGTGAAAAACGGCCTGGCGGAACACAGAACACCCAGCGAGCGGCTGCGGATTGGCGCCTGACGGGAGTGCAATGTGTCCTACCAGATCATCGAATCCTGCGTCACCTGCCACGCCTGCGAACCGCTCTGCCCGGCCCGCGCGATCTATCGGGCCGACCGCCATTTCAGCATCGATGCAAACAAGTGCACCGGGTGCGATGGCGACTATGCGGATCCGCAGTGCGTCAGCATCTGTCCTATCGAAGGGGCGATCCTCGATCCGTCCGGCGTCGCCGCCAATCCGCCCGGTTCGTTGACCGGCATCGCGCCGGAACGTTTGCCAGCGGCGATGGCTGAGATACAGGCGAGATAAGGAACGGAGCGAGATCGTGAAATCGGTTTGCCCATATTCGGTATTCTCTGGTTGCGAGAGCTGGTGGCACTGGTGGTATCTGCACCGCTGTGGAGAGCCGGTATGAACGCTGAGGTCGATGTCATGCGCCATCGGGATGCGGTGGAGTTTGCCGACGGCGTCTTTTGGATTGGCGCGCTGGATCCGCATCTTCGCTCCTTCGATATCATCCTGCGCAGCGCCAACGGCACCAGCTACAACGCCTATCTCGTGCGTGGCAGCACAGGCGCGGCGATAATCGATACCGTCAAGGAGCGCTTCAGCGAAGAGTTCTTCGCCCGGCTGGAATCGGAGGTGGATTACCGCGACATCAAGGCGATCGTGCTCAACCATCTGGAACCGGACCATACCGGCGCGCTGCCGGAATTGATGCAGCGCGCCCCCCAGGCGAAGCTCTATATCTCGCAGCGGGCCACCTCGATGCTGAAGGCGCTGCTCAAACCCTCGGCGGGAGATTTCGCATACACCACCGTCAACACCGGCGCTAGAGTGAGTCTTGGCGACCGCACCCTGCGTTTTCTGCACACGCCGTTTCTGCACTGGCCGGATACCCAGTGCACCTATCTGGAAGAGGCGGGGGTGCTCTTCTCCGGCGATGTGTTCGGCTGCCATTTCTGCGACAAACGGCTGTTCAACGACTGCGTCGGCGATTTCCGCTTCTCGTTCGACTACTACTACGCGCACATCATGCGCCCTTTCAAAAGTCATGTGATGGATGCGCTGCAAATGATCGAGCCGCTGCAGCTGCGCCAGATTGCCCCCGCCCACGGTCCGATTCTGCGCGAACGCCCCCGGCGTTACGTCACCCGCTATCGTGAGCTTTCCACCTCCAATCTGGCAGATCGACTCGGCAATGAAGAGCGGTCGCTGGTTATCTTCTACATGAGCGCGTACGGCAACACCGCGCGCATGGCCGAGGAGATTGCACAGGGGGCGGGCGGGGTGGCGGGCGTTCGCGTCTCGCTGTACGACCTGGAGGGCGGCGAGATCGATTCCTTCGTCGACCTGATAGAGGAAGCTGACGCGCTGTTGTTCGGCTCCCCCACGATCAACGGAGACGCGGTCAAGCCGGTATGGGACCTGCTTTCATCGCTGGCAGTGGTCGATCTCAAAGGCAAGCTCGGCGGCGCCTTCGGTTCGTATGGCTGGAGCGGCGAAGCGGTGCGCATGATCGAGGACCGGATGCGCGGGCTTAAGCTGCAGATCCCGCAAGCAGGATTGCGGATCAAATTGATACCGACACAGGATGAGTTGGAAGCCTGTCGTTCGTATGGGCGGGATGTCGCTGCTGCTCTGTCCGGTGACACTGATGCAAACCGAATTATCGACTTTGCCGATTTGAATTAGTGGGCCAAGCCAAGTTGTTTTGTATTGAATTTTCACGTTAACCAAATGGTGAATGCAAATGGCGAAAGCAAAAATTACATTTGAAGATATCGCTCAGACGGTCAATGTACCGGCCGGCACCCGGGTGATCGAGGTGTCGGAGAAGATCGGCGCCGGGATTATCTACGGTTGCCGCGAAGGCGATTGCGGTACCTGCATGATGCATGTTCAGGAAGGTTGGAACAACCTGACTGTACCCTCCGTGCTGGAGGAGAAGGTACTGAAAGAGAACATGGCAGGCCGGCATGACCGGCTTGCCTGTCAGGCCCAGATACTGGGCGACTGCAGCGTGAAACCCGCTTGAATCCGAATTTGAAAAAGGGGAACTGATATGCCGTTGATTACCTTTTCCAATCCCGACTACAAAGACAAGACCGTCTACGCCGTGGCCGGCAGTTTTACCGAAACGGTGCTGAAAATAGCCAAGACCAACAAGATTCCGATCCGCTTCGATTGCGGCGACGGCGAGTGCGGCAGCTGCGTCATCCGCGTGAAGTACATCGGCGACAACGGTCCCATGGGCTACCATCTCGAAGAGAAGGAGAAACAGATCCTGCGCGAACTGGGCAAGATCAGCAAGCAGGAGCTTGAGCGGTTGATCGTCGACGATCTGCCCAGCGAGTGGCGGCTGGCGTGCCAGTTTATCCCCAGGGACGAGGATATTCTGGTGGAGTACCAGGCGCTGTGACAACTGCTGCCGCCGTGGCGGATCGACCGGTGCAGGATCTCCATGCCGGGTTGATGGCGGCGCGTCGGGGCGAGCCGGCAGAGGAGGTCCTGGCGTGCATTCTCGCCTCCTGGTTTGCGGGATTGGGTGTAATGCCGGCCTGGCTGGGGTTGGGGGAAAAGGATTTTTTCGACATGCTGGCTCACCATTTCCCCGGCTTCGACCCGCTCGGGTCTGTTCCCCAAAAACAGCGGATCGATCCGCTGCGCAGCGAAGAGAGCGCGGATCTGCGCAACCTGCTGCTCGAAAATCGCAGCGGCCGGAGCGCCTCCGAGGCATGGATGGCGGATATCGTCACTGCAGGCTGTCTGGGCAGCGACCATCTGTGGCAGGATCTTGGCTTATGGAACCGCGCGCAGTTGACCGGCCTGATGTGGGAAAATTTCGCGCCGCTGGCCAAACGCAACGACAAGGATATGAAGTGGAAGAAATTCCTCTACCGACAGCTGTGCGAAGCGGAAGGGGTCGCCATCTGCCGTTCGCCGAGCTGCGAAATCTGCGTAGATTATGCGGTCTGTTTTGGGTCCGAATGAGGTGTCCACACAGTCCGCCTCTCCGGAGAGCGCCATGCAAGGATACGACAGACGGGAAATCACACTGGAGCAACGGGTCGTCGGTGCTTATGTCGGACTGGCGGTAGGCGACGCGCTCGGCGCCACGACCGAGTTTCTCACTCCGCGGGAAATTCAACGGAACTACGGTACTCACCGTACGATTTGCGGTGGCGGCTGGCTGCATCTGCAACCGGGAGAGGTGACCGATGACACCGAAATGAGCCTGGTGTTGGGAGCATCGATACTCAGGACACCAGGGGTCGATGCAGCATCGGTTGCCACCGCCTTCAGCGACTGGATGCGCAGCAAGCCGGTGGACATCGGCAACACGGTCAGAAGGGGGATAGTTCACTTTCGTACCACCGGCGAACCGCTTGTTCCGGAGAACGAATACGACGCGGGCAACGGCGCCTGTATGCGGTCGCTGCCGGTTGCCATCTGTTACTGGAACGCAGCCCCTGAGATACGCATCGCAGCGTCGCGCATGCAGTCCCACGTCACCCACAACAATCGGCAGGCCGATGCCGGGACCGAAGCGGTGCTGCAGATGCTGGTGTCAGCCTTCCGCGGCGTACCGAAATCCGCACTGCAGATAATTGCCCAGGATCTGGTCGAACAGTACATTGGCTATCGTTTCGACAGGCGCCGCGTCGAGAATCCCAGCGGTTGGATTGTGGAGACGCTGCAGGTGGTGTTTCAAGCCTTTTTCTCACAGCAGAGCTTTAAGGATATTCTGGTCGACGTCGTCAATCGGGGCGGCGACGCGGACACCACCGGTGCAATTGCCGGCATGCTGGCCGGCGCCTGCTATGGCGTGGATGCGATTCCCCGGCAATGGCGCAGCGCACTGAAAGCGCAAGTCCGGCACGCTTGCGAACAGCAGTCAACGGCGCTGCTGGCACTGGCGGAAACGGGTATCGACGTTGCCCGTCGATGACAGGGCGTCTCCGTTGCGCAAGCGGTCTGTCAACAGCCGACATCGTGAATGGGGTGTGTGGCTTTCTCCGTTCGCCCGGCCGCTCCGGCGGCAGTCAGCAGGTCACTGACATCCGCCTCTATCAGTTCGATATTCTGCTTTTTGCAAAAGCGCCGCTCCTTGGCGTTCGGCTCCGGAATCAGAGCCCACCCCGCCGGCTCCCCGGCGGCGTATACGATATCGGAGAGCACCATGCGTTCCGTATCCCGCGTCAGGCGCAGCCCGGCAAACAGATACCTCTTTCCCCGGCGCAGGGTTTTCAGGAAACCGGGGATGGCAAATCCGCCCATCAGTTCGCTGATGTAATCCACATAGTCGGCATCGGAGGCAATATAGGTGGCATCCGGAAGCGGACTGCCCATCGGCTTGAATAAGATCGGCAGGCTTGGATCGATAGCCTGCTGGTCCGCCGTCTTCTCTGCGTAGCTTTCGCCGTCGAAGGTGTGGATGCGAAAACGAAAGTGGGTGCCGCCGATGCGGGAGATTCCGCGTATCAGGGTATGGGGTGTCTCGGCATAGCTCTGCTGCAGTTGTGAATCCCGGTTGATGTCGATTACATAGGGGGGTTTGATGGCCGCGATCCAGTCGTGCAGCGGGGAGCGGCTCCAATGCGTGCAGCCATAGGTCGCATCGAGAAAGCGGTGCAGTGCGTTGCGGCCGCGTTTCTGCTCGACATACATTGCGGCGCGTGGGAATTCGTACATCAATCTGGGCGCCATGGCTTTGCCGCCGTTCATCGCGAGGATCAGGCTGTCGCTGCCGGCCGGGATCGGTTCGCCGGTTGCAAGGTTGACGCTTCCCTGCAGCGCGCCCGGTCCAAGGTAGGGTACAATCTTGCCGCCACTCGCCTGTGCAACAAGATCCTGCAGAGTCGTTTCCGCCATGTCGTAAACCCCCTGGATGGCTAGTTTAAGAATCGCTCACGCAAGAGCCGGGCCATTTTACAATTACGCATTGAATCAACCGTTTGGGTTTCAGGATTTTCAAGTTGTTGTGTCGCTTGTCGGATTAGCTACAACTCCAATGTCACGGTGTGCCAATCAGTACTGCCCGGCCGTGTTATCTTCTTTCTGTCACTGCTTGACATGGCTCCCCGATACCGGAGACACTTGCGCCATGTACACGCACCTCAAACTTAAAACTGTCTATGTACCAGCCTGGCGTATGGCGCGCCCCGCCATCCCCTGTGGACAGGTCAGTGTGAGGTGATCTTGCGATAAAATAGCATTACAACAGACACTGAAAAGGCCACAGGTTCCAATGAATCTGTGGCCTTTTTGTTTGCGCGCAGTAAACAAGGAGTTGAGACAATGTCGGTACCGCTGGCTTACATCGGCGTCATCCTGGTCTGGACCACCACGCCGCTGGCTATTCAGTGGAGCGGCGCCGGGCCGGGCTTTCTGTTTGGCGTTGCCAGCCGCATGACGATAGGCGTTGTGTTGGCACTGCTGATCGTTGCCCTGTTTGGCAAGGGTATGCGCTGGGACAAACAGGCGCGGCGCGCCTATCTGGCTGCCGGTCTGGGCATCTATCTGGCGATGCTTTGCGTCTACTGGTCGGCGCAATACATCCCCTCCGGATGGATTTCGGTCGTCTTTGGCCTCTCGCCGCTGATCACCGGGCTGTTTGCCTATCTCTGGTTGGGAGAACAAAGGATCACACTGCTCCAGGTTGTCGGTATGCTGCTCGGCGTCTGCGGGTTATTGGTGATGTTTGGCAGCAGTGCCGAAATCTCCAGCGGCGTCCTCTTTGGGATGTGCGGCATCCTATTTGGGGTGATCGTGCATTCGATCAGTGCGGTGATGGTGAAGCGGATCAACGCTGATATCCCGGCCACCGTTCAAACCGCCGGTGGACTGCTGGTGGCGACGCCGCTGTTCGATGTGACCTGGTATCTGTTCGACGGAGTCTGGCCGATCGATTTGCCACTGAAAGCTTCCGTCTCGATTCTCTATCTGGCGATCTTCGGCTCGGTGCTCGGTTTTGCGCTTTACTACTTTGTGCTGCAGCGGCTGGCAGCCACGCAAGTGGCGCTGATCACCCTGATCACGCCGGTCGGAGCGCTGCTGCTTGGCCATATGATTCAGAACGAACCCTTGTCGCTGACCGTTATTCTCGGTACGGCGTTGATTCTGTGCGGTCTGGCGCTGTACCAGGCGGGTGCCGTACGTCTGGCCAGGCTGCAGCGGGTGCAGCTTGCGGCTGGTGGGGAGGGTTGATTGCTTTGATATTTGTTGGGATTGTGCCGCTGCGCGGCTGTTTTTTGATTGCGGGTCCCGGCCCGCAAGCCGGGTGACTTTTGTTACGGCAAAAGTCACCAAAACCATGGCTCCGATACGCCACCCTGCGGGTGCCCTGCGCTACTCGCAGAACAGGGAACCCGCAGGGCGTGACAGTCGGGCGCCGTTTTCTTTCGTTCATTTCTTTTGGGCGAACAAAAGAAATGGACCCGCCCGTGGGTGCGGAAACCCACATCAAAATAAACCGCCGCGCAGCGGCACAAAAACTGCGAAACTGAGTTTCAGGTAAAAAATGAGAGGCGATCAGGCAAGTGCCTGGCGAAAGAGCTGTTACAAGGGTTGATCCTAATAAGTACTCATCCCGACCTCATAAACACCCCCGATAACCAGATACTCCTGCTCTCCCTTCAGGGCATTGGGAAGCAGTCCCGGCACATAAGCCAGTTTCGCCAGCGGTATCCTCGCCTGGAGAATATAGTCGCCGAACTCGCACGCTCGTTCGCGGTTGCCGGTAAATGAGCTGATGTTATTCAGCACCAGAATGCAGCTGTTCCTGGCCGGTTGCTGCAGCACCTGATGCCGGTCGATGCGGTTGACACCGCGGTAGAGCTCCAGATGAGTTTCCGGTGCAAACTGTCTGCGCAGTTCGTATTGACAGTAGCTGTAGAGCAGATCGAGCTGCGACTCCAGCGCATTGGCGTTGTACAGACCTCTGGCACGTGCTGCCAGATAGCCGCGGTAGTTGTCCGACTCGGCGTCGGCCAGGGGTCCGCGGTGGTTGAGCGGCAGCAGGCCAAAACGCGATTCAACCCAGCTCTTCAATACCGCGCCTTCGATACCGTCGGCATCGAACAGCCAACCGCGCAGCACTCTCAGGTAGTCCGCTTTTCCCCGTCTCGATTTGCCTCTGTTGGTGTCCAGTCCCGCTTCATCCAGGTGGTCCAGCAAAAAGCTGGAGCGCATATAGTCCTGGAAATTTTCCGCCCGGTCGGCAGCGTCGTCTATCCCGTCGAGGCTGCGGAACAGCGCCGTGTGCAGCTGTTCGATGCCATCGAGCTGCAGCCGGATGGGATGTTGCTGAAAAGTCAATCCGCCAAGCACCAGCGGAGGAAGGTTACAGCGATTCACGCTGTTGTACGCGTAGCGGGGGAGTGCAGGCGGCGGTAGTGCCGGTTGTCGGTAGTCATCCATACATTCTTTCCGGGTTTGTCGCAAAGCCAACCCGGCCTGATCATCTGTTGTTCATAATAAAACCAGAAATAACAGGGCCTTAACGATCTCTTCTGCTGTTGGCACAGGGTTTGCTGAACACCGGATATAAGGTGATTTATGCATCAAATACCAACCGATTCAACAATGAGCAAGGAGATTCACCATGGCACTGCGTCAATGTGCAATTTACGGTAAAGGCGGCATCGGTAAGTCTACCACGACCCAGAATCTTGTCGCCGGTCTGGCCGAACTGGGCAAGAAAGTCATGATCGTCGGCTGCGATCCCAAAGCGGACTCCACCCGGTTAATTCTGCACTCCAAAGCGCAGAACACGATTATGGAGATGGCCGCCGAAGCGGGCACGGTTGAAGACCTGGAGTTGGACGATGTCCTGAAAATCGGCTACGGCGATATCAAGTGCGTCGAATCCGGCGGCCCGGAGCCCGGGGTCGGCTGCGCCGGCCGCGGTGTGATTACCGCCATCAACTTTCTCGAAGAAGAGGGCGCCTACGAAGAGGATCTCGACTTCGTCTTCTACGATGTGCTGGGCGATGTCGTGTGTGGCGGCTTCGCGATGCCGATTCGCGAAAACAAGGCGCAGGAGATCTATATCGTCTGCTCCGGCGAGATGATGGCGATGTATGCAGCCAACAACATCTCGAAAGGGATCGTGAAGTACGCCAACTCCGGTGGGGTTCGCCTCGCCGGTCTGATCTGCAACAGCCGCAACACCGCCCGCGAGGATGAGCTGATTACCGAGCTGGCGCGCCAGCTGGGCACCCAGATGATCCACTTCGTACCCCGCGACAACGTGGTGCAGCGCGCCGAGATTCGCCGTATGACCGTCATCGAATACGACCCCAAAGCCAAGCAGGCGCAGGAGTATCGGGAGCTGGCGCAGAAGATCATCGACAACAAGATGATGGTCATCCCCACCCCGATCACCATGGATGCACTGGAGGACCTACTGATGGACTTCGGCCTGATGGAAGAGGAGGACGAGAGCATTATCGGCCAGAAGGCAGTGGCCGAAGCCTAATCGGGAAACTGATGTACTAGAAGGGGTTTACAACGGGGGTTTGCAACGGGTTCCAGCGGTGCGGCGGGTCAGTCAGTTGCAGCTGCTCAGACTTGGTATCTCCCCAGTGCTTAGTCTATGCCGAACCGCGGAGCAGATGCGCCGGCCGTACAGGGCCGGCGCAACACTGAAATTCCATTTCAACGCCTGAGTATCCACAGATGGGTGGTGCCGGGCACAGGAGACGATTATGTCCATGACACGCGAAGCGACCGAAGCCCTCATTCAGGAGGTGCTTGAGGTATATCCGGAGAGCGCAAAAAAGGACCGCGCCAAGCATCTTGCCGTAAACGACCAGACGGTGGAGCAGTCGAAGAAATGCATCACTTCCAACCGCAAGTCCCTGCCGGGGGTGATGACCATTCGCGGCTGTGCCTACGCCGGCTCCAAGGGGGTGGTCTGGGGTCCGATAAAAGATATGGTTCATGTCTCGCACGGACCGGTCGGCTGCGGTCAGTATTCGCGCGCCGGGCGCCGCAACTACTACGTCGGCACCACCGGCATCAACACCTTCGGCACCATGAACTTCACCTCCGATTTTCAGGAGAAGGATATCGTTTTCGGCGGCGACAAGAAGCTCGCGAAGATTGTGACCGAAATCGAAGCGCTGTTTCCGTTGAGTAAAGGGATTACCGTGCAGTCGGAATGCCCGATCGGGCTGATCGGCGACGATATCGAGGCGGTGTCCAAGAAGAGCGCCAAGGAGATCGGCAAGCCGGTGGTGCCGGTGCGCTGCGAAGGGTTTCGCGGCGTCTCCCAGTCGTTGGGTCACCACATCGCCAACGATGCGATCCGCGACTGGGTGTTGGGCAACCGCGATAAAGACAGCAGCTTCGCGGCCACGCCCTACGATGTGACCATCATCGGTGACTACAACATCGGCGGCGATGCTTGGGCCTCCCGCACGCTGATCGAGGATATGGGGCTGCGCGTGATTGCCCAGTGGTCGGGCGACGGCACTCTTGCGGAGATCGAAAACACCCCCAAGGCCAAGCTGAATCTGATTCACTGCTACCGCTCGATGAACTATATATCGCGCCACATGGAGGAGAAGTACGGCATCCCCTGGCTGGAGTACAACTTCTTCGGCCCCACCAAGATCGCGGAGTCGCTGCGCAGAATTGCCGGCTTCTTCGATGAGACCATCCAGGCCAACGCAGAGCGAGTGATCGAAAAGTACCAGGCCGGATACGAAGCGGTGATTGCCAAATACCGTCCGCGTCTGCAAGGCAAGCGCGTCATGCTCTACGTCGGCGGTCTGCGCCCGCGACATGTCATCGGGGCGTACGAGGATCTTGGCATGGAGGTGGTCGGCACCGGCTATGAATTCGGTCACAACGACGACTACGACCGCACCATCAAGGAGATGGGAGAGAGCACGCTGATCTACGACGATGTCACCGGCTACGAGTTCGAAGAGTTCGTCAAACGGGTCAAGCCCGATCTGATCGGGTCCGGGATCAAGGAGAAGTATATCTTCCAGAAGATGGGCATACCCTTCCGCCAGATGCACTCCTGGGACTACTCCGGTCCGTATCACGGCTACGACGGCTTCGCCATCTTTGCCCGCGACATGGATATGACGTTGAACAATCCCTGCTGGCGCAATGTGCAGGCGCCTTGGTTGAAAGGCCGGGAAGCAGCCGAATCCGCCGCGGCAGGCAACTGAGCTTCACCGAACTATTTAATTCATCTGACCCGCCGGTCCACAGATTGGTGGCGCGGGAGGAGTAAACATCATGAGTCAGGCTGTCGAAGATATCAAACCGAGTTATCCCCTGTTCCTGGAGGAGGAGTACAAGGAGACTTTGTCGCGCAAGCAGGAGATGTTCGAGGAGAAGTTTCCGCAGCAGAAGATCGAGGAAGTATTCGATTGGACCACGACCGAGGCATACCGTGAGATCAACTTCAACCGCGAGGCGCTGACCGTCAATCCGGCCAAGGCGTGCCAGCCGCTCGGTGCCGTGCTGTGCGCGCTCGGTTTCGAAAAAACCCTGCCCTATGTGCACGGCTCCCAGGGATGTGTGGCTTACTTCCGCACCTATTTCAACCGCCACTTCAAGGAGCCCATCGCCTGCGTCTCCGACTCCATGACCGAGGACGCGGCGGTGTTCGGCGGACAGAAGAATATGTTCGCCGGGCTGGAGAACGCCAAGGCGCTCTACCAGCCGGAGATGATCGCGGTCTCGACCACCTGCATGGCCGAAGTGATCGGCGACGACCTCAACGCCTTCATCGGCAACGCCAAGAAAGAGGGGTATATCGAGCAGGATTTCCCGGTCCCATTTGCGCATACGCCCAGCTTCGTCGGCTCCCACACCACCGGCTGGGACAATATGTTCGAGGGTATACAGCGTTACTTCACGCTCAACTATATGGATGACAAGGAGGTCGGCAGCAACGGCAGGATCAACATCGTCCCGGGCTTCGAAACCTATCTCGGCAACTACCGGGTGATGAAACGGATGCTGGCGGAGATGGATGTGAAGTGCACGCTCCTTTGCGATCCGACCGACGTGCTCGATACGCCGGCCGACGGCGAGTTCCGCATGTTTGACGGCGGTACTTCCATCGACGAGATGAAGGATGCACCGAACGCCATCGATACGCTCTATCTGCAGCCCTGGCAGTCGGTAAAGAGCCGCAAGTTCACCAAGGCGACCTGGAAGCATCCGGCCTCGGAAATTGCCATTCCGATGGGACTGGCGGCGACGGACGATTTCCTGATGAAGGTCTCCGAACTGACCGGCAAACCGATCCCCGACTCGCTCACCCGGGAACGCGGCATTCTGGTCGATATGATGACCGACAGCCACGCCTGGCTGCACGGCAAGAAATTCGGCCTTTACGGAGACGCGGATTTCGTGATGGGCCTGACCCGCTTTCTGCTGGAGCTCGGCGCGGAACCGACCCAGATCCTCTGCCACCACGCCAACAAACGCTGGCGTAAGGCGATGCTGGAACTTCTGGCAGCCTCCCCTTATGGCCAGAGCAGCGAAGTCCATATCGGCAGGGATCTCTGGCACTTCCGCTCGTTGATGTTTACCGACAAGCCGGATTTCATGATCGGCAATTCGTACGGCAAGTTCATTCAGCGCGACACGCTGCACAAGGGGAAGGAGTACGAAGTTCCGCTGATCCGCCTCGGCTTCCCGATCTTCGATCGCCACCATATGCACCGCGATACCACGCTGGGTTACGAAGGCGCGATGTATATGTTGAAGACACTGGTCAATACGGTGCTCGAACGTCTCGACGAAGAGACGCGCGGTATGGGCACCACCGACTACAACTACGATCTGATTCGCTAGCGGAAAGGTGCCGGTGCCGTCGATCGGCGCCGGCCCGTTGACCGCTTCCGGGCAATGAGGTGCATATGCCGAATGTGATGATTCGAGTGAAAGATGACGGCGGACTCCTGTTCTATATCGCCAAAAAGGATCAGGAGGAGGAGATCGCGTCGGTGGAGCGCGACAGCGACGCTGAGTGGGGCGGTGAAATTGAGCTGACCGACGGTTCCAGATACTACATCGACCCGATCAGTCCGAAGCCCGCCTTTCCGACGACCCTGCGTTTCAAACGCGCCTGAATTCCGTTTTCCAAGGAGAATAGAGATGGCCCTGTCTATAGTACGCGAGATATGCACCGCATGCGGTGATTGCGAGCCGGTATGCCCGACCAAGTCGATCAAGCCGTTCAAAGGCTTGTACAAGATCGAAGCGGATACCTGTACCGAGTGCGAAGATGAGTTTGAGGTGCCGCAGTGCCTCGATGTTTGTATGGAAGACGACTGTATCGTGCCTGCCTGAACGGGAGTGTGCCATGAATGCAACAACCATCGGCAATGAGATCGCGCTGCGCATCGGCCTGGCGGCCCGCGCGCTGCCGGACACCGATGCAGCGCGGCTGCTGCGTGTGCTCGGCGACGCGGTCGGACTGCCCCCCAGCGCTGCCCGGCTTGCCGGCCTTTCGGTGAAGGATCTCAAGTCGGCGGGAGATGGCGAGTTTGCCGATTTGGACAACGCGGCGATCAAGGCGGCGCTTGCCTGTCTGAAAGGGGAGTTTGGCGCTGCGGCTGAGGCTTTACCCGGCACCGTCGAATACCGGGACGAGGATATGCCAAACAGCATCCGGGTGGCCTGCGCCTCCAACAACGGCGCGATGCTGGACGGTCATTTCGGCTCATGCAGCCGATTTCTGATTTTCCAGGTCTCGGCAACGGAGCAGCGGCTGATCGAGATCCGTTGTGTTGACGACGCCCGGACCGGAGATGACAAGAACAGCTACCGCGCATCGCTGATAGCAGACTGCCAGATTGTGTTCGTTGCGTCGATCGGCGGACCCGCGGCGGCCAAGGTGGTCAGAACCGGCGCGCATCTGATCAAGCGGCCGGGCGGCGGTCCGGCCAAGGATGAAGTCTCCACCCTGCAACAAGTGATCGCTAAGGGTGCACCGCCCTGGCTGGCCAAAGTCATGGGAGAGTCGCCATACCAGCGAATCCGCTTCAAACAACCGGCCGAGGAGGGGGTGATCGGCTGATCGCTCCGCTGCTGTTGGAAGAAACTGTTGGTTAGTCTGATAGAAGATTACGGCCGGATAGCCGAGCTCTGCGCGGCAGCTGATGCCAGTCAGGGTGTAGCAGCCTTGGGCGGCTGCCTTGCACGGTTTTTTCCGGATTGGCAGTTCAGCTATGTCCTGACGCGCGGCGGATGGCACCGCTTGGGCGGCGTCGTCGATGCGGACTATCGTCGGGTCAGCGACAACATCTTGCACTGGGCGGAAAGTGCGTCGGGCGGGAATGTGGAGGCGCTGGTGGCGGACTATCTGGACTCAGGCTTTTTTGCCACCCATCTGGCCGGTAAAACGCACTACTTCACCGCCCCCACCGGCGACGGACCGAGTGACTTCGTGCAGCTGGAAATCGAGGAGTTGCAAGAGGTACTGGACCGCCCTCTGGTGGCGCGGGACTGGTTTCCGGACAACATGGAGGAGTTTCTCGATCCGTTGGATTATCCGCGCCTCGAACCGGAACCGGTCGGCCCGGCCAGCTATCTCTTCCGCCGCATCACACCAATCTCCGGGTTGCTGGAGAGGCGCGACGACACAAGCCAACGGAAGACCAATCTGCGCCGTTTTTTCCGGGACTGGGAGGGCAGCAGCGCGTGTGACGGAGAACACTTCTGCCGCCACTGGGTGCTGGCACTGCAGGAGTATGTGGACAGCCATAACGAGCATCATTTGAATGCGAAGCCGATCAGCACCTACTCCGGCAAACTACCCGATCTCCCCAGGGGCGGGTTGCTTCGAGGGGCGGAATTGGCCAATGCGCTGCATGCATACGATCGTGAATTCGGTTTTCCGTTCGCCTGGTTTTTTATCATGCTGAGCCGTAAATCGGCCAACTATACGCTGGCGCAGGCGGTGCTGCGCGATCAGCAGGGTGCCTACGATTATCTGGCCGCCAGGGATCTGAAGGTGCTGAGGCGTTGGGAGGAGCGGCCATATAGCGTTTGAACCTGCCGCAAACAGGTGCTCACTCCCTCACCAGTCAATCGCCTCTCCGTGCCTGAAGAACCCCCCGCTCGGCCCGTCAGCGGGGAGCGTCGCGGCCCAGACGATGCCGGCAGCGCCTTCCTCACAGGTCAGCGGCGCCTCAGCACCGCCCATTGCCGTCTTCACCCAGCCGGGACAGACGGAGTTGATTTTGACGTTGGAGTTTCGCCATTCGTCGGCCAAGATCCGGGTGATGGCGTTCAGCGCCGTCTTGGAGAGGCGATATCCCGGACAACCGCCGTTCATCTCGCTGAGCTGTCCCATGCCGGAGGAGACGTTCACCACGCGGCCGCGGTTATTCATCAGCGGCAGCAACAGCTGGCAGAGGCGCAACGGGCCGAGCGTGTTGGTCTCGAATCCCGTGCGAATGGTCTCCAGGTCGGCATCGGCGGCGGCACTCTGGCCGCTGTCGGGTGCCGGATCCGGAAAGATACCCGCATTGTTGACCAGCACTTCCGGGCAGATGCCGTTGCTGCGCAGGTAGGCTGCAAACTGCTGCAGCGACGTCTCGCTGGTGACGTCCAGACGGTGAAAATTGACCTCCAGTCCCTCCGCCTGCAATGCAGCGGCCGCGTCGCTGCCTGCCGCCTCCCGGCGCGCTGTCAGGATAACCCGGTAACCTCGCTGAGCGAGTTGACGGCAGGTCTCGTAGCCCAGACCGCGGTAAGCGCCGGTGACGATGGCAACTGGCTTTTCGGGCATGTTTCTCTCCTCAATGTTGTTTTACTGACCCTGGACCGGGATCTCTCGGTTACTGATCGATACAAACCCAAGTGGGGCGGATCGCGACAGGGGCACCGCCGCCAGCCACCCCTCGAACTACCCCGCGGCCCGAGACGCAAGTCTGAAGCAAAGTATAGCGCGCCTAGGATCATCGTATTTTTTACGGCCGGTCGCAGTTCCTTCAATACCCATTATTTGTCGCAAATGCGACATGGGATATTTTGAAAAATATCGAAAATTCAATGAGCTGGGAAATGGCATGTCGATTGCAGTATCAACTGAAAAGGCAACTGGAGCCATGCCACCGAATGAAACAGAGAGAGCTGAGTGCGCTGCTGGACGAGCCGGCGTGTGCCCATAATCAGAAGTCTAAATCCGGCTGCGCCAGACCGAAGCCCGGTGCCACGGCCGGCGGCTGCGCCTTCGACGGCGCGCAGATTGCGCTGCTGCCGATTGCCGATGTCGCGCATATCGTACACGGTTCGATCGCCTGCGCCGGCAGCTCCTGGGACAATCGGGGCACCCGTTCCAGCGGGCCGCGTCTGTTTCGCATCGGCATGACTACCGACCTGACGGAGCAGGACATCATTATGGGCCGCAGCGAGAAGCGCCTGTTTCACTCCATCAGGCAAGCCATTGAAGATTACCGTCCCGCCGCGGTCTTCGTTTACAACACCTGCGTGCCGGCGCTGATTGGGGACGATATCGAGGCGGTGTGCAAAGCGGCGGCGGAGCGTTGGCATACGCCGGTGGTGCCGGTGGATGCAGCCGGATTCTACGGCACCAAGAATCTGGGCAACCGCATTGCCGGCGAGGCCATGGTCAGGCATGTCTGCGGTACGCGCGAACCCGACCCGCTGCCGGAGAACGCCCGGTCGACGGGGCACCAGATTCACGACATCGCGCTGATCGGCGAGTACAACATTGCCGGGGAGCTTTGGCACGTGCTGCCGCTGCTGGATGAGTTGGGATTACGGGTGCTCTGCACCCTCTCCGGCGATGCGCGCTATCGCGAGGTCCAGACCATGCACCGCTCCCAAGTCAATATGATGGTTTGCTCCAAGGCGATGGTCAACGTCGCGCGCAAACTGCAGGAGGCTTTCGGCACGCCCTGGTTCGAAGGCAGCTTTTACGGAGTGCACGACGTCTCCCGGGCGTTGCGCAATTTTGCCGGTCTGATCGGCGATCCGGATCTGACCCGGCGCAGCGAAGCGTTGATCGCACGCGAAGAGGGCCGCATCGGCGAAGCGTTGGCACCCTGGCGGGCAAAACTGCACGGCAGAAAAGTGCTGCTCTACACCGGCGGCGTCAAGTCCTGGTCGGTCATCGCCGCGCTGCAGGAGCTGGGTATGGAGGTGGTCGCTACCGGCACCAAGAAATCCACCGAAGAGGACAAGGCGCGCATCCGCGAGTTGATGGGAGAGGATGCGGTCATGCTGGATGACGGCAACCCGCGCGCACTGATCGACATGGTGCACGACTGCGGCGTGGATGTGCTGATCGCCGGCGGCCGCAATATGTACACGGCGCTGAAGGCGCGCATCCCGTTTCTCGACATCAATCAGGAGCGCGAGTTCGGTTATGCCGGCTACCGCGGCATGCTGGAGTTGGCGCGCCAGCTGCTGCAGACCATCGAGAGTCCGGTGTGGCCGGCGGTGCGGCGCAGGGCACCCTGGACAAGTCGCCACGTTTTGCCCGGCGGAGAGGGAGGCTCCGGCGAACCTGCCGCCAGGGATGGCGGGGCCGGGCCGTATTCACACGCCGCTGCAGCCGTCAGCGCCTCTGCTACTGTGGCTGGTGCGAAGATGAGCGGGGTGAGCTGAATCATGGCCGAGATCATCAAACGCAACAAGGCGCTCTCGGTCAGCCCGTTGAAGGCGAGTCAGAGCATCGGCGCGGCGCTCGCCTTTCTCGGCTTTCAGCGCGCCATACCGATGCTGCACGGCTCCCAGGGGTGCAGCGCGTTCGGCAAGATCTTTTTCGTGCGCCACTTCCGCGAACCGATTCCGCTGCAGACCACTGCGATGGATCAGATCACCACGGTGATGGGATCGGAGGAGAGCGTGATCGAAGGGTTGAAGACGATCGCCGAAAAGAGCCGGCCGGCGTTGATCGGCATTCCCACCACCGGGCTCTCCGAGACCCAGGGCAGCGATCTGCAGCTGGCGGTCAGGGAGTTTCGCCGCAGATACCCGGAATACGCTGCAATCCCGGTGGTGCCGGTATCCACTCCGGACTATGTCGGCTGTCTCGAAACCGGATTTGCCAAAGCGGTGGAGGCGATCATCGAAACCTGTGTCAAGGATGTCCGGGATACGCGCCCCCAACCGAGCCGCTGCCAGATCAATGTACTGACCGGTTCATGTCTGACACCGGGAGATCTGGAGGAGCTGAAGGAGATCATCGACTCTTTCGGCATGCATCCGCTGCTGCTGCCGGACCTGTCGGATTCGCTCGACGGCCACCTGGTCGAACAGGATTTTTCGCCGCTGACCATCGGCGGCACCGCGGTATCGGAGTTGCGCAATCTGCACGATGCGGTGGCGACGCTGGTGGTCGGACGTTCGCTGGACAAGGCTGCCGACCGGCTCAAACAGCTGACGGCTGTGCCCACCATTCGCTTCGACCACTTGATGGGACTGGATGCGGTCGACCGCTTAATCGATACGCTGCAGTGGATCTCGGGTAAACCGGTGCCGCAGAAGCTGGAGCGGCAGCGTGCGCAGCTGCAGGACGCCATGCTCGACTGCCACTTCACGCTGGGCGGCGCCCGCGTGGCCGTCGCCGCCGATCCGGATCTGCTCAACGGATTCAGTCATCTGTTGGCCGGTGTCGGTGCAAAAACGGCGGTGGCGGTGGCACCGGTCAATGCACCGGTGCTGACTCATGTTGCCGCAGCCGAAGTGAAAATCGGCGATCTCGAAGACCTGGAGAGGCTCTCCCGCAATGTCGGCATCGATCTGCTGCTCTCCAACTCCCACGCCGTGGAGAGCGCGAAGCGGCTCGGTGTTCCGCTGCTGCGCGCCGGTTTTCCGCAGTTCGACACGCTGGGCGGCTACCAGAAAACCTGGATCGGCTACCGTGGCTCGCGTCAGGCGCTGTTCGATCTGGCGAACATCGTGCTGTCGCTGGAGAAAGGAGAGATCCACCCCTACCGCTCCATCTACTCGCAGAAGCAGGAGGCAACGCATGATACTGCAGCGGCGGCTGCAACTGGCGGCAGGTCGCACTGAGGTGCAGTGGATGACCACCGCACTGAAGGTGGCTTTTGCCACCAGCGACATGCGGCACGTTGACCAGCATTTCGGCGCGGCGCAGGCATTTGCCCTCTATGCGGTAACTCCGCAGCAGGCGCGTTTTATCGCAGCGGTGGCGTTCAGCGAACTGACGATGGACGGCAACGAAGCGAAGCTGTCGGCAAAGATCGATGCACTGCATGAGTGCATTGCGGTCTACAGCCAGGCGGTCGGCGCGTCGGCGATCGGGCAACTGCGAGCCGCAGGTATTCAGCCGGTAAAGGTCGCATCCGGCAGCGACATCCGCGAACTGATCGCAGCGCTGCAGCTTGCGTTGCGGCAGGGACCGGTCGGCTGGCTGGCGAAAGCCATTGTCGGTCCCATGCCGGCGAATCCGGCCCGCTTCGACGAGATGGAAGCGCAGGGCTGGGAGGAGTAGAGAGCTGTGCTTGAAACATCAGCGCGTGTAATCGAGACAGACGACGGCCGGCGGTGGCTGGAGACGCGGCCGCGCAGCGCCTGCGCAGGTTGCCGCAGCGACGGCTGTTCGGCGGCGCTGCTGGCGGAGTTTTTTTCGACCGGAAGAAACCGCTTTCCACTGGAGGCCGGGTGTGATCTGCAAGCGGGGGAAGAGGTGGTGATCGGCATCCCCGATGAACTGTTGCTGCGGGCCTCGGTGTGGGCATATCTGGTGCCGCTGGCGGTGATGATACCGGCCGTGGCCGCAGCTGCACGGCTGGGCGCCGGCGAAGGCTGGCAATGCCTCTGCGCCGTCGGCGGGTTGGCGGTCGGTTTGCTGCTGGTGCGCGGCATCGTCGGCCGCAGGTTGCCGCAGCAGCGGCTCAAACCAAGGTTACTGCGGGTGGCGGGAGCGGCGGCCACGGAGTTGTGCCAACCGCAGCCATTGCCAGCGGACGAGCTGGCGCAGTGATGTCTGTTGATGAAAGTACCAAGGAGTCGAAAATGAGCGAAGCCGCGTTAACGATCAGTCGTGAAGATCCGGTGCTGGAGACCGATTTCGTCAGGGAGATGGTGCGCCAGATGCGTGCCGTCGACACCTACGGCAGCTACGACAGCTGGTCGTCGGAGCAGATACTGGATCCGTTTGTGTTGACCAAGGAACGGCAGCGGGAGATCCCGGTGGTGGGAGATCCGGATGAGATCACCCTCTCCCGTGTCAAGGCTTTCTACAACGCCATTTCGGCGCTGATCGAAAAGGAGTGCGGCCTGATGGCGGTGCCGCTGCTCAATCTGACCCATGAGGGCTTCGGCCGGGCGTTGATCACCGTTGGCAAACTGGTGGTTATGGACCGCACGCTGCGCGATGTGCACCGCTTCGGTTTTGCTTCGCTGTCGAAGATGAAGGACGAGGGCGACAAGCTGCTGTCGGTGGCGTTGGAGATCATTGGGCAGCACCCCAAGGTGGCGGGGATGTAGTTGCCCGCCGGTGGCATGCGTTGAGAGCCAAGAGATGAGAGAAGAAGAGATCAAAGCGATGCAGAAAGCGGCCAGAAAAGCCAAGCGAATCGCCAGCGAGAAGGCGGGTGAGCTGCATGACCTGGTCGAGGAGCGGCTACCTGCCGCATATGAAGAGATCCCGGCAATTGCGCAGGCCGCTTACGCTGCCTGCAAAGCCTGGTCCGAAGCGGACGCCGCCTGCCGGGCGGCGGAAGCGGAAACCGGCTGAGGAGTCTGCAATGAGTGTAATAACTGGTGTGACGCGAGGTGGCGAGAGCTATACCCCAGCCTTTGTGATGGAGATCGATCAGGCCCACTGCATCGGCTGCGGCCGCTGCTTCAAGGTTTGTCCGCGCGACGTGTTCGACCTGATCGAACGCGAGGATGTCGCTGGGCTGGAGGCGGATGACGACGAAGATGACGACTATGGCGACGATGACGACGGTTTCTCCGATGACACGGCGATGGTCATGAGTATCAAAAACGCGATGGATTGCATCGGCTGCGGATCCTGCGCGCGCATCTGCCCGAAGAGCTGCTTCACTCACGAGGCGCAGCCCGCAGCTGCCTGAGCGGGGCTAACCCGGATATTTCATGAAGGCGGGCAGCATGTTTGAAAAACGTTTAGTTTTTAAATGTTACGTGAGTATCGTACGTTTTTATAACAGTACAGTTTGTCCTATTCGGTTTCAGGTCGCCTGTGCCGTCACATTTTGCCCGATCTCCCTCAAACCATAGCGACGGCTATGCTTATTCGGGCGATCGAACAAACTGCTTAGGCACAACCGCCCTGAATCCCGAATCCTTCATGAAATATCCGGGCTAAGCTCGCCAGTGCGGCGTACAAACCGTTTTCGTTGCCGGTATAATCTGCTCCTCCGCGTTTTGAATCCGGTGAAAAGATGCTGGATCTGGTCTTCGTCTATGGCACCCTGCGCCGTGGCGGTGTCAATCATTACCTGCTGAAAGATGCAATGTTGTGCGGCGGGCATGTCACGCCGGCGCGGTACCGGATGCTGCACCTGGGCGCCTACCCAGGCGTGGTGGAGGGCGGCGCAACCGCCATCGTCGGCGAGGTCTACCGGGTGACGCGCAGGCAGTTCGCCGCGCTCGATCGGCTGGAGGCCTATCCGCGCCTATACGACAGAAAGCTGATCGACACCCCCTGGGGCAGGGCCTGGATCTATCTCTACCTGGGTCCACGCCGTGACCGGGCGGTGCTCCCCGACGGCGACTGGTCGGGCAAGAGCCGGCGCCGCGGTCCGTTTTCGCTGTATTGAGATGACTTGCGCTGACCTTCGCTTATCTGCAGCAGGAGTTGTTGCGAATTAAGCCAAAGGGCAAGGCCGGATCTCCGAACAAGATTCCGTTCTGCTTTGGGCAGGCAACCTGGGGGCAGTAGCAGAGTGGCAGGAGGAGGTGCCTGACATGATCTACGCGATCATTGACCCTGCTCGATGTTCTTGCGGAACCTGATCAGCTGACTCTGACGCGTCTGCGCCATATCCAGGTGGTAGATGTCAGGGGGGAAAAGAAAGTCGGTAACGTCAGAGTCGAACAGCCGTCTCACTTCGTACTCATCGTGGGAGATCTCCCGCTGATAACAGTAGTTCAGGTAGGAACGGTTGGTGTGGATGATGAACTCCACCCGCATGCCTCCCAGGCGGGCGAAGAACTTCAGCATCTGGGTATCGCTGCTGCTGCCCACGGACGTAGCATGATAGTCGCCGCCGGTCAGCGTATCGGAGATATCCTCCAGAATCATGAAGGAGTTCGCCCTGACCGCGGCACGGGTCAAATGACGCAGGAAGCGGTTGACGTAGTTGATATTGTCGAACACCGCCATCAGCCCCAGCTCATCGTCCACCGCCACCGCCGGATTCTTTTCGTTCTTGCGCAACAGCTTCAGCACCTTGGCCGCGGAGTCCTTCTTTCTTACCGTGACATAGACGGGAATCTCCCGACCCCGGTCGCAGAATGACCGGCGTTTGATCAAGGTCAGCTTCTCCCGCCCGCTGAAGGTCCGGATGGCGCTGGCCGCTTGCGCATCGAGTACATCCACCTGGGTGCAGCTGAAATTTCCAGGATCGTGGCGGCTGAACAGGTAGGCCGTCTCCAGTTCGCCGATCTTCTGATTGGCATTCCAGACATACTGGTTGAGAAAGTTCAAAAAAGCGGAGAACTTGTTTTCGATATCGGTCTCGCGCTCGCGCTGATCGATAGCGCCGGCCAGCCCCATGAGCACCAGTTTGCGCTTCGCCTCGAAACGGATCTTCTTGTGATAACGATTGTCGAACACGATCAGCAGCAGATCGATCGGGTTGCGCATGGTTTCGATCTCGTTGCTGAGCTCGATATGGTAGCTATAGGCTGCCAGCACCTTGTTTTTCAGGTAGGTGATCACCTCATCTGCGGTATCCGCATACTCCTGGATGCGGCTCTGCACCTCGGACAGTTCGCCGCTGATGCCGAACAGATTGCCAAGCAGCTCATAGGCACGACGGGTGCGCTGCTCCCGCATCGCCGGGTCATGGATCAAGGTAGGGATCTGGTCGAAACTTTCAATCTGCAGCAGATCGAATATCTGACCGCGCACCGTCCGGTAGCGGGTGACGGCCAGGCGGTCATGGCAAAACGCTCTGGCCCAGGTACGTGTCTGCTGCGAGAACGGATGGTCGAACGAGAGATCGTCCCGGACGGAGAAGGGCCCGTCCTGTTTCATCGCGATGAAGATCGATTTTTCGTCAACCACGCTCATGCAACCGTCTCCCCCGGTCAGCTTTACAACGACAACAACTTTCTGAATTTTCCGCAGCGATGCGCTGCGCCTGCCTGACCTCGCTTGATTATACCTCAAAGTCCAACCATCCCTGAGAATCATTGGGTTGTCGGCTTACGGCTGAACAGAGTGGGGTGCCGGTTTACCACCAGCTGAACTGGTTGCGGTGGAATACCCGGTGTAGGTCGACCTGCTCCTTTGTTCTGATTGTCACCGAGCGATGCGCGGTTTTGTGTCGTGCTTACGACAAACGGTATGCGTTGCATAGCTGGAAAAGTTAATTCAAACAGGCGTTAAACCGCATCATCATCGCATGGCACGAGGCTTGCAATTGCAACTGAGTAACAGCAATGCAAAACCCCGACACGGAGACAGACAGCGCCATGTGGGACTATTCGGATAAGGTTCAGGAGCACTTTTTCAATCCGCGCAACGCCGGTGCGGTGGCGGACGCCAATGCGACCGGCGACGTGGGCTCGCTCTCCTGCGGCGATGCGCTGCGATTGACCCTGAAGGTCGACCCGGAGACGGAGACGATCCTTGCCGCGGGCTTCCAGACGTTCGGCTGCGGCTCGGCGATCGCCTCCAGTTCGGCGCTGACCGAGATCATCAAGGGCATGCGCCTGGACGACGCGCTGCAGGTCAGCAACCAGGATATCGCCGACTATCTCGACGGACTTCCCCCGGAGAAGATGCACTGCTCCGTGATGGGACGCGAGGCGCTGCAGGCAGCAGTGGCCAACTACCGCGGCGAGGCGTGGAAAGACGACCATGAAGAGGGTGCGCTGGTGTGCAAATGTTTTGCGGTGGATGCCCCGTTGATCGAGCAGACGGTGCGTGCCAACGCGCTGCGCAGTGTGGCGGATGTGACCAACTACACCAAGGCCGGCGGCGGCTGCTCGGCCTGCCACGAAGCCATCGAAGAGATACTTGCAGGGGTGCTGGCTGAACGGGGTGAGATGTTCGATCCCAACGCGGTGGTGGGCGAGATGATAAAGCCGAGCTCCGGCCTGACCAACCTGCAGCGCATCAAGCGCATCGAGGCGCTGCTGGAGGAGATTCGACCCAATCTGCGGCGCGATCGCGGCGACGTGGAGCTGCTGGAGGTCGACGGCCGGGATATCTACGTGAAGATGATCGGCGCCTGCGCCGACTGCCAGATGGCGGCCACCACGCTGGGCGGCATTCAACAGCACCTGGCGGAAGGGCTGGGCGAGTTCATCCAGGTGCTGCCGGCCGAAGCGCTGTGTCTGCGCAGCCGGATGGAGAGTTGAGCGATGACCGGTGGAATCTATCTGGACAATAACGCCACCACCATGGTAGCCCGGGAAGTGGTGGCGGAGATGCTGCCGTTCTTCACCGAACAGTTCGGCAACCCCTCGTCGCTGCACCGCTTCGGCGACCAGGTGGGACGGCGTCTGAAGCAGGCACGGCAACAGGTGCAGACGCTGCTCGGCGCTGAGCACGACTCGGAGATTATCTTCACCTCGTGCGGGACCGAGTCGGACTCGACCGCCATTCTGTCGGCGTTGCGGGCACAACCGGAGCGCCGGGAGATTATCACCACCGTGGTGGAACATCCGGCGATCCTCACTCTCTGCGAGCACCTGGAGAAGGACGGCTATACGGTGCACTACCTGAAAGTGGACAGACGCGGCCGTCTGGATATACACGAGTACCAGCGGCTGCTTTCCGACAATGTGGCCATCGTTTCGGTGATGTGGGCCAACAACGAGAGCGGCACGCTCTTCCCGGTCGAGGAGATGGCTCTGCTGGCGCACTCCGCCGGGGTGATGTTCCATACCGACGCGGTGCAGGCGGTGGGCAAACTGCCGATCGATCTCAAGCAGACCAGCATCGACATGCTGTCGCTGTCGGGACACAAACTGCATGCGCCCAAAGGTATCGGTGCACTCTATCTGCGGCGCGGGGTGAGATTCCGGCCGCTGTTGCGCGGTGGTCATCAGGAGCGTGGACGGCGGGCGGGCACTGAAAACGCTGCGTCCATCATCGGCCTGGGCAAGGCGAGCGAGATGGCGCTGGCGTCGATGCAGTACGAGAAGAGCGCGGTAAAGGCGATGCGCGACCGGCTGGAGCAGGGCATCCTGGCGCAGGTCACCCACTGTTTCGTTACCGGCGATCCGAACAACCGGCTGCCCAACACCAGCAACATCGCGTTCGAATATATCGAAGGCGAAGCGATCCTGCTGCTGCTCAACCAGCTGGGCATTGCCGCTTCCAGCGGTTCCGCCTGCACCTCCGGCTCGTTGGAACCGTCCCACGTGATGCGCGCGATGGATGTTCCGTTTACCGCGGCCCACGGTTCGATCCGCTTCTCCTTCTCCCGCTACAACACCATGCAGGAGGTGGAGCAAGTTGTCGCGGCGCTGCCCCCGATCATTGCACGATTGCGCAAGCTTTCACCCTACTGGAGAGACGATGGACCCATCGAACAGCCGGATAAGCTGTTTGCGCCAATCTACGCCTAAGCTTTCGGACCTCTCCTCCGACACTTGCCGCGGCTTCAGCCGCGGTTTTTTTTTCTGTGCCTGGCATGAAGCAGGCGTTTCGTGGTGCAGCTTCTCCAGCAGGCGCAGCTGTTTTTCCGGCAGCGCTCCCTGGCAATGTAGGAGGGGTTGTCGTCTTTGCTACAAAAGCGTAGCAGTGCAGCCGACTCAGCCGTAGCAGCGACGCTCTGAATCGGCACCTGACGAAGAGAGCGGTTTGATCTATGGCGTATCAGACGAAGTTTTATAACTCGTTGAATTTGCGTGTTTAGTTATTTTTTTCAACCCCGGCGCCCGCCACCTTGGAGCGTCAATACAGGTTAAGCAGCAGGCTCCCGGTCGATGCAGCAGTGCCGCAACAAGCTGGTGGCACGGCGCTTGCTCACACTCTGAGAACAAGGAGTGAAATATGCACCGCATCAACACCAAGGTGACCATCAACGATACCACGCTGAGAGATGGCGAACAGTCGGCGGGCGTCGTTTTCACCCGCGAGGAAAAGCTGGCGATCGCGCTGGCTCTGGACGCATTGGGCGTGCCCGAGCTCGAAGTGGGGGTGCCGGCCATGTGCGGCGAGGAGCGCGAGTCGATTATTGCGGTTGCCGAGTCGATTGCAAATGCCCGGCTCATGGTGTGGTGCCGCATGGTCAGCGATGACATCGCCCATTGCCGCGACCTGGGGGTTCAGCGGGTCGATCTCTCCATTCCGGTTTCCGATCAGATGATCTGCAACAAGCTGCGGCGCGACCGGCATTGGGTGTTGCGGCAGATTGATCGCTGCGTGGGTGAAGCGCAGGCGCTGGGATTGGAGGTCTGCGTGGGCGGTGAGGATGCCTCACGGGCTGACCCCGAGTTTCTTTGGATGCTGCTGGAGCGGATCGAAAGGTTGGGCGTAGCCCGCTTCAGATTTGCCGATACGCTGGGCATCATGGAGCCGTTTCAGGTGTATGACGCAATCCGTGACCTGCGCGCCCTATGCGATCTTGAAATCGAGCTGCACGCACATGACGACCTGGGTCTGGCGACGGCAAATACGCTGGCCGCAGTGCGCGGCGGTGCCACCCATGTAAACACCACGGTCCACGGCCTGGGCGAACGCGCCGGCAATGCGCCGCTGGAAGAGGTGGTGATGGGGCTGCGCCGTTTTTATGGCCAGGCTATGGATATCGACATGGAACGCTTTGCATCGGTTTCCTGCCTGGTGGAGTCGGCTTCGGGCCGGAGCATCGGCTGGCACAAGAGTCTGGTCGGCGCCGGCGCCTTCACGCATGAAGCGGGGATCCATGTGGACGGACTGCTCAAGGACCACCGCAACTATCAGGGTGTCGATCCGGCCGAAGTGGGCAGGGAGCACCGGATCGTGTTGGGCAAGCACTCGGGCAGCCATTCACTCATCCGGGCTTATGCCGAAATGGGCATTCTCCTGACGCGCGAACAAGCCGTGTCTCTGTTGCCTTTAGTGCGGGGTTTCGCCATGCGGCACAAACGTCCGCCGGACGGTACGGATCTGCATGGTTTTTATCGCTTAATCGGCACCGGGGAGCTGCAGCGGTGGAATATGAGATAGGTTCTGGCAGGGAGGCGGGAGGTGCGGCATGGCATTAGATCTGCTCGAATTCGAAAGTGAAGATCTCTACTTCGATGAAACCGTGAGTGCGGAAGTAGAGAAGCATCTAGATAATGCAGCGGAAGCATACGCTTGCGGCGCTGGGTTTTCGGAAGTTTCGCTGCTGCGGGCCTATTTTCTTGCGCCGGAGCACCCCATGGTGCTGGTTGCACTCTACCGATACTACTACTACCAGCATCGGCTGGAGGATGCGCTGCTGGTGGCCGAGCGGGTGCTGCGAATCTTCGCGCAGCGGCTCGACCTGCCGGAGGATTGGCGGGAGTTGGATGAGCGCCGCATCGGTGGCGGTGTGCTGATATCGATGACCCTGGTCCGGTTTTACATGCTGGCGCTCAAAGGGGCAGGTTACATCGAGCTGAGATTGGCCAGGTTTCAGGCAGCGATCGCACGCTTGGAGAAAGTTGCCGAACTGGACAGCAATGATCGCCTCGGCGCCCGCGCGCTGCTGAAACTGGCGAGAAATGCACTGCGTCCGCACGAGACCGATTCACCTAAACCGGCGAACTGCCCGGCACTGTAAACGCTGATTCGGTCAGCCGGGCCGGGCAGCCGACAGGGTGCACAGCAGCGGCGCCGACAAACTGCAACTGGAGCACGGGATGAGTATAAACGAGTTCGAATCCGAGTTGGCGGAGCTGAGCAGCGCGGAAGATTTTCTGGACTATTTCGGCGTTGTGTATGAACCATCCGTCGTACAAGTGAACCGGCTGCATATCCTGCAGCGCTTTCACGACTATCTCGATGGTGTGGGGCAGATGCCGGAGAAAGACTTGGAGCGCAGGGCGCTTTTTGCCGGACTGCTTAACAGTGCATACAGCGATTTCGTGCAATCGGATGCCCGCACAGAGAGAGTTTTCAAGGTGTTTCAGGTGCGGGAACAGGTCCCGGTCGAGATTCCGCTGACCTCTCTGCTTTCGCCGGGAACAACGCGTGCGTCCGAAGTTTGAATACGGCGAAGCCGTGCGGGTGATCCGAAGTTTGCGCAATGACGGCACCTATCCAGGCAAGCCGACCGGTCGGTTGTTGATCAAACGCGGCAGCGTCGGCTATGTCCGCGACGTCGGTACTTATCTGCAGAACCAATTGATCTACTCCGTCGATTTTGTCGACAGCCGATGCATCGTCGGTTGCAGAGAAGAGGAGCTGCAGCTGCAATCCGATCCTTGGATGCCCACCCGGTTTGAATTCAGGGATAGGGCAACTCCACGCATCCCACTGGCAGTTCGTGGCGAGGTGATCGCCCGGCCGGGGGATGCAGGCGAGATTGAGAGGGTGGTGCCGGGAGTCGGTGCCGCGACGGTCTATCAGGTTCGATTTCATGGGCGCACATTTCAGATTCCGGAGAGTGCGCTCGACTGCCTCGCGGTGGAGGTAGGAGAGCAGAGATGACACCGGCCGGGAGACAGGTAATAACCGGGCCGGAGTTTCACTACCATCTGCTGCGGAATGCGTTGCAGGTGTTCAACAGGAATCCGCACCAGCTCGATGCGGATGAGTATGGGAAGATCTACGAGAAAACAGAGCGAAGTTTCGCGCTGGAGTCGTTGGTGCTGGCCTCGGATGAGGCTAAGCGTGTGGTCATTCCAGAGCGGATACTTGACGAATCCGTGGCGCTCGTCGTGGCGCGCTACCCAAACCCCGGCGAATACCTGCTCGACCTCAGTCGCAACAGCCTGGATGAGCAGGTGCTGCGCAGCGCGCTTCGCCGGGAGTTGATTTTCGATGCGACAATGCAACGCGTCGCGTTCGGCTGCGCCGAGGTCAGCGACATTGACGTGGGTCTGTTTTACGAGCTGCACCGTACTCGCTTCGCGGCGCCGGAAACCCGGATAGCCCGGCACATTATGATCACCGTTAACCCGGATTTTCCGGAAAACAGGCGCGACAAAGCATTCGGTCGAATGACGCAGATTGAGTCAAAGCTCAAGGCCCGGATCGACCGCTTTCACGAATTTGCGGTGCGCTATTCCGAGTGTCCCACTGCCATGCAAGGGGGCAGGCTGGGTGCGGTGACGCGAGGGCAGCTCTACGACGCTCTGGATGCAGTGCTGTTCAGCATGGCCGCAGCGCAGATCAGTCCGGTCGTCGAGTCGGAGTTGGGATTCCACATACTGCTGTGTGAAAAGATCAAACCGGGAAAGCAGATTCCTTTATCCGATGCAGCGCCGGGCATCCGCCGGCTGCTGTGGGAGCGCCGCCGGCGCCGCCGGCAGCAGGATTGGATCGCTTCACTTCAAGGCGAATCCGGAATCTGAAACAGCTCGTCTCTGAATATTCGATTACTGTTAGACTTCCGGCATTGAGGTGCCCAAATGGTGTTAACAGGCCTCGAATAACAAGGTAGATCTCCACCCCTTTTGGCGACATTTCATACATTCTCATCGCTACTGTGAAAAGTCAGATGCTGCTGCTCTAAATCATGCTGGTCTGTTATTTGCTACTGCTTAGCGTATGTCTGATGTGAAACCTCAAAAACCCTTGCGAGTGATGCTGGTCGACGATCAAAGCGATCGCCGGGCCATGCTGGATCTGGCGCTAAGCGAAGTCGGCTACGTCCTGGTAGCTTGTGTGGCTGTAGACGCTGATCTGATATCAGCCGTGGAGTCCTGTGACCCGGACATCATACTGATTGATGTGGAAGCGCCGGGCAGGGACACATTGGAGGGTCTTGCAACCGTGCAAGCCAACGTTCCCCGTCCCATGGTGATGTTCTCCCAGGACGATAACAACGAAACGATCAAACGTGCGACCAGCGCTGGAGTCAGCGCTTATGTGGTGGATGGTCTGCAGATCAAGCGAGTGCGACCCATCATCGACGCGGCGGTCGCCCGGTTTCAGCACTTCAATCTGCTTAAGTCAGAGCTGAAGCGAGCGCGCCACCAATTGCAGGAAAGAAAGGATATCGAAAGGGCCAAAGGCATCATCATGGAGCAGCGTGGTGTTACTGAGGCAGTTGCCTATCAGTCCATGAGGAAACTGGCGATGGACACCAATAAGAAGCTCTCGGATATTGCCCGGAGTATCATTCAAACTGCAGCATTGTTGGGCAAATAACGCTTTCCTGATGCTGTGCTGAATGCACCACGACTGCGCCGGCAACCGATTGCGCCCCCTTTTAGCGCACAATATTTGTTCACTCAGATGGTAGGTTGATGTGGGTTAATTGATCACTGGAGTTTAGCAATGACCAATCCCGGAGTGGGGTGAAGTGAAAATAGTCAAATCAATACAATGTCTTAATTTAGAAGTTCCTAATGCTTAACTGGCTTGAGTGAGTTCTTGGCACATTGTTTGCTGTTTAGCTAATAACCATTTTTGTCCGATTGCGGACAGGTCCAATGACGGATGATAGTGGTTTCAAAATAGCTTAAGGCAGTGCTATGACCAGTGTTGGTCTAGGCAACGGGTAATGAGGCCCATCTCCGGACAATCTCCTCCTGTCTGGCGGTGGGTTTTTTTTGTCCTCGATTTCTCTATTGGTAACAGAAATTAAAGAAGGTATCGCAGAGATGATGAAGGTAAGAAAAGTAAAGCGCAGAGAGTTTCTGAAAACGGCGCTGCTGGCCATCGGCATCAGCGCCAACCTGGGGCTGACCGCAGGCTCAGCCCTGGCGGAAGTTGGCGATCCGGAAAAAGAGGAACTCAAATTCGGTTTTATCAAGTTGACCGATATGGCGCCACTGGCTATCGCCTATGAGAAAGGCTACTTCGAGGACGAGGGACTCTATGTGACCCTGGAGGCGCAGGCCAACTGGAAGGTGTTGTTGGACGGTGTGATCGACGGTCAACTGGATGGTGCTCACATGCTCGCCGGGCAACCGTTGGCAGCCACCATCGGCTTTGGCACCAAGGCACATATCATCACCCCCTTCAGCATGGATTTGAACGGTAACGGTATCACCGTCTCCAACGAGGTATGGGAGCAGATGAAGCCCCATGTGCCGAAGCAGGCGGATGGCAGGCCGCAACACCCAATCAAAGCCGACGCCCTGAAACCGGTGATGGAAAAGTTCAAGCAGCAGGGAAAACCCTTCAAGATGGGCATGGTGTTTCCCGTCTCCACGCATAACTATGAACTGCGTTACTGGCTCGCGGCCGGAGGCATCAACCCCGGTTATTACGCGCCGCATAAAGGTGATATCACCGGTCAGTTAAAGGCCGATGCGCTGCTTTCGGTGACCCCGCCGCCGCAGATGCCGGCGACTCTCGAAGCAGGCACCATCTACGGCTACTGCGTGGGTGAGCCCTGGAACCAGCAGGCGGTGTTCAAGGGCATAGGTGTGCCGGTGATCACCGACTACGAAATCTGGAAAGACAATCCGGAGAAGGTCTTCGGCATAACCAAGGCGTTCACCGAAAAGTACCCGAACACCACTATTCGCCTGGTCAAAGCGTTGATCCGCGCCGGTAAGTGGCTGGATGAACATGATAATGCCAACCGTCCTGAGGCGGTAAAGATACTCTCTCAGTCCAACTATGTGGGCGCCGACTACAACGTCATCGCCAACTCCATGACCGGGACCTTTGAGTATGAGAAAGGCGACAAACGGGCGGTCCCGGATTTCAACGTATTCTTTCGTTACAACGCCACTTACCCCTACTACTCGGATGCGGTCTGGTACCTGACCCAGATGCGCCGCTGGGGTCAGATCGCCGAGCAAAAGCCGGACAGTTGGTATGACGAGATCGCCAGGAGCGTCTACAAACCAGAAATCTATCAAAAGGCCGCAGAAGAGTTGATCGCTGAAGGACATATCGCAGCTGAGGAGTTCCCGGACTTCAACACCGAGACCGGCTATCGGGCGCCACAGACAGAGTTTATTGATGGTGTGACCTTTGATGGCACCAAACCCAACGCGTACATCGACAGTTTCAATATAGGCCTGAAGGGTGAGGAGAAACTGTGATCAACAGCTGGTACGAACGCCCCGCCAGAGAAACGGAGTGCAGTTCGCAGGAAGGCGGGCGGGCCGGGGCTGAATCACAGGATAGCGTTGCGCCAGGGATGGCAATTGCTTCACCTGACAGGGCACCCATGAATCATGCAGCGGTCCAGGGCAGTGATCCAGCAAGGAGCTGATTCCGCAGCTTTGAGCTGCTCCAGTAAAACAAGAGATTTCTAGAGATGAGCAACGCGATTGAACCGAAAACCTTCAATCTGCCGAGATGGGATGGATTCCTCTCCGGCATGTCCAGCGAACAGTTCGGCAAGGCATTCGCCAAAGTGATCAAAAACCTGTTGGTGCCCGTCATTGCGATGGTGGTGTTTCTGGGGCTCTGGAATGTAGGGGCGAAGAGTGTTGAAACATCCCTGGGCGTGTTGCCTGGTCCCGCCAAGGTCTGGGAGCAGGCGGTCACTCTGTATAACGAACATCAGGCAGAGCGCCGGAAAGCGGTTGAATTTTACCAGCGTATGCAGCAACGCATCGATAAAGCAATTACCGCGGGCAAGTCCCAGGAGAGAATCGACGAGATGGCCAACCGGAAATACACCGGCAAAGAGACCTTTTTCGATCAGATCCTGACCAGTCTGTGGACCGTGATGGTCGGATTTCTGGTGGCCTCGCTGATCGCGATCCCGATCGGCATCGTCTGCGGCATGAGTACCACGCTTTACACGGCGGTCAATCCTCTGATCCAGATCTTCAAGCCGGTGTCGCCGCTGGCCTGGCTGCCGTTGGTAACCATGGTGGTTTCGGCGGTCTATGTGAGCAGTGACCCGATGTTTTCCAAGTCGTTTCTGACCTCGGCGATTACCGTCACACTCTGTTGTCTCTGGCCCACCATCATCAACACCACCGTGGGTGTTTCCGGGGTCGACAAGGATCTGCTCAATGTCAGCCGCGTGCTGCGCCTCAATGCCTTCACCAAGACCGTGAAGATCATCCTGCCATCGGCCATTCCAATGATCTTCACCGGCCTGCGGCTCTCCCTGGGCATTGGCTGGATGGTGCTGATCGCCGCCGAGATGCTGGCGCAAAACCCAGGTTTGGGAAAGTTTGTGTGGGACGAATTCCAGAACGGCAGCTCAAACTCCCTGGCGCGCATCATGGTGGCGGTGCTGGTGATTGGCTTGATCGGCTTCCTGCTGGACCGCGGCATGTTACTCCTGCAGCGCAGCGTGAGCTGGGACAAGGACGCAGTATTGCGCTGATAAAAACCAGGTTGTTGCCGACTGTGCAGATGGGTCTGAAGGAAGCCCTCCTTCGAGGAGGCTGCACGCTGCCTTTGGGGTGCAGGAGGGAGAGCAGCGTATGGAGCAGTTGCCGGAGGACCGGTCCCAACGAATCGATCGGCATTGGGATTCGCAAACGTATACCCAACCCATGAAGGACATACAAAATGAGCAGTTATCTGAATATCGACCACGTCAGTATGACCTTTCCCACTGACAATGGTCCGCTGAATGTACTGGACAATGTAGACCTAAAGGTTCAGCAGGGTGAATTCATCACCCTGATCGGCCACTCCGGCTGTGGCAAGTCCACGGTGCTGAATATCGTCGCCGGTCTGCTGAATGCCACCGAGGGTGGGGTGATTCTGGAGGAGAAAGAGGTCAGCGAGCCCGGTCCCGATCGTGCGGTGGTGTTCCAGCACCACTCCCTGCTGCCCTGGTTGAGTGTCTACGACAATGTACGCCTGGCGGTGGATCAGGTCTTCAAAAGTACCAAAACCAAACAGGAGCGGCACAAATGGACCCTGCATAACCTGGAACTTGTGCACATGTCCCACGCCCTGGACCGCAAACCCGGCGAGATCTCCGGCGGTATGAAACAGCGTGTCGGTATCGCCCGCGCCCTGGCTATGGAGCCCAAGGTGTTGCTGATGGACGAACCCTTCGGCGCTCTGGATTCCCTGACCCGCACGCATATGCAGGACTCACTGATGGAGATCCAGTCCAGACTCAACAACACTGTCATCATGATCACCCACGACGTGGACGAGGCGGTGCTGTTGTCCGATCGCATCATCATGATGAGCAACGGCCCGGCGGCGACCATTGGTGAGATTCTCAATATCGATCTGCCCAAGCCGCGCAACCGACTGGCCCTGGCAGAGAATCCGATCTACAACCACTATCGGGCGGAAGTGGTCAGGTTTCTGCACGAGCGGCATCAGACGCCGGATGACGAAACAATCACAGAATCTTCGGAGACTGAAGCGGACAGCGCCAGTGTGGTGAATCTGTCTGCCTGGATTCAATCCACCCAGTCGAAGTCGGGCACTCATCTGGAGAAGCGTGAACTGAATCTTGGTTTTATTCCGCTCACCGACTGCGCTCCATTGGTTATCGCCAAGGAGAAGGGCCTCTTTGCCGAACAGGGGCTGCAGGTGAAGCTATCCAGGGAAAATTCCTGGGCCAACATTCGCGACAAGGTCTCTATCGGTATGTTGGACGGTGCGCAGATGCTGGCGGCCATGCCGCTGGCCAGTGCCTGCAGCGGCTCACCGGGGGCACCCATGATCACCTCCATGAGTCTGGATCTGAACGGTAACGGCATCACGGTTTCAAAAGAGATCTACCGGCGCATGCAGCAGACCGCCGAACCGGCTCTGGAGACCCTGGCAGGCAGCGGCCGGGCACTGAAACAGGTTATCGAGGAGAATCGGGAGGCTGGCGGAAACCGGTTAATGTTCGCCACTGTGTTTCCCTACTCCTCGCACAACTATCTGCTGCGCTATTGGCTGTCCGCTGCCGGCATTGACCCTGACCGGGATATCCAGCTAACCGTGGTGCCACCGCCACAGATGGTGAATTATCTGCAAGCCGGGGTGATCTCCGGTTTCTGTGTCGGCGAACCCTGGAACACCCTGGCGGTAGTGGACGATCTCGGTCATACCCTGGCCACCAGTTACGATATCTGGAACAACCATCCGGAGAAGGTATTCGGCGTTGCCAGTTCCTGGGCCGCCACCCATCCGAATACTTATCAGGCTTTACTCATTGCATTGATCAAGGCGTGTCAATGGATCGATGATGCACAAAACCGCAAACAGGTTTGCGAGATTCTCAGTCAGGGGCGCTATGTGAACGTACCCCAGGAGATTCTCGAGCAATCCATGTTGGGCACCTTTCAGTTCGACAAACAACAGGCGCCGGTGGAACGTGCCGATTTCAACGTCTTCAACCGTTACAGCGCCAATTTCCCCTGGCGTTCTCACGCGCTCTGGTTTCTGACCCAGATGGTGCGCTGGGGGCAGATAACAAAGCTTCTGGATCTACAGCAGATTGCCGAGCGGGTATACCGCCCTGAGTTCTATCGCACTGCGGCAACGCAACTTGGAATAGCGCTGCCCAGGGATGATTACAAAGACGAGGGTATGCATGGCACAGCCTGGAGTCTGCCGGGGGAGACGCAGGCGCTGAGCATGGGCGCAGACCGCTTCTTCGATGATAAGGTTTTTTCCTATTCTGATCCGATCGGTTATCTGCAGGGTATGCCGGTGCAAGCGCTCTCGCTGGATCTGGATGAACTCAAGGTGGCGAACAGTCCGGGTCGGGCGAAGACGCTGGCAACGTGAGTAACAAGCGACGGTAAGGTCAGTGACGAACTGAGCCAACGATTAAAGAGTGGCTTCTCCCGGTCGGCAGCGGCATGGCCGGCATGCGTGCCATCGAGGAGCATTGCAAGCTGAAACCGGCGGTGTATGTCATCACGGTGTTTGATGCTGAGCCGCATCCCGACTGCAACCGGATCATCTGGTGATATGAATATCTGGAAAAGTGAGGCACACCTCCAAATCAGTTCACCTGCACCGGGATCCGCAGAATCAGCTGCCCTGCCGCGGAGACAGTGTCAGCAAGTGATTATCCCAGCGGCAGCCGGGATAGGAATGACGTTCGGAGGCGGCAAGGCGTGCATCCAGCTTGACCATCGCACCGCTGCCGTCGCTGACGAGAAATCCCCGCCGGCCGTCGGACGATTGACCGATACCGCAGGCGTCGCTCTGCTCGTGCAGACCGAGGAATTCGCCGTCGGCTGACCAGATGGTGACGACGCCGCCGCGCGGCGAGGAGACGGCGAACTGTGCTCCGTCGGCGCTAAAGGCAACGCTGCCGCAATAGTTGTGCAGTCGCCGCTGCACCGGATCCGGCGCGGTCAGCATCTGCATCGGCTGCTCTCCCTGTTGGATCGCAATCAGCGGCGGAAGCAGTTGGGGAGTGCCTTCGAACTGCATCGCAACTGCAATCCGGTTGTCCGGCGAGAGATCGATATGACGGATGCTCAACTGCTGCCATCTGCTCTCCGGCTGGTACTTCCGCAGCAGCCGGTGGCTGGCTAAATCTATGTAGGCCAGATTGGAGTGCATGGTCGCGAGATTGGTTTTGATGCGCGGCAGATCCGGGTGGGTGCGGATGCCGCCGTTGGCCACGACCAGTGTTGCGCCGTCGTTGAGCAGCCTGATCTCATGCGGACCTATGCCGTAGCTGGGAAACTCTCCGCTACGCCGATAGCCGTCAGCGGCGTCGTAGACCCCGATCACGCCGTCACCCGATGCAAATGCATTTTCGCTGCACAGCAGCCAGGCGCCGTCGGCGGTAAACAGACCGTGGCCGTAATAGTGGCGGCCCGGCGCAGCACTGATTCTGTGCGTCACCTCTCCGCTGTGCAGATCCAGGATCCAAACGAATCCGCCTGGCCGGCGTGCAAATACCGCCGCCTGGTGCTGCCCGGGATTCACGGCAATCCCATGCCCCCGCGCCGGCAGCGCGATATCCGATACCAGCCGGCCCTGGCCGTCGAGCATGCTTAAAAAGTATTCCCCCTGATCGCTGCTGCGGCAGCTGAGCAGGCGCGGCGGTCCGCCGCCGGCGCGCAGCAGTGCCGGGCCAAACAATAAAGCGCCCAGGCCCAGGCCGACAAATTGCCTGCGGTCAATCGCCATCGAGACTATTGAAGCCAAGCGACAGTCCCAGCGTCTCCGCCAGATCGCGCGCGATGAGCTGTTTGAGTTGCGCCAGCTGCTGCTGCAATTTGATGATCAATTCACGTTGTCCGGTATCCGATACCGCCCGCGACAGCGGCAGCACTATTTGCGAGAGTGTCGTCAACGCCTGTTCGAATGCAGCCTCTATCTGCGCCGCAGGCGCGCTGTCTGCCAGCACGGACGCAAACGCCAGTCGATACAGATCCTGACAGGCCTGCAGATTGACTTCGATCGCCGGCAGCGCACTGCTGCCGCGCCACCCCTCGGCGCGTTTGCCGTTTGCCTTCGCCGGGCTGCTGCCGAGGGGCTGGGCCAGCTTCTGCGTGAGCATCAGTTCCAGTTCGGTATGCAGACTGTTCAGCAGTTGGCCGGCCAATGCCTGTGAACTGGCATACAACGGGTTATCCGGCGCGGGGTTTGAAAAGGTGCGCACGAAGGCAGTTTCGCTGCTGAACCAGTCCCGGTACAGTCCATCAGCCATCTGGTGCAGGTTGGCGGCAATCGCAGCGATCACCCGGCACTCCGTTGCGTCCGGAGCGGTATGGTCGAACAGCAGGCGCTCCATGGCGCTGAACCCCTGTACGGCAACGCTCTTCCGGCTGATGTCGAAGTCCGCTTGCAGCAGTGCCGGATCTTCGAGCAGCTGGCTCAGGTGGCGGCCGACAGCACCCCGGTTATCCGGCCAGAATGCAAAGCGATGCTCGCGCATCAAATATTGCACCGGCCCGAAGCGCAGGTGCTGCGTACCCTGCCAGGCGAGAAAAGCATTGCGGTAGCCACGCTGCAACTGCTGCAGATCGTTTGCCGATGGTGCGGCGCAGAAACTGACCGCGGCTGATTCGAGAGCGGCGGTTTGTGCTGCGAGCTGCTGATAGGCGGGCATGATGTGCCGGTCGGCAATGGCCTGAAAATCGTAGGCCTGTACCCCTGCGCAGGCAAGCAGCAAAAGCACAATCAAACATAATTTAAGACGCATTAGAGACTCTCCAGAAATGCCAGTAACCGGTCACGTTCGTCTCGTCCGAGCACCGCCACCGCAGCGCGCTGCACCGCTGCTTCGCCGCCATGCCAGAGGATCGCTTCGAGCAGGGTGCGGGCACGGCCATCGTGCAGGTAGTTGCCGCGCCCATTCGCCCGCTGCGCTTGGCCAATGCCCCACAGCGGCGCGGTGCGCCACTCGCGGCCGTTGGCGGCACCTTCGGGCCGATTGTCCGCCAGGCCATCCCCCATGTCGTGCAACAATAGGTCGGTGTAAGGTGCGATCTCGACGCCGTGGTTTGCCGCAGCGGCGCTCCGCGTGCCGGTGCGGTAGCGCGGCGTATGGCAGCCGTCGCAACCCAGCTGCTGGAATAGTTGCTCACCGCCCCGGCTATCCTGAGCATCGGTGCGGCTGCGGGCCGGCGCCGCCAGATGCCTGAGATAGAAGCTGACCAGGTCGGTGATCTGCCGATGCGCTTCCAGGTTCTGATACTGCTCGCTGTTGCCATTCGGCGCCGCCCGGCAGCGTCTCTGGCGTTCGCTGCAGTCGCCCGCTGCCAGCGGATATAGCGCGACTGACAGGCCCAGGTCGATCGAGAATGCCGCCTGCGTCTGTTCGTCGATGTTGGCGGTGCCGGCTTTGTGGCCGAAGCGGCCTACCCTTACCATTCCTGCCAACGGGCTCCAGACGCGGTTGGCCCGGCCGGAGATGCCGTCGCCGTCGCGGTCTGCGGGATCCTCCCGGGCGAGGATGTCGCGCTCCTCGATCGCCTCAAGCAGGCCGAGGCCGAGAAGCTGCGGTGCGATGCGCGGCGACAACCGCGCCTGCGGGTGCAGCGGCCCGTAACCCAGTGCATCGGCGGAATAACTCGGCTTGCGCAGGTTGACTCGGCTGCCATCGCCCAATCTCAGCGGGATCTCCTCGTAGCTGACCGCAAGGCGATGTTCGGCGCTGTGGCCGGGGATCGCGAACTCCTGCAGCTGCAGCCCGTAGGTCGGATCGGGCAGATTGGCGATGCGCAGCGCAGCCAGCGCTTCCTGCTGCAGAACGTTCTGCGCCGGAATATCGATGCGCAGCAGCAGCGCGTTGGCGCTGCCGTCGCCTTCGGGCAGAGTTCCGCGGCCATTGCCGGGATGACAGGCAACGCATGAGCGGGCGTTGTACAACGGGCCGAGACCGTCGGCGGCCTGGGTGGAGGCGGGTGCTGTCACCCAGGTGCGGCGGAACAGCGCGCGCCCGAGTGCGAAGTCGAGCTTCGCATCGCTATCCAGTTTCCATCCGGCAGCAGCCTCTTGCGTCGTTCCGGCGGATGCCGGAACCCAGTAAGTTGCAGAAGCTGCTGGATCCTGGCCTTCGCCAGGATGACGTGCTCTGATTAACTGGCGTTTTTCTGGACGGATTCTATCAAGGTTTGCAACCGTTTGAGGATAAGTGTGTTCTTCTGACAGCTGTTTGGATTCAGTCGCAGCACCTGCCTGAGCAGAACAGGTCGGCAGGCAAATCAACAGCGCCAAACCAGACAGTATGAGTCTTGATCGATACCGCATGATGACTCAGGGCTGCTGATCGAGCAGGTGCTCATAGCGCCGATCGGTGAGCGTCCGCAGGAACGCGACCAGTGCGTCAATGCGCCTCTCCTGCAGTGCCGGACCGGTTTCGAGCTCTTGCAGCGAGATATTCTCGGGTACTTCCGGTGCCCGCCACCGCGCTCCGGTCTCCGGGTTGAACTGGCGTTTGACGCTCTTGCTGTTGTATTTGTCATAGAACAGCACGACGGTGCGCAGATCCCGGAACACACCGTTGTGCATGTAAGGCGCGGTAACCGCAACGTTGCGCAGCGTCGGTGTCTTGAACTTGCCCGCCTGCACGGGGTCGTCGATATTCGGGTTGTCCAGCAGACCGCGGTCGATGTGATCGGACGCCGCGCCGTTGACCGCACGCGCGGCCTTGTTAACAGGCACGCCGATGTTGTGATACGCGTAGCTGCTGAAGGTTTCGCCGGCACGATGCGGCGCCGGTTTGAGCTGGTGGCAGAGGTTGCAGTTGGTGAACTGCTGCGAGAAGAAGAGCGTCATGCCAAGCTCTTCCAGCGTTGTCATCTCATATTCACCGCGCAGATAACGGTCGTATTTGGAATCGAAGGGTGCGAAGTAGTCGGTTTGCTCGAAAGCGGCGATGCTCTCCGTCATTGCCCGATAGGCAGCCTCCGGCTGATCGAAGATGCCGGCGCCAAATAGCGCCTGGAACGCAGTGACATAGGCCGGATTCTCCCGGAGACGCGCCACCACGCTGGCCTTGTCCGGCATGCCCATCTCGATCGGATTGAGCGGCGGACCGCCCGCCTGACCGGCCAGATCGGGCTTGCGTCCGTCGAGGAACTGGCCGCCGACATACACCCCTGTGCGGTTGCGGTGGAAGTTCGGGCTGAACGCCGCGTAGGCGGCAGTCGGTGCATTGCGGTCGCCCAGCGAGCGGCTGTCGTCACCCAGCGAGACCGCCCTGCCGCTGGCGTTGCTGCGCGGGTCGACGAAGCCTTGTTCCGGCGAGTGGCAGGTAGCGCACGCCTGCGTGCGGTTGTGCGACAGATTGACGTCAAAGTACAAAAGTCGGCCGAGTTCCGCGATCGAATCGATGGCCGCGGCACCGATTCCAACAGCGGGTAGGGCGAGGAGCGCGCCGGTCAGCAGTGACAGAATAGTCTTCATCGTTGGTTTGCCGTGTAGCATGCCCCGCCTCCCGTGTAGAGATGGTGGGGCATACGGTTTAGTTGACGTTCTGCGGCGCGTCGAGACTGTCGGAGCCTTCAAAGGCGATCGACTCCAGCCCCATGGCGGTGACGGCCCTTTCGATCGCGCGTGTCTGCGCGACCAGCGCATCGACTGCGGCTTTCACCTTGGCATTGCCGCTGGCATTGCCTTCGCCGATCATCTGATCGTACGCCTCGCCGTCCAGCGCCGTGTCGACGATTACCTGCATCGCCGCCAGCGTGGCGTCCAGATGTTCGCGCAGATTCCGGTCGGTATCGGCGTCAGCTGCCGCGACCAGATCGGAGAGGCTCGGTCCGCTCAGCAGGCTCCCATCCACGCGCCGGTAGCTGCCGGTATAGACGTTGCGGATGCCAAGCGCGTCGTTGAAATGCGACCAGTGGGTGTTGTCACTGAAGCAGTCGTGTTCCTCCTCGGGATCGTGCAGCAGCAGGCCGAGCTTCATGCGCTCCCCGGCCAGTTCGCCGTACGACAGACTCCCCATGCCGGTGAAGATGACCGCCAGATTCTTCCGCTGGTCACCTTCGGTAACCGCTGCACGGGCGGCGCCGCCGGCCGCCCATTGCCCGACCATCCACTGTAGGTCGCCGATCAGCAGATCGGTCACCGCCTTCAGGTAAGCCGCCCGGCGGTCGCAGTTGCCCCAGGAGCAGTTGGCGGTGTCGTAATCGCTGGCCGGGCGTGCGCCGGCGCCGGGTCCGGTGCCGTTCAGGTCCTGCCCCCAGAGCAGGAACTCGATCGCGTGATATCCGGTGGCGACATTGGTCTCGACCTCATCGATCTCATGCAGGGTCTCTGCCAGCAGTGCCGGCGTGATCTGCGCTGCATCCACCGTCCTGCCGCCGACGGTCAAAGTTTTGTTGGCAATCACGTTGGCGCTGTAGAGCGGGTTTTCGTCCGATTCGCTGCCGTAGCCGGCGGCGGTGTAGTCGATCAACCCCTCATCGAGCGGCCAGGCGTTCACCTTCCCCTCCCACTCATCCACGATCTTATTGCCGAAGCGGTAGGCTTCGGTCTGCTGATAGGGGTGCCGCGCCGCCACCCAGGCGGCTCTGGCGGCGGCCAGGTTCGCCTCCGTCGGTTCGGCCAGCAGCAGCTCGCTCTTGTCGCGCAGCGTCTGTGCGCGCTGCAACGCATCGCTGTACATTGCATGCGCCAGGTCCGCGTAGTGCACGAGTACCGATTCGGCGGTTGCTGCACAGAGCGGCCCGCTCAACGCCATGCCAACGATCAGAATAACGGCTTTATACATAATCATTCCTCTGAATTGATTCAGAAATAACCCGCCGCTTGCGGCGGGAACAAAACTATATAATTTCACCTTGATTTCAGAACTCGACCGCCAGCTGCGCAGTGAGCCTGTCGCCGCCGTTCTCGTCCGTGCCGCCGTCAGCGGCGCTGTAGTCGTCGTCGTGCGCCCACTCGAAAGCAAGTGCGGTGTTCTCCATGATGTTGACCGAAATGGCTGCTGCGATTCGCTTTTCTGCGAGCCCCAGCGCAACAGCTTCGTTCGTCTCCTGGTAGGCGATGGCGGCAGTTGCCTCTTTACCGGCGAGGGTGAAACCGTAGCCGGCTTCTATATTGAACGCGGAAGGTTGCGCACCGCCGCCGTTGAAGGCCAGTTCGTTCATCCGGAAGCGCTCAGTTGCGGCAGTGTACTCGGCGATAAAGGTGAAAGGCCCGGTGGCGAACAGCGCGTCCAGCGTCACGCCGGGCACCTGGTGGTTGAAATCGCTCCCACCCAGGTTGTCGTTGATGCTATCCTGCAGCCCGTCCGAATCGCCGATATTGCTGATGTAGCCGGCATTGACCCTGAAGCTGCTGCCGTTGCTCTCCCTGCCATAACCGGCGAACAGACCGAAGCTGCCGATCTCATCATCACCGCCTTCGTCAACATCGCCGTTGAAAGCATAGATGCCGCCGGTGAAGCCGTCGGACTCGAGGCCGGCGACGACAGCCGTCTCCCGCGTTTCGCCAATCTCGAGGGTCAGCGGATCCGAAACCAGGTTGCTTTGGTAGCTGCCAAACGGCAGATACTGCTGACCGGCAGAGATGAACCAGGGGCGGTCGGGATTGGCAATCGAGATCGTAGCGACGTCCACATCCACACTGCCTTCGTCCTCTTCGTACAGCAGCGTTATTTCACTCGCCACCCAATCATTGATCTGCGCGGCAATACCGACCTCGGCGGTGGCTACGACGATGTCGCTGCTGCCATTGCCGGCATCGGGATCGGAGTAACCGGCCTCGACCTCTACCGCACCACCGAGCTCGATCCGCTGGAACCAGCCGCCGCTGGCAGCTTTATGCCGCTGCGGTTTCTCGGCCAAGGCTTCAAGCTGGCGATCCTTCTCTTGGATTACCCGGTTCTGCGCCTGCACCTGCTGCTCCAGCTGCTTCAGGCGCGCCTTGATAACCGCTATCTCATCGTCGATGGCGCCGGCGCCTGCACCGCCCGAAAAGAGGAGTGCGGCCGCGGTCACGACCGCTGGTTTGGTGCTGTTCATGTACGGAGTCCCCATGGTTGTTACAAGTAAGGTCGGCTGGCAGAGGCCGGCTTGTCCGCTGTTTTTTTGATCAGGAGTCACCTAGCCTGATCTGTTTATTGGTCAAGGATCGATAAATCCATGCCGAGTAATGACCGCATTTGTATACGACCAAATAAATAATAATGAGAACAATTCGCATTTACAAGTATTTTTGGACACATCGGGTTCATCACGACAGCAACTGCCGCGATTTCTGCGCGGGAGTCATCTAGTCCGGCTATTTCATGAAGGATTCGGGATTCAGGGCGGATGTGCCTAAGCAGTTTGTTCGATCGCCCGAAAAAGCATAGCCGTCGCTATGGTTTGAGGGAGATCGGGCAAAATGTGACGGCACAGGCGACCTGAAACCGAATAGGACAAACCGTACTGTTAAAAAAACGTACGATACTGACGTAACAGTTAAAAACTAAAACGTTTTTTCAAACATGCTGCCCGCCTTCATGAAATATCCGGGCTAGGCTCGCAGGGGAAATTGAGTTTGCTGCTACGTTATTTTCATCGCCGGAGAGGTTGTTCCACTTCGGTTTATCGCTGGGTGCGGTTAACGGTGCACCCAACACCACTGCAATCCCTTGCGTGCCTCTTCCAGCAGGAGTATCGAGGAGGCGGCCAGGCTTGCCAGCACCCAATCGGTCATTGCCAGGTCGGTCGTGTTGAAGATGGCCTGCGCCGGGCCCCAGTGTATCGCCAATGCCTGCAATCCCACGACACCGAAAACCACGAGCCAGAGCAGACGGTTGTGAAAAAAAACCGGATTAAACGCCGACCCATGCTCGGTTCGGGCATTGAAGACGTTAAACACCTGGAACAGCACAAAGGTGGTGAAGGCGAGCGTGAGCGCCTGCTCCTCGCTCCTGGTCTGTAAACCCCACAACAGCATACCCAGCGTACCCGCAGCCATGGTGGCGCCGTAGGCGGCGAGGTTGCCCAGGCGCCGTCCGGTGAGAATGCGTTCATCTCTGTTGCGGGGCGGAGCGTCCATGGCGCCTGGGCGGCTGGGATCCACACCCAGTGCCATGGCGGGCGGACCGTCCATGATGATGTTGACCCAGAGCAGCTGAATGGGGCTGAAAGGGAGCGGCAGGCCCAGCAGCGGGGCGGCAAAGACGGTCAGTATGGCGCCGATGTTGGTGGAGAGCTGGAAACGCACAAACTTGACGATGTTGTCGTAGATCGTGCGGCCTTCCGCCACCGCCTCCACTATTGTGGCGAAGTTATCGTCGGTGAGCACCATGGTGGCAGCTTCTTTGGTGACGTCGCTGCCGGTGATGCCCATGGCCACGCCGATGTCGGCGGATTTCAGCGCGGGGGCATCGTTGACGCCGTCGCCGGTCACTGCCACCACATGGCCGCGGGCCTTGAGCGCATGCACGATGCGCACCTTCTGTTCCGGCGCGGCGCGGGCGAAGACCCCGACAGACTCGATCCGCGCAGCCAGTTCCACATCGCTCAGGCTATCCAGCTCGGCACCGGAGAGTACTTCGCCGCGAAGCCCCAGTTCGTCGGCAATAGCGGCAGCCGTCGCCTGCTGATCGCCGGTGATCATTTTGACCACGATGCCGGCCCGGCGGCAGAGCGCTATGGCGTCGTACACCTCGGGCCGCGGCGGATCCATCAGCCCGACCAGCCCATCCAGGCGCATTGCGTCGATATAGCGGAACAGATCGGCGGCATGCTTGAACTCACCGGCCGGCAGGGTGCGGCTGGCCGCCGCAAGCACCCGTAATCCCTCTGCCGCAAGCGCTTCGTTGGCCGCCAGCAAAGAGGCCTTGACAGCGCTGTTCAAGGGACTCTCGCCAGCGCTGTCCAGCCAATTCGCACACTGCCCGATGATCACCTCCGGTGCGCCTTTGACGAATATCCTTACTTGTGCTCCATCGAGATGAAAGCTGGCCATATACTTGTGCGCCGCATCGAACGGGATCTCGGCGATGCGCGGGTAGCGATCCATCAGCGCTTCGCGCATCAGCCCGCCGCTGGCGGCGAGCTGCAGCAGTGCCCCCTCCATCGGGTCACCCACCACCTTTCCGGCACGCAGATGAGCGTCGTTGCACAACACGAAAGGCAGCAGCACCGGTGCGAGATCCGTCAGCTCCCCGGCATCCCCGGCAAGCCTGCGGCCACGGGCATACAGGGCGCGGGCAGTCATCCGGTTGAGCGTCAGGGTGCCGGTCTTATCGGTGCAGATCACCGAGGTGCAGCCCAGCGTCTCTACCGCGGCCAAGCGTTTGACAATAGCCCGCTGTCTGGCCATGCGGTGCAAACCCAACGCCAATGTCACGGTAACCACCGCCGGCAATCCCTCCGGAATCGCGGCCACAGCCAATGCAATAGCGGTCATTACCATCTGCAGCCAGGGTTCGCCGCGCAATAGACCGCCGATCAGCATGATGACCACCACCACCCCGGCAATGGCTGCGAGGCGTTTGCCCAGGCTATCCAACTGTACCTGCAGCGGGGTGGGGGTCTCCTCAGCCTCCGTCAGCATACCTGCCAGACGGCCCATCTCGGTCTGCATGCCGGTGGCAGTCACTACCATCTCGGCGCGCCCCCGGGCAACGGTGGTATTCATGTAGAGCATATTCTCGCGCTCTGCCAGCGGAATGTTTTGTCCCTGCAGCAGATCACTGTGCTTACCCACCGTGTGGGATTCGCCGGTGAGGGAGGATTCATCCACCTCGAAATTGTGTGCGCCGATCACCCGCCCATCGACCGGAACCCGGTCGCCGGCGTCCAACACGACAATGTCGCCCGGCACCAGCTGCTCGGCGGGCAGCATCTGGCGCTTTCCATCTCTGCGCACCTCGGCTTCGGGTGCGAGCATCTTGCGCAATGCGCCCAGCGACTGCTCGGCCCGATACTCCTGGTAGAAACCGAGCAGCGCATTGACCGACACCACCAGCAGAATCACCAGGGCATCCTTGAGATCGCCAATGGCGCCGGCCAGCAGCGCGGCACCGATCAGCACCAGAATCAGGAATCCCTTGAACTGGTCGCGCAACAGCAGTATGGGGCTCTTTGGCGGCTTTTCGGTTAAACGGTTGGGACCGTGACGCTGCAGACGCCGCTCCGCTTCGGCGCTGCTCAGCCCGGTCATGGCATTCGAGGCCAGCTGCCTCAATACCTGATCGGCGGATAGTAGATAGCTGGGGACTTTATCAGTCATAGGGAGCCTGGAATGAGTGAGCTGCCGTTTCCCGGCCAACGGAGGTTGGCTTCAATTTACCATGCATCTATAGATCTGCGTGTAATCCGGTCTTAGAGATGGCTGACAGTCTTAGAACATCTGGCGCAAGGGCACAACGATGCAAGACTGCATGATGCGCTACGGATATCCGGCCACATATCGATGTCATTTTAATCTAAACCGAAATGCCGCTCCTCCGGCAGAGTAGTGGTATATGAACAAACCGGAAGAGTTTAACGTGCTATTACAGCGGTGGATGTGGATGACTGCTGCGAAATCTGCCGCCCGGAGCCGTGCGGATGAGAGATAGGTTCTAAGCGTGTTTGCGCTTGTCACGCTTTGGTGCACACCCAAGCTGCAGTATCCCCTTCCCGAATCGCGCTTCCGCACGGTCGATGGTCGCCAGCAAACGCTCGTTGGATTTGCGCCGCTGAGGCTGGTCAAACAGATCAGCCTGCACCGGTTCGGCCTGAACCTGCTGCCAGTCGCTGATACCCACGCCGATCAGCCGCACCGGTTTGCACGGCAGATTGCCTTGATTGAACAGCGTCCAAGCCTCCCGCAGGATTACCCGTTCGTCGTGGGTTGGGGAGGGCAGCCGGTGCCGGCGCGTATGCGTCTCGAAACCGGCGAAGCGGATCTTCAGTGTCACCACTGCACCGGCAAGCTGTTCCCGGCGCGCCTGTGCGGCAACTCCGGCTGCGAGTTCACGCAAGGCATGGCGCAGGCTGTCGTGCCCGTGGATATCCGTTTCGAAGGTGGTCTCTTTGGAGATGCTTTTCCGGCCCCGACCGGGTTTCACCTCCGCTGAAGCGATTCCCAAAGCTTGATTGTAAAAGTTCGCCGCCGCCTTGCGCCCGAGCTGCTGTTCCAGGATTTGCAACGGAGCGGCACGCAACTGTGCCACCGTCCTTATACCCAAACGTGTAAAGATTTTCTGCGTCTGGCGGCCCAGACCGCGCAGGTTGGCTAGCGGCATCGGCGTTAGGAACTGCTGAACCTGCTCCGGTAGGACCACCGTCAGTCCATCCGGTTTGTTGTGCTCGGATGCCAGTTTTGCGATCAGCCGGTTCGGACCGATGCCGACGGAAACGGTGAGTCCGGTCTCCTGCAGGATCCGGCGCTTGATCTCGCTGCCGATCATCTCGGGCGGTCCGATCAATCGCTCCAGTCCGGTCAGATCCAAATAGGCTTCGTCGACCGAAACGGGTTCGAGCACCGGGGTGATGGTCTGCAGGATCTGGAATATCTGCCGGGAGACGCGGAGATATTTGCCCATATCGGGACGCAGATATACCGCGTTGGGACAGCGGCGGTAAGCCTCGGCGATAGGCATGGCCGAGTGGATGCCGAAGGCACGCGCCTGATAGCTCGCAGCGGCCACCACGCCGCGGTGGCCGGGCAGGGCGCCGACCACCACGGGCAGGTCACGGTACGCGGGCGAGTCGCGCTGTTCGACGCTGGCATAGAACGCATCGAGATCGGCGTGTCCGACCCAGCGCTGCATTATACTGGCCGCGGTTTGGCCCTACCGCCCATGCGAAGAATAACTCATCGATGCAAATCAATAGACGATCGCTTGCGCGCGGTTGGAGGCGTTGCCTTCCAGCTGCGGATTTTGCGCGAATCTCCCTTTCATTGCGGTGCGCATTCTGGCGACGACCTCCTTGCGTGAGAGCTGGTTATTCGTATCGCGCATCACCTTGATGAAATGATAAGTGAAAGCGCCGTTGTAGCGTCCGTCGAAGTAGGCATCGGCACTCGTCTCATTTGCCTTGCAGCCGGTCCACAGAATGTGGTGTGCGCCGGCCGTGGCCTGTGGTTTGATCTTCGGCTTGACCAGTTGCAGCCGCTGCGGCCGGTTAAGTTTGAAGCCGCGCATCCGCGCGGTCCGCTTACCGAATTCGTGCTCGGGAGGAGCGATAAAGCGCGGCCGGGGAGCGTACAGGCCGAACTCCGCACCGCGCAGTCCGCTGCCGCTGTGGCAGGTGTCGAGGTAAACCTCGAGCAGCACATTGGCCGGCAGTTGATTGAACAGATCGTGAAACTCATCGTCGCTGATGATATGGGCCGGATCCCAACTGCCGCTCTTCTGGGTGATGTCGTAGGGGACGAAAGCCTCATCCTTGCCGTCCGGCTCATCGCCGCTGGTATCGTTCATTTGGGTGCCGTGTGAGGAGAGGCTGAACACCAGGTAGCTGAGTTTCCCCGCTCTGGCGTCGGTTACCATCGCCTTCAGCCTGGCCATGATATTGGCCTTGGTCGCCTGGGCGTCGGTGAGGATGCTCGTCTCGCTGGCTTTGAAGCCAAGCAGGCTCTTGTACAATGCTGCCATGTCCTTGGCATCATTGACACAGCCGTTGAGTGCGAACTGCGGATAGTTTGCAAACTTGTTGATGCCCACAAACAGGGCTCGCTTTCCAGCCATATGCGTTCTCCTTTCAGCGCCGCAGCCGGGAGGATTTGCGGTGGTGCGGCTGCCACCGCAACTGCAGTATGCAATCACCATTTCACCGATGCAATGAGAAACAAAGATGAAATATTTGATCCTTTTATCGGTTTGGATAATGCTAAATCGGCTATACCCGGTCGGTCATCTGGAAACCTATGGCATCTCATCATGCCTAATCGATAACAACGTATGTCAAAGATAAAACGAAATCTCAGCGATATCGCCCGCGAAATGATGAGCGGTGTTGTGCAGATTCATGTGGAAGGTAATTTAGAAGAAGATATTCAGTCGGTGATGAATCCGGCGATCAGAATACCCGGGATCTGGTCTGGGTCCGGATTTTTTGTCAAATACGGCAAGCTTGAAGGTTATATCGTCACCAACGCGCACGTGGCACGAAATGCGGTGAAACTTGAGATCAGCTCGATGCTCACCAGTGAAGAGCGGTTTGAAGCGGAAGTTGTCGGACTGGTAAAAAAACTGGAACCTGATGTGGCACTGCTCAAACTTACCGACACTGAACTGCAGCGCTTTAAGCGGATGGCACTCAGGGATATTGAGTATCTGGAACTCTGGGAAGGTACATCTCTGCCGCGCGGTGAAGAGATAAAAGCCATTGGTTATCCGATGGGAATGGTCGAACCGAACATCACCGGCGGTGAAATAACCAACTTTGTCTCCGGTTCGGAGTACACAACCGAAAGATTTGTAACCAACGCGGCAATCAACCCCGGCAATTCGGGCGGACCAAGCGTCAACCGGGATGGCAAGGTGGTCGGATTGAATACGGCTGTCATTATCGACGCGGAAAATATCGGTTTTATAACGCCGGCAGGTTTTGTGAAAATTATTATTGAGAACCTGCTGCAGCAAAACGAACCGCACTTTGCCGGCATAGGAGGGAAGCTGCAGAAAAACGCCGACAATTTCAATACGCTGTTACAGCAATCCGAGCCAAAAGGCGTGATTGTTGCGAGCGTAGAGCGGGGCGGATTTCTCGAAGCGGCGAATGTCAGGAAACGTGATGTCATACTCTCCGTGAACAAGGCGAAATTCGACCGGCATGGCATCGTCATCGGAAAAGAGGGCCATTTCAGGCATAAAAATATTTACGATGTAGTGAAATTGATTCCGATTGGCGAGGAGGTGGAGCTGGCCTATCTCCGGGATGGAAAAAAACATACCGCCAGGGCCAAGGCGATGCGCAACCCGGATAAGGGGGTTGTCTCCAGGCCGATTATCGATGAGCGGGAGTACCTTGAAGCCTTTGGCATGATTATTCAGGAGTTGAGCTTCGATATCATTGAGGCGATGCATCAAATAGACGCCAATATCCAGCTTGAAATGCTAAAAACCATCGATAACGAGCAGCCGTCTCTGGTGGTGACGCATATTCGTCAGGGCAGCCAGGCGGACAAAATGGGGTGGTCCGCAGGCGAGCTGATCGCCACTGCGAACGAAATAGAGATTCATACGTTGAATGGACTTAAAGAGGTTATGAATCAGTCTACCTGCAGCGCGCTGCTGCTGGAATGCAACAACGGCAGGATTGGCTATTTTCAGGTTGAGTAGACGCGTTGGGCGATTCGCGACGGTTGTCGGGGGGTGTTGCTGGGGCTTTGCGTCCAGTTTACCCCAAAGTCTAGAAGACGCCTTTGCTGTTCAGGAATAACGCCAGCTGCTTGTCGCGGCTTTCGATATGTCTTAACGCCCAAGCCTCCAGGTCGAGCTCGATGGCGAAGGGGATCAGGACATCACCGTCACGGAATCTTTGCAGCAGCTGGCCGACGTCCTGCAGCAGGTGCTCGTGCTCTTGTTTGTGAGTTTCGTACTCGGGGTAGGCGTACCTGGTCATCAGGGCCTCCTCGGTGGCAAAATGCAGTTGGGTGAAGGCTACCAACTCCTCAAGTGCCCGGCTCACATTGTCTGCTCCCTGAGAGGACGCCATGGCTTGGTGGAGGTTGGTCACGAGCGTAAACAGCCGTTGGTGTTGACTGTCCATCTCCGCGACATTGAGGATGGTCGTTTCGTTCCAGGAGATCAATGTTGTGTCACCAAGGTCATTCCACTTGCTGTTGGGGTTGCCGATTGCTCATTGCACAGACCGTCGCCGGGCAGCTGCCCCAGCCCTTCGTTATTCGCAAATGCCATGAGCATTATCTAATGGAATGATACTGCGCATACGGTATCCGGGGCAACGAATAACCGGCAAAAAAACTGTGGTCAAGTGGTAAATTGCAGCTCTACAAGCCATCCTGAAAGGGGCAAGGCAATCAGGGCAGTGGCCATGAGGGACGTGACATCGGTCTTGCGTTATGCCGGTTAAAGTTCCGAGGCGCATCTCTGCTCGCCGGCATATCAGCTCTCCTCCAACAGAGGAGGGGCACGCTGCCACTGTTGCTGCAACCGATCGCTTAGTCGTTCTGCAGAAAAGAGGGTATGTCAAAGGTCTGTATGTGATTGATCAACCAGTACTTCAGGTAATCACCGATATTTACCAGTTGAAACTTTCCCGACCTGACCTCGTCGATAACTCTGCTCAGATCGATCAGCAGAAACTCATGGTTCGCCCTGTGTCCCGGACGCAGTTTGTTGTCGAGGGAATGTTCTTCCTCGGAAAAATGGAACTTTGAGTACTCGTATAGGTGTCGCAACTCCCGGTATGCATAATGCCTGTCTGAGGAGATACGAAACTGCAAGTGCAGCCGGTTGATATGATTGACCAGTGCCCGGTGGTGCTTATCCGTTTCAGGATCTCCGGTTGCAAGCTCCGCTGACCAGGGTATCAGCAACTCTTCAGCCGGATATTCATTTTCAAACAGCGGCCAGTAGTTTTGATCCTCGAACATCTCATGCGAGAAGATTTTTGTGCGAAGACTGCCGAGAAAACGGATTGAATCCTCAAGCCCCTGCATGTAATAGCTATCCATGCGAAGCTGCAGGGATAACTCCCGGTGTTTCATCGAGTGTATGTCGAGGTCGGAAAAACCGGCTGCCTTGAGGATCACCTCTTCGTGCGAGAAGTGGTTCTCGAGATCGACGATAAAACATCGGACATCGCTCTCAAATGCGCGCTGATCCCAACTGTCGCGCACCGATGAGGCAATGAAATCGATGTTATCCAGTAAGTCTTTATGATTGTCATCGATAAAAGAGTTACCACTTCTCAGATCCTTCGAAGACATGTCAGGCTCTCGATTATAGTTTGCCAATTGTATTGTGCGGGATGTGTCGAAAATAACAGTTTTACCGATGTTGTCAATGATGTTCAACATGAACCGATTCCACCTTAAAAGTGCAGGCGGAGGGGGGGACTCCCGCTCGGTTTACTCCGCCCGCAACGCCTCCACCGGGTCCATCCGAGCGGCTCTGTAGGCAGGAAATACACCGGCAACCAGGCCAATGAGAATCGCGATTGCCTCCGCCAGCACCACATACATGACGGGGATGTGCACCGGCAGCGCAGGCAGTACGGCGTGCAGCAGGGTTGCAATTCCTACACCCAGCACCAGCCCGGAAAGGCCGCCGACTGCGGCAAGTACCATTGCTTCGCCCAGAAAGAGGCTTAATACCTGCCCCTGCCTTGCGCCCAGCGCACGCAGCAGACCGATTTCGTTGGTCCGCTCATTGATGGCAATGGTCATTATGGTCACTATGCCGATGGCGCCGACCAGCAGGGAGATGCCGCCGATCGCCGCGACCGCGAAGGTTAATACATTGAGCACCGAACCCAGCACATCCAGCATCTGCTGCTGCGTGGTAATAGTGACATCGTCCCTGCCGTGGCGGACAGACAAGGTATCTTTGATCCCTTGCACAACCTTTTCCACCGGCGTCTCTTCGTCATACATGACATCGATCTCAAACAAAGTGTCATTGTTGAACAGTGTGAGTGCGCGGGCGGCCGGTATATATACGGTATCGTCCAGATCAAAGCCGAGCAGTGTGCCCTTGGACTCCATCACGCCAATGACCCGGTAGCGGCTGCCACCGATCGTAACACGCTGCCCGAGCGGGCTGCGACCAACGAACAGTTCATGGCGGAGCTTACTGCCGAGCACCGCGAAAGCGCGCGGCGCGGTAGGATCGTCGTCGGGCAGAAAACGACCTGACTTGACCTGCATGTTGAACGCTTCGGGCATGTCGGGACCCGCGCCGTATACCGTTGTGCGGCGTCTGCGGTTGCCTGCCTCGACTTCGGCGTTACCCTGCACGAGCGGCACCACGGCACGGGCAAAGCGCAACCGTTTCAGCGCTTGCGCATCTTCGATGGTCAGCGGCCGCTCGGTGCCGAACATTCCCATGCTGGTACCCGCGGTGGTTGTCTTGCCGGGATTGATGCCGACCAGTGTGGTACCAAACTGGGTAAATTCCGCCAGCACAAACTTGTGGATACCTTCGCCGATGGAGGTCAGCAGTACAACGGCGGCAATGCCTACCGAAATTCCCAGCGCCGTAAGGAAACTGCGCATGCGGTGGGAGACCAGTGAACCGCCGGTCAGGTTGAGGAAGTCACGCGTGCGCATGCCGGCCTAACGTCCCGACAGCGCCAGCACCGGATCCAGCCGCGCGGCGCGCCTGGCCGGCAGCAGGCTGAACAGAAGCCCGGTAATCAACGCCACCGCCAGCGCCGTCGCGGCAGCCCAGCCCGGCGCGTAAGCCGGCAGCACCGGAAAGGCGACCCGGACAAAATAACTGCCCAGCTGTCCCAGTCCCATGCCTGCCGCCGCTCCGATGGCGGACAACATCACCGCTTCGGTCAGAATCAATGACAGGATCTGCCGTGGTGCCGCGCCCAACGCCTTCAACAGGCCAATCTCGGCGGTACGCTGCGACACCGCAACCAGCATCACATTCATGATTAATATTCCGGCAACCGCCAGGCTGACTGCAGCAATTCCCCCCACGGTGTAGGTCAAGGCGCCGAGAATGCGGTCGAAGGTCTGCAGCACCGCATCCTGGGTAATCACGGTGACATCCTGTTCGCCCTGATGGCGCTGTTGCAGCGTATCAATGATAAACTCCCTGGCCGTTTCGATGGCTTCGCGATTTTTGGTTTCCACCAGGATGCGGAACAGCGAGGCGGTATTGAAGAGCTGCTGCGCCGAAGCCACCGGAATAATGACGGTCTCCTCCACATCGACGCCGATGGAACGGCCCTCCGATCCCATGATGCCGATCACGCGAAAACGCCGGTCGCCAATCCGGACCCACTCGCCCAGTGCGCGTTTCGGGCCGAACAGTTCGTCGCGGATTTTGCTGCCGATAACCGCCACGGGAGTTGCGCGGTCAAGGTCCGTTTCCGGCAGAAAACGGCCCTGGTCGACCGCCCAGTGGCGGATATCCAGCAGATCGTGATTGGAGCCCAGTATGACCACTTCCCGTGAGCGGTTCTGCCAGCTGATGTCCGCCGCGCCGACATTGATGGGCGCAATGCGCCGCACACTGCGACTGCGCAGCAGGGCCTGCGCATCAGCCAGCGACAGATCGCGCGGCGTCTCCCCCATCATCGTGGACGGGTTGATCCCTGCCGTCTCCGAGCGGCCGGGAAACACGATCACCAAATTGGTGCCCAGGGAGGCAAACTCACCGGTAACGTAACGCCTTGCACCTTCGCCCAGCGAAGTGAGCAGTACCACCGCTGCTACGCCGATCGCCATTGCGGTCAGCATCAATAGCGTACGTGAGGGAAAACCGCGCAGTGCGCGCCAGGAGAAGTGCAGTAGATCGGAACTACGCAGCGCCATGCTGTGCTTCCGTGATCCTGCCGTCCACCATGCGCAGCCGGCGCCGCGCGCGCTGACCCATCTCCAGGTCGTGCGTGACCATGATCAGCGTGATCCCGCGTTTATTGAGCGCTTCAAGAATACGAATCACGGCCTCGCCGGAGTGATGGTCAAGGTTGCCGGTCGGCTCGTCGGCAAGCAGAACCTTAGGTTGCGTCACTATCGCGCGGGCAATCGCCACGCGTTGCCGCTGGCCGCCGGACAACTGGTCCGGTTTGTGCTGCGCGCGATCCGTCATATGCAGCTCTGCCAGCGCACCGGCTACGATCGGCTGGCGCTGCTCCGGCGGCAGTCCGGCAAGTATCAGCGGCAGCGCCACATTTTCTGCCGCGGTCAGGCGCGGTATCAGGTGGAACATCTGAAATACGAATCCTATCTCCCGGTTGCGTACCGCTGCCAGTTCGCTATCGCTTAACGATGTCACGTCCTGTCCGTTCAACCGGTAGCTGCCATGGCTCGGCCGGTCCAGCAGTCCGATCAGATTCAGCAGCGTTGATTTACCGGAGCCGGAAGGTCCCATGATCGAGACATATTCGCCATCTGCGATGTTGAGATCGACATCATCCAGTGCGCGAACCATCTGATCACCCACCTGAAAGTTGCGGTGGATACCGATGAGCTCAATCATTTCTCCGACTCTGCTTCACGTACCGCAGCGGCGCCGTCCGCAACGCCGTCGCGGTCCACCGACACGACCACTTCATCACCTTCAGCGAGCCCTTCGGTTATCTCGGTCCATGCCCAATTACTCAAACCGGTCTTGATCTCGCGTCGCTGCAGGGTGCCGTCGGCACCAAGCAGCAATACACTGTTGCCTTCCAGAATCGCCTCTGTCGGTGCGCGTAAGGTTTTCCGCTGCTCTTTGATGATCACTTCGATGTCGGCGCTATATCCGGGCAGCATGTCTTGACAGGCTTCCGGACAGAGAAATTCGACCTCCACATCCACGGTGCGCGCCTGCTTTTCCAGCTCCAGAACATACGGCGCAATGCGGCGCAGTTTGCCGTCAAAGCGTTTTTTTGCCATCGCATCCAGCGAAATATTCACCGGCATGCCGACGCGGATCTGCGGCGCATCGACTTCGTCGATCGGTGCGGAGACATAGAGGCAGCTGTTGTCCACCAGATCGACCGCCGGCGGCGTCGGTATACCCACCGGCGAGGGTGTTACGAACTCGCCGATCTCGCCATTCAACTCTGCCACAACACCGGCAAAAGGGGCTGTCAGGCGCGTTCTTTCCAGTTCGGCCTGCACCAAACGAATCTTCGCCGCACTCACTTTTCTGGTCGCACGCGCCGCTGCGCAGGCTGCCTGCTGCGCCCGAGCTTCACCGTCGGCCTTGTCGACAGCCTCATCGGAGGCGAGGTTGCTTCGCTTCAACTGATTCAGGCGATAGGAGTCACGCAGTGCCACGTCGGCGCGGATGCAGGCCTGGTTCGCGTTTGCCTCTGCTGCATCTGCCTCGCTGGTTGCCAGCTCCAGTTGCGCCAGCTGGTCGTGGTTCCATAACTCCATCAATAGCTGGCCCGGTTTGACTTGGTCACCCTCTTTTACCGGCATACTGGCAATCTGCCCGCCGATAGGCGGTGAGATACCGGCGCGCCGGCATGCCTTGATAGTGCCTGCCCGCGTGTTGGAAACCGTATTCTGTACGGTACCGTAATTTATCTCTTTGACAGCCACTTCGACAGGTTTGGTTTTACCCAACCAGGTATAGAGTGCAGCACCGACAGCGAGCAGAGCCAGCAGAGCAACAAGCAGTTTGAAATGTCTGTTCAGCATGGCTGTTCCATCCCTACAACGATAGTTCCGATTCCACGGGCCAGCGTATCTTTGCGCTTATAAATACTCATAGGTATCGCTTTTTCAGCATGATAGCATCCATTTCAGAGGTAACGATTTTTTTAGCGCGTCCGCCCACAGGCAGCGCACATAACTGTCAGGTTTAAGCCGCATAGGGCAGGCCGGAGATGTATCGGTTTTCTCCCCAACAGCGAGAGTTTGATTTTTCGTTCAGTTGTTGATTGCGGTCCAGCGTGCTTCTTTATGTCACTGTTCCGGAGACATTAACCGATGAGTGCTTTTGCTACTGCCCTTGCGCCAATCATGGTGATTATATGTGTTGGCTACGGTTTGAAACGCGCACGATTTCTGGCGGATGAGATATGGCTCGGGATTGAAAAACTGACCTACTTTATTCTGTTTCCGGCGCTGCTTATCCGCACGCTGGGAAATCAATCTCTGTCGGGTACACCATGGCTTCCCATGCTGCTGGTGGTAGCCGGGACTTTGATGGCATCTGCCACGCTGCTTATTCTATTTAAGAGATTTCAGTCAGCTGTTGGCAATGCTGCCTTCACATCGATATTTCAGGGCGGTGTGCGTTTCAACACCTACATCGCGCTGGCTGTGGCCCAGGGTTTGTATGGTTCTGCAGGATTGGCAATGGGCTCCATTGCGGCTGGATTCATGATCGTCTTAATCAATCTGCTGTGTATATCGGTGTTTATAATTTGGGGAAAGGCTGAATTCAAAGGGGTAAAGCCATTTATCCGCGAGTTGATCAGCAACCCCTTGATCATTGCCTGTGCCATAGGCTGGCTGCTTAGCCTGAGCGGCTTGGGATTGCCGGGAATAACTGAGGATATATTGGAGGTTATTGGCCGGGCCGCATTGCCGTTCGGACTCTTGGCGGTGGGTGCTGCGTTGCAACCGGACGCGATTCGCGGGCATGCCAAGGCTATTGCGCTCTCTTCTATCGTGCAGTTTGGATTAAAACCGCTGACCGCTGCACTGCTTATTTTCAGTACCGGAATTACCGGTGTTGCCGCCGGAGTGCTGGTGGTTGCGTTTATCTCCCCAACCGCTCCTTCGGCCTATATTCTTGCGCGACAATTGGGCGGCGACACAGCGGCCATGGCTTCGATTATCACATTTCAGACGTTATTGGCTTTCCTGACTATGCCGCTGATTGCGCAGGTACTGCTCGACTAGACTGGAGGTGTGGTTGCCCCGCTTTGCGCCTAAGACAAGCATTGCGCTGCACGGTGCGCACGGGATTGTGCGATAGGTTGGATTGAAATGAGGGGCGATTGGCCCCGATTGGCAGCATCGGAACGTTATCAGGGCGACAACAAGCGGGAATGTCAGCCCTTGATCAGTGCATTCTGTTCGATCTGTACCATATTGATAAACCGCTGCAGATTGAATTCGTCGTTTGGATTGAGATTGATGAATCTGCCGCCGACACGATTAAATTCCTGGCCGTCTCTCGAGCTGCTACTGGCCGAGTAGCGGAGCTCAAAGTTTACGTTCAAGCTCGGATTGGCCGGTAAAGTCAATTTGCAGTTTTCGAACAGCTTGCCTTGGGCGGTATGCAACCTGAATAGGTTGTCTTGCAGCGACAAACCTTTTATGCCGATGTCGATGAGCTTAAGGTTTAACACCTGATCGTTTTCCAACGTCAGCCCAAGATAAGCGGGGTGCGAAGTCAGCGGTTTTATCCGAAAGTAGCCGCGCCGTTGTAGATGCAGTACGGAATCGGGCAGCGGAACGGCAAAGGCCGGTTCGCCTTTGTATTTTACCTGTTTTAGATTGCTGCAGTTGAAACGTGTTTCAACCATCTCATGTCGGGTAGTGCAAATGACACGGTCTGCCGCCAACAGCTTTTTGTTTAAGGCTTCAGCGGGGCCGTAATCCAGCACCATGAGATTCTTGTTGGGCAGGACATCGAGCACGGCCGTGATCATCGTATGCGTGCTGTCGGGAATTTTTGCCGTAACCGGATCAGGTTTTTTTGTCAAAGCCTTCAGCAGAGGAATAATCTCCCGTCTGGTACGCAAGACGTACTTTTCCGTATCTTCTACGCTTGCCTTGCCAATGCTTTCAGCTGTTGTTGGATCCGGATTTGTTGTCATTGGAAAAGTAAGTGATGGTTCAAGATCGCTCTATGTTAACAGTTCTACCCTCCAAGTGTGGAGGGGGAGGTTACATTCTGGTCAAATAGTAGCAAAAAATAAGCAATTATTGATATCAGAATAGGCCGGCGGAGCGACCGGTAGTCAGCCAGACTTAACCACCGGGTTGCGCTTCCGAGCACACCTACCGCCGGTCAGCCGGCTCGAAGTGCAGAGATATTAGGCGATTTTCAACGGCAATGTGCTAGTGCTGTGGGGGTATGCCCCTGGGCATATGCATTGCTTAGGGTGTGACCAAAAACTGGGTTTTAAATAAAGCAAGCGGCAAACGTGCAAGGGGGCTTGTCGCTGCTCGGTCGGTTGTTTTGTATCATGATTCAATTAATTGATTATATGGAGGAAATTCTGCCAATTGTCGTTGTTTGCCGGCCGTGGATCGAGCGGCTTCAAATCTTGCATCATCTCCGTTCAAAGCTTGCTAAACTGGGTTATGGAATCGGTTACCTGTTAGGATCTCCGCGCCACATCGGAAAGTGACAACCAATGGTTTTTTCTGGAACAGAATTATGGTGAGTGCATGAGCGACAAAGCAATACTTACAATTGATGGCAAGCAGTACGAATTCCCGGTTATTGTAGGAACAGAAGGGGAGTATGGCATTGATATCAGCAAGTTGCGGGCCCTGACCGGCCATATCACACTAGACCCTGGTTACGTCAACACCGGCAGCTGCAAGAGCGATATCACTTTTATTGACGGCGAGAAGGGAATCCTGCGCTATCGCGGCATCCCGCTGGAACAGTTTGCTAATGGCCCCAACTTTATCGAGGTTTCCTGGCTGCTGATCTTCGGTCGCCCTCCGACCACGGAAGAGTATCGTGAATTTGCCGAAGAGTTGACCCACGAGGCCAACATCGATGAGGGAATGAAGCATCACTTCAACAGCTTTCCCCGCAAGGCGCCGCCCATGGCTATCCTGGGCTCCATGGTGAATGCACTCTCCTGTTTTCATCCTGAATTTCTGGATTTGGACGACGAAGAGAAGTTCTATGCCGCCGCCGCACGCCTGATCAGTAAGATCCGCACCCTCGCGGCATTTGCCTACCGGCATGCCAACGGTCTGCCTTATCTCTATCCGAATCCAAGCCTTAAGTATGTGCCAAACTTTCTGCACATGATGTTCTCCATGCCATACCATCATTACGAGTGCGACGATCTGACAAGGGACGCACTCAATATGATCTTCATCCTGCACGCCGATCACGAGCAGAACTGCTCCACCTCTACGGTACGTATGGTGGGCTCGAGCCAGGCCAACCTGTTTGCCTCCTGCTCGGCTGGTATCAATGCCCTCTGGGGGCCGCTGCACGGCGGCGCCAACGTTGCGGTGATGGAGATGCTGGACAGAATTCACAAGGGCAATGTATCTGCTGAGGAGTATGTGAAGCTGGCCAAGAAAAAGGACAGCGGTGTGAAGCTGATGGGATTTGGCCATCGCGTCTACAAGAATTTCGATCCGCGCGCAAAGCTGCTCGGTGAAATTGCCGAAAAACTGTTGCCCAAAATGGGCCGGAAAGACCCGCTGCTGGACATTGCCCGGCGACTGGAAGAGCTGTGCCTGAAGGACGACTATTTCGTTGAGCGCAAGCTCTACCCCAATGTGGACTTCTACAGCGGTATTCTGCTGCGTGCCATCGGAATCCCAACCAATATGTTCACGGTGATTTTTGCGATAGGCCGAATGCCGGGCTGGATCGCACACTGGTGGGAACAGAAGCATATGGAAGGCGCCCAGATCAATCGACCCCGCCAGATCTATACGGGAAATGGTCTGACCGATTATGTGCCCATGCCAGGCCGGAAGTACCCTAAACGAGGGTAGTCTATTTGTTCAGGATTTGGGGTTAGAGTAAAGACTCTCGGGTGGCTGGTTTGCGGATTGCCGCAGCCATAAGTCGGTCATGCTCCTGAAGGGATTCTAGCGGGAGTTATTTACTCTGACCCCAAATTTTATTGTGCAGCGGGAGTTTGGGAATTCAGATTAAAGAAATGTTCCAAAAGCCGATATTTTTGTGTAAATAGTCAGGTGGAAATTCACTTGTCAGGTCAGCCGCTGACCGATACGCGGGAGGAACTGTTTCGATGAGTAAAAATGACATATGGTACGGCTTTCTGCAGGCGGGTGAGAAGAGCAGTCCGGTGGTCCGCGATGACTCGATCGAGTCGAAAAGCAGGAGTACCGTCTATCTCTATAATCATAAAAGAGACGCGATTCTGGAGTATTCCCGCGAGATCGTAGAGGCCAGGCTGCGCGAGCTTAACCCGGAAGATGTGCCGCTGGAAGAACTTAAAAGCGCCTTCAAAGCTGCGCGTAAGACTTTTATGGCGGGAAGGACGGTCAGGAAATGGGAGAAAGAATCACCGGCTGCCGCCACTCCGGTCAATATAGAGTCTGAGGTCGAATCGGACAACGAAGACGATGATCTCTCAATCGATCTCATGGATGAATTCGAAGAGGATGAACTTGAGGTTTGATTTAACAGAATTTTCTGACTCCGGACCTGGCATTGCCGACAGTCCGGAGTTGCTCGTTTAACGCATTTGCCGCACCGTCGCCGCTTGGCAGAACCTGCCAGGAGAGTCCCAACCCTTACGGGAACTTCGATCGATCCCATCTCCTCAATATTTCACGATCAATACTCACGGAGCCGGCCGGAATTTGAGGACCATGTTCTCCCGGTCATGCTGCAGTTTACCGATATTCGGTCGGAGTAAGCGTGCTCCGATTGGCGCTCAAACGGTTTCGCCTAAGTTGGATTCAGGATAGTTGTGCCGCTTGGCGAGGTATATGAACAAGGTAGGAGATCCGATGAGTGAAATCGAAACTACCGGAAGATTTAAGCTATCCTGCCATTTTCAATCACACTCGGGCTCGGCATGCCGCAATCCAACCCTCACTCGCCAACTCTCCAAACCTTTCACTACGGCTGGGTCATTGTTGGGACCGGCACGCTGATTATCATCGCCTGCCTGGGATTCGGGCGTTTTGCGCTGGGCATGCTGCTGCCGGCGATGGGCATGGCTTTGTCACTGGACTATGCCGAGATGGGCTTTATCTCCACCGGCAACTTCGTCGGATATCTGGCGGCGGTGCTGGTCAGCGGACTCCTGGCGTCACGGGTGGGAGAACGGCGCCTGATCGTGGCGGGTCTGCTGCTGGTGGCTGGTTCCATGGCCGCGGTGTCTCAAGCGCAGGGTTTTTGGAGCGTTCTGATCTTCTATGTGGTTACCGGCTTTGGCGCGGGTACCGCCAATATTCCCATCATGGCGCTGGTGGCGCACTGGTTCGGCCGCGCTGCGCGCGGTCGGGCCGCCGGCTTTATCGTCAGCGGCAGCGGGCTTGCCATTCTTTTTTCCGGATGGGTAATTCCGCAGATCAACGGGACTCTGGGTGTGGAGGGGTGGCGCTGGAGCTGGTTGCTGCTTGGCCTGCTCGTCTCCGTCATCGCCATTGTCTCCCTGATCCTGATTCGAAACCGGCCGAGCGAGTTGGGGCTGCGGCCGATCGGTGTCTCGCTGGAGGGAAGCGACTCGCATCATCGGGATCTGCCGCATCCCCATACCGGCCGTGTCGTGGCCCACCTGGGTGTGGTTTACTTCACCTTCGGCTTTACCTACGTGATCTATGCCACTTTCATTGTTACGACGCTGGTGCAGGAGCGCGGTTTTTCCGAAGCGGTGGCGGGACAGTTCTGGATGTGGGTGGGGTTGGTGAGTATCTTTTCGGGCCCATTATTCGGCACGCTCTCCGACCGTTTGGGTCGCAAGCCGGCGTTGATGATGGTGTTTACGCTGCACACCGTCGCATATCTTTTTGTCGCATTGCCGCTCCCCGGCGTTTTTGCCTATCTCTCTATTTTTCTCTGGGGTATCGGCGTCTGGAGCATTCCCTCCATCATGGCGGCGGCGGTGGGGGATTACCTGGGAGCGGAGCGTGCCGCCGCAGCATTCGGCACCATCACGCTCTTTTTCGGCGTGGGGCAAATTTCCGGCCCAGGGCTCGCAGGCGTGCTGGCGGACTACACCGGCACGTTTGCGTGGAGCTTTGGCATGGCCGCAGTCATCACGGCGCTGGGAGTCGTGGTCAGTTCGACACTGCGCCGCCCCCAGTAGGAAACTCAGCGGCGCGTTACTCCGCCGTGGGTTCCGACATCGCTACGCGGGTAAAAAAGGAGTTCGCTAATTTTGTCCAGCCTCTACTTTTAATCTTCCGCAGCGGCGGAGCGGGCAGGCATCCCGCTCCGACCACCCTGTGTTCAACCTTCGTCGATACCCTCGGACACCGGGTTGTTAATCATGCCGTGCAGACGACTTCCCACGACCACGGAGGTGAGGATGTCGGGATCGGTTTGTTCAATTTCCCGGATCATGCTGTCGAAACGACGGGCGGTTTCCAGATTGTCCAATTCATAGCGTGACATAGCCTTCTCTCCTATTAACGATCTGTGTTGTACAAGCTGAGTATTTCTACCGCTTGCTTCGGGATATGTTAGCAAATAAAAAATAATTGTCTAGTACAAATACTTGATTTTTTCTTTTTAATCGCTATGATCGCGAATTATGTACAGTACAAATGGAAATCTCGGAATGAAAATCGCAGTAGTGGGGAGCGGTATCAGCGGTTTGTCGGCAGCCTGGCTGTTACAGCGGAAGCATCGGGTCTGCCTGTATGAAGCAGCCGGTTATCTCGGCGGCCACACCAATACGGTGGAGGTCTCATTAGATGGTGCGACGCATCCGGTGGATACCGGATTCCTGGTTCACAACAACCTGACCTACCCGAATCTGATCAGGCTTTTTGAAACGCTCGGCGTGCAAACCTATGCCACCGAAATGACATTCAGCGTCAGCCAGCCGGAACGGGGGATCGAGTGGGCGGGGTCCAGTCTGGCGACGCTGTTTGCGCAAAAACGCAACCTGCTGCGACTATATTTCTGGCGCATGCTGCAGGAGATCGCCAATTTCAACAGCAAATCGCACATGCTGCTGGCATGGTCCGAGCAGCAGCGGGTGACACTCGGCGGCCTGCTCGATGAGCACGGCTACTCGACCGCCTTCCGGCAGGGCTATCTGCTGCCTATGGCGGCCGCAATCTGGTCCTCATCACCGGCCGAGATCCTCGGCTTTCCGGCAGCCACCTTTCTGCGCTTCTGTATCAACCATCGTCTGCTGCAGATCGCTGGGCGGCCGGAGTGGCGCAGCATCGCCGGCGGGGGTAGAGCGTATGTGAGCAAAATGGCCCGCTCGTTGGATGTACGCCTGAATCACCCGGTTGATAAGGTGATTCGACTGCAGGACGGAGTCGAGGTCACCAGCCGGGGAGAGACCGAAAGCTATGATGCGGTGATACTGGCCACACACGCGCCGCAATCGCTGGCCATGCTCAAGGATGCCGATACAAGGGAGCAGGCGTTGTTAGGGTCGGTCAGATACCAGCCCAACCTGGCGGTGCTGCACACCGACCGGCGGTTTCTGCCGCAGCGCGAGTCGCTCTGGTCGGCGTGGAACTATCTCTCCCGCGGTAACCAGAGCGACTCCGTGTGCGTCACCTATCTGCTGAACCGGCTGCAGCAGCTGCCGTTCAGCACGCCGCTGATGGTTACGCTCAATCCACCGCCTGATATGGCGCCCCAAGGTGAGATCGCCCGTTTCAATTACGACCACCCGATCTTCGATCAGGCTGCGATCGATGCCCAGGCCGATCTGGGTTCGATCCAGGGGCGCAACCGGACCTGGTTTTGCGGCGCCTGGTGCGGCTACGGGTTTCACGAGGATGGTCTGAAGTCGGCGCTGCGCATCATCGCTGATTTCGGCGTGGAGGCACCGTGGCCGGTAACCCTGTAAGCAGCCGCATCGTCAACGGGCAGGTGATGCATCGGCGACGGCATCCGGTGGAGAACCGCTTCGTCTATCCGCTCTTCTGCCTGCTGCTCAACACCGACGAACTGGAGCGGCTCGACAGCTGGCTGTTCGGGGTCAACCGCCGCCGTCCGCTGGCGTTTCGTTTCGCCGACCATGGCGACGGCCGCGATCCGCGTCTCTGGGTCAAAGAGCGGCTGCGGGAAGCCGGGATTGCGGAGTGTACCGGACCGATCTGGGTGCAGACGTTTCCGAGAGTGCTGGGTTACCTCTTCAACCCGGTCAGTTTCTGGTACTGCCAGCGAAAAGACCGACACGTCGGAGCGATCATTGCCGAGGTCAACAATACCTTCGGCGAGCGGCACCTTTACATCCTTACTCCCAACCCGAAAACCGGCCTGTTTCAGGATATTCAGGCGGAAAAGCAGATGTACGTATCGCCCTTTTATCCGGTAAGCGGCGGCTACCGTTTCTTCTTCAACACCGACCTGGACAGACCGCGCGTCCGCATTGACTACTACGACGCCGGCCGGCTGCAGCTCAACACTGCGATCTGGGGCGACTCCCGCCGGCTGACCGGCAGCGCCATGCTAGCCGCATTGATGCGACAACCGCTGCTTACGTTCGGTGTGATGGCGCGCATCCACTGGCAGGCGCTGCGGCTCTGGTTGAAAAAGGTGCCGCTGCAACCTAATACATCTGGTTCAACTGAGGAGATCACCCGATGAACAGTATGACTACCACACTGGAGGCGTTGGCACTGCCCTGGTACGCCCGTCCTCTGGCTGCACTGCTTGGGCGTATCTCCGGAGGTACGCTTGAACTGACCACGCCTGAGGGCTGTCAGTTGAAATTCGGCGATGGCGGCGAACCCTGGGCCGATCTGCAATTGGCGGACTGGGCCGCGCTGCGCCGGATCTTTCGCCGCGGCGATATCGGACTGGCCGAATGCTATCGGGATGGCCTGCTCACCTCCAGCAATCTGACCGCGCTGGTACGGCTGGGGATCCGCAATCAGCGGATGCTGGAGCGGGCGATCCACGGCAGCCGGCTGCTCACCCTCGGCTACCGCATCCGCCATCTGCTGCGCTGCAATTCACGCCGCGGCAGTGCCCGCAACATCGGTCTCCACTACGACCTTGGCAACGACTTCTACCGGTTGTGGCTGGACTCGAGCATGACCTACTCGAGCGCGCGCTTTAACGGCGATCTGACAGCCGATCTGAAGTTCGCGCAGCAGGCCAAGTACCGCCGCATGCTGGAGCTCACCGGCGCCGGAGCGGGCGATACGGTGCTGGAGATCGGCTGCGGCTGGGGCGGCTTTGCCGAGTTCGCAGCCACGCGCGGCATCGGTGTGCAGGGTGTGACGCTCTCCCGCGAACAGCTGGCTTACGCGCGTGAACGGCTCACCAAAGCCGGCCTGACCGCATTGGTCAATCTGGAGCTGAGGGACTACCGCGACCTCAATGGCCGCTACGACCACATCGTCTCCATCGAGATGCTGGAGGCGGTCGGCGAACGTTATTGGCACACCTATTTCCGCAAGCTGAACGGGTTGCTGAACGCCGGCGGCAGCGCGGCAATTCAGACCATCATCATCGACGATGCCCATTTCGAGCAGTACCGCAATGGAACCGACTTTATCCAGCAGTACATATTCCCGGGCGGCATGCTGCCGTCGCCGGGGAAGCTGCGGCAGCTTGCCGCACAACACGGCTTTCGCATCGAACGCTGCGAGCACTTTGGTGGGGACTATGCCGAAACCCTGCGCCGCTGGCGTGCCATATTCGAACAGCATCTGCCGCAGATCGAGCAGCAGGGATTCGATGCCCGTTTTATCCGCCTCTGGCGCCTCTACCTGGCCTACTGCGAAGCCGGCTTCGACGAGGGGCGCATCGACGTGGCTCAGCTGCGGCTGGTCAAGGAGCGTGCGCTGTGATCGGGCTGCGGCTCGGAGTGCACAGGCTTATATTGCTGCTGCTGACACTGCCAATGGTGGTTTCCGCGAGCGTAGACCATCCGCTTGCGGGCGGTCAGTTCACCAAGGTGGGAAGCGGCCGGCTCAGCTGGTGGGGCATGACCGTCTACGATGCTACGCTCTATGCACCGCAGGGGCATTATCACCCGGATAACCCGCACTACCTCGAGATCACCTACCGCTTTGGTTTCACCCGGGAGCAGCTGGCGAGCGGATCGCTGGAGGAGATTGAGCGGCTGCGCGGCAGGCGTTCCGACCGCGATCAATTGCTGTCAAGGTTTCGCTCGATTTTTCCGGATGTGGCCTGGGGCGACCGCATCCTGGCGCTGCATCGACCGGGGGAGGGGGTGGAGTTCTATCAGCGGGAGAGACTGCTCGGAAGGATAGCGGACGCGGCGCTGGCCGCGGACTTCTTTTCCATCTGGCTGGATCCGGCGACAAGAAAACCGGGTCTGCGGGAGCAGCTGTTAGGTCTCCGCGCAGCATCGACGGGCCAATGAATACCGGTCAACGGCTTGCCTACGGCCTGCTTGGTGCGCCGCTGGCGATGGCGGCGCTGCCGGTCTATATCTATACGCCCAAGCTTTACGGCGACGAGTTCGGCCTGGGCCTGGCGTTGACCGGAGTGATTCTGCTCGGTTCGCGTCTGGTGGACACATTGCAGGATCCCTGGCTAGGCAGGCTGGCCGATTACATGCAGCACAGGCCAGGCGGCTGGCCCGCGCTCGCAACCATGGCGGCACTCTGCCTGGGACTGGCTTATGCCGCGCTGTTCAACCCGCCGGCCCGAGAGAACAGCCTGTTGCCGATCTGGTTTGCGCTGGCGCTGATCCTCGTCTACACCGCGCACAGCGCGCTCAACATCACCTATCTCGCCTGGGGGGCAAGAGCCAGCGATGACAGCCACGAGCGCACGCGCATCGTCGCCTTTCGCGAAGCCTTTGCGCTTTTAGGGGTGATACTGGCAAGCCTGCTGCCGATGCTGTTCGCCGACTGGTTCGACGCGCAACAGCGCTGGTTGTGGTACAGCATCGTATTTGCCGGGATGTTGCTGTTGGCTGTATGGGTGTTGCTGCGTCATGCGCCGCTGCCGTTGCCGCTGCACGCCTCTCCGCAGCGTCTGCTGCAGCCGCTGCGCAACACGCCCTTCCGCAGGCTGGCAACACTCTTTCTGCTGAATGGTCTCGCCGTGGCCATTGCCGGCACGCTCTCCCTGTTCTACATCGCGGACGTACTGCGGTTGGAGCACTACAGCGGCCTTTTTCTCGCACTCTATTTCGTTAGCAGCGCCTGTTCGCTGCCGCTGTGGCTGGGTCTGGCGCGACGCATGGGGAAAAGCAACACCTGGGCGATTGGCAGCATTGCTGCTGTCGCCGGGTTCTTCTGGGCAACCCAGCTGGGGCCCGGCGATATGCTCCCCTACCTGCTCATCTGTCTGCTCTCAGGAGCTGCACTGGGGGCGGATCTGGCGCTGCCCGCTGCGATTGCAGCCGACATCATCCCGCAGCGGGAGCGCGGACGTGCTGCCAGTTACTTCGGTATCTGGAGTCTGATCAACAAAGCTGTGCTGGCGCTGGCGGCGGGGCTGGGGTTGCCGCTGCTTGCCCTGCTCGATTATCAGCCGGGAGGAGAGACGGGGCTGGTGGCGCTTGCCGTGCTCTATGCCGGTATACCCTGCGCCATCAAACTGCTGTCGGCGCTGCTGCTACTGCGCTGGCGCTTCTGTCTGGAGGTGAAACCTGATGCTTAAAATTGTGCTGCTTACAACAGCTGCACTGCTGGGTGGGTGTGCCGGTGTGGATGTCTCCAGCTACAAAGATGAGCGGCCGCAACTCAGACTGGAAGAGTATTTCAACGGTACGTTAGACGCTTGGGGTATGTTCCAGCAGCGCGACGGCAAAGTGGTGAAGCGTTTCAGAGTGGTGATAGAGGCACGTTGGGAGGAGGAGAGTGGTATTCTGGACGAACGGTTTATTTACAGCGATGGCACTATCCAGCAGCGTATCTGGACAATCACCAGGAACGGGGCCGACAGCTACACCGGAACCGCAGGCGACGTGGTCGGTGTTGCCAGCGGGCGATTCTCGGGTAACAGCCTGCACTGGAGATACACGCTGAGGTTACCGGTTGACAGCTCGGTCTATGAGGTGCAGTTCGATGATTGGATGTATCTGCAGGAAGACGGCGTCATGATCAACCGGTCAGTGATGAAGAAGTTCGGTGTCAGGCTGGGTGAAGTAACGCTGTTTTTCCGGAAGCGGTCGTGAAGCGTTTGAACCCCCCAATCACCGACTGGGTTGGTAAAAGAGTCTGGATAGTCGGCGCCAGCAGCGGCATTGGGGCAGCGCTCGCCCGCCGCCTGCAACAGGCCGGCGCACGGCTGGCGCTGACTGCCCGCCGGGAGGAGGCGTTGCGCGAAGTTGCGGCTGCAGATGCACTGATAGCGCCGGCCGACGTCACCGATGCTGCCGCACTGCACCGTACCTGCGAGCTGGTGCAGGAGCGGCTGGGTGGGATAGACGTTGTGGTCTATTGCGCCGGTGTTTACACACCGATGCGTGCCTGGGAGTTGGATCTGCCGGCGGTGCGTGAGACCCTGGAGATCAACCTGCTGGGTGTCTACAATCTGCTCGAATCACTGCTGCCGGTATACCTTGCCGCAGGCGCCGGTTCGCTCTGTCTGGTCTCCAGCGTGGCCGGCTATACCGGATTGCCGAAAGCGCTGGCCTACGGGCCGGGCAAGGCGGCACTGATCAATCTCGCGCAGACGCTCTACACTGACCTGTCACCGCTCGGGATTGGTGTCTATCTGATCAATCCTGGCTTTGTCGCCACCCGGCTTACCCGCAAAAACGATTTCAGGATGCCGGCGCTGATTTCCCCCGATGCCGCGGCAACTGCGATTATCGCCGGACTCGGCAGGGGGGATTTCGAGATTCGCTTCCCACGTGGGTTCACGGGCTGGATGAAGCGGCTGGGCAGACTGCCCGACCGGTTACGCTTCTACCTGATAGGGAAGTTGGTTGAGACATGAAACTGAACGAACTGATAAACTGGTACAGTAGCCTGACGCCGGAGACACTCCCTCAGCTCAGCGCGATCTATCATGAACAGGCGAGCTTCCGCGATCCGTTCAATGAGGTGCGCGGACAGCACGGGATCGCTGCCATCTTTGAACATATGTTCGAGGTGACGCAGCAGCCGGTTTTCCGCATCTCCTCGGCGCAGACCGAAGGTACCGTTGCCTGGGTAAGCTGGACCTTCGACTGCAGGCTGTACGGCAGGAGCATATCCATCGATGGCGTGACGCGCCTCGACTTTGCCGACGATGGTCGGGTAATGATGCATCGCGACTACTGGGATGCGCTGGACATGCTGGCGGAGCTACCCTTACTCGGTCCAGTCCTGCGTTTAATCAGAAGAAAGCTCGGCGTCCCGCGACGCTTACTCAACCGGACAAGATAAGCTAATGAGCGGTTCTCATACCATTGCCGATGTCTCCCGCATCGCGGGCATCCCGAAGGATCTGCTGCGCCAGTGGGAACGGCGCTACGGTTATCCCAAACCGACGCGGGACCGCAACGGAGACCGCATCTATTCGAATGAAGAGCTGGACAAGCTGATCGCGATCCGCCATCTGCAGGAGCAGGGCAAGCAGCCGGGTAAACTGATGGCGCTGGATCTTACCCGGCTCAGATCGATGTTGCAGCCGCCAAAGGTGGCACTGGACAGCGAGCAGATGATAGCGCTGCTTGAGTCGGATGACCCGCTCGCGCTGCGCACCTGGCTGCAGAGCCAGTTGGTTACACTCGGTTTGCGCGCGTTCATTCATAAAGTGCTGGCGCCTGCCACGCGTGCGTTGGGAGACGCCTGGGCGTCCGGCAGAGTGCAGATACACCAGGAGCATCTCTATACCGAGCTGGTCAAACGCCTGGTCCGTCAGGCGTTGGCGGAGCTTTATCGGGACGACGGCAACCCAAAGGTGATGTTGACCACGATGCAGGGCGAAGCGCACAGCCTCGGTCTGCTGATGGTCGAGGCGCTGTTGCGCAGCAGTGGCGCAGAGGTGATACCATTTGGCACCGATATGCCGATCAGCGACATTATCAAGGCTTCGCACAGCCATGAGGTCGATGTGATCGGACTCTCCTTCAGCTGCCATTCCAGAAGCGACGAAGCAATAGCGATGCTCAGCGGCCTGCGCCAGCAGGTCGATCCGAAGATCCGCATCTGGGTCGGCGGGGCCGCTTTTTCGGCCGCTGCGATCATGCCGGAGGGCGTGCGGCTGATTGCTACGCTGGATGAGCTGGAGCATGTGTTGCGGGCGAGTCAGCAGCGTGAACTCCGCATCGACTCAAGCAGTGGCAGCTGACTGACAGTGCCTTTTTTGAATGCCTGGTATGAAGTTATGGTGACAACAGATGAATCATGACAGCGAAACAGCGCCAGCTGACGAAGCGGTGATGCTTGAAAAGGTACAGGTCGGCGTCAGTTCCTGCCTGCTCGGCGAGGAGGTTCGATTCGACGGCGGTCACAAGCGCGACGCCTACCTGACCGGCACTTTGGCCAGCTACTTCGATTTCGTGCCCTTCTGTCCGGAGGCGGCGGTCGGGCTGGGCATCCCGCGCCAGCCGATCCGCCTGGTACGGCGTGGAGTATCGGTTCGCGCCGTCGGCGTGAAAACACCGGAGCTAGATCCGACAGACCAGCTTGCCGCCTATGCTGAAACTACTACGGGTCAACTGAGTCATATCTCCGGGTACATTTTCAAGAAGGCATCGCCCAGCTGCGGTATGGAACGGGTCAAGGTTTACAACGAAAAGGGGATGCCGGAGCAAAACGGCGTAGGGATTTATGCCGGGGTATTGATGCAGCGCCTGCCGCTGCTGCCGGTGGAGGAGGAGGGCAGGCTGGGCGATGCGGTGCTGCGCGAGAACTTCATCGAGCGCGTCTTCGTCTATCACCGCTGGCAGCAGATGATGCGCGACGGTCTGACCGCAAGCGGGCTGGTCGATTTTCACTCGGATCACAAGTATCTGATTCTGGCACACGATCAGGAGGCTTACCGACAGCTGGGACGGCTGGTGGCAGATGCCGGCAAGGGCGATCTGGAGCGGCTGGCGGCAGACTATGCCACCTTGCTGATGCAAACCCTGAAGCGGCCGGCGACAACCCGGCAGCACGTCAACGTACTGCAGCATCTGCTGGGTTATCTGAAAAAGCATCTCGATACACTCGATCGTGAGGAGCTGTTGGAGACGATCGAGCAGTACCGCCAGGGTCTGCTGCCGCTGATCGTGCCGATTACGCTGATACGCCACCATTTCCGGCGCAATCCCGACCCCTATGTGCTGCGCCAATACTATCTGTCGCCGCATCCCAAGGAGCTGATGCTGCGCAACCGGATTTGATTTTTTCGATTGATTCCGATCAGAACAGCACGATCGGAAAGATTTTTTCGAGATTATGGATGAGCCGGGCGGCGCAGTTCAGGATCTCGCTGCCCAGCCCAGACTGCAAAACCGGCTAAGTGCAAGTGTGCAGGTTAGCGCTGCAGGCTCGGCGGCAGCGGCAGCACATTGGCATCCTGGCTGTACCGCTCGATCTGATATTCGGTACCCGGCGGAGGCGGTTGATCGCTGACCTGCCAGTTGCCCGATGCGTCCTGCCACTTATAAACGGTTGTGGTCTGCAGCTGCCGACCGAAAGTGGTTTTTGCTGCCCATTCGGGGAGGGACTCCGGATGCGAGTAGTAGTAGCCCGTCGCAGCAGCGCAGATCAGCAGCAGTACGAAAACCCACAAAAAGCGCTTTTTGTCGGAGTGGGTTTTAATGTACATGGTCATCGCCTGGTAGGTTCGTGTGCACTTGCTTAGCACCTATCTCATGCCTGGACATGCTCGGCTGATGCAGCATTCAAAAGCATTGGGTGCGTCTGTGCACATGCGTGATCTTAGCGTCAGCCTTAGCGCTGTTACAAGCCTTCGCTGCGGCCTGTTTTCTTTGCGGGTCGCTGCGGGATTCGCCGTGTTGTATTCTCGTTGCCGACGGTTGCGTGTTCCGGCTCCCGCTGGCAGCGAAGCGCGAGGCGATGGACGAACGAAAGTGATTCAACAAACGGGTGAGTGTATGAGTGGTCGATCCTCGCGCATTTTTACACCAGGCTTTGGCAGAAATGGATAAGTTGCAGACTCCGGTCGAACCGATTGTCCAGGCGCTGCGCAGAAGGCTGTCGGACTCTTCGTGAACGCGTCACAAGAGGTTCGCTGCTATGCCGTGCGCAGGCTCAATCCGTTTCTGGGTGTGGTGCAGATTATCGAGGGCGATACGGCGCGGGCATCCACTTCGAACGGTCTGGTCTGGCATATCGAGCTGCCGGTCGACTTACCGGCAGAATGGAGCAGTCCCGGCGGTGATTCGCCGCAGAAGGAGTGGTATCTGCATGCGCTCTGGTCGGAGGCGGAGGGTCTGGTCGAGCTGCCGTCGGCCGAAATGAGTAAATGCGCGCTGGCGGCGGAAAACAGCGAGCGGATAGTGCTGGAAATTGCTGAGAATCAGGCGCGTCTACCGTTTGCGCTGGCCGACCGGCGTGAACTGTGGCTGTTGGATGAGGCACGGAAAAAACCGCTCGCACTGCTGTTCGCCATGCTGCCACAGGCTCGTGCGCCCAGCCCGGAACCGCGCCACTGGAAAGGCTGCCTCGGGCGCCAGGGTGTGTCCGGCCAGCACCGCTTTCCCGAGATAGATCGCCTGGAGGCGGAAGTGAGGAGGAGGGCTGGTTTCAACGTGCGCAGGCGGTGGGTTACCCGCGATTTTGCCTGTACAGAGAGGCACGCTTCCGTTGCTAAGAGGGGTGGCGATGACGACGCTTTCCCGGTCTATGGTATCTGCCAGGAGTGGCCTGATAAAACTGTCGCGGCGCTGGTGCAGCGCTATATCGACTGGATCGCCCCTTCGCTGCTGACACTGCCAATACTGACGGACAGCAGGCGCGCAAGGCTCGAGTCCAGGCTCGGGCAGCAGGCGCGCAGCATCGAGTACCACTGGCGGCTCTATCCGAAAGTACTGGATGAGAACAAGATCACTGCGGCCAGGGTGCAGGCCAGGTTGCGCTTGTCGCACAACCCCAGCCTATGAGGATCGTCAGGAAGTTTTCGATGGCTACAATGTTATCCGGTCTCCCTCATCTATAAACTACCCAGTTATTGTTAAAAGCTATCGATTCGTTCTCAACAATCAATTGGCTATATAGCTGTGAGAGGGCTATAAAAGTCTCAAGCAGTTGTAATCAGTCATGATAAAGACAGGAGGAATCGCAATGTCCGACAACAAGTGCCCTTTCCATCATAGCGCCGGCGGCGGCAAATCGAACCGGGAGTGGTGGCCAAACCGGCTGCGTCTGGAGATCCTGCGTCAGCACTCTTCCAAATCCAACCCGATGGACGCGGGTTTCAACTACGCCGAAGCGTTCAAAAGCCTGGACCTCGACGCGGTAAAGCGGGACCTGAATGCGCTGATGACCGACTCGCAGGAGTGGTGGCCGGCCGACTACGGTCACTATGGACCCTTCTTTATCCGTATGGCATGGCACAGCGCCGGGACCTACCGCACCAGCGACGGCCGCGGCGGGGCCGGGACCGGCAACCAGCGCTTTGCGCCAATCAACAGCTGGCCCGACAATGTCAATCTCGACAAGGCGCGCCGGCTGCTGTGGCCGATCAAGCAGAAGTACGGCCGTAAAATATCCTGGGCCGACCTGCTGATACTGACCGGCAACGTCGCGTTGGAGTCGATGGGATTCAAGACCTTCGGTTTCGCCGGCGGCCGTGAGGATATATGGGAGCCGGAGCAGGATATCTACTGGGGCAACGAGGATAGCTGGCTGGAGGACAAGCGTTACTCCGGCGACCACGAGGCGCTGGAAAACCCGCTCGCGGCCGTTCAGATGGGGCTGATCTACGTGAATCCGGAAGGACCGAACGGTGAACCCGACCCGATCGCTTCCGGCCGCGACGTGCGCGAAACATTCGCGCGCATGGCGATGAACGACGAGGAGACGGTGGCCCTCACCTGCGGCGGACACACCTTCGGCAAATGCCACGGCGCCGGCGATGCGGCGCTGGTCGGACCCGAGCCGGAGGCAGCCGCCATCGAGCAGCAGGGCCTTGGCTGGAAGAGCAGCTACGGCAGCGGCAAAGGCGGCGACCAGATCGGCAGCGGCCTGGAGGGTGCCTGGACGCCGACTCCGACGCAGTGGGATAACAGTTATCTGGATATGCTGTTCGGCAACGAGTGGGAGCTGACCAAGAGCCCGGCAGGTGCCTGGCAGTGGACGCCGAAAGCCGCGACTGAGCGCAATCAGGCGCCGGCCGCCGACGACGCGTCGAAGCGGGTGCCGATCATCATGACCACTGCGGATATGTCGATGCGTATGGACCCGGCCTACGAAAAGATTGCGCGGCGATTCCAGCAGAACCCGGATCAGTTCGCGGATGCATTTGCCCGCGCTTGGTTCAAACTGACCCATCGCGATATGGGGCCGCGCGCACGCTATCTCGGCCCGGAGGTTCCCGCGGAAGCGCTGATCTGGCAGGACCCGATCCCGGCGGTCGATCATAAACTGATCAATGACAAGGATGTTGCGAAGCTGAAAAAAGAGGTCATCCGTTCCGGTCTCTCTGTCTCCGAACTGGTTTCGACCGCCTGGGCTTCCGCCGCCACCTTCCGCGGCTCCGATATGCGCGGCGGCGCCAACGGTGCCCGCATCCGGTTGGCGCCGCAGAAGGATTGGGAGGTCAACCAGCCGGAGCGGCTGGCGAAAGTGCTGAAGGTGCTCGAGGCCGTTCAGCGCGAGTTCAACAGTGCACAGTCCAAAAGCAAGCGAGTCTCGCTGGCAGACCTGATCGTGTTGGCCGGTTGCGCCGGTGTGGAGAAAGCTGCGAAGCGCGCCGGTCACGATATAGCGGTGCCGTTCTCACCCGGCCGCATGGATGCCACGCAGGCGCAGACCGATGTCGACTCCTTCGCCGTGCTTGAACCGGTCGCGGACGGTTTCCGTAACTATCAGAAAGCAAAATACGCCGTCCCGGCCGAGGAGCTGCTGGTGGATCAGGCGCAACTGCTGACGCTGACGCCGCCGGAGATGACGGTGCTGGTCGGCGGCATGCGCGTACTGGACACAGGTTTCGGACAGAGCGGGCTGGGTCGCTTCACCGATCGCCCGGAGACGTTGAGCAACGATTTCTTCGTCAATCTGCTCGATATGGGTGTCAGCTGGAAAGCGGTTTCCGAAGATCAGGATCTATTCGAAGGCAGCGACCGTAAAACCGGCGCAGCGAAATGGCGCGGCACGCGTGCCGACCTCATCTTCGGCTCGAACTCGGAGCTGCGTGCGCTGGCCGAGGTTTACGCCAGCGCAGACGCACAGCAGAAGTTTGTGCAGGATTTTGCGGCAGCCTGGAACAAGGTGATGAACCTCGATCGTTTCGATCTCGCCTGATCGCTGCATAAAGAGTCGTGGAGCGCTTCGCACGTCAGCTTCCAAGATTCGTTGATGCAGTAAACAATAAACAGGCGCCGTTTCGGATGAGTCCGAGACGGCGCTTTTTTGCGATTATCAGGGGGTGGTGACAAACTGTGAATCGTTAACGTTAGTGTTTGTCGCCGACCTGCCTTTGTTCTTTTTGTTATTGGCGGTCATTTGCCGTGTTGGATGACGGCATTTTACTGCCGCCAAATGTCTGCTAGATTCGCAAAATCAGGAATCTAGCGGTGGTATCGGATGCCCCAAAAAGAACAACAAGCGCGCGCTACGATAGACCGGTTGCTGGAGCAGGCCGGCTGGTATCTGTGTGACGCCAACGAGGCGAATATCCACTCTCACCGGGGTGTCGCTGTTAGAGAGTTCCCATTGCTAAGCGGTCATGGGTTTGCGGATTATCTGCTCTACGTGGATGGTGCCGCCGCAGGCATCATCGAAGCGAAGAAAGAAGGGCATACCCTAAGCGGCGTGGAGATGCAGGCGGATAAGTACGCTCAGGGGCTGCCTGCGGCTTTGCCTGCCTGGATTCGCCCGCTTCCGTTCGCTTACCAGAGCACTGGGGCAGAGACCCGCTTCACCAACGGTCTGGACCCGCAGCCCCGTGCGCGTTCGGTTTTTGCGTTTCACAAACCGGAACGGCTGGCAGCGCAACTGGGGAGCCATCCAGGGCAGGTGAGGGAGCTATTCTCGTTTCCGGAAACCTTTCTCTCCCGCCTGCAAGCCATGCCGTCCCTGATCGAAGTGGGCCTCTGGCCCGCCCAGATCAAGACCATCACCAACCTGGAGAAGTCCCTGCGCGAAAACCGTCACCGCGCGCTGATCCAGATGGCCACCGGCTCCGGCAAGACCTTCACCGCCATCAGCTTTATTTACCGGCTGATCAAGTTCGCCGGCGCCCGCTGGGTGCTATTCCTGGTGGACCACGGCAACCTGGGCGACCAGACCCTCAAGGAGTTCCAGCAGTACGCCTCGCCCTACAACAACTTCAAGTTCAGCGAGGAGTATGCCGTACAGGGAAGTGCAAATGCCGCGAGAGGGCAGGAGCCCGAAGCGGCCAACCTCTGGGCGCAGGTGCTCGACAAATTTGCCGGGAGCAAATTTGGTCGCACGTCAGTGCGCCGCGAAGCGCGGAGTGCCATGGATGGCGCGAAACAATACTTCGACGCCTACCTGATCGGCCTGACCGCCACGCCCAACAAGCAGACCTTCGGCTTCTTCCACCAGAACCTGGTCATGGAATACCCCCACGAGCAGGCCGTGGCGGACGGCGTCAACGTCAACTACGACGTCTACCGCATCAAGACCCGGATCACCGAGGGCGGTTCCAGGGTCGAGGCCGGCTACTACGTCGAACAGCAGGATCGCGACAAATTGGCAGGACAGCCGATTTGGACGCACGTAGTGCGCCCGAAGGGGGCTGGCACAGGAATGTGCCAGCATCAAACCCGCGAAAAACGCTGGCAGCAGCTGGACGAAGACCTGAACTACGAGGCCAAACAGCTCGACCGCGACGTGGTCACCACGGACCAGATCCGCACCGTCGTACGCGTCTTCCGCGACAAGCTTTTCAGCGAGATCTTCCCCGGCCGCACCGAGGTCCCCAAGACCCTGTTCTTCGCCAAGGGTGAGGCGGAAGAAGACGAACATCCAGTGAATGTTCACCCCGCCGCGGAGTTTCGAGCGGAGCGAGACGCGAGGGTGAAGAAGGTGATCGCCACCGGCATCCCAGTGGTGGAAGTCATCATGTTCATGTGCGACGTCAAATCGCGCAGCTTCTTCGAGCAGATGAAAGGCTGGGGCATGCGTTCTGAGGTCACGTTTACACCGATGGGGGTGTTAGCAGCATGACCCAAACAGAAACCCAAACACGCAAGGAACTTATTGACAAGCAGCTACAATTCGCAGGCTGGGATCTCAATGATCGCACCCAAGTCGTCGAAGAGTTCGATATCAAAGTAGGTCTGCCGGAGGGCATCCAGGAACCGCGTACCAAATACGAAGGCCATCAATTCAGCGATTACGTGCTGATGGGGAAAAACGGCAAACCGCTGGCGGTGGTAGAAGCCAAGAAAACCAACAAAGACGCCGCCCTTGGCCGCGAACAAGCCAAACAATACTGCTACAACATTCAAAAAGAACAGGGCGGCGAGCTGCCTTTCTGCTTTTACACCAACGGTCTTGAAACTTACTTCTGGGACCTGGACAACTATCCGCCACGTAAAGTTGTGGGCTTCCCAACCCGTGACGACCTCGAACGCTTCCAATACATCCGCCGCAACCGCAAGCCGCTCACGCAGGAACTTATCAACACTTCGATTGCAGGTCGTGATTATCAGATCCGCGCCATCCGTGCAGTTCTTGAAGGCATCGAACAGAAAAAGCGCGATTTCCTGCTGGTGATGGCCACCGGCACCGGCAAGACCCGCACCTGCATCGCGATGGTCGATGCCCTGATGCGCGCCAGTCATGCCGAGAAGGTGCTGTTCCTGGTGGATCGCATTGCGTTGCGCGAACAGGCGCTTGCTGCATTTAAAGAGCATCTCCCCCATGAACCACGCTGGCCCAACGTCGGCGAAAAGCTCATCACCAAGGATCGCCGCATTTATGTGTCGACCTATCCCACCATGCTCAACATCATTCGGGATGAGTCTCAGCATCTGTCGCCGCACTTTTTTGATTTTATTGTGATCGATGAAAGCCACCGCTCCATCTACAACACCTACGGTGAGGTGCTCGATTACTTTAAGACCATCACCCTGGGCCTGACGGCAACACCCACCGACATCATCGATCACAACACCTTCCAGCTCTTCCACTGCGAAGACGGCCTGCCCACCTTTGCCTACACCTTCGAAGAGGCGGTCAACAACCTGCCGCCTTACCTGTGCAGCTTCCAGGTCATGAAGATCCAGACCAGATTCCAGATGGAGGGCATCAGCAAACGCACCATCTCGCTGGAAGATCAGAAAAAATTGCTGCTCGAAGGCAAGGAAATCGAGGAGATCAACTTCGAAGGTTCGCAGCTGGAAAAGCAGGTTATCAACAAGGGCACCAACACCCTCATCGTCAAGGAGTTCATGGAGGAGTGCATCAAGGACGCCAATGGCGTGCTGCCGGGCAAGACCATCTTTTTCTGTTCCACCAAGGCCCATGCGCGCCGCATCGAAGAGATCTTCGACAAGCTTTATCCGCAATACAAAGGCGAGCTGGCCAAGGTACTGGTCTCGGACGATACGCGCGTCTACGGCAAGGGTGGCCTGCTCGACCAGTTCACCAACAACGACATGCCCCGTGTCGCCATCAGTGTGGATATGATGGATACCGGCATCGACGTGCGCGAGATCGTCAATCTCGTCTTTGCAAAACCGGTCTACTCCTACACCAAGTTCTGGCAGATGATCGGTCGCGGCACCCGGCTGCTCGAATCCAAAAAGATCAGACCCTGGTGCACGGAAAAAGACGTGTTCCTGATTCTCGATTGCTGGGACAACTTCGAATACTTCAAGCTCCAGCCCAAGGGCAAAGAGCTTAAACCGCAACTGCCTTTGCCGGTGCGCCTGGTCGGACTGCGCCTCGACAAGATCGAAAAGGCCATCGACAGTGGCCATCCGGACATAGCCGAACGCGAAATCACCAAACTACGCCAGCAGATAGCAGAGCTGCCCCAGGGCTCGGTCGTCATCAAAGAGGCGGCCACTGCACTCGATCGCCTTAAGGAAGAAAACTTCTGGATAACCCTCAGCCACGACCGGCTCGAATTCCTGCGCACAGAGATCAAACCCTTGTTTCGCACGGTATCCGAAGCAGACTTCAAGGCCATGCGCTTCGAACGTGATCTGTTGGAATATTCGTTGGCCAAACTGAGCGAAGAAAAGGAAAAGGCCGAAACCCTCAAGGAAGGCATCGTCGAACAGATCAGCGAGCTGCCGCTCAGCGTCAACTTCGTCAAAACAGAAGAAGCGCTGATCCGTGCCGCACAGACCAGTCACTATTGGGCCAAGACTAACCCCATCGAGCTTGAGGATGCGCTGGACGAGTTGACTGCCAGGCTCGGCCCGCTGATGAAGTTCCGCGAGCAGAACACCGGCCCCGGCCCCGTTCATCTCGATCTGACCGACACGCTGCACAACAAGGAATGGGTGGAATTCGGCCCGCAACATGAAGCGGTCAGTATCAGCCGCTACCGCGAAATGGTCGAGGCCCTGATTGCCGAATTGACCGAGCACAACCCCATCCTGCTGAAGATCAAGAACGGTGATGCGGTCACGCCAGACGAAGCTCAGGCGCTGGCCGAACTACTGCACAATGAGCACCCCCACATCACTGAAGACCTATTGCGTCAGGTGTACAAGAACCGCAAGGCGAGTTTCATCCAGTTCATTCGCCACATCCTCGGCATCGAGATACTGAAAAGCTTCCCGGAAACCGTCAGCGAGGCCTTCGATCAGTTCATCGGCCAACACAGCAACCTCAGCAGCCGTCAGCTGGAGTTTCTCAAGCTGTTGAAAAACTTCATCGTCGAACGCGAGAAGGTTGAAAAGCGGGACCTGATCAACGCGCCGTTTACCGTCATTCACCCGCAGGGGATACGTGGTGTCTTCAGCGCATCCGAGATTAACGAAATACTTCAGCTCACCGAAAGCCTGGCGGCCTGATGGCTATTCACCACGAAAGACACGAAATGGGTAACAGAGACTATTTTCCGGGTGTCGGGAAAATGGTCAGGAGGAATTGCCATGGATAAGACATCTGTACAGAAATTGACGAACCAGTTTGATGGCTTGAACCAGTCCATCCCGGATGAAGGGATTGAATTCTGGTTCGCCCGCGATCTGATGGAACCGCTGGGGTATGTCCGCTGGGAAAACTTCCAGACCGCCATCAGCCGGGCGATTGAATCTTGCGAAACAACGGGTTATGACCCAAGCGATCATTTTCGTGGCGTCACGAAAATGATCGGGATCGGCAAGGGCGGGCAGCGTCCGGTCGATGACATCATGCTCACCCGCTACGCCTGTTATCTCATTGCCCAGAACGGTGACCCACGCAAGGAACCGATCGCCTTTGCCCAAAGCTATTTCGCCATCCAGACCCGCAAACAGGAACTGATCGAAGACCGTATGCGCCTTCTGGCCAGGCTGGATGCCCGTGAGCGGCTGCGGGAATCGGAAAAAACGCTCTCCCAGAACATCTATGAACGGGGTGTGGATGATGCGGGATTCGGTCGAATCCGTTCCAGGGGGGATGCGGCGCTTTTCGGTGGCCACACCACCCGTGTGATGAAAGACCGCTACGGCATTACCAAAACCCGACCCCTGGCTGATTTTCTGCCGACCCTGACGATTGCCGCTAAAAACCTGGCCACCGAGATGACCAACCACAACGTGCAGCAGGAAGACTTGCGGGGCGAGCACGCCATCACCTGCGAACATGTGCAAAACAACGAGAGCGTGCGCGACATGCTCGGCCAGCGCGGCATCAAGCCAGAAAGACTACCGCCGGAAGAAGACATCAAGAAGCTGGAGCGCAGAGTCAAGACTGAAGAAAAGAAACTTGTCAAACAATCCGGCAAGCTGCCTGAGCCGAAGCAAGAAGAATGAACCACGGAAAACACGGATGACACGGAAATGAGTCAGTTGCTATTTGAGGAAGAGACTTTTGCCATACGCGGCGCTGTCTTCGAAGTTTACCGCGAGATGGGTTCCGGTTTCCTGGAGCCGGTATATCAGGAATGTCTCGAAAAGGAGCTTGCCTCAAGAGGCATTCCGTTCATCTCTCAGCCGGAATTGAATTTGAGTTATAAAAGCAGACCGCTGAAACAAACCTACAGGCCGGATTTCATCGGTTACGAACAAATCATCATCGAGCTGAAAGCGGTGAAGGCCATCGCCCCGGAACATAAGGCGCAGGTGTTGAATTATCTGAAGGCGACGAATCTGAGACTCGGACTGCTGGTCAACTTCGGCAGCCATCCGAAGGCACAAATTGAAAGACTGGTTCTATGAACCACGGAAAAAACAGAATGACACGGAATAATGGCGTTTTTATTTTCCGTGTGCTCCGTGCATTCCGTGGTTAACAAAGGAAAATTATCATGCTGCAAAACAACCCCGAACTCAAAAGCAAGATCGACCAGCTCTGGAACAAATTCTGGTCCGGTGGCATCTCCAACCCGCTCACCGCCATCGAGCAGATCACCTACCTGCTGTTCATGAAGCGGCTCGACGATCTCGATCAGAAAAAGCAGGCAAATGCAGATTGGACTGGTGAGAAATACACCTCACGTTTCACTGGCGCTTGGGTTCCTCCTGAGCATAGGTCACGGATTCCCGAATCGGCAGGAGAGTTGGAAAAGATTGAAATTCGTGCAAATGATGAACGTAAACATGGAATCGACAAGCAGACCCTACGCTGGAATGAGTTTAAACGCATGCAGGCCGAAGAGATGCTTCAGCATGTGCAGACCAAGGTATTTCCCTTCCTGCGCGACATGAACGGTGAGGAATCGAACTTCACCCACCACATGAAAAACGCCGTGTTCATCATCCCCAAGCCGGCGCTGTTGGTAGAGGCGGTAAAGACCATCGATGAAATCTTCGAGGTCATGGAGAAAGACTCGCAGGAAAAAGGCCAGGCCTTTCAGGATATCCAGGGCGATGTCTATGAAATGCTGCTGTCGGAGATCGCCACCGCTGGCAAGAACGGCCAGTTCCGTACTCCACGCCATATCATCAAGCTCATGGCCGAGCTGGTGCGCCCGCAGCTGGGCCACCGCATCGCCGACCCGGCCTGCGGCTCCGGCGGTTTCCTGCTGGGCGCCTATCAATACATCGTTACCGAGCTCGCCAAAAAAGCCGGCGCCAAAGACCTGCAACCCGATGAGGACGGTTTCGTTCGCACCTCCGTCGCCGCCGGCCTCACCGAAAAGGCTCAGGCCATTCTGCAGGAATCCCTCTACGGCTACGACATCGATAGCACCATGGTGCGCCTGGGGCTAATGAACCTGATGATGCACGGCATCGATGAGCCCAATATTGACTACAAAGACACGCTCAGCAAAAGCTTCAGCGAAGAGGCCGAATACGACATCGTGATGGCCAACCCGCCCTTTACCGGCAGCATCGACAAGGGAGACATCAACGAAAGCTTCACCCTCTCCACTACCAAGACCGAACTGCTGTTCGTCGAGAACATCTATCGCCTGTTGAAGAAAGGCGGCACCGCCTGCGTCATCGTGCCGCAAGGTGTGCTGTTCGGTTCCGGCGGCGCGTTCAGGAATCTGCGCCAGTTGCTGGTGGACCGCTGCGATCTCAAGGCCGTCGTTACCATGCCCAGTGGTGTGTTCAAACCCTATGCCGGCGTCAGCACCGCCATTCTGCTGTTCACCAAGGTGTGGGGGCCGAAAGACACGGTGACTAAACCCGCCACAGAACATGTCTGGTTCTACGATATGCAAAGCGACGGTTATTCGCTGGACGACAAACGCACCAAGCAGGACGGCCATGGCGACTTGCAAGACATCGTCGCCAAATTCCATGCGCGCAATCCCGAAGTTGACACCGACCGCACGCAAAAGTGGTTCATGGTGCCGCGTGAGGAAATTGCAAACGAGGAAAATAATTTCGATTTGTCGCTGAGCCGCTACAAGGAAGATGTATTTGAAGAAGTGCACTACGACTCGCCGGCAGTGATATTGGATCGATTGCTCAAGGCGGAAGTGGGCGACGTCGAAGATGCCGATCTGGCGAAAGTTCAAAGCGGCATCGTGCGTGAGTTGTTGGAGTTGCGGGGGATGGTTGCGTGAAAACTGTTCCGCTAGGTGAAGTATGCGAAGTCGTTTCGGGTTCTACACCGAAAAGGAACAATCCTGAATACTGGGGTGGAGAAATACCATGGGTTACTCCAAAAGAACTCAGTAAATTGGAAACACCCTATTTAGAAGACTCTATAGAAAAAATTACCGAGATGGGATACCGCTCATGTTCTACTACTATGTTACCTCCGCGGTCAGTTCTTCTCAGCTCAAGAGCACCGATTGGATTGCTTGCCATCAACAACAAAAGTGTATGTACCAATCAAGGCTTCAAGAGCCTTGTCCCATCAAAGGAAGTACACGCGGAGTATCTTTATTATTGTCTAAAAGCAAATGTTGAAAGACTTCAAGCAAAAGGAAATGGTGCAACATTCAAAGAGCTATCAAAAACCGCTGTCGAGGAATTCAAAATTCCCTTTCCACCACTCGATGACCAAAAGCGCATCGCCCATTTGCTCGGGAAAGTGGAAGGGCTGATCACCCAGCGCAAACAACACCTGCAACAACTCGACGACCTGCTCAAAAGCGTCTTTCTGGAGATGTTTGGCGACCCGGTGCGGAATGAGAAACGATTTGAAGTCCATCAAATTGGGCAACTCTGTGACGTCAAAGGAGGTAAGAGAATCCCAAAAGGGGATAAGTTAGTTACCGAAAATACAGGTTATCCATATATCAAAGCAGGCAATATTAAGAAAGGTGAGATAACGAGTAATGATATAGAGTTTGTTACACCCGAAACTAGAAGAAAAATTTCTAGATACATAGTTGATGAGGGGGACGTTTGCGTTACTGTCGTTGGAGTCAATATTGGCGATGTAGGTGTAGTGCCTAAAATATTTCACAAGGCAAATCTAACGGAAAACGCCAATAAAATACTGATAAAAGACAAAGCAATTCTCGACAATCAGTACCTTGCCTATTATTTAATGTCGCCTTACGTTCAGAGGCAATTCGCATTAAGTATAAGAGCTGCAGGCGTGCCGAAGCTCGCGATATTTCGAATTGAGCAAATCAATTTATTACTTCCACCGCCAGAATTACAAGCAAAGTTCAGTGAGATTAAATCAAAAATTAAACACCTATCGGGTCAGTACCAACAAAGCCTCGTGGAACTGGAAAACCTATATGGCACATTGAGTCAAAAGGCCTTCAAAGGCGAGCTGGATTTGTCGCGCGTACCTCTGTCGGATCAATCCGCGCCGAAGGTACATGAAGTTAAGATCACCGATACCGCCACTGCTGATGACCAAGTCAAATTCATCGAATACCCCATGTCCGACCCGCAGGCGCGCAAGAGCCTGCTGCTTAACCTGTTCGAATCTTATCTCAACGAGAATGAAGGCCAACAGCTGTTTCTGGACGATCTCTGGCAACACGCCAGTTGGAAAACTATAGACTTTATGGACGAATCCGATAAACCTTGGAATATCGACGATTACGAACAGCTAAAAGAATGGGTTTTCGAACGCATCCGTGACGGCAGGCTGGAGCAAACCTTTTTGGACGATGCCAATACGGTGCAGTTAAAGGTTAAGGGCTAGTCTTCCGTGAAGTTACTGCGCCTGAAAATCACCGACCAAAAAGGCTTTCGCAGCTTGCAGCCGGGCTTTGAACATCACTTCCGCAGCGAATGGGATTTGCAGAAGGAGCAGGGCTTCGCCCCGTTTGTCTGCGCCGGACCCAACGGCAGCGGCAAGTCGAACCTGTTGGAGGTGCTGGCCGCGATCTTCTACCAGCTCGAAGTATTGCGGGTACGGCGCAGCTTCCTGCCGGAAGCGTTGCAAGAACCGGAATTCGATTTTGCACCGGCCGCGTTCGAGCTGGATTACCTGATTCGGGTGCCTCCTGAATACATAAAGCCCGATGGCCCAGCCTGGGCAAGGGTCGGTGTCTGGAAGAATGCCGATGAGCCGGTCAGATTCCGATGGGAAAACCAGGGCGAATTCAACACAAACATCTATGAGTCCTTCGAGGCGGGTTACGCGGATATCCTGTTGCCGCAATACGTGCTCGGCTATTCCTCGGGTGAGAACGAAATCCTCAGCCTGCCGTTTTTCAAGATGCGCTTTATCCAGTTTGACGAGTACTGGAATGCGCTGACTCAACAACAAATCTATCCAGGTCGGCCGGAGACCCGTCTGGCCTACCTCGACAACGGTTTCAGCCAGGCCATCCTGCTGTGCAATCTGTTGTTTCACGATGCCGAAACCTTGCGACCGTTCCGTGAGGATGTCGGCGTTGAAGGGCTCACCGAGTTTCGTATTATCATCCGGCGCAGCATCGCGATCGATGAAACACAGCTCCCGGCATTCGGCAGTCAGGATGAAAACCGGCGCGAGTCGGTTGGCGACATCGTTCGTAACAACCCTGCGCTGATTGTAACCGACGACGAGGATGGCTCGAGGCGATCTTACCGCGTCAATCTGATGACCTCGCTGGAAGGCAACGAAAGCGACTCACCCAGAATCGATGGAATTATTGATCAGCTAACGCGCTGCGCCACCTGTTCCTATCTGGATCATGCGACCGACACGCTCTATCTGGATTATTACGTTAACGATGCAACCAAACAGGCATTCCGTGAGAACTTCGATTTTGAAGTCAACAAATCGCCCATAGCCCTTTTTCAGGCGCTACAGGTGTTGCTGACTTTGAACCTGTATACCGTGAGTGAACAGCTCAAGAGCGACCTGTACCAATCGGACAGCCTCTATGTGAGCGAGACCGTTCCGACGCTCGCCTCCGACCAGCGCATCATGCGTATCAAGGAATTCAAGCTCAAGAAAGCAGGGGCGGAGAAGCCTGTGCTGTTGAAATCACTATCGGATGGCGAACATCAACTACTGCACAGCCTGGGCCTGTGCCTGCTGTTCCGCAATACCCGCAGCCTGTTCCTGCTCGACGAACCGGAAACCCACTTCAATCCCGACTGGCGCTCGAATTTCGTCACCCGCCTGCACCAGTGCTTTGACGGCACGGAAGGCAATCATGAAATGCTCGTCACCACCCATACACCGTTCCTGATCTCGGACAGCAAACCGGAAAAGGTGCTGGTTTTCAAGAAAGCCAACGGCACGGTTTCCGTGGCCAGGCCCGACTACAACACACTGGGCGCCTCGATCAACAAGATCACCATGAATACCTTCAACAAGCGCGAAACTATCGGTGGACATGCTCAGGCCGAACTGGAGAAATTCCGCCGCCGCTTTAACGAAGGGCAGGACAAAGAGCAGCTTATTGCCGAGATCAATCAGACACTCGGCGACTCGGTTGAAAAGGTGCTGCTGATCAAAACCATTCTCGACAGCACGGAGGCGCAGGGCTGATGCTGTTCCCTTATATATACGTTCCCCACCAGATGGAGCGGATGCAGGAGTTCATCGACTTCATCTTTTACGAGGTGTGGTGCAAGGCGCCGGCAAGTGGCACTTTTGGCTTGAACCTATTCGACTCCAACGCTGAGTTGCGCGAAGTAATGGAAGTCTTCTATTACTCCGACACGCAAGGTGCCGACTTCTTTTATGGCCATGTGGAGCGAATCTACGGTTTGTTTTCTATGCTGACTGCCGCACAGATAAATCAATTTCAGTTGTGGTACCAGGGCAATAACGATCTGGAGAAAGTGTGCACCGATGATCCGGCTGCTCATCTCGCTCGTTACTCCGACATCGCTGTCAATCACAAAGACCTTGCTGACCAGTTTGGTACGTTCTTCAAGGGGCTTTACAGCAATCTCGATATTGCGGCGCTAAAGAATAAGATTGGCGAGATTGACGACCACTATAAGGCGTTCATGAGTGTGAACACGACCGGCAAATGTCCATTCTGCGGCATTGCGGATATGCAGGGCGTTTATCACTCAACACGCGAAGCCTACGACCACTATCTTCCCAAGGGTCTATACCCATTCAATTCCATCAACTTCCATAACCTCGTACCGGCATGCCATCACTGCAACAGTAGTTACAAAACCAGCAAGGACCCGGCATACACACCGAAAGATCCGGTTGGCGCAGTGCATCGTCGCAAGGTGTTTTATCCCTACACTGCCGCCACCTACAGCATCGATGTCAAAGTCGATCTAAACCATGCGAATATCGATAAACTCGAACCCGCTGACATTCAGCTTGAATTCGGTCCGCCAGAGCTGAGCGAACAGATTGATACCTGGAAGGATGTGTACGGTATCGAAGAACGCTATAAGGCGAAATTGTGCGGACCAAACGATGGCAGGTACTGGCTGATGCAGGTTCTGGATGAGTGGATGGAAGAGGGTAGGCAACCAGCCGATTTCCTGGTGACGCTGGCTCGGCAAGAGAAAAACAGCCCTTTCGCTGAGTGCAACTTCCTCAAGAAAGCTTTCCTTGATGGGTGCGATAGAGTAGGCCTTTTCTTATGTTATCGCTAAGGTGGCCTCGTGTTGAGGTGTTCCGGAAATAACCAAATCGCGATGATGAGCGCCGACGTGAAGAACGATGCCTACGAAGGGCTGTTGGAGGCTGCTCCTGCGCATACTTGCGCTTGCGGCATTCGTGTGTCCTGCACAGCAAAGGCCAACGTGCTCTGCTTCGACAAAAAGCCGGCATCTAAAACCCCGTGGACCCGCAAGCTGTGGATCTACGACGTGCGCACCAACATGCACTTCACACTCAAGACCAATCCTTTGAAACGCGAGGACCTGGAAGCGTTTGTGAGGTGTTATTTGCCTGACGCGCGACATCTGCGGGTGCCGACCTGGATTGAAGAAGGATCCCCTCACCCTAACCCTCTCCCGTGGCCCATCTACCGGGTTGCCCGGCAATTGACCAACGGCTGATCCGGTGCTATTGATTCAGCTACGGGAATTGAACCAGTTTTGGCGGGTGAAAGTACCTTTCTGACGGGCATCTTTACGAGGGCTATTGAGCATGAAAGAAGTACGGAAATTTGCGCTGATTTTTACCTTGTGGTCGATTCTGCTGGCGCCTGTTGCCGGGCTGATGGCGGCCGGGCAGGAGCCGATCAAGATTCGCTTCTCCCATGTCGTGAGTGAGAACACCCCCAAAGGTCAGGGTGCTCTGCTGTTCAAAAAACTGGCGGAAGAGAGGTTGGCGGGCAGGGTGGAGGTCGAGGTATTCCCCAACTCCATCCGCTTTACCGATGAGCAGGTGCTGCTGGGATTGTTGTTCGACGATGTCCAGATGGCAGCGCCGTCGCTGGCCAAGTTCAGGAGCTTCAGCGATTCCATCCAGGTGTTCGATCTGCCTTTCCTGTTCAACGATCTGGAGCAGGTGCACCGATTCCAGTCCAGTGAGACAGGCAGGAATTTGCTCGACTCCATGATTCCCCGGGGCATCAAAGGGTTGAGCTACTGGGACAACGGTATGCGCGTGATATCCGCCAATCGCAGTATTAGAACACCGGCCGATCTGGCCGGTCTGCTGCTGCGGATAGAGCCCTCGGCGGTGATTGCGGCGCAATACAAATCCCTGGGCGCAAACACTTTTGCGCTCCCTTTCAACCGGGTGTCCGATGGTCTGCGGCTCGGACTGGTGGACGGACAGGAGAACTCCTGGTCCAACATTCAGTCGCAGAGATTTCATGAATTTCAGGATTACCTGGTCGAGACCAACCACAGTTTTCAGGGGTATATGGTGGTGACCAGTGTCAAGTTCTGGGACGGACTCCCCGCCGATATACGGGAAGCTCTGCAACAGATCCTCGCAGAGGTGAGCGTCGAGGTTAACCGGATCGCCGTGGAAAAACAGCGCAGCAGCCGGGAGGCTGTGATAACAGCGATGGGGCCGGACCGGATCGTCAGCCTCAGCGATGAAGAGCGCGCGGTCTGGCGCCAGGCGATGCAGCCGATCTGGAAGGAGTTCGAACACCAGATCGGCGTGGAAGTGGTGAACGCGGCGGCTGAAGAGTAACCGGGGACGCAATTTATCACTTGTGTTTTCCAGAAACAGGAGCTGGGACTGCTCTGGCAGTGTCTTGGTGAATACCCTTCGCTCGGTTTTTACAATGGCGGTGAAACGGTGGCTTCCAGCCAACACCACAAGCACCTGCAGTTGATTTCGCCGCCGCAGGAGGGGGTGTCCATGCAGGTTCTGATCGACCGTGGCGAAACCCTGCCGTTCGATCACCGGCAGAGCAGTATTGGCGGCGACAGTGATGGTGACGTGCTTTCAAAAAGCCGCCCGTATGAGTTCACTGGCGTTTCTGATCGGTTGCAAGCCAGATCGCCGAGGGTGCTGGTATCCCCTCAGGATTGTTCGAGCACAAATGGAGTTGGTTGTATAATCCAGCTTCGTACCCATATCGTTGCAAAGGTAATGAAGAGTCGGCCGGCGGCATTCGAAGTTGTCAATCCCCTTGAGTTCAAAACCTGAAGTGCCAACATGCATATACATCCTATTACGCATCTGCTCATCGTCGTGTTGACTGTGCTTTTCTTCCCCGTGGGTCAGGCAGCCGCAAAGAGCGCTGCGATCCATGTCGAGACGCCGCAGCCAAAACGTTTTCAAGTGCAGGGAGAGCAGATCGTCGACCGTACCACCGGTGCACGGCTCTTCCTGCGGGGGATCGGCTACTCCCCCTATCTGCCGGGCGAGACTCCGCAACGGGGAGCAGCTCCCGGCGACGACGGCCGCTACACCACTCAGCTAAAAACCATAGTGGATTTAGGCGCGAACTATCTGCACCTCTTCCCGCTGCGGATGCCGCCGGGATTTTTCACTGCCCTGGATGCGACCAACCTGGTGTATGGCCAGGATATCTGGATCGATCCCTTTGCCGCCGACATCCTCGACGAGGCGTATCAGGCCAAGAGTCTGCAGACGATCAAATCCGTGATAGATCATACCTACGCCAGCGGGCGGCCGGATCGCCTTCTACTCTTCTCTATTGGCGATGAGCTGCAGGCGGAGACGGTGGTGCTCACGAATCAACGGCATCCGACTGTGCGGGACTTTCAGGGCAAGCACCTGAGCGTCACCGGCCGCACGCCGAGCGAGGTGGCCCTGGCCCGCCTCATCGACGCGGCCATGGAGTACGAGCTGCAGCGCTACGGTCAGCGCCACCTCTATTGCCACACCAGCTGGTCCCACATCGGCCCGCTCGCGGACCGGCCCGACCTCGACCTGCCGCGGGAGCATGTGCTGAACCCCGACATGGGTGACCTGGTGTGTCTCAATCTCTACAGCTATGGCCGCGGGGTTGTCAGCTCGCCGCCGGGCTCGGCAACCGGAACCGCCTACCAGGGCTACCTGGAGGAGCTGGCGTCGGCGGCAGACCGGCCCATCCTGATCACCCAGGTCGGCATGTCCAGCTCGCCGGTGATGCCGAAGCCCGAAATCAAGCACTACGGCGGAAACACGCCGGAGCAGATCGCCGCAGTGCTCCGCTCCGTCTGGCGCGACATACGCACCGCCCGCGGCCGCGAGGTGTTCTGCGGCATCGCCTTCTTCGAGCTCCACGACGAGTGGTGGAAGATCGGTTGGGTGCCCGGCGATGAAAACACCCACGAGCCGGAGGACCCGGAGGAGTGGTTTGGGATCTACGCCATCGGCGAAGGCAACGTACTGATCCCGAAAGGTGAGCTGCCCGCTACCGTCCGGTCACTCTTCAGCCAGCCATGAGATCTCTCATCTCCAAGTCTCGCGCCAGGCAACCGATAGCACTGGTCGGTCTGTTCCTGGTCTGCTTCATACCTTTGGTTTGGCGACTCGCCACGCAAGACCAAGCCAATGCTGCTGGTCCATTGTCTGACGCCGTGTTCGGCCTCCTGTTGTTCGTGCTGGCGTACGGCAGTCCGCACTGGCTGCGCCTGTTGCTGGTACTGATCTGGGCTTCGGTTCAAGCCGGTTCCCAGGAGCTGTTGCTGGCCATGCAGCGACTGCCCGGTTGGAGCGACCTGCGCTACCTGGCCGATGCCGATTTCGTCGGCAACACCACCGCCGGCTTCAACCTCTCTGCGCCGCTGCTGTTCTGGAGTCTGTTGGCGGCATCTGCTCTGGTTGCGCTGCTGCCGCTCGCCCGTCTCCGATCCCGCTATCTGGCGGGAGGCCTGGTGTTGGCGACGGCGCTGCTGCTGCTGCAGGGGCGGCTCAGTGCGGCGCACGACGGGGACAGTGTGGCCTCGCGCTACAACGCGCTGCATTGGCTCCTGGTGGATGCCATCGCCACGCGCCTCGACGGCGGCAACCCGGGTGATCTGCCGCTCGGCTTGGCGCGGCTGGACCTGGACGGCCGCCGGTTGTTGGGCGCCGGCGGCGCGAAGAACGTACTGATCGTCGCGCTCGAGGGCATGCCGGGCCTGTACTATCCCGAGATCGGGCGCGCCATGGGGATGGAGCCAACGGAAGTCGCTATGCCCCTGCTGGCCAAGGCCACCCCGGATGCCATGTTGATACCGGACTTCGTCGATCACAGCCACCAGACCATCCGCGGCCTCTACGCGCTGTTGTGCGGCGATTTCAGCAAGCTCTCTTTCGACACCCCCAAGGCGGTCGAGCTGCAGGCCCATCCGGAACGTGCCGCGGCTTGTCTGCCGGCCCAGATGGCCCGCCGGGGCTGGCAGACCCACTATTTGCAGGCCGCCGGCTTGATGTTCATGGCCAAAGACCGGCTGATGCCGGTTATGGGTTTTCAGCAGGTGCACGGCAGCGAATGGTTCAAGGAGATGAACCCCTACCGCTTTGAATGGGGCGTGATCGACTCGCTCTTCTTCGAAGGCGCGCGACGCTACATTGCCGATCTACAGCAGCGCGGCCAGCCCTGGATGCTGACCTTGCTCACCGTCGGCACGCATCAGCCCTATGCCCTGCCGGACGAGATCGCCGCCCAGTATCCGAGCCGCAAGCAGGCGATCGTAGCCCTGCTCGACCAGGCCGTCAGCGCCTTTATCGACAATCTGCGCCGGGATGGCGTTTTGGCGGACACTTTGGTGCTGGTCACCTCGGACGAATCGCACGGCTCCGATTTGGCGGAATGGGTCAGCAGTTGGGGTCTGGGTGTCGTACTTGCGCCGGAGCAGGAAAAACTGCCGCGGTTAAAGCAGGGCGGCTACGGCATGGTGGACGTCACCGCCTCATTGCTTGACTACTTCGGCTTGCCAGTGCCTCGCAGCATCGTCGGCCGCAGCTTCTTCCGCGATTACGACATGCCCCGGGAGATGGTCTCCTACACCGCCTCCAAACTCCGCTGGCACACCAGTGAGGGGCTGCGCTACGAATGCGCCCGCGACGGCCGCTGTCGGGTCGGCCAGGCCGGCAGCCTGCTCGGCACACCACGCGCAGAACTCATGCAAGACCAGGGAGGTGACGGCACCCGCCTCTTCAGCATCGCCGCGACGCTGGATGACAAGCTCAAGAGCCACGAGCGCAGCAGGGTGCTGGATTTCGCCAACGGTGAGATTCGAGAGCTGAACGAGAAGGTCACCAACGAGTGGTCAGAGAACCTGGTGGGTGCTCAGTATCTGGATTTTCCGGCGAACTCGCAGGTGCGGGTGTCGGTGCGGGTTAAGGTAATGCACTCTTCGGATGCCGGCGTGCAGCTGCAGCTGAAGTTCAAGCAGTGGGAGCACAATATCGAGAACATCCCGCACGACGGCTTTCCGCTGCTGCATACCAATGAGGAAGGCCGGCTGGATTTCTCTTTCGACATCCTCGAGGCGCGCCAATCTTTCTCCTTCCACCTGCTCGGCGTAGGCAAGGACGCGGCGGTGAAGTTGGAGGAGTTCAGGGTGCGGATCGATGCCAAGAGCGGGTGATGCATAATGGGGTCAAGCATCTAAAGGGCCGACTAAAACAGGGAATCTTTGTTTCACAGGCTGATCAACGGGTGCGCTGATTGTTTCCTGGAAGCACCTGCTGCATCATTCCAGCCGGATTCCATTGCTTGAATTGTTCGCTGCCCTGACTGAAAGCCCGACCCATGCCATCGATGCTCTTTTCCATGCGCAGTATGGAGTCGTTCATGCTGCGCATACTCACGTTCATATCCCTGACATCCTGTGACATGGCGGACATATAACCGGTCATTTCACGCATCGATCCGCTGATATCGAACATCAGTTTAAGAAACAGGAGCATGATGATCGTTGCACCAATGAATAATGTGGCTTGTATCTGTTTGCTGGTCATTTCTTATTGAAGTCATCCATCAGTAAACTGACTTGGGGAAATTTTAGCAGATCTTTGTGGTTTCCAGAGTGTAAGGCATCCTGGCCCTGCTATACTGCCGCTTGAATTTTTTACTGCTTTCAAAGGTGAATAAATGACCAAGCCTACTGCCGTTCTAGTTGTTATTGCTGCCGTGTTTTCAGTCCCAGGTTTTGCGGCTGATACCGATAGCCGCCAGTTCGTGGAGATGCCGCCGGAAGCGCGTGCCACGCTGCGCGCCGAGATGCTCGACAACCAGTTGGCGCTGCATTCAATTATCAGTGCCTTGGCCGCACTCAATTTCACCGAAGCCGGCGATATTGCTGAAAAACAACTCGGTATTTCAGCAATGGGAAATAATCGCAAGCTGCCGCAGAATGCACGGCCCGGCATGTACATGCCGGAGGAGATGCATGCTATCGGGCGCGGCAGTCACGTCGCCGCCAGCGATTTTGCCAAGTTGGCCAAAGCTGCAAAACCCGCCGATCTGCCCAAATTGCTGACTGCACTTCAGACAATGACCGGTGCATGCATCGCCTGCCACCGCAGTTATCGCACGCAATAAACATCTTCACCCACTGTTAAATCCTGAATGCGGCGCGGTGCATGGAGAGTCACGGGACAGGCTCCGCTGTCATCGTTCACGACTCGAATGGCACTTACTTAAGCTGAAATTTCCGGAAAAACCAATTAATTCGTCATTCCGGCGCAGGCCGGAATCCAGAGAATTGGCCGCCATTTGACAATTATGGATCCCGGCATTCGCCGGGATGACGAGAATAAAATTCCTATTTAAGTACCATTTGTTCACGACTCCTTTCTTCGTTCCTGGCCCACTTCCGTTGCTTGTCCGGCAACTGCTCTCTTCGCTTCGTTCCTGACTCTCTGCTTTGTTTGTCTGGCAACCGGTCTTGCCGCTCCTGCTTCAGGCGGGCACCCTTTTTTTTGCCTTCAGGAGGCTTTGCATCATGCCGGTCTTCCTGTCTGTGTTCGCGGTGATGGTGGTAGGGTTCTGTCTCCTTAATGACCAGCTGGCGGCGTACCCGCTGATCCAAGTAGGTCTGCTTAGGTAAATGCCGGCTGCGTATCCATTGATTGTCATTACGGTAGTAGTAATTACCTGAATAGATGTGAAAATAGACATCGCTATTCGGGTAGTAGAAATAATCATCCTGATTAAATGGGTGCGAATAGTGCGAGTGAACTGAATACGGGTGGTCGGCGCGGTGCGGTGCAGAGTTGCAAGCGACCATACTTGATAAAACCACCGGGACTAGCAGGGCGAGAGTAAACTTTTTATGCATGATGAACTCCTCTGTGATCTTAGGTTTCATCATAGGAGTAGGTTACTGAACCAAAGCTGAATCTCCTCCGTTGATTAAAGGTTCCGGTGACAAATGCCAATGCAAACGATTCACATCAGCCGCCAATCCCTTTGACCCCCTTTGAACTAATCGGATAAAGATGAAGATCTACGCCCTGCGTCACGGTCATACCAACTACAATCAGCTGGAACTCTGCAACGGCGATCCTGCCGTAGATGTGCATCTGACCCCGCAAGGGATCGCACAGGCGGAAGCCGCGGCCGACCTGCTGCAAGATGTTCCCATCGAGCACATCTTCGTTTCTCAGCTGCCGCGCACCAGGCAGACCGCCGAGATCATCAATCGCCGTCTGCATGTGGCGATTGAGGCCCACGCCGCCCTCAACGATATTCTCACCGGCTGCGAGGGCCTTCCCGTAGAGACCTATGTAGCCAGAATCGCCGCGGACCGGCTGCGGACGCGTCCACCGGATGGCGAGTCCCTGTTGGAGTTCCGCGCGCGTGTGCTGAGCTTCCTGCCGGTCTTGGAGCAGCTGCGCTGCCACACCGTCGCTCTGGTCACGCATGAGGAGACGCTGCGGGTACTTTATGGATATTTCCATCAACTGGCGGTGGAGGAGCTGCCGGCGCTCGCTTTTCATAACTGCCAGATTCTGGCATTCGAAACCTGAACCCGATTTCTGATTACCAACCATCACCGTTGTCGAGTTGGCTCTCCATGCAGTCGTTCCGGTGATTGGGTTTAAGGGATAGGGACTGCCATGATGGGCGAGATTCTCTGTCATGTGCAACCAGATACCTGCATGCTCAGGAATCGGCGGGCATACATCGGCCTCGACTATTTAGGCGTCGAACAGCTTCCAAGCTACAATTGACAGGTCACCGAGCAACTGGAGAAGCGCAACAAACAGGCGCATAGTGTCTATGGTCTAAAGGATCGGCTGCTTATTGGGACTGCTTTCGAGTCCTGGAAGTGCATGCAGCCTTGGCGTCGGTAAACGCCGAGATCAACAGTCGCAGGTTCGTGCCGACAATTGAGTGGTGATCAGCAAGTAGAGGCGCTGGGAAGCGGGTCGGATGGCGGAATTAATTCCATCGCTCAATAGCTGTGTGGGCCGGATGCAGGCCGGGGAGCGGCGTTTTGCCTGGCGTTTGGGCAGTCATCTTGAAGACGACTACCTCTGCTGGTACGAACTCCCGGTCGGAAAGCGGCAGCGTTACTCGGATTTCATCATTCTGCACCCCAATCGCGGGCTGCTGCTGCTTGAAGTCAAAGACTGGAAACTCGATACGATTCATGCAATTGACCGGGTATCGACGACGCTACTGACACCGCATGGATTGAAGGCGGTCAGCAATCCGCTGGAACAGGTGCGGCAATGCGCCTATCAGCTCATCGACCGGCTGCAGAAAGATCCGCAGCTGGTCCATGCCGAAGGGCGGTACCTAGGCAACCTGGTATTTTCTTACGGTTACGGCGTGGTACTGAGCGGTATCACCCGCAAGCAGTTCGAGGCGACTGATCTTGGCGAGGTTTTGCCGGAGCATCAGACGATCTGCAAGGATGAAATGGTCGAGTCCGTCGATCCGGAGGCTTTTCAGCAACGCCTCTGGAATATGTTCAATTTTCAGTTCTCCAAGCCGCTGACGCTGCCCCAGATCGACCGCATTCGCTGGCATCTGTTTCCCGAGGTGCGCATTAACGCAGGAGAGCAGCGCAGCCTGTTTCCTGATGAGCCCGACGAGCGCAGTCTGGATCAGCTTGTGCCGGATATCGTCAAGGTCATGGACATGCAACAGGAGCTGCTGGCGCGCAGCCTTGGCGAAGGGCACCGGGTGATTCACGGCGTCGCCGGATCAGGCAAGACCCTGATCCTCGCTTATCGATGCCTCTATCTGGCGCGCCTGCTGCACAAACCGATCCTGGTGCTTTGCTACAACATCACGCTAGCGGCGCGTCTGCGCGAACTGATGGCCGAGCGCGGCGTGGGTGACAAGGTCAATGTGTACCATTTTCACGATTGGTGCGGCGAGCAGCTGCGGCTGTACCACGTGAACCGACCACCCTCCGGCGATCGCTATTTCGATCGGCTCGTCGAGGCCGTGATTGATGCTGCCGGGAAAGGGTACATCCCGCATGCACAGTACGGCGCCGTGATGATCGACGAGGGCCATGATTTCGAACCGGAGTGGTTGCAGCTGGTTGTCGGCATGGTGGACCCGGACACCAATAGTCTCCTGCTGCTATACGACGATGCGCAGTCGATCTACGCCAAAACGGCCCAGTTGGATTTCAGTCTGTCGTCGGTAGGGATACAGGCGCGCGGGCGGACCACCGTGCTGAAACTGAATTATCGAAACACCGATGAGATCCTGGCCTTCGCCTACCGGTTTGCCGGACGCTACCTGAAATCCGACGATAAGGATGACGACCATGTTCCCTTGATCGAGCCGCAGGCTGCCGGGCGTCATGGGCCTGCACCCGCCGTGAAGCTGTTGGCGAGCTACGCTGAGGAAGCGCGCTATATCGCGCACGTTTTCCGCCGGTTACACGAGGACCAGGCGGTCTCCTGGTCGGATATGTGCGTAACCTACCGCAGTAACTGGATGGGAGAGCATCTCAAAGCGGCTTTTACCGCGGCATCCATACCCTGCCGGTTGCTGAGCAGCGCCAAAGCGAAAAAGCAGCTTCGGCTCAATGAAGAATGTGTCAAGCTGATGACGATGCACAGCAGCAAGGGCCTCGAATTCCCCACCGTGGCGGTTTCCGGGGTAGGGAGTATGCCGTTGGAATCCAGTGAGCCCTTGGGCGAAGCCAAGCTCCTGTACGTGGCGATGACGCGGTCGACGGATAAGCTGTTGCTCACGAGTCACCGGCACAGCGAGTTCTTTGAGCAGCTCCAGCAGTCCACCTGTTCGGCAACATGAATTGCGTTTTTTGAGTCCTAGCCCACCGCTGTTGTGGATATTTCCGGCCGCAGCGCTCCTAACACCACTGGAATTAAAATTCCCCCCAAGAAAAGTACAATTCTGGGTCAGAGCACAGTTTGAAATGTTGTGGAATAACCTTGCGTGCTACGGAGTCTGCCATTCTTTTACCAGGCCCCACTGACCTAGGCAGTCTGTTTTCCTTTTCGTTTTAAGGTCCCGAATGGGGAAACTGTAAAGCCGTGGCTTCAGCCGATGGAGTGTTCATTCGTCGATCCCCATTACCTTGACCTGCGGAATTTGCGGGGTATCGAGTTCAGTTGAGCTCTTGGGCGGCATGACGGTCGCTTCACCGACGGTAACCGTTTCTCCGTTTTGATTGACTACCTTGCAATCGAGAATCACATAATGGCGTTTTTCAACCTTCTCTTTCACTGTGAGTATTGCCGTCAGGGTATCACCAATTCGTACCGGTCTCTTGAAATTCAACTCCTGCGAAATATAGATACTACCCGGCCCAGGCATAACGATACCGATAACGGTGGAAATCAAACCGGCTGACCATATGCCATGTGCGATACGCGTTTCAAACATGGTGGTTGCAGCATAATCAGAGTCAAAGTGAACAGGATTGATATCCCCGCTGGTTTCGCCGAACAAGACGATATCTCTTTCAGTCAACTGCTTGGTAAACCGTCCTTCAGTGCCAATCTCTAGCTGTTCGTATGTCTGTGGTATTAATTTACTCATGTGAAACCCCTTTATAAAGCGTGGACTATCGGCTTGAAAAATTTCGAAAAGTCTTGCATTTCAAATTAACAACGGCCCGTTCTTACAACAGGCACCCTTTCTGCCAGACATAATAAAACATTATTGATGATAGCATTCTGTTGGGAAATGAGAGGGTTTGGTAACGATCTGCGTAGGATCCAGGGTTGAAGGAACTGCTGGAGATCGGTCTGCAAGAATATCGGGAAATTATTTTAAAACTTACCGCATCATTTACCGGGTCATGGCGGAAAATGTTTACGTCATGCCGATCAGCAACGGCCGCCGCGATATCCAGGCTTTGTTGCAGAGACGCCTGTTGCAGGCATGAATTCCCACATACTGTTTTCACATTTGGTTGCTGATCAGCGTTTGCCGTTTTTCTTTTCAGTGTCTACATGTCAGCGAGATGCTGCCTTCACCGTCGATTAGACCGGCAATATAGGCGGCATCGGCGGTGGAGAGTGGCTGTACCTTGGATGGTTTTGGCATTCTGCATCCTTGCAGATAAGCCCTTGACCGTGAAAGAGCGGTCAAGGGGCTGCTTTGTTGGTGGAGGCGGCGGGAATCGAACCCGCGTCCGCAAGTACTCCGCCATCGGCTCTACATGCTTAGATCTGTCGATATGTTTAACCGGCTGCTGCTCGACAGACAAGGCGTGCAGATGGCGGTTCCGTTAAGTTTTAGCGAATCGGCCCCGGACCTGCTTCTTCGCGATCTTGTGAGCTATGACGCCTGAATGCCCCGAGGGGCGCTGGACGCACAAGCACGGCTCCAGTCAGACGGCATCTACCGGTTATTAAGCGGCGAGTGCGTAGTTGTCGTCGTTGGCAACTATAGTTTTACAGGCTTTTTTACGAGGCTGTCTGTATCCTCGGCATGCACCTCAGGTTTCGCTACCCACGTCGAAGCCATGTCGCCCCCGATTGATTGCTCAAATCATGGGAACCGTCCCTGGCAAGGCTTACCAGCGCACTCATCCTTGAGTTTGCTTGCGACATTGTTCGGGAATCTTGAGCAGATCCCGGTAACAGTACGACAGTATAAGTCAGGGCGGGTTCCCTGTCATCGCAATAAAATTCAGCGGGCTCGCATGATGCGCGCCTTGTCGCGCTGCCAGTCGCGTTCCTTGTCGGTCGCCCGTTTGTCGTGCAGCTGCTTGCCGCGCGCCAGCCCGACCTCCACCTTGACCCGGCCCTGTTTCCAATAGATCGCGGTAGGCACCAGGGTATAGCCCTTACGCTCGACCTGGCCGATCAGTTTGTCCAGTTGGTCGCGGTGCAGCAGCAGCTTGCGTTCGCGTGTGGGGTTGGGCTGGATATGGGTGGAGGCGGTCGGCAGCGGGGAGATCGTGCAGCCGAGCAGGAAAGCTTCGTTTTTGATGATGTAGATGTAACTTTCGTTCAGCCCGATGCGCCCGGCGCGCAGGCTTTTCACCTCCCATCCTTCCAGCGAGATGCCTGCCTCGATGCGCTCCTCGATGAAATACTCGTGCTTCGCCTTCTTATTGAGCGCGATAGTTGATCCGCTGTGGGATCCTTTTTTTGCTTTGCCGGCCATAGCCGCGGATTGTAAGCGAGTGGGGGAGCCTGACGCCAGCGTATTGCGGGGGTGCTCTGTTGTTGATGGATGCCCGGCAGCTTTTTTGCGCGGTTGCCTCCTTCGATATGTGCGGGGAGGGCGATTTTACCGCCGGGCTCTGGTATCTTGTGCACCGAATTGTAAACCCGTCTGGATTGCTGTTGCTTCTCCCGGGAGGGTTGGGAGTTCCGAATTGTCGATTGTCAACAAGAGTGCAATAGTCCCCTATACCCCGGAGCAGATGTTCGAACTGGTCAGCGACGTGCTCTCCTACCCGGAATTTCTTCCCTGGTGCAGCGCCACCAGACTGCTCTCCCGGGACGGGACTGAACAGCGTGGCGAACTGGAGGTGTCGCGCGTTGGTGTGAAGCAGAAATTCTCCACTGTCAACCGGCTCCATCCGTTCGAACGCATCGATCTGAACCTGCTCGAAGGTCCGTTTAAAAGACTGCATGGCAGCTGGCGTTTTACCCCGCTGGGGGAGGCGGCGTGCAAGGTGGAGCTCTCGCTGGAGTTTGAGTTCTCCGGCAAATTGATCAATGCAGCTTTCGGCAAGGTGTTCAGCCAGTTGGCCAATACGCTGGTGGGGGCATTCTGCAAACGCGCTAACGAGGTGTACCGTGACAGTTGAGCGAATTTCCGTCGAGGTGGTTTATGCCCGGCCCGACGAGCAGTTGGTAGTTGCTTTGCAGGTCGCATCGGACGCTACGCTGCAATCGGCGATTGAACAGTCGGGTATCCTGCAGCGCTTTCCGGAAATCGATATCGAGACGGTCAAGGTGGGTATCTTCGGCAAAGCATCCCCGCTCGATGCAGCGCTCAATCCGGGAGATCGGGTGGAAATCTACCGTCCCTTGATCGCCGATCCCAAAGAGGCGCGCAAGAAGCGGGCGGCGGAGGGCAAGCAGATGACCAAGGGGGGCGGCAAGGCGCCTGAATCCGGAGAAGATGGGGAAACGGAAGCTGCGGCAGAGGACTGAGGCGGGTTAGTCGTCGTCGAAACTGAGCTTCTCTATCATCCGGGAAAAGATACCTTTCGTATCATTGTAGTCCGGCACCGAGAAGATCTCCGTTTCCCGCACGGGCTGGACATCGCCGAGCGGCTCAGGCCGCACATCCCCCTCGGTGCGCACCAGCCGGTCGTCTTCGAAAAAGAGCGCGATATGCTTCTTTTCCGATTCACCGTTGCCGTGTTGCATACTGTAGTAATAATCCCAGCGGTCTTGGTGGAAGACGTCGATCAGCATCGGCGTACCCATGATGAACTGCACCTGGTTTTTCGACATGCCCGGTTCGAGCCGGCTGATGATCGGTTGTTCGATGGCGTTGCCCTGCTGAACGTCGATTTTGAAAAACAGCGAGCTGCGCTCCAGTGAGTCGGGAATCACGTCGCCGATATCACTGAATGTCTCTTTTACGGTCGAGCAACCTGACAGGAGCAGGAGTGCAACAACCACGCTGGAAAGGAGGAGCTTCTGCATGCTTTTTTCCGCTTAACAAATAAGCCTTAAACCAGCGGGAATGATAACCGATTCAACGTCTGAAAACATCCGGCTTCATTGCCTACAGCGATAGGGAGATCATCTCGTCGGCGTGGGCAAGCGTGTTCTCGGTGATATCGATACCGCCCAGCATGCGCGCCACTTCCTGTACTCTGGCACTACCCTCCAGCTGGTTTATTTCCACCGTGACCGCGTTTTTTTCGTTGCGTTTCTTAACCAACAGGTGATGCTGGCCGCGCGCCGCCACCTGGGGCAGATGGGTGACACAGAGCACTTGCCGCTGCTCCCCCAAATTGCGCAGCAGGCGGCCCACTGTCTCGGCAACGCCACCGCCGATGCCGACGTCCACTTCGTCGAAAATGAGCGTCGGTATAGTGCCGCAGCGGATGGTGGCAACCTGAATCGCCAGGCTGATGCGCGAGAGTTCGCCGCCGGAGGCAACTTTCGCCAGCGGCTGGAGCGGCTGACCCGGATTGGCGCTGACCAGGAGTGCAATTCGGTCCAGACCGTTGGCGGTGGCCTTGGCCGCCGGCTGTTTCTCCACCAGGATCTCGACCTTGCCGTCCGGCATACCGATTTTCCGAATGTCGTCACTGACGCTGTTTCCAAGTTTTCCGGCTGCCGCCAGGCGCGCCCGGTGCAGCTCCTCCGACTGCGCCAGAAAGCGCTCCTCCAGCGCTTTGCATTGCCGCTCCAGCTGCTCGAGCCGGCTGTCGATATACTCGATCTCAGCGAACTCCTGCTGCGCCGCGGCCAGACGCTCCGGCAGCTCCTGCGGTCGGCAGCGGTACTTGCGCGCCAGATCCTGGATCTCCTCAAGCCGCTGCTCCACCTGCGCCAAGCGCTGCGGATCCAGTTCAATCCCGTCAGCGTAGTCTCGCAGCGCGGCGATCGCCTCTTCGGTCTGAATAGCAGCGCTCTCCAGCATCTCCCTGCATTCGGTTAGCTCCGGTTCCAGCCGGATCATCTGGTCAAGTTCGGTATTGGCGCGCACCAGCCGGCTTCGGGCCGACGTCTCCGCTTCGTCCAGCAGCTCGAGCATGCGGGCGCACTGCAGCTGCAGTTGTCCCGCACTGCTCAGCCGGCGCTGCTCCCGGTCGATCTGCTCGATCTCTCCGGGCGCGAGCGCCAGTGCGGTCAGTTCGTCGATCTGGAAGCGGAGCAGGTCGAGCCGTGCACGTCGTTCGGCGGCGGTTGTGCGCACCCGCTCCCGCTCCTCCAGCGCCCGGTGCCATGCCCGGAACAGATCGGCGACGCTGTCGCAACGTTCGCGATTACCGGCGTAACCGTCCAGCAGCGTCCGCTGATGATCGGTGCGCAGCAGCGACTGATGCGCATGCTGGCCGTGAATATCCACCAACAGCTCGCCCAGCGACTGCATCGATTTCAAGGTTGCCGGTGAGCCGTTGATGAAAGCACGGGAGTGCCCCTCGCGCGCCAGCACCCGCCGTAAAATGCACTCTCCGTCGGCATCCAGTGACTGCTGCTGCAGCCACTGATTCGCTGCCCCGGATTCGGCAAGCTGGAATACCGCGGTAATCTCCGCACGTTCGCAGCCGGCGCGGATCATTCCGGTATCCGCCCGGTCGCCCAGTGCCAGTCCAAGCGCATCGATCAGTATCGATTTACCGGCGCCGGTTTCACCGGTGAGGGTGGTCATGCCGTTGCTGAATTCGGTGTCCAGGGTGGTGACAATGGCCAGGTCTTTGATATGCAGTCGGGTGAGCATGGCTCGGTCACTCGGGATAGACGGGGTGTCCGCTCCAACTCAGCTTCTTGCGCAGTATTTTAAAATGGTCGTGTCCGGGCGGATGGATCAGGCGCACCGGGCAGTGGTGTTTGCGGATGCGTATCGCCTTGCGCTGCACCGACATGCTGATCTGGCCATCGCAGGTGACGCGCACATGGTCCAGGTTGGTATTGCCGCAGACGATGATCTCTATCAGGCTCTCTCCGGCCACCACCAGCGGACGGTTGCTCAGGGTATGCGGACAGATCGGCACCATAACCGTCGCATTGAGTTCCGGCAGCATCAGCGGTCCGCCGCCGGACAGGGCGTAAGCGGTTGATCCGGTGGGGGTCGAGATAATCATGCCGTCGGATCTCTGCGCGTCCATGAACGCGCCGTCGATATAGGTTTCAAACTCTATCATACGGGCAGTGTCCCATTTATGGATCACCACATCGTTGAAGGCGGTGGAAGTTTTTCCGTTGATTTCGGCGCGCAGCAGAAAGCGGCGATCCTCCTGGTAGTGCCCGGAGAAGATCTGGTCCAGTTTCACGGTCATCTCGCCGGGCGAAATGTCGACCAGAAAACCGAGCCGTCCCAGATTTACGCCCACCAGCGGGACATGGTAGTCAGCCAGACTGCGTGCGGTATGCAGCAGCGTGCCGTCGCCGCCGACCACGATCGCGAGATCGCAGACGCAGCCGATCTGCTCCAGCGTGGCAGTCTCCATGCCGTGACCGGGCATCTTGTTGCCGGTCTCCTCTTCCAGCAGAACCTGCTGACCGTTGCCCAGCAGGAACTCGTTCAGCTTCAGCAACAGCTCGTTTGGCATGGGTGCGTCAAGTTTGCCGATCAGGCCAATGGTTTGGAACTGCAGTGCCATGGTTGGTTGTGCCCGTAGCATATGGGGTCGGCTCCGTTGAACCGTTTGAATTGCCTGCAGCAACTTAACACGCCCCCCGGCTGCGGCCAACTGTTGTGATTTTGTTATAGTAGGGCATATGTCCGGGACAGGACATGCGCGGGCAGCCGCGCTTGACACTCCCCGGACCCAATCTGATAATTTCGATTGGTATTCTCTGTGCACAGTATCACCAAAACTGCCATGGTGCTGGTCACCATCCTGATACCGTGATTTGATTGCCCGAACTGAAAAAATGACTCCATGGGATAGTTTTAAGATGGTTCCGGAATTTTAAGGTGGCGGAAAAATCTAAACATGCGGTAGATATGGAGTCCATTTCAGAGCGGGCTCAGCACTTTTTAAAGGTCTTAATCGAACGCTACATTCGTGACGGAGAGCCCGTCGGCTCGCGTACGCTGGCGCGCGAATCGGGTCTCGATCTGAGCCCGGCAACTATCCGCAATGTGATGTCCGACCTTGAGGAGCTGGGTTTGGTAGCTTCTCCGCACACCTCTGCCGGACGCATTCCGACGGTTTCCGGCTACCGCATGTTCGTGGATACGCTGGTCACGCTTAAGCCGCCTGGCTCCGATGAGGTGATGAAGCTGATGAAGGAGCTGAAGGGTGAGAGCCGCTCCGGTCAAATAGTGGAATCCGCTTCCCAGATCCTCTCCGGACTGACACATATGGCCGGGGTGGTGATGATTCCCCGCCGGGAACAGATCATTTTTCGCCATATTGAGTTTCTGCCGTTGTCCAGCAATCGCGTGTTGACCATATTGGTCACCAGCGTGGGGGATGTGCATAACCGTATCATTAAGACCCGTAAAGCCTTTTCCCAATCGCAGCTGCAGCAGGCGGCCAACCTGCTCAACCAGAACTATGCCGGCCGCGGACTCAAAGAGATGCGCAGTAAACTGGTTGCTGAGATGGAGGAGACGCGCGACAGCATGAACCAGGTTATGGCGCGTGCGCTGGAGATGGCCGAGCAGGTAATCGACAGCACCGGCGAAGGCAGTGACTTTGTTATGACAGGTCAGACTAACCTCATGGATTTCAATGAGTTGGCGCAGATGGATCTGTTGAGGTCACTGTTCAACACCTTCAGTCAAAAACGCGAGCTGCTGCACCTGCTGGATGAGTCGATGCGCGCAGAGGGAGTGCAGATTTTTATCGGTGAGGAGTCGGGCTATCAGCCGCTGGACCAGTGCAGTTTGATCACGTCGCCGTACAAAATCGACGACGAGGTTGCCGGGGTGCTGGGCGTGATCGGTCCGACACGTATGGCATATGACCGGGTGATCCCCATCGTGGATGTCACTGCGCGGCTTCTCGGCGCTGCCTTGAAACCACGCTAACCACCCCCACCTAGGGGTTTGTTACAACGTTCCCTAATGTGTGAATTTGCTTTCCGGAGAGCGTGTTTGAGCCCGGAATACAAGTTTTTTTGCGAACTGAAAATAGCATCAGATTAAGAGGTAAATGGGATGGAAAAAGAGCAGGAAACGGTCGCAGACAACGAAACCGTGACTGACGAGAAAGAGACCGCAGCCGAGGAGCCCGTCGAGGTTGAAGCGGAAGCGCCGGCGGCAGGAACAGCGCTGCCGGACCAGGCCAAGCTGGTGTTGATGCTGGAGGATGCGCGCGCCAAAGCAGACGAAAACTGGGACCAGGTTGTGCGCACCCGCGCGGAGATGGACAATCTGCGTAAACGCCAGGCGCGTGAGCTTGAAAATGCGCACAAATTTGCACTGGAACGGTTCGTCAATGCGTTGTTGCCGGTGCGGGACAGCATGGAGATGGGTCTGGGCGCCGCCTCCGAAGAAGGCGCCGACGTGGCCAAACTGCGCGAGGGCGCCGAGCTGACGCTGAAGTTGATGGCAGATGTGATGGCCAAGTTCGACGTAGTACAGATCGACCCGCTGGGCGAACCCTTCAATCCCGAACTGCATCAGGCTATGTCCATGACGCCTCGGAGCGACGTACCGCCCAACACCGTGGTCATTGTGGTGCAGAAGGGCTACACGCTCAACGGCCGTCTGGTACGACCGGCGATGGTGATGGTCTCCCAGACCGCCGAATGAGGGGCGGCGGACAATCAACGGTCCTGGCCTTGAAAAAGATCCGGTGATGCCCCATCTGGGAAGGCAATACGGTTTATCAATAAAGATTCATACAAAGAATATCAGCGTGTTATTTGGAGACAGCAAATGGGAAAGATCATAGGCATCGACCTGGGAACCACCAACTCCTGCGTGGCAGTGATGGAAGGCAAGAGCGCCCGGGTTATCGAAAACAGCGAGGGTGACCGCACCACGCCGTCGATCGTGGCGTTCACCGGCGACGATGAAGTGCTGGTCGGCCAGTCGGCCAAGCGGCAGGCGGTTACCAACCCTAAGAACACCCTGTTTGCCGTCAAGCGCCTGATCGGACGCCGCTTCGGCGATGATGTGGTGAAGCGCGACATGGACATGGTGCCGTACAAAATCGTCAAGGCAGATAACGGCGATGCCTGGATCGAGGCGCATGGCAGGAAAATGGCGCCGCCCGAGGTATCCGCCAAGGTACTGCAGAAGATGAAGGACACGGCGGAAGCCTATCTGGGCGAGTCGGTGACCGAAGCGGTTATCACGGTGCCCGCGTACTTCAACGACTCCCAGCGCCAGGCGACCAAGGATGCCGGACGCATCGCCGGCCTGGACGTGAAGCGCATTATCAACGAGCCTACCGCAGCGGCACTGGCGTACGGTATGGACAAGAAGGCCGGCGATCGCAAGATTGCGGTCTATGACCTGGGCGGCGGTACCTTCGATATCTCCATCATCGAGATCGCCGAGGTTGACGGCGAGCACCAGTTCGAAGTGCTCTCCACCAACGGTGACACCTTCCTCGGCGGCGAGGATTTCGATATGCGCATCATCGATTTCCTGGTCTCGACCTTCAAAAAAGACCAGGGGGTGGATTTGCGCAACGACCCATTGGCGCTGCAGCGGCTCAAAGAGGGGGCGGAAAAGGCGAAAATCGAGCTCTCTTCCAGCCAGCAGACCGATATCAATCTGCCCTACATCACCGCGGATGCCAGCGGTCCCAAGCATCTCAACGTGAAATTGACCCGGGCCAAGCTGGAGTCGCTGGTGGAAGATCTGGTCGCCCGGACGGTGGACCCGTGCAAGGTGGCGTTGAACGACGCCGGTGAAACGGCTGCCGATATCGACGATGTGATCCTGGTCGGCGGTCAGACCCGCATGCCGATGGTGCAGGCCAAGGTGGAAGAGATTTTCGGCAAGGCGCCGCGCAAGGACGTCAACCCGGATGAAGCGGTCGCGGTGGGTGCGGCGATCCAGGGCGGTGTTCTGACCGGCGAAGTCAAGGATGTACTGCTGCTCGACGTGACCCCGCTCTCGCTGGGCATCGAGACCATGGGCGGCGTGATGACCAAGCTGATCGACAAAAACACGACGATCCCGACCAAGGCACAGCAGGTGTTCTCCACCGCCGATGACAACCAGACCGCGGTAACCGTGCATGTGTTGCAGGGCGAACGGGAACAGGCGGCGGCCAATAAATCCCTCGGCCGCTTCGATTTGAGCGACATCCCGCCGGCGCCGCGCGGCATGCCTCAGATCGAGGTGAGCTTCGATATCGACGCCAACGGTATTCTGCACGTCTCGGCCAAGGACAAGGCGACCAGCAAGGAGCAGTCGATCATTATCAAGGCCTCTTCGGGTCTCAGTGACGATGAGATCGAACGGATGGTAAAGGACGCCGAAGCGCATGCCGATGAAGACAAGAAATTTCATGAGCTGGTGCAGGCCCGCAACCATGCGGACGCGATGATTCACGCCACCAGAAAGTCCATGCAGGAGTTGGGCGACGATAAACTCGAGGCGGGTGAGAAGGATACGATCGAGTCGGCTATCAAGGAGCTCGAAGCGGTCATGAAGGGCAGCGATAAGGAAGCGATCGAGGCCAAGACCAAGGTGTTGACCGATGCTTCTGGCAAGATGGCGGAAAGGCTCTATGCTCAGCATGGTAAAGCTGAGGAGGCTGCAGCTACCGCAGGCGGTTCAGGCGGCGGCAAAACGTCATCCTCGGCGAATGCCGGTGATGATGTGGTGGATGCGGAATTTGAGGAAGTTAAGGACGATAAAAAATAGCTTGTCAACAGCAGTCCGGCTGCGGCCGGACTGCATTGACTCGAACGTGCCGGCGTTTTACGCTCGCACGTTTTGCCGTTTAAGAAGCGGGTGTTCTGCCTGCACTTTTGTACTCGGCTAGCCGAACAGGCCCTAAAAACTATGTCAAAGCGCGATTACTACGAAGTCCTCGGTGTCAACAAGAACGCCAGCGAAGCGGATCTGAAAAAAGCCTACCGCCGGCTGGCGATGAAACACCATCCGGATCGCAACAGCGGAGAGAACGCCGCTGATGCTGAAATAAAGTTCAAGGAGGCCAAAGAGGCTTACGAGGTACTTTCCGACCCGCAGAAGCGTATGGCTTACGATCAGTTCGGGCATGCCGGCGTCGATTCCGGGATGGGCGGAGGGCCGGGTCCGGGCGGCGGCAGTTTCAGTGATATATTCGGCGATGTTTTCGGTGATATTTTTGGTGGACGTGGCGGCAGATCCCAGGTTCACCGGGGTGCTGACCTGCGCTACAACCTGCAGCTGACGCTAGAGGACGCGGTTGCCGGCACCAGTGTGAACATCCGTGTGCCGACGATGGTGAAGTGCAATGTCTGCAACGGCAGCGGCGCCAAGAAGGGGAGTTCGCCTAAGACCTGCTCAACCTGTGCCGGCCACGGACAGGTGCGTATGCAGCAGGGTTTCTTCTCCGTCCAGCAGACCTGTCCCACCTGCCGCGGTCAGGGTACGGTGATCGATGATCCCTGTAGCGCTTGTCACGGCGCCGGCCGGGTGCAGCAGCACAAGACGCTGTCGGTCAAAGTGCCGCCCGGTGTGGATACCGGTGATCGCATTCGTCTGGCCGGTGAGGGCGAGGCGGGAGAGCACGGCGGTCCGGCCGGTGATCTCTATGTTCAGGTGGCGGTGAAAGAGCACAGCATCTTCACGCGGCAGGATAACAATCTCTATTGTGAGGTTCCGATCTCGTTCGTCGATGCAGCGCTTGGCGGAGAGTTGGAGGTGCCGACCCTGAACGGCAAGGTGATGCTGAAGATTCCTGAAGGAACCCAGGGAGGAAAGATGTTCAGAATCCGCGGCAAAGGGGTCAAACCGGTAAGGGGTGGGGCGATCGGTGACCTGCTGTGCAAGGTGCTGGTGGAGACACCCGTCAATCTCACCGAGAAACAGAAAGATCTGCTGCGCAAGTTCGAAGAGACGATGTCAGGCACCGGGGGCAAGCACAGCCCGCACTCCTCCTCCTGGATGGACGGAGTCAAGAAATTTTTCGAGGGTGTGGGATTCTAAGATGATAAGAGTCGCAGTGGTAGGCGCAGCGGGGCGCATGGGCAGAACGCTCATCGAGGCGGTGGATCAGGCTGAAGGTCTGGTGCTCGGCGCCGCGACTGAGCATGCAGAGAGCAGTCTGATCGGCAGCGATGCCGGAGAACTTGCCGGATTGGGTCGCTGCGGCATCAAATTGGTGGACGATCTGGCGCTGGTGGCGGACGATTTCGATCTGGTGATCGATTTTACCAGGCCGGAAGCAACTCTCCGGCACCTGGCTGTTTGCCGTGCGCATGGCAAAAGAATGGTGATCGGTACCACCGGCTTCAACGATACGCAGAAGGCGGAACTCAGTGCCGCTGCCGGGGATATTGGAATCGTTTTTGCGCCTAACATGAGCGTGGGTGTCAACCTCTGCCTCAAGCTGCTCGATACCGCCGCCAGAATAATGGGCGACAATGTGGATATAGAGGTAATCGAGGCGCACCATCGCCACAAGATAGACGCACCTTCGGGTACCGCACTGCGGATGGGAGAGGTGGTGGCTACCGCGTTGGGACGTAATCTGAAGGAGTGCGCAGTTTACGGCCGCGAAGGTGTGACCGGTGAACGGGAGCGCAAGACGATCGGTTTTGAGACCATTCGCGCCGGGGATATAGTCGGTGAACATACGGTGCTGTTTGCCGATACCGGTGAACGGGTGGAGATCACCCACAAAGCCTCCAGCCGGATGACCTTTGCCAAAGGGGCAGCCCGCGCGGCCAGCTGGATCTCGTTGCGCGACCGCGGCCTCTATGACATGCAGGATGTGCTGGGGTTGAAATAGTTAAAGAGAAGATGCGCCGCGCACTCGCACTGGTGCTGTTGCTGCCGTTGATTGCGCTGACCGGTTGCGCTGAGAGCGACGCCCCCGAGCAACAGATCAGGGAGATGATCGAACGAGCTGAATCTGCAGTGGAAGCGCGCGCTCTGCTAGATGCCGGTGCGTTGGTGTCGGAGACCTATCAAGATGACGAGAAACGCAACAAAAACGTCTTGATCAGGCTGTTGGGCGGTTATTTTCTGCGTAATCGGTCGATTCATCTGCTGGTACAGATAGCGCGTATTGAGTTGCCCGATCCGCAGCGCGCAAGCGTCACCCTGTATGCCGCGATGGCAGGCAAACCCATAGCCGGCGTCGATGCGCTACTGGCGCTTCGCGCCGGCCTCTATCGTTTCGACCTTGAACTGACCCGCGAAACGGATGAGTGGCGTGTCTCCAACAGCCGCTGGCAACCCGCCACACGGGAGGACTTTCTCGGCGAGCCAAGGTAGCGGAAGCGGCTTAATCTCGAAAAATGGGCTGATAAATTCAGCGATTCGCTGCAATTTTTATTCAGAAATACCCCGCCGCTTGCGGCGGGAACAAAACCATGGGGTTGCCAAAGGGGAGAAATGTTGCTCTCCCCTTTGGTCGTCAGCGAGGTGTTATACCTCATTGACGATCTAACCTTAATTTTTGGCACGCGACCTGCTAGATACACTGCAGCTTCTTTCGAATTCAGGTTGAGCCAGATGAACGGACCAATAAACAGCGCGGCGACAGGAGGTTTTACCTCCAGTCTGAAGGCAATATCAGACGTGGGCAAAACTCCGGGAATATCTGATTCTGAACTACAACACGTTGAATTCTCTGATCTTATTGATCAGCAAAATGCCGTTCCCGGATTGCTTGAAGCATTAAAAGGGATACTGCCCGAGCAGGATTTCAGCCAGATTGAAGCGTTGGTCAACAGTGGCAACAGCTTGCCGCCGGCGGCAGATTCCGGTAGTGAGCTGGCGTTGATGCTTGGCCAATCCCCATTTCCGATTGAAGCCACCCTGGCAGTTGCCCGCCAGCAGTTCGCCGCCGCTCAACTGGCTGGCGAAGCGCTCACCCCTGTTGTCAACAGTGCACTGACGGAATCCGGTCTGCCTTCGGGTTTGCGGGAAGGGAGCGCCTTTTTGGCTAACACTGTAACGGCAGTCGGCCCGGAAGCATCGAAGCTCAACGTCAATGGCTCAAATCAGGCAGTTAACGGATTCGCCATGCAACTGTTGCATACTGATCTTGAATCAATGGCGCGTACACGGCGGTCGGCATTGCAGGAGAGCACCGCAGCGGCCGCGATCAATCCGTTGTCTGCGATGCGAGCCGCCGAAACAACGACGCCGATGCGTTTGAGTTTTCCCACCCCGATGACGCTCGATACACCGCTGGCCGGCAAAGGCTGGGAACAGGGGCTGGGCGACCGCCTCATATGGATGCTGGGGCATTCGGTACAGGGGGTATCGCTGCGGATCAATCCGGCACATCTGGGCCCCGTTGATATCCAACTCTCCATGCATCAGGATCAAGCCACGGTGACCTTCACCGCTCAGCACGCTGCGGTCAGAGAAGCATTGGAAGCAAGTATCCCGCGATTAAGGGAGATGTTTCAGGAGCATAACCTGCAACTGGCTAATGTCGATGTCGGACAGCGCGGCAATTCCGGGCGGGAGACGGCAGGGGACGGTGCTCACAGCGGGCGGGACCAACTCTCCGGAGAGATGTTGGATCAATCGGGCTACGACAACACCGGCGCGGAAGGTCAGGTAGCGCTGCAACGTGTTTCTGACGGGTTGCTCAACGACTACGCATAATCGTTCGATCGCGCGTATTCTGCCGACTTGGGGTCGTTGACAAACAGGTGGCGATCGACCGGAAGGTCCGGGTATCATTGCCATCTGGTGAAAACGATTTAGGGCCTGTTGACCAGCCCTGGGAGCTCTCCAGTCGTGCGATTCTTCAAACTGCTCTTCATCCTTCTGGTGATGTTGGTTGGCGCTGCTTTTGCCGTGATGAACGCCGAAAATGTTAATCTGAATTACTATTTCGGATCCACCGTTCTCCCGCTGTCGGTAGTACTGGTTGGTGCGGTTTGCTTCGGTGCCGTGCTCGGAATGCTCGCTGGCCTGGGTGGCCTGGCCAGCTTGAAACGTGAGAACGCCAGTTTACGCCGGGAGGCTCGGCTGGCATCCCAGGAAGTACAGAATCTCAGAACCATGCCAATCAAGGACGACTGAGTGGTCATGCAGGATATCTTGTGGCTGCTGCTGCCGGTAGCGGCAGCCTCCGGCTGGTACACAGCAAAGCGCAGTGATCGGCGGCACGAGGAGACCACGGGCAATGACTATACGCCGGCCTACTTCAAGGGACTAAACTATCTGCTTAACGAACAGCCTGACAAGGCGATAGATGTGTTCGTTCAGATGCTTGAAGTCGACAGTGAGACAGTGGAGACGCATCTGGCACTGGGCAACCTGTTTCGCCGCAGGGGCGAGGTGGATCGCGCAATCCGCATTCATCAGAATCTGATCGCCCGCCCCACTTTGAATCGCGGGCATCGGGCGCAGGCGCTGCTGGAGTTGGGTCAGGATTACATGCGTGCAGGGCTGTTCGACAGAGCCGAGAATCTGTTCAATGAATTGGATGAAATGAAGAGCCACCAGGAACAGGCGCTGCAGAACCTGCTGATCATTTATCAGCAGGAAAAGGAGTGGGAGAAGTGTCTGCAGGTGGCTAAACGCCTGGGGCAGATTTCCGGCCGGTCGTTCAATCCGGAACGGGCGCACTATTATTGCGAACTGGCGGAAGAGGCTGAACATATCGGTGACCAGGCACAGGTCGTGCAGTATCTAAAAAGCGCGCAGGGATGCGACGCGGATTGTGTGCGTGCCACACTTATCAAAGGAAAGCTGGAGGTCAGTCAGGGTGATTGCAGCAACGCCATTCATACCTTGAAAATGGTTGAACAGCAGGATGCCGGCTATCTGCCGGAATCATTGCCCCTGCTGTTGGAGTGCTACCGGCAAACCGGTGATGGGGAGGAGTTGTCGAGCTACCTGCGCCAACTCTATCAACGAAATAAGGGGATTGGTCCGGCGCTGGCGCTGGTCGATCTGATCCAGACCGACGAGGGTGAGTCTGCCGCTTTGGAGTTTCTCACGCAGTATTTGCGCAAGCATCCTGAAATCGAAGGAATAGACCGACTGTTGGTATTGGGCATGAAGGAGGTGGAGGGGTCGGCTGCCGAGACGCTTCAGGTACTCCGGCAACTACTGCATAAACTGTTGGCCGGCCGCCCGGGTTATCATTGCAACCAGTGCGGGTTCATGGCCAAAACGCTGCACTGGCAGTGCCCGGGCTGTAAATCCTGGGGTAGTATCAAGCCGCTGCAGGGAGCTTTCCAGCACTGAATTACAGTTGCTTCCACCAGCTCAATGCCTAACCAAATCTGTTCAATTAACATGATTTAAATCATAAAGATAAATATTATAATGAATGTAATAGATAAAGACCCGAGAATCATTGTCGCACTTGACTTTGCTGCCAAAGAACCCGCACTGGATCTGATCTCCCAGCTCGATCCGTCGCTGTGCCGGTTGAAGGTGGGAAAAGAGTTGTTTACGCGCCTTGGGCCGGCATTTGTCGAGACGCTGGCGGCGATGGGATTCCAGGTTTTTCTCGATCTCAAGTTTCACGATATACCCAATACCGTGGCGGCAGCCTGCGAGGCAGCTGCCGATCTCGGCGTCTGGATGGTCAATCTGCATGCGTCCGGTGGAAGACGCATGATGGAAGCAGCGAGGGAGCGTCTTGAGCGGCGCCCGGAGAGGCCGTTGCTGGTGGCGGTCACCATTTTGACCAGCCTGGCAGAGGGGGATCTTGCCGAGGTTGGTTACTCGGGGACGCCGGTTGAGAACGTGTTGCGGCTGGCGAAACTGACCCATTTTTCCGGCCTTGACGGAATCGTTTGCTCGCCACTGGAAGCTGCTGCGGTGAGGGATCAGGTGGACCGGGATTTTCTTCTCGTGACGCCGGGAGTCAGACCGCACAGCGCTTCGTTAAACGATCAGAAACGGGTCATGACGCCACTCGCTGCACTGAACGGCGGTGCCGACATGCTGGTGATCGGCCGGCCAATCACCGCTGCTGTCGATCCGCTCCTCTCGCTGCAGGAAATTCTGTCGGATATTGCCGGGTTTTCCCAGTGATTGACATGGGGGTGTCGCCGAGTTTAGTCTGATAGCGCTTCCAGGAAGGGGGCATCCGGGTTGGAATTGCCCGGTCTCAATCTCAAACTAACAGGAGAGTTGACCATGGAATGGTTCACAAGGATGTTTTTCACCGCACTGCTGCTTGTCTCCACAAATCTTTTAGCCGGATCCGTCGACATCAACACCGCTGACGCCGCTACCCTGGCGACCACACTCAACGGCGTCGGAGAAGCCAAAGCCAGAGCCATCGTTGCTTACCGAAACGAATATGGCGCCTTCAAGTCAGCAGATGAACTGGCGCTGGTGAAAGGTATTGGCCAGCGCCTGGTGGATTTGAATAAGGAGATCATTCAGGTCGGCGACCCATCGGTGGAGGAGGGTGGCAAGTAGGCAGTATCTGCTTGCAAACACCTTCGCCCTTGCGGAGACGGGTCGGGATGAGAGGGAGAGCCCTTGAGTTTCATGCCCCCTCACCCTGACCCTCTCCCCCTGTTTAGGGGAGAGGAGATCCACCATCTAAACTGATACAGCAGAGGTTTACAAGACAACTGTAACCAGCTCCCATATTGTGTTGTCCCGCCACGGACTCACCGATTGTGCCCAGAGGGGAGTTATACTTTCCTAAAACGGGAGTCCTTGATGCTCAAGCTGTATCAATCCAATCGATTGGAATACCTGGCAGATCTTCTGATCGAGATCACCAGGCCGCCGCCTGCGGATCCGTTCGCTGCGGAAACAGTGGTGGTACAGCATCCGGGAATGGGACGCTGGCTCTCGCTGCAGATAGCCGAACAAACCGGGATCTGTGCGAATTTCCAGTTTCCTCTGCCTGCGGGGTTTATCTGGGATCTGTTCGGGCGGCTTATACCGGGCTTACCGGATCAGGAGCGTTTTGCGCCCTCCGTTATGCAATGGACGCTCTTCTCGCTGCTGGGAAATACCGCTGCTGAGCAGTTGTTTCAACCGATCAATCGCTATCTGGATAAGACTGGAGAGCACGGCCGGTTCGAACTGGCCCAGCGGCTGGCTATCTGCTTCGACCGGTACCTGGTCTACCGGCCGGACTGGATCAGAGCTTGGGAAAACGGCACTAGCGCGATAGCAAATGACAGCTGGCAAGCCGAGTTGTGGCGCCGTCTGTGCCGTACGCTAAATACGCAACACTGGGTCGACATACAGCGCAGACTGGAATGGGAGCTTGACCGTCACCGTGCGCGTACCGATCTTCTGCCTGGGCGCATCTCGCTGTTTGGCATACCCGCGCTTTCCAGCGGCTATCTGTCGTTATTGCACCGGCTTTCCGACTGGATCGATATACATCTGTTTCTGCTCAACCCGTGCGAAAAGCATTGGAGCGGCATCGTCGATTCCGCAGAGCGTAGCGGACGCGAACTCGCAGGAGAAAGCGAAGCGCTCTACCTGGAGACCGGCAATCCGTTGTTGGCGTCGTTGGGACGCCAGGGCAGGGATTTCCTGGCTGCGCTGCAGGAGCTCGATCCACCTACCATTGACCTGTTTGGCGGACCCGGCGCAGTCTCACTGCTTGGGCAGCTGCAGCAGGATATGCTGGAGCTCAAAGATGGTACCCAGAGCAGCCGGCGGGTAGTCCAAGAGAGCGACGGCTCGATAAGCGTGCACAGCTGCCATGGTCCGATGCGGGAAGTGGAAGTGCTGCGCGATCAGCTGCTTGATCTGTTGGAGCGCTATCCCGACCTGCAGCCCGACCAGGTGCTGGTAATGACACCGGACATGGATCTCTACGCTCCCTATGTCGAAGCGGTGTTCGGCGCCGCCGGGGCGACGCATATCCCATATACAGTTGCCGATCGTGGCGCCACACTGGAGAGTCCGCTGACAGCCGCCTTCCTGCGGCTGCTGGAAATACCGGAAAGCCGTTACGAAAGTGGCGAACTGATGGCGCTATTGGAGGTGCCAGCCATACGGCGTCGTTTCGCCATCGGTGATGGCGATCTCGCCATGATCCACCGTTGGGTCGGTCAGAGCGGCATCCGCTGGGGGCGTGATGCCGGCAGCCGCAGGGAGAGGGGTCTACCGGAAACCGAGCAGAACAGTTGGCAGGCGGGGCTGGACCGCATGCTGCTCGGTTTTGCGCTGCCGGGACACGAGGAGCGGCTATTCCATGGGGTGCTTCCATACGATCATATCGAGGGCGCGGACACGGCGATACTGAACGGCCTGAGCGCTTTCCTGCATCAGGTTTTCGATCTGCAGCGCCAGCTTTCCGGCCGGCATCGGCCGGATCTTTGGGGTGTGCGGTTGACCGAGCTGATCTCCCGCTTCTTTCTTCCCGAAGGGGAGGAGGAGACGCAGCTGCAGAGGCTACGCGACCAGCTTGCGGAACTGCTGGAAAGCGTCCGGCTAGCGGAGTTCGGCGAGACGGTTTCGATCCAGGTGATGCGCCGACAGCTCATCCGCCAGTTGGAGAGCGGTACCGGCGGCGGATTTCTCGGCGGTGGCGTCAATTTCTGCGCCTTGACCCCGATGCGCAGCCTGCCGTTTCAGGTTATCTGCCTGTTGGGAATGAATGATGGCCTGTTCCCGGACAATCGGCAGCCGCCTGAGTTCGATCTGATGGCGGCTCATTTCCGGCTCGGTGACCGCCACCGCCGGTTGGAAGATCGTTATCTCTTCCTGGAGACTCTGATCTCCGCCCGGCGTGTGCTGTACATCAGCTATTCCGGGCAGGATATGCGCGATAACGCAACGCTGCCGCCGTCGGTATTCGTCAGCGAACTGCTCGATTATCTGGATCACTCCTTCGAATTCGAAAATGGGGTTCGCCTGCATACGCGATTCCCAGTCAAACATCAGCTGCAGCCATTCCACGCCCGTTACTTCCAACCCCACAGCCGGTTGTTCAGCTACGACGCAGGCATGCAGGCAGCGGCCCGCGCGTGCCGCCTTCCCTCAAGGCGGGCTGAACATTTGCTGCAATCACCCTTGCCGCAACCGGGAGAGGAGTGGCGCCAGGTGGAGTTGGAACGGCTTACTAACTTCTACGCCAATCCGACCCGATATCTGTTGCGCGAACGTTTGGGTGTTCTACTCGAGTATGACGAGCGGGCGCTGGAGACCCGCGATCCGTTTGGGCTGGACTATTTTGAACAGGATCGGCTAGGGACCCGGTTGATCGAAGCGCAGCTGGCATCGGGCGATGCCAAGCTGCTACTGGAGCAGGAGAAGGCCGCCGGACGCCTGCCCCATGGCCAGGTGGGGGAGCAGCTGTTTCTGCAGCTTCAACAGAGTGCATTTCTACTGGTTAGCAAGTTGAAAGGCATAGAAAAAAATCATAAAAAAGAGTCAATAAAAATAGACTATTATCATACAACCTTAAGATTGACCGGCAACATCGAAATAGCTGCGCCAGGCGGAATATTTGGCTACAGCTTCAAGCCGCTGCCGGCAAACCGGCTGCTGCGTCTGTGGATCACCCACCTGGCGCTCAATGTCGCGGCAGGCGGAAGCGGTGCCCGTGAGACCTGCTGGTTGAGCGGCAGCGAGCTCATCCGCCTGCCGCCGGTAGAACATGCAACGCGGCTGTTGGGGGAGCTTCTTGACCTCTATTGGGAGGGACTCAGCACCCCGTTGCATCTGTTCCCAAGGAGCTCCATTGAGTACGCCCGTTATCGTCTCCAACACAAAGATCCCGCATACAGCCTCGGTAAAGCAAGTATCAAATGGCTTGGAAGTTACTTTAGCGCCGGCGAATTCGCCAACCCCTATTACCAGTTGGCATTTCCCCAAGGTGATGTGCTGGACGAGGCTTTCCAGCGTTGCAGCGAGCAGGTGTTAGCTCCCCTGCTGTCGGCAATGGAGACGAGCTGATGCAGCCGCTGGATCTCAATACCGTACCGCTGCGCGGGTTGAATCTGATCGAGGCGAGCGCAGGCACCGGTAAGACGTACACCATCTCCGGACTCTACCTGCGTCTGATCGCAGAGCTTGGGCTGCCGGTTGAGCGTATTTTGGTGGTTACTTATACCAAAGCTGCGACTGCTGAACTGCGCGACCGCATCCGCCGCAATCTGGTGGAGAGTCGACTTGCCCTTGAGCGGAGTGCGGAGGATGCAAAGCAGCACAGTTCGCTTGAAATCAGCGGCACTGATCGGGTACTAGCGGCGAAGCGACTGCACCATGCCGTATTGGGGTTCGACAGGGCGGCTATCTTCACTATACATGGCTTCTGCCAGCGGGTCCTTTCGGATAACGCCTTCACCGGCGGCCTGCCTTTCGAGACCGAATTGGCGCCTGAGCAGAGCGCACTGGTTCAGGAGGTGGTGGACGATTTCTGGCGCCAGCATATCCAGCAGCTGTCACCCGGCATGCTGGACTACCTGCTTGGGCAGGGGTATAGCCCGGACAGGCTCGCACAGCTGCTCAAGGGTAAGCTCGGCAAGCCCTACGTAAAGCTGCGCGGCTGCGCTGAACCCTCCGCTCTGCCTGAACTTGAGTCGGAGTTTAAAAGCGTTTTTCTTCAGACCCGGAATCAATGGATGGTGGCAGGTGAAACCATCGGCCGGCTGCTGCTGGAAAGCAGCGATTTGAATGGAAACCGCTACCGGAAAAACGCCATACCCGGTTGGTTGTCGGCGATGGATCAATACCTGGCGGAAGTGCCGGGCCCCTGGTTCGACGCGTTTGAGAAATTCTGCAGCAGTACCCTGGCTGCTTCGGTCAATAAAGCCGGAACACCGCCGGAACACCCTTTCTTTCACCTTAGCCAACGGCTGTTCGATAGTAGAACGCGGCTGCTCGATGCTTACCGGCAGATGCAGGTGGCACTGTTGCAGCATTTGATCCTGTTTGCCGATGCGGAGCTTGTTCGGCGTAAATGCGAGCGGCGGGTCCACTCCTATGACGATCTGCTGCTGAATTTACAGCAGGCGTTGGCGGGTGAGCACGGAGAGCAGCTGGCGGCGAAAATCAGGGACGACTACGGCGCAGCGCTGATCGACGAATTTCAGGATACGGATCCGGTTCAGTATGCCATTTTCAGCAGGATATATCAGGCTGCCAGCGCTCCGGTGTTTTTGGTGGGTGATCCCAAGCAGGCTATCTACAGTTTCCGGGGAGCCGACATTTTCGCCTACCTCCGTGCTGTCGGGGATGCCAGCGCCCACTATTCGCTGGAGCGCAATTGGCGCTCGACACCGGCGCTGTTAACAGGGATAAATAGTCTTTTTAAACAGAAACATAACAGCTTTATTTATAGCGAAATATCATATAGTGAGGTCGCTGCGGCTGAAACTGAGAGGGAGGCATTAACGGGGGACGACACGCCGGGCGGCGCTTTTCGCATCGGGCTGATCGAGGGCAATCCAACGGCAGAAGAGGCACTGCAACAGTCGGTAGCCGCTGCCGCAGCGGAGGTGCACCGGCTGCTGGGACTGGCGGCTCAGGGTTCGCTTCGAATCGGCGGGCGTCCCGTTGCCGGTGGTGATATCGCGCTGCTGGTGCGCACCCATAAGCAGGGCATGCTGCTCAAGCAGGCGTTGCGGGCGCTGGCGATAAGCAGCGTGCAAAATTCCCAGGAGGATGTGTTCCACTCGGAGACCGCGGTGCAGTTGGATCGCCTGCTTAAGGCGGTGCTCTATCCGGCCCGGGAGGGATTGGTCCGCGCGGCTTTGACAACCGATATGCTCGGTGTCGACGGCGACCGGTTGGCCCGGCTGGGCGAACCGGAGCTGGAGGCATTCATGGATGCATTCCAACGCTATCACCGGCTCTGGCTGGAGCAGGGCTTTATGCGCATGCTTCGCCAACTGCTGACTGAGCAGGGTGCATTGGTCAGAGTGCTGCAGTTCGAGGATGGCGAGCGGCGGTTGACCGATCTTATGCACCTGGCTGAACTGCTGCATCAGCACGAACGCGAGGGCGAGCCGGGCATGGAGCTGCTACTGCGTTGGTTTACGCGTCAGCGCCAGGCAGAGACAGCACAGAGCGAAGCCTCGCAACTGCGTCTGGAGAGCGACGATCAGTTGGTGCAGATTGTCACTATTCACAAAAGCAAAGGGCTGGAGTACCCGATTGTACTCTTTCCTTTCGCTTGGGAAGCCGGTACCAGGGAGATCGCCGCGGGTGTTCCTTATGGTTTCCACGATGCCGCAGCTGACTACTCGCCGGTGCTCGATCTTGGATCACGTGACTGGCAACGGGACAGGGGTATTGCCCATAATGAGGCGCTGGCGGAGAGCGTGCGCCTGCTCTATGTCGCACTTACCCGCGCCTGTCATCGCTGCCATCTCTACTGGGGCAACGTCAAAAGCGCCGGGCGTTCAGCGCTGGCCTGGCTGCTCCACCCCCCAGCCGAGCCCCGGGAAGGTGATCTGCTGGCAGCAACAGCCAGCCAATTCTCAAGCCTGGAAGAGCAGGCGATACGCAGCCGTGTAGTGCAGCTGGCCGATGCCTCGGCTGGCGCCATCAGCGTACACGACTGCCACCCCCAGGCTGTCGTCGCCGCCAGTGCGCCAAGCGGAAGCGGCGATCTGCCATTGCTGCGCGCTAGAAGATTCCACCGCCAGCTCGCCGGCGGCCGGCGTGTGACCAGCTTTTCGGCACTTTCCGGAGGGTACGCCAGCGTCGATCTGCCCGACTATGACCGGGTTGACCGGGAAGATGAAGTGCTTCCGGAGGCCTTGACCGGCCGCAGCATATTCCACTTTCCGCGTGGTGCGCGTGCAGGCAGCTGTCTGCATGCTGTGTTTGAGCGCCTCGACTTTACCCGCCACACCCGGGCCGATCTGGAGCGGTTGGTGGAGCAGCAGCTCTCGGCGCACGGCCTAGATGTGCAGTGGCAGGCAGTGGTTTGCAACATGGTGGAAAAGGTGCTCGCCACGCCGCTCGACGCGGCGGGGAGGATCAGTCTGAACCAGGTCTCCGCCAAGCGCCGGTTGGTGGAGTTAGGATTTCACTATCCGCTCGATCCGATCAACGGAGCCGGGCTTGCACGGCTGCTTCTGCAGCAGGGTTTTGCCGGGAACGAAAAGCTCAGGCAGGCGGTGGAACGGCTCGACTTCGGCGAGGTCAGGGGGTTCATGAAGGGCTACATCGACCTGGTGTTTGAGTCCGGCGGGCGTTTCTATCTGCTCGACTACAAATCCAACTGGCTGGGCGATCAACTGACCGCCTATGGTCGGCCGCAGATGGCGCAGGTCATGTTGCGGGAGCACTATTATCTGCAATATCTCTTCTACACGCTGGCACTGCACCGCTATCTGCGCAACCGAATGCCCGGATATCGCTACGACTCCCATTTCGGCGCTGTCATCTACCTATTTCTGCGCGGTGTTGATCCGGTTGCCGGCGGTGAAAGTGGCATCTACCGTGAACGCCCTGGTGCCGGCCTGATCGAAGCACTGGACGACTTTATCGGCCATCCGGGAGGTGTTCCGTTGTGACGGGTATGGTGCAACTTGAACAGCTTGCCGGGCAGGGCCTGCTCAGCAGCCTGGATATCCACTTTGCCGAACTGATGGGCCGGCTTGCAGACGACCGGTCACTGGAGCTGTTGCTGGCGGCAGCGCTGACCAGCAACGCCGTCGCCAAGGGCCATCTGTGCATGCAACTGGAGAGCTTTGCAGAGCTCCGCCTGGGTAAGCCGACAGTCTGCGCCTTGCCGCCGAGGGCGGAGTGGGAGCAGCGCCTGCACCGTTGTGCGGTGGTGGGTGTGCCAGGGGAGTTCGCTCCGCTGATACTCGACAACCGCGGCCGGCTCTATCTGCAGCGTTACTGGCAATATGAACATGAGCTGGCGCAGGAGCTGCTGCGGCGCGCGGCGGAGCCGGTTGAGACGCTCGATGAAGCGGGGCTGAAGCTGGATCTGGAGCGGCTCTTTCCGACTGCGAACGGGGAACTTCCCGACTGGCAGAAGCTAGCGGCTGCCACTGCGGTGTTGCGCAACTTCACGCTGATTTCCGGTGGACCGGGGACCGGCAAGACCAGTATCGTGGTGCGGATTCTGGCACTGCTGCAACGGCAGGCCGGCAGCAGGCTCGAAATTGCGCTGGCTGCACCAACCGGAAAGGCGGCGGCACGGTTGCAAGCGTCCATCCGCCAGGCAAAACTCAGCCTGCCGTTGTGTCAGGAGCGCGTCTCGGCGATCCCGGAACAGGCAGTTACGCTCCATCGCCTGCTGGGGAGCAGTGCCGATAGTACGCATTTCCGTTATCACGCCGGCAATCCTCTGGCGATCGATCTATTAATTCTGGACGAGGCGTCCATGGTGGATATCGCGCTGATGGCCAGGCTGCTGCAGGCGCTGCCTAGTCGGTGCCGTCTGATCATCCTGGGTGACCGCCATCAGTTGGCATCGGTTGAAGCCGGTTCCATGCTGAGTGACATTTACGGCCATGCGTCAGGTTTCACCCCCGTTTTCTGCCGGCGGCTGGAGCGGGTGACCGGCGAACCGGTTGCCCCTTCGCCGGAGCCTGGCTTGGCGCTCAGCGACTCGGTAGTGACGCTGCGGCACAGCTATCGCTTCGGCTGGCTGAGCGGTATCGGACAACTGGCAGGCGCAGTGAATGCGGGTGATGGAGACGAGGCGCTGAGGCAACTGCGCGACGCACAGGCAGACGATCTGCTGCTGCGGGATTGGCGTGAAGATCCGGTTGCGCCGGCGCTGGCGGGATACGGCAGCTATTTGAAGCTGGTGCAAGAGGGCGCTTCGGCAGCAGCCGTGTTTAACGCATTCGAGCAGTTCCAGGTGTTGACCGCACTCTCTCTGGGCGCACGCGGGGCGCTGCAGATGAACCGTGCCATCGAGGCGCAGCTAATGGCCGTCGGCCTGGTGAACGGCGGCTCAGCCTGGTATCCGGGCCGGCCGATAATCGTCCGCCGCAACGACTACAATCTGCGGCTCTACAACGGGGATATCGGTATTCTGCTCCCTGACAGGTCGCGCCAGCTTCGGGTCTGCTTCCCTGCTGCAGAGGGTCTGTTTCGTTGGATTGCACCCTCCCGGCTGCCGCAATGGGAGCTGGCATACGCCATGACGGTGCATAAAAGCCAGGGATCCGAATTCGGCCAGGTGCTGCTGGTGCTGCCGGAAAACGATGCACCGCTGCTCACACGGGAGCTGATCTACACAGCAGTCACCCGAGCCAAAGAAAGGTTCGAGATCATTGCCAGCGAGGCGCTGCTCAAGCTGGCGGTGGCGCGTCGCTTGCAGCGTCCTTCGGGACTGAAGGATGCGCTCTGGGGGGAGGGTGCAAACAGCCGACACTAGGCTTCACTCCTTTTGCTGTTTACAACGGCAGTGGCACTCAAGCTATACTCTGGGCTGATGGCGGCCGGCGTTCGATAGAAATGAACTATTTGATCATTCCCGTAACACCCTTTGAGCAGAACTGCAGCCTGATCTGGTGCGATGAGACCGGCAAGGCTGCGGTGGTAGATCCCGGTGGCGATCTGGAAGAAATATTGGCGGAAGTGGACAACCGCAAGTTGATCCTGGAAAAGATCCTGATCACCCATGCCCATATCGATCATGCCGGAGGCGCCGGAAGATTGGCACGCGAAACCGGGGTGCCGATCGAGGGTCCACATAAGGATGACCTATTCTGGATAAAAGGGATGCCGGAACAGAGCAGAATGTTCAATTTTCCCGGTGCCGAGGTGTTTGAGCCGTCCCGTTGGCTGGAGCAGGGCGATCGGGTCAGCGTCGGCAACCAGACGCTTGAGGTCCACCACTGCCCTGGACACACACCGGGTCATGTCATTTTCTTTCATCCGGCCGGCCGGCTGGCTATTGTCGGTGATGTCCTGTTCAAAGGCTCTATCGGCCGTACCGACTTTCCCAGAGGGGACTATGCAACGCTGCTGAATTCCATCCGGCAGCGGTTGTGGCCGTTGGGCGATGACGTGAAATTCGTGGCTGGACATGGCCCTATGTCCACCATTGGTTTCGAACGCAGACATAATCCGTTTTTGACCTGATCACAGGCATGATACGAAGCGAACAGCTAAAAAAGCTCTCTTGGGAACACCACGATGCACTTAAATTTGCCCGCAACGTGGCCAAGGGGTTGAGCCTGAAAGCCGACCTGAACCAGATCAGGAGTTATGCGGTCAATATTGCGGAAAATTTCCTGGATCCCCATTTTTCATTGGAAGAGAATAGCCTGATTTCCCGCCTGAGCGATGCCCAACTCAGCAACGCGGCGGTGGTCGAGGTGTTGCAACAACATCAGCAGTTCCACCGGCTTAAGTGCCAATTGCAGCGGGCGGAAACGTCTGAACTGCAGTCGCTGCTGGTAGAGTTCAAGGAGCTGCTCAAAACCCATGTCAGACTGGAGGAGCGCCATTTTTTCCCATTCATCGAGCAGACACTGAACAGCGACCAACTGCAGGAGGCGCAGCGTGAAATCGACGCGGGGCACATGGTCGACTGCAGCAGCTGGCCCGACCCTTTTTGGCGACCGAAGGTCTGAGTCAATATCCTGCTGCTGCAACTCAGCCGGTAGACTGACGCAGGTTAGAGATTTGCCACCCTCGCCGATCCGAAGAGCGCGCTTTCCAATGCATTTGCGAAAATAAACTTGCATCGTCCTCGATCCTAAGAATTAGCTTCAGAATTGGATATATGCGCCGATAGCAGATGAAGCACCCCTATTCCTGGGAATAAATCTACTGCTGGTCTACGGATGACAACGTTCAACTTCAAACGGCACGAAATTGAGTCCAAAACCTTTCTGGTGGTGGATGATTTTGGCGATATGCGCGGTATGCTGCGCACTATGCTCAGTTCCATCGGTGTCACTGAAATCGACACTGCGATAAATGGAAAGGAGGCGATCGAGGCACTGGAACGAAAACACTACGACGTAGTTTTGTGCGATTACAATCTTGGTTCGGGTAAAAACGGACAGCACGTGCTGGAAGAGGCGCGCCATCGTCAATTGATCGGACTGGATGCCCTCTTTGTGATGATAACCGCTGAGAATACGCGGGAGATGGTGATGGGGGCGGTTGAATATGAACCCGACTCTTATCTGACCAAGCCGTTCACCAAAGATCTGTTGAAGTCCCGTCTGGAAAAGCTGGTGATCAAACGCCAGGATCTGCAGGAGGTGGAAACAGCCGTCAGCACACAGGATTACGAAAGTGCGGTGCGGATACTGGATGAGAAGATTGCAGGACGCCCAAAAAACCTGGCTGAACTAACCAAACAGAAAGCTGAAATTCTCTACCGTGCCGGCGAGTACGAGCAGGCGACGGCGGTTTATGAAAAAGTGTTGTCAGTGCGTGAGATGCCTTGGGCGAGACTCGGTCTGGGAAAGATATTCTATACCACCGGTCGTCTGCAGGAAGCGGCAACAATGTTCGAGGGATTGCTGCACGAGAATGAGCGCTTTACCGCAGCTTATGACTGGCTGGCGCGCACGTTGCTGGCGTTGAACCGGGGCAAGGAGGCGCAGGAGGTACTGCAGCGGGCAGTGGCGCTTTCGCCTAAAGCGATTTTGCGGCAGAAGGCGCTGGGCGAACTGGCGTTGAAAAACGGCGACAATGACTCAGCTGAACAGGCGCTCTCCCAAGCGGTCAAGCTGGGGCGGAACTCTGTCTACAAGGCGCCGGACATTCATGCCAATCTGGCACGGGTGAAATCACGCCGCGGTGATGGAAAAACCGCGTTGAAAATTCTTGGCAATATGGAGAAGGAGTTCAAGGGAAGCGAGGAGTCAAAGCTGCATGCAGCAATGGCGAAAGGCATTATCCACCATAATATGGGTGACTCGGCGGAAGCGGGAATCTGGATGTGGCAGGCCGGCGAGCTCTACGAAAGTATGGGGCCGCAGGTATCGGCCGATCTGACCCTGGAGATGGCGCGCAGTTACGGTGAACTGGGGGATAGGGATAAGGCGCAATCCATGCTCAGGCAAGCTGTGCAGAACAACCATTCGGACCAGGAGTTGCTGCAAAAAGTTGAAGGGCTGATAGGAGAGCTCGCGCTCGACGTTGATCCCAAGAGCTTTGTCTCTAATATTCGCCGGGAGATCGTCAAACTGAACAACAAGGGAGTAGAGCTGGCCAAAGCCGGTCAGTTTCGCGAGGCGGTGGCACTGTTTAGTGAAGCGGTTGCCGCCATGCCCAGCAACAAAGTGGTCAACCTCAATGCGGCCCGGGTCATGATCATGAACATGCGGGAAACGGGCATGGAAGGAGATCAGCAGCGCAAAGTGCGTGAACTGTTGGACCGGGTGCGGTTGATGGACCCGCAGAGCCCGGCGCTGCGGCGTGTCCAGAGCATGTACCAGGATTTGATGAAGAGCCCATTTTGACGGAGAGGGCTATGCATTTTGCCGATATCCTCGCTTCATTGATCCATGATATGAAGAACTCGCTGTGGCTGGTGATCAATACACTCGAGGCTATTACCGCAGAGCCGTTGCCCGGAGCGGAGACCGATAAGGTTTTCACGTTGCAGCAGGAGGCAAAACGGCTGAACACCAATCTGATCGAGCTGCTGACCCTGTATAAGATCGAAAACGAGCGGATCTCCCCGAATATTGAAGAGTTGAATGTCGCCGATTTTCTGGAAGAGCTGGTTTTGGAAAATCAGGCGACGGCAAAAGCGCAGCGTGTAAATCTGACCTGGGAGTGCGATCACACGCTCAGTGGTTTTTTTGACGAGGGGCTGATTCGGGGTGTGGTGAACAGCCTGATCGGCAATGGCATGCGCTACACGGCAACAAATCTGCTGGTATCGGCCGCCGAACAGGAGGGCTACTTGGTCATACGGGTGGAGGACGATGGCAAAGGGTTTCCGCGCGAAATGTTGGCAGCGCAGGATGTCATCGATAATCACCTGGCGCTGGCGGAGGGGCGGACCCAGTTGGGCATCTATTTTGCCTCCATGGTTGCAAAAATGCACCGCAACAAGGACCATGAAGGTTACATAAGCCTGACCAACGGACACCGGTTGAAAGGCGGCTGTTTCGCTATCTGCCTGCCCTGATTGAAGGCGCCAACTTCTCTTAGTTGTCGCTGCTGCGGGCGGCGTGACTTTGTGTATGCATTCCCGCATCTTCTATAATCAGTAGCAGATCATGTGCAAAGTCCACACCCCATGACCGTCAAGATCACCCCAGACCGGCTGTTCCTGTTTCTGCTGTTGACGCTTGCTGTTTTCCGGATCGAAGCCGAAGGCCGTTTTTTCGGCGCGCAAGAGACTGTTTATCCGGCATGGTTCAAGGACAGCTTTCTCGATCTGCGAGAGGATGTCGCAGAGGCGGCAGCCGGGGGCCGGAGAGTGCTGCTTTTTTTTCATCAAAACGGCTGTCCTTACTGTAATCTTCTGGTGGAGCGTAATCTTGCCGAGCCCGACATTGAAGAGACGTTGCGCTCGAATATGGATGTGGTGGCGGTCAATATGTTCGGCGACCGGGAGGTAACCACACGCGACGGAGATACCCTGACTGAAAAAGCGTTCGCCGCCGCCATGCGGGTTCAGTTCACACCTACACTGCTCTTTTTCAATGAGCAGGGAGAAGTGGTATTGAGACTTAATGGCTATATCCCGCCGCAGAGTTTCAGATTGGCGCTCGCATATGTTGCAGACCATATGGAGGAGCGTGTCGCCTATCGGGACTATATTGCAGCGCAACGGCCGGTTGCGGCGGGCGGGTCGTTGATCAACGAGGATTTTTTTCAGTCGCCTCCGTATCTGTTGCATGTACGCGAGAGAAAGCCGCTGGCGGTTTTTTTCGAGCAGACCCAATGTCCGGACTGCGAGCGTCTGCACCGGGAGGTGTTGCAGGATGATGAGATTAAAGCGCTGCTTAACGCCTACGATGTGGTGCGGCTGGATATGCAGTCGCAAACGCCGCTAATCACACCGCAGGGCGAGCGCAGCGATGCCCGCAGCTGGGCACGCAGCCTGAATGTCAGTTACGTTCCGACCTTCATCCTGTTCGACGCCGATAACAACGAAATCATCCGTTCCGAGGCCATGTTCAAGCGCTTCCATACGGCGTCGATGCTGGACTACTGCCTCAGTGGCGCTTACCTGCAAGAGCCCAGTTTTCAACGTTTTATTTCAGCCCGTTCGGAACATATCCGCACGCAGGGCAGGGACGTCGATATCTGGAAATGAAGCGTAACCGCGACTGCCATGCGTCTGGTTGTTGGCGGGGCTAGTCGTCGACTTCGAAATGGATAGCAGACCCAGCGAAAAAGAATCTTCACCGTCCACAGCAGGGAGTATCGATCGACCTTCGGTTGCACTGGCCACCGAAGCGCCCGAGTTGATGGGCGAACTGAAGATGCTTAGCTGCCAGACGTGCCTACCCATGGTTGCGTTCGAAGATCACGCTGTCGAGCTGTTGCTGGTGTTGACTTCCGAACGATTGGAGCTGCACCAGAGTAGCAAGAAGGGGCAGGGCCCGGTGTTCATCGATTTCGTAGCGGGCAGTAACGCGCACCGCCGCCGGTTCGGCGGCGGACGCGGACAGCCGCTGGCCCGGGCTGTCGGGCTCAAACGGGGACGAACGCCGACCGTGCTTGACGCAACCGCCGGTTTGGGACGCGATGCCTTCGTACTGGCCTCGCTCGGTTGTGAGTTGGTCCTGCTGGAACGCTCGCCAGTTATCTGGGCACTGCTTAGGGACGGAATGGCACGGGCGTTTGCGGACGAGCTGACCGCAACGGTCATTAGCAGAATGCAACTGCATTGCACCGACACGGTCGATTATCTGGCTGAATTACCGGATTCGCAGGTACCCGATGTGATCTACATGGATCCGATGTATCCGCAACGGAATAAAAGCGCACTGGTAAAAAAGGAGATGCGGCTGTTCCGGCAACTGGTTGGCGAGGATAGCGACAGCGCCCTACTGTTGTCGGCCGCCCGGCGGCACGCCAGACACCGGGTCGTGGTCAAGCGCCCGGCAGGCGCTGAGTGGGTAGGGGGCGAGGCGCCAACCATGGCGATATCGAGCCCGAATACACGCTACGACGTTTATGTAAACCGCGCTTTCTGAGTATCAAGTGTCCAGAACATCGGCCTTGATCGGCTTCGAATGCTGCCTTTTGACCTGCAGTCGCTACGGAGAACTGAATCCCGTAAAGGCAGGCCTAGTCTCACTGGACAGTTGCAGTATCACTGGTCCAACTATTGAACCAACTTCCTTGGGTGAGTCGATAGGAAGGTCACGACAAATGCTCGCTATTAATTCCCATCACTAAAGTGTTTTTTCGGTTGCAGCATGTCAAAAAATTTTACATATTTGCTAGGTTAACGATTATTCACCCAGCAATGGATTAAATAGAATATTGATAAATCTGCTAATTCATTTTGTGGCGTAAATATTGCTTATTTCAATATATTAGAAAACAAGAGCGCCCATCCGCTGATAAATTACATTGAATCCAGTCAAGGATAATGAGCATGTCGTCAATCAGAAAACCAATTAAATGGATACTTCCTTTCGGCATCCTGATGCTGGTGCTTATGTCCACGCCTGTTTTTTCAGAATCAAGCACTTATGTGATTACCTTCAAGGAGAGTGAAAACGGTCCTTTTCGGGGGGCTGATACTTTTGTGTTCGATCCAGTAGCTGCTGGAGGCGCAACTACAAGCATCTCGTTTACAATGACTTGGACGGATTACAGCGACTTCACTTTTACCGGTAATGTTTCCTCGACCCCCAACCATAAACCATACGTTGGTCCATCAGTCCCGCAACCGGGCGATCCAAACAACCTCTACATCGGCTCCTCCAGAGTGGAAGGCATAAGCGGGGTCCAAAATATCACTGATCCATCTGGTACCTCGCTAACCGTTACGCTAACTTCGCTTGGAGACAGCAGAGGTAATTGGACAATTGATGCGGTCACCCCCAACCCCAATGGTCCTCCGATAGAAACCAGTGAGACCGGTTTCTATCTGATACGCAACTCAGCGCACGCCACCACCGTCCCGGAACCCTCAGCCGGATTGATACTTCTGGCGGGTCTGGTACCGCTGGGCGTGATGATCCGCCGGCGTAGACTTGGATCCGGTCGATAATTGTTGTCTTGAGTTACCGAAAGATTTCTGTAATCGGGGAGCGGGAAGGGAAGATATCCCACAAACCACCGAACACTTGCATGTCAGCCAAAAGCGCAACTGTTCTACTCTTTGAGTCTTAGGTCTCTGCGTTGCTTCCGGCGCTCTTCGGCGCGTGCCCGACGGGCATCGGCGCGGGCTTTTCGCTCCTCCTCACGCTTCGTTGCCTGGGCTGTGCGTTGCATTTTACGGTACGTCGACCCGTCTCCCTGCTTGACGAACTCAATCGCTGTGTTCACTGTTTCCAGGCAGAGCCCGAGCGCTTTAGCTTTGTATTCGAAAGGCTTTTTGCACGCGCTCTTCAGATCGCTTGCATAGATGCGGTCGCAGGTTGTTTTGCTGCTGCCTGCTGTACTGTAGCAGCCGATTAACGCATCACATGCTTTGGAGAAATCTGCCCGGCCTAAAAGCGACTCATCCGGGACTTCCCATTTGTTGCCGATGCCAAAAACTTCCGGCCGGCCGATGTTATCGCAGGCGGGGAGCGCAGCTCCGGACTCCAGCAGGCAGATCGTTCCCAGTACGACAGGAATCAAAGCACGTTTATTCGGCATCAGTGGTTTGTACTCTCCGCTGGGTAACTTCAGATACCATACCCGAGTGCGGTTCAAAATAGCAAAGCGCTTTATTTTTCCATAAGGCTGCAGCGGCACTCTCGGGGGCGGAACGGGAAGAGATTGGCCGATGCAGCGTCGGAAGCATCCTTTGAGCCGGTATGGAACAAGGGAAAATGGCGGAGCGGACGGGGCTCGAACCCGCGACCCCCGGCGTGACAGGCCGGTATTCTAACCAACTGAACTACCGCTCCGTTGCGGGTTCACCGGGCGAAAATCCGATGCGTTGGAGGGCGGAAGTATAAAGCGTTCGGTAAAAAGGTCAATAAACCATGCCATGAAATTAATGCGAATCCCCGAATCGGAATCTGCACTCCCGCGCGGTGTTGCCGCGCTCTCTGCTGTCTGACACAAATCGGGCCCGGCTAGCTCTGAGCTGGTTCGGTTTGCAGCGCATACAACTGACGTATCTCCTCTGGCCAGAGGCTGTCGTCAATCGTTTCGAGCACCATGGGAATCTCGTCGAAACGGTCATCGTTCATGATGTAGCGAAACACCTCCCAGCCCAGTTTTCCTTTACCGAGGCTCTCGTGCCGGTCGACGCGGGCGCCCAGGTCGGGCTTGGAGTCATTGAGGTGCACACCCCGGAGATAATCGAAGCCGATAATCTCAGCGAATTCGCCGAATGTTCTGTCGCAGGCTTCCCTGCTGCGCAGATCGTAACCGGCAGTGAACGTGTGGCAGGTGTCGAGGCAGACGCCAACCCGCGCTTTGTCCTCCACCCGGTCGATAATCATGGCCAGATGCTCGAAGCGGTAACCCAGGTTGCTGCCCTGCCCGGCGGTGTTTTCGATTACGGCGGTGACACCCCGGGTGCTGTCCAATGCCCGGTTGATCGACTCCGCAACCAGCACCAGGCTCTCCTCCTCTGACACCTTTTTAAGATGGCTGCCGGGATGAAAGTTGAGCAGTTCCAGACCAAGCTGTTCGCAGCGCTGCATTTCGTCGAGAAACGCAGCCCTCGATTTTTTCAGCGCCGCAGGCTCCGGATGTCCCAGATTGATCAGGTAGCTGTCATGCGGCAGAACAAAGCGGGGTGCTATCCCCACCTGAGCCAGATTATCCCGAAATGCCTCGATACTCTCCTGAGTCAGAGGTTTTGCCTGCCACTGCCTTTGATTCTTGGTGAACATGGCAAACGCCGTGGCGCCGATTTCGGCCGCATTCAGCGGGGCATTCTCCACACCGCCGGCGGCGCTGACATGGGCTCCGATTCGTTTCATGATTCAATCCGAGGGTAGCTGGAAAACAGCGGCTATTATAAGTGAGCATGATACAAACATCTCCATACAGCGCCGGTTGGATTGCGGTTAAGATAGCGCTTTCATTTGACGGGTATTACGAAGTCTATGGCAGAGGATCAGACCCCGGACTACGCACGGCGTTTCGGCGGCATTGCGCGCGTCTATGGAGCTGCTGCATTGCAGCGGTTTACCGGTGCCCACGTTTGTGTCATCGGCATCGGCGGCGTTGGGTCCTGGGCAGCGGAGGCGTTGGCGCGCAGTGCGATCGGAGAGCTGACGCTGATCGATCTGGACAACGTGGCGGAATCCAACGTCAACCGCCAGATCCATGCGCTGGATGGTGAGTTTGGGCGTCCCAAAGTCGCTGCCATGGCGGAGCGGATTCGGGCGATCAATCCGCGCTGCAGGCTGCATTGCGAGGAGGAGTTCATCGAACCGGGCAATCTCGATCGGCTGATCGATGGCCGGCTCGACCATGTCGTCGACTGCATCGACGCCTACCGCACCAAAGCGGCGCTGATTGCCCACTGCAGACGCGGTAAAATCCCGGTTGTCACGGTTGGCGGCGCAGGCGGCCAGATCGATCCGCTGAAAATCACGCTGGCCGATCTCAGCCGCAGCGAGCAGGATCCGCTGCTGTCGCAAACCCGAAGAGTGCTGCGCAAGGAGTATGGTTTCAGCCGCAATTTACAGCGCCGCTTTTCTGTGCCTTGCGTCTTTTCACGCGAGCAGCAGAGGCAGCCTGAGTCCGGTCGGGATGGCTGCCGAGTGGAGAACGGGGTGGTCGGAATGACGGGTCTGAACTGCGCCGGCTTCGGCTCGTCGGTAGCGGTTACCGCCAGCTTCGGCCTGGTGGCCGTCGCCCATGTATTGAGCAAAATTGCCGAGTCTGCGGGAGGGTGAATGATGGAGTGGATTGGGGCGACGATTCTGCTGCTGGGTGCATTGATCGGGGCTTTTCAGGTGTGGATGCTGTTAAAGGCAAAAAAAATGGTGGGTCAGCCGGTGCCCGATCTTGATTCACTTGAGGCAGCCGAGCATATAAGCAAAGGGCTCACGCTGCTCTATTTTCATAGCCCCAACTGTGCTCCATGCCGCCGCATGTCGCCGATCGTAGATGCATTGGCGGCCGAGCGTTACGCAGTGGTCAGCGTGGATATATCTCAGAACCCGGAAGTTGCCCGCAACTTCAATGTACGCGCCACGCCCACTACGATACTGGTGGAGCAGGGCAGGATAAAGCGGGTGCAGTTGGGTTTTCTGCCGGGCGAGAAGTTGCAAGAGATGCTTGGCTGAATCAGATCCTGAACAGTGGAAAATGATGCCGGAGTCAACTTGCGACTCCGGCACCCGGCTTCCTGTCGGAGCGCGTTAAAACCCGCACCCGCCGCTTGGGCAACAGGCGCCGCTGGCACATGGCGGCTCGCTGCCGCTGCCGGTACTGCTGATGACGGCGCCGCCGGTGATCAGGCGCCTGACCGGGGTCTCCGCCGGCGTATCGCCCGGCTCTGCCGCGCTCCTGTCGCAAAGCTCGCCCCAGGTGGCGATGCGCTCGCTCATCTTGTGGCTTACCTCCACCTTGCGCCCGTTGGCTTCGCAGAAATAGTCGTATGTCGGCATGCTATTGCTCCTTAAATGTTTCCGGATGGCACTAATTTAAAGTTCCAAATTTGGGATCCGTAAATCCACCGGCTTTAGCCGGAAGAGAGAACTCCCTCTCCCCTTTGGGCGAGAGGGTTGGGGTGAGGGGGCAGTGGTGAAGTCATTCAACCCTCACCCTAGCCCTCTCCCACTCATGGGAGAGGGGAGAGTCGGCTTTCAGCCGACTCGAATATTGTCTGATTGTAACCCGAAGCCAGTGGAGTGTTCACTTCAGCTTCGATCTACTCGTACTCCTTAGGCACCATGCACATGAATTTCAACGGGCTTGTACCGGTGTTGCGGTATTGGTGCTTTTCATGCGGTTTGACGAGGATGTAGTCGCCCGCACCGATCGGTCTGGCATGATCCCCCTCCATCACCTCGCCGTCTCCCTCCAGGATATAGTTGAGATGCTCGCTGTCGTGACTGTGGTGCGGCGTATGCCCGCCCGGCTGGATGGTGAACACCCGGATAGAGAAGTTGGGCGCGCCGTCTGCCTTGCCGATCGGCACCTGTTTGCTGGCATCCTTTACCCCTGTCATATTGACGGGCATCACTTCGCAGGCTTCCAGACGGGTTATTTTCATCGTTGTAATCCTCCAATCTGCGTCATCCAGCGCAGGCAGAAATCCAGTCTCGCGGAGTTCACTGGAACCCGGCCTGCGCCGGAATGACGAGGTATTAAAACTGATCCCGGACGAAGAAGAGTGTTGCTCAAAGATTCCTGATCTTCTCCAACTGCTCTTCCAGCTTTGCTTTTGCCGACTCCTGGACAGCGAGTTTGGCGCGCTCTTTCTGCACCACCGCTGCCGGAGCTCGATCCACGAAGTTGGCGTTGGCCAGCTTGCCCTGCATACGCGCCGAATCGGCACTGATCTTACCGATCTCCTTCTCCAGCCGGGCAAGCTCGGCAGCTTTGTCGATCAGCCCAGCCATCGGAATCAGTAGCTTCATCTCACCCACCAAAGCGGTGGCCGACTCGGGTGCCTCTTCTCCCGGCTGCAGCACGGTGACCCGCTCCAACCGGGCCAGAAAGTCCAGATAAAAACGGTTTTTCTCGAGGGACTTCAGGTCGCTATCCGACGCATTCTGTAACAGCACCGGCAGCGGTTTGCCCGGTGCAATGTTCATCTCGCCCTTGATCTTACGGATGCCGAGGATGAATGCTTTCACCCACTCCATCTCCTGCTCGGCCTGCTCGTTGATCAGCGCCTGACGTTTACTCGGAAAAGGCTGCTGCATGATCGTTGCACCGCTTACCCCGGCCAGTGGCGCTGCTTTCTGCCAGATCTCCTCGGTAATGAACGGCATGATCGGATGCGTCAACCGCAGCAGTGTTTCGAGTACCCGCACCAGTGTGCGGCGGGTGCCCCGTTTGGCGGCGTCTGAAGCGTTGGCATCGGTCAGAATCGGCTTGGAAAGTTCCAGGTACCAATCGCAGTACTCGTTCCAGGTGAACTCATAGATGGCCTGGGCGGCGAAGTCGAAGCGGTAGCTTTCGATGGCGCCGGCAACGGCCTGCTTGGTCTGCTGCAGCCGGGAGAGAATCCAGCGGTCGGCGGCTGAACGTTCGATTTCGGCAGTCGGCTCAGAGTGTCCGGTTTTCGCCGGGCCGATGCCGAAACGCTCGCCTTCGGTATTCATGAACACATAGCGTGCGGCGTTCCACAGTTTGTTACAGAAGTTGCGGTAACCCTCGATGCGGCCCATGTCGAACTTAATGTCGCGGCCGGTGGCGGCCAGCGCAGCGAAGGTGAAGCGCAGCGAATCGGTGCCGTAGCCCGGGATGCCGTCGGGAAACTCGCTGCGGGTCTGCTTTTCGATCTTCTTGGCGAGCTGCGGCTGCATCATGCCGCTGGTGCGCTTGGCCACCAGCGCATCCAGCCCGATGCCGTCGATCAGGTCGATCGGGTCGAGCACATTGCCCTTCGACTTGGACATCTTGTCGCCGTGGCTGTCGCGCACCAGGCCGTGCACGTAGACCTGGTGAAAGGGCACCTGGCCGTCCCTGAACTTGAGCCCCATCATGATCATGCGCGCGACCCAGAAGAAGATGATGTCGAAGCCGGTCACCAGCACGCTGGTGGGGTAGAAATCCCTGAGGCGTTCGCTCTCTTCGGGCCAGCCCAGCGTGGAGAAGGGCCAGAGCGCCGAGCTGAACCAGGTATCGAGCACATCCTCGTCCTGACGCAGCGCGTAGTTGGCCGCCAGTTGGTGCTTTTCGCGCACCTCTGCCTCGGAGCGTCCGACGTAGATGCTGCCGGCATCGTCGTACCAGGCGGGGATGCGGTGTCCCCACCAGATCTGCCGGCTGATGCACCAGTCCTGGATGTTGCGCATCCACTCGTAGTAGGTGTTCTTCCAGTTGTCCGGCACGAACTTGATGCGGCCCTTCTCGACTGCCTCGATCGCGGGTCCGGCCAGCGGCGCGATCTTCACGTACCATTGATCGGTGAGGAACGGCTCGATGACGGTGCCGGAGCGGTCGCCGCGGGGCACCATCAGCTTGTGGTCGACGATCTTCTCCATCAAACCCAGCGACTCCAGATCGGCGACGATCCGTTTGCGCGCCTCGAACCGGTCCAGACCGACGTAGGCGGCTGGGAGCAGCTGGTCCTCATCGGCGCTGTTTTGCCGGATGATGGCGTCGCCGGTAAAGATGTTGATCAGACCGCCGTGCGCCTGTTCGCTGATCTGCAGTGCATCGCGGTGGCGCAGCCAGACTTCGTAGTCGTTGAAGTCGTGTGCCGGGGTGATCTTGACGCAGCCGGTGCCGAATTCGGGATCGGCGTGCTCATCGGCGATAATGGGGATGCGGCGGCCGGTCAGCGGCAGTTCGACCAGTTCACCGATCATATGTTTATAGCGCTCGTCCTCGGGATTGACCGCGACTGCGCAGTCACCCAGCATGGTCTCCGGGCGTGTGGTGGAGACCACCAGATGACCCCGGCCGTTGCACAGGGGGTAGCGCATGTGCCACATGAATCCGTTCTCCTCCTCGTTCAGCACTTCGAGATCGGAGACGGCGGTGTGCAGTTTGGTATCCCAGTTGACCAGGCGTTTGCCGCGGTAGATCAATCCCTCTTCGTAGAGGCGGACAAAAACCTCTTTAACTGCGTTGGAGAGCCCTTCGTCCATGGTGAAGCGTTCGTGCTGCCAATCCAGTGAGGAGCCGAGGCGACGCAACTGACGGGTGATATTACCGCCGGACTCGCCGCGCCATTCCCAGATCCTTTCGATGAAGGCCTCGCGGCCCAGGTCGTGGCGCGATTTGCCATCGGCTTCCAACTGACGCTCTACCACCATCTGCGTGGCGATGCCGGCGTGGTCGGTGCCTGGCTGCCATAAGGTCTTTTCGCCCTTCATCCGGTGATAGCGAATAAGCGTATCCATTATGGTGTTGTTAAAACCGTGGCCCATGTGTAGGCTGCCGGTTACATTTGGCGGCGGGATCATGATGCAATAAGGCGAGGCTGCACCTTGTTGCGGAGTGAAATATCCTCTCTCCTCCCAGGTTTGGTACCAGCGCTGTTCCAGTTTTTTCGGGTCGTAAGTTTTATCCATCTCGAGTGTAATCTTGCGGTAAAGTTAACGGCTTATTATTTCGGCGACGTAGGTCATTATACCCGCTAATTATTTGTTCATGCGCGGTTTTAAATCTAATCTGCGCAACTCATCGTTGTTTATCCCAACATCTCAATCGTTTTTTTAGGAGCACAGTCCAGTTATGTCTTCAGAATCACCTGGCAATAATAAGTGGGTTTTCTCTTTCTCGGAAGGCGACGGCAAGAACAAGACGCTGCTGGGAGGTAAGGGGGCAAATCTTTGTGAAATGACGCGCATTGGACTGAATGTGCCGCCAGGATTTGTAATTACCACAGAAGCCTGTCTGGAGTATCTTGCACAGGGTCATCTGGCGCCGGGTATCATGGAGCAGGTTCGCGACCAGATCCGCACGGTGGAGCAGCTGACCGGTAAAGGATTTGGCTCCAGCAGTAATCCGTTGCTGATCTCTGTACGCAGCGGTTCAGCCATGTCCATGCCCGGCATGATGGATACCATTCTGAACTTGGGGTTGAATAGCGATACGCTGCAGGGATTGATCGAACAGAGCGGTGATGCGCGTTTCGGATTTGACGCCTACCGCCGTTTTATACAGTTGTTCGGCAAGGTGGCGCTGAACGTGCCTGATGAGATGTTTGATACCCAGTTCGACATAGTCAAACACAACGCCGGTGCGAAAGGCGATCTCGAACTGTCCGCCGATAATCTGCAGGATATCAGCAACCGTTTTCTTATGGTGGTCGAGGAGCACACCGGCAGGCCCTTTCCGGCTGACCCTTACCATCAGCTTGAGATAGCGATCAAGGCGGTGTTTGGCTCCTGGATGGGCAAGCGTGCCGTGGACTACCGGCGGGAGTTCAAGATCACACCGGAAATGGCCAACGGCACCGCGGTCAACGTCTGCACCATGGTATTCGGCAATCTCGGGGACGACTCCGGCACCGGCGTTGCTTTCACCCGCAATCCGGGCAGCGGTGAAAACAAGCTTTATGGTGAATATCTGATGAATGCCCAGGGAGAGGATGTGGTGGCGGGCATCCGCACGCCTAAACCCATTGACCGACTCGACCAGGAGATGCCGGAGATGGCCCGTCAGTTGGCCGAGCTGCGCAACAATCTGGAGCGGCACTATCAGGAAGTCCAGGATTTCGAGTTCACCATCGAGAAGGGTACCCTCTACTGTCTGCAGACCCGCAACGGCAAGATGAACGCGGTGGCGATGGTGCGTACTTCGGTCGAGATGGAGAAAGAGGGGCTCATCACCAAGGAGCAGGCACTACTGCGCATCCAGCCCGCACTGCTGGAACAGATGCTATACCCGAGACTGGACCCGGCAGCCCGGGCAACGCCGCTGGCGCAGGGTTTGCCGGCCTCACCGGGTGCCGCTTCCGGACACGCCGTGTTCGATGCAGACCGGGCGGAAGAGCGCGCTAAAAAACTGGGTGAAAAGGTCATTCTGCTGCGCGAGGAGACTAAGCCCGAGGACATTCACGGTTTTTTCGCCTCCGAGGCCATTCTGACCAGCCGCGGCGGCAAGACATCGCACGCCGCGGTGGTGGCCAGAGGCATGGGTAAACCCTGTGTGGCAGGCGCGGAAGGCATTTCGGTCGACGTGCGGCGGCGGGAAGCTTATGTCGGGGATATCATCATCAAGGAAGGGGATCTGATCACCATCGACGGCACCAGCGGCAATGTTTATGCGGGTCAGGTGCCGACGGTCGAGCCGGAGTTTTCCAGTGAGCTCAATACACTGCTCGCCTGGGCCGACGAAGTGGCGCAACTGAAAGTGCTGGCCAATGCGGATACGGCGCTGGATGCGCGCCGGGCAGTCGGCTACGGCGCTAAAGGGATCGGTTTGTGCCGCACCGAACGCATGTTCAATGCAGTTGACAGGCTGCCGGTGGTGATCGAGATGATCGTTGCAGAGAGCGACGAACAGCGGCAGGCGGCGCTGGACAAGTTATTGCCAATGCAAAAAGCGGATTTCAAGGAGCTGTTCGAAGCGATGGCGCCTTATCCGGTGACTATCCGCCTGCTTGATCCACCGATTCACGAGTTCCTACCGTCTGAGCATCAGCTGGAGGATGAGTTGAAAAATCTGGCTCATCTGCGCGACTCTGCGCGTGGCATGGAGGTGTTGGCGAACTCCATGGCGCTGCTGCAGCAGACCGGTCAGGCGAAGGAACAAGCGGATAATATGCGCCATCTGGTCGATACCCACCTGGTGGAGGAGGCGATCGCCAAGAAAGAGGCCATGCTGCGCAAAGTACGCGCCCTGTACGAAACCAATCCCATGCTGGGTCATCGCGGTGTCCGGCTCGGCATCACGTTTCCCGAGATCTACTCCATGCAGATCCGCGCAGTGCTGGAAGCGACCGCAGAGTGCGCAGCCAAAGGCATTGATGCAAATCCTCAGATCATGGTGCCCCAAGTCTGTACCGACTCGGAACTGGATCATGTGAAGCGCTACGTGGACAAGATCCGTGCCGAAGTGGAGCAGGCGTGCGGGCATAAACTCAACTTTCGTTTCGGCACCATGATCGAAGTGGTGCGGGCCTGTCTGCGGGCAGATTCATTGGTGGACGCTGCGGAGTTTTTCTCATTCGGCACCAACGATCTGACCCAGGCCGTCTTCTCCTTTTCGCGTGAGGATGCAGAGAACAAGTTCCTGCCGATGTACAACGAGAATGGCATCCTGCATGACAATCCGTTTGAGGTGTTGGACGTTCCGGGTGTTGGGAAGTTGATGAAACTGGCGGTGGCCTGGGGTCGGGAGAAGCGGCCGGATCTCAATGTCGGCATCTGCGGCGAGCACGGCGGCCATCCGGCATCGATCAAGTTCTGCCAGGAGGCGGGATTAAACTATGTCTCCTGCTCGGCGCCCAGGGTGCCGGTAGCCCGATTGGCTGCGGCGCACGCAAAGCTGCTGGCCTGATGAGAGACTCACCCGGGAGAGTTTAGCCCGGATATATCATGAAGGATTCGGGATTCAGGGCGGATGTGCCTAAGCAGTTTGTTCGATCGCCCGAAAAAGCATAGCTGTCGCTATGATTTGAGGGAGATCGGGCAAAATGTGACGGCACAGGCGA
>JACKMT010000005.1 GCA_024235255.1 Chromatiaceae bacterium
GCTGAAGGGATCCTTCACGATTTCGAGGGCTGGGTGGTCTTTATGGTATCCCTCTCGGTTCTGTTTTCCGAGATGTGGATGCTCAATAAGATCGGATCGCCACGGAAATCTTTCAGTGACGCATTTTTTATCGAACTTCCGGGAACATTGGCGCCTGGAGCTCAGATCAAGCTGCCTGCTCTCTCAGCGCCCTATGCTGCGGCTCTGATATTGGTGGTTTGTACGGCAGTGCTGGTTTCGGTATTACCGAATCGGGAAGAGCTTATCCCTGACCGCCAGGCCTTCGCCGATTATCCAACAAGTTTGGGTGAATGGCAGGGGCGGATTGGCTCACTAGATGCTGTTACCTTGGCCGCGTTGCAGCTCGACGACTATATCATGGCTGACTTCTATCGACCGGATACACAGCCTGTCAATTTATATGCCGCCTACTATGCATCACAGCGCAAAGGTGCTTCGGTTCACTCACCGCGCACTTGCATTCCTGGAGGTGGCTGGGAGATATCCTCGCTGTCGCAGCACACTGTCGCTGGTGTAGTGATCAACGGCCAACCGCTTCGGGTAAATCGTGTGGAGATCAGGAAAGGAGCCTACCGGCAGCTGGTCTACTATTGGTTTCAGCAGCGAGGCCGAGTAATCACCAATGAGTACCTGCTCAAATGGTACCTGTTCCAGGATTCGATTACTCTCCGGCGCACCGACGGTTCTCTGGTGAGACTGACTACTCCTGTCCCGGAAGGGACTGATATTGTGGAGGCTGAATCACGGCTGGATGACTTTGCCAGGCTCAGTATCGGCCAGCTTGAAGCCTATATTCCCAATTAGTTTGTCGGATTTCGGGACTCAGCCTACTAAATTGGTGGAAAATGTCCTACTCTCGACAGCCTGACAACCAAATGGTTTACCCTGCTGCATGCAGGTGGAGAATCAACTGGTGTTGCTCGAAAATCTAAGCATTTATTTGAAATAGATTATTGAATTGTAGATAGCTGTGGGAATTAAACTCACAGCGATTACAGTATATAAATACAGGGATGATCGCTTTTTACGTCTCCATTTTGTCACTTGCTTTGACCACCGTGGCGGTGCCCTATCTTGCACGTTGGTCTGGAGCGCTGGGGTTGTTGGACCAGCCTGGGGAGCGCAAGATTCATCAGGATCCGATTCCTAGGGTGGGTGGTATCGCTATTGCTGCGGGCACTCTGGTTTCATTGGCTGTGTGGTTGCCGTTTACGGATCTGGTTTCTGGTTACCTGATTGGTGCTCTGATCATCATGTTGTTTGGGGTGGCAGATGATATTTCCAATCTCGACTATCGGCTGAAGTTTTTTGGCCAGATCATTGCGGCACTGGTGTTTATCTATGTCAGCGGCATCTGGTTGACCCGCCCTATTTTTGAAATCTATAGCGTGGTGCCGGTTTGGTTTGGACTACCGCTGACGATTTTCTGGATAATCGGTGTTACCAATGCGATTAATCTGTGCGATGGTATGGATGGACTCGCCGGCGGTTCCAGTTTGCTCGCGTCTGTTGCATTGGGCTATCTAGCCTTTAGTTGTGATGATAAACTGACTGCATTGCTCGCCCTTGCCATTATCGCAGCAGTGGCGGGTTTTCTCCGCTACAATACCTTTCCAGCCCGCGTTTTTATGGGCGACACAGGCAGCCAGTTTCTCGGTTTTAGCGTGGCTGTGCTCAGCCTTATCCTGATCGAAAGCTCGAATCGTGCTATCAGTCCGTTGGTTCCATTGCTGATCCTGGGTTTGCCGGTCTCTGACACGCTGTTTGTAATCTATAAACGTGTTCATGCCGGTGGTTCACCGTTCCGTCCGGATCGCCGCCATCTGCATCATCGTCTCCTTGATCTTGGACTCAACCAGTATGAAGCTGTATTAGTAATATACACTCTGCAGATTATCTTGGTTCTGTCAGCCTGGTTTCTGCGTTATTCACTGGATATTGTCCTGTTGGGCTTTTTACTGATGTTTAACGCCGTGCTCTACTGGGGCGTCAGTTATTGGGCTGTTCATGAGACACACGCCAGGTCAGCGCTGATGAAGGCCAGTCTGATGGATCAAGTGGTATCCCATTTCAAGGCAACCAATTTGTTCAAGAGGACAGGGCAGGGCACGGTTTTATACGGACTGACCTTGATGTTCCTCTTCGTCACTCTTAAAGTTCCGGGTGTACCGCCCGATATCGGCTGGCTCGGGCTGATGCTTGGTATATCGCTGCTGCTTGGGCTTTTCATGCGCTCCATCCCGTTGCTGGCAGTGGAACGTCTATCTGCTTTTGTATTGTCGATTAGTGCAGTGTATCTGGTGAATGAAACCGGGCTCCTTGGTAATGGGGTTGTTTACACCTATTTTGGCATGCTGGCGTTTGGGATCTCACTCTGGTTGCGTTTCGGCAGCAGCAGTTTCCAGGTCAACTCACTCGATGTGCTGATTATCCTGATAGTGATTGCTGTACCCAACATGCCATTCATAAAAGACACCGGCCTTGGTGCTGTATTTGTTCAAACATTGGTGCTGTTTTATGCTTGTGAGCTGGTGCTCTCTCAAAATGTTGGGGAACGAATTTTGCGGGCTGGACTGCTGATTTCTCTGATAGTTCTGGCTTTTCGAGGAATTGTGTTTCCGCTTTGAGAGTAACGATTGGTCACAGCCCCGACTTTAAGTTTATTTCACATCATAATCTGGAAAAATAAAAAATAGGGATTCATCATGAAGCGTCTATTGGGTAACTGGGTGTTTGCTGGTCTGTTCGCGGCGGTTGGAATATTCGGGTTGAGCGGATGCGATGATTTCGAGCAGCGTAAAACATCTTATCTTGAAAAAGGAAAGGAGTTTTTCGACGCTGGTGAGTATGATCGTGCATGGCTTGAATTGAAGAACGTACTCCAGATCGATGAGAAACATGCCGAGTCCTGGTATTTGCTCGGGAGAATAAAGGAACGGGCCAGTGAACTCCCCAAAGCGCTGGCAAATTACACCCGGGCGGTGGAGCTTGACGCCAACCTTGTCGATGCGCGGATTCATAAGGCCCGAATCCTGATTGCCGCAAAGAGGTTGGATGTGGCACAGGAGGATGTTGATATCGCTCTGCAGCAAGCGCCTAGAAATCCAGATGCTCTGGTCAATCGGGGCATGTTGAGGCTACAGCGCGAAGACAAGAAAAGTGCGGAGGAAGATGCCAGGGCAGCACTCCTGCTCGACCGGGCCAATGTTGGTGCAATCGTATTACTGGCAGGGATACTGGAGGAGCGCAACGATCTCTCTGAAGCAGTTGCTTTGCTCCGAAAAGGTATCGAACTCAATCCCAATGATCTGGCACTTAAACTCATGCTGGTAAGAGTGTACGACACTTCCAAGAATACAGACGGGGTGATCGAGGTGTTGAGACAGCTGGTTAAACAGTGGCCGAAGGAGAACGCCTTTCCGTTACAGTTGGCCAACGTTTACCTGAAAATAGCTCGCGCCAAGGACGCCGAGGAGGTTTTGCGCGATGCCATTACGGTAGAGCCGGACGATATTGAACGGCAGAAAGTGCTGCTTCGGTTTCTCGTTCAGGCTGAAGGCATCGATAGTGGCCGAAAGGAACTGGAGAACCTTAAAAAGCGCCAACCCGAGTTAATGGAGCTGCGTTTTATCGAGGCCGAGATGCAGCGTGCCGCCAAGGAGAATGCCGGGGCCGAAGAGACTTACCGCCAGATTATCGATAAATCGACTGGCAAGGGTATGGACGCGATCCGTGCACGTAATGCGCTGGCATCCATGATGATCATGACCGAAAGAAAGGATGAGGCGAAGGCGCTGGTCAAGTTAGTGCTGGATGAGGCTCCCGGGAATGCGGATGCGCTCCAGATGCGCGCCGTGCTTGCTGTAGCCGATCAGAATGTCGAGCAGGCCATTGCCGATCTGCGCAGGGTGCTGCGGGATTATCCCGAGCGTCTCAGTGCTCAGCATCTGCTTGGCCAGGCCCATGCAGTACGTGAAGAGTATGACTTGGCCGAAGAGGCGTTTTTACGTGCCATCGAACTGAATCCTAATGATCCGGTTGCTTATCTGCAATTGTCCGAGGTACGGGTACGCATCGGCGACAGCCAGGGTGCATTGACGGTGTTGGATCAACTTCTGGAAAAGATACCGGAAAACGCAGCTGCTCAGCTCGCAATTGCTCGGATAAGATTCTCTGCTCAAGACTGGGGTGCGCTGGCGGAGACTGCGCAGCGCATACGTGAAACCCGCCCCGACCATCCGTTGGGATATTACCTTGCCGGTAGCGCGTTGCAGCGGCAGGGACAGCACGAGGAGGCAATAACCGCATTCGAGAAAGCCTTGGAGATTCGGCCTGATGCGGTCGAACCTTTGGTGGCGCTGGCCAGAAGCCAGATGGCGTTATCCAACTCGCCAGCAGCAGAGCGGCGTGTGCGGCAGGTACTGGAACGCAGCCCGAACAGCCTGGTTGCGATAAATCTGCTCGGAGATATCCAGGTCTCTGCAGGAAATACAAAAGGGGCGATCGAAACTTACGAAGAGGCTGCACGCTTTCACCCCAAATCCCCGCGCGCTTATGAGCGATTGGCTGAGCTTTATTTTAGCGCGGGTGACCTTACGGCGGCCCGCCAGGTTCTCGAGCGTGGTGTCGAACATACCGCTCGTAATGGATTTTTACTCTTCCGGCTGGCAGGTGCACTGCAGTTGTCGGGTGAAAAAGCATTGGCGATTGCGGCCTATGAAGATGTGGTAGCAAGATACCCAAATGCCCATGTTCCGGCGAATAATCTGGCACTGCTTCTCGTTGAAGAACCTAGCGACCCGGCCGCAGTGAATCGTGCTTTGGAGTTGGTTAGCCAGTTTAAAGACACAAAGGACCCAGCATTACTTGATACCCTGGGGTGGGTACACCATAAGCATGGCGACGATATCAAGGCATTGCCCTATCTCGAGGAGGCGGTCTCTTTAAATCCGGAGATTGCTGAACATCGCTACCATCTCGGCATCGTATACCAAGCACTTGGACGAGCCGGCGAGGCTAAACAGGAGCTAAATCAGGCCATGACAGAGAGTAAAAATGCCCCCTGGGTAGAGCAAGCGCGTCTGGCACTCGAGGCACTGAATCGGAATTCCTAGGCTAATCAATGGGACTATCTGGTTCGGGTTTTCTTTCCTGGGGAGGCAGTATTTTCCTTACTGCTCCCTTCTACAACCACTGTTTCACTAAGCTGTTGACGGAAAAGTATGACAAGTGAACGTTTCATGCATCGTGTATTCCATCAGTCTGGCTGCAGTTCTCCCGGAGACAGAGAAGCTTGTGATGTTCTGAGAATTCTAAGCCGGTTAGACATATCCTCCGTAATACCTCGGCAAAACTTCTAAATTTTTTGAAAATCCGTCCTAACTGACGCCTATGGCGGCCAGAACAGAAGTGTCGATCAACTACCCACCCACCAGCGACATTTGAACAATCGCTTCCTCTATCGAGATAGCTCTGCACCGAATGCTGCAATCACTGTGCTTTGTTCACCCCACCTGCTTTTTCAACCAGCAAGGCGTTCAGGATCTCATCAAATCTACTCCTGACGATTTCAGCCTAATCGCTGGATCTCTCTCATATTAATCCGTACAATTCTATCAATTAAACAGAGAATATCGATTCTTAATGTCCGCTAGCTAAAGTGCTGCAGATACTCATGCATCGCTGAAGTCAGGACTTCCTCGAACAAGATGAATGCCATGTGCGATGCGCCTTCTGAATCCGTGGGAGAGTAACTATGCTACTGCTCGCATCGCTTCGTCCCTTAGAGAATGGAGTACTCAATAGAGTTGGATTGGCTCAATAAAGTGTCAAAATATTTTACATATTCTACGCGTCACGCATTTGGGTAAATCTATAACCTCATGTTTATAAACATATAAATACTAATGGTATGAAATTAGCATGGATTTGTCTGTAATGGTTTTTCGGGTGTCCAGATTTTGGTCTTGTTTGGGCTGGTATTAACAGATCTAATTAACACAAGTAGTCGAGATAAGTACAACAAGGAGAAACAACAATGACATACAAGAAGTATATAGGGGCTACGGCTCTGCTTTTAGCGAACTTGGCAGTGTCTGGAGGGGCATATGCATCGGAGGTATGGGTTGGGACCGCCGACTATACGGCGGCACCTGGTAGCGATGGCTTTGAGGACGTGGTGGGGCCGTTTGACACCTTTGAGTTTTCACTCGGCGTTAACCTGTTAAAAATCACTGGCTCAACAGTTACAGGCTACTTCCAGTCGTATCTTACTGATCACAAGCTGAGCGGTGTCGGCATAACTAATGATAGTGGTCTGTCACAAACAGGCGCACCACTACCTATAACAGGCGGCGGTTATGAAGTGACTGTTTGGGCTGAATACACTGGCGAAATAACATCGGGCACTCCAGGGGGGGCGGTTACCTTTACCATCACTGGAGGTACGATGGGGTTGGATTTTGATACCTCGCCTGACTATAGCTTTACTTCAGATACAGGATTCAAGAATGGGACAAACGGGGCGGATGGGGCAACTATTCTTACGGGCACTGTGGCGGCAGGGTCTACAGGCAGCGTAGATGCAACCGGGTTCGGTAGTTCTAAGATTCAACTTGTAATTGGAGCAGCTAGCTACGATCCGGCTGTTTTTGAACCGGATACGATACAAGCTGGCACAGGAAAATTTGTCTTGGACATTCTAGCCGGTGAACTAGGGAGTGTTGGATCTGTGTTAGGCGAATCAGCAACAGCTGGAGCAGGAGAAATCAAGGTCCTCCAGTCTGCTGATGGTTACTTGACTCTTGCTACTCCTATTCCAGCTGCGTTATGGCTCTTTGGTTCTGGCCTCGCAGGTATTGCCATGGTAAGCAGACGTAGACGAGAAACCGAAGAAGCATCCAGTGGGGTACTCGTTTAACTTGAGAAGGGTTCGTAGTCACTAAACACATTACTTTGCATTAAACAGGAGGTGGGGTAACCCACCTCCTGTGGTTTGTAAAATTAGGATCAAGCGGGCATCAAGCCGGATATCGGTGAGATCAAAAGCTGACGCTTGGTGTTCCAGTGAATAGTGTCTATTTTTCACATCAGTTGATGACATGTTCAACCACTCAATGGCATTCGTCATGTGGATGGCCATCTCAAGGAGGGTGGTCAAAGAACAGGCTCAAACGTTGTCGGTTGTTCTACTGCGATCCATCCTAATCCCTATCAATTGTTTGAGAAATCAGCCCTGCTAACCCCTTATCACCCTCGTTAACTCCCGGCAAACAACGGAATCCGGATTGGTTAACACCCATTGCATAAAAATGGATGGGTCTCCACCACTCCATGCCAGTTAGGTTGAATACGATAGCGTTTTATGAGACATAGGCTGGCCGGGTTATAGTCACCCAAAAGGTTTGTAGACCCTATCGCTATTAACCTGGAAATCTACCGGAGGGGAATCCACCTCTTTTTCCACAGAGCTCTGACTGAATCTTCCTCAGGCAACCGGATGGGGGAAATCGATGAATACTAAAGAATCACCAGTCGATTGCCGCTCTATTTCTCATGTAATATTAAAGTATTCTGGTTTCAATCATTTACAGTTTCGTGAATTCTGGAGTTTCCGACCAAGATGTACGAAAAACTATACGGATTCAAGGAACGGCCATTCTCCATGCTGCCGGATCCCTCTTTTCTCTATCTGGGGGAGAAACACAGCGCCGCCTTTGCCTTATTGGAATATGGTTTGATGAGCAAGGCGGGTTTTACGGTGATCACCGGTGAGGTGGGAAGCGGAAAAACAACACTGGTTCGCCATCTGCTCAACCAGACACACGACGATGTAACAGTCGGGCTGATAAGCAATACCCACGAGGACATGGGGCATTTGTTGAAGTGGGTGCTCCTGGCTTTCAACCAGAAGTACGACTATGACTGCCAGGTGGCATTATATGATGCATTCAGACGTTTTCTCATCGACCAGTATGCGAAATACCGCCATAGCGTTTTGATAATAGACGAGGCACAGAACCTCCAGCCGAAGGTGTTGGAAGAACTGCGTATGTTATCCAATATCAATGCGGATAAACATTTGGTGCTGCAGTTAATCCTGGTCGGTCAGCCGCAGTTGCGCGAGCAACTGAACTCCCCGGATTTGTTGCAATTCCGGCAGAGAATTTCCGTGAGATATCATCTCCCCGCACTCAGTGAGGACGACACCCTCGCATATATCCGGCACCGAATCCGCTGTGCCGGCTGCGAGAACGAGCTATTCACCAAGGGCGCCATCGATATTATCTATCAGGCGAGCGAAGGTATCCCCAGGGCAATCAACTTGCTCTGCGACACAGCACTGGTATACGGCTACGCCAAAAAAAGACCTAGCATCGACGCCGAGATAATCCAAGCCGTGTTGGCGGATATTGAGGAATCCATTAGCCCACAGAGACAGAACATGGCTATTGACCAGCAGGCCGCTGATGCTAAAGAGGCTGTGACATTGTCATCCAATGAATCCGTACCCAAGGTTTGCAAGCTAACCGAGTTTGATAAGGATGCCGCTAGACAGCTGTTCGGAAACACGCTGAAAAAGTACTGAGCTTGCATACTGCCAAAAATTTTACAGTATGAAATAGCGCATTTATCGACCTCTCAGGTGGCGGGGGAAAGTTTTCCGGTATCACTCATTACCCGGACTGCTTTGACAATAAGCGGCCGCCATGGCACCTGCGGCGCGTTTCAGTGAGGGGATATACTGGCGCAGCTCAGCCAGCGGTTTGCGAACTTTGGGTGCGTGGACCGCGATGGTGAAGCAGACTTGGTTGCGCAGGTTGAATACCGGCACCGCGACGGCGACCACGCCGGCCAGCTGTTCCTCATCATCGATGCCGACACCGTCATCAGCGATCCGTTTCAGCTCCTCGACCAGCAGTTCAGGGTCGGTGATGGTGCGATCTGTCTTGCGCTGCAGCGGCGCGGCATTGATCAGACGGTGGCACTGCCTTGGCTCCATGTATGCCAGCAACAGCTTGCCGCTGGCTGTGCAGTGCAGCGGCAGTCGCGAGCCCAACGGCAGTTGAATGCGAAACGACCGGTCAGTTTCGACTTGGTCAAAATAGACGATGCGATCGCCATCCAGCATGCTGCAGTTGCAGGTCTCTCCGATCTCATCCGACAGCGTCTGCAAAATGGCGTGACGCGGCGCTCCCAGCACCTGGTGCGAGACGACGCCGGCAACAAGCGCCTGGAGACGGAAACCCGGGATATATCGTCTGTTCACCGGTTCGCGCTGAATCAGTCCCTCCTCTTCGAGCTGCTGGAGGATGCGGTGTACCGAGGGTTTGGGCAGATTGAGCGCATCGATGAGCGCTGCTGCGGAGATCGGCCGCTGTGCCTGGACGATCTTCTCAATGACGGTGAATCCGCGCAGGATGGTGGGAAACGCGCTTTTCTGCTTCGGCATGGAGCTGCCCTCCGGCGCTCGGTGTGTCACTGGTGCAAGGGAAATGCAGCCTGTTGATTTGGTTTCAATTATCAATTAATAGCAAGCAATATCAACACATTCTCATACTATATGAGACGATTAATCTCGGTTTGACCTGCCAACTGATTCAACAGAACAGGCGGCTGAAAATGTTGCTTTTCAGCCATCCCGTCAGCCCTGTCTGGATTAAGCGAAATGTTCCGCCGGGACGGGGTGTGTAGAGCTGCCAAGCGGTCAGCGGGCGAAAGTTCGTTGAGTGCGGTGGATAGCCGCAACTGCAAGCTGATCCGGGGTCTGTTTATATCGTTATAATCGCTACTACCGGGTTAAATTTCTTTAGCGAATTGCCGCTACAAACTGCGTGATCAAACTAAGCGCAGAAAGAGTTGTCACCCCCGATTATAGGTCGCTCAACAGGACGGCTGGCAGCCCAATGTGTCGGTATCACTGCCGTGTGATTTTATCCTCTGCTAACGGCTTGATTTTCGGTTGAACGCCATGCGGCAACAGCTCGGGCTTCGACTGGTAAAATTTTTTGTCGCTGCAGTGATCTCTCTGCTGGTAGCCACGCTCAGCGAAAGCTGGATCAGTGAAAAGCAGCAGAGAGAACGTGACTTCGGGCAACTTGAACGTCTGGCATCCCAGCTCAACGATTGGACTTTCGAACTGATAATTGATGATTTGAAAGGCTTGGCGCAGCTGCCCTTTATTCAAGAGACCGTAACAGGCGTATTGCCGCCCGACAATAGCGAGGCGCTCGCTGCCATACAAACCGTTCGTGCGGCGTTGAAAAGCGACTTGGTTTATCTGTTGAACCGGGCCGGCATCGTTGTTGCCTCTACGTCCTACGATGAAGGCAAGAGCCTCACCGGTAACAACTATGCTTTCCGCCCCTACTTCAGCCGGGCCTTGCAGGAAGCCCGGCCGGTTTTCTACCCGGCAGTCGGCGCGACCACGAGGAAGCGCGGCTTATACTTCAGCGTGCCGGTGGTCGACATTCGCGACGCCAGCGTAGCCGGTGTGGCTGTGGTGAAATCACCGCTGGATGGGTTCGACGAAAGGTTACGGCAGCAACTCAATCCGACCCTGCTGGTATCAGGTGAGGGTGTGGTGTTCGCCGGCAGCCGCCAGCAATGGGTGCTGCGGACGGTTTATCCGTTTGCCGAGAGCGAGCGCCAGGCGCTGCAGCGCACCCGCCAGTTCGGCAGCGAACTGCTTGCATCCGCCGGACTGGATCTCTCAAAATCATCGGTTGTGTTGGACGGGCAGGCACGCACGACAATATCAGAGGCCGTGCTGGACGGCACCTGGCGACTCATCGCCTTGTCGGCGCACCCTCCTTTCGATCCCGCTATGTTTGCCTCGATCGCCATCCTCAGTCTGATGTTTCTGACCGGTTTGGGCGCCATCCACCATTTTTACCGGGGATTGAGGTACAGCGAAATCCGTTTCCGGACCCTGTTCGAGAAGTCGGCGCAGCCCTACCTGCTGATCGAGGATGGCCGCTTTGTCGACTGCAATCAGGCGACAGCGGATCTGCTCGGCTGCACCCGCAGCGAGGTGTTGGAAAAATCGCCGGATCAGCTCTCTCCTGAACGGCAGCCCGATGGCAGCAGTTCCGCAGAGAGCGCTGCGGTGCGGATAGGCGAGGCACTGCATACCGGAGCTACACGCTTCGAGTGGATGCATAGGCGCATGGACGGCAGCGATTTCGCCGTGGAAGTGGTTTTGACCCGGCTGGAGATCGCGGGCAAAACCGCAATATTCACTTCCTGGCACGATATTCAGGCGCACAAACAGGCTATCGCCAGACTGGAAGTGGCAGAGGCTTCTCAGCGTGAGATATTTGCTTCGCTTCCGGCGGGGATAGTGATTCTGGATGCGATCACGCATCGGTTTCTGTACGTTAACCCGGCTGCTGCGGCAATACTGCAGCAAACCCCTGAGGCTCTGCTTGGAAAATCTTGCCACGGCTGTTTGACCGCAACCCCGGAAGGCCAGTGTCCGGTCACCGATTTGGGCAGGACGGTGAGCAATGAGGAGAAAATCCTGTTACGGGCGGATGGCAGCGGCTGCCCCGTATTCAAGTCGGTCAGGCGTTTCGAATTTCAGGGGCGTCCCTGCCTGCTCGAGTCTTACGTCGATATCACCGAATTGAAAAATATCCAGGCCGAACGGGAGGCGCACCTGGAGGAGCTGGAGCGGAGCCGGCGGATGCTGCTGCGGATGATGGCGGATGCCGATGCCGCCAGAAAAGAGACAGAACAACTGAACCGGTATCTTGAGCGGCAGACGGTGCTGGCCAAAGAGTTAGCGGTCAGCGCGGATGCCGCCAACCGGGCAAAAAGCGATTTTCTGGCCAATATGAGCCACGAGATCCGTACCCCGATGAACGGTGTCATCGGGATGACCAATCTGCTGCTGGACAGTCCGTTGAATGAAGAGCAGCAGAGCCAAGCCATCATCATCAAACGCAGTGCGGACTCGCTGCTCGGCATCATCAACGACATTCTCGATTTCTCGAAAATCGAAGCAGGTAAGCTCGAACTGGAGAGCTGTGAATTCGAGATGGGTGCATTGCTGGAGGAGTTCGCTTCAACCCTGGCCTTTCGCGCAGAGGAGAAGCGTCTGGAGCTGATCTGTCCGGCCAATCCGGTGTTGGCGCATCACTACAAAGGTGATCCGGGGCGAATCCGCCAGATACTCAATAACCTGGTCGGAAATGCGCTCAAATTCACCGAGCATGGAGAGGTGTCGGTGCGCTGCGAGTCTATTGAGACGAGGGGCGACCGGAGCCTACTGCGATTTGCCGTGACCGACAGCGGCATCGGCCTGAGTACCGAACAACAACAGAAACTGTTTCTTAAGTTTACCCAGGCCGACAGCTCCACCACACGCAAGTACGGCGGCACCGGTCTGGGCCTCTCTATCAGCAAACAGCTGGTGGAACTGATGGGGGGAGAGATCGGTGTGGTGAGCGAGCTGGGGCAGGGTGCAACCTTCTGGTTTACACTCAACCTGGAGCGCATCGAGCAGCCACCTGCGGCACGTTATAGCGCCGATCTAAGCGGACAGAAGGTGTTAGTGGCAGACGACAATGCCAGCAACCGGCTGCTGCTTGAGCAGCTGCTGGACGAGTGGCAGGTAGCGCATGGCAGCGCCGGGAGCGGACCGGACGCGCTGCAGGCGCTGTGCAAAGCGGCGCGCGAGAACGAGCCGTATACCGCAGCGCTGGTCGACTTTAATCTCACGGGTATGGATGGCCCGCAACTGGCTGCCCGCATCAGGGGGATGACCGAAACGGCAGAAACCCGTCTGATTCTGCTCGCATCCCGGGGACGGCGGGGCGATGCGGAAAAGATGCGGGAGGTTGGCTTCGATCTCTATCTCACCAAGCCGGTAAGTCAACCTGAGCTATATAAACGGTTATGCCAGGCAGCTGGGCTCAAAAGCTCAGATGAACAGCCGCTTACCCGCGACAACTCGCGCAAGCAGCCGCAATTCCGGGCACGGGTTCTGGTGGTGGAGGACAACCTTACCAACCAGATGGTAGCTCGGGGGATGCTGAAGAAATTCGGTATAGAAATTGAAGTCGCCGGCGACGGCAGGGAGGCGCTTCGGTTGCTGGAGCAGTTCCAATACGACCTTGTTCTGATGGACTGCCAGATGCCGGTGATGGATGGCTACGAGGCGACCCGGCGGCTGCGCGATCCCGAGGCAAAGGTGCTGGATAACAATCTCCCGGTCATTGCGATGACCGCCAACGCGATGCAGGGCGACCGCGAACGCTGTATCGAAGCAGGAATGAACGACCACATCGCGAAACCGGTCGACCCTTCGCGGCTCAGGCGGATCCTGCAGCAGTGGCTGCCCCGGCACGGCCGGCTGAACCCGGTGACAGAAAATCAAAGTGTTGGGTCCAAACCAGCGGATAGCGCAGCAGCCTTGGAGGGCAGGGATGAGAGTCGAGTGTCGGCTGAACCGATATTCGATCATGCCGCGATGAGCCGGCATTTGATGGGGGATCAGGAGTTGATGCGCGATGTTGCCGAGGCCGTCCTAACAGAGGTTCCGCAACAGATTGAGTGGCTGAAGATTCAGGTAGCGAACGGCGATGTACAGCAGGCTTTTGCCCAAGCGCACAAAATCAAGGGTGCGGTGCTCAACGTAGGCGGCAAGGCGTTGGGTAAACTGGCGCTGGCGATGGAAACGGCCGGCAGGGCGAACGACCTGGAAACCATTCGCCGGAAAGTACCTGGTTTGGAGCAGGGTTTTCAGCAGCTCAGGGCGGAGATGGAGCGGGTGCTGTTTTAGTCGTAGCTCCGGCCTGAGCCCGGATTTAGTTGACAATCGGGGCTGAATGACCTAATCATTGGCCATTGAAGCGGGGGTGCCCCGGATATTTCGTTCAAGCCGACGGCTTGGGAAAAATCGGGCGGGCTGAGAAATACCCTTTGAACCTGATCCGGACAGTACCGGCGTAGGGAAGCAGAATCCCTTCCTTTTCACAAGTTCAATCCCCTGTTTCGTCTCTCCTCTCCAAACCAAGGGCGGAACATTATGAGTGCCATCAGTAAAACCTTGCTGGATGCGACTGTCGAAATCGGTGCGCAGGCGGGGCAGCCGATTTCCGGCTCGACCAAGATCTATGTAACGGGCAGTCGTCCCGATATCCGCGTTCCTATGCGGGAGATACATCTATCCGACACGCCCGCCAGTTTCGGCGCCGAAAAGAATCCGCCGGTCACCGTTTACGATACCTCCGGACCTTATACCGACCCGAACGCCAAAATTGATCTGCGCAGAGGATTGGACGATATCCGCCGCAGCTGGATCGAGGAGCGCGGCGATAGCGAAGTGTTGGCGCAGCTCAGCTCAGAGTTTGGCCGCAAGCGCGCCGGCGATGCGTCGCTGAACCATCTGCGTTTCGAACACCTGCGCACCCCGCGCCGTGCAATGTCCGGCGCCAATGTCAGCCAGATGCACTATGCGAGAAAAGGCATAGTCACGCCGGAGATGGAGTTCGTCGCCATCCGCGAAAATATGCGGCTGCAGGAGGCGCGGGAGCAGGGGGCGCTGCGGCAACAGCACCCCGGCTTTAGTTTTGGCGCGAGCATTCCGCAGGAGATCACTCCCGAGTTCGTGCGCAGTGAGGTGGCCCGCGGCCGTGCCATCATCCCGGCCAACATCAATCATCCCGAGCTGGAGCCGGTGATTATCGGGCGCAATTTTCTGGTCAAGATCAACGGCAACATCGGCAACTCGGCGCTCTCCTCCAGCATTGAGGAGGAGGTGGACAAGATGGCCTGGGGCATCCGCTGGGGCGCCGATACCATCATGGATCTCTCCACCGGCAAGAATATCCACGAGACCCGTGAGTGGATTCTACGCAACTCGCCGGTGCCGATCGGCACCGTACCGATCTACCAGGCGCTGGAGAAGGTGGGCGGCGTGGCCGAGGATCTTACCTGGGAGGTGATGCGGGACACTTTGGTCGAGCAGGCCGAGCAGGGCGTCGACTACTTCACCATCCACGCCGGTGTGCTGCTGCGCTATGTCCCGATGACAGCGAGCCGGGTGACCGGCATTGTCTCGCGCGGCGGTTCGATTCTGGCCAAGTGGTGCCTGGCGCACCATCGGGAGAATTTTCTCTACACTAGATTCGATGAGATCTGCGAAATCATGCAGGCGTACGATGTCTCCTTCTCCCTGGGCGACGGGCTGCGCCCCGGCTCTATCGCCGACGGCAACGACGCCGCCCAGTTCGCCGAGCTGGAGACGCTGGGCGAGCTGACCAAAAAAGCCTGGGAGCACGACGTCCAGGTAATGATCGAGGGTCCGGGTCATGTGCCGATGCAGATGATCAAGGAGAACATGGATAAGGAGCTGCAGGCATGCTATGAGGCGCCCTTCTACACACTCGGCCCGCTGGTGACCGATATCGCGCCCGGCTACGACCACATTACCTCCGGTATAGGCGCCGCGCAGATCGGCTGGTACGGCTGCGCCATGCTCTGCTACGTCACGCCGAAGGAGCACCTCGGTCTGCCCAACAAGGAGGATGTGCGCGAAGGCATCATCACCTACAAGATCGCCGCGCACGCGGCGGACCTCGCCAAGGGGCATCCCGGGGCGCAGATCCGCGACAACGCGATGTCGAAAGCGCGTTTCGAATTCCGCTGGGAGGATCAATTCAACCTGGGACTGGATCCCGAACGTGCGCGCGAGTTTCACGACGAGACGATGCCGAAGGAGTCGGCCAAGGTGGCCCACTTCTGCTCCATGTGCGGACCCAAGTTCTGCTCCATGAAGATCTCTCAGGACGTGCGCGAATACGCCGCGACCAAGGGAATCGACAACATAGACTCGGCAGTCGCCGAGGGTATGGCGGAGAAAGCCAGGGAGTTCACCGACGGCGGCAGTAGGATCTACAAGGAGGCGTGAAGCTCGCTGTGGAGAGATAAGATGACCAGGATCCTGCTCAACGATGAGGAGATATCGCTCAACCGGGGCGGCGCCACCGTGGAAGCGCTGCTCAAGCAGCTGTCGATAAACGACCTGGAGCGTATTGCCGTCGCCGTCAACGATAACGTGCTGCGCCGCTCCGACTGGGCGAGTTATCAGCTGGAGGAGAACGACCGGGTGCTGATGATTGCACCGATTCAGGGCGGTTGAGCAAGTTGCCATGTGCTGCACCTTTGAAAACCCTCTAAGTACGTGGTCACTGTCCGGAAAAAATTTTCCGTCATCCCGGCGAATGCCGGGATCCACAATCATCTATGGTGGATGTTTCCCTGGATTTCGGCATTCGCCGGAATGACGAGGTTTTGACAAGCGATGTCGTCTCGAACAAGCGCTGGATAGGTAAACAGGAACAAGCAAGATGAAACAGACTGAACCATTACGCATCGGCGACCGCGACTACCGCTCGCGACTCTTTCTGGGAACCGGCAAGTTCGGTTCCTATCCGCTGATGCGACAGGCGGTGGAGGCTTCCGGCACCGAACTGGTGACCGTGGCGCTGCGCCGTGTTCAACTGCACGAGGCGCAGGATGACGTGATCGCGCATCTGCAGCTGCCGGGCGTGCATCTGCTGCCCAACACCTCGGGCGTGCGCACCGCCAAGGAGGCGGTGCTGGCGGCGCAGCTGGCGCGCGAATCGTTGCAGACCAACTGGCTGAAGCTGGAGATTCACCCGGATCCGCGTTACCTGCTGCCGGATCCGATCGAGACCATGTTGGCCACCGAGCAGCTGGCGAAAGAGGGCTTTTTCGTGATGGCTTATACCAACGCCGACCCGGTGCTGTGCAAGCGGCTGGAAGAGGCCGGCGCAGCGGCGGTGATGCCGCTTGGGGCGCCCATAGGCACCAACCAGGGACTGCAGACCAAGGCGATGCTGGAGATCATCATCGAGCAGAGCAATGTGCCGGTGGTGGTCGACGCCGGCATCGGTGCGCCCTCGCATGCGGCCGAGGCGATGGAGATGGGCGCCGATGCCGTGCTGGTAAACACCGCGATCGCGGTGGCGGGCGACCCGGTGGCGATGGCCGAGGCGTTCCGGCTGGCAACCCACTGCGGACGCATGGCATTCGAGGCCAGGATGGGTGCGGTTACCAAACAGGCTGAAGCGAGCAGCCCGTTGACTGCCTTTCTGAGCAACTGAGCGTTACGGGCCCTGATGATGAGCTTTCTGAACGAATTTCAACGCCACTCCTGGGAACAGATGGGCAAACGCATCTACGCCAGCAGCGACGAAGATGTGGTGCGTGCGCTGCACCGGCAGGGCAAGCGCGATCTCAACGATTTTTGCGCGCTGGTTTCTCCTGCCGCCGCGCCATACCTGGAGGAGATGGCGCAGTTGAGCTTTCGGCTGACGCGCAAACGATTCGGCAACACGACCCAACTCTATATCCCGCTCTACCTCTCCAATGAGTGCCACAATATCTGCACTTACTGTGGCTTCAGCGTGGACAACAAACTGGAACGTCTGACACTTGGCCATGACCAGCTGATGCAGGAAGTTGAGCAGATCAAGTCTCAGGGATTCAAGCATATTCTGCTGGTGACCGGTGAAGCCAACCGCAAGGTGGGGGTGGATTACCTGGAACAGGTACTGGAGTGGCTCAGGCCTCATTTTGCCAGTATCACCATGGAGGTGCAGGCGCTGGACCAGGCCGACTACGAACGCCTGATCAGACGTGGTCTGAACAGCGTGTTGATTTACCAGGAGACCTACAACAGCCATACCTACAACTCCTATCACCCGAAGGGCAAGAAGTCGAACATGGCCTACCGGCTGGAGACACCGGATCGCCTGGGACGCGCGGGGATCCACCGGATCGGCATCGCCGCGCTGCTCGGGCTGGAGGATTGGCGGGTGGACTCCGCATTTGTGGCGCTGCATCTTGCCTATCTTGAGCGCTGTTACTGGCGCACCAGATACTCCATCTCGCTGCCCCGGCTGCGTCCCGCGGCTGGCTGCCAGGCGCCGAATGTGGTGGTGAGCGACCGCGATTTTGTGCAGCTGATCTGCGCCTACCGCATCTACAATGAAAATGTTGAGATCTCCCTCTCCACCCGCGAAAGCCCGGCGCTGCGCGATCATCTACTTAAGCTGGGCATCACCTCAATGAGCGCGGGGTCGAAGACCGAGCCGGGCGGTTATACCCAGAGCGACGAGGCGCTGGAGCAGTTCGAGGTGAACGACGCACGCAGCCCGGCACAGGTGGCTGCGATGATTCGTGCGCGGGGTTTTGATCCGGTGTGGAAAGACTGGGATGCGGTACTGGAGTAACAGCCGCTCAAACTTCGCGGCTGGGCGGTTGCGCAGCAGTCATCCTTGGCCTGCCGTGGCATAAAGCGGCGCTGCAACCTGGGTCGCTTGCGCTTGCGGCAGCTGGCGAAGGGAGCTGAGCGGTTTGGGTTGCGCGATGCTGTAGCCCTGCGCCATGTCCACCCCGATCTGCTCCAGCGCCAGCAGAATCTCGTCGTTTTCCACATACTCGGCGATCGTCCGCAGTCCCATCACATGCCCGATCTCATTGATTGCCTTAACCATTGAGTAGTCGATCGGATCCGAACAGATATCCTTGACGAACAGCCCGTCTATCTTGAGATAGTCCACCGGCAGGTTTTTCAGGTAGCCGAACGATGACATACCGCTGCCGAAATCGTCGAGCAGGAACGAACATCCCAGGTCTTTCAGCTCGGACATGAAATGAATCGCCTTGTCCATATGAGTGATCACCTGTGTCTCGGTGATCTCGAATCCAATCGTTTCCGGCGGAATAGCGAACCTGCTCAGCTCGTTTTTGACATATTCCAGAAATGCAGGATCGACCAGCGAAGCGCCAGAGAGGTTGATGGTGTAAACAAACGCTGTGCTTCGGCTGGTGTCCCCTGCGTTACGCGCATGATGGCTTCTCAGGCGTTCGCCTTCGGTCTCGAACAGATGATGAATGATCCAGCGGTCGACATCCTGCATCAATCCGTTGCGCTCCGCTACCGGAATGAAGGCACCGGGGGCGACTAATGCACCGCCCTTGTCCAGCATACGAACCAGGATCTCCAGGTGTTGCCGCCGCGCCGGATTCTTCGTATCAACAATGGGCTGATAGAAAAGTTCCAGACGATCGTCACGCAGTGCATGACGAATACGGGAGGCTTGATTCAGCTCCTCAACGCGCAGGTTGATCTTTCGGGTATCCACCTGTCCGACAAACACGCGGTTGCGGCCCTGCTCCTTGGCTGTATAACAGGCGGCATCGACCGTCGCCAGCAGATCCTCCAGGTCACAGGTTTTCTGGTTGATGTTGACCAGACCGACACTGGCGCCGACATGAAAAACCTTGTTCATGAAGGAGAAACGGATATCATTGATCGAATCGATCAGGCTGTTGGCAATCTCGATGGCCTCCTTGGTGGAGCAGTTCGCCAGCAGTACGCCAAACTCATCGCCCCCCAAGCGCGCCACTGTATCGGCCTTGCGTGTCTGAGTAAGCAGCAGCGTGCTGACCTGCTTGAGCAGTCTGTCCCCCGCCTGATGACCGCAGGTGTCGTTGACAATCTTGAACTCATCAAGATCGATGTAGAGCAGTCCCTGGGAGATAGGTTCAGTCTGCGCCTGTTCGATGGCGCTTGAGAGCGTGCGGCGGAACTCACCCCGGTTGAGCAGTCCGGTAAGATCGTCTCGGCTGGCTTTCCAGGCGAGCCGGCGTTTCAGTTCGCGCTCTTTTCCCATGTTGCGCAGCACAATCACGCAGCCTGCCGCAGTGCCGGTACATTTCACCTTGGCCACGGAAAAATGCACCGCTGTTTTTTCGCCGTTGCGTGCCACTAGCACCGCATCTGTCTCGGTGGTGTTCACGCCGTCGCTCTGAGATCCTTTCGTAATAAAAGGGATCTTCTGTCCGCTTCGTTCACTGCGAATGTCGATGATCTGATAACAGTTGCTGCCAGCCACTTCAGCCGCCTTGAAACTGATCAGCTGTTCTGCGGCGGGGTTTAGATAGGCTATCCGGCCATTGGCGTCGGTACTGACGACCGCGTCCGCGATTGAGTTCAAGATCACCATGGCCTGTTCGCGTTCCCGCTGCAACGCCTGCTCGGCGAGTTGCCGTAGGTTGAACATGCGCACGCCATAGCCGGCGACAGAGAGCAGTGCAATCAGGACGAAGCCGATGATGCGGAGCTCCCGCGACGCAAGATTCTGCTGCTCCGTCAAGTCGATCAGAATCCCAAAGTCGATGGTTTCCGAACCCAGAGGGAAGTGTTTGTACATGCCTTTCAGCACTCCACCCTGGCCGCCGGTCCGGTAGACGACTTCCGCCGGAACGGCCGGACTGGGTAACTGCAGATCCAGTTCAGCTGACAGCGGCTGGCCCCTCCAGGCGATCGTCGGTGTGCCATTCAGTTTTGCAGCTACCGATGCGATAAAAGTTTTTCCGCTGATGGCGAAGCCTCCGCAGAGGTAGCCCGGCAGGCCATTACTGCTGGATAGCGTTGCGATGCGGCTGAGATAGAGATTTTTCTCAACTACAGATCCCTGCTCGGCTATTCCATGAACACTGAATCCGCAATTGATTCCCTGGTCGGGAAGCTCGCCAAGTTGCAGCAGTTGCCGACCCTTGCTGTCTGAGACTATTAGAAAAGCGAAGTTGCTGTTCTGCATTTGCGCTTTCAGGTAAAGGTGCAGCTGTGGAAGGATATCCGGGTCGACCTTCTGTAATCTGTTGTCGGCTGCAAGCCGCGACAGCGCATTGCGGAACTCATCCAGCTCTTGCTCGAGCATCAGCTCGAAAATCTGCAGATTTGTGTGCAGCCGTTTTTGCTGGCTTAGATCAAGCTGCGCGGTAAAAGAGTTCCAGAGCGCCACTGTAATCAACAGACACGGCAGCAAAAGCCCCGCGACGACCAGCAGTGGATAGAGGCGGCTGTTTTCCAGGAGCCGGAAAAATCGCATGCGATGTCCTGTTTAAAAGTAATCTTTTATTGGCCGGAGCGCGTGACCCGCGCCTGTCGCCCGAATGGTCTGGGTGTGATGAATGATTTTTCGAAGTCGATAAAAGAGCCGAGGAGTTTCGCATGGTCGCCAACTCTGCAGCTGTTTTCGGCTGTGGTCTGGAAGCGATTCGCGGAGTCAGGCGTGTTCATGACCTGGCTGTCACCAGAACCATGTACAGTCAAAATGCGTGCCTTGACCTGGTTAGCAAAAGCGGAGTACGGCAGGGTTGACACGACGAGCAGTGTGCCAAGGAGCAGAAGAAGACTCTTTTTCATTAAACCGATCCTTTTTAGGCTGCTGCAGGTTACCGAGTAGACGGCAGAAATCGGCCTGCTTTTTTTTTAATTTTTTATTTCCCTGTTAAGGTCGACAGCGCCAGCTGAATCTTTAATTTTTTGGCGCGCGGCTGACTGCAAGCGGGGGCGGCGGTGGTGGAGAGCCGCGGAAATCGGGTGTACAGTCGGGTTACAGCATATGGGGTAGCGAAACAGATGAATGGAATGCTAACCGAACGTTTTATTGCGGCACTGGCGTTTGCGACCCGTCTGCACGATACGCAGTTGCGCAAGGGCTCGGGAATTCCCTACGTAGCCCATCTCCTCGCGGTCACCAGTCTGGTGCTGGAGGCCGGTGGTTCCGAAGATGAAGTGATTGCCGCACTGCTGCATGACGGACCCGAGGACCAGGGCGGGTTGCAGACGCTGGAGGAGATCCGGCTTCGATTTGGCGAGGCGGTTGCCGAGATCGTGGCAGAGTGCTCAGACAGCTTCGATGCACAAAAGCAGCCATGGAAGAGGCGGAAACTGGACTATCTGCGCCGTTTGGAGTCGGTCTCGACGTCGGCGCTGCTGGTCTCCTGCGCGGATAAGCTGCACAACGCCAGGAGCATTATCGCGGATTATCAAACACTGGGGGATGAACTATGGCCACGTTTTCGCGGCGGACGGGAGGGGACGCTCTGGTACTACCGGGCGCTGGTCGAGCAGTTCGACAAGAGAGATGCGCCGCCGTTCATGTTCGCTGAGCTGGCCCGGATCGTGGACGAGTTGGAGGCGTTAACCGCGCCGTAAATATTCTCATAACGAAATCCGGAGAGTAATGCAGGTTAACCCGGATACTTCACGAAGGCGGGCAGCATTTTTGAAAAAAAGTTTTAGTTTTTAAATGTCACGTGAGTATTGTACGTTTTTAAAAAAGGTACAGTTTGTCCTATTCGGTTTCAGGTCGCCTGTGCCGTCACATTTTGCCCGATCTCCCTCAAACCATAGCGACGGCTATGCTTTTTCGGGCGATCGAACAAACTGCTTAGGCAAAACCGCCCTGAATCCCGAATCCTTCATGGAATATCCGGGTTAGTCCAGCCGTTTCAGCCACTGGGTAGAGCAGGAGGCGACCTGTTCACCAGCGCATGGGTGTGTGGTGAAGATCACCCGCCACTGATCGGCTCTGAGTCTGTCCGGCACTGCTTGCGCCTCTGTGCCGAAGTTGGCGACACAGGCGATGAGATCTTGCCCGCGATGGTCGCGCAGCACCAGCGTGAAGAGCCGGCCATCGCGTGCTACCGAGAAACTCTCCTGACGCCGGTCCAGCCGCGCAATGGTTTGCGCGCGCAGAGCGATCAGCTGCTTATAGAGATCGACGACATCTGCATTACGGCCGGCATCTTCCCAGTCGATTATGCTGCTCTGAAATGTGGACGCCTCTTGTGGATGGGGAATCCGGTCCCAAGCTGTTTTTTCCCGCCATCCTGGATTGGACTGGTGCTGATCCAGTCGGCCCTTGCGAATCTTATCGCCAAGCTCCGGTTTATGATCGGTGAAAAACAGAAAAGGCGCCGCGGCGCAGAACTCCTCGCCCATGAAAACCATCGGGATGCCGGGAAGAAAGAGGTAGAGTGCCACCGCCGCTTCGAACATCTCCCGGTCAACGAGTTGGTGGAGGCGTTTCCCCAACGGTCTGTTGCCGACCATATCGTGGGATTGGATATAGTTGACGAAACGGTCCAGATTAATCCCATCTGTCGGTGTGCCGATGTTCTGCTTTCTCCAATGGGAGTACCCCCCCTGATGGTCGAAACCCTGCCGCAGGATCCGCTCCAGGCTTGCCTCGGGTGCCGGGTAATCCTGAAAAATACCATGTGATTCACCTGTGATGAGCCGGTGGAGTGCGTGATGGAAATCGTCGTTCCACTGTGCATCGAAGGCGCCGTCGCCGCTGTCTCGCAGCAGCTCGGCCTGATTGGCAGGGTTCTCCAGGACCAGAAAAAGCGCGCGGTCGGGGGCGGCGGATCTGGCGGCTTTGCGTACCCCGGCAAGAAAGGAACTTCGCTGGCTGCTCTCCAGCGCCTGCACGGCATCAAATCTCAAGCCGTCGAAATGGTACTCATCGATCCAGAAACGGGCATTCTCGTTAAAAAAGGCGCTGACAATGGGGTCTGCGATGTTGATGCCGGCACCCCAGGGCGTGCGTTTTTTGGTATTAAAGAATCGCCGGCTGATTGGCCAGAGATAGTTTCCATCGGGGCCGAAGTGGTTGTAGACCACATCGAGGATGACACCGAGACCGCGGCGGTGGCAGGCATCGATGAGGCATTTCAGATCCTCCGGCCGGCCGTAAGACGAGTCCGGGGCAAACAAAAAAGTACCGTCGTAACCCCAGTTGCGCCGGCCCGGAAAATCGGCGATCGGCATCAACTCAATCGCAGTGACACCCAGGTCACAAAGATGGTCGAGCCGCGACATGACGCCGAGAAAGGTGCCCTCGGGGGTGAAAGTGCCGACATGCAGTTCATAGATGACCGCGGATGACCATACCGGTCCACACCACTCCTGGTCCGACCATGCGAATGCCGAATCGACGATCTCGCTCGGATCGTGTACGTCGTCGGCCTGCCGGCGGGAAGCCGGATCCGGAAAGGGTCCTTCGCCGTCGACTATGTACTGGTAACGCCAGCCTGGCGCTGCATCCGCAACGGTTAACGCAAAGAAACCCGCTTGCTGCGGGTGCATCGCCATACGCCAGGAGTTGCCCCCTGGGGGCAGCAGCAGCAGTTCGACCCGGTTGTGATCCGGCGCCCAAAGCCGAAACTCTGTCCCTGTCCCCGGCCTGAAGCTGGCGCCAAACTGTGTGTCGCTCATAATTCCGGCCTGGCGTCTACGCGCTGATACGCACAAAGAGGAACGGATGCGTTCCTGGGGAATCCGCGGGAGTGCACCCGGTTGGCCAGCCTGGCGGCGCTGCATGCTGGCTGCCGTTCGCCAGCGGCAAGCGCCTCCCGGTCAGGATCAATAACCTGTTTCGTACTACATGCTGAAGTAGTCGAAATCGTTCTCCCGTTTGAGCCAGCGCCGCACGCGAAAGACATTGGCAAACTGCTTGCCTGGCTCCAGGTTGACATAGTTCTTCTCACCCTTCCATAAGTGGCGTTCGTCGGTCAGCAGATCGTGCACCTGAAAGGTTTCGTTGAGCGGAATACCGAACCGCTCCACCGGTATATGGACATACGAGTTGTGGCCTTGGAAAGGATCGAGGTTGACCGCGACGATGATGATATTCTGCTTGTCCGCGCTGCATTTTCCGTAGATCAGCACATTCTCGTTGTCCGCTTTATAAAACTCGAGATTATCGTATTCGTGCAGCGCCGGGTTCTCCTTGCGAATGCGGTTCAGCCTGGCAACCAACGGTTTGATGTTCCCCTTGCGCTCCCAGTCCCACACTTTGCACTCATATTTTTCCGAGTCGAGATACTCCTCCTTGCCGGGAAGTGCCGCGTTTTCACACAGCTCGTAGCCGCTGTAGATGCCGTAGACCGAGGAGAGCGTGGCCGCCAGCACCAGGCGCATCTCGAATGCGGGCCGACCGCCCTCCTGCAGAATGGTGGGCAGGATGTCCGGCGTGTTGGCAAACAGATTGCCGCGGAAATACTCCCGCATCGGTCCCTGAGTGAGTTCCTGCATATATTCGGTCAGGTCCCATTTGAAGTTGCGCCAGGTGAAATAGGTGTATGACTGGGTGAAACCCGCCTTGGCCAATACGCGCATCATCTTCGGATGGGTAAAGGCTTCCGCGAGAAACTGCACGTCGGGATAGTCGTCCTGGATCGAACCGATCATCCACTCCCAGAAAGCGACCGGTTTGGTATGCGGATTGTCGACACGGAATATCCGCACCCCATGCTGGATCCAGAACTCGATGATGCTTTTCATCTCCTGCCACAGCGCCTCTCGGTCAGCGCAGTGGAAGTTGAGCGGATAGATATCCTGGTACTTCTTGGGCGGGTTTTCGGCGTATTTGATGGTGCCGTCCGGCCGCTTGAAGAACCAGTCGGGATGCGCCTCGACGTAGGGGTGATCCGGCGAGCAGTTGATGGCAAAGTCCAGCGCTACCTCCATGCCCATTTCGTGGCATTTCTGGACGAAGTCGTCGAAGTCATCGAGGGTTCCCAGGCTGGGTTCCACCGCTTTGTGCCCGCCCTCCTTGCTGCCGATGGCATAAGGGCTGCCAGGATCGTTGGGACCGGCGGTCAAGGTGTTGTTCGGCCCTTTCCGGTTGGTGACGCCGATCGGATGGATCGGCGGAAGATAGACGACGTCGAAGCCCATCGCCTTGACATCCGGCAGGCGCTCTTCGCAATCCTTGAAGGTCGAGCACTTACCGGGAACTTTACCCTGCGAGCGCGGGAAGAATTCGTACCAAGCGGCAAACCGGGCGCGGATTCGGTCGACCTTGACCTCCAGAATCGGCTCGTATTGGGTAGCCAGGCTTTTGTCTCCCCAGCGATCCATCAACTGCGTGACCTCGTTGGCATTGAAGACGGCCAGCGCTACCCGCGAATCGGCAGAGACCTGCAGTGCGCCGAGCAGCTTTTCGAACACCTCCTGGTCCTTGGCCGGTGCACGTCTGCTCGCCTCCTTCAGCATCCGCTGGCCTTCGAGGATTTCGCTGGTCACATCCATACCGGCCGCCTGCTTCTTCTCCAGATCGGAGCGCCAGCTGAGGAATGCATCCGGAAAGGCCATGACCGTGTATTGGTAGCGGCCCGCATCCGATACGGTGAAGACAGCCTGCCAGCGGTCGTTGCTCAGGCGTGCCATAGGGACATCGGTCCAGTTCTTGGTGCCTTTCTTGCGGTAACGCAGAAATGCAACGAGCACGTCGTGGCCATCTTTAAAAATGTCAGCGGAAACGGTGACGCTGTCTCCTTCCTCGCGTTTTATAGGATAGCGCCCGCCGTCGATAATGGGCTGAACCTGTTCGATGACGACAGACTGGAAGTAGTTTTCCATGGATACCTCGATACGGCCGAATAGAACTGTTGTTAAGGGTCGGTGAACGCCGTTTAGGTGCAAATCAGCACTGAAATCCAAACGGTGCCTGATTATAAGAGACTTTGATAGAGCGCTTTCACCTCATGTGCAATGGCGCGCCAGCTGAAGGTTTCTACGGCCCGCTTGCGGCCGGCCTCCCCCATCCGCCGGCGAAGCTCGGCATCCCGCATCAACCGGTTGATCGGCTCGGCGAGATCGCGGGCGAACTGCGCCGGATCCTTCGCCTCGAACGGGCTCTCATGGTACTGATCCAGCGGCACCAGATAGCCGGTCTCGCCATGGATGATGATCTCTTTGATACCGCCGACAGCACTGGCGACCACCGGCGTGTTGCACGCCATGGCCTCCAGGTTGATGATGCCGAAGGGTTCATAGATCGAGGGGCAGCAAAAAACCGCGGCGTGTGAATAGAGCTCAATAATGGTCGTTTTGTCGACCATCTCCGGGATCCAGATCACATGATCGCGCTGCTGCTGAATCTCACGTACACCCGACTCCATCTCCGCGGCGATCTCTTTGGTGTCGGGCGCTCCGGCGCAGAGCACCACCTGGATATCGGGATCGAGGTGCCGGATCGCATTGACCAGATGTATGATCCCTTTTTGCCGCGTGATCCGACCTACAAACAGTACATAGGGAACCGCCGGATCGATGCCGAATTTCTGCAGCGCCTGCTGCGTGGCTACCGGGTGATACTCGTCGGTATCGATGCCGTTATAGATCACTTTGATCCGCTCGGGCGGAACGTCGAAATAGTGCAGCACGTCCTCCTTCATACCGTTCGAGACGGCGATGATGCAGTCCGCCATCTCCATCGCCGTCTTCTCGATCCAGCAGGAGAGGTCGTAACCCAAACCCAGCTGTTCCCGTTTCCAAGGCCGCGAGGGTTCCAGCGAATGCGTAGTGATCACCAGCGGGATGCCGTAGAGCTGCTTGGCAAGAATGCCGCCAAAGTGCGCATACCAGGTGTGACAATGGACGATATCCGCATCGATCGGTTCGCCGTTGAAGCGGATGCAGTGGCTCAACGCCTCCAGTGGGCTCTTGAGCGGTTTGTCCGTGTGCGCCACGGCTGCTTGGTCAAAACCGTAGCCGGCAACTTTCAACGGGCCGGTCGGTTGGTGCTGGTCGCCAAAACAGCGCACCTCGACCTCCATCAGGTTGGCGAGCTCCCGGCTAAGGTACTCAACATGCACCCCGGCTCCGCCATAGTTGTAAGGGGGGTATTCTTTGCTAAGCAGAAGCGTCTTCATGCGGTATCTCCGAAGAAAAGCCGTCAACAAACAGATGCCGAAAAATATTCGAAATCACGAACGGCGTTTGATTCATAGTTCAGCCGGGGTGCAAACGAGGTGTGATTTCGGCAAACCTGTTCCCGACTGCGTTCGGGCGCGCGGTTGAATACGGGATGCAACCGCTGTTTGATCCGACTGAATTAACGATTCCGTAAAATAACTCGAAGTTATGTCAGGAATACTAAGACGCTGCGTCCGGCACCTAAGCGGCAGCAGCAGGGCAAGGTGTGGCACGACATCCGGGGTGCTATGTGGGCCCCTGTTAGCCGGTAATGCCAGCTGGCATGTGACCCTGACCGATTCTAACGACACAACCCCTTCCGATTCCTGGATGTTTGTTTTTTTCTGTCTAACCTGGCCGGTTTGCGGTCCCGATATACTTTAAAGGTAATGCGGAGACTGTGGGTAATATAAACATTTTAACGATTAGTTACCACTGAAATACTGAACAGGAATTGGCGATCGTCTCGCGTTGGTAAAAGTGGATCCACTCAGTTTTGGTCTCACTGCGGGCAATACAGAGCGGAGGGGGCGGTCAGTTGCAGCTCAGGATCCTGCTGCAACAGTTATGGCGTATCCGGTCTCTCACAAGTGGATTGGATAAAACTTCCGAATTGTCTGAACTCTTCCGCTCTGGCGCTCCCCTGACGCCAGGCCAGCGCAATCTGCCGATAGCTTTTCTCATCCATCGGATAGGTGGTGACGCCGGTGCCGGTCAACATCGGCGAGCCTTGTGCGATCTCCGGCAGAAAGGTGATCCCGAGGTCGGCATCGACCATCTCGATCAGGGTCAGCAGGCTGCTGGCGGAGAAGCGGCTCACCTTGTCGAGCCCGCGGATACGGCAGGCCGACAAGGCATGATCGCGCAGGCAGTGGCCGTCCTCCAGCAGCAGGATGCTTTCACTCGCCAGATCTTCGTACCGATAGTGGTGCGGATCGACCAGCCGGGTGGCGCGGTGGCAGGCGAGCCGGAACCGGTCTTTGAACAGCGTCATGGTTTCGATGTTTCGCAACTCATACGGCAGCGCCAGTAGGATTAGGTCGAGTTCGCCGTCCATCAGCGACCGGTAGATGCGCGGCGTTATCTCCTCCCTCAAATAGAGTTCCAGGCTGGGGAAGGATTGCCGCAGCGCCGGCATGATCTTTGGCAGAACAAACGGCGCCAGCGTGGGAATGACGCCCAGCTGCAGCTTGCCCGCGAGCGGTGTCCGGTTTCCCTGGGCGATCTCCGTCAATGTTTCCAGCCCGCTCAGCACCAGCCGCGCCTGGGCTGCCACCTCCCGCCCGACTGCGGTGATGGTGACATTGCGGTTGGTGCGGTCGACCAGCTGCGTAGCGAGCAGATTTTCAAGTTCGCGAATTGCGACACTAAAGGCCGATTGCGAGACGTAGCAGGCTTCTGCCGCTTTGCCGAAATGACCCTTCTCTTCCAGCGCGACGTAATATCTGAGCTGTTTTACGGTAGGCAGATTCATGTGCAGCGGGGCCACTCTCGAGAAAAGTTAATATTCAGTTAAATCGAATACAGTCTACTAAACATCCTATTTTATTTATTATCAAGTTGTCTCTACCATTAACCCAGGATTGAAGTTGAACGGAGCGAAAGTGTGAGTATGTGCTGCTCCATTCAATCGATTTAATAAAATATTCTGGTTACTTTAATAGAGGAAAAATATCATGATTTCAAGCGAAGGTAAGCGGGTTCCCAATATCGTGTTCCACACCCGCAGGGATCACGAGTGGGTCGACATCAACAGCGAGCAGCTTTTTGCAGGCAGAAACGTGATTGTTTTCTCGCTGCCCGGTGCGTTCACACCCACCTGCTCCTCTTCACACGTGCCGCGCTTCAATCAATTGGCGCCGGTTTTCAAGGCGCAGGGTATCGACGAAATCGTCTGCATCTCGGTAAACGATGCTTTCGTGATGAACGAGTGGAAGCTGGACCAGCACGCCGACAACATCACGTTTCTGCCCGATGGCAACGGCGAGTTTACCGACGGCATGGGGATGCTGGTCAACAAGCGCGACCTCGGTTTTGGCCAGCGCTCCTGGCGTTACTCGATGCTGGTGCGCGACGGTGTGATCGAGAAGATGTTTGTCGAGCCCGACGTAGCCGGCGATCCGTTCGAGGTTTCGGATGCGGATACCATGCTCGCTTACCTGGCGCCCGGGGTGGAGAAGCCCAAGGATGTCACCGTTTTGACCCGCCCCGGCTGTCCCTTCTGTGCCAAAGCAAAGGATATGTTGGGCGAAGCCGGTCTGGAGTTCGAGGAGTTGGTGCTCAACCGCGACTACAGCGAGCGCACGCTGCGTGCTGTTGCCGCTGCCACCACCGTTCCTCAGGTATTTGTGAACGGCGAGCAGATCGGTGGGTCTGAGGAGCTGCAGGCTTGGCTGGAGCGCGCGCAGTCAAAGGCGGCCTGATGCCATCAGGCAACTGCTGCCGGTTCGCTTGGAGAACCGGCGCTCCCCTCCACCTCGAAGGGAGAAGGGACAAAACTTCGTGCGACACCTTCTGAAGGTATGGGGGAAACTCTCTACAGATCCGAATGGCACTTACTTAGGAGGAAAAAGCCACCGTCATTCCGGCGAAGGCCGGAATGACGAATAGAGTCACTAAAAAGGGTTTTCAGCTTAAGTATGTACCATGCGCTACAGATCAGATACTTAACCCTAGCTGGAGCAATCAAGATGCAAAACAACAGACAAACATTTGACCTGATCGCCATCGGCGGTGGCAGCGGCGGGTTGGCGGTGGCCGAAAGGGCGGCGAGCCATGGCAAGCGTGTCGCTCTCATCGATCCCAATCCGCTGGGAGGCACCTGCGTTAACCTGGGCTGCGTACCCAAGAAGATCATGTGGTACGGCGCCCAGCTGGCGCATGCGGTGCAGGGTGCCTCCGGTTTTGGGATCCGTACGCAGGGCGACGGCATCGACTGGACGAAGTTGGTCGAAGGTCGGCGGCAATATGTGGCGAATATTAACGGTTACTGGCGGGATTATGTCGCCGGGTTGGGTATCACCCATATCCAGGGCCGAGCCAGGTTCGTCGACGCACACAGCCTGGTCGTCGATGGCGCCGAGTACAGTGCCGACCATATCGCCATCGCCACCGGCGGCAGGCCTATCATTCCTGCCCTGCCGGGCGCCGAACTGGGGATGGATTCAGATGGTTTCTTTGACCTGAACGCGCTGCCCGGCAGAGTCGCCGTGATCGGCGGCGGTTATATCGGTGTCGAGCTGGCCGGCATGCTGCACGCCTTCGGCGCTGAGGTCAGTTTGCTGGCGAGAAGCGGGCAGCTGCTGCGCGGGTTCGATGAGCTGATCGGCAACACCGTCGCCGATCAAATGCAGGCACAAGGCATCGATCTGCACCTGGCGTTCCAGCTGGCCGGTCTGGCGCAGAATGAAGCTGGTATAACCCTGGTGGCGCAGAGCGGCAGCCGTCTCGACGGTTTTGACAGCGTCATCTGGGCCGTTGGTCGCCGTCCCAACACTGAGGAGCTGAATCTGCAGGCGGCCGGCGTGGCGCTGCTGCCCGGCGGGGTGGTGCCGACGGATGCCTTTCAGAATACCAATGTCCAGGGCATCTACGCACTGGGCGATATTACCGGGCGCACTGCGCTGACTCCGGTCGCGGTCGCCGCCGGACGCCAGCTTGCGGACCGTCTGTTCGGCGGCCGGGAAGAGGCCAAGCTGGATTACGCTGATATTCCGACCGTCGTATTCAGCCATCCGCCGGCCGGTGCCATTGGTCTCGCGGAGAGTGATGCGAAAGGGAGGTTCGCGAGGGTCAGTATTTACGAAACCAGGTTCACGCCGATGCGCTACGCACTGAACGGCAGCGGCGCCGTTACCGCCATGAAGCTGGTCTGTGCCGGTGATGAGGAGCGCGTGGTGGGTATTCATCTGGTCGGCGACGGTGTAGACGAGATGCTGCAGGGATTTGCGGTTGCCGTGAAAATGGGCGCCACCAAAGCAGATTTTGACCGCACCGTAGCGATCCACCCAACCAGTGCCGAGGAGCTGGTGACATTGAAAAAACCGGTCCGGTTGCATGAGTTGGAAGTGGCAGCCTGAATCCCGGGATCGGCGAGGGGAAGAGCGCCTGAACAGGGTTGTCTGGCGCCAAGCGCTCTGTTCCCTCGATCCCGTTTTTCATACATCTGGTGCTCTTAACACCGGAAAATTGAAGGTATGGCTCTTTCTCTCTGCCAGGAAGATAGGCTAATCTACATGCCAAAAATAGGGAATTAGCCCGAAATATCGACCCTGGCTCAGGTGGAGGGAGGATGGATAAACTGTTATTGGGAACGATTTTTTCCGGACTGTTGTTGTCGGTCCAGTCTGTCGATGCACAAGCTGTCAACGAGGCTGTAAACCAGGTTGAGATGGCGATTCATCTGACGCCCGATGTTGACAACGGCCGCAAAGTCTACATGTTATGCGCTGTCTGCCACTTGCCGGAAGGTTGGGGCACCGAGGACGGATATTATCCGCAGATCGCCGGACAACATGCCAAGGTGATCATCAAACAGCTGGCGGACATCCTGGCCCGCAACCGGGATACGCCCACCATGTTTCCCTTCACACTGCTGCAAAACCTGCGGCTGCAGGAATATGCCGATGTGGCTGCGTATCTGGCTCGTCAACCGATGACACCGAGCAACGGCCTCGGGCCAGGAACGGACCTGGAACGCGGCAGGATGCTGTACGAAAAGAACTGCGTGGATTGCCACGGCAGGGAAGGGGAGGGCGTCGAAGGGGAGTTTATGCCGCTGATCCAGGGACAGCATTATAACTATCTGGTGCGCCAGTTCGAGTGGATCCGGGATGGTAAACGGCGTAATGCGGATGACGAGATGGTGAAACAGATTCAAGGATTTACAGACCGCGATATCTCGGCTGTGATGGACTATACGTCACGCTTGAAACCGCCGGCGGAACGGCGGGCGGCACCGGGTTGGCGGAACCCGGATTTTCCAAGTTTCGTCCGTTGAGAGTGCGGACAAACAGACGATGAACAGAGCGACGGAAACAGCGACGGCGGGTTAGTCGAGCGCGGATTGCTGCAATACCACCTCGATCTTCGGCAGCATGCTCTCGGCAAACGACAGCAACGCCTGCTCTCCGGCGGCTTGGTTCTCCACCTGGTCGGTGCTCAGCACAATCGCCATCGCATCCTGCCCGCGCTGGGTCAGCCCTGACCAGAATCCCCAGAGCTGCGCCAGCGGACGCTTCGCATCGCTCTGGCCGGCGTAGCGGTACCAGGTCCAGCTCAGCACCAATCCCCGCCTGCCGTGCCACTGATTCTGAATGACTCCCAGGCTGCGTTCTCCCAGGGTGATTCGGCGGTGAGTCGGGCGACTGGTTTGCGGCACTGAGCCGTCCGGTGTCATCACCTGTTGCAGCTGTTGCATCTCAGCTGCGTAGTGGTTCAGCTGTCGGTACCGGCATAGGTAGAGGAACACCAGGCGCTGCTCTCTGCCGTAAAGCCGGTGGAATTTCGCCGCGACCGGAATTCCGCTGCTGGCGGGTGAATTATCCGTCAGATCGATCAAACCGCGCCATCCACCGGCGCCGTCCACAGCCAGCAGCGCACTGCGGGGCAGCGGGCTGTACTCAGGCTGCATCCGCTCGATGGCGTAAGCAATACCCGGCCAGAGCAGTACCGCGCTCAGCGCGGTGAGACCCGCAGCGATGAATGCACCTGCCTGCATTTGCACCGGGGTGTCGGAAAGGGGGGCGGATTCGCCGTTGTTCTGCGGCGGATCCCTGAACAGGAATCCCAGTAGAAAAAGCCCGGCCACCACCAGCCAGAAGCCGAACTCCGCGAAAATCTCATGCTCCCGCAGCGACCCGAGCTGCGGCACGTCCAGCTGCACCGTGACGACGATCAGGTAGGTGCGGATGACATTGCTGAGCAGCGGGATGATCAGCGTACAACCCATAAACAACAGGCGCCGCCAACCCTTCGCCATCAGATAGCTGAACAGTATCCCCGCGGTGATGATCACCGCCAGATAGAGGTTGCCACTGCACAGCTCAACCACAATCCAGCTGCGCCCCTCGACCAGAAAGCCGGCACCCTCCTGTACCACATGGAAGCCACTGATCCGCAGCAGCATGACCGTGGCATCGGCGGTGAACTGCATCAGAAAGGGGAGCAGTGCATCGGTGCTGACCGGCAGCGCGAAGAACAGAAACCCGAGCGGGAAGGCGAGTGTCCTGGCGGCCTGGGTGCCCAGCATCAGCCAGGCTGCCAGCACCAGGCAGGCGATCAGTGCCGCCTGTTGAGCAATGGGCACATCTGCCAGGTACGCCAGCAGCCAGGCAGAGCCGGCCGTCAATAACAGTGCCAGGACGCGGTATTCCGGATCGGGTGTGATGCGTGCGAGCTGCCGGCGTTTGTCCCAGATTAGCCAGAGCGAGAGGGGAAAGACCAGAAAACAGTGACCGTAGTAGAAGTAACCATACTTGCTCCAGGTCGAGACCATCGCCTCCAGGGTCTCGAAAAAAGCCACACCCGTGCCCAGCGCGACGGCCAGCACAATTGTGGCGGGCAGCCACCAGCCGGCGGAAGAGGCGGCACCATCTGCGGTTACCGGACCGGCCATAGTGTTAGCCGGGTAGAGCGGGTCCCGCTATGGGATCGGCCATCAGCTGCCTTTTTAGCTGGCAGCAATCCGGAAACCATCGGAGCCGGTACCTGGCTGGCGGAACCTCCTTTGGTACGCCGGCTTGTTTCTCTTCTCCCACCCGGATGCTATCCCCGCTGCCTACGCAGCCGCCCCAACACTATCAATACCGCGAACCCGAGCGCGGCCGCCGGCAGCAGGTAAGGGATGCCGGCCTGATCCAGCGAGGTGGGGGCGGGGCCGATGAACAGCCCGAACGCCTCAGGACTAAATCCCACCGCCACCGTGGCCGCCACGGTGTTGGTCGCGGTGTCGATGACCGAGACATTGTTTGAGCCATTGTTCGCGACATAGACCCGGGTGCCGGCCGGATTCACCGCGACGCCAAAGGGAGTAAACCCCACCGGCACCGTGGCCACAACCGTGTTGGTCGCGGTGTCGATGACCGAGACATTGTCCGAGTTGTTGTTCGTGACATAGACCCTGGTGCCGGCCGGATTCACCGCGACCCCGTAAGGACGATCCCCCACCGCCACCGTGTCCGCCACGGTGTTGGTCGCGGTGTCGATGACCGAGACACTGTTAGTGCCGTTGTTCGCGACATAGACCCGGGTGCCGGCCGGATTCACAGCAACACCGACGGGGCTGAGTCCCACCGCCACCGTGTCCGCCACGGTGTTGGTCGCGGTGTCGATGACCGAGACACTGTTTGAGCCATTGATCGCGACATAGACCCGGGTGCCGGCTGGATTTACGGCAACACCCCAGGGAACAGTCCCCACCGCCACCGTAGCCACCACCGTGTTGGTCGTGGTGTCGATGACCGAGACGTTATCGGAGTTCTGGTTCGTGACATAAACCCGGGTGCCGGCCGGATTCACGGCAACACCGATGGGGCTTGTTCCAACCGGCACCGTGGTTGTCACGGTGTTGGTCGCGGTGTCGATGACCGAGACGTTGCCGGGGGTAAAGTTCGCGACATAGACCCGGGTGCCGGCCGGATTCACCGCGACGCCAAGGGGAGCAAACCCCACCGCCACCGTAGCCACCACCGTGTTAGTCGCGGTGTCGATGACCGAGACACTGTTGCTGCCAGTGTTCGTGATATACGCGAACGGCGCGGCCACGGCGATGTGGTGACCCAGCAAGGCCATGACAAGTGGCAGGATGTATATAAATCGCATCTCGTCTCTCCTCTGATTTTCAAACGTTATTGTTGTCGCCGGCGCTGCCGCCCCAGCAGTATCAGTACCCCGAACCCGAACGTGACCGCCGGCAGCAGGTAAGGAATGCCGGCCTGCGCCAGCGAGGTGGGGGCGGGGCCGATGAACAGGCCGAATGCCACCGGGGAAACTCCCACCGGCACCGTGGCCACGACGCTGTTAGTCGCGCTGTCGATGACTGAGACGCTGTTGGAACCGAGGTTTGCGGCGTAGACCCGTGTACCGGTCGGATGCACCGCGATGCCGTAAGGATTAACCCCTGTCGGCACCGTGGCCACCACGGTGTTGGTCGCAGTGTCGATGACCGAGACGCTGTGTGAGCCAGTATTTGTGACGTAGAGCCGCGTGCCGGCCGGATTCACCGCGACGCCAAAGGGAAGACTTGTCACCGGCACCGTGGCAATCACGGTGTTGGTTGCGGTGTCGATGACCGAGACGCTGTTTGAGCCAATATTTGTGACATAGACGCGCGTGCCGGCCGCATTCACCGCGACGCCGACGGGAGTAGTCCCCACCGGCACTGTGGCTGTCACGCTGTTGGTCGCGGTGTCGATGACTGAAATGGTACTTGAGTTAAGGTTTGCGAAGTAGACGCGCGTACCGGCCGGATTCACCGCGATGCCGTAAGGATCAGCCACCGCCGGCACCGTGGCCGCCAGGGTGTTGGTCGCGGTATCGATGATCGAGATAGTGTCAGAGTGAAAATTTGCCACATAGACGCGCGTGCCGGCCGGATTCACCGCGATACCAACGGGCGTAGTCCCCACCGGTACCGTGGCTGTCACGGTGTTGGTCGCGCTGTCGATGACCGAGACGTTGTTGGAGTTCTGATTCGCGATATAGATGCGCGTGCCGGCCGGATTCACCGCGACGCCGAGGGGACCATCCCCGACCGGCACGGTGGCGACCACGGTGTCGGACGCGGTGTCGATGACCGAGACGTTGTCGGAACCAGGGTTCGTGATATACGCGAAGGGCGCGGCCAACGCGATCTGGTGACCCAGCAGAAGCACAGCTAACAGCATGACGGTTCGGAATCGCATCTCTTACCTCCTGAGTGTGTGAGTTTATTGTTTTTGTCGGTGGTAAAGATCATTGATCACCGTCTCTTCCCGAATCTATTAATCAGGCAAATTCCGCGCCGAATTGTTGATTCCTCTCCTTTACGCAATGAAGGATAGATCGCGGCGAAAGGCAGGCCATTGAAATAACGGGCTTAATTCAACAGAACAGCGGGAGAGCCGTGCACATTGGAGGAGCATTCGGGAGAACAACTTTGCAGCGGTGTAAAAATCCCTGACAGGGATTTTAAGCGTGGGTAGGGCGGATTCCGCCAGGGGATCCGCCATCAGCCGCCCTTTCAGCTGGCGGCAAACCGCAAATCATCCCGGCGGTGACCCGGTTTTTGGCGGAGCCTCCTGCGGAGTTCCGCCCTGCACGAGCCGACCGGATGAGGAGTGCAGCGCCAGGCCGCGGCCCCGGTCAGATCAGATCGCTGAAACAGGCCTGATACAGCTGTAGCTTGAGTTTCTCGGGATCCTTTTCCAGCGCGGAGTGGGGCACCAGGTGGTCGATCTTTCGTTCCACGGTATAGATCAGCCGGTAAACGAAATCATGCTCCAGGCTGCCGGTTTCATGCTGTTTTATCAGGCACAGCAGCTGGATGACGGAAAGCTTCGTCACGCAGTGAATAAACGTCGTCAGTTCTCGCAGCAGATCGGATGTCTTCCAGGGAAATCCGCGGTTGCCCAGGCAAACCGTGAAATAGCGCAGGAGGAGTTTTCCATAATTGTCTCGTAAGCCTGCCCTGGCTGAGCTCCAATAAGCTTCGAATGCATTGTCGATTTTTTTGATATCTTCATCGCTGTCAGTGCACTCGGATAGTAGTTTGTGCCACTTTGAATCACTGAGATCAGGTTCGATCAAGGAGGCCCCTTTCATCAAGGCCAATCGGTATATCGACCGCCAGTAGCCACCTCGGGTGAGCGGGTCGGGTCTGATTCTTCCCTGTTTAATGGCCAGATTCAGCTCATACAGTTTGCCCGCTGCTTTTTTGAACAGGCCATCAATTGCGCTCTGATCGAGCCGGCCCTGTTCCTTGAGGATGGCGAGCTGCGTCAACGCGGTAGAGATGGCAAGCACCTTTACATTCAGCGGGAATTTGGCACTTTGCAGTACCGTATTGACAAACTCGTCGAGCAGCAGTGAGGTTGATTCGTAGCCAAAGTGGCTGAGTGCTCCCGCGGCACGCTGGCTACCGTGATCAAAAAGTGGGGAGTCAGCATCATCGAACAACACCAATCTGACGGCTTCGGGGCAGGACAGTTGCAAGGATTCGAGCCGCCTCGTGTCGGATTCCGATACCGAGCGCGGGTAGTCCCGGCAGTTCTGGGGCAGCAGATCATGTCCGTGCCGTACTTGTATAGTGCACAATCCGTCGGCACTCAAAGCGATGCAGAATTCATCATCCTGTCGCCGCATATTCACCGACGCATTGCCGTTTGACTCGCTGTGCACGGTATCCGCCAGCAGGCGCTTGCTCTCTTCGCGATCGGTAAACTCCCGCCACTTCTGCAGCGTTTGGGGATCCACATGGATATCCAGACCCTGACAACAAGTCATCGGGCACTGCTCAGCCAAACATTGGAAGCGGCTGTATGCACTCAGTTTCATCTCTTGTTGTTTCATCGAAGCCTCGGTTGAATATTGTTGTCGTCAGGGAGAAGGCTTAATAATCGTCTGTTTAGTCGGTGATAAGGTAGAAGCATGCGGCAGCGCAATGGCCTGGATCGGCCATAGTATAGGCTGGCAGTCTAGCATTGGTAAAACTGCTTCTGAGGCGGTGAAAAGCATTCAATGGGCACGAAGCTGATCCGTGGTTCAATTTCGGAAATCAGTCCGCCCCTGGGGTTGGCCTGTCAGCTTTATGCATGATGACTTAGGATTTTGTTAAAGACGAGCGCAGGGTGGAGCTGGTGGGTGAAAACCCTTTTGCTTTGAGGGTGTTGCCTATCTCCTCGGAATAAAGCAATGCCTATGTGACCGGTAAGCGCCCTGTTTTTATTGGTGGGCCCAGTAGGACTCGAACCTACGACCAAGGGATTATGAGTCCCCTGCTCTAACCAACTGAGCTATGGGCCCGTGAGGCGGGATTATACATCAAGATGCTTTGCGCCAAGAACCTTTTGCCGGTTATCAGTGCAGGGACCCAAGAAGAACGGGTCCCGTTTTATTATTCGTTGTCCAGAAAGCTGCGCAGCTGCTCGGAGCGCGATGGGTGGCGCAGTTTGCGCAGCGCCTTCGCTTCAATCTGGCGGATGCGCTCCCGGGTCACGTCGAACTGCTTGCCCACCTCTTCCAGTGTGTGATCGGTATTCATGTCGATACCGAAGCGCATGCGCAGCACTTTGGCTTCGCGTGAGGTGAGACCGCCGAGCATGTTTTGAGTGGCTTCGCGCAGTCCCTCCACGGTTGCCGAGTCGACCGGAGAGACGACACCGGAGTCCTCTATGAAATCACCCAGGTGGGAGTCTTCGTCGTCGCCGATCGGAGTCTCCATCGAAATCGGCTCCTTGGCGATTTTGAGTACTTTGCGAACCTTGTCCTCGGGCATCTCCATGCGTTCTGAGAGCTCTTCCGGGGTGGCCTCACGCCCCATCTCCTGCAACATCTGACGCGAGATACGGTTGAGTTTGTTGATGGTCTCGATCATGTGCACCGGAATACGGATGGTGCGTGCCTGGTCGGCGATCGAGCGGGTGATCGCCTGGCGAATCCACCAGGTGGCGTAGGTAGAGAACTTATATCCGCGGCGGTATTCAAACTTGTCCACCGCTTTCATCAGGCCGATATTGCCTTCCTGAATAAGGTCCAGGAACTGCAGTCCGCGATTGGTATATTTTTTGGCAATCGAAATCACCAGTCGCAGGTTGGCTTCCACCATCTCTTTCTTCGCGCGCCGCGCCTTGGCCTCGCCGATGGACATGCCGCGGTTGATCTCTTTGATTTCGCTGATGCTGAGCTGGCTGTGCCGCTCCAGTTGCAGCAGTTTTTTCTGGGCGCGCAGAACCTCGGCTTTTACCTCGATCAATGCAGCCGAATAGGGTTTTCCGGCGTCGATTTGACCATCCAGCCAGCTTAGATTGGTTTCGTTGTCGGGAAAGGTGGAAATGAACTCTTTGCGCGGCATCGTTGCGTCGTTGACGCAGTAACCCATGATGCTTCTCTCCTGATTGCGGATAAAAGCAATCGCTTTGCGCAGATTTTCCACCATCTCCTGAAAGACGGCCGGCAGGTATTTAAATTCAAGGAACGAGGCAGACAGCTTTTCCTGGGATTTAATCGTCTTGCTGTGTTCTTTGCCATGCTTACTGAGGTTGTTTAACAGCGCTTTGTGATGCTTACGCAGCTGAGCGATTTTTATTTTGGCCTCTTCCGGATCGGGGCCGCTATCGACCACCTCATCGGCTGACTCATCATCGTCATCATCATCGTCATCGTTATCGTCATCAGATGCCTGAGAGTTACTCTCCGCGGCAGAGGGGGCTTTGATCTGTACGGGTTTGGCAATCTCATCCGGTTCGTTGGGGTCGCTGAAACCCGCGATTACATCGGTCAGCCGAATCTCTTCGACTTCGACTTTGTCGAATAACTCCAGCACCCTTGCTACGGTGTCCGGGTAGGTTGCCAGTGCCGCCAGCACCTGATTGAGGCCCTCTTCGATGCGTTTGGCAATCGTCAGTTCGCCTTCTCTGGTCAACAATTCGACAGTGCCCATTTCACGCATATACATGCGAACCGGGTCAGTGGTTCTACCGAACTCACTGTCAACGCTGGCCAACGCTGCTGCTGCAGCTTCTGCTGCATCGTCATCTGTGGAGACCGCATTATCGGTAATCGACTGGTCGTCTATATCCGGGGCTTCCTCGTAAACCTGGATACCCATATCGTTGATCATGCGGATGATATCTTCGATCTGTTCCGGCTCGACGATACCGTCAGGCAGGTGGTCGTTAACCTCGCCGTAGGTCAGGAATCCCTGTTCCTTGCCTTTTGCGATCAGTTGCTTTAGCTGGGATTGCTGTTGCTGCTGCTGGTCCATTTCCTACCTATATAAATAATGAGGAATTGAAAAATTTATCAAATTCGAACGGGACATATTAGCTCAACCGCTAAAATTTTTCCATATTAGTGATTGCTGTGCTCAGTTCTGCCTTCTCCTTTGCAAGCTCGCTCAAACGCCGCTTTTCCTGCTCGTCGAGGCCTTGTCCAGCGGCTTTGGTCACGAGTGCCTCCCACTCGAGTTGCCCGGCTTGTGAAGAGAGGTATGCAAGGGTATCCCTGAACTCCACCTCCTGCCCTTCGCCGGGTAGTTCGGATCCGCTGTTAATCAGTTTCTTTAGGTGTTTTTCCTCGGAACGATCGCGCCAGCGTTCCAGCAATGCACCTGTGGTAATGTTAGGTTCTGATCGCAGTATTTCAAGTAACTCCCGTAGCAGCGGAATTCCTGGAAGGTCGAGATACTCCCATCCTTTTGCCAGGTTATCGGCCTGTGCAAAGGCTGGGTTGTTGACCAGCAGCGCGATTGCCCGGCGCACCGGTGGCATGGTGCTGAGCGACGAATGCAATCTGAACGCTGTTCTTTTACCGGAAGCGCCGGCGCTTGCTCCAGAGATCAGCTCGCCAACCCGCTCTGAAAGCTTGCGGTACATCATTTTCCGAAACAGCCCGTCCGGAAGTTGATTCAACAGTGGCTTGGCAAGCTCTGCCAGCTTGACTCGTCCTTCCGCCGCATCGGTTTGCGACAGGCTTTCAAGGTGATCAAACAGAAAGCGAGACAAGGGCGCCCCTCTGTTTATGCGCTGCTGGAAGACTTCCGCCCCCTCCCTTCTGATCAGGCTGTCGGGGTCTTCACCCTGAGGTAGAAACAGAAAACGCACTTCATGGCCATCACGCATCAGTGGCAGGCTGGTTTGCAGCGCCTTCCAGCCGGCATCACGCCCGGCCTGATCGCCGTCGAAGCAGAAAACCACCTCATGCACCGTCCGGAACAGGCGTTGCAGATGATCTGCGGTGGTTGCCGTTCCCAGGGTTGCCACAACGTTTCTGATACCAAACTGGGCCAGAGCCACCACGTCCATGTAGCCTTCAACCACCAGCAGGCGCTCCAGCGGCCGAACCGATTTACGTGCCTCATACAGCCCGTAGAGCTCCCTGCCTTTATGGAAAACCGGGGTCTCAGGCGAGTTCAGATACTTTGGTTTGCCATCGCCGATCAGACGGCCGCCGAAACCGATGGTCTCCCCGCGAAAATTGCGGATCGGGAACATGATCCGGTCTCTGAAGCGATCGTAGCGCCGCCCCTCTTCCGACTCGCTGGCCATACCGGCGATCCACAGGCGTTTGAGCTCTTCGGCGTCACCCTTCGCCTGGTCCATCAGGTTATGGAAGCCGGGTGGTGCGAATCCGATCGAAAAATCAGCGGCAATCGCACCGCTCAGTCCGCGTTGTTTGATGTAGTCAATTGCGCGCTGAGCATCAGGATGGGTACGCAGCTGGTGTTGATAGTACTTCGCGGCTTTGGCCAGCGTGGCGTAAAGTGGACGGTAATCGGGGCCCTGATCCGGTCCGACCTCGCGTGGCACCTGCAGCCCTTCGCGGGCTGCAAGCTCCTCAATCGCTTCGAAAAACTCCATTCGGTCGTATTCCATCAGGAAACCGATCGCACTGCCGTGGGCACCGCAGCCGAAGCAGTGATAGAACTGTTTCTCCCGACTGACAGTGAAAGAGGGGGTTTTTTCGTCGTGAAACGGACAACAGGCTTGATAATCCTTGCCCCCTTTTTTCAGAGGTACGCGGCTGTTGATCAGATCGACGATATCGACCCGGTGCAGTAAATCATCGATGAATGAGGCTGGTATTCTTCCGGCCATTACAGGCTATGCGATTTCGTCTGGGATATTCAGCGCCCTGGAGCAGGGGAAGCACTGAAGCAGACAGGCTTCGATCTCGAGGGCAGTCCTGGTAACAAGTTTTGACCCCCGGTGGTAACTGTCGAGGAGCGCAGGGTCGCCTTATAATTGAGAGTATAGACTGTTGCCGACAGCATCAGTTCGGCATGCGTGGTGGTGTGCGGTCTAGCTGGTGAGCCGCGCCCTGATTTTGGCGCTGATCTTTCCCATATCTGCACGGCCCTGGGCTTTGGGTTTTATCTCGCCCATCACTTTGCCCATCTCTTTAATCGACGTGGCACCGGTATTGGAGATAGTCTCATCGATCAGGGTATCTATTTCGTCATCACTCAGTGCTGCCGGCAGGTACTCCTGGAGGACGGAGATTTCAAATGACTCCTGCTCTGCCAGATCGGTTCGGCCCGCTTTCTCGTACTGCTCGATGGAGTCCTTGCGCTGTTTCACCATTTTATCGAGAACCACCAGCACCTGCGTGTCGTCCAGTTCGATCCGCTCGTCCACTTCACGTTGCTTGATGGCGGCAAGCAGCAGCCGGATCGTGCCCAAGCGGCGTTTGTCGCCCGCTTTCATCGCGGCTACCATCTCATCCTTTATGCGTGTCTTCAGCATCTGCAGGTATTCCGGAATTAGGGGCCGATATGCTGGTGCTTTAGTACTGGCGTTCCCAGCGGCGATTGTCCCGCGAAACCTTTTTCAGATGACGTTTGACGGCAGCAGCAGCTTTTCGCTTACGTTCTGCGGTTGGTTTCTCATAGAATTCACGTTTGCGGACTTCGGCCAGGATACCGGCTTTTTCACAGGAGCGCTTAAAACGACGCAGAGCGATTTCGAAGGGCTCGTTGTCTTTGACACGTACGTTCGGCATTAGCAACCTCAAAAAAATTAAGATAAATGGTACTTTCGTAAAGCTAAAGAGGTGGAATTCTAATAGTAGTTGCGTTGGTTTGCAAAGTTCTTTAGCGTGGTTGATTGATACTGGCCAGTCGCATGAATGTAACCCCCGGAAAGCGGGCTGATTTGATGTAGATAATGATGCATATTTTGGGAATAGAGACCTCCTGCGACGAGACCGGGATAGCCGTCTACAGCGGTGGAAAGGGGTTGCTGGCGCACCGGGTTTACAGTCAGGTCAAACTACATGCGGAATATGGTGGTGTGGTACCCGAACTGGCGTCCCGTGATCATGTGCGCAAAACTTTACCGCTGATCCGTAGTGTACTGTCCGAGGCGGGCCTTAGAGGAGCGGATATTGACGGTGTCGCCTACACCCGCGGCCCGGGATTGGTGGGCGCCCTGTTGGTTGGCGCCGCGATAGGGCGGGCACTGGCCTGGGCCTGGCAGGTTCCCTCAGTCGGTGTTCACCATATGGAGGGGCATCTGTTGGCGCCCCTGCTGGAGGAGCAGGTGCCCGAGTTTCCGTTCGTCGCACTGCTGGTGTCCGGCGGGCATACCCAGCTGGTGGGAGTGGAGGGCGTCGGCCGCTACCAACTGTTGGGCGAGTCGTTGGACGATGCTGCGGGCGAGGCGTTCGATAAGACCGCAAAACTAATGGGGTTGCCTTATCCCGGCGGCCCCGAATTGGCCAAACTTGCCGAAAATGGCGATCCTAAGCGCTTCAAATTTCCGCGTCCGATGACGGACCGGCCAGGTCTCGACTTCAGTTTCAGCGGCTTGAAGACGTTCGCGCTCAATACGTTGAAGCAAGCGCTGACGGAAGAGCTGGACGTGGAAGCGGTGCGGCGGCTGAAAGCCGATATTGCCAGATCTTTCGAAGATGCCGTAGTCGATACGCTGATAATCAAGTGCCGCCGCGCGGTACATGAAACAGGGTATAAGCGGCTGATACTCGCGGGTGGCGTCAGCGCCAACCGGCGGCTGCGCGAACGGATAAAAGCGGTGATGGAGCAGGAGGGTGGGCACGCCTATTATCCCCGCCCCGCGTTGTGCACCGATAATGGCGCCATGATCGCCTATGCCGGCTGGCAGCGGCTCAAGGCTGGTCAGTCTGAACCCATGCAGTTTGGTGTCCGGCCGCGCTGGCCGATGGAGGAGCTACCTGCACTTTAGCGGTAGTGAGGATAAACAGGATCAACCGCTTATCTTGCCTTCCGAACCGGAGAGTAGGTTGCGAATATTGCTGCGGTGCCGCCAGAAAAGCATGATGCTGATCAGAATCTGGGCGGCGATCAGTTCCGGCACAGGCTGGAAATACCAGACAATCAATGGTGCCAGCGCCATGCTGACCAGCGCGGCCAGGGAAGAGATATTGAGCACTTTGGCGACGAACAGCCAGATCAACGCGACACTGCCGCCGATTTGCCACGCCAGACCAAACTGGACGCCTAGCGCGGTCGCGACCCCCTTGCCGCCCTTGAAACCAAAGAATACCGGGTAGAGATGCCCTAGAAATGCAGCCATCGCCGTGGCTGCCAGCACGCCGGTACCAACACCGGCAAGCTGTGCGAGCAGTACCGGAATCACCCCCTTCAGCATGTCACCGAAAAGCGTCAGTGCCGCTGCTTTTTTGCCGCCGATACGCAGTACGTTGGTGGCGCCGGGATTGTTCGAGCCTTCGCTGCGCGGGTCGGGCAACCCCATCACTTTGCATACGATGATGGCGTTGGAGATAGATCCAAGCAGGTAGGCAAACGGGATAAACAGATACTCGATCATTGGTCAGGGGCCATCAGCAGCAGGCTGAACCAGAATACAGCGGTTTTGGGGCGCAGGGTAGGGTGCCGAATGAATAGAAAACGCAACAGTCGCCCGTCTTTGGCCGCAGCAATTCGCCACAACCAGTGCATTGGTAATACCACCGGCAGGCATCGATTGGCATCCGCTCGTCGCGGCTGACACCACAATGTGGGCAGGGCATGCGCGATGTCAGTTTTGCTTTCATTGTTTTCGCTGTTGGGTGCAAACGCCGTTACTATGGAATTGTCCAGGTTCGACAGGGTAGGGGTCAAGAGAGTTTGTTATCCCAGTCAGCTGCATTAACATGTCTTTTTTCCAAAATATAAATAGCGCAGTGCAGGTTACGATGGATATAGTTTTTATACGCAATCTGAAAATCGACACCGTCATCGGTATCTACGACTGGGAGCGCAACATCCGGCAGACGGTGATTATCGATCTGGAGATGAGTGCCGATATCCGCCGTGCTGCGGCCAGCGAGCGCATCGAAGACGCGCTGGATTACAAAGCAGTGGCCAAGCGACTGATCGCCTTCGTGGAGCAGAGCGAATTTCAGCTGGTGGAAACGCTCGCCGAGCGTTGTGCGGCCATCGTGCGGGAGGAGTTCGGTGTGCACTGGCTGCGTTTGAGCCTCAACAAGATAGGCGCAGTCAGCGGCGCCCAGGATGTCGGCGTGATCATCGAGCGTGGAGAGCGATGACCGTCCGGGCGTGGCTTAGCCTCGGCAGCAATATAGATCGGGAGCGAAATATCCGCTCGGCCCTGATCGCGTTGGAAAATTCATTCGGTCAGCTCATTGTCTCTCCCGTATATGAGAGCGAAGCAGTGGGATTCGAAGGTGATCCATTCCTCAATCTAGTGGTTGGTGTGGATACCGACTGCCCATCGAACGAGGTTGCAGAGACGCTCCGGTTGATCGAGCAGGCGCATGGCCGACGCAGGGAGGGAGAAAAATTCAGCTCCCGAACGCTGGATATAGATCTGCTGACTTATGGTCAACATATTATTCAGGCACCCGGTGTCTCCGTGCCGCGGGATGAGATTACCCGCTACGCATTTGTGTTGCTGCCGTTGTCACTCGTTGCCGGTGACGAACTGCATCCGATCGAAGGTGTTAGTTATAAGGCACTCTGGGACGCTTTCGACAAAACGCAACAGCGGCTTCGGGCAGTCGAGATCGGGCTAGATCGCGGCGAGATGGAGATGGCCCCCACCTCAATTGGGGGTAGCCAGCGGGAAGCGTAAACTGAGTGCACCGCGCCAGTAGCCAATTGTGACACTAGACATTATGGATTGACCTGCCCTGACCTCGAGCACGTGGGTTATGGTTCGGGGTTAGTACCTTGAATCACAGAGCCACATCGAGGAGGGCAGATCATGAAGCAGTTTAGCGCATATGTAGGACTGGACGTACACAAAGAGAGCATTGCGGTGGCAGTCGCGCTTCCGGGCAGAGAACCTGCGGAGTATTTGGGTAAGATCAAGCCGAGCCGGGGCTCGCTGCAGAGATTGATTCGACGGCTCAGTCAGAACGGCGAGAGACTGAGTTTTTGCTACGAGGCGGGTCCGTGTGGTTATGGATTGTATCGGGAGATTGAGGAGTTGGGCCATCATTGTGAGGTGGTGGCGCCGGGCCTGATCCCGCGCAAATCGGGTGATCGGATCAAGACGGATCGTCGGGATGCGGTGTCATTGGCGAGACAGCATCGAGCAGGAGAACTGACGGCGGTGTGGGTGCCGGGATCGGAGCAGGAAGCGATGCGTGATCTGACGCGGGCACGCGAGGACATGAAGGGGATCGAGCTGAAGGCACGCCAGCGGCTGGGAGCATTTCTGTTGCGTCACGGTCGGGTATACCGGGAAGGCAGAAATCGCTGGACGCAGCACTATTTTCGCTGGCTGGAGACACAGAAGTTTGCGCATGCTGCTCAGCAGGTGGTGTTTCAGGAGTATGTCGATACCGTCCGGGAGGCGCAGGCACGGGTAGCGGGAATCGAGGATCAGATGCGCCGGGCGCTGGAGGGGTGGTCGCTACGACCGGTGGTAGAGGCGCTGATTGCGCTGCGGGGAGTTGACTTGATCACGGCGATGACGACGCTGGCGGAGCTGGGTGATCTGACACGGTTTGAGTCACCGCGGCAGTTGATGAGTTTTCTGGGTTTGGTGCCGAGTGAGCAGAGTTCGGGGCAACGGCGGCGGCAAGGAGGTATTACCAAGACGGGCAACGGTCACGTTCGTCGTGTGCTGGTGGAAGCGGCTTGGAGCTATCGGTTTCCCGCCCGCAAAACAGCGCACCTGCGACATAAGGCCGCTGGGGCATCGGCACCGGTTCAAGCGATTGCCTGGGCAGCGCAGAAACGGCTGTGTGGTCGCTATTGGTCACTGTACCAGGCGGGTAAAGCGAAGGCACTGGTTTGTACGGCGATTGCACGCGAGCTGGTGGGCTTCATTTGGGCGATTGCCTACGAGGTCGCTGGCAAACCCCATGGCACGCGTGCGTTGGCAAGCTGAACGGAGCGTTGGTATTGGGATCTTAACAGGCGGACGATGATTCGATTTAGGAAGCGGGAGGCCGGTGAGGAGAAACCTCGAAGGTTTTAAGAGAGATCTGCCTAGCCGGCAGATCGACCCACGCAACTAGAGCGAGGCAGCTCCGCGACGAAGTGAAGTCAGGTGGTAACCAACCCACGGATATCAGAGTGATCCACCGTCGCAACACGCCTTTCGCTTCTTGAAACGAACATGTTGAAGATAAACGAATGAACAGAACACAGCGAATAACTTGACAGGTCAATCCATATCAGAACCTATCTCATAATCCCCCGCGAACCAAAATCGCCACGGTCGCGGCCGCGCGGGATGATGAGATAGGTTCTAGTCACTGTTGCACGCTGCGGCCCCCGTCCACTGCGATGATCTGCCCGCTGATGTAATTGTTGCCCTGTGCCAGGAAGAGCACAGTGCGAGCGATATCAGCAGGAGTGCCGGCCCGTTTCAGCGCAGTGCGCGAGATGATCTCTGCTTTCGCTTTCTCCGGCATCTCTTGGTTTGGCCAGAGTATCGCGCCGGGGGCGACCCCGTTTACTCTCACCTCCGGCCCTAACTCCCAGGCCAGCGTTTTAACCATCATGGCGTTGCCGGCCTTGGCGATGTTATAGATCGGATGATCTGCCAACGGCCGCTCGGCGTGGATATCCACCAGATTGACAATGCACCCCTGGCTTGCCCGCAGCAGTGGTGCCGCGGCTTTCGCCAGAAAAAACGGCGCCTTCAGGTTGGTGCCCATCAATTCCTCCCATTCGGCTTCACCGGCGCTGGCCAGTGGTGTGGCATAGAAGCTTGATGCGTTGTTTACCAGCAGATCGAGGCGCCCTCGCCATGCTTTCGCCTGGTGCACCAGATTATCGAGCGCTTGCCTGTTTAGCAGATCCGCCTCAATCAGCCTGACCGAATCCTGACGCCGGGCAGTCAATTCAATTGCAAGCTGTTTGGCGCTTTCCCGGGCGCTGCGGTAATGCAGCAGAATATCCATGCCCTCACGATGCAGCAGGCGAACGATCTCGGCACCGATGCGTCGGGCAGCGCCGGTGACCAGTGCCACTTTTCCAGAGAGAGGGTCATCGATTGCTGTCAACTGCTGCCTCCAGAATATAGGGTTCGGGTAGAATCCTGATCAGCCGGCGAAAAAACAGATTTTCGGTCTTGCATAATCGCCCCGGCAACATCGGCGAGAAGGTTGGTGTCGGGTGCGGGTCGGATTAATGTAACCAAAAACAGGGGTATATAGATAGCTATGCCAATCGACCCATCCCTGCAGCATGGCCGGCGCGCCCGGTTGGATGTGCTGCCGTCGCCCGATCCGGACTCCCGCAGGCAGAGTGAGCACATGGTCAAACTGCTTACAGATCAGATTGTTAAGTTCGGCGGACGTCTTTCTTTCGATCGCTTTATGGAACTTGCACTGTATGCGCCCGGCCTGGGTTACTACAGTGCGGGATCGCGTAAGTTTGGAGACTCCGGCGATTTTATTACCGCACCGGAGACCTCAAATCTGTTCGCGCGCTGCCTGGCCCGGCAATGCCGCCAGGTGCTGGATGAAATAGGCGGCGGAGATGTGCTGGAATTTGGTGCCGGCTCCGGTGTGCTGGCAGCCGATCTTTTATTGGAGTTGCAGACACTCGGCAGCTTGCCCGATCGCTATCTGATCGTCGAGGTGAGTCCGGATCTAAAGGCGCGCCAGCAAGCACTGCTCAAGCAGCGACTGCCGGAACTGACGGATCGGATAGTCTGGCTCGAAGGATTCCCCAGGGCGGGCTTCCGCGGTCTGGTTGTCGCCAATGAGGTGCTGGATGCGATGCCGGTGCACCGTTTTCGAGTCGAACAGGAGCGGGTGCGGGAGCAGTACGTGGAGCTTGCTGAAGATCGGTTGCGCCTTACCTGGGGCGAAGCTTCGCCGGCACTGCTGAACGCGGTGCAACAGCTGCAGGAGATGACCCGCGGTCTCCCGGCCGACTTCGAGTCCGAGCTTAACCTGAGAGCGGCGCCCTGGCTGCGGGCGCTCTCGGAAAAGCTGACGGCAGGCTTGATTCTGTTGATAGATTACGGGTACAGCAGGGCCGAATACTTTCACCCGCAGCGCAATCGGGGCACCTTGATGTGCCATTATCGCCACCGCGCCCATGCGGATCCGCTGTTCTTTCCGGGTCTGCAGGACATTACCGCAAATGTGGATTTTACCAGCCTGGCGGAGGCGGCGCTCGAGGTTGGGCTTAAGGTGGTTGGTTATACCACCCAGGCTTTTTTTCTGCTGGGTTGCGGACTGGAACGGCTGTTGTCAGAGTCCAACCCGGAAGATGTTCAACGGCACTTCCTGCTCATGCAGGGCGTGAAGCGCTTGACACTGCCGTCGGAAATGGGCGAGCGCTTCAAAGTGCTGGGCCTGAGTCGCGGATTGAGTGCTGCAGTGCCGATCGGTTTTTCGCTGCAGGATATGCGGGGCAGACTGTAAGGTGAGCTAACGGAAAAGCGATATACCGCCGCACCGCTTGTTACATTCGTGCTATCCATTCGCGCCTGATCACATCGATGCGCTGGATTCGGGCACGATCGATTCTAGCTCCGGTCTCCCTTCCGTCTTCCTCCGGTCTGGCAATGTCGCTGCCGTCTATTTGCCTGGCAGCCTGCAGTACCAGACGAAAGAAATCCGCCTGCGTGTAGCGCAGCTGTTCGTACCCTGGGCGCCCTCTCAGGTCCGCCGTGCAGGCAAGCAACAACTGCTCCATTCGTTCGGGGCGGCGCAGTGCATCCAGCTGCTTCAGCTTTTTCAGCAGCGTGGCAGGTTTGAGTTGCCAGGCACGATGGCAGTCGGTATGGAGGCGCGCGGTGGCAACGGCAAGTTCAAGGTAGTGATTGGGTGTCCGCAGCCGCCGGCACAGGGCTGCAGCCAAGCGGGCGCCCCGTAGTTCGTGACCGATGTGTCTTGGCCACTCTTCTCTGGGTGTGGTGCCTTTACCGACATCGTGCAGCAGCGCGGCCAGACGCACCTGGGGCTCCTCACTCAACTCACAGGCACGCTCCAGTGCCAGCAGGCTGTGTATTCCGGTGTCAATTTCGGGGTGGTGCGCTTCGGGCTGCGGAACGCCGAACAGGCAATCCAGCTCTGGCAGTATCTCCTTCAGTGCGCCGAGCGTTCTGAGTGAATCGAAAAAGAGCCAAGGCCGGGATTCGGCCAATGCTTTCACTATTTCACTCCAGACTCTTTCCGGTCGAATCCCGGCAAGTGCTTGACTTGCCGTCATCTCCTGCACCAGAGCGATGGTTTCAGGAGCAATTCGAAAGCCCATATCAGCCAGTCGGGCAGCCAATCGAGCCAGTCGCAAAATGCGGACCGGATCCTGGCTGAAGCCGGGCGTGTGGCGCAGTACGCGCGCCTCGATGTCCCGCAGACCGGAGAGCGGATCGATGATCTCCCCGTCAGCCGCGATGGCGATGGCGTTCACGGTGAGGTCGCGCAGTAGCAGATCCTGCTTCACAATATCCCGCGTATTGCCCAGGTTTGTTGTACCGCGAGGCAGGGCGTATTCCTCTTTGGATACTGGATGCAGGAATACTCTGAAATCCTTTCCAACCGGCTTGAAGCCGAGTTCGGCGAGCGTATCGCCGGTGGTGCCGGTGACCAGCCAATCCCGTTCAGTGACAGGTTGCCCCAATAGCATGTCTCGAACAGCGCCGCCAACAAGATAAGTATTCATCGACCAGATGGTAGAATGCGACGGAGCATGCCGCAAGCGAGAGGCGCGCATTGAGTAAACGCATCTGAGTGCGGTCTTAAATAGTGTAGAGTGGTTAAATTGTAGAGCGTCAGGATTTTTTACAATGAACCCGTGAAAACCCTGAAGAAAGGGCAAGAAAGTACAATCAAGTAATTGTATCTATTAGATAAATATGTTAATGGTGTGATACTTGCATTCATTAATGTGGTGATAAATGCAATACCGGTTTTATGCGGTTTCGGAGTATCGATTTGAATCTGTTAGGGAAATTGACGGCGGTACTTTTGCTCACCCTTGTATCGGGTATGGCGTCGGCTAAGATAACCGGAAGTCTGCTCATGGCTTCGCTTGCAGAACCCCGCGATGTCGGTGGACTGACTGGTTTCGATCTGATTATAAGGACGGGGACCCTCGGCGCTCCACCCGGCATCACCAGTCCACTCTGGTCTGGGGGCATAACCATTGCCTTTGATCCGAACGTACTCTCGTTTCATTCGTTTGAATTTGCTTTCACCGGTCCTAACACCAGCAGCTATTTGCCGATGCTGAACTCTGGGTGTGCCACTGTCGCTCTTACTGCCTGTTACTCCGGGATCCAATTTAAACCGGGCGATCCACCCTCCCCTTATGATACTGAGGTGATTGGAGGCCTCAGATTGGGCACTTTCCTCTTCAACTACCTGGGAGGGGAGAGTCTGCTCGAACTTGGAGAAGATCCCGGTGCACCGTTTAAGTTTTATTTAAATAGCAGTGAGCGGACCTACGAAGAGACGCAGTTTTCCAATGCATCTATTGTTCCTTTGCCGCTCGCTGCCTGGTTGATGCTGAGCGGCCTTACTGTATTGGGCGCTTTTGGTTTCAGAAAATCTCGCTAGCAACCGTTTCTTGTAACGAAAATAGGCTGCCGCCAACCAAGCGGTGGCTTTTTTCGTTTATCCTGGTTGAAATAATAAGTCGGTTTCCTCTCTGCTAGGATCGCTTATTTGGTGAAGTACATGCCCAAAGTATTCCCAGCGCTACTCTTGTTGGTGCCTCTTTTGAGCGGTTGCGGTTCAGTCTCTTACTACAGTCAGGCGATTTCGGGTCATCTCTCTCTAATGGCCAAGCGTCAACCCATTCGGCAGCTGCTGGAACAGAGTACAACTGATGGCGTGCTGAAGGAGCGACTGCTGCTGGCGCAGTCGATACGCGATTTCGCTTCCGACACCCTTAAGCTTCCAGACAACGGCAGTTACCGAAGTTTCGTCCCGGTGGAGGGGGAGGCTGTGGTCTGGAGTCTGGTTGCGACCGGAAAGTTTTCCGTCGAACCGAAACAGTGGTGCTACCTGGTGATCGGTTGTGCCAGTTATCGGGGATACTTCGACCTCGGCGACGCCCAGAGGTACAAGTCAAAACTCGAGGCGGAGGGGTTGGATGTTGCATTGGATCCCGTGCCGGCTTATTCAACCCTTGGCTGGTTCGATGATCCCCTCCCCGGAACGGTTATCCGATGGCGTGATTGGCAGCTCGCCGGACTGATTTTTCATGAACTGGCACACCAACGACTCTATGTCACCGATAACAGTGCCTTTAACGAAGCATTCGCCAATCAAGTTCAGCAGGCCGGAGTCGCCAGATGGCTGGAGTCAGCGCGATCCCCTCAGGAGCGCGAGGCCTGGCAGCTTTCGCAGCAGCGGCAACGAGCGTTTGTTCAGCTTTTGATGGAGACGCGCAACCGTTTGAAGGTACTTTATGGATCGTCTGCAAGCGAGTTGGAGAAGACGCGTGGCAAGGAGGCTGAATTCAATCGCCTTACTGCAGATTATCAGAGATTGAAACAGCGCTGGGACGGATATAGCGGTTACGACGTCTGGTTCCAGCGCCGGCTCAACAACGCAAGGCTGGCGTCGATTGCAACCTATGAGGAGTGGACGCCGGTTTTCGAGCTGCTGCTAAAACGCGCCAACGGAAAATTGGAGGATTTTTATGCGGCCAGCGAAAGGCTGGGTGAATTACCGCCCGCTCAACGTTTGGTGCAGATACAAGCACTGCGGCGTGCTGCCGAATATTGACAAAGCGGCAGGCAGGTTCAGATTTGCCGACGCAATTGCTGATAAAGGCGCCGAGCTGATTTATCCGCCAGCATGTAGGGCACGACACTGTCGATGCTGGTAGGAAAAATACCCAGTTCGTTCAGTCCGTCTTTGCTGCACAGGCTATTTACCTGCAGCGAAAGGTAGTTGTCGTAACTGAACGGCTTTCCCGGCAGCTTGCCGAGAATCCTGGCCTGCAGCTGAGATGCCCGGTCGCCCAGTCCGATAATCCGTTTGTTTAAGCCAGACTGCACGGCGGTGTACTCTACCAGCTCCTGCAGTGTGAAGGATTCCGGACCGCATAGTTCATAGTGTTTCCCCCAGGTCTCTTTGTTGGCCAAAGCCCGCACGAAGGCTTCCGCCACGTCGCCGACGAAGACAGGCGCGAAACGCGTGTCCGGACACGCCAGGGGAAACGGTCCGGGCAGAGATGCGAGCAGGCCGGCAAAGCGGTTGAAAAAACTATCACCCGGACCGAAGATGACAGATGGTCGAAAACTGGTTACTTTGAGTTGAGGCTTGCCCAGTGTGTGGGTACGGTTCTCCGCCTCACCCTTGGTTTTCAGGTATAGCGATGGCCCGCTGGATTCATTGGCATTAAGCGCGCTCATATGCAGAAGCCGGGTAATGCCCGATGTCTTGCAGGCCTCTACCACCCGGTCCGCGAGCTCAACATGAATGTGGTGGAAATCTTTGCCCACGCGGTTTTCGTTGAGTATGCCAACCAGATTGATAGCGGCTTCGCATCCTTCCATTGCGCCGCCAAGCTGCTGCCGGTCGAATAGGTCCAGGCTGATCAACTCAACCTCCCCTCCCGCCTTTATTTCCCGGTGTCGCTGCGGGTGGCGGGTGGGGATTCTGACCTTAATGCCACAACTATTCAGGCGGCTGGTCAAATAGGAACCCACAAAACCGCAGCCCCCCAGCATGCATACTCTATTTATTCTCATGGCTTACTGTGTCCGTGATTAAGGGTTTCATCAAAGTCGAATGGCAGCTTTCGAACAAGTTGATGTGACACCCTCTCTTCGGTTCTCAACGGTTGATTCGGCGGAAAAGCAGTAAATTTCCGGAATTGTCACGTAGCACCAGCTTGTCGTTATGCAGCGCAAATTCATAGTAACGTTTATAGCGGCTCTCCCGCGCCTGCATAGAGAGTATGTTATCTGACTCTGTAAGCAAATATCCCTCGCTGTAACGGTCCGAACTCTGGGATATTCTGAAGCGGTTATTGACAACGGATAATATGTTACCCACAGCATCTTCCCACTCCCCGTCGAGCGGGGTGGCTCTGGACCAGTCAGGGCGCCAGTTATAGTAAGGCGTATTGATTGGCGGAGAAAAGTTTCTGAAATCCGGTAAAAAACTCATGCCCCCAGGACCCCAGGGCGACAGCATGGGTGACAGGGGCACTCCATTCATGTTCATTGGTGGGCCGCTACCCCAGGAGGGTGTACCTGCTAACCAGGAAGAGTGGTTCGGTTCCCTGCGGATCCAATCATTATCGCGCTCCTTGGTGCGTTTCTGGAAGGTTGACGAAAAGGCGTCCATCATATCGAACATGGATTCCGCCAACGGCAGATAGCGGTTTGATTGGTCGGAGAGAGCATTGGCCGAATAGATCAGTGCGACCAAGATAAAACGGGAGAATAGAATTCGTTTATTCATCCTTTTGCGGCGGCAGTTGCTTTATAGTCCATGCTCTCCATTCAGAATTAGCTCCAAGTTTACTCTGGTGCACGGTTAAAGTGTATTGAACCGCTTTGTCGGCAGGTCTGGTTTCGGTGGGAATTAATCTTGACAGATTGATATCTCAGTCGCTCTGACAAGCGGCCGGTGCCGGGAACATATTGTTGGATTGAGTTCCGCTTGCTTGTACACGGCAAGCATGTTGCTTCTATTGAAGTGCCGGAGCTGTGTTAGAATCGGTCTTAATTAGCGCCAATCAATCGATTAAATCAAAGAGTCAGATATCATGTCGACGCAACAAGATAACGATGGAACCGAGCGACGGATACGCACCCGTGTAATGGTCGATAAATGGCTCGCGGAGCGGCAAGAGATGCTGGTGTTATATTGCCAGTTGGCAGGCTTGGAACCCTACACACCTGAGCGGTCGAGCAAGGATCTGTTGCGCAGGTTCTGCCAGGTACTGGTGGACTATATCGCCTTCGGGCATTTCGAGGTTTATAACCGGATTAGCCAGGGTGACGAGCGCCGTACGCGGGTATTGCAGGTCGCTGAAGAGGTTTATCCGAAAATCGCCGAAGTAGCGGAGATATCTGTCGCATTTAACGATAAATACGATACGGAGAATCATGAGCAGGCGATGGATCAGCTGGATGAGGATCTTTCCATGCTCGGGGTTCAACTTGCCAGTCGAATAGAGCTGGAAGACCGGGTGGTGAAGGCGCTGCTGCGTTGATTCGCTACGATAGGTTTGGCGCGGATTTAGTAGCTTACAGGATGAGTCTGATGCACTCCCCTGTTCATGCCGGATGTCGTCTGTCTGTCTGCCGCCGATGTCATGTTTGAACAGCTGAAGAAGCGCCTGTTCTGGCAGCCGGAATTGAATGAGTTCCTGGCTCCTATGCGTGTGACCAACGCTTTCGATCTTGGTTTCGAGCGCTTCTCCAAGGGCATCGACAACACGCGAATTGATGTTGTTCTCAGTCCCAAGTTCATGCATCACACCCATCTGTGGATTCGTCAGGAGCTTTCCGAATACACCGCTGGTCGTCCGGCTGATGCGCGCCCCCGCAGTGACGGATCAGCGCTGATGCGCCTCAAAGAGGCGTATGCGGGTATGATGGCGGTGGCCGTCGACCTGGCGAAAAAGAGATCACGCCCCGGCCTGATACCCTTGCTTCAATTTGGTGTCGTGAAGTTCCTGTTGCAAGTGACGGCTGAAGAGATTGAACGCCTGCAGGCGCAACTCCAGCAGTCACGGGAGGCGAATAAATCGCATGCCAGTGGACGGGCGGTGATGATTCACGAACGTTTAGTGGCTCTTTCCAAGGATGATTCCGCGTTTCGCTACCGGATATATCGCAAGCTGTTCCGGGAAATTCTGAAACTGGAGGAGATCAGTCTCTGTAAAATCAGAAAATCGGTGCTTGAAATCGACTGGCCGGTGCCGAAGGGAATCCTGTTCAATCCGCTGCTGCAAATTCCCTCGGTGTGGGCGGACGAACAGTGGATGAACCACTATCCACTGGCTTTCAATGACCGGCAGGACCCGCAGGTATTTGATCAGGTCAACAGGCTTGTCGTCGGAATTTTCAGAGACTATCTGCCGAGCTATGTTTGGCCGGCGGAGGTTTCTTACTTTTTTGACGGGAAGGATGCCTGGAAAAAACGGGTAGCGGCCTCAAAACGGCACCAGGACAAAGAGGTCCTGAGCGGGTTGTATGAGATCAGCGATCTACTTGAGTACGGGCTGCAGGCGGATGAATATGAACAAGATCACATCTCCTGGCTTGATACACCGGAGAATATGATCTCCCTGCTAAATTCTGCGGAACCTCAAAGATGGCTGCGCATCGATCCCGCTGATAACAAGATTACCCCATTGTGGAGCCATGAACATTGGCCGCAATTTCATAACCGCGTGTTGCGGCGGATCTTCCGAGAACTGCGTAAGCACGGGCTTGGACACAAGATTATCGCCAGTTATACCGCTCCTCCGCTGTATCAGGAGCTGGAAGGACGGCTACCGGTGCGCCTGATCTATTACTATCTTGCCAATATGCTTCCCAGGCGGGCTCTGGTGCGTCGGCTGCGTGGTATGCAGCCGGCGATGGATGTGGAAGGGACCATGCGGCTGCTGGACAGCGCCACGTTGAATGGGACGCGCATCTCCACCGCGTACCGGCACCGGCAGATGATTAGATTTCTGGTTGACTTCACGGTGCTTCGGCGCGATTTGAAGCAGGCTTATCGTGCGCATCAGGTCATGAACGGGATTAGAGTGCTTGCCCGGTCTGCCGATATAGAGCTTTCCAGGGACAACGCGACACTCAATGAGTTCGTGTTGTCGGAGGAGCAAAAACCGGAGCAGAACAGAATTCGCAGTCATGTTGTGTTGAAGGCGGATGTGCGCGGGTCTACCGAGATGATCCACGAATTGCGCAAACGGAAGCTCAATCCTGCATCCCATTTCAGCCGCAATTTTTTTGAGCCGATCAACCGGCTGCTCGCCATCTATGGGGCAAAGAAGACCTTCGTCGAGGGCGATGCGGTTATTCTCAGTCTGTTTGAGTATGAGGACAGCAAATATCAGTGGTTGTGCGTCTCCCTTGCCTGCGGGCTTGCCAGCAAAATTCTCAAAGTGGTGGATACCCGTAACATCGAAAGCCGTGAAAACGGGCTGCCTGAACTGGAGCTCGGGCTCGGCATCGCCTTTCTCAACGAAGCCCCGACTTTTCTCTCGGATGAGGAGCGGGAAATCATGATTTCACCGGCGATAAACCGCGCTGACGAACTGTCATCCTGCTCGGCTCTATTGCGCAAGAGCGATTTCGCGAACGGTCTGGGTCGGGGTGTTGAGGTGGTTGCCGCGAGTGGTCTGCCGATTATTGAAAAGGACAGCAGCGACCGTATGATGCGCTATAACGTCAACGGAATCGAACTGGATACGCCGGCTTTCGTTAAGTTGCAATCGGAGCTGGCGCTGAAAGTGGTTCGGCTGGAAGATGGGATCTACCCTGGTGGGGCGCGTTTTTATGTGGGTAAATATGCCGATCTGCAGGGCAAAAGCCATTGGCTGGTGGTAAGGGAGGCGCCGGTTCGTGTGTGGAAAGGCGGCAGACCCGGCGAGGGTGAACAGTACGGACACAGATTTTATCAGGTGGTCACAGATGCCGATGTGATTGCCAGGATTCTGGCGCAGCTGAACGAATCACAGGAGGAGACTGAAAAGTCTGAGCCTGCGGCGAAGGAGACGCCACCACCTAAAGAGATGCATTACGAATTTTGAAATTGTCGGGCAGAATCATTGGCATGCGTTCTTTAATCTGTGTCACTCTGTTGCCGAGCCGCTCATCGTATATCACAGAATATTCGAGTACTCGCTCGGTGTAGCGGCGGGTTTCGCTAAAAGGTATTGTCTCAACCCACAGGTCCGCTTCCAGCGCTTTTTCCGGCAACCACTTGAGTACGCGGTGCGGCCCTGCATTATAGGCTGAAATCGCCAGCACCGGATTATCATTGAGGCGTTCGTATACTTTTTTCAGATAGCTGGTACCGATATCGATATTGGTAGCGGGAGTTAGCAGATCATCCCGTTTGGGGACTTTTCGGTTCATGGCTTTTGCCGTGCCGCGGGCGGTGGCGGGCATGAGTTGCATCAACCCCAACGCGCCGGCGTGCGATTCTGCGTCAACGGAAAAGGCACTCTCCTGCCGGATTACCGCCAATACCCAGGCTTTGTCCAGATGCTTTGCAGAGGAGGCTGCATCCACGTGCTGTTCATGCTCCAGTGGAAAGCGCAGTTCCAAATCATCCCAATAGCCGGTTCGAGCCTGCGTGAAAATAGCCTGCGGGTGCCAGCCCCATCGTTGCGCCAGTTTCGCGGCGGCGTGTAATTCGGGTACGCTGAGATTTTTTATTTCCGCATACCACTCCCTTCTGGCATCGATAAGTCGACCCAGCGCAAGCAGTTCTCCGGAACGTTGAAAGGCGCTCCGGGAGGCAACGGCTTCAATCTGTGCTGCAGGAACAGTAAGCGGTGTATTATCCAGATTATACGGGCTGCCGATCCGGTCCGCGGCGAGAAATCCATGGTAGCTGCGCTCCTTGGCCAGGGATTGAAACAAGGCGTTGGCCTGAACAGTGTTACCCGTTTCCAACAAGGTTCTGGCTCTCCAGTAGCGCCAGTTCTCCTTTGACTTTAGCGCTGGTGGGAGTGCATCAATCCAAACCAACGCCTGTTGCCAGGCCCGGTTGGCGAGCGCCTCCCGGATGCGTGCTTCATGTATTCTGTGGTCATCCGGTCTGACCGAAAAGGCATCGATTTTTTCTAATGCACCCGGAGTGTCACGGTGCATCCAGGCCAATACCAGTGCCCGCTCGGCCTGATAAGCCTGGTCTTCGGTGAATCCGTACGTTTTGGTCAGCACTCTCCAGGTGGCCTCCGCCCTGTCGGGACTCAGCCGGGCCAGCCGCTTGAAACCATGCAGCAAAATATCGTTACGCTTACCGTGCTTGGCCAAAAATGTTTGGCGACCTTCAATTCGCGTTGGCTCACCGTCGACCTCCAGCCAGAGATCGAGCCAGGATCTATCTGCTTCCGAGAGGAAGCGCCCCAGATATTTTGCCAGTCCGGTGTTTCGTTGTTCCATTGCAAGATCGATGCGCTGCCAGACCAGTGATTGGGTAAGTCTTCCCGCCTTACGCCAGGCATCAAATACCGGATCGCACTCACCGGGCATGGACTTGGCGTTCAGCCAGAGGGGCGCCACTGCATCGAATGCAATTTTGGTTTTTCCGGTCTGAATCAATGCCTGCAGCTCGAAGCAGTGCAATTGATCGCTATCGGTGGGTTGATAAAACGTGAGAAATTGGTTCCATTTGTGCTGCTCGCCAAGTGTCAGCAGATAAATTCGCAGAAATTTGTCTGCGACTGGGGTGCCTTGGTGCCGCAGTAGAAAATGCTTAGCCTCTGATTGATCCAACTGACGCAACTTTTTCAGCAGTTCCTGGTACTCAAGGTAGGGAAGCAATGGATAACCGGCAAGGCGAGCCTTCAGCTCTTCGAACTGCGTCATATCGCCTCTGTTCAGGGCTTGCTCTGCCTCAAGGAAATCCGACCGCTGGCTGGTAGGAGTGGCGCTAACCGATAAAGGAACGCCGGCAAGTAACAGGAGTGCAATTACCGCCAAGGCATTTCGCGCTACTGCAAACAACAACATGGTGCTAAATATCCTCTTAATTATCAAAGTGTTTAAGTCTGAAGCTTAGATGCTATCAAAACTTTAGACAAGGAGGAAAAACCCTAGGTTGCAATAGCTGCTTATGTTGGCTGCGATGTAATGTGACTTCGGTAAAACCATTTAATAAGTGCGGTCAACTCTTGGCTGCTCCGTGTAAAATAGGTTTGGTCACAGTAAATACAAACACAGATCTGAACTTCTCGTTTCGGATTACATGCAGTACCGGTCAATGCCGTTGGAGGTGAAAATATGAGTGCCGGCGATCAGCTGAATATGGAACTGAGTAGTGGTATAGCTGCCTTCGAGGGTAAGCATTTTGCGATTGCCTCGCAAACCTTGTCGCCGTTGGCGGAACAGGGCAATCCGGATGCCCAGTACCGCATGGCGATCATGGCTCAGAATGGATTGGGCATGACGGTTAATGCATTGATGGCATACAAGTATATGAAGGCGGCTGCCGAGGCTGGGTTGTCGCTTGCCCAGCATGGCCTGGGTTTTATGTATCTCGAAGGGGAGTGCGTCGAACAGAACGGTCAACGTGCGGTCGAGTGGTTCACGCGCGCAGCCGAACAAGGCTTGGTGGGTTCGCAAACGACCCTCGCCATGATGTACGAGCAGGGGCAGGGGGTTGAGAAGGATTTGGAGGAGGCGAAGCGCTGGTACCAATTGGCTGGGTTCGAGTAGCCAGTGGCGGGGCGCCCACGTCCTTTTTTCCGTAGTGCCGACAAAAGCGGAGTCGGTGCCGAGTAAACAGCGTCTCAGCCCACGGTACACCCATGCTGATGGGAGTACCGAGTGCGAGACCGCTTTACCCAATTATTAACAGACGAGTCGTTGTTTTTCCTGATCCATTAAAATTTCTTGCTCATCATTTTTTCTGTCTGCTCCGGAGATGAGTAGTATTCCGGCACAAAGGTCTGTTCCTGGATCGGAGGACGCACGTAACCGGTGTCTTTTTTGAGCTCCGGAAGTTTAATGTTTTCGGGCGTGACATCCTCATACGGAATAAGGCTCAGCAAATGGCGTATGCAGTTTAGCCGGGCATGCTTTTTGACATCAGCATTGACCACGTACCAGGGAGCCTGTTTTATGTCGGTGTAGGCGAACATTGCATCCTTTGCTTTAGAGTACTCTATCCAGCGTGAACGCGACTGCAGATCCATTGGGCTCAGCTTCCAGCGCTTGAGCGGGTCTGTCAAGCGGCTCTTGAAACGCCGCTCCTGCTCCTCGTCGCTCACCGAGAACCAATACTTGATCAGTATAATGCCGGAGCGCACCAGCATACGTTCGAACTCGGGGCAGGAGCGCATGAACTCGCGATACTCTTCATCGGTGCAGAATCCCATCACGCGTTCCACTCCGGCCCGGTTATACCAGCTGCGGTCGAACAGCACCATTTCACCGGCGGCAGGGAGATGCGGAACGTAGCGCTGAAAGTACCATTGGGTCTTCTCTCTCTCTGTGGGTGTATAGAGCGCGACGGTGGGGCAGACGCGGGGGCTTAGGTACTGCGTGATGCGTTTAATCACACCGCCCTTGCCGGCAGCATCGCGCCCCTCGAATACCACAACAACCTTGAGTTTCTTGTATTTTATCCACTCCTGCAGCTGAACCAACTCCTCCTGCAGTCGTAACAGCTCCTTTTCGTATAAGCTATTGGGGATCTTGTACGGCTTCGCTTTCTTCTTTTTGCCTTTAGTCGGCACGCTTTCAATTTCGGCTAATTCGTCTTGAATATCCATCGGGTCCTCTCTCTAGTGATTTATTGCAAATTTGTGACAAACTAAAATCCTAACCTTGACTGTAGCTGATGACAAATTTAAGGAACTTCTGATTCATTCTGGCCGAGCGGCTATGTGAATAAAATTCACTAAATGCAAGGCGCAAATCGCCGGAAACAGCCAGACTATTCGCAAGATTTGCACTGCCGCAGTCAGTGATTTTGGGCTCATCGACACCGACCAAGAACCGATCAGAGGCTCCTCAAGTGTGTATTCAGTAGCATATATTTTCCAGCAGCTCAGATAGATCAACTCCCGAAGGCATGTCTGCTGCGTACTGCACCGGCCAGATCGCGCAGGAGCGGCTCGGTCTCTTCCCAACTGATGCACGCATCGGTGATGCTCTGGCCGTAGTTGAGCTTCCGGTCGCTGCGCCAATCCTGGCGCCCGGAGAGTAGGAAGCTTTCGATCATAACGCCGATGATACGCGGATCGCCGCGGGCGATCTGACCGGCGACATCGCGCCCCACGTCGAGCTGTTTTTGCGGCTGTTTGCGCGAATTGGCGTGGCTGAAATCGACCATCATGCGTGGTTTGAAGCCAGCCGCCTCCATCTCTTCCGCGGAGATGTTGATACTTTCAATGTCGTAGTTGGGACGGGTTCCGCCGCGCAGAATGACATGGCAGTCCCGGTTTCCGCTGGTAGCGAATATGGCGGAAAAACCCTCTTTGGTGACAGAGAGAAAGTGGTGCGGCTGGGAAGCGGAGCGAATTGCATCCAGGGCTATCTTCAGCGTGCCGTTGGTTCCGTTTTTAAATCCCACCGGACAGGAGAGCCCGGAAGCCAGCTCCCGATGGCCCTGACTTTCGGTGGTACGGGCGCCGATAGCACCCCAGCTGATCAGGTCCGCGATATACTGGGGGCTGATCAGGTCCAGAAACTCGGTACCCGCCGGCAACCCCATGTTATTGACATCCAGCAACAGGCGGCGCGCCAGATGCAGACCCTTGTTGATACGGAAGGTGCCATCCAGGTCGGGATCGTTGATCAGACCTTTCCAGCCGACCGTGGTGCGCGGTTTCTCGAAATAGACCCGCATGACGATCAATAAATCCTCCAGCAGCTCTTGTCGCAGCGCATTGAGTTTGCCGGCGTATTCCAAGGCTGCGGCGGGATCATGCACGGAGCAGGGTCCTACAACGACAATCAGGCGCCGGTCGCTCTCTTGTAATATGCGATGGATCGCCTGCCGGGTTTGATACACCGTCTCCGCAGCGCTGTCTGTTATCGGCAGATCCGCAAGCAGCTGGGCAGGCGAAATGAGTTCACCCATGCCTTGGATGCGAAGATCGTCTGTTTCGTGGCGCATTTTTTTATGATCTGTAATAATCTTTTAATGTTGGTAAGGCAGGGATTATAGAAGCAATACAGGGCGTGTGATAGGACCTGACATAAATCAAAAGGGAACAGAGGCTGTGATGCCAAACCTCAGATTTATCATTGGTAACTACAACTACTCCTCCTGATCTCTTGGCCCCTGGTTGTTACTGCAGCATCATTACATCCCATTTGAAACCACCAGGGTTTCACTTTTTAGCGACACTATGGAGCGGGAGTTAAGTGCCTATTTTCCCGGAGAAAAGGTGTCGGTGCTGGACCATGGCGAGCTGGTAGTGTGGGATTCACTGTGATGGGTGAGCCGGCAGCTCCCTTTGCGTCGAGTTTTGCCTGCGGCCTATATCCTTCGTCGAATAATGGAATTCCAACTGGCCGGTTGCGATATGAAGGCGGATAACGAAGTTGTCGGGCGCTGTTGAAAATTGAAGGTCAGAGTACACAACGCAATCAGTGAAATACCGCAAGCCCAGTGGAACCGGCTGGTGCAGGACAACCATCCGTTTCTGCGGCATGAGTTTCTGCACGCTATGGAAGAGCACCTTTGTGTTGGGGAAACATTTGGCTGGTTGCCGAGGCATCTGGGGGTTTATGACGACAACGATGCGTTGTTGGGTGCCATGCCGCTCTATGAAAAGCACAACTCCTATGGGGAGTTTGTCTTTGACCATGCCTGGGCAGATGCCTACCTGCGCAATGGCCTTTCCTATTATCCCAAGCTGGTTTCCGCTATCCCGTATACACCGGCCCAGGGGCAGCGTCTGTTGGTCCGGCCGGAGCTGCAGGCGGCGATTTATCCTCTGTTGCTCGACCGGGCAATCCAATTGACGCGGCAGCTGGGTTGCAGCGGTTTTCATTGCCTGTTTCCACTGCCCGAAGAGCACCGGTTTCTCGGTCAGCAGTTGTTAAGCCGCCATGACTGCCAGTTCCACTGGCGCAATCATCACTATCGCGATTTCGAGTCGTTTCTCAGTCGACTGAACGCGAAGAAGCGAAAAAATATCCGCCAGGAACGGCGTCGTGCAGCCAGCTCCGGTGTAGTGATCCGGCGTCTCGACGGCCACAGTGCGACAGCGCAGGATTGGCGGGATTTCACCCGCTTCTACGAGCAGACATTCCGGGAAAAATGGGGTATGGCGACTTTCAATTATGAATTTTTCAGCACCGTGGCCAGGCAGATGCCAGATCAGATCGTACTGGTTCTGGCGGATATTGAAGGCCGGTGTATCGCCGGCGCTTTGATGTACCGCAGCGATCGCACCCTCTATGGCAGGCACTGGGGCTGTGTGCTACAGATAGACGCCCTTCATTTCGAGGTCTGTTACTATCAGGGAATAGAGTATTGCATCGAGCAGGGGCTGGAGCTGTTTGAGCCGGGCGCCCAGGGAGAGCATAAAATGGCCAGAGGTTTTTTACCTGTTCGAACCAAGTCCAGCCATTGGATCGACGACGAGCGGTTTCGCGAACCAATTGCGCGCTATGTCCAACATGAGTGCGCAGCAGTCAGCGATTACATAGCGACGCTTGCGGCATCTTCTCCTTACCGTCAGGAGCCGTCGTCTTGAAACCGTACGCGGAGTCCTGCGACCAGAACCGGGATCCGATTCTGGAGGTGATATCGCAGCTGTTTGCACAGCGTTCAAAGGTGCTGGAAATCGGCAGCGGTACCGGACAGCATGCGGTCTATTTCGCGCATAAATTGCCGCATCTCACTTGGCTGACCAGCGACAAGGCTGAGCAACATGCCGGTATCCGGATGTGGCTGCAGGAGTCCGGCCTGTCCAACGTGGCGGCGCCGTTGCTGCTGGACGTATCTCAGGCAGAGTGGCCGGTATGTAGCGTGGATGCGGTGTTTTCCGCCAATACCGTCCACATTATGCATTGGGAGGAAGTGGAGGCGATGATTCGGGGAGTGGGCAGGGTGTTGGCCGTGCATGGCTTATTCGCACTGTATGGACCGTTCAACTACCAGCACCGCTACACCAGCGAGAGCAATGCCCGGTTTGACCAATGGCTTAAATCGCGCGACCCGGCGAGCGGTATCAGGGACTTCGGAGAATTGAACCGGCTGGCCGAGGCGGCGGGTATGTCGCTGTTCGAAGATTTTGCCATGCCGGCAAATAATCGCCTGCTTGCCTGGCGCAAGCATGGGCAGGGGCGCCCTTGACTACCCGGCGTGACGATTGCGGTGGAATCCTAGCGTGTAGCAGGCAATCATATCATTGTACGCGTTCAATTTTATTCACTACAGATTCCGCGTTTTTTCTGCTGCTGCAATCTGACAGAGTAAAGAAAATCTAAACCAGCTCGGTGGGATGCGCTACAATCCGCGCCTGGTGACAGCGTAAACCTCAGCCGGAGTTCCCTCACCGGCTGACAACCATACCAGAGATTGACCATGTCAAAATCCAACGGCAAAGGCAGTATCGGCAAGATGCGCCGCCATCCTTTGCTCGAAGCGGTGGATTCACCTCAGGATCTGAAGCGTCTGCCAAGCGGCGATCTGCCGCGTCTGGCAGATGAGCTGAGAGATTTTTTGATCGAAACGGTTTCCCGGACCGGCGGCCATCTGGCCGCGGGGCTCGGCGTTGTCGAGCTGACCATCGCCCTGCACTATGTCTTCGATACACCCGATGACCGATTGGTATGGGATGTGGGGCACCAGGCTTACCCGCACAAAATACTCACCGGACGCCGTGGACGGATGGGTACGCTGCGTCAAAAGGGCGGTTTGTCCGGTTTTCCCCGGCGCGAAGAGAGCGAATACGATACCTTCGGCACCGGTCATTCCAGCACATCGATCGGCGCTGCGCTGGGGATGGCTGCAGCGGCCAAACAGCAGCGGGTGCGGCGGCATGTGGTGGCGGTGATCGGGGATGCCGCGATGAGCGCGGGCATGGCATTTGAAGCACTCAACCATGCCGGTGCACTGGACCTTGATATCCTGGTGGTTTTGAACGACAACGATATGTCCATCTCACCGCCGGTCGGGGCCTTCAGCAACCACCTGGCGAGAGTGTTGTCCGGTAAGCTCTACACGACGATGCGCGAAGGCGGCAAGAGTGCTCTGAGCCGGCTGCCGAATCTGAGCGAACTGGTCGGGCGCTGGGAAGAACACATGAAGGGTATGGTGATGCCCGGCACACTGTTCGAGGAGTTGGGCTTCAACTATATCGGTCCGGTTGACGGGCACGATCTGGAGACGCTGGTCACCACCCTTGACAACATGAAAACCATGCGCGGTCCGCGCCTGCTGCATGTGGTCACCAAAAAGGGAAAAGGATACCGCCATGCGGAAACGGATCCCTGCTTTTATCACGGGGTGACACCATTCGATCCAGCCACCGGAAAAATGGAGAAGAAGGCGGCCGGCAGCCCCACCTATACGCAGATTTTCAGCGACTGGCTGTGCGATGCAGCGCGCAGTGACGAACGATTGGTGGGCATTACCCCGGCAATGCGCGAAGGCTCGGGACTGGTGCGTTTCTCGCAAGAGTTTCCGGAGCGCTATTTTGATGTTTCCATTGCCGAGCAGCACGCGGTCACTTTTGCTGCGGGAGTCGCCTGCGAAGGGGGCAAGCCGGTGGTGGCGATCTACTCCAGCTTTTTACAGCGGGCCTACGATCAGTTGATCCACGATGTGGCACTGCAAAATCTGGATGTCACTTTTGCCGTGGACAGGGCAGGTCAGGTGGGCGCCGATGGCGCCACGCACGCCGGCAGTTTCGATTTGAGTTATGCTCGCGCGTTGCCGAATATGGTGATCATGGCGCCGGCCGATGAGGATGAGTGCCGAAAGATGCTGCAGACCGCCTTCGAGTACCCAGGGCCTGCACTGGTCCGCTATCCGCGGGGCAGCGGTCCCGGTGTCAAGGTCAGCAGTGCGCTGGATACGCTGCCAATCGGCAAGGGGGATTTGATTCGCGCTGGCAGCGGCGTCGCACTGCTGGCATTTGGCAGCCTTGTCTCCAGAGCGTTGGAAGTGGGCGACAGGGTGAATGCAACCGTGGCCAATATGCGCTTCGTCAAACCGCTGGACAGGGAGCTGATACTGCAGCTGGCCGACAGTCATGATCTGTTGGTGACGCTGGAGGAGAACGTGGTGCAGGGAGGAGCGGGGTCGGCGGTCAATGAATATCTCGTCAGCCTGATGCACCCGGTCAAGCTGCTCAATCTCGGGTTGCCGGATCACTTTATAGAACACGCGAGTTGTGACGAGCAGTTGCGCGAAGCCGGGCTGGATGTAGAGGCGATTGTTCGATCCGTAACCGCAGCGCAATATAATAAGACCCAGCTGAAATCGGGAAATCAGGGTTGATTCTGCCTTAGCTTCAGGGTGCTGGTTAATTCCTTGGGTAAAAATTTTCCACTGGTGTTATGAAAAAGTTCTCACTATTGACGTTGCTGGTGCTGGCTGCGGTATTCGGAACTCCGGCAGTTATCGGCATTAAAGCCGAAGCACGCTACCAGTTGGCAGTGGAACGGATACAGCAGAGTGGCCTTAAGGTCATATCGCACAGTTTTAGTCGCGGTTGGTTTGGTTCCACGGCGGAAACCTCCTTTCTCCTTGTCAGTACAGACTATTCATCGGCAGTGAGTGATTCCGATCGCCGGCATCTTTCTCTGAGGAGCACTATTTCCCACGGCCCGCTCGTCTCCACCGGTCTTGGCCTGGCGGAAATCGACAGTGAGATAAAGCTCGGGAAGAGAGCGATTTTCCCGCCGGAATATCCAGCGGAAGTTCACACACTGGTGGATCTCAATGGCAGCGGGGCTACTCGGGTCAACCTGCCTCCGGCTGATGTTGCCGGGTCGGCAGAGATGCCCGACCTCTCTTTTGGCGGAATGACCGGTGAGATGACGTTCGGCGAAGGCAGCGGGGATATAGGGCTGCAATTTGTACTGCAGCACTTGCGCATCGGCAGCAGCGGTCAAAAACTGGCAGAATTGGGTGAAACACGGCTGGAATCCAACTCCAGAACCAGCTTAAGCGGACTTATGCTGGGGAGCGGTGAATTCAAGGTGCAGCGTCTGATGCTGCATGATGCTGAGCGTAGTGAACAGCTTATCGTGGATGAACTGGCAGTCAGTGTGGATAGTGCGGAGGAGACGGAACTGGTTTCGGCTGTCGCCAGCTATCGCATGCAGCGTATTGAGGTGGGCGGCGAGGTCTATGGACCGGGTGAGTTGAGGGTCGAATTGAAGCAGCTCTCCGGCCCGGCGCTGGGGCGGCTGCAGCAGAATATTGCGCAACTCAAAAACCAGACGATGTCGGATGCCCAACGGAGTATGGCGTTGCTGAGCCTGATGCTGGAATTGGGCTCGGAGCTGCTGAAGAACAACCCCTCCATTACCATAAAACCGCTGCACCTGGTGACACCTGATGGAACGGTGGCGGGCGAGTTTTCGCTGCGCGGCGACGGTTTGACCATGGCGGACATCTCCAACATTCCGGCGCTCGCCGGAAAACTGGTGGCTGATCTGTCGTTGCGCGTGCCGGAAAAGCTGCTCCGGTCGATGTTGGTACAGCAGGTTGGCAAGGAGTTGGAGCGGCAGATCGCAGCGCTGGTTGCGCAGGGCGCAGACGCTCCTGAGCTTGACCAGGATCAGTTGCATCTATTGGCTGAGCAGCAGGTAGACCAGCAGTTGAACCACTGGCTGTCACAACAAGTCATCGAGCGTGACGGAGCAGACCTTGCCACCGTGGCGTCCTTATCATCCGGATTGCTCACAGTTAACGGAAAAACGGTACCACTGCCACAATAGCCGGCACTCTGCGCCGTGTTGCTGAAAGAGGGCAGTAAAAAAGCGCCGTTCGGGGGTTGGTCCGACGGCGCTTTTTAGACCCGTTCCCGATTTTTGTTCTGTTAGTGTCCTGCCTTCTCCATCATACGTTCGATGATAGGTTGCAGTATTATCTCCATTGCAAAGCCCATTTTACCGCCGGGAACCACAAGCGAATTACGCCGCGACATAAATGATCCTTCAAGCATGGATAGCAGGAAAGGAAAGTCCGTATTCAGTTTTTTCGGATCGCGAAAACGGATGACAACGAAACTTTCGTCCGGCGTTGGAATGTCGCGCGCGATAAACGGGTTGGAGGTATCCACTGTCGGCACCCGCTGAAAGTTGATATCAGTGCGGGAGAACTGAGGCGTAATGTGGTTGATATAGTCGGGCATGCGCCGCAGGATGGTATCGACGATTGCCTCCTCACTGTAGCCACGTTCTGCATTGTCGCGAAAAATTTTCTGAATCCACTCCAGATTGACGATCGGCACCACGCCCACGCCCAGATCGACGTGCTGGGCGATATTGTATTGTTCGGTTACCGCGAGGCCGTGCAGTCCCTCATAGAAGAGCAGGTCGGTGCTGCTCTCCAACTCCTCCCAAGGGGTGAACTCACCGGCTTTTTTTTCGGTACCGAGACGCGCATTGTGCTCCTCGGCCTCTTCCTGGCTGTGCAGATAGTAGCGCTTCATCCCGGTACCGGTTTCGCCGTATGTCCGAAATAACTCTTCGAGTTTGTCGAAGCAGTTTGCGTCCGGGCCGAAGTGGCTTAAACCCTCAGTGATCTTCTGGCGCATCGCTGCCCGATCGAAACAGTGGAAGCTGTCCCCTTCGACAACGGCAGGATTGAAGCCGTCACGGTAGAAAATATGCTCGAAAGCGCGCTTTACTGTGGTTGTTCCAGCGCCTGATGAGCCGGTAACCGCAATGACAGGATGCTGTGTGGACATGTTCATCTCCCTAAAGTGTTGCACCATGCTATCCAGCGATAACTGTATGATTAAACTGGAATAGTACCGATTCAGTCAGCCATGAAAACGCAACATACAAGTTCAAGGCATGGCAATCGAATTGCGGAATATATCACGAACCCAAAAAATCCTGACGATCCCTGTGCTGATGATTGGCTAAGATAATTCTATGAAAAAAACTTTGGGAGGTTCCGGATAGAGCGCCGGGTTGCAGGCGAATTGGCGCCGTTGGTGGAGGAGCGACTGCACGGTATATCCGAAGCCAACTGTCGGTGTCCGGCAAAAGGGCGCGAACCGAGGTGTGATAACTAAAGGGAGTAGTGGCGTGCTGCTACCAATAACCCGCAAATGCTGCTGAGCGGTTGGAGTTTCGCTGCTCTGGGGGGAGCAGCGAAACTCGGACTAATAAAGGTGTATCCGGTTTGGTTTTCCGGCGAAATGCCTATCAGAACATGCGCGAGTTGATCCAGAGGTGACTCAATATGCTCGCCGCATAGCCTAATGCGATCACCGGGGTCCATTTCAGATGGCCGAAGAAGGTGTATTTACCGCGTGCCTGGCCCATCAGCGCGACGCCCGCAGCCGACCCGATCGAGAGCAGGGAGCCGCCGACGCCGGCGGTGAGGGTTACCAGCAACCACTGGCCCATGGCCATATCGGGCATCATGGTGAGCACCGCAAACATCACCGGAATGTTGTCGACGATGGCGGAGAGGAGGCCGACGATCACGTTGGCGTAGGTAGCGCCGAGGCCAACGTACATCAATTCAGACACCAGGGCCAGATAGCCGATGAAACCGAGACCGCCGACGCAGAGTACTACACCATAGAAGAAGAACAGGGTGTCCCACTCCGCACGGGCAACTTTTCTGAACACGTCAAACGCGACCGGATCGCCCATTTGGGCGTCATGCTCCATTTCGGTCTCATCATCCAGCGAAAAGGGACGGTCCATGTGAAAGGTTTTCTTCAGGTAAAAGCCGAAGAACTGCAGGTATGCCAGGCCGGTGAGCATGCCGATGACCGGTGGCATGTGCAGGAAGTTGTGAAAGCTGACCGCGGTGGTGATGATCATCAGGAACAGGAAGATGATCCGTTTTGCGCCGCGCTTCATCGGAACCGCTTTACCCCCACCGGTGGGTTTCTCATTGGGCACCGCCATGATCATGAACGCTGCCGGCACGAACCAGTTGATCAGCGAAGGTATGAACAGGGCGAAGAAGGCCCAGAAATCGACCACGCCCTGAGCCGTTGTCACGCCCTTTTGCCATACCATCAGCGTGGTGATATCGCCGAACGGACTGAATGCGCCGCCGGCATTTGCCGCCACCACGATATTGATGCAGGCAAGCAGCACAAACTTGGTATTGTCGCCGCCCACTGCCATCACCACCGCGCACATCAGTAGCGCTGTAGTGAGGTTGTCGGCCACCGGCGAGATGAAGAAGGCCAAGATGCCGGTGATCCAGAACAGCGAGCGGAAGCCGAATCCTTTGCGCACCAGCCAGGAGCGCAGCGCCTCGAATACATTGCGTTCATCCATTGCGTTGATATAGGTCATCGCCACCAGCAGGAACAACATCAGCTCGGCGTATTCGAGCAGATTGTGCCGAACTGCCTGTTCTGTGACATGGACACCCAGCTCCGGATGGCTCTGATACACCATGGCGATGATTGCCCAGATGATGCCGGCGGCAAGGATGACCGGTTTCGATTTGCGCAGGTGGGTGAATTCTTCCGCCATGACCAGCCCGTAGGCCACCACAAATATGGCTATTGCGGTGTAACCCGCCCAGTGGTGGGTGAGATCCAGCCGGCTTCCGTCGCCGCCCGATGCCAGCGCAATGCCAGGGAGTGCAACTGAGAGAAACAGCAGGAGTAGCTTTTGAAGTGAATTGGTCACATTAGGATCCTGAAATTATGATTTATTGTTGAACGAATTTATAACAACAAACAACAGGCGGCTGCTCACCGCGTTTTTCATTGAAACAAAATTGTAATCAATATCAAAGCAACAGTGGTGTATTGATCCTTAAATTAATCTGGGGCGGGCCACACTATACCCTTTAATCGGGTTAAGTGATTTATTAAATCCTAAAATTTATTTAAGCTGATCCATTTGTTGGGCGCTGGACCAGATGGATTTTCCGGATATGGGCATTCTAACGCTGCTTTTGATGCTACCTTTATTCGGCGCTGCGCTGGTCGCTGCAATGCCGTCTGACTCGGAACGCGCAATCCGGAGCATAGCACTTGTCACGGGGTTGCTGACACTGGCAATCGCCTGGGGCCTGCTGCTTAGTTTTGACGTCCAGCTGCACGGCATGCAGTTCGCTGAGATACATCGCTGGAACCCGCGCATGGGGACCTCTTTCGCCCTCGGGGTTGACGGCTTCTCCTTGCCGATGGTGCTGCTGGCCACGCTATTGAGCTTTGTCGCAATACTGGCGTCGGGCAATATCCGGCAGTCAACCAAGATCTATTATCTGCTGATGCTGGTGCTGGAAGCCGCCATGCTGGGCGTTTTCCTGGCGCAGGATTGGGCCCTTTTTTACGTCTTTTGGGAGCTGACGCTGATCCCGCTGTTTTTTCTCATCGATCGCTGGGGCGGTGCCAACCGCCACGGTGCGGCGCTCAATTTCTTTCTCTATACAATGGGTGGGTCGGTTTTTTTACTCATCAGCCTGTTGGTGCTGTTTGATATCGTACCCGGCCACTCGTTTTCGATGGCCGAGATTGCCAAAGTTGCTGCAGCGTTGCCCGAACAGACCCAGGTCCTGATTTTTCTCGGTTTTCTGCTTGGATTCGGTGTCAAGATGCCGATTTTTCCGATTCACGGTTGGCTGCCGCTGGCTCATGTGGAGGCACCCAGCCCGGTCAGTATTCTGCTTTCCGGCATTCTGCTGAAGATGGGATCCTATGGTTTGATCCGGGCCACCGGCACGCTGCCTGACGGGGTATCGGCGCTGCAGGGCGTGTTGATCGCGCTGGCGCTCGTCAGCCTGATCTACGGTGGATTGCTGGCCTGGCGGCAGAGTGACCTGAAGGCGATGATCGCCTACTCGTCGGTCAGCCATATGGGTGTAGTGCTGGTCGGGATCGCAGCGTTGAACGTGGCCGGCCTCACCGGCGCGGTCATGCAGATGGTGGCCCACGGACTGGTAGCGGGTGCGCTGTTTCTGCTGATCGGCCTAATGTATGAACGGACCCACACCCGCAATATCGACGACTACAGCTCGCTGGTTCGGGTAACGCCCCGCTTTGCAGTGCTTACCACGCTGGCTTTTGTGGCTGCGGTGAGCCTGCCCGGAACCGTAGGCTTTATCGCTGAACTGCACGCGCTGATCGGTGGGTTTCAGCGGTGGGGCTGGCTGGTGCTGCTGCTCAGCCTCGGTGTTATGATCAGCGCCGCTTACGCGATCCGTACAGTCGGCCGGCTGTTTACCGGACCGGTAAGCGCGCGTATGCGCCACATTCCGGATTTGCGCGGGGTGGAAATGGTCGCCGCCTCTGTGCTGACCGCCGGCATAGTGCTGTTGGGTCTCTTTCCCGCTCCGGCGTTGCGCCTGGTATCCGCTTCGGTCTCTCATTTCAGCTCGGTGTTCGGCGTCTGATGTCTGCGCCATCGCCTAAAGCAAAGGATATTCGCGACCAACTGAGGGAGGCGATCGGTCATTTCGAACACACGCTTCCAGGCCAGGCACCGATCCGGGACTTCGTCCATCACAATACACTTCATGGCTTCCAGCACCTGCATTTTGCCGAGGCACTGGCTGCTGCGGAACGGCTTACCGGTGCGCGTGGATTTCTTGCACCTGATCAGTTCCGGGCGCTCTACGCCGCAGGGCGTATAACGCAGGCGGATCTGCTGAAAGTGCTGCAAACGGATCCGGACTTGAATGCAGCGGAAGTCATCGCGTCCGCCGGGCAGCGCGAGTTGCGCCGACTGGATCTCTATCTGATTGCGTTGTTACATCCGCTGAAAGCGGTTACCGCCGGTCAGCTGAATTGGCAAATCGAGGAGCTGCAGGCGTTGCGCCGTTTCCAGTCCGATGTCGGGAAAGCTGATCGCAGCCGCTTGCTTGCTGCGGCTTGTAAAACCGGCACCGACGGCGAGGAGCCGGCGATAGCGGAGCTTTGGCATGCCTGCCTGGAGGGATTGGGACTTACCCACTACCTCTTGCATCCTGAAGATCTGGTCGATCTGTCGGCGGAGCAGGCGCAGAAGATGTTGCTGGATCTCATCGGTGAGGAGGAGAGCGCAGCACAGCCGGCCATGGATCGGCTGATCCGCAAGGAGTCGGAGCATCTGTTGAGCCAGTTGCTCGAACGCGTCGGCAGGGATCTGACCCTGGCCGGGTTTCTGCATGCTATTACCGGACACGACGTGCGGGAGGATCTACACCAGGATTTGCTGCGCCAGGTTGCGGGATATCTCGACCAGGGGGTCGCCTTCTGGCACAGCGCAACGGTTGCTGAAGGCTTCTATCAGGTATGGCGCCGTAACGCTTTCCAGGACCTCAACTGGGTATTTGAGGAGATGTCCGACTGGCGCAGCCACCTGGAGTCGCTGCCTGATGATCCCATAGAGACGATCGTAATGGAGCTGCGTCGGCTCGGTCTGCGGCAGGAGAAGTGGGCCGATTATCTGCAGCAGCTGGCGCTGGAGCTGCCGGGTTGGTCGGGTATGTTTCTTTGGCGCCACCAGCATCCCGGTGCTCCGGGAACAGAGTCCGTACGGGTTGAGATGGTTGATTACCTGGCGGTGCGAATAGTGCTTGAGCATATGTATTGCCAGCGCCTGTGCAGTCAATTCTGGCAGCTGGAAGCGAATCTGGATCTGATCCGCTGGCGTTTTCGGCATTACAGCGCCGAATTTTTAGTCCGTTATTCCCTCTATAGCGCACGCCTGCCGGAGTATCTCGCGGACCTCGCGCAGCATTTGACCGAGCACAGTGCGCAGCATGGACCGGGTGAGGATGCCTGGTGGCATCTGGCGCATATGGTCAGTACCTGGCGCCAGAGCCCTGCCGCCGATCGCCCCCTTGGACACAGTGTTTACCGCAGTGCCTGGCGTCTGTTCCGGCTGTCCCAACATCTCGGATTATGCGGCGCGGATATCCGTGCTCTGGAGCAGCCGCAACTGGAGGAGATGCTGGCGACAATTGAGCGTCTGGCTGCGCAGCAGCAGGGATTCATCTGGCTCCAGGCTTACGAACTTCAGTACCGCGACCGGCTGTTCAGCGCGCTGCTGGCCAACCGCGGGCGTGCGCCCGGGCGCGTTGTCGGTGCATTGGCACAACTGGTCTTCTGCATGGACGACCGGGAGGAGGGTTTCCGCCGTCACCTGGAAGAGATCGAACCCGGTGTGGAGACTTATGGCGGTGCTGCACATTTCAATGTTCCCAACATCTGGCGCGATCTGGATGGTGCGATATCCAAACTGACTCCCGTGGTGGTGAAGCCGGTGCATGAGATCCGCGAAGTTCCCAGATCCGGCAGCGAGGCGTTACTGCGGCGGCGGATTGTCAGGCGCGCCCGCCGCTTCCGGCTCGGGCGTCTGCTGCACCAGGAGATGCGGCGCAATCTGTTCAGTTCAGTGCCGCTGATCGCGCTGGCGGCGCCGGGTGCGCTGCTCGCACTGCTGGGAAAACTGCTCTTCCCGTTGGGGTTCGGTATCCGGTCGTCGCGTCTGCGCCGTCGCTACGATCTGGAGGTGCCGACCAGGCTGGCGCTGACCGCCGAAGATGGCGCTGCCGAGCCGACGCCCGAGCATCCGCGAAGCGGATTTACTGAAGTCGAGCAGTTGGACCGGATCGAGACGCTGCTGCGCAATATCGGGTTGATCGATCGGTTTTCCCGGCTGGTGGTGATCATGGCGCACGGCTCCAGCAGCCAGAATAATCCGCATCTCGCCGCGTATGACTGCGGCGCCTGCAGCGGCCGCCACAGCGGGCCCAACGCGAGAATCGCCGCTGCCATCGCGAACCGGCCGGAGATTCGCCGGCGTCTCTCATCCGAGCGGGGTATTTCCATTCCTGCCACAACCTGGTTCATCGGAGCCGAACACAATACCTGTAGTGAGGCGATCGAATGGTACGACCTGCAGGATCTGCCAACCGGCCTGGTGGACGAGTTCACCCAGCTGCAGCGTTCATTGAACGAGGCGGGGCGCCGTCACGCGCACGAGCGCTGCCGGCGTCTGGCTTCGGCGCCTAAGTCGGCTAGCCTGGATCAGGCTTTGCGGCATGTGCAGAGGCGCGCCCTCGATTTCAGTCAGGCGCGTCCGGAGTTGGGGCATGCCACCAACGCGGCGGCTTTCGTCGGCCGCCGCTGTATCAGCCGCGGCGTATTCTTCGACCGCCGGGTGTTTCTTATCTCCTATGACTACGCCACTGACCCGGATGGCAAGGTGCTCGAGCGCCTGCTGCTGGCCAATGCGCCGGTCGGCGCGGGCATCAATCTGGAGTACTACTTCTCCACGGTGGACAACCGGCGCTACGGTTCCGGTTCCAAGGTGACGCATAACATAACCGGCCTGTTTGGCGTGATGGATGGCACTGCATCCGATTTACGCACCGGATTGCCGCTGCAGATGGTCGAGATACATGAGGCAATGCGGCTGCAGGTCGTGGTGGAGGCCAGTAGCGAGACGCTCAGTGTAATTTACCGCCGCCAGCCAGAGTTGCAGGAGCTGATCGGCAACGGCTGGATCCTGCTTTCGGTGCTGGATCCCGACTCCGGCACGATCGCCGAGTTTAAACCCGATCAGGGTTTTGTTCCGTGGATTGGAGAGGCGGCCGCGACGCGCCGGGCGGCCAGCTCTGCCGACTGTTACCGCGGTCAGAGCGGCCCGGTGGCGCCGGTTCTGGTAACCGCCGAATTGGCAGCGACCGATGTTGCATAGTCTGGTTTGGCTGATCCCGCTGCTGCCGCTGCTGGCCGCCGGCTGGATCGGGCTGAGTATGGTCGTTGGTTGGCAGGCCGGTGAGCCCGGAGAGCGGGCGACCGCGCGGGTGGCGATGGTGGCGGTGCTGATGCCGTTGCTGCTGCTGCTGCTGCTGGATATCAGCGCGTTGTTCCGGGCGGCGCCGGGACAGCTGGTGTTTGGGAGTTGGCTGGCCAGCGGGGATTACCGGATTCTGATCAGCTTCACGCTGGATGCGTTCGGGCTGTCAATGGCTACTCTGGTTGCGCTGATCTGTCTGCTGACGCTCGCCTTTTCTGTCGACTACATGCACCGGGAGGCAGGATTTCAGCGCTTTTTCATGATCCTCAGCCTGTTTAGCGCGGCCATGTTGTTGCTGGTAACGGCGGGCAACGCGGTGCTCGCCTTTATCGGCTGGGAGTTGGCCGGTGTCAGTTCTTATCTGCTGATCGGGTACGTTTATGAGCGAAAAACCGCTGGGGCAAATGCCACCCGTGCATTCGTCACCAATAAAATCGGTGACACCGGATTCATTCTGGGCATTGCGCTCGGTTTTCTCTGGTTGGGAGGTGTCGAGTGGCCGCAAATGGCGACCGGCAGTGGCGAGGTGGAACCGCTGTTCAATGGGCTTATCGGTCTTGGGTTCCTGCTGGCGGCTTTGGTCAAATCCGCTCAGGTTCCGTTCACTCCTTGGATCAGCCGTGCGCTGGAAGGTCCGACACCCTCGAGTGCTGTGTTCTACGGATCGCTGATGGTGCATGCCGGGGTCTTCCTGGTAATTCGGCTGGAACCCCTCTTTGCTCAGGTACAGGCGCTGCTGATCCTGGCTGGTCTGCTGGGCCTGATGACCGCGCTCTACGGCTGGCTCGTCGGTTTGGTCCAGACCGATATCAAGAGCGCGCTCATCTTTGCCACCATCGCCCAGGTGGGTTTGATGTTTCTGGAATGCGGTCTGGGCTGGTTCGAATTGGCCGCCTGGCACCTGGCACTGCATGCAGCATGGCGTAGTTATCAGTTTCTGCACGCACCCGCGCTACTGCAGCTGTTAAGCGGCCCCGGACCGTGCGCTCCCGCCTGGCTGCGTCGTCGGACACGCCTTCATGCAGCGGCGGTACAGCGTTTCTGGCTGGACGCCATGGCCGACTGGCTGCTGCTGCGGCCGACCCATGCACTGGCACAGGATCTACAGGATTTTGACCAACGGGTAGTGACACGGATGGTCGGGCTTCCCGACCAGGCAGGAAACCTGAACTCGCTGGCCCGCTGGGAAGCGCTGCGGCAGGGGCGTGGCGATGTCGACACCGCCGTCGGCCATGGTCGCGGCATGGCGGGCAGGCTGATGGAGTGGCTCGCCAAGGTTTTGTACTGGTTCGAAGAGCACCTGGTGCTGCAGGGTGCGGGCGAGGGCCTGAAGCGCGCCATCGATCTGCTCGGCGGTTATCTCAAGCGGATTGAAGAGCTGCTCGGTCAGCCGCGTTATCTGCTGCTGCTGATCATGGCCACCTTTGCGGTGATCATATGACCTTTACCGAACTGCCCTGGGCCGTCCAGATAAACTATCCGATATTGGCGACGCTGCAGCTGCTGCCGCTGCTTGCGATGGCCGTGGCACTGGCATGGAACGGACGCCGGCATCTGCTCTGGGTGGGACTGTCTGCAGCTGCGCTGGAGCTGTTGCTGGCACTGGATCTTTACCTCACTTACGATCCCGGTACCGGGGCAATGCAGTTTGCGGAACGCCTGTCGTTGCTGGGACCGCTTGAATACCATGCCGCAGCCGATGGCATCACTGTGCTGTTCGTGTTGTTGAACGCACTGTTGACGCTGATGGTCGTGATCTATTCCGAGGCACGCCGGCTGCAGCCGCTCTCCCTTGTGCTGGCTGTTGTTTTTCTGGTTGAAGCGACATTGATGAGTCTGCTGGTTTCGCTCAATCTGTTCTGGTTTCTGTTCATGTCCGCGGCTCAGTTTTTTCCCGTCGGTTATCTGATTTGGCGCTGGGCCAGCGCACCGGAAAAAGACCTGGCGCTTACCCGTTTTCTGCAATTCATGGGGGTCGGCCTGGTGCTGCTGCTTGCCGGAACCCTAATGCTGGGACTCAATCATGCCGATGCCACAGGTCGCTGGAGCTTCGATCTCTTCGATCTGGCGGCAGTCGAGGTGCCGGCCGGAATGCTATCGGTTGTTTTTTTCCTGCTGTTTTACGGGCTTGGCCTGCGCACGCCGATATTCCCATTTCATGGATGGCTGCCGATTATTGCCGAACACGGCAGCATTGCTGTGGCACCGGTATTCCTGCTCGGATTAAAGACCGGGGTATACGGCATGCTGCGTTTCGTGTTTCCGCTGCTGCCGGAGGCGGTGCTGCAGTGGCACAGGTACATCGTTGCTTTTGCCCTGGCCGGCGTCTTCTATGCTGCTGTGATGGCGCTGTTGCAGGTCAACTTGCGCCGGCTGCTCGCGTTCGCGGTGGTCAGTCATACCAGCTTAATGGTCATCGGCCTGTTTACGCTGGGTGAGTACTCGTTTGCCGGGAGCATCGTGCAGTCGGTCAATTTCGGGCTGGCTATTACCGGGCTGGTGTTCATGATCGGATTGATTCACCGGCGTACGCAGAGTGTGCTGCTCTCCCGACTGGGAGGGCTGTTCGATCTGCTGCCCCTGCTCGGCATCACCTTTCTGGTGGCGGGCCTGTCGATTATCGGTATGCCGGGGACCCCCGGGTTCGATGCCGTGCATCTGGTAATGGAGGATTCCATTCGCCGATTCGGGGCATTGGTTACCATTGCCGCGGCGCTGGGTAATGTGATTGCGGCAGGTTTTCTGTTGCTGGCGTTCCAGCGGGCATTCCTCTCCCCGGCGTCGCCTGCCGAGGATATGCCCGAAATCGAACGCGCCAGCACTTTGGAGAAACTGGTATCGGCGTTGGTAATTCTGCTGCTTCTCGGCGGCGGATTCTATCTTGAACCCTGGTTGGCGCTGGTGGACGGTCCGGCGCAGCGCCTCAGTCTACTGTTTAATCCCGGGAGCGGTTGAAGGTGCAGGCGAACGTCAGCGGTTTCCCTTTTCTCAGCGCCATGCTGCTGGTGCTGCTGGCAGCGGCTGTGTTGATTTGGCTGTTTCGGGATGCGCGTCAGGCCAGGTGGGTGGCATTGGGCGCCACTGCGCTGGATCTGCTGGTAACGCTGGCAATGTTATGGCGCTTCGACTCCGCAAACCAGGGTTTTCAGTTCGTCGAACGGATGCAGTGGATTCCCACGCTACACATCAGTTATCTGGTCGGAGTGGACGGCATATCGATATTGTTTCTGCCAATGACTCAGCTGCTGTTTCTCGGGGTGATCGTCGCCTCCTGGAGCAGTGTGCGCGCCATGGTACAGCTCTACTTCAGTCTGCTGTTGCTGCTGGAAACAGTAACCCTGGGTATTTTTTGTGCGCTGGATACTATCCTGTTCTTCCTGTTCTGGGAGATGACGCTGCTGCCGCTCTACTTTCTGATCAGTCTCTGGGGAATTGGGCCCAACCGTCGTTATGCAGCACTTAATTACACGCTGTTCATGTTGGCTGGCGGGGTGCCGCTGCTGTTCGGCATCCTGTTATTGGCTTTTAACCATGCAGCGGTTACCGGCACCGGCATTCCGGAGGGATTGGCCTTCGGTTATCTGCAACTCTTCCAGATAGCGGTACCCGAGGGTACCCAGACCCTGATCTTTCTGCTGTTGCTGGCAGGGTTTGCAGTTAAGACACCCCTGATCCCGTTGCATACTTGGCTACCGGTAGTGGCACAGGAGGGGCCGGTGGCGATAGCGGCGTTGCTCACCGGTTTGAAACTGGGCGCCTACGGCCTACTCAGATTTGTTGTTCCACTGGCGCCGCAGGCAGCTTTGGAATTTCACTGGCTGCTCTCCGGTCTGGGTGTGGCAGGCATACTTTACGGTGCAGTGCTTGCCATCCGTCAGACCAATCTCAGACGTATGCTCGCCTTTTCCAGTATCAGTCATGTTGGGCTGGTTATATTGGGTATTGCCTCTTTTACGCTGCAGGGTATTCAGGGTGCGTTGTTCCAACTGCTCAATTTTACTGTAGTCGCCGGGGGCGTTTACCTGCTGGCCGGATTTCTGCATCACCGGATCGGTTCCACTGATCTTCTGCATCTGGGAGGAGTGGCCCGGAGCATGCCCTTACTGGCAAGTTTCTTTCTGTTCTTTGGCCTGACCGGTATGGGCGTACCCGGCACCTCCGGATTCCCGGCTGAGTTCCTGATCCTTGTGAGCGCCATTACTACCCATACCGGTGCCGGTCTTGCCGCGCTATTCGGGGTGGTGCTTGGCGCCGGTTATTTTCTCAGCATCTACCGGCAGGCGTTTCTGGGGCCGGTTACCAGCGATGCGGTCGTTGATGCACCGGACCTGCGAATGCGCGAACTGCTGCTGGTTTGTGCCTATGCGCTACTGATATTGCTCGGGGGTTTATATCCATCCGGGGTATTGGATCTAACCAGAGCAGCCAGTGAAACATGGTTGGCCAGATTGATATCCTGATTAAAACGATCGATTCGACATGAGCATCGGTTCGGCGGTTAAGAATTAGTAAATCAGCAAACAATCATGCACGACGTTGATCTGGCTCAAGCTTCGCCATACCTATCTGTTTTATGCTTTTAATAAACAAGTTGATTACTGTCTTATGTATGGATGGGGGCTTTAATAACCTGAAACGGAGGTATCGAGATGTTCAAGACTAAACGTTTTTTCGCAGCTGCTCTGATCGCTTCCGCTGCCTTGGCGCCGTTGGCAGCCGATGCATGGTGGGGCTTTCCGTTCGGGGGAGGACCCTGGAGCGATGGCTGGGGCGGGCCTTGGGGTGGAGGACCTTGGGGTGGAGGACCTTGGGGTGGAGGACCTTGGGGTTATCCAGGTTACGGCTACGGTTATCCCGGCTATGGGTACGGCTATCCCGCTTACGGCTACGGCTACCCGGCTTATGGCTACCAGCCGTTCGGCTACCCCTACTATGCGCCTGCCGCGACGACTAGCGAGAAAAAGTAGCCTAGCTGACTGAATGAATACCTGCCCGCCTGTGAACTGAGTGCTTCCGGCGGGTGGGTATGGAGCGGCCTTTCCAGCGTTTATGAGTACGTGCTATGGCCGTTGCACCGGTACCAGATAATTCCACTGCATGGTTATGAGTGAGTATCGCTGCCGGTTGCATATCCCTCTAAACAAAAGATAATCATAATATTCTGTTTCGATTTTCCTGCCGCACCAGGATCTCTCTGCTTTCCGGTAGGCTTCACTGGGTAGTATTTTAGGATAAGTTCTTGAACTGGATTTTAGAAATACTCAGGTCAGTACCCGGACGCTTCACGCCTTTCTTCGCTTGGATCGGTCAACTGCGAAACAGCGATACGCTGAGGGCTGATTTGATAGCCGGTATCACCGTTGCGTTGGTGCTCATCCCGCAGTCCATGGCCTATGCGCAGTTGGCCGGATTACCGGCTTATTATGGGCTCTATGCCTCCTTCCTGCCGCCGATTGTTGCCGCCCTGTTCGGCTCCTCGTATCAGCTCGCGACCGGGCCGGTGGCAGTAGTGTCACTGCTCACCGCTGCTTCTTTGCACCCACTTGCGGCAACCGGAACGGCAGGATTTGTTGCATATGCAATCCTGCTGGCAGTAATGGTCGGTATTTTTCAGATGACACTCGGTTTTCTAAGGCTCGGCGTGGTAGTGGATCTGCTTTCCCACCCGGTGGTGGTCGGCTTTACCAATGCCGGAGCGTTGATCATTGCGACCTCCCAGCTGGGCAAGCTTTTCGGAGTCACTGCGGCAAAAGCCGAACACCACTATGAGACGGTTCACAATACGCTGCTGGCGGCGATGGATCAAACCCACTGGCCCACGTTTTGGATGGCAGTGCTGGCACTTACCCTGATGCTCGGAATGAAGCGCTATTTCCCCAAACTTCCCAACGTGCTGGTGGCAGTGGCGCTGACAACACTGCTCTCATGGGTCACGCGATTCGAGCTGGCAGGCGGCAGCGTAGTGGGGAGAATTCCCGAGGGACTGCCTGGGTTCTCCCTGCCCCATTTCGACTTCAGCATTATGGGGCAGTTGGTTACCAGCGCGGTAGTGATTGCGTTGATCGGATTCATGGAGGCGATCGCCATTGCTAAGGCTATGGCGGCGAAAACCAGACAGCGTCTGGATACCAACCAGGAGTTGGTCGGACAGGGGCTGAGCAATGTCGTCTCCGGCCTGTTTTCCGGCTACCCCGTCTCAGGTTCTTTTTCGCGCTCGGCAGTGAATATCGATGCCGGCGCAAGAACCGGTTTTTCCTCCGTCGTTACCGGTATTGTCGTTGCTGTCGCACTGTTGTTTCTTACGCCGCTGCTTTACCATCTGCCCAACGCTACGCTGGGAGCGGTGATCATCCTGGCGGTAGTCAATCTGGTAAAAGTTCAACCGGTGATTCACGCCTGGAAAGCGGAACACCAGGATGGCGTTATTTCGGTCATTACCTTCGTGCTCACGCTTATTCTGGCACCGCACCTGGAGTGGGGCATAGTTACCGGGGTGGGCCTTTCGATACTGCTGTTCTTTATCCGCTCCATGCGCCCGCGGGTTGCGGAACTCTCCCGTTACAGTGACGGGACAATGCGCGATATCTCGGTGCACCGGCTGCCGACCAGCGAGAAAATCGCCGTGGTACGCTTCGACGGTTCGCTCTATTTTGGCAATGCCGGTTATTTTGAAGACAAGATACTCGAAGTGGTTGCGTCAAAGCCGGCGTTGAAATACATCATCATAGACGGTGAAGGGATCAATCAGCTGGATTCGACGGGTGAGGAGGTGCTGCATCACCTGGCCGAGCGTCTGCAGAGCAACGGCATTCATATTCTGGTGGCGCGTATGAAGAAGCAGTTTATGGATACCATCCGCGCGACCGGACTTATTGAGAAAATGGGTGAGCGGCACTTCTTCGCCCGGATACAGAATGCGCTGGACTATGCCTGGGATTCGCTTGGTGAATCCTATGACCGGAGAGCCTGTCCATTGCGCCGTCAGTAGCGGTTTCAGAATCTCTTTGTTATCCGGCTAATCGCCGAGTTCGGAGCTGACCGTTGCCGCCGGCAGCAATTTACCCGGATTGAGAATATTGTTCGGGTCGAAGTGGGATTTGATTCCGCGCATCAGTTCAAGTGTCACCGGATCAACTTCACGGCTGATGAAGTCTCGCTTCTCAAGGCCGACACCGTGCTCTCCGGATAAGGTACCCTCCAGTTTCAAAACCAGATCGAAGGTGGCATCGAGGCAGGCCATGGCTCGTTCCATCTCCGCCTTGTTTTCCGGATTGGCGAGCAGATTGACATGGATATTGCCGTTGCCTGCGTGGCCGAAATTGACGATACGGATATCGTACTCACTGGAGAGTTGTTCCAGTCCGTCGATCAGATCCGGAATGCGCGACACAGGGACCACCACATCCTCGTTTATTTTTTTGGGTGCCACGTTGCGCAGTGCCGGAGAGAGAGATTTGCGGGTATTCCAGAGCAGCTTGATCTCCTCCGGGCTGCTGGCGCCGCGGACCGAGATCAGCCCATCCACCGTGGCTGCAGATTTTATCGCCTCCACAGCGTTTTCCAGGGAGTGGGTCGGGCCATCAACTTCGATCATCAGCAAGGCACCCGCTGCGGGTTCCAGATCCAGCCCGGAAAAACTCCGCACCATCTCGATTGCGGCGCGGTCCATGAACTCCAGCGCGCAGGGCGTTACCGGTTGTGCCATGATCGCCGACACGGCGGCGGCTGCGGAATGAATGCTGCGGTAACTGGCCTGCAGGGTCGTTTTTGCCTCGGCCAGCGGAGTCAGTTTGAGTACCGCTTCAGTGATGATTGCCAAGGTTCCTTCGGAGCCGATGATCAGCCGGGTGAGATCATAACCCACCACACCTTTGGTAGTGACTACACCGGTACGGAATTCCCGGCCGCTGCCGGTCACGGCGCGCAGGCCGAGGGTATTTTCCCTGGGTGTGCCATATTTGACCGCTCTCGGTCCCGCCGAGTTATAGGCCAGATTGCCGCCCAGCGTACAGACTGCGGCGCTGGTTGGGTCCGGCGGCCAGAAAAAACCGTACTTGGAGAGCGCGTCCTGCAGTTCCTGGTTGGTCACCCCCGGTTCCACCCGGGCGGTGCGGTTGTCCGGATCGATGTGCAGTATACGGTTCATATGCTCCAGGCTCAGCACGACGCCGCCATGGTCGGGTACCGTGGCTCCGGTAGTGCCGGTGCCGGCGCCTCTGGGGGTTAACGCGACCGAGTACCGGTTGCACAACGCGACAATCCGGACCACTTGCGGGTGGCTGGCCGCGAATACCACCGCCTGCGGGAGCGCATGCCGGCGGCTGTTGTCATAGCCGTAGGCCCAGCAGTCCCCCGGGTCTGTGAGCAGCGCTTTTTCACCGACAATAGAGACCAGTTCGCTTAGAAATTCAGCGGAAAGCCTGCCGGCTGGTGCAAGGTCAGATGTATTCAAATATTTTGACCACCCGCTCTACGCCGTTAATGTAGCGTACTTTTTCGACCACCGCTGCAGCCTCCTCCTGGGTAACCAAGCCCATCAGAAAAACCACGCTTTTCTCGGTAACCACCTTTACCCTGGTGGGATCGAAACTGGGTATGCCTATATTCAAAAGCTCCAGTTTCACTTTACCGGTCAGGTAGGTGTCATGGGTATCTTGAGCGATGGTCGTTGGGAATCCGATTTCAAGCTGATCGATTACGCGCTTTACCATCGGTGTGTTGCGCGCCAATTCAATCAGGCGTTCCCTGTAACTCTCATTTTCGGCCTGGCCGGTGAGCAGCACCGCATAGTTGTAACTGGTGGCGGAAAGGCTGCTGTGTTCATTTAGATCCGCGTCACCGGCTACCCCGGACATGATTTTGAACTGTATGTTTTTGTCATCAAGGACGGTGCCGGCAGAGCGGCGGTCATGGATAACCGCAGCACCGGTGGCAGCACCGCTGACCAGCACTGCCCCACACCCTTGCAGAAAAACTGCCAGCAGTAAGATGAGTAATAAGGCTTTTTTCATAACACTTTCCCCGCGTTGAATTGTGGTTGGTTGCCGATCAAGTGACCTCCGTTTGCCAATTTCCGGTTATTCGACCTCCTCACCCAGCAGTTGTTGGTCAACCAGGTCGCACAGGCAATGAATGATCAGCAGGTGCACCTCCTGAATGCGTGCGGTTGTATCCGCCGGTACGCGGATTTCGACATCGGCCGGGCTCAGCAGCGATCCAAGCCGGCCGCCGTCTCTGCCGCTGAGTGCGACCACCAGCATGCCGCGTTCGTGTGCCGCCCCAACTGCGGCATTAATATTCTCTGAGTTGCCGCTGGTGGTGATGGCGAGCAGGATATCCCCGCTCTGTCCGAGGGCGTGGACCTGCTTGGCAAATACCTCATCGAAGTCGTAATCATTGGCAATGGAAGTGAGTGTCGAGGTGTCGGTAGTCAACGCGATTGCAGGAAGGCCGGGGCGCTCCCGTTCAAACCGGTTGAGCATCTCTGATGAAAAATGCTGTGCATCCGCAGCGGAACCACCGTTGCCGCAGCTGAGAATTTTACCGCCCTCAAGAAACGATGTGATGATCAACCTCGATGCATTCGCAATAGGCTCCAGTAAAACTGGCAAGGCTTCCCGTTTAGTCTCTATGCTGGAGATAAAGTTCTGGGTTACACGTTCGATCAGGTTCATATATCTGTCGTTTCCACTGCGTATCTACAATAGCGCTAACGGACGTTAGGTTGATTGGAAGGCATTTTCTATCCAGTCGATCGCTCTGTTCGACCTGCCGGTGATGGCGACGACATCGAAACGGCAGGGTGTGTTTGCCCACTCTTTTCTGACCTGCAGAAAGTGCCGCGCCGTCTGAATCACCCGCAGCTGCTTTGCTCGGGTAACGCTTTCAGCCGCAGAACCGAAGATTCCATTGTTGCGTGAGCGAACTTCGACGAAAACCAGCGTCCCGGCATCAAGCAGCACGAGATCGATCTCCCCGCGGCGGCTGTGAAAATTCCGCTCCACCAGCTTCATTCCCTGAGCAAGCAGGTGCCTCAGGGCCTGCTCTTCCGCTTGACTTCCCTGATCCCTGGGGTGAGGCATGGTGCTTCAAGTTTCGCTTTTGCGAACTGTGTTGTTGCCGGCCGGTGCGGGTATCTGTTCCAGCGGTTCAGGCAGCGCATCCGGAGCTTGCGGCGGTACTTCGGGGAAGGCGCCAATACCGGAGTCCAATCTGGGTGAAAAGCCGGTGACCTGAGGAACCCCTCTTACCATCTCTGCCCAGAGCATCTGTCTACGCAGGTGATGTGCCCGGTCCATGAAAATGTTGCCGGTTTTGCCTTCCAGAATTTCCCGGGGGCTGCTCTGCAGACGCGCAAGGTGGGGTATCAGATGCAAACTGTCTATACCCATGGCAAGCAAGGGAAGATAGCTGGGAGGGGTGCTGGGGAATAGCTGGCGCAAATGTTCCAATGAGAGCTGGTCGGATTCATCTGCGGCAACCAGCAACCACGGCGTCACCGGAAATTTTATGCCGTTCAGATCCTGATCTTCATCCGGCGATACAACGCCCGAATAGGCATGCGAAGTGGTGTAAATCGGCAGATCTGCCGCATGATGAAACTGTAATTGCGGGCGGATCTGGCGCGCCTTCTGGGACTTTGCCGCCAAGAAAAGGAAACCCGCATCGCGGCGTCTCCGGGGTTGGAACTCCAGATTCCTGCCAAGCAGTTGTTGCAGGCTCTTATGGCGCTGGTAACTCTCGTCAATATTGAGCAACGCCTGGATAGGCTTGGAAAAGTCGTGCGCTTCGTCGTCGTAGCTCTGCTGCTCGGCCAGCACGCCTCCCAACTCCTCCCAGCGCGCACGAAACGCGGCTGCGATACGATCACCCCAGTCGCCTGCCGGGGTCAGTGACACTGCGACGGTATATCCGTCAGTCCAGGCCCGGTCGGCTACCTGGATAGCCTCATCTTCCGGTAACAGGCCAAATTGGTAGAGGTCGGGTGAGGGCAGACTTTCGGATGCAATCTGATTCAGCGCGAGTACCGGCACCTGCAGCTCCATGGCGCGGTTGAGCTGCGCCACGCTCTCCTTGTCCAGAGGGCCGATCACCATATCGGCACCCGACTCCACGGCTTCCTGATACAGCGGCCATGTGGCTTCCGGGTTGCTGTTGTCGTAAAAATAGAGCCGCGGCCGTGCCGTTGACTCCGCTGCGAAGTAAGCTGCAAGCAGGCCGTCCCTCAGCAGTGAGGCTACCCGTGCGTAGGGTCCGGACTCCGGCAACAGTACCGCGATGTTGCGGGGTTTAAGAAACTGGCTTTGCAGTTGCAGGAAATAACCATCGAGCAGTTCAGGCAGGGCTGGATGTGCGGGATGCGTTTTGCGCCACTCCCTGAATTTCAGCCTTATCAGCGCTTCATCGCTGGCAAACTCCTTTAGGATTCGCACCATTGCCAGCCAGCCGCGCTGCGTGTCGGCTGGCGGTGGTGACTGTTGGATTACCATGTCGCTTAGTGCGCCATAGGTGCGGATGATGTCCAGCTGGTTTTCCAGTTTGTCAGTCTGATCGTCAAGCAGCTGGTCAAGACTCTCCAGTTCGCGGCCACTCTCCATTGGGTTGCCGGAGAGGCGAAATGCCTCACTCCGGTCTTTTGTGTAGCGCCGACGCAGATCGATGCTGACCGCTTCGGGTGGGGCTGCCGAGAGGAGCGTCAGCGCTTCGTCCGGACGATTGCGCGCGATCGCCATCTCTGCGGTGAGCAGGCGGCGTTGGAAATCGAGGATAGGCAGTTCGGCCGTGTTGATACGCTCCAGCAGTGCTGCAGCGCTGTTTGGGTCGGCAGCCAGAAAGCGGTTCTCGGCGGCACGCAGCAGCAGTCGTTGGTTCTCCGCGAAAGGTTTTTCCGCTGCAATCTGTTCGAACAGTTCGGCCGCTGCCACATAATCACCGCTGCTGGCGTAGCCTTCGGCTTGCTCGACCAGGGGATCGCGGGTGGCCCGCTGCAGGTCGGGCCGCAATTGCGGCGAAGGGACACAGCCCGCCAGCAGTACGATCAGCAACAGACAACGCAGGGTATTCCATTTTTTTGGTTGCATAGCGGATAGGTCTAGTGTTTTATGCCGGTCGGGTATATTAATGTTCGAGGTGCGATGTGGCGATGTTCAATGATTGCATGGATGCAGAAGCAAGCGCAAACAGCTCAGGCGTACCCACAGCGCTTCCGGTTCTTGCGCTATTCTACCCCAACCGAGGATGGTGAGGTTAGTGGGCAGCATCGACAAAGGGGTGCTCTATGTCGTCGCAACTCCGATCGGAAATCTGGGTGACATTTCGGCGCGCAGCATAGCCGTTTTGCAACAGGTTGACCTGATCGCAGCCGAGGATACCCGCCACACCAAACCGCTGCTGCACCACATGGGTATTGCCACGCCGCTCTTTGCGATGCATGAGCATAACGAACAGGCGCAGCTGGACGGACTGATCGAGCGCCTTGGCGCGGGCCAGTCGATCGCTTTGGTGTCGGATGCAGGCACACCGCTGATCAGCGACCCGGGATTTCTGCTGGTCAGGGAGTGCCATCGCAGCGGGATTCGGGTTTCGCCTGTGCCGGGTGCCTGTGCCGCAGTCGCCGCGTTGTCGGTGTCGGGACTCCCCCCAGACCGGTTTCGCTTCGAAGGATTTCCGCCGCGCACTGCCAGTGCCAGGCAGCAGTTTTTCCGCGGCCTGCTTGCGGAAGATGCGACGCTTCTCTTTTACGAATCCAGCCATCGGATAGTGGCGTCACTGGCGGATATGAGCATGGTATTCGGCGGCGATCGCCGTGCGGTGCTGGTGCGCGAACTGACTAAGATTCACGAGACTATTCTGTCAGCCCAACTAAGTGAACTTAGCGCAATTGTCGAGCGGGACTCCAATCAGAGCAAAGGGGAGATTGTCGTTTTGGTGGCTGGTGCCCGAAAAGATTGCGATTCTGTTTCGGCAGAGGCAGAGCGGGTACTCGATATACTTCGGGAAACCCTGCCCCTGAAACAGGCGGTATCCCTTGCTGCACGCATCTCGGGCGAGAAGAAGAACCGGCTTTACCAGCTGGCCCTGAAAAACGAGCGGCAGTAAGCGGGAACGGCGTATGCTACCGCCCCGATAAGTTCCTATGAAGGTTTTGCAATTATGCTGTGCTGGCCGGTAGCGGGTTGTCTGATGCTACCGGGTGGCTGGGTCACTGTGCGGAAGAGTAACGGCTGTCGTTCGTTGAACATGACTCCGATACAGTTGGTATTACAGTGAGTTACGGTTGCGGGTATGGTCCAGCTGCAATCGGCCCAGCTGACCTGCAATTCAATCTTGGAGCCGATACTCAACAGACCGGATCCGTTTTCGAGCAGCATCCCTTCAGGTGCAATATTGTGCACTCTGCAGCGCATGCTCATCTTTCCGGATTGGCATAGTTCGACCGATAATAGAACCGGATGCCGTCGGCCTGAGCGTCGTTCGTGTTGCATTTTTGCGCCCCCTCTCCTCTTTGTACTCTCTCATTGTTCGCGGCGGGAACAAAACCTTGGGGTTTCTAACCTTAATTTTTATCGGCACATTTACCAAAGCCTTTAGTCGGTATATCGCAGCGGAATCCGGTGTTTGAGTTCCCGTTATCCCTCATCCATCCGGATTCATTCACGCGCTCAGGAACCGGTTTCTTTCAGTGCCTTCTCAATTGCTTCGCTTAGCTCATTTTCCAAATTTGTCGCGGCATTCAATCTGATGCCGTTAACAAAGAAAGTCGGGGTGCTGTCCAGCCCGAGCCGCAACGCTTCCGCTTTTGATTTTGCTACTTTTGCAGCTGCTTCGGTTCCCGTCAGGCAGTCGTTAAATCGTGCGGTGTCCAGTCCGATCTTAGTGGCCAGATCAAGTGGTGAGCTGGCTGACAAGGAGGACTGCAGCTCGAAGGCGCCATAATGGTAGACCCAGAACTTGCCTTGCTGGTCAGCGCAGACGGCGCCTTCGGCAACTTTAAGGGAGATGCCGGAGCGGTTGATCGGGAAGTCCATGAAAACCACCCGGATCTTTTCACCATACTGTGTCTCCAGTCGCTGCATGATTTCGGATGCAGTCTTGCAGTGGGGGCACTGATAATCAGCAAATTCAACCACCTCCACCGGCGCGAGCATTGGACCTTTACTGGGGAACCCTGCCGTATCGATAGTGGCAACCGGCGGTTGTGGCTTGTCGATCAGAAATGCGTATTCCCCCTCTTTTTTTATCGACTCGACCAGCTTGGAGCGCTCTTCCAATGCCTGCTGTTGCATCAGAAACTGAGAAATCTGTCGCTTGACCTGATCGTATGGCGCGGAAATTTTCTCTTTGTTGGCCTCGTAGAAGCTGGTCATTGCCTCTTCTGTCGGCTGGACCAGATTGATCATCTCCATAGCCACCTGTTCCGGCTCTTTTTGCTGGCGTTCCGCCTCCCTGGTTAAATAGATTTGCCATACGGCGCTGTCCATCAGCAAGCGACGCTCTTGGTAATATTTGCTGGCAAGTTGGTGCAGTCGCTCGCGAACTTGTATGTTGAGATCGCTTTCGTGGAACTCCTTCCCCGAAAACCGAAACAAGGCGCCGCCATTGCCGCTGTCTTCAGTGCATCCTGAGACGGCCTCGGCCGAGGTGCAACCAGTGCCCGCGGCAATATTGGGCAGAATTATCGTTGCCAGGATCAAGGGGCACAGCCATCGTTTTACCATTTGGATTCGCTCCATTGTTGAGTTCGGTGAGGCTTGTAAGAGGGCAACTCCTCTCACGGCCGGGTATAGCCACTATCAACCAGAGATAGCGACAGGTTGTCAGCGCCAATTTTGACGCATGCAACAGGGTTTAACCATCGGCAATAAAAAAACCGCGCCGGATACGGACCGGAGCGGTTTGTAATTGCCGGAAGGGAAAAAGCTTCCGCTCAAAGTCTCGTGGTATCAGGCTGCCAGGTTGGCGGCTACGTAATCCCAGTTAACCAGTTTCCAGATCTCTTCCAGATATTTCGGGCGCGCGTTGCGGTAGTCGATGTAGTAAGCGTGCTCCCATACATCGATCGTCAGCAGGGGGGTCTTGCCGTCGGTCATCGGATTGCCCGCATTCGAGGTGTTCACAATCTCGACCGCGCCACTGCTGTTCTTTACCAGCCAGGTCCAGCCTGAACCGAAGTTGGTGGCGGCGGAAGTTGAGAACGCTTTCTTGAAATCGTCGAAGGAGCCAAATGCCTTGTCGATCGCCGCGCCTAGCTCTCCGGAAGGGGCTCCTCCCCCGTTGGGTGAGAGGCAGTTCCAGTAGAAGGTGTGGTTCCACACCTGTGCGGCGTTGTTGAAGATGCCGCCGGAGGATCGCTTGACGATCTCCTCCAGAGAGGCGTTTTCAAATTCGGTGCCGGGAATCAGGTTGTTCAGGTTGGTGACGTAGGTTTGATGGTGTTTGTCGTGATGAAACTCCAGGGTCTCCTGGGAGATGGTGGGTTCCAGCGCGTTCTTGGGGTAGGGCAGATCGGGAAGTTCGTGTGCCATTTTTTTAAAATCTCCTGAAATTATGAATAAAAACCGCTAAATAACCTACCAGAATACTTGGTAAATATTGGGGGCATTCTAATTCGCAAAGCGGGCTATTGCAACAAGCGCCAGTAACTTACAACCTCAACAGATCTGCTATGGACTACTTTGATAAGCATGGATGAAACTGTCCGCGATGGCGCTGTCTCTTGCAACGGTAGTGGTGGTGACTTTAAGAAAAATCAGCACCTTGGTAAAGGAAGTATAAGTATCTGCAGTCGCAGGTCAAAACGGTACATGAGTGAGAAACTCCAGATTTTTTTCGAGTTTGATTTTGGTCATCGACCGGTGGCTTGGGGTTGCTTACCAGATTGCTGCGTCGGTCTCCGGCAGTTAACGCGATGGCAGAGGAATTAAACTTTTCAGGTTTCTGCCGATGTAACTTATCAGTTGCTCTTATTTTGAACCGTTTCAGCCCACACTTGAACCCAGGGCAGGAGAACAAGATGTCTACAATTTGGGAACAGGTGACTGCCGGCGCCAAGCTGATTTCATTGCCGGATATCTATCTTCGTCTGCGCGCTGTGTTGGATGACCCGGACTTTTCCATGTCCGATGTCTCTGATGTGATCTGCCGCGATCCGGGAATGACCGCCCGCTTGCTGCGACTGGTTAACAGCGCGTTTTTCGGCTTGGCTGCCAAAATCGAAACCGTTACCCGGGCCACGAGCCTGCTCGGCACGCAACAGGTACATGACCTGATCTTGGCCACATCGGTCGCCGAAACCTTTGACGGCATGTCATCAGAGGTGATGGACATGCACCGTTTTTGGCGGCGTAGTATCCATTGCGGCGTGCTTTCCAGGTTGCTGGCCAATAAGTGCAATGTACTGGACAGCGAGCGGCTGTTCGTGGCGGGATTGCTGCGCGATATCGGCCATCTCGTGATGTACCAGACGATTCCGGATTTATCGCGTCAGGCGATGGAGCAGTCCGCGGCTACAGGCCAACCGCTGTTCAAGATTGAGCGGGAGATAATAGGGCTCGATTACGCACGCGTGGGCGGTGCGCTGATGCGGCAGTGGGATCTGCCCAAGAGCCTGACCCAGGCAGCCGAGTTTCACGTCGAGCCCGGGCGGGCCGTAGAGAACGCGTTAGAAACAGCGATTGTGCACCTGGCCGCTCTGGTGGCGGAGAGCTGCGACGCCGGTGAAGCGCCCGACTCCTGGCAGGCCCGAATCAACGAAGCAGCCTGGCAGCTGGCAGGGTTGTCGCTGGCGCAGTGCAGCGAATGCCAAATCGAAGCGGATGGCCAGATCGAGCAGGTAATGCAACTCATATTTCCTGAGCAGAAAAGAGCAGTGGGGTAGACCTCCTCGACCGGCCAGGAAACGGCATGCGCCGGGTCAGCGGCGAAACGGATCCGGTATGTGAGCCTGCGCAGGCGGGTTTTCCGGCCTGGGGGAGAGCTTACTCGGCTGCCGCGTCGGTAATTTTTTCTAAAGCCCCCTGCGCCTGCTTGACCGCGGCATTGCCCTGCAGCTGATAGTGACTCTCAAGTGCGCCTGGGTCATGGTAGCTGATCCAGGTCTTTCCAGTGTTGTCCTGATAGATCAACACCCGCAACGGAAGATCCAAGCCTGCTGCCGGGTCCTGCTGCATGATGGCAGTACCCAGTTTAGGACTGCCAAAGATCAGAACCTGTGCCGCTCCCATCTTCAGTTCCGCTTGGGCCGCATTGGCCTGGTGGTCGATCCGGTTGAATACGGTGAGTCCCTTGCCACGGACGATTTGCTCCAGTTTGTCCATGGTCTCTTGCACCCCGGTGCGGCTCTCTTTGGTTACCAGATCACCGGCAGCGTTAGCCAACAGACTCATGCCCAGCAGTGCACCCGCCAGGAATAATTTATCGGTTATCATCTAAATCCTCCTTGGTTTTTCACAGCAGTTCTGCTCACTCACATCGCGTCTACCTATTGAAAGACCTGTGTGGATACAAATTTCTTTCAATTAGCTGGCCACCATTACAAGCGGCGTTCTCCCCACGCAGACCGATCGATCAGTACCTCCGGCGTAGCCTGCGAGCGGACCGCAGCAGCCGGCAAAGGATCGCCCCGGCGCCAGCTCGCTACCGCCGATTTTTTACTTTCTCCTGCAACCAGAAACAGTATCTGTCTGCTGTTGGAGAGTGTCGAAAAATTGAGGCTTACACGCTCAGAAGGGGGCTTTGGCGCCTGGTATACGGGAACCACGATCGCTGCTTCCGGATGCGTATGGCCCGGAAACAGGCTGGCGGTATGTCCATCCTCCCCCAGCCCGAGTAGCACCAGATCGAACGGTGTTGCACCGGTGATGGTAGCCGTATAGCTGCGTGCGGCAGGTGCGGCTCCGAGTTCTGCGGGAATCGGGTGAACCTGATCTGCCGGGATCGCTACCCGGTCGAGCAGCGCGGCTGCCGCCTGCATGCTGTTGCGCTGCGAATCGGATGGGGGCAGGCAGCGCTCGTCCCCAAAGTAAACGTGCCATTTACCCCAGTCGCTGGCGGCTGCAGAGAGCAGCCGGTAGCAGAGCAGCGGGGTTGTGCCGCCTGCCAGCACTATTTTGAAGCTGCCCCGGTCGGAGATGGCAAGTTGTGCGGCGTGTAATATGCGCGCACAGGCGGCCTGTGCCACAGCGTCGGCATTAGCGCACAAAGTCCAGCTCACACTGTTTCCGGGTCCAGGCTGTGGCGCCAGCGATGCGCCTCCTTTTCGAACAGCCGCCGGCTCTCTTCCGGGCCCCAGGAACCGGCCGGGTAGGTGTGAATTTGCCGGCGCTCTCCAGCCCAGCTGCGCAGCACCGGGTCGACCACTCCCCAGGCCCGTTCCACTTCGTCGTAGCGCAGAAACAGCGAGCGATCTCCGTCGATGACGTCCAGCAGCAGCTCCTCGTAGGCGTCGTTCGGGCGGTCGCCATCTTGGTTAAGGCTGGCATCGAGGCTGGTCTGTCGGGTGCGCATCTCCAATCCGGGCTCTTTGACCGTGATCTCCATGCGCAGGCATTCGCAGGGCTGGATGCCCAGCAGTATCCAATTCTGCCTGATCTGCCCGGCCTGGGTGCCGCGGAAAAACTGTTGCGGCGGATGACGGAAGCAGATCGATACCAGGGAGTGCTGCGCTGCCATGCGCTTGCCGGTCCTTAGATAGAAGGGCACGTCCCGCCAGCGCCAGTTGTCCACGAAGAGTTTCAGCGCCGCGTAGGTCTCGGTTGAACTCTCCGGTGCTACGCCCGTTTCCTGCAGATAGCCCGGCACTGGTCTACCGCCGACAATGCCCTCGCTGTACTGGGCGCGGAAGGCATGGCTCTCAACATCGTCCGGTGCTATCGGGCGGATCGATCTAAGTACCTTCACTTTCTCATCGCGCAGCGCCTCCGCCTCCATTGAGACGGGCGGTTCCATCGCCACCAGCGTCAGCAGCTGCAGCAGATGACTCTGGATCATATCGCGCAAGGCGCCCGTCCCCTCGTAAAACGGGGCACGGCTGCCCACTCCGAGTGTCTCCGAGTGGGTGATCTGGATGTGGTCAATGTAGTTACGGTTCCACAGGGGTTCCATCAGGGTGTTGGCGAAACGGAACACCAGCACATTCTGTACGGTGCCTTTTCCCAGGTAATGGTCGATCCGATAGATCTGCTGCTCGCGCAAATGGTTGCCAATCGCCTGCTGCAACGCGCGGGCGCTCTTCAGGTCGTAGCCGAAAGGTTTCTCGACCACCACCCGGCGCCAACCGTCGGTCTCGCTCAGCAGGCGGGCATTGCTCAGGCGTTCCACCACCTGACTGAACCCGTCGGGGCTGATCGCCATGTAGTAGATGGTGTTGGCCGGGTAGCTGTTATCGCCGCGCAGCGTTTCGCGCAGCCGGTCGTACATGGCCGGGTCATCGAGATCGCACTGAAAATAGTCGAGCCGCCGCGCGAAGGCGTCCAGCACCTTCGGGTTCTGGCCGTCGGCTGGTTTTTCGGCGATCCATCCCTGCACTACATCAATGCATTTCTGCCGGCTCCACGGACGCCGGCCAAGCGCCAGGATGCGGCTGCCGGGAGGGAGTTTGCCGGCGGCTTCCAACTGGTATAGGGCGGGCATCAGCTTGACCCGGGAGAGGTTGCCAGTGGCACCGAAAATGACATAGGTGCAGGCAGTGGAGTGGGTTGCCATGAATTCAATGCTCCATTTTGTCAGGCGTTATAGCTGGTTCTGTAGCCGTGACGGTCAATATTAAGCGCCAGTTTTTGACCCATGACGGCGAGGCTGCTCAATCCAATATCCGCTTGGAGTATGCTGACTCCTGGTCTGTTGCAGTCATTTCAGGGTTAAGAGTATGGCATAATTCGAATGGCGTTTTTTTTACCCCAGCTAAAGCTGGACAACTGCCAAAGGGAAAGGGGGCCTCCCGAGATGTGCGGTGTGTGTGGTGAGTTGCGGTTTGACGGCCGCCCGGCTGATCTGGGTGCGATTCAACGCATGACTGCCCGGCTGGAACGGCGCGGGCCGGATCACGGCGGCAGTTACAGCGACGGTCCGTTGGGTTTTGGGCACAGACGGCTGGCGATCATCGATCTGTCGGCACATGCCAACCAGCCGATGGTGGACCAGGAGTTGGGATTGAGCCTGGTCTTCAACGGGACGATCTATAACTTTCCGGAGCTGCGCCGTGAACTGCAGCAGGCGGGGTATCATTTCTTTTCGAGCGGCGACAGCGAAGTCATTATCAAAGCGTTTCACGCCTGGGGCGAGGCCTGCGTTGAACGGTTTCACGGTATGTTCGCCTTCGCCCTTTGGGATCAGCAGCAGAAGCGGCTGTTCCTGGCGCGGGACCGGCTCGGCATCAAGCCGCTCTATTACACTGTTGACCGCAATCGTTTCCGTTTTGCCTCCAACACGCAGGCGTTGCTGTCGGGAGGGGGCGTAGATACGGATATAGATCCGGTCAGTCTGCATTATCAGTTTACGCTGCACGCGGTCGTGCCGGCGCCAAATACAATACTCAAGGGAGTCCGCAAACTGGCGCCGGGACACTCCTTGACTGTGGACATGCAGGGCGGCCAGATCGAGCGCAGTTACTGGTATTTTCCGGCCACCCGCCCGGAGCAACCGATCAGCGACGGTGAGTGGCTGGAGCTGATTCATGACGCGCTGCGCTCGGCGGTGCGGGCCAGAAATAAGATCGCCGATGTACCGGTCGGCGTGCTGCTGTCGGGCGGGCTCGATTCCAGCCTGCTGGTGGCACTGTTGGCCGAAGTCGGGGTATCCGATCTGCGCACCTTTTCGGTCGGATTCGAGGATCATCCCGATGAGAAGGGGAGCGAGTTCGAGTACTCGGATCCGGTAGCGCAGCGCTATCAGACCCGGCACCGGAAATTTCTGGTGCCGAATTCCGAGGTATTGCAGCGTCTGCCGGAGGCGGTGGATGCGATGGCGGAGCCGATGTTCGGGCAGGACGCAGTCGCCTTCTATCTGCTGAGCGAGCAGGTTTCCAAAGAGGTGAAGGTGGTGCAGTCGGGGCAGGGTGCCGATGAGGTGTTCGGCGGCTATTTCTGGTACCCGCGCATGTTGGCCGAAACCGAAGGAACGCCGTTGCAGCGCTTTGCCAAACACTATTTCGACCGGGATCACGAAGAGTTTCTGCACACGGTTTCCGTGCCTTACCGGGGCGAAGACTACACCAGCGGCAAAATTGCCGAGCTGCTGGCGCAGCCGGACGCGGAGAGCTTCATGGATGCGGTGCTGCGGCTGGATGTCACCACGCTGATCGTGGATGATCCGGTCAAGCGGGTTGACAATATGACCATGGCCTGGGGGCTGGAGGCGCGGGTGCCGTTTCTGGATCACAAGCTGGTGGAGCTCGCGGCGCGTTGTCCGCCCGAACTGAAGCTGAGAGAAGGTGGCAAATACCCGCTCAAGGTGATGGCGCGGGGGTTGCTGCCCGACGCGGTGATCGATCGGCCGAAAGGCTATTTTCCGATGCCGGCGTTGAAGTACGTGCGCGGCGACTTTCTCACGTTCATGCGAGAGATACTGGAATCCCGGGCATGCCGTGAACGGGATCTGTACAGCCGCGCTTACGTGGATATGCTGTTGGCGGCACCTGAGATGCACCATACCCGGCTGCAGGGGAGCAAGCTGTGGCATTTGGCGCTGCTGGAGTTGTGGCTGCAGCGCACCGTTGATGCATACTAAGGTTATTTTAATAAGGTTATCAGGATCCAAGTTATGTCAGTCGCGCTCGCCCTTCACCTGCTTGGGGTAATCGTCTGGGTCGGCGGGATGTTTTTCGCCCATATGGCGTTGCGTCCCACTGCGGCTAAACTATTGCAGCCGCCTCAGCGTTTGCCGCTACTCAAGGGGGTGCTCGATCGTTTTTTTCGTTGGGTATGGGTCTCTATAGCCGCGATCCTTGCCAGCGGCTACTGGATTTTTCTGGGGCTATGGAACGGGCTTGCCGGCGTGCATGTGCACCTGATGCAGGGCACCGGCCTGTTGATGGTCGGTATCTTCCTGTTCATCTATTTTCGACCCTACCGGCGTATGGGGGATGCCCTGGCAGCTGCCGATCTGCCCGTGGCTGCGGCCGAGATGGTGTTGATACGAAGGTTGATCGGAATCAACCTGATACTTGGCTTGCTGACCTCGCTGCTGGCTAAAATCGGGCCTTATATGACCTGACGGAGAGCAGGTGTTTCGTTTTCAGCAGATGCCGTATCATCCAAAACCTTGAACGGGCAAAACTCCATACTTGAAAACCGGGAGGTAAAGCCCAATTAAGAGCAGACTCGGATAAAATTTTTCAATTGAGGTGAATCGATGGATGTGCTGGATAGAATCAGGGAACAGGTGGAGGGTAATCCCATCGTTCTTTATATGAAGGGGACGCCACAGTTTCCCCAGTGTGGTTTCTCTTCCCGGGCTGCAGCCGCGCTCCAGGATTGTGGTCAGAAATTTGCTTATGTGAATGTGCTGGCCGATGCGGAAATATTCGAGAACCTGCCCCGTTACGCGGACTGGCCGACGTTTCCCCAGCTCTATATCAACGGTGAACTGGTGGGAGGCTGCGACATTACGCTGGAGATGCACGCCAGCGGTGAATTGCAGAAAATGACAGCCGAGGCAGCCAAGAACTGGCCGGCGGAGCAGGATTGACGGCGACAACAGCTTCCGGTCGGCCGATTGGAAACCCGGTATCGCGAAGGCCAGCCGGGTTATTCAGAACTACCCTGCCCGCTTGCGGCGGTAAACCAACCGTCCGATTGCAAAGGGGAGAGGTGTAGCCCTCTAGTCGTTAGCGAGGAGTTGTATCGCGTTGACGAACTGGCCTTATTTTTATCGCAATTTCATCATCTCCCAGGGCTTCTCCAGCATCGACATTTGCCAACGGTTGACGATAGTGCAGAACAGCTCGGCAGTTTTTTGCGCATCGTAAATTGCCGAATGCGCCTGGTTGCCATCCCAGCCAAGCCCGGCGGCTTCAACGGATCGCGCGAGCACCGTTTGTCCCAACGCCAACCCCGCCAGGGAGACCGTGTCGAAAGTGCTGAAGGGATGGAACGGATTGCGCTTGAAACCGGTTCTTTCCACTGCGGCATTGATAAAACCCAGATCAAAAAAGGCGTTGTGTCCAACCAGGATGGATCGGTTGCAACCTGCCGCTTTTATGGCTTTATGAATCGGCGTGAAAATGTGTTTTAGCGCCGCTTTTTCCGGCAGCGCCATACGAAACGGATGGTCCGGGTCGATGCCGTTGAACTCCAACGCCTTGGGATCAAGATGTGCTCCCGGAAAAGGGGCGACGTGACATGAGTGTGTCTCGGCCGGACGCAGCAAGCCGTCTGTATCCATGCAGATTAGAACTATCGCGATTTCCAGCAACGCATCTGATTTGGCATCGAAACCGGCGGTCTCCACATCCACCACTACCGGCAGAAAACCGCGAAATCGTGCTGCAATGGCGTTGGCTTGTTGGGGTGTACTCATCCGACACAGCTTATTCCATTTCAGGCGCAAGCCGAAGGGCCGAGGCGTTTTTTTTCCCATAACGGCGCTATCGATGGTTTATCCGGGACAGGCAGATTGCTCAACTGCTGCGTTATTTATCGAAAAATAGCTCCGCCGGCAGCGACTATTGGGTTAGTGTTTACAGACCCTAAAAAGGGGAGATGAATCCTACACGCTAAGATGGGCATCTAAGGCGTCATACGACGGAGCAGACTATACAACTGGCAGTGCGGACAATGCGACAGAATCAACGATATTTTGGGGCGGTTTCACTCTTTCTCAGCCTGTGTTTGATGGCTATTTCGGCTGCCGCTGAAATTCCTTTTTCCAACGGGCTGTTGTTCAAGGTGCAGCTTGGCGAACAGGCCCCGAACTACTTTTTCGGCACTATGCACTCGGATGACCCCCAGGTCAGGAAATTGGCAGCTCAAGTCGAGTGGGCGCTCAATAAGAGCCGGATCCTTGCGGTTGAGGTTGAACCCGATGCCCTCAGCGAGATCTCAGCGGTTTCAATGATGGTCAATCCGGAAGGTACCGGTCTGCACCACATGCTTGGTGATGAACTTTATCGGCGGGCACTGGCAGAGGCGGAGCGGTTGGGGCTGCCCCAGATCACAATAGACTATTATAAACCCTGGGCGCTGGCGGTGCTGTTTTCGCTGCCGCCAATGAAGGGCAGTCAAGTTCCCGACCTGTTGCTTGCCGATCGAGCACGGCAGCAGGGAAAGCCGGTATTCGGGCTGGAAACGGTTGAGGAGCAGTTGGCGGTATTCGACAGACTGCCGCTAGCGGACCAAAAGGCGATGCTTATACAGGCATTAAACAATCTGGATCAGGTGCCGATGATTTACCGAGAACTGCTCAAAAGCTATCTGGCGCGTGACTTGGGAGAGCTTCTCAGAATCGGCCGGGATACCTTCGCGACAGCGGACCAAGCGCAGATCGAACGCTTTCAGGAGGCGCTGGTTTACCAGCGTAATCGGCGTATGGTTGAGCGCCTCTCAGACCGGTTGACTGCCGGCGGGGTTTTCGTGGCGGTAGGGGCGCTGCATCTTCCGGGAGAAAGAGGGCTGCTCAATATGCTGCGAAACCGTGGCTTCCGCGTCGAAGCGGTATATTAAATGGGTTGATTGATTGCATTGCTTAAAACAGCCGGGATACGGTCATCATTTTTTTAGATGAGGTCATTGCCAGGTTGTGCTAGATTCCACCCACGGCGTTCTCAAGGGAATGAATCTCCTGTTACCGACGTGAAAAAAAAGGTCTATCGAGAGGAAAAAACAAAATGACCAGAGTACAGCTGTTGAGCCGCGTGCGGATCAGTGTGACAGCATTGATGTTTCTGTTTTTGACTGGCTGCGCCAGCACCAGTGAATTTACTGATCCCCGCGATCCCTGGGAGGGGTTCAACCGGGCAATGTACAGCTTCAACGAAACGGTTGACGAAATTTTGTTAAAGCCACTGGCCAAGGGATACAAGGCGATAGTGCCGGTGCCGGTAGACAGAGGTATTACCAACTTCTTCTCCAATCTCGGAGATATAGGTTCGGCCATCAACAATATCCTGCAGTTCAAGCTGAGCCGTGCAGGTTCCGATCTGGGACGTGTGGCTTTCAACAGCACACTTGGCTTGCTCGGTTTTTTCGATGTGGCGACCAATATGAATCTGCCGCGCTATGGTGAGGACTTTGGTCAGACCCTAGGCGTCTGGGGCAGTTCTCCCGGTCCCTATATCGTACTGCCGCTGTTGGGTCCGAGCTCAGGACGTGATGCTGTTGGTCTGGTGTTCGATTGGTTTACTGATCCGGTGAATTATATTGAAGACGATAGCGTAAGGATTGCGGTGAAATCCCTGTGGTTTATCGATAAGCGTGCAGATCTGCTTAGCGCCAGCAATCTTGTCGAGCAAGCGGCGCTGGATCCCTATGAATTTGTCCGCAATGCATATTTACAGAAACGACGCCACGATGTGTATGACGGGAATCCGCCGCCGGAACCGCTCGAAGAGCTGCAGGAAAAGTAGTATCGGCAACTCTTCCTGCCGGTAAGTCGCAGGAGTGCCGATTTCACGGTGGTGGGGAATCGGCCGTCTAATAAATAATACTAATATAGTAATCAACAATCATTATTAGACAATTTTAGAAAATGCTAATATTATTTTTCACATGAAGGCGCAGAAGTGAAAGGCTTTCTACTGATTAGCAGCACTTATTTAAACCTTAATATATTGGTTCTGGAGAATTGGATATGAAAACTATCTTCAAAGTTGCAGCTGCTGCTGCGTTGATTGCCGCTTCTGCTTCCGCATCTGCTTGGTGGGGCGGTCCCTGGGGTGGTAATCGCGGTTATGGTGACGGCTGGGGCGACGGCTGGGGCGACATGTTTGGCGACATGGACTTCAACATGAGTTCCCGCGCTTCCGGCAGCGGATATGGCCGTGGTTACGGTTACGGCCGCGGCTACGGTTACGGTTACGGCCACCCCTACTACGGAGGTTACGGTCCTTACGGCTATGGTGCTCCTTATGGCTACGGCGCGCCTTATGGTGTTGCACCTTATGGCTATGCTCCGGTTGCACCGCAGGCCGCTCCTGCCGCACCGGCTAAGTAATTCGGTCTTGGGTTAGCAACATTATCCCCTCCATGGAGCGCGGAGGCATGGTACAGGGATCGTGCGGTGAGAAATAGTGAGCAGGCCCGTGCAGGGCCTGTTCCCGTCAGTGAGGATAGTTGAAATGAAAAAGTTGTCTGCAGTCTTTACAGTGGCGGCACTTGCCACTGTTTCGATGGCCACCAGCGCTTGGTGGGGCGGTCCCTATGGAAATAATGGTTACGATTACGGCTATCCCTACTACGGCTACCCGTATGCTGCGCCGATCGTCGCTCCGCTGAGCGAAGAGCAGCAGCAGGCGATGGCCGAACAGCAGGCCAAAGCGTTCCAGGAGGCGCTGGAAGCGCAGCGTAAGTATTCCGAACAGTTTGCTAACGGCAATCCTGACTTTCCGGCGCCTTTCGCTCATGAACCCTTCCCTGCTCATTTCGGGCCGAACTTCAACGACCGCGATGCGCACCGTCAGGAGATGGTGAAGCAGATGGAAGAGCGCCGTAAACAAGCCGCCATGTTCCGTCCCGCAAACAGGGGTTTCGGCATGGATCCCCGTCGGGAAGAGATGCGCAAGCAGATGGAGGAACGCCGCGATGCGATGACCTCACGTCTGCCATATCAGGCCGATGATGCTAATATTGCGCGCCGCGATGAGATGCGCCAGCAGATGGAAGAGCGCCGCAATGCGATGATGAATCGTGCGCCTGGTGAATTTAGTGCCGCTGACGATGCTCACCGCGAAGAGATGCAGCAACAGATGCAGCAACATCATGATGAGATGATGAAGCGTGTCGAGGCGCAGCGTAAAATCGCCGAGGAGCAGCAGGCTGCCATGCGCAAAACAATTGAGCAGCGTCGCGCTAAATCGGATATCTGAAAATTACAGCAACGCTAATAAATTAACGCCTGTAGTGTGTACCTACAGGCGTTTTTTTATGAGAAACACACAGTTTCAAGTTGCGCAAGATCGGCACCCGGTTAGCAATCACAATGTTCAGAGCCTAGATGCTGTCCTTTTGTGCCGGGAAAGTTTGTTCAAAATTGGTCGTAATCTGTAATTTGTAAAAATATTATATTCGTCCATCGAGCGAGCGAACATCACCAATAACCCCTTTTGCAGGCGTGAAACGCACCCAGACATCTCCGGTTGATATGTTGAATACGATACGCCGATGGCCTGATTCGCCAACATGGGCAACCAGTATGTTGGCCCCCTCATTCATCAATAAGGTAAATGCAGCTGCTGCATTCTTTTCGCCAATCGGTTGTTTTTCTATTTCGTCTATCGCAATTCCCGGGAACTTCTCATACATATTACCGCCACCAAACACTTTGACTTGATAGTCATTCAGTTTAGTCCTGTTTTTTGCCACCGAGCGTTTGAACAATTCGATGCAATCTTCGGCATAACGAGGATCCAATGCGGAACCAGGCGGCCTTCCATCCGGCCTTGCCAGTGCGAAGTGGCACATGCCGCCGATGAGGCGTTTTGGGTGCCAGATAGTGATAGAGATGCAGGAGCCTAGCAGTGTGTGCACATGAGTACCGGCTCGATCGAAGCAATAGTCACCCGCATGCAAAATGACTTTTTTCTCGGCGCGATTCATTGGTGCGATTATCCACTGTCCCGGTCAAGAAGCATGCAACAATGCTCCCGCTATCTTATTGAGCGATAACTGGCGATGGACGCCTCCATGCCGTACTGCCTCCTTGGGCATGCCGTAGACAACGCTGCTTGCCTCGTCTTGGGCACAGGTCCAGCCCCCGGCGTCGAAGAGTTCTTTCATGCCTTCGGCGCCGTCGTCACCCATACCGGTCAGGATGGCAGCGACTGCGTTCTTCCCTGCGTAGCGGGCGGTCGATCTAAATAGCACATCCACTGAGGGGCGATGCCGTGAGACGAGCGGGCCATCCTTGATTTCCACGTAGTAGCGTGCCCCACTACGCTTGAGAAGTGTGTGCTTGTTACCTGGAGCAATCAGCGCCTGACCACGCAATACATTGTCGCCATCCTGAGCTTCTTTGACATTAATATCGCACAGGTTATTTAGACGTTGTGCGAAAGAGCGGGTAAATCCTTCCGGCATGTGCTGAACGATCACAATGCCGGGGCAGCCCAGAGGCATAGCCATCAATACCTCACGAATTGCCTCGGTACCACCGGTTGAGGCGCCAATCACAATCACTTTCTCGGTTGTCTCGGCCATGGCGCGAGTACCGGGTTTTTCAAGTACGGCATCGGCCGTCAACTTCTTTTCCACAATAGAACTGGATGTATATTTTTTTCTTGTGCGCACTTGTGCAGCCGCTTTCACCGCATCGGTGATAAGAATCCTGGACTCTTCAAGAAAACGGCGGGTACCGATGGTTGGTTTCTGAATAATATCGACTGCTCCGGCTTCCAACGCCCGCAACAGAGTCTCGGTACCATCACCAACCAGTGATGAGCAGATGACTACCGGGATAGGATGCTGGCTCATCAGCTTTTTTAAAAACGTCACGCCGTCCATGCGCGGCATTTCCACATCCAGGGTAATGACGTCCGGTACGATACGCTTGAGTTTATCAACAGCAATGTAGGGATCCTGTGCGGTAGCCACCACCTCAATTGCCGGATCGGCGTCGAGAATCTCCTGCAGCGTCTGTCGCACGATAGCTGAGTCGTCCACGATCATGGCTTTGATCTTACTCATGCTCACCTCGTTGCACTACTTTTACGGTAGACGGTAGGTATAACCTGCCGAAAGGTTGTTCCCTTGTCAGTCAGGGTTTCCGAGTGGCCGATGAACAATAGGCCGTCTTTTTCCAGTGCATGGGCGAAACGGTGGGCTACTTGAATGCGGTCTTCATTGCTGAAGTAGATCATCACGTTGCGGCAAAAGATCATGTCGAAACCTGGTTGGAACTTGTAGGCATCCGTCAGCAGATTGAAGGTTTTGAAAGTAACCTTATCCCTAAGCTCTGGCGCCATGCGCACCAACGCTTGCGTCTTGTCTCTGCTGCGCAACAGATAACGTTTGCGCAGTTCCATCGGGATCGACTCTATCTTGTGGTGAGCGTAGATGGCCTGTCTAGCGGTCTGCAGGCAACTGACTGAGATATCTGTTGCAAGAATTTCAAACCGAAATTCCGGTCGATCTTTGCCTATCTCCAGCATCTCCATCGCGAGGGTATAAGGCTCTTCGCCTGACGAGCAGCCGGCGCTCCAGATACGCAAGGGACGCTTCCAGCCCCTGTCGCGGAGCGGCATCAGCTCCTGCAGAATGTGTTCCCGCAGAAAATGGAAGTGGCCGGGTTCCCGGTAGAATTCGGTTTTGTTGGTTGTAATGGCATCCAGTAAGTTGAGACGTTCCGGCTCATCTGCGGCAGAGTTGAGCACGTCGTCAATATAGTCGTGCAGCGAAGCATACCCCGTTTTCCGCATGCGTTTGCGCAAACGACCTTCGATCAACGAGCGCTTCGACAGCGGCAGTTGAATGCCGGCAGTCTGCTCAATGTACTCTGCGACCCGTTTATGATCCCGTTCACTCAGTGGATCTTCAATTGCGGGAATCACGCAGTATGTGTCCCGCTACTACTGGTCATCATTGCTGCTTTGTAACTCGGCATTCACTCCCGGCGCGCCGGTGTATTGTATCGAGTCGATCATCTCTTCGAATTCATTTTGCGAAAACACTCTGGGAAGGTTCAGTATTACGATGAACTCTTCATCATGTTTACCCATGCCGCTAATGAAGCGGGTGTCGATCCGGCTGCCGATCCGGGGCGGAGGGCTGACCTCTCCCGGGCCAAGTGAGATGACCTCTTTCACCGCATCGGCAAGTATGCCCATCGCTGTTTTTTCACCATCGACCAGAACATCGACGATAATAATGCAGGTATCGACGTTGGTTGCGCTGACATGCATGCCAAACTGGCGGCGCAGGTCGACCACCGGCACTACGTTTCCGCGCAGGTTGATTACGCCGAGCATAAAATCCGGGGTGCGTGGCACGGGTGTGACCTTACGGTATTCGAGTACTTCCTGGATCTGACTGATATCGGTACCGTAGACCTCCCGGTCGAGGAGAAATGTCAGCAGCTGTAGCGGCTCCTGATCAGCCGCGGATTCCCTCACTTGAGTGTTCGATGCCATGGCTTCGCTCCTCAATAACGGACAAACTCGGCCGTGTCGTCTTCATCCATCTGAATATCGATGCCGGAACCCCTTTTTTCGATCTCATGGGCTCTTTGTTTGGATGCTTTTGAGCGGATCGGTGCGGCTGTTGTGGTTGCTTTTCCTGCGGAAGTTTTACTGCCGCGAGACCGGCCGCTACCAACATCCGCTTCGATCTTGAAGAAGGACATGCTTGACTGCATTTGCTCAGCCTGTGCAGAGAGCTCCTCGGAGGTTGAGGCCATCTCTTCTGCGGCTGCCGCAGATTGCTGTACTACCTGATCCAATTGCTGCAGAGCCTTGTTGATCTCAGCGGCACCGGAATCCTGTTCGCGGGCTGAGGCGCTGATCTCCTGCACCAGGTCCGAGGTCTTCTGAATGTTCGGCACCAGTTGAGCAAGCATCTCGCCGGCCTGTTCGGAAATTTCCAGGCTGTTTTTGGAGCGTGTCACGATCTCTCCGGCAGCCTTCTGGCTGCGCTCCGCCAGCTTGCGAACTTCGTCGGCCACTACGGCAAAACCCTTGCCGTGCTCGCCGGCGCGCGCCGCTTCGATAGCTGCATTGAGTGCCAGCAGATTGGTCTGGCGCGAAATCTCTTCGATGATGCTGATTTTGTCAGCAATATCCTTCATCGCTTCGACAGTTTCCTTGACGGCCTTGCCGCTTGACTCGGCATCGATCGCCGCCTTGCGTGCGATCTGTTCGGTCTGCTGCGCGTTGTCGGCACTGTGCGAGATATTCGATGTCATCTCCTCCATCGAAGCCGAAATCTCTTCCAGGGAAGCGGCTTGTTCGGTGGCTCCCTGGGCAATCTGCTGGCCGGTGGCGCTGCTCTGCTCGCTGCCGGCAGCCACGTTGGCTGCAGCTTCCTGTATCTCGGCAACGATCTCTCTCAGACTGCCGTTCATAGACCGTAACACGCCATAGATATCCTTTTCATTCGCGCTGGGATTGAAACTGGATGTCAGATCACCCTTGCCAATCAGTGCGGTGATGCGGCTGACGATATTTACCCTGAGGACCACGATCCAGGCAGCCAGAATGCTGACGGTGATGGAAACCGCGAAGACGATCAGCAGCAGGTTTCTTGCCGTATCATAGTTTTCGTTGCTGGCCTGCAGATCGGCTTGCATGGCCTCGTCGTTCACTTTGACGATGGCAGCAAGGTGAGCCTCTGCCCTGTCGAGCAGTTCGCGTCCTTTGCCAGTGGAGAGTTCGAAAGCCAGAGCGTTGCCGTTGCCGCGGCTGATCTCGCGTACTTGTTTATGCAGATCGTAGTAGCTCTCGAAAGTCTGCCGGAACTGCGCAACAAGCCGCTTGCCTTCGCTATCAGCCGACACATCAAGTTCGTTTAAACGGGCTTTCAGGTCAGCCATAGTTTCATCTATGGCAGTGGCATACTCATCCATCTGCTTCTGGTCAGTTGCAAGAATCACGTTCTTTTCGCCGCGCTGCATCTCCACCAGGTTGCGGTTGATACGTGCAGCCAGTTTGATTTCATTGGCTGCTGCCTGCGCTTCGTCTAGCGTCGCTACCTTTGTCAGGTCGTCTTCCGCTTTATTTACGATGCTGATCATGATTGCCTGGGCTTTGTCGAACGCTGCGCGAGACTCATGCTGGCTGAGCATGGTGGCCTTGACATTCGAATTAAGCATCGCCAACCGCTTTACTTCTTCATCAACCTTGAGATATTCGTCCCAAACCTGCGCAAACTGGTCGAGTTTTTCGCGGCCGGCATCGGTTGCCAGGCTTCGCAACTGCTCGCGTTTTGACTGCATTTCACTCCGAGTTTTGGTGATTACGCCGGCAAAGCCGCCCATCTCTTCCTGGGTTCTCGCCAGGATCATGTTTTTCTCTGCACGACTGATCGTCAGTAGATCCTGGCGAATCCTCGCCGCCAGTTTCACCTTTTCGGCGCTCCCGTCGACAATGCCGTGCAACCGGTCGTTTAATCCTGACAAGGCATCGATTCCCAGAAAGCTGGTAAATCCGATCAGTAGCAACAGTGCTGCGAAGGCGCCGTATAACAAAGCTTTAAGTGTGATTCTACTCATCTGTATCTCCAATTAAGAGTGCAAGCATCAGGCTTGTCTCTAACTTGCTTCACTTTCTGCGGCCTCAGCCAGGCCGACTGTATCCAAAATCATCGCAACGCTGCCGTCACCGAGAATGGTAGCCCCGGCGATGCCCGCGATTCCCTCATAAAACTTCCCCAGCCGTTTAATGACTGTCTGGTACTGTCCGATCACTTCATCCACACTGAAGCCAAAACGTTCTTCACCCATCCGGGTGATGACAACCTGTTCAATGGCTGGAATCGCGCCGGACAAATTGAACCACTCACGCAGCCGCATGTAGGGAACGAGTTCCCCCCGAATCTGCACTAGGCGTTTGTCATTGCGCTCGCTTTTGCCGCCGTTCTGCAGTTCGATGCACTCTTCGACCGCGCTGAGCGGTAGCACGTAACGTTCATCGGAGACCGCCACCATCAATCCCTCGATAATCGCCAGCGTCATGGGCAGGGTGATCTTGATCGTGGTGCCCTTGCCGTGGTTGCTATTGATGGACACTTGGCCGCCCAGATCCTGGATTGACCGCTTGACCACATCCATGCCGACCCCCCGGCCGGAGACATCCGAAATCTGTTGCGCTGTAGAAAAGCCGGGTTCAAATATGAGGTGAAGAATTTCATCTTCGCTCAGCTGGCTGTCAGCTGAGATAAGACCGCGTTCTTTCGCCTTCTCACGTATCCTGTCGGTATTTATTCCGGCGCCATCATCCTGAATACGAATGACCACATGTGACTCGGCATGTTCGGCAGCGAGATGGATGGTGCCAATGCGTTCCTTGCCGAGTGCTGCACGCTGCTCGGGAGTTTCGATGCCATGATCGATACTGTTGCGGATCAGGTGCACCAGCGGGTCGCCAAGACGGTCGATGACTACCTTGTCGAGTTCGGTTTCGGCACCTTCGGTCTCCAGCCGGATCTCTTTGCCAAGATCCCGGGAGAGGTCTCTGACCAAGCGGCGGAAACGGCCAAAGGTGGAGCCTATGGGCAACATGCGGATGGAAAAAGTGTTGTCACGCAGGTCTATGGTCAGTCTGTCCAGATCCTCGGATACAGACATCATCTCTTCGTCGTTGCGTGAGTGCGCCAACTGGTTCATGCGCGCCTGCACAATGACCAGTTCGCCGACCAGATTCATCAGCCTGTCCAGGCGGAAAGCGGGAACCCGCACGGTCGCGTCCTGGGCGCTTTGGGTTTTGCGCTCCTTTACTGTCCGCAGCGCTTTCTGTTCGGCAAGCGCAGCATCAACATCAGAGCGTGAAACCAGACCGGATTCCTGCAGCAACTCACCGGTTTTTGGTTTTGCCGCCAAAATGTCGCTCACCTGGGTTGATGTAATCAGGCCGCGATTGACCAATATTTCCCCTATATAATCGAAATATTCCACATCATCCAGATTAGAATCCACTTTCTCTATACTTATTTGCCACTCTTCCGCGACAAAAATAAAGGTATCGTTGATCGCATCGATCGATTGCTCGGTGATCAGTATGATGTCCCAGCAGAGGAGACATGATTCCGGCTCCAACTCCTTTAACTCAGGTACCTGACTATCGATGGTCGTTACGTAACAACTCCCCAGCGCGTGCAGTTCGTTCAATATGGGCAGTACATCGAAACCATCGGTAAAGGCATTGGCAGAAGGGGTAAAGCGGATGCGAAATGCCGCTTCGGCTATTTTTTTCGGAATCGGCTTAACGCTCTCTTCACTGCTTGCGGGTGTGTTGTGCGAAGCATCGTCACCGGGAGTGATTTTATGCAGGCGGTTCAGCAGCGATTGACCGACGTGAAGCTGTACACGGGTCTGTTCGGGACTCTCCAACATACCGGCAATATGATCCTTGGCATCAAGCATGACACTGATCAGTTCCGGTGTGACCGGATAGCTCCCGCTACGCACCTTGTCGAGGGCAGTTTCCAGATGATGCGTAAATCCGGATAGATCGTTAAAGCCGAACATTCCCCCCGCACCCTTAATGGTGTGCATTGCACGGAAGGCTAATGCGATCAACTCAGGATCATTCGGCGTTTGCTCCATCTCGAGCAGCGAGTCTTCAAGCGCACTCAAATGTTCTTCTGCTTCCATGCGGAAGGTATCCATAGGGCCTGTCATCTCAGCTGATTCCCTCAGTTGACTCGAAATACCCGGATAAATTAAAGGCATTCAGTGTATTCAGGAGCTGTTCGGATTGACCTGCCAGCAACAAATTACCGTCAACGGAATTCAATTGCTTTTGCAACGATATCAATAGCTGAACACCGGCTGTATCCACCTCATTCACATCGCTTAGGTCAAACGTCACATTTTGTGCGTCCTGACATTCGGCGAGCAACTGGCTGTGATAGTCGGCTATCTGGAAGATAGTCAGGTCTCCGTCGAGTCTAATCGAGCAAGCGCCATCAAGTTTAGTGATATTCATTGCCATGAGTTTCAGGCTAATTTGGTGACGGCTGACAGGAGTGTGGGCGGCTGGAATGGCTTGACCAGCCATGCTTTGGCACCAGCGGCCTTACCTTCCGCTTTCTTGGACTCCTGCGATTCGGTAGTCAACATGAGTATGGGAGTGAATTTATAGCTGGGATTGACCTTGACAGCTTTAACCAAACTGATGCCATCCATGTTGGGCATATTGACATCGCTGATAATCAGGTTGATTTTCTGCCCATCCAGTTTGCTCAAGGCATCTTTTCCATCAGCAGCCTCGATCACTTGGTAACCGGCGCCCCTGAGTGTAATACCGACTACCTGGCGAACCGAGGCCGAATCATCGACTATCAAAATCGTCTTGGACATCGATCTGCTCCTCTTAATTCAGAAAAACGTAAGTTCGCTGGCGCTTTGATCAGCCATGGCAGGGGTACCTTTTCCATTGTGATTTGCCCTCTCTTCTTTGGTCGAATAGGTCTTGTGCATACGATCCAGAAGTCCAGCTACATCCAGGGACTCCGCCCTGGGTCCAGCAACTCTTTGGCTGCGGCCCGATTCAACCATCTGCATAACTTCATTCGTGTTATCTACGACATGTCTTAGTATTTGACTGACACGGTCCTGAAACTGAAGCGAGACCAGCACATCGTCAATCTCCGCACGAATTTCCCGACCCATCTTACGCAGATGCTCAGCATCGGAATTCGACTGTTTCATTTGATGAAACAATCGTTCCAGTGTCGTGCTGATCAGGTGCTCGTTGCCAATTGCGGTGGTATCAACCGCATTGCTCGTCGATTCGGCCTGATTGAGAGATCTGCTCATGGCGGTTGTGATTCCACCGACATTCTTGCGCATCCGTTCGCCTGTTTCCGATGATAAGCGAGCCAAACGTCTGACTTCGTCGGCAACAACGGCAAAGCCCCTTCCTTGCTCGCCGGCCCTTGCTGCTTCGATAGCAGCATTGAGTGCGAGCAGGTTGATCTGTTCTGCAATCTTAGTTACTTCCAGCGTCATATCGTTTAAAGAGCCGATTTTCTCTGAAAGTGTTTTTAATTCTTTAAAATTGGCTTTGTCTCTATCGACCGAATCTGTTAACGACTCCGCCACCATGCGAAGAGAGGTGTTGGAATCGGCGTATTGGCTTTCGATGCTGCACAGCGAATTTTCCGGGCAATCGCAATCGCTTGATGTCTCGGTAATGACATCAGACAGCCGTGAGGACAAAGAAGAAAACCGGGTGGATAGATTGGTAATGCTGGATTCTGTTTCAGCAATCGAAGATTCAATCTGCAGCGATAGAATAGGAAGGGAGCTCTTGCATAGCTCTTCCAAAGACGCTAAATAACCTTCTTGATAAAAATCATACTTTGATTCCGCTTCCTGCCTTAGTTCGAGTTCCGCCTTCAAATGATTTGCTGTATGCACTCTAATCCAGATGGATATCGTCACACCAAGTGCCAGCATGATTGTGCCTGCAACCACAGAGGCGACGGATATGCCACCAACCAGCAGCAGCGCAAGCAGAGCGCATATGGCGACAAACAAGGGAGAGATCCACACAGCTGACTGACGATTCACGATCATCTAATCGTCTTCCGACTAATTTAGGTTTGCATTTAGGCTACTAGAGAAGCTGCTATTAATGTATGTGTTCACAGTTGTTTTACCCCACCTCACAAAATCTAGACACCTGATCTGGTTTGTTGCAATTAGTAGCCAAGGCAACTTGCGAAAGGTTAATCGCCAAGGATGCCAGTCAGCCAAAAAACAATGTTGATGCGCTAAAGTAGATAAATACGGTTGAACCGTTGAAATTTAAACTTGGTTAAGAAGATCGACTGGCGCGGAAAAGACTTTAATTAATTGACTTTATAAATCGATGCGTCACGCTATATCTGTCGCTGTGTCCATTGGGTAGGAGCGAGTGAGCCCAACCCATAGCGCTCACTGATAAAAAAGCGCACTGTGAGGTGGTCTAATTCCTTAAGATTCAGCATGGCGAAAAATCGACAAACTCTGTATATTGCCAAAATCAATATAAAGAATTGTAATTTACAATAGTCAATCCCCTGGTAACACGTTGCACCGGGCGTGGTTGGATGTCCGCTCGTTTGTGTGAGCGTTTCCCTGAAGAGAGCTGCTAAAAATGAAGCCCGATATCGATCCGCAAGAGACTCAGGAATGGCTGGACGCGCTGGATGCGGTCCTTGAAAACGAGGGTCCCGATCGTGCCCACTATCTGCTAGAGCGGCTGATAGACAAAGCCAGACGTTCGGGAACCCATCTCCCGTACAGCGCCGTTACCGCCTACGTCAACACGATTCCGCTCAGCCGGCAGAAACGTTTTCCCGGGGACCGTTCCATGGAGCGGCGTATCCGTTCTTTCATTCGCTGGAACGCCATGGCCATGGTGGTTCAGGCCAACCGCATCTCTTCTGAGCTGGGCGGCCACATCTCCAGTTTTGCTTCGGCGGCAACCCTGTTCGATATCGGCTTCAATCACTTCTTCAGAGGCAAGAGCCCTTCGCAGGATGCCGACCTGGTTTTTTTTCAGGGGCACTCGGCGCCGGGGATCTATGCCCGGGCTTATCTTGAAGGACGAATCAGCGAAGATGAGCTCTACAATTTCCGTCAGGAGGTGGATGGTAACGGTCTCTCCTCCTATCCGCACCCCTGGTTGATGCCCGGTTTCTGGCAGTTTCCGACGGTGTCGATGGGGCTGGGTCCGCTGATGGCGATCTACCAGGCGCGCTTCATGCGTTATCTGGATGACCGGGAGATTATAAAAACCGGCAGCCGCAAGGTGTGGGCCTTCATGGGCGACGGCGAGATGGATGAGCCTGAGTCGCTCGGCGCAATTTCACTGGCCGGACGTGAGCGGCTGGATAACCTGGTGTTTGTGGTCAACTGTAATCTGCAGCGCCTGGATGGTCCGGTGCGAGGCAACAGCAAGATTATTCAGGAGTTGGAGGGGGTATTCCGCGGCGCGGGCTGGAATGTCATCAAGGTGATTTGGGGAGGCTACTGGGATCCGCTGCTGGCCAGGGATAAGGATGGCCTGCTGCTAAAACGCATGGAGGAGTGCGTCGACGGCGACTATCAAACCTATAAAGTGGAAGGCGGCGCCTACACTCGGGAGCACTTTTTCGGCAAATATCCGGAGCTGGCCGACATGGTGGCCACCATGACCGACGAGGATATCTGGCGGCTGAACCGCGGTGGCCACGATCCGCTCAAGGTTTATGCGGCCTATGCGATGGCGAACGAACACAAGGGGCAGCCAACCGTCGTATTGGCAAAAACCGTAAAGGGCTATGGCATGGGGAATGCCGGCGAAGGCCAGAATATTACCCATTCCCAGAAGAAGATGGGGGAGGCCGCACTGCGCGCATTCCGCGATCGTTTCAACATCCCCATTCCGGACGAGCGCATCGGCGAGGCACCGTTCTTCAAGCCGCCGGCAGACAGTCCGGAACTGACCTACATGAAAGAGCGCAGAGAGAGTCTGGGCGGGTTCCTACCCAAACGCTCCGTTGATGCGCCCAGGCTTGAGGTGCCCGACCTGGAGATATTCAAGCCGTTGCTGGAGGGCAGCGGTGACAAGGAGATGTCCACCACCATGGCGTTCGTGCGCCTGTTGACTGCGCTGGTGCGGGATAAAAAGGTCGGCAAATACGTGGTGCCGATCGTGCCCGACGAAGCGCGCACCTTTGGCATGGAGGGGATGTTCCGGCAGCTCGGGATTTACTCCTCCGTCGGCCAGCTCTACCGTCCAATGGATGCGGATCAGGTGATGTACTACCGGGAGGACCGCAAGGGCCAGATTCTGGAGGAGGGGATCAACGAGGCCGGCGCCATGTCTTCCTGGATCGCGGCGGCCACCGCCTACAGCAACCACGGAATCAGCATGATCCCGTTCTATATCTACTACTCCATGTTCGGTTTTCAGCGTATCGGGGACCTGGCTTGGGCCGCTGGCGACATGCAGGCAAGAGGTTTTCTGCTCGGCGGCACCGCGGGCCGCACGACATTGGCGGGCGAGGGTCTGCAGCACCAGGACGGCCATAGCCACCTGCAGGCGGCCACCATCCCCAACTGTGTCTCCTACGATCCGGCGTTTGCCTACGAGCTAGCCGTTATCGTACAGGATGGCATGCGGCGCATGTTTCAGGAGCAGGAAAACATCTTCTATTACATCACGGTAATGAATGAAAATTATCCCCAGCCGGCGCTGCCCGATGGGGTGGAGGAGGGCATCATCAACGGGATGTATCTCCTACAGAAAGGCGGGCGCCGCAAGAAGCGGGTGCAACTGCTCGGCAGCGGTACCATACTGCGCGAGGTGATCGCCGCCGGCGATCTGCTGGAGAAGGATTTCGGCGTTTCCGCGGACGTATGGAGCGTCACCAGCTTCAACGAACTGGCGCGGGACGGCCAGAATGTCGAGCGGTGGAATATGCTGCATCCGGACCAGCAGCAGCGGGTCTGCTATCTGCAAAGTGCAATGGCAGATTGCAAAGGCCCGGTGGTTGCAGCAACCGACTACGTCAGAACCTACCCCAACCAGATCCGTCAGTACATTAAGAGTACCTACAAGGTGCTGGGTACCGACGGCTACGGCCGCAGCGATATGCGTTCCCAACTGCGCAGGTTCTTTGAGGTCAATCGCTACTACATTGCGGTAGCTGCGTTGACGACACTGGTTGAAGACGGTGAGCTCGATTCGTCGATCGTGAGCGATGCGATCAGAAAATACCGGATCGATCCTGAAAAACCCAATCCGATGACCGTCTGACCGGAGGATAAAGCGTGGCAATCGAAAAGAGCGTACTGGTGCCTGATATCGGTGATTTCGACGGGGTTGAGGTTATCGAGATTCTTGTTTCGGCCGGGGACAGCATTGCAGTGGAGGACTCCCTGGTCACTCTCGAAAGTGACAAAGCATCGATAGAAATACCTTCGCCCTATGCCGGCGTAGTGCGGGAAGTTGCGGTCAGGATCGGCGACAAGGTGAGTGAAGGCACGCTGTTACTGCATATGCTGGTGGGTGACAGTGCAGGGGACAAAAAAGCGGTGGTGGAAAGGAGCGGACAGCTCATCCCCGACGTACCCACTGTGCCCGATGTTGAGGAGAAAAGTGACAGCGATACGCCGGCGCCTGGCAGCGGAGATAGCGTTGAACAGATTGTACTGGTGCCTGATATCGGCAGCTTCGAAGGGGTTGAGGTCATCGAGATTCTGGTAGCTGAGGGCGATAGTGTCGCAGCAGAGGACTCGCTGGTGACGCTGGAGAGCGATAAAGCCTCCATAGAGATACCCTCCCCGTTGTCTGGTGAGGTGGCTGGCATCGTGGTCAAGGTGGGCGACCGGGTGAGCAAAGGCGATCCGCTGCTGAAGCTGAAGACACAAGCTGAGCTGCAATCGGCGAAGCCGGCACAGGCTCATCCTGATGAAGCGCCGGCTGCCGCCAACTCGCCGGCCCGGGTTGCCGGGAGCGATAGCGGACGCCAGGCCGGCGAGAAGGAGTCGCGGCAACCTCCGGTGTTGGCGCGCCCCTCCGATTTGACCGGCCGCATCCCCCACGCCAGCCCCTCGGTGCGGCGTTTTGCCAGGGAGTTGGGCGCGGATCTGGCGCAAATTATCGGCACCGGACCCAAGCAGCGCATCACCAGGGACGACATCCAGAATTACATCAAACTCGCGTTGCGCGGTGTTGTGCCGGACGCACCCTCCGCAGGTCCGATGCAGCTGCCGGCTTTGCCGGAAATCGATTTTGCCAAATTCGGGGAGATCGAAGAGCGACCGCTGAGTCGGATAAAGAAGCTCAGCGGCGGCCATCTCTCTGCCTGCTGGCTGAATATTCCCCATGTGACCCAGCATGATGAGGCAGATATCACCAGTCTGGAGGCGTTCCGCAACGAACAGAAGAGCGCTGCTGCCAGGCAGGATATTCGTCTGACTTTTCTCCCGTTTCTGATGAAGGCGTGCGTGGGCGTCTTGCGCGAATTGCCCGAGTTCAACAGTTCCCTCAGTGCCGATCGGGGCAGTTTGATTTACAAAAAGTATTTCAACATCGGTGTTGCGGTCGATACGCCGGGCGGGCTGGTGGTGCCGGTGGTGCGGAATGTGGATAAAAAAGGGGTGCTGGAGCTGGCTGCGGAACTGATGGCGATCAGCCAGCGCGCGCGTGATGGCAAGCTCTCGCCGTCGGATCTGCAGGGCGGCTGCTTTTCCATTTCCAGTCTGGGCGGTATCGGCGGCACCGCATTCACACCGATAGTGAATGCACCGGAGGTTGCAATCCTCGGCGTGTCAAAGTCGGCCTTCAAGCCGGTCTGGAATGGTAAGGAGTTCGAGCCGAGACTGATGCTGCCGCTCTCTCTATCGTACGATCATCGAGTAATCGACGGTGCGATGGCTGCACGTTTTACCTCGACGCTGTCGGGATTACTGTCGGATATCCGCCGTCTGTTACTCTGACAGTGCGCTCTGAGCCGGCAGCTTTCCTCATAAGCACAGGAGATCTCAAGGATAAATAATTTTAATTTAACCGGTTTTGAGATAATCTTGATGCACTGCAATAGTTATCATCTGTTTGCTTACGGTTAAATCTTTACAATATCTGCCGGCTAAAGGGACTTTTTGAGAGTCCTGGGCGGGACGCGTGCGATCCCTGCTAGAATTTTCTTAGCCGAGAAGCGCTCTCGCTTTGTTTTCGTCCGGCGGTAGACTGGGTTTGCTCCGTTGTGACCGGATTTTTCGGAGGATTCTGTGTATGCATGCTGAAGTGTTGGTATTGGGGGCGGGACCCGGAGGGTATAGCGCGGCTTTTCGAGCCGCGGATCTGGGGAAGAAAGTTGTTTTGGTTGAGCGTTACGCCAATCTGGGTGGCGTCTGCCTGAATGTGGGGTGTATTCCCTCCAAAGCACTGCTGCATGCCGCAGCCATGATCAACGAAGCTGCCGAGATGGCGCATATGGGGATCGACTTCGGTAAGCCGGTCATCGATCTGGATAAATTACGCTCCGGCAAGGAGCGGGTTGTCAACCGGCTGACTCAGGGACTGGCCGGTATGGCCAAGCAGCGGGGCGTAACTGTGGTGCAGGGGTGGGGCGTGTTCGAGTCGCCCAAAATCGTGCGGGTGGAGACAGACAATAAGAGCATTACGATAGAGTTCGAAAACGCCATCATCGCCTGTGGTTCGCGGCCGGTGGAGATACCCGGCTTCCCCAACGATGATCCCCGTCTGATCAACTCAACCGGCGCCTTGGAGCTGACCGATGTCCCACAAAAGATGCTGGTGGTCGGAGGCGGCATCATCGGACTGGAGATGGGAACGGTTTACGCTGCATTGGGCGCCACGGTTGACGTGGTCGAGCTGCAGAGCGGTTTGATTCCCGGCTGTGATCCCGATCTGGTACGCCCGCTGAAGAAACGGCTGGACCAGCGTTTTGGCAGTATCATGCTGGAGACCAAGGTCACCGAAATAAAAGCTCAGAAAAACGGCCTGAAAGTTCAGTTCGAAGGCAAGAACGCGCCGGGTACGGCGCAGCTCTACGATAAAGTGTTGGTCTCGGTTGGACGCATACCCAATGGCAAGCTGATCGGCGCTGAGAAAGCCGGCGTTCAGGTCGACGAACGTGGCTTCATTCCCGTCGATGAGCACATGCGCACCAACGTGCCGAATATCTATGCTATCGGCGATGTGGTCGGCAATCCGATGCTGGCGCACAAGGCGACCCACGAAGCGAAGGTGGCCGCCGAGGTAATCGCGGGACAGCCCTCGTTGTTCGATCCGTTGACCATACCTTCCGTCGCCTATACCGATCCGGAAGTGGCTTGGATGGGCCTGACGGAGACCGAGGCCAAGAGCAAAGGGGTCGCCTATGAGAAAGGCGTCTTTCCCTGGGCGGCGTCCGGCCGTGCACTGGGCATCGGACGCGAAGAGGGAATGACCAAGCTGCTGCTGGATCCCGATACCAAGCGCATCCTGGGTGCCGGCATCGTTGGGGTCAACGCAGGCGAACTGATCGGGGAAACGGTACTGGCGCTGGAGATGGGGGCGGACATGGAGGATATCGGATTGACCATACATCCCCATCCGACGCTGAACGAGACCATCGGCATGGCAGCTGAGATGGCGGAGGGCACGATTACCGATCTGATCCCGCCGCGCAAACGAAAGTAGGGGGAGGCGCGCCGGTTGCGTAGCGTTGCGCCGAAGTCCGGCGTCCTGCATCATCAAGCCTGCCGATTTCCCGATGAAGCTGCAATTCCGCGAATATGGAGGCTACAGCGATCAGCGTCCCACGCTGATTTTTCTGCACGGTCTGCTGGGCTCCTCCGCCAACTGGCACAGTATTGCACGTAAACTGGAGCATCAGTTCCACATTATCGTGCCGGACTTGCGCAACCACGGCCGCTCGCCGCACGCGGAACAGATGGATTATCCGGCGATGGGGCAGGATCTGATCGAGCTTATCGATGATCAGGATCTGGCTCGTTCGCTGCTGGTGGGGCATAGCATGGGCGGCAAGGTTGCCATGTGGTTGGCACTGCTGCAGCCGGAACTGGTATCTGGACTGGTGGTAGTGGATATAGCGCCGGTCGAGTACCCAAACCGCTTTGCCCCGATCTTCAGCGCTTTGCACCGGATCGATACCGAAAGCCTGGCAAACCGCGAGCAGGCAGAGCGGATGCTGGCGCCTGACATTGACGATCCGGGTTTGCATCAATTTCTGCTGCAGAATCTGGAGCGGCGCGACGGTGCCTGGCGCTGGCGCTGCAACCTCTCTGTCCTGAACCTTGAGATTGTCAAACTAACCGGTTTTCCTGAGCTGCCGGAGAGCTGCCAATATCCCGGTCCGGTATTGTTTATTCGCGGTGGTGCATCGGATTATCTGCAGCCGGAATTTCAGCCGCGCATTCTCTCGCTCTTTCCACACGCCAGATTCCGCGTCATTTCGGGAGCCGGACACTGGGTCTATGCGGAGCAGCCTGAGGCGTTTTGTGCGCTCCTCACCGGATTCCTGTAGGGCGGGTCGATAGCCCGGCTACACTCATCGGTTGCGGTGGGATATGATGATGGGCAGAGGATTTCAGCGGCAACAAAGTGTAACTTGCAAATGGAACACATAACCCGGCTTTGCATCGCTCGTATTACAGATATCCAGGACGCCAAGATTACCGCAACCCTGGTAGTGGGTGGTGGCGGTTTTCCGTTTTTCGATGTTGATAACCGGCAGGTTGCGGTCGGAGAGATCGGTTCCCATGTGCTGATTCGACAGGGTGATATCCAGGTTGTTGCGCAGGTGGTCAGGGCGCGCCAGGAGTTGCTGCCGGTGCCGGCCGGGTCTACTGTGGAGAGCGCTGACGGATTGTTGAAGCGAGGGGTGCTGGATCTGCTGCCGCTGGGTGATCTGAGCAAAAACGGCGTGTTCAGCCGCGGCGTCGTACATCACCCCACACCTGGTGCCGAAGTCCACCTGATGCGTAAGGTGGAGCTGGAATCGTTGTACAAGAAGTATCAGGCCAAAGGATTCGAACTCGGTTACCTGCCATCGCTCCCGAGCGTCGGCATCTGTCTCGATCCCTCGACGCTGTTCGCGCGCCATCTCGCTATTCTGGGGCAGTCGGGTTCGGGCAAATCCTGGGGCGTTGCCAGCATTCTGCAGCGGGCGGTGAGCACCATGCCCAATGCGCATATCATTCTGCTCGACCTGCACGGTGAGTATGTCTGGCACGATCATGGCGGTGTGCAGCACGCAGCGTTCAGAGAGAACACCTACCGCTACGTCGATGCGCGCGATCTTGAAATACCTTACTGGCTTTTGACCTACGCCGAACTGGTGGATCTGTTGATCGATCGTTCCGACGAAAAATCCTCGACCCAGATGGCGTTTCTCAGAGAGGTGCTGCTGCAGCTGAGAAAAAAGGCCAATCAGGAGATGGAGGATGTGCACATCACGATCGACTCTCCAGTCTATTTTGACTTGCCTGAACTGTACATGGCCTTCAAGCGGGCGAATGAGCAGGTCACTGATTTCGGCAAGGTAAAAGGGCCGCTGTATGGTCAGTTTGACGAGTTCATCGTCAAGCTGCAGGCGCGCTTCAACGATGTCCGCTATGACTTTCTTTTCAAGCCCAAACGGCGCAAGTCATCAGATACATTGGCCGATCTGTTGCGCGATTTTGTCGGATTGAGGAAGCCCACCCGCCAGATCACGGTAATAGACTTCAGCTCGGTTCCGTACGATGTACGCCCGACAGTCTCCGCTCAGATCGGAAGATTGACCTTTGAATTCAACTATTGGAATCCACGGTCGCGCGAGTTTCCGATTCTGCTGATGTGCGAGGAGGCGCACTCCTACATTCCCCGCGCCGCGGACACCCAGTACGACGGGACCAGGCGCTCGATGGAAAGAATCGCCAAAGAGGGGCGTAAATATGGTGTCGGTCTGGCGGTTGTGAGTCAGCGCCCTTATGAACTTTCCGAAACCGTGCTTGCCCAGTGCGGTAATTTTATCTGTCTGCGCGTAACCAATCCGGACGACCAGCAGTATATCCGCGGGTTGGTGCCGGATGCCGAAGCGGGGCTGGTCGATATTCTTTCATCGCTGGGTCGGGGTGAGGCCATGGCGATGGGAGAGGCGCTGCCGATTCCGACCCGGTTCATGTTCCACCCGCCCAATCCCACGCCAAACAGCAACGATATCGATTTTTATGGCCAGTGGAAAAAGGGCGTCGAGATTCTGGACGTCGAGGCGATCGTGAATGCCTGGCGGCGGCAGAAAAAGTAGCCGCACAACACTTTTCCGGCGTACCGGCTAACACCCCTTGTTATAATCTGCGTTTTTCTGACTAGTCTTATGCAGAACTACCCCGTCGCTTGCGGCGGGAACAGAATTAACCTTATTTCTATTTCCCGTGCAGCGGGACTCTTTTTTTGGAGCAAGCCAATATGTCAGCGTCTGGTGTAAAAAAGGTTGTACTCGCCTACTCCGGTGGACTGGATACATCCATCATTCTCAAATGGCTGGAAGATGCGTATCAGTGTGAGGTGGTCACTTTTACCGCAGATATCGGCCAGGGCGGAGAGGTGGAGCCGGCCAGAGCTAAAGCCAAGGCGGCGGGCATCAAAGAGATCTACGTTGAGGATCTGCGCGAAGAGTTTGTGCGTGACTTTGTTTTCCCGATGTTTCGCGCCAATGCCATCTACGAAGGCGAGTATCTGCTGGGTACCTCCATTGCGCGCCCGTTGATCGCCAAGCGGCTGGTTGAGATTGCCCGCGAAACCGGCGCCGACGCAATTTCCCACGGCGCTACCGGGAAGGGCAACGATCAGGTGCGCTTCGAGCTGGGCGCCTATGCATTGATGCCCGATGTGAAGATTATCGCGCCTTGGCGGGAATGGGATCTGTTGTCCAGAGAGAAACTGATGGCGTACGCAGAACAGCATGGCATACCGGTTGAACTCAAACGCGAAGGCAAGAAATCGCCTTACTCAATGGATGCCAATCTGCTGCATATCTCTTACGAGGGCTACGACCTGGAGGATCCCTGGAATGAGCCGGGCGGGGATATGTGGCGCTGGACCGTATCGCCGGAAGCGGCACCCGACAAGCCGACCCAGATCGAACTCGGCTTCCGCAACGGCGATATCGTGGCGATCGACGGCGAGCAGATGAGTCCGGCAACGGTATTGGAGACGCTCAACCGGATCGGAGGTGAGAACGGTATCGGCCGCAGCGATATCGTGGAAAACCGCTACGTCGGCATGAAGTCCCGCGGCTGCTACGAAACGCCGGGCGGCACGATCATGCTGAAAGCTCACCGGGCGATGGAGTCATTGACGCTCGACCGCGAATCGGCCCATCTGAAGGATGAGCTGATGCCGCGCTATGCCAACCTGGTCTACAACGGCTATTGGTGGAGCCCCGAGCGAAAGATGATGCAGGCTGCTATCGATCAGACCCAGTCGGTAGTCAACGGCGAGGTTCGTCTGAAACTCTATAAAGGCAATGTGATGGTGGTCGGGCGCAAATCGGCAAGCAACAGTCTGTTCGATGAATCCATCGCCACATTTGAGGACGACGCCGGCGCCTACGACCAGAAGGATGCAGGCGGTTTTATCAAGCTGAATGCGCTGCGACTGCGAGTGGCCGCCCGGCGGGGAGTGTAGCTGCAATAAACCGCTGACTGGATAGCTCATTATCCGCTTGTTTTTCAGGGAATATCGGCTAACGTTAACTGCATGGTCGATGCATCTGAAATTGAACCGAAACTGGATAAGCCTGTAATCGCGGTCAGCCGCTGCCTTTTGGGCGAGCCGGTGCGATATGACGGACAGGCTCGCCCGGTGAGCTGGATTATCGATGTATTGTCGCAACACTGCGAGTTTCTGCCGGTTTGCCCGGAGCTGGAGGCTGGCTTTGGCGTGCCGCGACCCTGTATCAGGCTGCAGCAAAAGGGGAGTGCAATCTCGGTGGTGCTGGTGGACCACCCTGATGAGGACAAAACCAAAGCACTTAAGGCTGCCTGCGAGCGATTGTTGGCGGGAATCCAGAATGCCGATGGCTTGATATTGAAAGCGCGCTCCCCCAGTTGCGGGGTGGTGGATACGCCTGTTTTCAATGAAGCCGGAGTTGCATTGGGCATCGGGGCGGGACTGTTTACCAGCATGTGCCGTGCGGCGCGGCCGGGGTTTCCAATAGTTGACGAGCAGCTACTTGCAACGGAAGCGGGAAGGGTTGGATTCCTTATCCAGGTGTTTCGCTACTGCTGCCGGCGGCGCAGCTGATGACTTGTTCCGTTATCTGGATTTCCCGAGTGGGCAGGCGGTAAAGAAGTTCGATTCGCGCAGCGACTCTTCGCATTTCTTTGAAGTGTATGTCGGTGCATCCGGTGTGCGGCTTGCCAATCGCTCCTGGGTCTCCATCGCCAATAGCTGTTGTGCCGGCGAGCAGGCGGGCGCTTCGCTGCATTGATTTTCGCTGCCGCAGACACTTGCCACCAGATTTTGACATGCAGTTGGTTTTTCGGTTGTCTGTACTATCGTGCAGCGGGCAAAAAACTGTTCATTCTCCAGCGCCTCACGACACTGGACCGAAGTAGTATTGGGACCATTGCTGCGGGTTTGCCAGGCCTCGTCTTTTTCCAGCTGCATCAATTGTCTGGCAGGCGAACAGCCCGGCTCGTCCTTACACTCACCGTTGAATCCACAAACCTTGATCACCAGCTCAACACAGGCGGAACTTGTCAAGGGTTGAGCTGCTTCATCCTCGACGACCGGTGCCAACGGGTGCGGAGCCGTACTATCCACACCGCTGGTTACGATACCGTCCTGAACGATGATTACGGTGCCATCGTTCAGCCGGTGGGCGCCATCCCAAAGTTGCGTTGATCCCTTGCCTGTATATACCGTTGCCTTGTTGGTTTGTGGGTCGACGCTGACAACGCCGCCATCCTCCAGTCCCTTAGTCCAGGACTGAGCAGAACCCTGCGTTGTATACAACAGCGCGAAGGTGAGGATGGCGAAAATTGAAGTGGTTTTCATAAGATCTGGCATGATGATAACGGTTTATGGAGTGATCTCAATAGTCGATCATTAATATTCTACCGGAGGTTATGCGAGCCTGCCCGGCAGGGTGACCGGTAAAATACCCAAAATGTTTTTTCGCCGTTGAAATATTTCTTATCGAGATGCATGTTTATTCAGCAGTAACCCATCGCTTCCCGCAGGAGCAAAACCATGACGATCAAGCCTTGATCTCAACTGCAGAGAGCGGGTGTTTTGCATGCTCCTTTGCCGTTTGTGGTATCCGCGGAGATTGCCGTGCGAACGCCTTCGGCCGCTAAGGTGTAACCCTTGCGCCGGTGTGCTGACCGCCGCATTGTCCATGCATCTCTGCCCAGTTGACCAGGTCGAGTTCGGTCAGCGGACGACTGAACAGATAGCCCTGGGCAAGATCGCAGCCACGGGTATTCAGATAGTTCAACTCCGCTTCATTCTCGACTCCCTCCGCGACCACTGTCAGTCCTAAACTGTGCGCCATTGCGATGACCGCGTTCACCAGTTCCCGATCCTGCGGATCAATCGTGATATCGCTTACGAAGCTGCGGTCGATTTTCAGGGTATCGAACGGGTATCGGCGTAGATAACTCAATGAGGAGTAGCCGGTGCCGAAGTCATCCATCGCGATCGAAACGCCCAATTCATTCAAGGCATTGAGTGACAACTCGATATCGGGATGGCTGCTGATGAGTACCCCTTCAGTGATCTCCAGTTCCAGGGAGTCGCTGCTGACACCGGTCTCTGCCAGTGTCTTCTCAATATAGGGCAGCAGAGTTGGATCGCGAAACTGACGGGGCGAGAGGTTGACTGAGATTTTTAGATTCCAGCGATAGCGCTCCTGCCAGCGGGCTGCGCAGCTCAGCGCTTTTTCGATTACATAGCGGCCGATGGGGACGATCAGTCCGCTCTGTTCTGCAATAGGTATGAACTCATCAGGAGAGACCGCGCCGAGCACCGGGTTGTGCCAGCGCAGCAGCGCTTCCACGCCGGTCATGGTGCCGGCAGCGACGTCTATCAAGGGTTGGTAACAAAGCGACAGCTCATCCCGCTCCAGTGCGCCTCGCAACTGCTCCTCCAACAGTAACCGGCGGGTTGCGTTCTGGTTCATGGTGTTGGTGAAGAAATGATAGACGTTGCGGCCCTGCCGTTTGGAGTAGTACATTGCAGAGTCGGCATTGCGCATCAACTCCGCCTGACAATCGCCATCATCGGGGTAGATGGAAATGCCGATACTGGCAGTCAATACCAGCTCCCGATGACCCCATTGATAGGGGGTCTGGAACTGATTCAGCAGCTTTTCCGCTATCGATTGTGCATCATGGGCAGATTTTATGCCCCCCAGCATGACCACGAACTCATCCCCCCCGAGACGGGCAACCGTGTCGTCGGAGCGGACCGAATCGCGCAAACGTTGGGCGGCTTCCATCAGGATCTGATCTCCCACCTCATGCCCAAGGCTATCATTGACTTTCTTGAAATCATCCAGATCGAGAAACAGTACGGCAACCTTATGGTCGTGCTGCTGTGCCTGCTTCAACAGCTGTTCGAGCTGGTTCAGTGCCAGAAACCGATTGGGAAGGTCGGTAAGCGCATCGAAATGCGCCTGGTAAATCAGACGATTTTCGCGGCGCCTCTGGTTCCGCACGATGTTTTGAAACAGTATCCAGGTCAGCAGAAATGCGGCGCTGAAAAGCAGCGTCGGCAACAGCATCTGTTTGCTGAACAGTCGCCACAGGTGGCGGCGCGGGTAGGAGACAAAAGTCCGCATACTGCCTTCCCGCAGATAGCCCGAAACCGCAATGCTATCCGGATAGAATGGATCCCGCTGCATCGGTTTATGGCGTGCCGAAGCCCAACTGTCGGGAACCGGATCGTCATAGTTGACTTTACCGCCGGCCGCTGTGATCGGCAGACTAAGCTGGATAAATCCATCATGCCGCAACAGGGTGACGCGCATGCCATCGGGGAGCTTGACAGCGTTCCACAGGGCTTCAGGCGCATTAATGCTCAGGCCGGCAGACATGACCAGCTTTACCACTCCTTTCTCATCTCTGACCCCGATGCGAATCGGAATCAGCCACTTGTCGAACAGCTGCATGAAATAGGTGCGGCCGACAACCAATCTATCGGTATCGAACGCCTTGAGAAAAGTCGATGACGACTCAGTTTGGTGCAGCAGGTTAGGCAGCGGTTTTCCAGGGGGAACACCGGATACAATCAACAGTTGCCCGTCCGGCTGTGCCAGGCCGAAACCAATCATGGTGGGGTTGACCCGGATCAGCTCTTCAATCAGGCTACGGCCCCGCTCCGGGTGGCTGTCCGCGTCTATATCTAGGAAGCGTTGGCCCAGCACTTTGAGCACCGTCTCATGATGCTGGAAAGTTGACTCGATGGTTTGGTTGAGCAGTTTGTTGACGTGGTCGAGCTCCAACTCAACCTGTTTTTTGGCTTCCATCCAGTTATTGACGGCGTAGGCGACATATCCCATGAGCAGTATGAGCGTCGTGACGCGGAAGAAGCGCTGGATATAAAGTCCCTTACCAAAAAGCCAAACCGAGAATCTGTTCGGTTCGAGCAGTGGTTTCGGTTTCGAAATAAGGCTATTCAATGACTTTGACCGTAAATATCGGTGACTGCTGCCCAAAAAGTAGGACTTGGAGCGGCCTGCCCGATTGCTTGGTTTGGAGCCGGTCCACTTCCAACTTTAATCTGGGTTTATCATCAATTATTGCGGCTGATATCGGCATCCCTTGATGGCGGAGTACTGCAAATGGGGCCGACAGATTGAATCCTATCCTTCAGATAGCTTTTACAGGTTGTGCAATTGACCGGGATAGCTGATTAGAATACATAAATTATTGTTAAAAAACAATGATATGGAAAATAACAGAGAGCGCTGTATGAATTAGAACAAACGGTTTATACCATTTAGCGCAGCCACCCGGTAAGCCTCCGCCATGGTCGGGTAGTTGAAAGTCGTCTCGGCAAAATAACGGATATTGTTGGCTGCCCCTTTCTGGCTCATGATCGCCTGGCCGATATGAATGATCTCGGCGGCGGTTTCACCAAAGCAGTGGATACCCAGGATCTGCAGCGTTTCGCGGTGGAAGAGTATCTTCAACATCCCCACCGTGTGCCCGGTAATCTGCGCCCGGGCAATACTCTTGAACATGGCATGCCCCACTTCGTAGGGGATCTGTTTTTCGGTCAGCTCCCGTTCGTTCGGTCCCAGTGAACTGATTTCGGGATTGGTGTAGATCCCGGTCGGGAAATCCTCAATCAGGCTCCAGTCGCTCTTTCCGTCAGCGATCTGAGCGGCGACGAACCGCCCCTGATCATAGCTGGCGCTCGCCAGGCCAGGCGCGCCGACCACATCGCCCACCGCGTAGATATTCGGCAGCGTCGTCCGGTAAGCTTTGTCAACCTTGATCTGGCCGCGGTGATTCAGCTCGACACCAATCTCTTCCAGCCCCAGATTGCCGGTGTTTCCGGCGCGGCCGTTGGCCCAAAGCAGCAGGTCGGTTTTGAACTTTTTCCCCGACTTACAGTGCAATATTACGCCGTCGTTCAGCGCTTCCACCCGCTCGTACTCCTCGTCGTTGCGGATCACCACGCCCTGGTGGCGCAGGTGGTAGCTGAGGGCATCGGTTATCTCGGTGTCCAGAAATGAGAGCAGTTGGCCGCGGGTGTTGACCAGATTCACTTTGACGTCGAGATTGCAAAAAATCGAGGCGTACTCGCAGCCGATCACGCCGGCGCCATAGATGGTGAGCGATTTGGGGGTGTGTTTCAGTTCAAGAACGGTATCACTGTCGAGCACCCGCGGGTGGCTGAAGTCGACATCCGCAGGTCGATAAGGGCTGGAACCCGTGGCAATGACAATGCTTTCCGCTTGCAGACGCCCCTTCTTCTTCTCCCCGCCGGTAATCTCAAGCGTATGGGCATCGATAAAACGGGCCTGTCCGTATACGACATCGACGCGATTGCGGCTGTAGTAACGGTAACGGGTGCTGACCTGCTGCTGAATCACCGCATCGGCCGCCTTCAACAGCTGCGGGTAGTCGAGATCCACCTGGTCCATCGTGTGACCGAACAGCGGATTGCGTTTATAGTCGACCAGCATCTGGATGCTGTGGCGCAGTGCCTTGCTTGGAATCGTCCCCCAATGCGTACAGCCCCCGCCGACCTGGTCGTGCATCTCCACGATGGCCACCCGTTTACCCGATTTGGCGAGTTTCATCGCCGCGCCTTCGCCGCCGGGACCACTGCCGATGACAATTGAGTCGTACTCTTTAATGTTCATATCAATCCACTGTTTTTATGCGCCCATTAGTATACTCCGGAGGAGCGGTCTGGGTCAGCCCGAAACTTTGCTTTCGGGCGGATGTGCGGGTTCATGAGATAGACGCTACATTGTCGTCAGTTGCAGGCGTCTTTGTTCAGCGGGCTCGATTATCTTCTCTTCCAGCGAGGCCAACAGGTGCGTTTCGTCCTGATACAGGAAGTCAGGCAACATCCAAGGATGCTGTTTCCAGCGCTCGAACATGGCGTACTCCCGCTCAGCGACCGGTAGCACCGGCTGCATTGGCACCGATGGCAGGTGAGGGATGGCGTGGCTGATCGTTGGAAGCAAGCTTCTTGCCGCCGCAAGATCAGCGATGACAAAGCGGGACAGGCTGGCCAGTTTGGCGATGGTTTTAGAGCCGTCGCCTCGGGAGGATTTTTTTAACTCAAACAGGATGGGTGTGTAACCCCGGCTGCGCAATTCATTACGCAGCGCATGCAGAAACCGCCTGCGCTCTTTTGCAAAACGGCCCAAAATGAGCACTACCTTGGAGGTTATGGTATCGCTGAACTGGCGAACCCCCTGATGCTTCAGCATGATACATAAGATCTGCGCTAACAGGATATCGTCGACAGTTATAACATCCTCCTTTTTGGAAGTTATGACGAGGTCGTGTTGAGCGGTCTCTTTGGTGCTCGCGTCCCAAACCGACATCCCGTGTACGCGGCAGCCGTCAAGTCTTGCGTTGTCAAGAATCGTGCGGATGAACGAGGTCTCGCTTAAGTCTGCTCCGCAGAGGTTTGCCCTGCTCAGATTGGCTCTGCTGAGGTTGGCCTCAATCAGGTCCGATTCGCTTAGGTTTACCCCGATGAGGTTTGCCCCGCTGAGATTAGCTTCGACGAGTACCGCTTCGCTCAGGTTCGCCCCGACCAGGTTTGCCCAACTGAGGTTTGCCTCGATCAGTACCGCCTCACTGAGGTCTGACCCGCTGAGGTCTGCCCCGCTGAGGTTTGCCTCAATGAGGTGAGCCTCCTTAAGGAGCGCCTTGCCGATGAGTGCCTGGCTGAGGGTCGCACTGTGCAACCCTGCCCGGCTGAGGTCAGCATGCATGAGGTTTGTTCGGTATAGGCCTGCTCCTCTAAGGTTTGCCTCCACCAGGATTGCGCTGCGCAGGTCTGCCTTGCTGAGGTCGGCTCCGGCGAGGTTGGTCCCGGTAAGATTTGCCTCTTTGAGGAGTGCCTCTCTCAGATTTGCCTCACTAAGGTAAGCCTTCCTGAGATTTGACCCGCTGAGATTGGCGCCTCGGAGATTTGCCTCACTGAGGTAGGCCTTGCTAAGGTCGGTTTTGCGCAGGTCTGCTCTGCTGATATCCGCCCCGGTGAGGTTTGCCCCGAACAGGTTTGCTTGGCTCAGGTCTGCTTCTCTCAGACTCGCCGCCCGCAAGTCCGCCCTGCTGAGATCTGCTCTGCTTAAGTCTGCCCCGAACAAAATAGCTTTGCTCAGGTCTGCTTTGCTGAGATTTGCATCACTCAGGTTTGCTCCGACGAGATTTGCCCAGCTTAGGTCAGCTCCATATAAGTCAGGCGTTGGCACCGGATTATCGCGCCGCCACTGGTTCCAGGCTTCAATACTGCTTAGAAGATGTTCCAGATGCTCTTCGTTCGCCAAATTATCTCTCCGATGTCTGCAGCATAGAATCAATCAGGAGCGCCGATTTGTAAACTCCAATCCCCACTGCCGGCAGTATGCGTACTATTCGCATTTTGCGTCCCACCTCCGCTGGCTGGGGTAACGGTAAAAAGCCCCAGTCTACCGAGCGTATAGGGTAGTGCACCAGCGTCATGGTTTTTAGGAACCTATTGAAAGCAAAAAAGAAATGGGAAACAATCAAACCTACCATTGATGGAATTTGTGGCACCACTTGCCGAGCTTATACCCTACTGCTATTTCGACGTAACAATTTATTAATTTAGATAAAAATAGATATTCGAGTAAGCTGGTTAGATTCCTGAAACGCTATTGGGAATAGTAGGCGGGAATAGCACCTTAATCTGATGACTGACAAAAGGGAAAACAGTGAGTTTTTTAAAAGTTCCAACCAGCACCCCCCGTTTGAATAGAAGCACGCTTGCGGTACCCGGATCCAACACCCGCTTTATCGAAAAGGCCGCAACCAGTGCAGCGGATGTGATCTTTTTCGACCTGGAGGATTCGGTATCTCCGGACAAGAAAGAGCAGGCGCGCAAAGATGTGATCGCTGCACTGAACGACCTGGATTTCGGCGGGAAATCGATTTCCATACGCATCAACGGTTTGGATACCCACTATATGTACAGGGATCTGGTGGATGTCGTCGAACAGGCCGGCAACAAGCTGGATATGATTCTGATTCCAAAGGTGGGTACTGCCTCCGATATCTATGCGGTGGATATGCTGCTGACCCAAATTGAACAGGCCAAAGGCATTAACAAGAGAATCGGCATCGAGTTGCTTATTGAAACACCGCAGGGTATGCAAAACATCTTTGAGATCGCCGGCGCCTCACCGCGCAACGAGAGTATGCTGTTCGGTTCCGCGGATTATGCCGCATCCAGCGGTGCGCAAATCACGATGATCGGCGGGCCCAATCCCGATTACCATGTCCTGACCTCGCCTGATGCCGCGGGCTTAAGGTCTGTTCATTGGGGGGATATGTGGCATTTTCCGCTGGCCAGGTTGGTGGCAGCCGCCCGCGCCAATGGGCTGAGGCCGATCGACGGACCTTTTGCCGACATCAAGGACCCGGACGGATGGCTGGCAAGCGCCAGCCGGGCCAAGGTGCTGGGCTGCGAGGGCAAAATGGTGATCCATCCCAGTCAGGTGGAGATGGCCAATCAACTGTTCAAGCCTTCAGCAGCGGAAGTCAGTCACGCCAAACGCATCTTGCAGGCGATGGAGGAGGCGGCACAGGCGGGTGCCGGCGCCGTCAGCCTGGATGGCAAAATGATCGATATCGCCTCGATTCGACAGGCCGAAAACACGGTGCGCAAGGCAGCCCAGGCTGAAGCCAAGAGCTGATTGGGAAATTAAGATTCAGATTCATACGGAAATCGAACCATTTTAAGCTGGCGTAACGCGGTTTTCGCCGGACGACAGACAAAATATTGCTGGACTGAGACCGGATATTTACCAAACGGAGAGCTACACATGAAAACCCCCGCAGATTTTTATAAACCCCTGGCCATCGGTGCGCCGGCTCCATTGCGCGAACTACCTGTCGCATTGGAGCGCACGATCCATTTTTTTCCGCCGCATATCGAGAAGATGTGTGCCAAGGTGCCGTCGATGGTCAAGCAGGTCGATGTACTGCTCGGTAATCTGGAGGATGCCATTCCGATCGAAGCGAAAGAGGCTGCCAGAGCCGGCTTTATCAAAGTGGCGCAAGAGGTCGATTTCGGCAATACCGGTTTGTGGACCCGCATCAATGCGCTCAACAGTCCCTGGTGTCTGGACGATATCACCCAGATCGTCGAGGCGGTGGGGGACAAACTGGATGTCCTGATGGTGCCCAAAGTGGAAGGCGCCTGGGATATCCATTACGTCGATCAGCTGTTGGCTCAGCTGGAGGCGAAACACAAAGTCAATAAACCGATCATGATTCACGCCATCCTGGAGACCGCGCAGGGGGTGATGAATATCAATGAGATCGCTCAGGCCAGCCCACGCATGCACGGCATGAGTCTGGGTCCGGCGGATCTGGCAGCCTCGCGCGGCATGAAGACGACCCGGGTTGGCGGCGGCCACCCGTTCTACGGTGTGCTGGCGGACCCCCGCGCGGACGGCGGCGAGCGCTCATTCTTTCAGCAGGACCTATGGCACTACACCGTCGCCCGCATGGTCGATGCCTGCATGGCCAACGGCCTGAAAGCATTTTACGGGCCGTTCGGCGACTTTGACGATAGCGACGCCTGCCAGGCTCAATTTCGCAACGCCTTTCTGCAGGGCTGCGTCGGTACCTGGACGCTGCACCCCAAGCAGATCGAGATCGCCAAGGATGTTTTCAGCCCAGAGGTCAAAGAGGTGCTGTTTGCCAAGCGAATTCTGGAAGCGATGCCGGACGGTTCCGGTGCGGTGCTGATCGATGGCAAGATGCAGGACGACGCCACCTGGAAACAGGCCAATGTTATCGTTAAGTTGGCCAAGCTAGTCGCATCCAAAGATCCCGAACGCGCGGCTGCTTACGGTTTTTAAAAGGTTCGGCACAGGCTTGTTCCGGAAACGGAACTTTCTGTTATTCCGGCGGCTGCCAAAGTTGTTTGAAAGTGCGTCGGTAGCAAACGGTCACTGTTAAGCTGGTAAAGAGAGCAAGGAGATCATGTTCAGAATATTGGAAGGAATGCGAATCGTCGAGGCGTCCGCCTTCGTTGCTGCTCCTTTGGGCGGAATGACACTGGGGCAGATGGGTGCAGATGTGATCCGTTTCGATCCCATCGAGGGTGGTTTGGATGCGCATCGTTGGCCGATTACGGAAAGGAAACAAAGCCTTTACTGGCCCGGCCTCAACAAGGGCAAGCGATCATTGGCCATCGATACCCGGGTACCGGAAGGCCGCGAGATCATCCGTAATCTGATCACCCAGCCCGGTGAGGGCAGGGGCATGTTTCTGACCAATTTTCCAACCGCAGGGGGTTGGATGGGGTACGATAACTTACGGAAATATCGCGATGACCTGATCATGGTCAACCTGCTGGGCAACCCCGACGGCAGTTCAGCGGTGGATTACACGGTCAACTGCGCTGCGGGCTTCCCCTACCTGACCGGCAATCCGGAAAGTGAGGACCTCACACCGCATCCGGTCAACCATGTGTTGCCTGCATGGGATGCCATCGCCGGGATCAATCTGGCACTGGCGATGCTGGCAGCAGAGCGGCACCGGCGTCTGACCGGCGAGGGGCAGCTGGTTAAAATTGCATTATCCGATATCGCTTTTGCGATGACCGGCAACCTCGGCTACATTCAGGAAGCGCAGCTCAATAAGGAGGAGCGTCACGCCCAGGGCAACTACCTCTACGGTGCCTATGGCTGCGACTTCAACACCAGCGATAACCGGCAGGTCTACATCGTCGTGGTGACCAACCGCATGTGGACCGAGCTGGGCAAGGCCACCGGGCTGACCGAGACATTCCGCTCCATCGAGCGCAATCTGGGCCTCGATTTCAAGCATGAAGGCGACCGTTTTAAAGCGAGCGCTGAGATCTCCGAACCGTTGGCAGATTGGTGCCGCTGCCGAACACTGGCCGAAATTGATCAGAGCTTTTCAGGGACCGGTGTCTGCTGGGGTCCATACCAGACATTCAAGCAGATGGTAACCGAGGATCCCCGCGTGTCTACCGCCAATCCGCTGTTCTCTACGTTGGAACAACCCGGTATCGGCCGTTATCTGGTGCCGGGATCCCCGATCCATTTTGGTGCCTGCGAACGGCAGACGCCCCGCCGAGCCCCGATTCTGGGAGAGCATACCGATGAGATCCTGAGTCAGGATCTCGGCATGAGCGATAGCCAGATCGGCGCTTTGCGGGACGCGGGCGTGGTGGCCGGGCCGATTGAACTGGAGGCATATTGATGACCGGACAAAGCAGGCCGTTGAGCGACTGGATTGGCTCCAGGGAGACAAAGGAGGATGTCATTACGCTCGCACCGGCGTTGGGGATGAGCGCGCTGCTCGACAGGGAGGGACCGCTTCCCGAGACGGGAACACCGCTGCCTGCGCTTTGGCACTGGTTCTATTTTCTGCCCCAGGTGCCCGGCAGTAAGATCGGCACAGACGGTCATCCGCAACGGGGCGGATTTCTGCCGCCGGTGGATCTGCCGCGGCGCATGTTTGCCGGCGCTAGAATGGAGATTATTGCGCCGCTGGTTATCGGTCGTCCCGCCACCCGCGAAGGAACCGTACTCAAAGTGACCGAGAAGTCCGGCAGCAGTGGGAAACTGGTATTCGTGACGGTTGAATACAAGATTTATCAGGCGGGCACGCTCTGCATCAGGGAGGAGCAGGATATTGTCTACAAGGAGGCCGGCGGTCGGATCGCCGCACCGGTGCCGCTGATAGAGTGGCCGGCCTTGCCGCCGGGCGCCTTGAGCCAGGTTGTCACACCGAATGAGGTCTTGCTGTTTCGGTTTTCCGCGCTCACGTTCAATGCCCACCGGATTCACTATGACCGCCGTTATGCCATGGAGGAGGAGGGGTATCCCGGTCTGGTGGTCCATGGACCGTTGACGGCCCTGATGCTGGCTGAGTTGGCGGCACACAATAGTAGCGGCCGTATCAACAGCTTCTCCTTCCAGGGCAGGGCGCCCCTTTTCGATCTGCACCCATTCAGGCTGTTTGGTATTAAGGAGAGTGATAAGGTAGTGCTGGAGGCACAGAGCCCAACCGGAGCAACCGCCATGACCGCAACCGCTGTGTTGGTCTGATCGCCGGGGTTCATCCTTTTTCAGTTGCCGGAGGCAACCGCATGAAAAGCAAAATTGTTACCGCAGAAGAAGCCGTCGCTCTGGTGCACGATGAAAATACCATCTGCTGCAATGGCTTTGTCCAGAGCGGTATTCCCGAAGCGCTGCTGGAGGCGTTGGAGAAGCGCTACCTGGAGACCGGTCATCCGAAGAATTTGCGCCTGTTTGCCGCCGCCGGGCAGGCGGACGGCAAGGAGCGTGGCTTGAACCGGTTCGGCCATGAGGGGATGCTGCGCAAAGTGGTGTCGGGTAACTGGGGACGCATGCCCAAAGTTGCCAAGCTGGCGCTCGACAACAAGGTGTTCGCCTACAATCTGCCGCAGGGTGTGATCTGTCAGCTCTATCGCACGCTGGCATCCGGTAAGCCCGGCTTCTTCTCCAAAGTGGGTCTGCACACTTTTGTCGATCCGCGCCTGGAGGGCGGACGGGTCAATGAGGGTACCACCAAAGACATTGTGAAGTTGGTGGAAGTGGAGGGGGAGGAGTGGCTCTTCTATACCGTCGGCACCGTGGATGTAGCCTTCATCCGCGGCACCACCGCCGATCCTTCCGGCAATATCACAATGGAGCGGGAATCATTGACCCTGGACAACCTGGCCCAGGCGATGGCGGCCAAGAACTGCCATGGCATCGTTATTGCTCAGGTGGAGCGCATCGCCGAACAGGGCTCGTTGAATCCGCGTGACGTGAGAGTCCCGGGCATGCTGGTGGACTGCGTGGTCGTGGCAGAACCGCACAACCACATGCAGAGCTATGTCTGTCAGTACAGCCCGGCGCTTTCCAAAGAGATCCGGGTGCCGCTGGACTCGCTGGAGCCGATGCCGCTGGATGAACGCAAGGTGATCGCCCGGCGGGCTGCTTTCGAGCTGCCGCCAAACGGTATCGTCAACCTTGGCGTGGGCGTTCCGGAAGGGGTGGCAGCGGTGGCCAACGAAGAGAAGATAAGTCAATACATCACCCTCACTTCGGAGGCGGGCACCGTAGGCGGCGTGTTGGCCAGCGGCGGCAACTTCGGCGCCGGAGTCAATTCAGATGCCATTTTCGATCAGAATCAGATGTTCGATTTCTATGACGGCGGCGGTCTGGATATGGCCTGCCTGGGTATGGCCGAGTGCGATGAGATGGGTAATGTCAATGTCAGTCGGTTCGGTCCCAGGTTGATCGGCTGCGGCGGCTTCATCAACATCAGCCAGAATACCCGCAGCATGATTTTTGCCGGTACCTTCACCGCCGGTGGGCTCAAGGTGGCGGTAGCCGAAGGCAAATTGCAGATTCTTCAGGAGGGGAGAGCGAGAAAGTTCGTCAAACAGGTCAATCAGGTGACCTTTAGCGGCGACTATGCGGCAAAGAGAGGTCAACCGGTCTATTTCGTCACCGAGCGCTGCGTCTTTCAGCGGGGCCGCAAAGGGCTGGTGCTGACCGAAGTCGCGCCGGGTATAGATATCGAAAAAGATATCCTGGCACATATGGATTTCACCCCCATCGTGCGGGATCCGATCCTGATGGATACCCGGATCTTCCGGGCTGAGCCGATGGGTCTGGAGGCCGATCTGCTCAATCTGGATCTGGCAGACCGGATCAGCTACGATCCGACGCGCAACATTCTCTTCCTCAATTTCGAAGGGATGTATGTGCGCGTCAAGGCGGATATCGTCAGTCTGCGCAATCTGTTGGAGCAGCGCTGCAAGGAGATCGGCAAGCGGGTGGGGGTCTTTGTCAACTATGACACCTTCCGCATCAACGAGAATGTGGCGGACGATCTGGCGGATATGGACCGTTACATGCTGGAGCACTACTGGACCAACATCACCCGCTACGCCACCAGCGCCTTTATGCGGATGAAGCTTGATCAGGCCTTCTCGCAGCGCAACATCGCCCCCCATGTATTCGAACGCAAAGAGGAGGCACAGGCATTCCTGACCTCGGCAAAATAGAACGGCATCACTACCGGCGGCACCGGGGAGCGAGGCCACCTCTCTCCCTGTGTGCCGGACGCAAGCTGTCAATATAATTATCAATCCACCAAAGAGTACAATATGGCCAATAAAACCAATCCAGGCAATTTCTTCGAGGATTTTCGACTCGGACAGAAGATCATCCACGCGACCCCACGGACCGTTACCCAGGGGGAGGGCGCTCTGTATACAGCGCTGTACGGCACCCGCTTTGCCGTGCACTCCTCCAGTGCCTTCTCGCAGCGCATCGGTCTGCCCGAGGCGCCGGTGGACGATATGCTGGTGTTCCATGTTGTATTCGGTAAAACCGTCCCGGATATCTCGCTCAATGCCATTGCCAATCTCGGCTATGCCCAAGGACGCTTTGGCCTGCCGGTCTATCCCGGTGACACTCTCAACACTGTCTCAGAGGTGATTGGTCTGAAGGAGAACTCCAACGGCAAAACCGGTACGGTCTATGTGCGCTCGGTCGGCACCAACCAGCGCGGCGAAGTGGTGTTGGACTACGTGCGCTGGGTGATGGTGCGCAAGGGCGATGTGAATGCCGAGGTGGCGGAGGCGGTCGTGCCCGAGTTGGCAAAATCCGTTGCTACCGCGGATCTGATCGTGCCGGAAGGGCTCGACCTCTCCGGCTACGACGCGCAGCTGGCGGGCAGTCCGCACTTCTGGGATGACTATGAAGCCGGCGAGAAGATCGACCATGTGGACGCGATGACCGTTGAGGAGAGCGACCATATGATCGCCACCCGACTCTATCAGAATACCGCTAAGGTGCATTTCAACCAGCATACCGAGAAGGACGGCCGCTTCGGCAAGCGGATCGTCTACGGCGGCCATATCATCAGCCTGGCCCGCGCGTTGAGCTTCAACGGTCTGGCTAATGCCTTCAAGATTGCCGCCATCAACGGTGGACGGCATGTCGCGCCCATCTTCGCCGGCGACACGGTCTATGCTTGGACCCAGGTGTTGGAAAAAGAGCCGCTGCCGGGGCGAAGCGATGCCGGGGCGTTGCGTCTGCGGATGATTGCCGCGAAGGATCACGCCTGCAGTGATTTTCCGTACCAAAACGGCGATCGGACATATCATCCCGCAGTGGTGCTGGATTTCGACTACACGGTGTTGATGCCGCGTAAAGGGTGATGAGTTTGATTTTGCATGAACAGTTTATGTAAACCGGGAGCACCCTGTTCAGGAAACATCCGACAGATTATTTTCACTATGCTGGACAGTTGCCGGTCACATCGAGATTCCTGTGGGTCTGCTTTTCAGCGTACCCTGAGGATCACAAGTTTGAATTGATTGCCAGTAATAGCCATAACCGGAATCATTCAGCGCAAAGAAAAACCCCACCAGGGCGAACCATAGTGGGGTGGTATTAAAGGGCTGCGGTAAGCTATGTGGCAATCTTCCGCTTCCACCTGGAGCCGATACAGGCTAGGCCGAGAGTCATGAGCGCGAGTGTCGCGGGTTCGGGAACGGCTGAGAATTGATTCGGGCGCTGCTGCCACAGAAAATTGTTACCATTATTAAGAGCATCTAATTCTGTGATAATAACAGCAGTGTTGCCGCTCAGGAGTGTGCCGTTAAAATAGTCGTTGAAGTCACGAACGTCGGAAATTTCGTCCACCAGAATTTGGGTCCAGGTATCGGAAGATCTGGGCGCCCCAAATGTCAGACCGTCACCTTGATTTGAAGTCGTCCATCCAGAGGGAACATGCGCAGGTAAAGGCAACGGATCGGCAGCGTCATCGCCGTCACCAGCAATGTCAAGCAACTCGTTGGCCAAGCGCGTCCAATCCACACCACTGTTGTTGATAATGGTTTTGGTTACAGTCCAATTATCACCGGTTAAGGCCTCGAACAGTAACGACCCCGTGCCAGCATTGGTCCATGTCTCGGTAAAGGCGATGGTTTTAGCAGTTTCATCTATTGTGATGTTAGTGAGACTGCTGATTCCGGCATTGTCAGGCCCCAAGGAAATAGTCACTGCATGGCTTAAGCCAGACCAGCCGATTAACGCCAAGCAAAGTGCTCGTTGAAGGGTTTCCATTATGTAATTTCTCCATGTGGACTTTACTAAAATTATGTATGAGGGTGGTATTTAAGATGCATAAATAATATCCACTTGATTGTTTAAGCAATTTTTATGCTATAGTGAATTAAAATAATAAATTCAATCATTTGCGTTTTTTTGAAGATCTGGGAGAAAGGCGGGGTGTTAAAATTCCTGACACCTATCATGATAAGTCCACGTAGAGCTGCTGTGTGTTGAATCCAGGGGCTGCTTCCTCCAAAGTCAAAGCATTGAAAATACGCTTGGCAGCTGATGTTTCCTTAAGTTAATTCAAATGGTGTCAGTTTGTCCTTTACAGGCAACCCCCCATGTGCCTCCAATTATTGAACTACGTTGACAAATCGCTGGTCAACGAGACCGCGGCTGCGATCTCTCCCTCGGCAGCGTTGACGTCCTAATTCGCTTGCAGTACGGTCACTCGATTGTGGCGGCGCTCTTCAACCCGGTTTTTTACTATGCAAGTGTCGGCCCAGGCAGAAACTCAAGAATCCCTACCGCTTGACCGATATAGCTGAACAGGCTGGTAGCCGGTTCGCCGCGAGCATGTGCGTTAAGCACCGGCACACCACTTTCCTCACTCATATTGGGAGTCCGGCAGTGACAAAATTTGTCGAATGGTCCGATGAACTCAGTGTTGGTATCGAAGAGATTGACGAACAGCACAAACTGCTCACCACGCTCATCAACCGAATGCATGAAGCAATTCAGGAGCGTCACGGAAATCAGGTTGTTGGAGGGATTCTCGATGAGCTCACGGATTACACCCGCATCCATTTTGCAGTGGAAGAGAGCCTTATGCGCATCCTCGATTTTCCCGGATACGAGGAGCATCACGAGCATCACCGGGATCTGTTGGAACAGGTGACGGATCTGAAGCGCAAAGTGGCCGAAGGCAAGGCTTCCATCGGCTTCGAATTGATGCACTTCCTCAAGGTCTGGCTCACGAAGCACATCATGGAAGAGGACATGTCCTACAGCGGATTCTTTCTTGCCGCCGGCGCTCGTCCGAAACTGAAGAAACGCTCCTGGATTCGAAAACTCTGGGGTGGCTAACCAGTAACATCCTGGTTACGCAACAATCCACACCACCCCGACTTCACTCCGGGTCGTCATCCCTTCCGGTTCTAAGCCGCAGCAGGCATCCAGCGATTTCCGTTCTAAGTAGAGACTGCTCCGGAGAAGAAGAGGAGTCTCCGGTGCGAACGCCAAAAACAATCCCTTCATTTTGTGCCGGCGGCTTGCAGGCCGACGCTCCACAATGCCAAAAAAAGAATCTAAAGAATAATTCGATAAAGACGATAAATTTGTCAAAGCTGGTTTAGCAGCGAGCAAAAACGGTCTGCATTTGCACCAGCCCACGGGCACCATCTGCTACTGCTTTAAAGGGAAATTAAGGTTATGGATATTTTTCCGGATTACATTGATGCAGCGCGAAAGATGTATCGCAAATTTGGGGTTGACGCTGATATCCGCGCTGTCGAAAAACTTGATTATAGAGATCCGATAACACTGCGAGCCATTGCTGTATCGGTCTATTGGCGTATCGCAGTCGGCGCCTTCGGCGCGACGGAGGTGTGGAGTGTCATGCTGCCGAAACCGACTGATCAGCTGCATGCTGAGCATGGTGTCGCGGAGATGAATGAACTGCGCAGCGTTGAATTCGACGCCAAGTCAGGTGCGAGATGGAATATTGACTTTCAATCGCAAAGCGGGGTCATCGTCAGCGCAAAATCGAGAAACGATCTGCTCGATGCCATTATTGACTGCCAAGAGTGCATCGGTCAGATGGCCGCTGCGATTTACTGCGCCGCCTGATCTGTTGCTTCAGCTGCCGTTCAACCCAAGCGATATTTTCTGAGTTCCTGAACGGGCTCGGCCCGGTCACTTTGTCCCGCCAGCTCCTGGCAAGTCCTCGCTGATGATCTCGAACCCCAGCTCCCTGAGCTGCCGGTCGATTTTATCCGGGTCGTCGGCGATGTAGCGTACAATGACCGTGCGCTTTTCCTTGCTCGACTCTGAGGTGGGCGACACCACCGAAGAGATATAACCACCGCCGTCGCTGATCTTGTTCAGGAAATTGGCCAGCTCCCTTACCTTGTTAGGAAGCTTGACAGCGATGCGCGTGGTTTCGGTTAGGTTGCTGCCGGTGATGTCCAGAAAGAAATCCAGGATGTCGGTCTCGCTGATGACGCCGATCACGCGTTCGTCCTCTACTACCGGAAGACAACCCACCTTACGTTCCCGGATCATCTGTCCCGCCTGCTCGATCAGTGTGCGCCTTGAACAGCTTATCGGATGCTTCTCCATCAACTGGCCGACGGTCACTTTCGACGTCAGATAGTTGACCTCACCCACGCTCAACGTGGTGATGGAGGAGGGCTCCGCCTGCTTGAGATGTTTGCGGCCGAGCAGTCCGACCAGGCGGCCGTCGGTATCGACCACCGGCAGATAGCGGCGGTCTCTCTCCTTCATCAGGTGGGAAGCATGACTGATTTTCATATCCGCGGTCACAGTGTCTACTTCGCGGGACATGATCTGTTCAACGTACATGGCGTTTTTCAACCTCTTTAACGTGGCTCAAACTACCGGTCTGCTGGTGCATGGAATCCACCCGGCCGTCTATTGCAGATATGGGGCTTGCAATAGCCTGTGTCAATGCCCCAGATACGCCTTGCGCACCGCCTCGTTAGCGAGCAGTTCGTCGGCGTTTGCTGTGAGGATCACTTTTCCGGTCTCCAGCACGTAGCCACGGTCGGCGATGCCCAGCGCGGCGTTGGCATTTTGCTCCACCAGCAGTATCGTCACCCCGCTGTCATTGAGCTCTCTGACGACGCGGAAAATCTCCTCGACCAGCAGCGGCGCCAATCCCATCGAAGGCTCGTCCAGCAGCAGCAGCCGGGGTCGGCCGAGCAGGGCGCGGCCAATGGCGAGCATTTGCTGCTGTCCGCCCGAAAGGGTGCCCGCCGGCTGTTTCCGCCGCTCCTTCAGGATCGGAAACAGCTGGTATATCTTCTCCAACTCCTGTTCCAGCCCGACCCTGTCACTGCGAAAACAGTACCCGCCCAGTTTCAGGTTGTCCTCCACCCCCAGCGGGGCGAATACCTGCCGTCCCTCCGGTACGTGGCAGATACCGGATTGGACGATTTTATGGGTGGCCGACCGGGTGATGTCGTTGCCGCCGAAGTGCACGCTGCCGCCGGATGCTCTCTGCACGCCGGAGAGCGTCAGCAGCAGCGTGGTCTTGCCGGCGCCGTTGGCGCCGACGATGGCAACGAGTTCGCCGGCATTCACTTCGAGCGAGATACCGTGCAGCGCCTGAATCGGTCCGTAGTGAGAGGTCAGTCCGGCAATTTTCAGCAGTGGCTCAGACGGCATATTCCACCTCGCCGCCAAGATAAGCATCGATCACCTTGGGATTATGCTGTATCTCTCTCGGTGAACCTTCCGCCAACCGGCTGCCGTAGTCGATTACCAGGATGCGGTCGGAGACATCCATCACCAGCCCCATGTTGTGCTCCACCAGCAGCACCGTGATTCCGGTGTCGCTGATCCGGCGGATCAGTTTGCGCATCGCTTTGGTCTCGGTGTCATTCAGCCCGGCAGCAGGTTCGTCCATCAGCAGCAGTTTCGGAGCTGCGGCTAACGCACGGGCGATTTCCAGTCGCTTCAGCACACCATAGGGGAGGGCATCGGCATCCAGCTGCAGGTAGTCGTCCAGGCCGCAGAAATGGAGCGCTTCGCGCGCCCACAACTCCGCTTGCTGCTCCTCCCGACGGGTGCTGGAGAGCCGCAGTGCGCTGTTCCAGAGACGGCTTTTGGTGCGCAGATGACAGCCGACCTTGACGTTATCCAGCACGCTCATGTTGAAAAACATCTGCAGATTCTGAAAAGTCCGAGAGACGCCCAGTTCCGCCACTTTGTGCGGCAGACGGCCGACGATATCCCGGCCGAGGAAGCGTATGCTGCCCTCATCGGGCGTGTAGATGCCGGAGAGCATGTTGAACAGTGTGGTTTTACCGGCGCCGTTGGGTCCGATCACCGAGTAGACATGGCCTTCAGGCACTTCGAAATCCAGATCGGCAATCGCGGTCACGCCGCCGAAGGATTTGCTGAGTCCGCTGACTTTAAGCAGCGCCACGGCCGCTCTCCCCCGCTTCGGCTGCATCGATCGCGGTGCGCCTGTCGCGGGTCAACCTGCGCAGCAGGTGCTGCAACCCAACGAACAGGCCCTGCGGCAGGAAAATCATCATCAGCATCAGGATGGCGCCAAATATCATCACTTCGTAATCCTCGAACACCACCAGCAGTTCGGGCAGAAAGGTGAGGATGATCGCGCCGATGATGGCGCCGTAAGTCGAGGCCATGCCGCCCAGTACCACCATTGTTACCAGTTCTATGGAGAAAAAGAAACTGAACGAATCGGGGCTGACAAAGGCCTGTTGGTAGGCAAACAGGCTGCCCGCGAGCGAGGCGATCAGCGCGGCCAGCACAAACACGCCGGTCTTTGTGGCCGTGGTGTTGATGCCCATCATTTCCGCCGCCACTTCCGAGCCGTGCAGTGCGCGCAGAGCACGGCCGCTGCGCGAGTTGATGATGTTCAGCGCCAGCCAGACCACCACCAGCAGCACACTGACGATAACGATATACCAGCGCAGGTCCGAGTCCACACTCCAGCCAAACAGCGAGAGGCTGGGTATGCCGCCGAGGCCGTCAGGTCCACCGGTGAATTTCCCAGCCTGAACCAGTACGATGTTGATGATGATGCCGAGGCCGAGCGTAGCCATTGCCAGATAGTGCCCCTTCAGGCGCAGGATTGGCCGTGCCAGCGTAAAGGCGACGACGGCGGTCAGGCCGAGGCCGGCCAGGATCGCCGGCCAGGGGTTCCAGCCGTAGCGTGTGGTAAGAATCGCCGAAGCATAGGCGCCGATGCCGAAAAAACCGGCGTGGCCGAGTGAGATCTGACCGGCATAGCCCATCAGCAGGTTGAGGCTGACCGCGAGAATTGCATGCAGCGCGGCGGTAACACCGACCACGGTGACATAGTAGTTGTCGGGAAATATCAGCGGCAGCACTGCTGCCGTGATAGTCAGCAGATAGAACCCCCGGAGATAACTCATACCCGCTCCGCCGACGCTTTGCCGAACAGTCCGCTGGGTTTGAAGAAGAGCACCAGCAGCAGTATCACAAATCCGATGGCGTCCTTGTATCCGGAAGAGATCAGCCCGGCTGCCAGTGATTCGATCAGGCCGAGCAGCAGTCCGCCGGCGACGGCGCCCATCGGGTTGCCAAAGCCACCCAGAATGGCGGCGGAGAATCCCTTGAGGCCGAGCATGACGCCTGCGTCGTAAGAGGTGAAAGTGATCGGGGCCACCAGTATCCCCGCCAACGAGCCAAGCAGTGCGGAGAGTCCATAAGCGATCAGCATCATCCTGCTGACGTTGATGCCCACCAGCTGGGCGGCGGTACGGTTGCAGGAGCAGGCGAGAACCGCCTTGCCGTTGGTGGTGTGGTTGAAAAAGTAGTGCACGCCCAATACCAGCACAGAAGCGCCGCCCATGACCCAAAGGTTCTGCGGCAGCAGCGTGGCCTCGCCTATCTTTATCGGCTCTTCACCCGAGAAGTGGGGCATGCCAAAGATGTCTTTGCCCCACAGCAGCAGCGCCACGCCGCGCAAAAATATGGACGCGCCGATGGTGATGATGATAGTCGTGACCACCGATGCGCCTCGGGCCGGCGCTATGGCGAAGCGTTGCAGTGCCATGCCGACGCAGATCACCAGCAACACTGCGCAGATGGCCGCGAGCCAGAGCGGCAGGCCGTTTCCGGCGGAAAAGGCGATGGATCCCATAGCGCCCAGCATCACGAATTCGCCCTGTGAGAAGTTCACCACGTCCGAAGCGTTGTAGATGATGGCAAAGCCGAGCGCGACCAGTGCGTAGGTGGCACCCACGGTAACCCCGGTCAGAACGAATTGGAGAATCTGGTCGAACATCTAAACCCTGCAAAAGGAAGTTCAGCTACCCAAAAACACGCGCCGACGCGGTATCCGGTTCAGTTTCCATGCTGTTCTGCAATCAATGAATGTTGAGTGGCGAGCGTTTTGCTGTCAGGCTTCTGCAGGTTTACACCGTTGCGCCGGCGCGGCGCTTTATGCCGCGCCGGTACTTCAGCCCAACCTGCTTGGGAGTGTGTCTGGTTGGCTACTCCGTTACTGAACGATGCTCCAGTCGCCGTTCTTGATCTCCAGCATTTTGAATGCGTTGATGCCCAGACCCAAGTGGTCGGTCGGGCTCATGTTGAAGATGCCGCCGGTGCCGACGAAGCCTGTCGTCCGCTCAATTTCATCGCGCACTTTGGCCTTGTCGGTGGAGTTGGCCCGGTCGATCGCCTCGAGCGCCATGAACAGACCGTCATAGGCGTGGCCGCCAAAGGTGGAGACGTCGCCATACTTGGCTTCGAACTTGTTTTTATAGGACAACAACACCGCTTTCTGCGGATCGGAGTCAGGCAGCTGCTCGGCTACCAGCAGCGCCGCAGCCGGCAGGCGTACGCCCTCGGCTGCGTCACCAGCCAGCTCGATGTACTTCTTGGAAGCCACGCCGTGGGACTGGTAGAGCGGCAGCGTTATACCCAGTTGGCGTACGTTCTTGGTGACGATGGCCGGGCCGGTGCCGAAGCCAAAATTGAGTATTGCCTGCGCATCGGTGTCGCGGATCTTGGCCAGCTGGGCGGTCATGTCGGTGTCTTTCGCGCCATAAGATTCGTCCGCCACCATGGTGATGCCGTACTGGCGGGCTAGCTCCAGACTCTGGGCGCGACCTGATTTGTCAAAGCCGCCGCTGCCGCTGATCAGGGCGACCTTGGAGATGCCCCGGCGCTGCATGTCGCCGAATATTTTTGCTGCGGCCATCGCATCGGTGTGCGGGGTCTTGAAGGTCCATTTTTTAACCGGCCGGATAATACTTACCGCACCGGCCAGCGAGATGAACGGCATCTCGCTGCTCTCCACCAGCGGCATCACTGCCAGTGTGGTACCGGTTGTTGAACCGCCGACGATAACATCGACCTTGTCTTTCTGGATCAAACGCTTGGCGAAATTGACCGCCTCTTTGGCATTACCGCCGGTGTCGTAGTGAATCAGTTCCACCTGCCTGCCGTCGACGCCGCCGCCGGCGTTGACCTCTTCGACATACATCTGCAGGGTCTTCAGTTCCGGATCGCCGAGGAAAGAGGCCGGTCCGGTCACTGCCAGGAAGGTGCCGACCTTGATGGTATCGCCGGCCGACGTCTGTGCTGCAGCCAGACTCAACAACAATCCGGCGGCTAACATAGAAACGGTTTTACGGATTTTCATGTTAATAGTTACCCCTCTCTAATTTTCACTTGAACACTGCGTTCGATTGACTGCCAAACCGTCTGAAACTCGCCTCATTATCGCATTTGAACCTATCGGTATCCCGCTGCAAATAGTTTTGGCTAAGCCAATTCAGTTGTTTCGTTCTTTGGTACTGGAAAAATAATTTCAATAATTAGTGAATGCCGGTTGACCTTTCTGCATGCGCCTGCCGTTCCGGCTTGTTTTTTTGTGGGTTTTTTCACTCCTTTTGAACCACCTTTTGTGGCCGACAGGTGAGCATAGCGGCTTGCACTATCATCGGTCAACTATGCCCACAAATCAAAGGTGGTTTCTTTGGCTGAGCTGTTTCCCGCTGGCCGGAGGGGAATATCACCGGGCCCGGAATCGGGCTGTTCTGCACCTATACGGAGGAGTTTGAGTGAAATATGAGAATTTATGTACGTTACTCTGGCCGACGGCCAGGTTTCCGCCCCTGAATTAGTTTTCGCACACACGCCAGATAGGCCTGTTCATCCGGCGCGGTTGCGGCTGACTGAGCCTCCCAAAGCATGCGGCCGAGGCACTCCATCAACTGATGCTCGGCTTCGTGGGTATCACCCACGACAGCGGTCAGCTGCTGGTAGAGCATGCTGATTCCGACCGGCCGGTCGGTAACCAGCTGCTCCTGCAGACTGATATGCATTCCCAGGTGCAGGAAAGGATTGCTCTCCCCCCCCTCGGGCAGAAAGTCGCGTTCCAGCGCAGCATCCGGGTTTTCGATCAGCCGGTGGTACTCCGGATGCTGCGCTATGATGCCGGAGATCATCGTTTCCAGCGGCGTCGCCTGCTCGTTGGCGCGGTGTTTACGCCAGGCCTCGGTGAAGACCCGTCTGATTTCGGTGCGATTATTTCCAAACATGGTGCTGCCTGACTGTTATCCCATTTTACAACTGTTGAGCAATTGCTCCCGTCAATCCAGATTTTTCGCTCGGTATTCACACAGATCTTCGATGATACAGGAGCCGCATCTGGGTGTGCGAGCGAGACAGGTGTAGCGGCCGTGCAGGATCAGCCAGTGGTGAGCGTCGTGCAGAAACTCCTTGGGGATGTTTCGCAGCAGTTTCTGTTCCACCTCCAGCACGTTTTTGCCCGGAGCTATCCGGGTTCGGTTGGCAACCCGAAAGATGTGTGTATCCACTGCCATGGTGGGCTGGCCGAAGGCGGTGTTCAGTATCACGTTGGCGGTTTTTCTGCCGACGCCGGGAAGCGCTTCCAGCGCTTCGCGCTGCTGCGGTACCTCTCCGTCGTGCTGCGTCAGCAGGGCGCTGCAGCTCTTGATGATGTTTGCCGCCTTGCTGTTGAACAGCCCGATGGTGCGTATATAGCGCTTCAGGCCAGCTTCGCCCAGGTCGAGCATAGCGCGCGGCGTATTGGCGATCGGAAACAGCTCGGCGGTTGCTTTGTTGACGCTCTTGTCGGTAGCCTGCGCGGAGAGCACCACCGCCACCAACAGCTCGAACGGGCTGGTATAGTTCAGTTCCGTTCTGGGATTGGGATTGTCGGCGCGCAGCCGCTCGAAGATCTCCCGGCGTTTGGCTGCATTCATACCGACTAACCGGCAGCCGGTTCCGGCCTGGCTGCGGTTACGGTTTCTGCCTTGCGTGGCTGGGTCAGGCGTTTGTCGATAATATTTTTCAGCGCGATCATAAACCCCAGGCCGATGAACGCGCCGGGCGGAAGTATCGCCAGCAGCATGCCTTTGAATTCATCACCGAGGCTCAGCGTCAAGCCGCTTGCGATCTCGCCGAACATCAAATCGGCCTGCGAGAAGAGCGTCCCCATGCCAAGCATCTCCCGCAGCGCTCCGAGTACCGTCAAAGCAAGCGTGAAGCCGATCCCCATCGCCAGCCCATCCACCAATGAACGGTCCAGCGAGTTTTTCGAGGCAAATGCTTCGGCCCGGCCGATAATGGCGCAGTTAGTGACGATCAGCGGAATAAAGATGCCAAGAATCTTGTACAATTCGTGAAACCAGGCGTTCATGCTCAATTCCACCGCGGTCACGAACGATGCGATAACCAGCACAAACACGGGCAGGCGCACCTCCGGTCGGACCCAGTTGCGGATGACCGAGACCGTCACGTTGGAGAGGGTGATCACCACCAGTGTGGCGATGCCCAGCCCCAATCCGTTAACGGCGGTATTGGTGACCGCCAACAGCGGGCAGAGCCCGAGCAGCGCCACCAACGCCTGGTTGTTGCTCCACAAACCATCTTTGATCAATCTGCCATAACTGCTTGTGGCCATGTTCAGGCTCCCGCTTTCTGAAACAGCGACATACCATGGTCGCGAAAGTAGATCAGCGTATTTTTCACCGTGTGGACGACCGACCTCGGGGTGATGGTCGCGCCGGTGAACTGGTCGAACACCCCGCCATCCTTTTTCACTTTCCATTTGGCAAGCGGTGGATTTTCCAGCGACTTGTTCTCGAAGCTGTAGATCCAGTCCGATTTTCGCTCCTCCACTTTGTCGCCGAGGCCGGGTGTCTCTTTGTGGGAGACCACACGCACGCCGCCGAGGCTGCCATCGGTGCGCACCGCCACCAGCATCTTGATCGGACCGCTGTAACCGTCAGGTACGATAGAGGTGAATACCGCAGCGACCGGTTTGCCCGCCTTGCGCCCGAGGTACACCTGGGTCTCTTTGCCCCCCAGCCGCTCGGGATCGCTGACGCTGACTACATCGCTGACGATGTCGTTGTCGATCGTGTTTGCCGGTACCAGCGCATTCAGCTGGTCCAACAGTGCCTGGCGTTCATTGGCGGCAATGCGCGTTTTGGTCTGGTCGTTGACAACGGCCACCAGGCCCACGCCGGCGACGGCGAACAGAAAGAGGACGATGCCGGCCAGCGCGATCGGATGTTTAATCATCGCCCGTGCTCCGTTGGCCGAACACCCTTGGCTGGGTGTAGTAGTCGATCGTCGGCGCCGCCATGTTCATCAACAGCACTGCGAACGCCACCGCGTCGGGATAGCCGCCCCAGTGGCGGATGATGTAGGTGATAAAGCCGATGCAGGCGCCGTAGATCAGCTGCCCTTTTTTGGTGGTGGCGGCGGAGACCGGGTCGGTGGCGATGAAAAACGCGCCGAGCAGCGTGCCGCCGCTGAAGATGTGGAACAGCCCGAAGGGGTGGCTCTCCTGGTCCAGAAAATGGAACAGCATCGCCATCACCAGCACCGCACCCAGCATCGACACCGGGATGTGCCAGCTGATGACCCGTTTGTAGAGTAGGATCAGGCCGCCCAACAGGTACCAGTTGCCGACCCACTCCCAGCCGCGTCCGCCGAAGTCCCCCCACAGCGTGCTCTGGCGGATCTCGCTGATCATGCGGTTCTGATTGAGCTGGTTGCGCATTTCGTCCAGCGGTGTCGCCATGGTCAGCGCATCCCACTGCAGGCCCGCAGGCAGGCCGCCACCGAATATTGCGGTCAGCGTCTGCGCAAAATCGAGCGGGTGCTGATTGAGCATGATCGGCGGCAACCAGGCGGTCATCTCCACCGGATAGGAAACCAGCAGCAGCACATAGCCGATCATGGCCGGATTGAAGGGGTTGTAGCCGAGTCCGCCGTAGAGGTGTTTGGCCACCACGATTGCGAATACAGTGCCCAGAACGGTCAGCCACCAGGGCAGCAGCGGCGGCAGCGCGATGGCCAGTAGCAGCGCCGTCACCGCTGCGCTCAGGTCGCTGACGGCAGGCATGACCGGCCTGCCGCGCAGCTTCATGACCAGCGCCTCCGCGATAACCGCTGCGGCGCTGGCCAGCAGCATGTGAATGACGATTCCCCAGCCGAAGTACCAAGTCATCGCCACGCCGCCGGGAGCCAGCGCGATGATCACCCACAGCATGGTCATGGTGACGCTGTTCGGCCGTTCGCTGTGAGGGGAGGTGATGGAGACGAAGCGCATCGGTCAGCGCTCCTGTTCCGGCGCTTCACCGGTCGGAGTTTCTGCCGGACTCACTCTGCGGGCGTCCGCCGCTCGGATCTGCCGCTGCTGGGCGTCGCTGAGATGTTCGGTATTCTGCGGCTTGATACCCGCGCTGGCCAATTGCGCCTTCTTCTCCGCCGCCCGTTTCAGTGCTGCCTCGATGGCTGCCTTTTTCGGATCCGCCTCCGTACCTACACCTCGCTTCGCCGCGCTGCTTCTGGCCAGCGCTGCCCGTTTTTTCTGTGCCCGCTCCTTCTTCTCCGCTTCCAGACGGGCAATGCGGGCCAGCTTCGCCTCGTGCCGTTGCCGCGCCAACTCGGCGCTCTTTTTTTCGCGCTCCAGGTCCCAGCTCTCGTTCTTGGCGAAGCGATAATACTGCACCAGCGGGATATGGGAAGGACAGACGTGGGAGCAGCAGCCGCACTCGATGCAGTCGAACAGGTTATACTCCTGGGTCTTCTCCAGATCCTTGGCGCGTGCGTACCAGTACATCTGCTGCGGCAGCAGGCTGACCGGGCAGACTTCGGCGCACTTGCCGCAGCGGATGCAAGCGCTGGCTGCTCCCGGGTCCGGAGCTTCACGCGCGCTCGCGGCGAGTAGGCAGTTGCTCGCTTTGACGACGGGGACGTTGTCGCTGTGCAGGGTAAAGCCCATCATCGGGCCGCCCATGATCAGGCGCTGCGCTTTACCGGTGTAGCCACCGGCCTGCTCGATCAGTTCGCTGCAGCTGGTGCCGATCAATGTTTCCAGATTGCGCGGGTTGACCACCCCCTCCCCGGTGAGCGTGACATAGCGTGAAATCAGCGGACGGCCGCGCAGCACCGCATCGGCAACTGCCAACGCGGTCCCTACGTTGTGGCAGACGATACCGATGCGCGCGGGGATCTCGCCGGAGGGGACCTCCTTGCCGGTGAGCACCCGGATAAGCTGCCTTTCGCCGCCGCTCGGATAGCGCGTGGGAATGGTCACCACCTCGACGTTTTCAATCGCTTGCGCTGCGATCGCAGCGTTCAGCGCAGCGATCGCCTCCGGTTTGTTGTCCTCAATACCGATCAGGCAGAGCGCCGCACCGACCAGGTGCTGCATGATGGCGGCACCCGCCAGGATCTCACGCGGCCGCTCGCGCATCAGCATGTCGTCACAGGTGATGAAGGGTTCGCACTCGGCGGCGTTGATTACCAATGTGTCGATGCGCCGGTTGTTTCCCGGCTCAAGTTTTACATCACTCGGAAATGAGGCGCCCCCCAGGCCGACGATGCCGGAGTTGCGGATTCGTTCCAGCAGCAGCGCGGGATCGCAGGCGGCGAAATTCTCTATCGCCGGCGGCAGTTCGCACCACTCATCTTTGCCGTCAGTCTCAATGACGATGCAGAACGCCGACAGGCCGGAGGGGTGTGCGACCGGGTGTTCGGCTATTTCGCTGACGATGCCGGAGCTGGGTGCGTGCACGGCGGCGCTGATCTTCCCCTGCGGATTGGCGATCAGCTGGCCTTTCAGCACCCGGTCGCCCACCTTTACCAATGGCTGCGCCGGCGCACCGATGTGCTGGCGCAGCGGCACTACCAGTTTTTTGGGCAGTTCAGCCTTGACGGTCGGTTGCCCGGTGGATTGGCGTTTGTTGTCCGGCAGGTGCAGGCCGCCCGGAAATTTGTAGAGCGGGCGTGCCGCTTTTTTGGGCGAAGGATAGTACATCTTCAGACCTCCGCCATGCGGCCGGTGGCAAGCTGTGCGTCAGCCGCCGGTAACGGCCATTTCCAGTTGCCGATGTGCTGTTTTATCGGCACCATGTCGATGCACTCGACCGGGCAGGGCGGCAGGCAGAGCGCGCAGCCGGTGCATTGATCGGCGATCACCGTGTGCATCTGTTTGGCGGCCCCGATAATGCAGTCGACCGGACAGGCTTGGATGCAGAGGGTGCAACCGATGCACTCAGCTTCCCGTATCACCGCCAACTCCTTCGGCTTTTCCGTGCTGCTCTCCGCATCGAGCGGCACCGGGTCGCGACCCAGCAGATCGGCCAGGGCGATCATGGTCGTTTCCCCACCGGGCGGACAGAGGTTGATCTCCGCCTCTTCCGCGGCAATCGCTTCGGCGTAGGGCCGGCAGCCAGGGTAGCCGCACTGTCCGCACTGGGTCTGCGGCAGCAGCGCGTCGATATTGTCGGCAATCGGATCGCCCTCGACGCGGAAGTGGATCGCTGAATAACCCAGCAGCAGGCCGAACGCCAGGGCAAGCAGTGAAATGACGAATACAGCGATCAGCATGACGTTAACGGGTCCTTAGCTCGGAACCAGTCCGGAGAAACCCATGAAGGCCATCGACATCAGACCCGCGGTGATCAGCGCGATGGCGCTGCCTTGAAAGGGTGCTGGCACGTCGGAAACGTTGACCCGTTCGCGTACCGCGGCAAACATCACCAGCACCATCGAGAAGCCCGCCGCCGCGCCGAATCCGTACAGTGCCGACTCGACGAATTTATGGGATTCCTGCACGTTCAGCAGCGCCACGCCCAACACCGCGCAGTTGGTGGTGATCAGCGGCAGAAAGATGCCCAGCACCTGGTACAGCAGCGGACTGGTCTTGTGCATCACCATTTCGGTGAACTGCACCACCACCGCAATCACCAGTATGAAGGCGATGGTGCGCAGGTATTCCAGCCCCAGTGGAGCCAGCAGATATTCATTCACCAGGTAGCTGCAGATGGCCGACAATGTGAGTACGAAGGTGGTGGCGAGACCCATACCTACGGCGGTTTCCAGTTTCCGCGACACACCCATGAAAGGACAGATCCCAAGGAATTTCACCAGGACGAAATTGTTGACCAGCACGGTGCTGATTAGGATGAGTGCGTACTCTTTCACCGGGTAAATGCTTTCAGTTTAGGGACTCTTGACGGGTTATCACATTCTAAACCAGTTTCGATCAATGATATTCCGCAAGATAAAAAGGATTTAGCGGGAGCGTTTCCGTTCCAGCCTGGCGCAACGATGGTCCGGTTTTCACTATTTCACCCGCATGCCCGGTTCGGCGCCGGAATCTGGTGACAACAGAAAAATATCCTTGCCGCCGGGACCGGCGGCCAGCACCATCCCCTCGGAGAGACCGAAACGCATCTTTCTCGGCGCCAGGTTTGCCACCATCACCGTGAGGCGGCCTGGCAGTGACTCGGGAGCGTATGCCGACTTGATGCCGGCGAAGACATTGCGCGTTTCCCCGCCCAGGTCCAGCGTCAGCTGCAGCAGTTTGTCGGCGCCCTCGACCTGCTCCGCCGCGACGATTCTGACCACGCGCAGGTCGACCTTGGCAAAGTCGGGAAACTCGACATTCCCGCTGATCGGATCGTCGACCAGCGGCCCGCTCGGCGCCGCTGTCCGGCTGGCTTCCAGGTTCTCTTTCGAGTCTTCCACCATCGCATCCACCTGCGCCCGCTCCACCCGGGTCAGCAACGGTTTGAATTTGGCGATCTCATGGCCGGTTAAAGGAATGGCCAATGCCTTCCAGGTTAACGGTTCGACACGCAGGAACGCCTCCGAGAGGGCCGCGGTCGCGGGCAGGATCGGCCGCAGATAGCCGATCAACTGGCGGAACAAGTTGAGTCCCATGGAGCAGACTGCGTGCAGCTCCGTCTCACGCCCCGCCTGCTTGGCCATGACCCAGGGCTTCTTATCGTCTATGTACTGATTGGCCTGGTCGGCCAGCGTCATGATCTCGCGCACCGCCCGACTGAATTCGCGTTTTTCGTAGAGTTCGGCGATGGCGCCGCCGGCGGCGCTGAAGTGAGCGAAAAGCGCCGGTTCGGCGATTTCGTCCGCCAGCCGGCTGCCGAACTGCTTGTGGATGAAGCCCGCGCAGCGGCTGGCGATGTTGACCACCTTGCCGACCAGATCTGCATTGACGCGGGCGATAAAGTCGTCCAGATTGAGGTCGAGGTCGTCCACGCCGGAGCCGAGCTTGGCCGCGAAATAGTAGCGCAAATACTCCGGATTCAGGTGATCCAGATAGCTTCTCGCGGTGATGAAGGTGCCGCGCGATTTCGACATTTTGAGGCCGTTCACGGTGAGAAAACCGTGCGAAAAGATGGCGGTCGGCGTGCGGTAGTCGGCGCCATGGAGCATGGCGGGCCAGAACAGCGCGTGGAAATAGATAATGTCCTTGCCGATGAAATGGTACAGCTCTGCGTCGGAGGCCGGTTTCCAGAAGTCGTCGAACGCCAGATCGTCGCTGCGGTCGCACAGGTTTTTGAAGCTGGCCATATAGCCGATCGGTGCATCCATCCAGACGTAGAAGTATTTGCCCGGATGGTCCGGGATCTCAAAGCCGAAATAGGGCGCATCGCGCGAAATGTCCCACTCCTGCAGTCCTGCAGCGAACCATTCATCGAGCTTGTTGGAGACCTCGTTCTGCAGGTGTCCACCGCGCGTCCACTGTTTGAGCATGGACTCGAAATCGCCCAGCCGGAAGAAGTGGTGCTCCGATTCGCGCTGTTCCGGTGTTACCCCTGAAATCGCCGAGACCGGATTGATCAGTTCGCTGGGGGAGTAGCTTGCGCCGCACACCTCGCAGTTGTCTCCATACTGATCCTGGGCGCCGCATTTAGGGCACTGGCCTTTGATGAAACGGTCCGGCAGAAACATCTTCTCGACCGGATCATAAGCCTGGGTGATGGTGCGCAGTGAGATATGTCCTTTCTCCCGGTTGCGCCGGTAGATGGTGTTGGCGAAGAAGCGGTTCTCTTCCGAGTGAGTGGAGTGGTAGTTGTCAAAAGCGACATTGAATTCGGCGAAATCGGCCCGATGTTCTGTTGATACCGAGTCAATGAGCTGTTCCGGTTCAATACCCTGCTGACGGGCGCGCAGCATGATCGGGGTACCGTGGGCGTCGTCGGCGCAGACGTAAATACACTGGTTGCCGCACATCTTCTGGAAACGGACCCAGATGTCGGTTTGAATGTATTCCACCAGATGACCGATATGGATGGGTCCGTTGGCGTAGGGCAGGGCACTGGTTACCAGAATTTTTCGCGCGTTTTGGCTCATCGTGACTCAGACTGAAAGCAAGGGTTGGTAGATCCGGGTTTATTCGGAGTGAATGCGAAATCGTATCATTTTCACCCGGTTAACCCCAACATTGCGTGCGATCAAGGCGGGAGTCACTGACCTGTATTCCTACCCGGGTGCGGCCGGCCGGTGCCCAGCACAAAAAACCAACTATTTTAGTTGGGAATTAAATTTGAATTTGGTGTAAAATGCGCGCCCATGACATTCCAGGGGCCGCCCAGAGAACGGCTGACCCCGTCCGTAGGAGATGAAAGATGGCTGAAGTAACCAGAGAACAGATAGAAGCGGCGATTAAGGGGTATGTAGAGCCCCACATGGAGAAAAACCTGGTCGACGCGAAGTGCGTGAAAGCGGTAGAGATTGACGGCGGCAGCGTAAAGGTGACGGTCGAACTGGGTTTTCCCTGTGACGGTACTAAAGCGGAGCTGGCCGGCGCGGTCAAGGAGCGAGTGCAGTCCGTTGACGGTGTCACCTCGGTGGAGGTCAACCTGGGTTGGAAAGTGGTGGCCCATTCGGTGCAGAAGTCGCTCAAGCCGATTGATAATGTCAAGAACATCATCGCCGTCGCATCCGGCAAGGGTGGTGTCGGCAAGTCCACTACCGCAGTCAATATGGCGCTGGCGCTGGCGGCAGAGGGGGCCAGGGTGGGCATACTGGATGCTGATATCTATGGACCGTCACAGCCGCGCATGCTGGGCGTATCCGGCCAACCGGAGTCCAAGGACGGAAAGAGCCTGGAGCCGATGGAGAGCTATGGGCTGCAGGCGATGTCAATCGGCTTTCTGGTGGATGAAGAGACGCCGATGATCTGGCGCGGTCCGATGGTCACCCAGGCGCTGGAGCAGCTGCTCAACGACACCAACTGGGCCAGCCTCGACTATCTGATCATCGACCTGCCGCCGGGCACCGGCGACACCCAGCTTACCCTGGCGCAGAAGGTGCCGGTCTCGGGCGCGGTGATTGTCACCACCCCGCAGGACATTGCGCTGCTGGATGCGCGCAAGGGTTTCAAGATGTTCGAGAAGGTCGAAGTGCCGGTGCTCGGCATTGTAGAGAATATGAGCATCCACATCTGCAGCAAGTGCAATCATGAAGAGCATATTTTCGGCGAGGGCGGCGGCATGCGTATGGCGGAACAGTACGGGGTCGATTTCCTCGGTGCGTTGCCGCTGGACATCCGCATCCGCGAGGAGACCGACGGCGGCAAACCCACGGTGGTGGCCGAGCCGGATTCACGTATCTCCCAGATCTACCGCGAGATAAGCCGCAAGACCGCCGCCAAGCTGGCGCTGCAAGCCAAGAGTTATGCCTCGAAGTTCCCCAATATTGTGATTCAAAATAACTAGTGCCGGACTGATGTTCTTGTCACTACGGCCGAAATATTGAGCAGTGGTGCATGGAAGCGCCCATAAAGAGCCACACTCGGGGATGGCTTGCTGCTCCCCTTGGGGTATGTGCATTTTGCACAGGGTTTAGGATGCTATCCGGGATATTCAGGGTCAGTTAATAACTCACTGTTTTTTCCCGGATCCCCAAGTCAGATAGATCTCTCATGCCAATTTTGTTCGATCACTTTAAGGTGTACAGCTGACATGAATATCCCAAAGTATAAGACCATCCTTTACGCTACTGATCTAGGTGAGAATATGCGGCCCGTGTTTAGGCACGCGATCAGTCTTGCGCGTCAGTATCAGGCAAAAATAATTATGATACACGTGGTTGAGCCTCTGGGCCCGACCGGGGAGTGGATACTGCGCGCCTACATGCCGAAGTCTGCGGCGGAGTCATTTACCAAGGACAACCTGGCAAAAATCCTGAAAAAGATGAAGAAACGTGTCGAGGAGTTCTACCGGGACGAACTAAGCGAGGAGGACAAGAAGATCGGACTGGTTTCGGATATCTACGCCGTCAGCGGCGACTGCGCAGAACAAGTCAACAGACACGCAGAATCATTGGATGTGGACTTGATCGTCATGGGCACGCATACCGACGACAGCTTCGGTCACGGCCTGCTCGGTTCCACTGCGCGTAAATTGACCCACATCAGCAAGCGGCCGGTACTGGTGGTCCCGGTACAATTAAAATAGTCTGTCAGTCCTGGATGAAAATGCCGCTGGTTTGAGTTCGTTCAGAAGGCGCTCCCCTCTCCCCGAGGTGGTGGGGAGAGAGCTGCGATTCCCGGGATGGGGTTGCTATTCAGGAGGCCAGTACCGCGGGGCTGAGGAGAGGACATACAATTATGTTCCACCCTCATCCCAGCGCTGCAATTGCACTGCAGATTTCAGAGCATTCCATCTGCTTTGGCTTATATTCAAATAGCCTATCCGAATAGATTAACTCCGCCTGCCATCACTGCCTTACCATTTCCGGTCCGAAGAAGAGATTGGGCAGGAAAGTGGAGATTGCGGGTATATAGGTGATGATGATCAGGAAGATGAGCAGGATGCTCAACCAGGGCAGCGCCGCCTTGATCACCTCCGTCAGCGACATGCCGGTGACGCCTGCGGTGACAAACAGGTTGAGCCCCACCGGCGGCGTGATCATGCCGATCTCCATGTTCACCACCATGATGATGCCCAGATGGATGGGATCGATCCCGAGCTGCATGGCGATCGGAAACAGGATCGGCGCCATGATCAGCAGGATGGCCGAAGGCTCCATGAAGTTGCCGGCGATCAGCAGCAGAATGTTCACCACGATCAGGAATGCCCAGGGCGCCAGTCCCCAGGCGATAATGGTCTCCGCAATCAGCTGAGGTATGCGCTCGGTGGTCAATACGTGCGCGAACAGGAAGGCGTTGGCGATGATGAACATCAGCATCGTGGTCACCTTGGCGGCGTCCACCAGCACCTTGGGCACCTCTTTGATCTTGATGTCGCGATAGACAAAGACCGCGATGAAGCCGGCGTAGACCGCGGAGACCGCCGCCGCCTCGGTGGGCGTGAAGATGCCGCCGTAGATACCGCCCATGATGATGACGATCAGAAACAGTCCCCAGGAGGCATTGGTTGCCGATTTGCTCAGCTCCGACCAACCGGCGAAGGGTTCTGCGGGCAGGTTGCGTCTGCGCGCGGCGAAGTAGATCGCCAGCATCAGCAGCAGTCCCATCAGTAGACCGGGAATCACGCCGGCCATGAACATGCGCCCCACCGAGACTTCGGTGGCGGCCGCGTAAACCACCATCACAATGGAGGGGGGGATCAGTATGCCGAGCGTACCGGCATTGCAGATCAGGCCGGCCGCGAAGGGCTGCGGATAGCCCTGCTTGACCATGCCGACAATGACGATGGAGCCGATCGCCACCACCGTGGCCGGCGATGACCCGGACACCGCGGCAAACAGCATACAGGCGAGCACCGAGGCCATACCGAGACCGCCTTTCAGCCAGCCCACCGCATCCACGGCAAAACGGATCATGCGCCGGGCCACGCCGCCGGTGGTGAGAAAGGCCGAAGCGAGCACAAAAAACGGGATCGCCATCAGTGTGGAGTGGTGCATCGTGTGGAAGACTTTGTCGGCCAGCGAGGCCAGCGAATCGTCCGCAAAGGCCATGATGGTGATCACGCTGGAGAGCCCCAGCGAGATCGCGATGGGAATCCCCATCAGCATGAACAGGAACAGCAGGATGAAAAGTATCGCAGCGCTCATAGCGTTGGCTTCCTCTTTGGCGGTCGATTATTGTTTGGTTTTGCGCGCTTCTGCCTCTGCGGAAGCGCCTTTATCGCTCAGGCTTTCGATCGCCTCATCCGCTTCGTCCGCCAGATGCAGTCCGCCTTTGCCGGTCAGCAGGTTCCAGCCTGCCTGCGCAAAGCGCAGGAACAACAGCAGAAAACCGATCGGAAGAATGAGCTTGGGAATCCACAGCGGTATCGGCAGATCCTCCGCTTCAATGCCGATCAGCAGCAGCAGGTCGATGTCCTGGTAGCCACCGTAGGCCATCACGGCCGCGTAAAACATGCACAGGGCAATCGATATCAGACCGACCACTTTGGCCTGCACCGGGGGCAGGTTCTTGACCACCAGGTCGACACCGATATGGGAGCCGACGCGCACCCCGTAAGACATGCCCAGCAGCACCAGCCAGGCAAACAGAAAAATGGTGAGTTCCAGCGCCCACACGAAGCCGGCGTTGAACACATAGCGCAGGACCACCTGGGTAAAGGTTACGATCGTCATCGCCGCAAGCAGAAATGAGATCAGCGCCTCTTCAATACGATTAAAGAAGTTCCCGATCATAAGATCACCATGAAAGCGGTTTTATTGTAAGGGGACTGGAAAATGCTGAGCTGACGGCAGTCAATGGGAAACCCGCAGGTTCTAAGCATCTGGTCAAGACTCCAGTTCAGGTTCTTTTTGTGCTGTTCCTTCAGGGTACCACCGGGAGTGAATATCGGCTGCGCCGGCAACGGCGGTTTGCTGCCGCCATGCAGCCGCGGGGGCAATCTTATGGATTACCCCCGCTGGTGTTAAACGCCTTGACTACAAACAATGCTCAATTCACCCACAGTGGTGTGATTTGCTCTCGCTTTGCGATCACTGACTGCAGGCGGCGGCCGCTGCTACGTAATTGGCGCCGATGTCACCCTTGAACTGCTCCCAAACCGGTTTCATCGCAGCCCGCCATTTCCCTTTCTCTTCCGCCGTCAACTGGATGATCTCGGTTTTCCCCGAATCGACGATCAGCTGCTTGGCATCCTCGTTCTCCTTGGACGCAAGATCGTTCACCGTGGCGGTCACCTCCATCACAATCTTGTCCAGTTCGCTGCGGATGTCATCCGGCAGGCTCTTCCAGAAGCGCTCGCTGGTCACCAGCATATAGTCCAGCAGACCATGGTTGGATTCGACGAAATGGGGCTGAACCTCAAAGAACTTCTGCGAGTAAATGTTGGACCAGGTGTTCTCCTGACCGTCGATCTGCCCGGTCTGCAGCGCCAGATAGACCTCCGAGAAGGCCAGCTTCTGCGGGTTGGCCTTGACCGCCTGGAACTGCGCCTGCAGCACATCCGAACTCATGATGCGGAACTTGAGCCCGGCTGCGGCTTCCGGCGTGCGCAGCGGCACCGGCGCGGAGAGCTGTTTCATGCCGTTGTGCCAGTACGCCAGTCCTTTGATGCCCTTGCTGCTCATCGAGTCGAGCATCTCTTTACCGGACGCCGAGTCCTGGAAACAGGCCACCGCGTTCAGATCGTTGAACAGGAACGGCAGATCGTACAGCTGCAGGACCTTGGTGAACTTGGAGAATTTGGAGAGCGCCGGCGCGATGATCTGCGTGTCGTTTTTCAACAGCGCGATGATCTCGTCAGCATCTCCGAATAGTTGGGCACTCGGAAACACCTGCACTTCCACCTTGCCCGCCAGCCGCTCCTCTACCAGCTGTTTGAATAAATTTGCGCCCTTACCCTTCGGCGTGTTCTCCGTTACGACGTGGGAAAACTTGATGATAATGGGTGCGGCAAATGCATTTGTGTACATCATAAATACTGCTGCCAACAGCAGGGCTTTGATCAGAAATTTGCGCATTTAAAATCTCCACATTGGTGGTAAATTGATCCTGGAACACACTAGATGTGCTAATTCCGAATAAACATTGGATAGCTTGGATCCTTTCCGGCGTTCAGTGATTTAATCCATAGTGATATAGTAATAAGCGCCTTCATTAGCATTTAAGACGACGGATTTTCAGCATATGATGGCGGACCGGTTACGTCAATCAAGAATCCACTAAAACATTATAGCCGATCGAGAACAGCCCGAATCGCACACATCATTACATCCGGGCTAGGTTACACGGCTGGGCAGTGTTGTGCTGAGGTTTAGCTTTGTTAACGGTACACCCCATTCGATTTTAGTTATATTGACGATGCATTAATTCGGACTGCAGCAGATCGATAGCCAAAAACATCGATGGAAAAAGTTTCGGCCATTAATTTTCGTTAATCTACGTTGACGTAATACCATTTCGATCTGAGCAGTTTATCCACAAATTTTGCAGGATCGGGGAGCTGCCGAAAGTGCAGGTAGGACTTCACCGCAAAGCGTGCCGGCGCCATGGCCATATAGTCGCCAGTGATGATATCTCCCGATTCCCAGGGACCTACGTCAGCAGTGCCAATCACGTAATCGCGGATTGCCGGAGGCATGATCGACAGTTGGGTAACCGTGGCCAGATACTCCTGGGCCGCTGTGCCCAGAGGCAATGGTAAAACCTTGCTATTCTGTTGAATCAGGGCGTGGGCTACTTCGTGGGCAATGATGCCACGGTATTGAGTTTGATCGATCGGCTGATAAAACATTTTCGGTGATGGTGAGGTTTTATGGATTATCTGCTGCGACATCACCGTTACCAGGTCGCTACGGCTGTCATAGCAGCCGTAGGCAGAGTAGGTGAGGTTATGCAGTGGTTGTTCAACGACCACTATCCGCACCGGATACTTTGCCTGGATGCCAAGCCCTGCCAGAAACTCGAGCGCGAGTTCTGCTGCCGTGCACACCTCTTGGCGGAGTTCGCTTGAGGGAACGGAAACCGTTAAATTCGGATTGCTGCACGATCCGGTTTCGGCACCAGCCAACGGCGTCATTGACAAATAAGCTGCAAGCATTGAAACCCGACAGATTAAGTTCCATCGGACAGCCTGCCTGGATGGTCCATTGATCTGCATTAGGAGGCGGTTCCCACTTGATCCTAATGGAAGTATTGCTGCGAATCCCACTAATTTCTATAGAAATTGAGTTGAAAACGACCGAATTACTGCCCGGTATTCTGCGTAACTTTTCCAGCAGCCGGGAGTAGCGCAGGATATTTGCATGTACGCACTTCAGAAAACCGTGCGAGAATGAATAGCGTAGCCGCCAAAGCAAGCCGGTGGCTTCTGCAGCGGTTGTCTTGTAGATTAAAGGTGTCTCCAGGGGGCGGAAAATCCAAAGCGTGAGGGTTATTTCACAACGTGGTTCAATTGTTTGGATGATGCCGTCAAGAGTTGGCCGACTATCGGCTTCTGTTATTGAATATTTTGTGCGCTCGGTGTTCGATAACCACATCTCAATCAAACGCACAGCACTGAGGATGATTCATGAACATTTATGTTGGAAACCTGCCATACAGTGTAACAGAGGATGAGTTGCGGAAGGCGTTTTCGGCTTATGGAGAGGTTATGAGCGCAACGCTAATCAGTGACAAGATTTCCGGTCAATCGAAAGGATTCGGATTTGTTGAGATGAGTAACAACTCAGAGGCGGATGCAGCAATAAAGGGGCTGAACGAAAGCTCGTTCAAAGGGAGAAATATCAAAGTAAACCAGGCCAAGCCGAGAGCAGACCGTCCGCAGCGCAGACCCAGACATTAATCCTCAAATAAAGCGATCGAGAGGGAGGGGAGTGCATACTTTCCCTACCTCTCGGATCCTTTATCGAAGTGCATAGCTGATCGGCACGATAACCTCGAGCACCTGAGCGGATGACTGTTGTGGAATTCCCGGCATCGGCGAAGCCCGCTGCAGGAGTGAATCGGCCGCCTCGTCCAGTAGCGGGTAACCCGAGCCCTGGATAATCTCCCGGGATAACAGGTTGCCCTGCCGGTCGATCCTGAATGAGACCTTCACCACGCCTTGCTGGCGGCGCTGAACGGCTCGTCGGGGGTAGTGCTTGTGTCGCTCCAGCCAGGCGGCAAGCTTAAGGTAGTATTCAGGTGATACCTTCGCGGCATCGGCGTTGCCTTTGGCGGCGGACGAGCCGGGGGTTATCGCTGCTACGCTGCCTGCTGCGTTAGCTGATGCTTCGCTTGCAGTTTCCGATGCTGCTCTGCCAGATTGTATCGGCCCCGGTTTTTGTACTTCTGTTTGGGACAACTTGCGCTCTGCCGGTGGCAGTACCTGCCGCCTGGTTGCAGGCTTGGCTCGGTTAGTTGGTATCGGTGGGGATTTAATAGCAACGGCCTCAGCTGTTTCGGCCAGCGATGCAGACTCGTGAAGCTCCTGTTCGGAGAGCGCGGTCTGCTTGCTGATATCCTTGCTGGCTGCAGCGGAAGAGTCGCGCCTCACTGGCTGGATCGGATGCGGGAGATCCGCCGTTTCCGGTGCGGGTTGGTTCACCTTCCCGGCAGCGCCGGCGAAGGCGCTCCCGATTTCGATCTCCACACCGCCCGGCAGGTCGCTCGTTCCTTCCGGATGCGCAGGATACAACATTGCGGCCAGCGCAAGTTGAAGCAAGGTTGCTGCCAGTAGTGCAGCTGTCCAATGGCGGTGTTTGAATTGCACTATTTACCCGGCCAGGTCAGTAGTCTTACCTTCGATCGGCCGCTCACCCGCAGCTGTTCCAGGAGTGGCGCCAGTTGCCCCGCGGTGAGTGCTGCATCCGCTTTGATGCGCAATTCAGCCGGGCGTCCCCACTTCAGCTCGGCTCGGTCGAGGGCAGCCTGCAAGAGGGGAGCCAGCGTTGCCAGCGCCACCGGCGTTTCATCGATTGCCAGGGAACCGTCGCGGGCGATGAGAATGGTGACGCCTTGCTCGCTCGCCGGCAGCTGGCTCCGGGATGCCGGCGGGGCGACCTGCAACCGGTCTGCCGGGCCAATGCGGCCGATCACCATGAAGAAGATCAGCATGAGAAATACCACGTTTATCAACGGAATCAGCTGGTCGTCGCTGCCGCCTCGCCGGTCGCCGGATGGAAATTTCATGGCTTGATTCCGCCGAGAGTGATCTGGCTGATGCCCGCGGCCGAGATCCTGTCGATGACATGAACCAGGGTCTGCAGTTCGGTCGCTGCGTCGGTTTTGATCAGTATCCTCGGGTTGGCTCCGCCTGCAACCCGCTCCAGCAACATTTGCGTCAGATTTTCCAGCTCCACCGGGGAATCCTCCAATGTCAACTCCCCATCCTGCCCGATGTTTACATTGAAGTTCGGCTCAAGCTTGTTCGGTTTTTCGGTTTGCCCGGCCAGGTTCAGCGGCATGCTGCGCCACTGCTGAAAATTTGAGGCCAGCATAAAAAACAGCAGTAGAATAAAAACAACGTCGATCAACGGTGTCATGCTTACCATGCGGCGCTTGCGGGTAGCTGGCAACTCAAGTCGCATGTTCCATCCTTGCCGGGCGGTGCTGCGCATTATCGATCGTTTGCTCTCGCTGCAGATCGCGGGTAAATACCTGGGTAACCGTGTCTTCCATATTGTGGCGACAGCGCTCCACCTTGCGTTCCAGCCAGCTGTGGGCCAGCACGACTGGGATGGCGATTGCTAAACCAAGTGCGGTGGTCAGCAGCGCTTGCCAGATGCCCCCCGACAGGATACCCGGATCTATCTGGTTACCCGACAATTCGAGCTGCCGGAACGCCTCGATCATACCCAAAACGGTACCGAGCAGCCCCAGCAGCGGACTCAGCGTGCCGATCACTTCGAGGGTTCGCAGATGAGTGCGCAGGTTCTCCAGGTGCGCGCTGGCGACCCGGGTCAACTCCTCCCGCAGGTCGGCGCGGTCTGTTTCGGCCCGGTGCATATTGATCAACGCCAGATGGAGTAGACTGGCTGTCGGCTGGCGCTGACCCGCGAGACGCTCGATGGCGGCGGCGGAATCATGCTCCCGCCAGCTGGTCAGCGCCTCGTTTACCGCGCTTAGCGACTCCACCCGCAGCTGCGAAAACTGCCACCACTTCAGCAAAACCACCGCCAGTGCAATGGTCGACAGCAGCAGTAGAATCACCACTACCGGGCCGCCGGCCTCCACCAGATGGTGCAGCTGCCTGAACATCTGCGTACCCAATTCGTAAGCGTCTGTGTTATGTGCCGCGACCGTACCTGGCAGTTGCTCGTGAAGAATCTGGGAGGTCATCCGATCCGACGCAGCGAGGGATGTGATGGCCTGTGTTGGAGAGGCTGTATCAGACATGCCATTTCTCTCTGCCGTTGTCGGTAGTCCGCAGTCTAAGCGGAGGTTATGGCAGCGATTATATCAGCCTGATCAGGCAAAGGGAGGGCTCTTCCAGCGAGATCCAGGTCAAGTGACAATGCTGAAGTCCGCTCTGCCGGCGCCGCATACCGGACAGACCCAGTCATCGGGAACCGCCTCCCAAGGTGTTCCGGGTGCGATGCCGCTGTCGGGGTCGCACGGGATTATGAGCTAGGTTCATATGATAGAGCTGTGGTTGTCATGGCGTGTCCGCTTTCGGCCTCGGATGAATACAAACGCCGGCAGTGTCTTGGGCCCTAGTGTACACTAGCGGGCATGATCATCTACCTGCACGGCTTCAGCAGCGGCGCAGCGTCCAGTAAGGCCGGCGTGTTCCGGCAGGCGCTCTCTGCGACTCCCTTCCTTATCCTCGACTATCCGGCGCATCAGCCTCATGCCGCGGTGAGCTCGATCACCCGCAGCATCACCCAGGCAGTGTCTGAATATCCGGGTGAAGAGCTGACCCTGATGGGGAGTTCGCTGGGGGGGTTCTATGCGCAGTTTCTTGCTGCCGCACTGGATGCGGTGGATCGCGTCGTGATGATAAATCCCGCATTGCAGCCGCAATTGACGCTAAAACCCTTTATCGGGCTCAACACCAATATGGTGACAGGTAAGCCGTTCGAATTCAGCCAGCAGGATTTTGCCGATCTGAGCGATTACGACACCGGACCGGTTCCCCCTGGAAAACCCACCCTGGTGCTGCTTGATGAAGCGGACGAATTGATAGACGGCGGCGTGGCGCTGCGGCGCTATACAACAGCGGGAAAGGTGATTGTCTACCCCGGCGGCAGCCATCAATTTGAGCACATCGATGAGGCGGTGCCGGAGATTCGAAAGTTTTTGGCGTCGCTAAATGCCTGAATTGTCGGGCATCCCGATGCCGGCGTCGGGATGCCCGTTTGCGGATGGAAACTCCCCGGATTACACTCGGACCGGTTTTCCTGCCCGGGCGGCAGTTTGCCTACGGCCTTTGAACAGACTCAGGATACTTTTGCCGAACCTGTTTAGCACGCCGGCGATATATTCGGCGCGCATTACGCGCCCTTTATGTACGTAATATTCAATTTCCTGATTACTGTAAACGTATACTTCGGGATAGTTTCCACAGCTCTGTTTCATTGTACTGCTCCGAACAATCAACATTTCATGCGGTTGATTAAATCTGCTTGCCACAAAATCGGTGTAGCCCCCGGCGCTGGGTTTCCAAACTCAATGCGGGCTTCTCTCCCAGCGTTGGTTGAATTAGCGGCCCGGGAAGGTTCCGCTGAAGAGCGATATAAACGATAGTTTTTCACCTAAAAGATGAGAAGATTTCATCTTTCATGAGGTGGTCAACGAAATGAAACTCCTGATCATCGATGATGGCGTGGGGTGACTGACGGCAGGGCAGACTTCTTTGTGCGCTATTTGAGCTGATTCCAAGCCTACGTTTCCGGTCCGAAACGCTCGGCGTATCCGGCCAGTAGAGTATCGTACTGTGGAAATCCGACAATCCTGCGCACGCTCTCGAAGTCCACTCTGTTGCGCGGAATGCGCCCCTGCTTCAGCTCCTGCAAAGCCTGCTGCATGGCGAACACGGCCGAATTCAGCAGCGTCAACGGGTAGGCTGCAATCTTGTAGCCGATGGCTTCGAGCTGGGCAGGCGGCAGCAGCGGTGTCAGTCCCTCCTCGAGCATATTGGCCAACTTGGGGCCGGGTATACGTTCACAGAAGGCACGCATTTCTGGCTCGTCCCAGGGTGCCTCCAGAAAGAGGATGTCGGCACCGATATCGGCAAAGGCCTGCATCCGCCAGAGCGCCTCTTCCATACCCTGGGTGGCACGTGCATCGGTGCGCGCCATGATCAGGATCTCCGCGCCCTCGTCGCGCGCGTCGACTGCGGCCTGCAGGCGCTGCAGCGCCTCGCGGCGGCTCACCACCTCCTTGCCCAGGGTGTGTCCGCAGCGCTTCGGTGCCAACTGGTCCTCGATCATGATGCCGGCAAAGCCGGCTTGTGCATAGCCATGCACGGTGCGTTTGACGTTGGCGGGGTTGCCGTAGCCGGTGTCGCCGTCGCCGATCACCGGAATCGACACTGCGGCGCAGATATCCCGTCCCTGGTTCACCATCTCTGCATAGGAGATGAGCCCGGTGTCCGGCGCAGCCAGCCGAGCCGCGGAGACGGCGAAGCCGCTCATGAAGGTGAGCGGAAACCCGGCCTGTTCGATCAGGCGCGCCGACAGTGCATCGAAACAGCAGGGCATCGACAGGAATTCCGGGCCGTTCAGCAGCGCCTGCAGGCGTTTTGTTGGTGATTGCATTTGTTGCGGGTTCCGGGTTGGAGGCTTGCGGTTAGAATGAACGCGGCAGATGCAACACATGCTCGCCGATGTAGGAGAGTATCAGGTTGGTTGAGATCGGCGCCACCTGATACAACCGCGTCTCGCGGAATTTGCGTTCGATATCGTACTCTTTCGCCATACCGCAGCCGCCGTAGGTCTGGATGCAGGTATCCGCCGCCATCCAGGCTACCTCCGATGCCAGCAGTTTGGCGATATTGGCCTGCTCCGCACACGCCTCTCCCGCGTCGAACAGCGACGCCGCCCGGTTGGTCATCAGCTCGGCCGCACGCATCTGCGCGTATGCACGGGCAAGCGGGAACTGGATGCCCTGATTCTGGCCGATAGACCGGCCGAACACGACGCGCTCGCGGGCATATTCGGTGGCGCGGTCGATAAAGAATTTGCAGTCGCCGATACACTCGTAGGCGATCAGGATCCGCTCGGCATTCATGCCGTCGAGGATATAGCGGAATCCCTTCCCCTCTTCACCCACCAGGCAGTCGGCGGCAATCTCAAGGTTGTCGAAAAAGAGTTCGGTGGTGTGATGGTTCATCATCGTCTGTATCGGCCGGATGGTAAGGCCGTGGCCCACTGCCTGGCGGATATCCACCAGAAACACGCTCAGCCCGTCGGTCTTGCGCTGCACCGCCTCTTGCGGACTGGTGCGCGCCAGTAACAGCAGTAGATCGCTGTGTTCGGCCCGGCTGATCCAGACTTTCTGACCGTTGACTAGGTACTTGTCACCCTGCCGTTTGGCGCTGGTGCGGATCGAGAGTGTATCCGTTCCGGCGGCCGGCTCGGTCACCCCGAATGCCTGCAGCCGCAACTCACCGGCGGCTATTTTCGGCAGGTAGTATTGCTTCTGCCGCGCCGAACCGTGTTTTAACAACGTGCCCATGGTGTACATCTGCGCGTGAAACGCAGCCGGGTTCCCGCCGGAGCGCGCAATCTCTTCGAGCACGACGCCGGCCGCTTCCAAGCCGAGCCCGGCACCGCCATACTCCTCCGGAATGAGCACCGAGAGGTAGCCCTCGTCATTCAACACCTTGATGAATGCGTCCGGATAACCACGCTTGCTATCCAACGCGCGCCAATAGTTGTTGGGGAAGCGTGTACACAGTTTCGCAACGGCGTCACGTATATCCTGATGACTGTTCACTTGAGCTCGATTCCGTTATGGATCGGTGATCCTTACAATGGCTCTGCCAGGCGAAAATATCAGCGATAGGTCTCAGACACAATGCAGATCCCCCATCCAGCCAATTTCAGCTTTGATCCAGGCATGGCACAGCGCGTACAGGTGACCGCTCCGGTACCCTGGCTGGTGCGTCTGCGCCTGGACTTGGGCAGTGATCCGGCTGGGGAGATTTGGCATCAGGTCGCCCCGCTGTTGTGGCGTGAATTGCAGCCGCAGTCGGGCGATGAGGGTTGGTCTTTCGAGTTGCCGACACTGACCTGGACGGGGCCCGACGGCAGAGTCCACTGGCAGGGACATGCCGACGGCTGGCTGGGACGCTGCGGGGAGCAGTGGCTGGTGCGCCTCGCCTCGGATCCCTCCCTGCGTTTTCACGGTCTGGGGCAGAAGGCGGGGCCGTTCGAAAAGACGGGGTTGCGCACACGCTTCTTCAATACCGATGTGTGGGGGGTACATCCGTTGGAAGAGGTTCGTCTCGGCACCCCGGATCCGCAGTATATCTCGATCCCCTGGATCCTGATCGACCACCGGCGCGGCGCGGATGCGCCTGCGGGGGTCAGCGGTATTCTGGTACATCATCCAGGGGAGGTTTTTGTCAGTCTGCAGCCTGATATGCGGCTGCACGACGGCCAGACGGCGGTTGCCGAAGGCGCCTTGTATTTCGGTGCGCCGCAAGGCCCGTTGGAGCTCTATCTGGTGGGTGCCCCAGATCTGGACGGTCTGGTGCAGCGGCTGCACGCATTGACCGGCCGCCTCGCTGAACCCCCCGTCTGGGCGCTAGGCCATCACCAGTGCCGCTGGGGCTACCGGGGCGATGCCGATCTGCGCGAACTCGACGCCGGTTTTACCCGGCATGAGATCCCCTGCGATGGGCTCTGGCTCGATATCGACTACATGGAGGGGTATCGTGTCTTCACCCATTCGCTCGAACATTTTCCCGATCCGGCAGGCACCATTACCGCTCTCGGGGCGCGCGGACGCAAAGTTGTCGCCATCCTCGATCCGGGCGTCAAGGATGAAGCTGCGTCTGTTTGCGGCTACCGGATCTGCGAAGCGGGTCTGCAGGCGCAGGCTTTCTGCCTCGGGCCGGCCGGCGCTCCGTATCGGGGCTTCGTCTGGCCTGGCGCCACCCTGTTCCCCGATTTTCTGACCGCCGCGGGGCGCCGCTGGTGGTCCGCGCAGGTGCGGGAGTATCTGCAGCACGGCTTTGCCGGTTTCTGGATCGACATGAACGACCCCTCCACCGGTGCGGTGGACCCGCGGGATATGCTGTTCGATGGCGGAGGCGCCCCGCATTGGATGGGGCACAACCCTTACGCCAACGGCATGGCGCGTGCCACCCTGGAGGCGCTGCAGGAGTATAGTCGCGATGAGCCTCCGTTTTTGATTTCGCGCGGCGGCTTTACCGGGATCGGTGCGCTGTGCGGGGTGTGGATGGGGGATAACTTCTCCAATTGGCACCATCTCCGGCAGAGTATACCGATGGCGCTTAACCTGAGTCTGAGCGGGGTGCCGCTGCTGGGCGCCGATGTGCCGGGTTTCGGCGGCGATGCCGAGCCTGAGTTGATGGAACGTTGGTACCAGGCGCACTGCCTCTTCCCGCTGCTGCGCAACCACAGTGTGCAAAACGCGATTCGGCAGGAGCCCTGGGTGTTTGGCGAGCCCACCACCGGGCGGGTGCGGCGTGCCATTCTGGCCCGTTACCGCCTGCTGCCCTATCTGCGCAAGTGCTTCGCCGAACATGCGCGCAGCGGGTCGCCGGTGTTGCGTCCGCTGCTCGCCGCCTGGGACAGCGAGGCGGCGCGCGCCTGCGAGGATCAGTACCTGCTGGGTCAAGCGGTGCTGGTGGCGCCTATTCTGCAGCCCGGAGCGGATAGCCGCAGGGTGCTGCTGCCGCCCGGAGAGTGGTGGTGCGTCAGCGAGGGACGGGCGCTGCAAGGCGGTCGTTGGCACCATCTCTCCATGCCGCCCGCTGCGCTGCCGCTCTTTTTGCGGCGCAATGCGGAGATTCCGGTGCTGCGTCATCTGCCCAAGAGATCGACCCAGGAGATCGACTGGCAGCGGGACCTGGCTGTCTGGCAGTGGGGTGAGCCGCTTGTATAGTCTGAATCTGAGTTGACATCCATCGCCTGGTGAATATCTGCGGGGGTGCCATAGCCGTTTCGATCGGGGTTAATAGTCCAGTGGTATTGGGTTAATCAGTCCAAGCTTAATGGCACTTGCTTAAGCGGCAGTTCCCGACCAGTTACACTATTATCGTCATTCCGGCGTAGGCCGGAATCCAGAGTAGCGACCACTATTGGTGCATATGGATCCCGGCCTTCGCCGGGATGACGGTGTTTTTCAGCATAAGTTAAGCGCCATTAGGCCTGAGCACTCGTAAATCTATGAGGTGAAATAATCGATGAGTACCAAATGGGATGCCCGTTTTCTGGGTCTGGCAGCGCATATATCCGGCTGGAGCAAGGATCCGTCGTCGCAGGTGGGGGCGGTGATTACCGACGGAAACCGCATTGTCTCACTAGGGTATAACGGCTTTGCCGCCGGGGTGGAGGATAAACCCGAACGGCTGTCGGACCGCAATTGCAAGCTGAATCTGACGATCCATGCGGAAGAGAACGCGATGATCTTCGCCAAGCGCGATCTGACCGACTGCACCGTCTTTGTCACCCATCCGCCTTGCCCACGCTGCGCCTCCAAGCTGATCCAGGAGGAGGTGAAGCGTGTCGTGTATATCGCACCGAGCGATGACTTCCTGTCACGCTGGGCGGATGACCTTGCGCTCTCCAGCGAGATGTACCGGGAGGCGGGAATCGAAGTGACAGTGTACGAGATAGCGCAAATCGACATCGAAAATGCCGGTATAACGGTCGCTCCCGGCGGATTCTTCCGGGCCGTGCTGAGCCGCTTTCTTGATCGTTGAGCTTTATTGATCCGGCGTGGATGGCTCGGTCCACGCGAAGCGCTTCAATTTCATCAGATAGAGGCCGTCTCGCTCTTTTTTCTCGACGATTACCGGCAGGTAATTAAGCTTGGGTGCAAGCCACAGGCTGGCCTGCGATGCACGTCGATTCTTACTCCTGGCCATTTTGAGCGACTGGAAACTACCGGCTTCGACATCCACCACCTCCTCCACCTGGAAGCTGAAGCTGTAATCCTTGGCACGACCGCCGTCAGCGACCGGGAACTCCACTGTGCGGTTGCCGGCTGCGACCGCATGCATCAGTGACAGCTGCTGGCTGAATTTGTCCTGGGTGCCGGGTTGGATCTTCATCGACCAGCTGGTTCCGTCCAGGGAGTTGGTCACCCGCATCGCCGGCCAGTCAAATTTGATGTCAACTGATCTGGGGCTGTCCGAGTTGCGGTGGCGGTAGTGATAACTTTGCGGCACCACGCCCTCATTGGTGATGACGCCGTTGCTGATTTCACTGATCTGGTCGCGGTGCAGTACCGCGGTTAAGCCGATCGGCGTGGTGTCGGCGCTGTAGCGATAGACGCCCCGGCGGTCGATAGTGAGGGCGATTTCGACCTTTGCAAACGTAAAATCACCGCGGCTGAGCGAGTACTCAGCGGTAAACGGGCTGAGCTGCGGCTGTTCACCGGTTAGCGCAGCACGGCAGATGAGCGACAGACCCAGGATTGAAAAAAAGCACCCCAGCCGCCGCACCGCGTTCATGGTTCCGGTGCTCCCGTATCCGTCAGGTACAATGGCTTCTCCAGCGCTTTACCGTCTTTTATCACGCGGCCTTCTGTCAATGTCAGACGCCCTTCGGCAATCCAGCGGATAACCATCGGAAAGATGATATGCTCTTTGGCCAGCACCCGTTCCGCCAGCCGCACCGCGTTGTCTTCCGGCTCAATCGCTACACGCGCCTGCAGAATCAGCGGGCCGCCGTCCAGCTCTTCGGTGACGTAATGAACGCTGGCACCGTGTTCGCTGTCGCCGGCGTCAAGCGCCCGCTGATGGGTGTGCAGTCCCCGGTATTTGGGCAGCAGCGATGGATGAATATTCAGCATGCGTCCACGGAAACGCTGAATAAAGAGCGGGGAGAGGATACGCATGAACCCGGCCAGTATCACCAGCTGCGGTTGAAACTCATCTAATAGATCCGCCAGCGCGAGGTCGTAACTCTCCCGGTCCGGAAATGCCTTGTGATCCAGCACCCGTGTCGCAATCCCCGCTGCCTCTGCTCGTTCGAGACCGCGCACGCCCGGCCGGTTGCTGACCACGGCTCTGATTTCAACCGCCAGGCCCGCCGCTGCCTGATCGATTATCGCCTGGAGATTGCTGCCGCTTCCGGAGATGAGTACCACCAGCGGCAGTTTGTCTGGTTTAGTCATACCGACACCGTCATACGAATTGCACTTCGGCGGAGCCCTGCGCGGCCACAATCCGCCCCAGCTGCCAAACCTGTTCTCCGGCCAGAGTGAGCTGCTTTGTCGCACTTTCCGCGTCTGCGGCGGCAACGCAGACGATCATACCGACTCCGCAGTTGAAGGTGCGCAGCATTTCCGAGTCCGCGATGTTGCCCTGCTCCTGCAGCCACTGAAACAGCGGCGGGCGCTCCCAGCTCTCGAGCTCGATCAGTGCACGCGTTCCTTGCGGCAGCACGCGCGGCAGGTTCTCCAGTAGTCCACCGCCGGTGATGTGCGCCAGCGCATGAATGTCGATGCTCTGGTGCAGGGCCAGCAGGGGTTTGACATAGATGCGGGTGGGTGCCAGCAGCGCTTCGCCCAGGGTAACCCCATGCATGGGTTGATTCAGATCGGCGCCTGAGAGTTCGAGAATCTTCCGAATCAGCGAATAACCGTTGGAGTGCGGCCCGGAGGAGGCGAGGCCGAGCAGCACGTCGCCCGCTTTGACCTTTCCCGGCTCGATGATGCGCGATTTTTCCACTATCCCCACCGCAAAACCTGCCAGGTCGTAGTCGCCGCTGGCATACATGCCCGGCATCTCGGCGGTCTCGCCGCCGGTCAACGCGGCGCCGGCGAGTTGGCAGCCTTCGGCGATTCCGCTGACCACCTGGGTGGCGACATCCACATCCAGATGGCCGGTGGCGTAGTAATCGAGAAAAAAGAGCGGCTCGGCGCCGGTTACCACGATATCGTTGACGCACATCGCAACCAGGTCAATGCCGATGGTGTCGTGTTTTCCCAGCTGCAGCGCCAGCTTCAGCTTGGTGCCGACACCATCGGTGCCTGACACCAGAATCGGCTCGCGATAGCGCCCGATGGGTAGCTCGAAAAGCGCGCCGAAGCCACCAAGTCCGGTCATCACCCCCGGCCGGAAGGTCTGCTTCACGATCGGCTTGATGCGCTCGACCAGATTATTGCCGGCGTCGATATCCACCCCGGCATCCCGGTAGCTGAGTTTGTTATCTCCGGAACTGTTGTTCTGCTCCACGTTGACTCCAGACTGACAATGAATTGATCCCATCTTATCAAATCCGCCAGATCAGGTGTGTCTTTCAACCAGCCGATGCATTGTGACGGAGAGCGCTTGGCGTATCGGGTTGACTGTAGTCGCAACCAATTCACATTTTAACGGTGGCGGTAATCACTATCGGCCATGTATAAGGCAGGTTTAGACAGCAGATGGCTGGCCGGAGTAATATAACAGCCCATTCAAACCGGTATTTTTCGCACAAAACCTCACATGTCTTCGCTTATCTTGAATTCACATATGCCTGCATATATACGCAGACGCCTGCTTATCATGCTGATGCTTTTCGCCGGTTATGGATCGTCGGTACAGGGTACTGAGGTTGGCGGTCTTTACGAAGCCACTGCTCCGGTTGCCGGCAGCGAAGCGGCAGCGCGCAATGGAGCAATCCGCGAGGCGTTCGGCAAGGTGTTGGTCAAGATTACCGGCAACAGCCGGATTGCGACCCGCAAGGCAGTGGCGGAAGATCTGGGCAACGCGGCGCGCTATGTTGAACAGTACCGGTACGAGCCGGCTCCCGCGGTTGCGGGCAGCGATCAGGCCGGGCAACTGCTGCAGGTCAGCTTCGATAAAAGTGAACTGGATCGCCTGCTACAGCGTCGCGGTCTGCCGGTTTGGAGTGCCAACCGCCCCAGCGTCCTGGTTTGGGTGGGGGAAGAGCGCCAAGGTAAACGCCGGTTGCTGAACCCGGATATCGATGCCGACCTGCGGCTGCCGCTGGATCAGGTGGCCGCGGAGCGCGGCCTGCCTCTGCTGCTGCCAATCATGGACCTTGAGGATCAGGGGCAATTGCAGGTTGCGGACATCTGGGGCGATTTTGAAACTAATATCCGCGCCGCGTCGCGCCGGTATGCGCCGGACCTGATCCTGACCGGTCGCCTGGTAGGCGGCAATGCAGGGATGTGGCGCGGAGAGTGGCGGCTCTATTTCGCCGATTCCCAGCACAACTGGAACAATGAGGCAGCGTCCCGAAACGATTTGGTGGCGGATGCGTTGCGGCGCACCGCAGACAGTCTGGCGGATCGGTTTGCTCCGCTAAGGGATGAGCGATCGCTGTCGACGGTACGGCTGCGGGTGGCGGGAATCACAAGCCTTGCCGACTATGCCGCGATACTTGAGCTGCTCAGTACCCAGAGCACGCTCGATAGAGTGGTGGTAGCCTTAGTCGAGCCGGACGCAGTGATCTATGATCTGCATGGACAGGGCGGGGTAAGTGCGCTGCAGCGTGGGCTTGATATCGGCGGCTTGATCGAAACCGATCCGGAAGGGGCGTTCCAGCCAGCTGCCTCCTCAGTACCGGTGGATCTCTACTACCGAATGCGTTAAACCAACCATGTTTCTGCAACGGGAAGATATCCCAAATCTGATCAGTATCCTGCGCATTCTGCTCACCATACCGGTGGTTTGGATGCTGTTGATCCAACGCTTCGATTTTGCGCTCGTGCTGTTTGCGGTGGCCGGTATCTCGGACGGCCTGGATGGGTTTCTGGCCAAACACTTCGGCTGGCAGAGCAAGCTCGGCGGCTTGCTGGATCCTATGGCGGATAAGGTTCTGCTGGTTTCCAGTTATGTCTGCCTGGCGCTGCTGGGTCTTATTCCCACGCTGTTGATGGTGCTTGTGATTGTGCGCGACCTGATCATTGTGACCGGCGCACTGATCTATAACTTCCGCATCGAAGAGCTCAAGGCAAATCCCAGCCTTATCAGCAAATTCAATACCTTCGCACAGATTGTACTGGTGCTTATGGTCGTGTTGGACCAGGGTCTGTTTGAACTGCCGCAAGGAGTGCTGCAAGCTATGGTCTGGACTGTCTTCGTCTCCACGATCGCCAGCGGCGTCAACTACGTCTGGGTCTGGAGCCGGCGCGCAGCCGATCTGCGCGGAAAGAGTTAAGCGGTTGCTGCGCTCACTCAAACCTCGTCCGGTTCCAACACCGTTTTGACAAAGTGTATGGTTAGCTTGCTGCGTTGGGCAGCGAGTGAGGCCAGATCCAGCCGCTCCATCAGCTCCAGCAGCGATGTGGCATCTCTGGCCGTGTGGCTCAGGATATAGCGCGCCGTCGCCTTGGGAAGATGCAGTCCGCGTCTTTTTGCGCTCTCATCCAGCAGCGCAACCCTGCCCACGTCATCCAGCGGATTGAGTTGGCAGCTCAGCCCCCATTCCAGGCGGGAGGCTAAATCGGCAAGCTGCACCGGCAGTCTTGCCGGCGGACGATCTGCACTCACTATCAGGCCAGCCCTGCGTTCCCACAATTGATTGAACAGGCTGAATAGGCTGGACTCCCAGGCAGGCGCTTCACACACTAGGTGGATATCGTCCAGGCACACCAGATCCAGTTCGCCGAGATCGGACAGAATTCCCGGCGTAAAATGATCGACCAGCGAGAGGGGTACATAGGCAACGCGTTTGGAGCCTGGTTGTACCGCCCGGCAACTGGCCTGCAGCAGATGGCTCTTGCCCGTCCCGGCGGGACCCCAAAGATAGAGGTAGCGCTCACCGGACCCGGCTAAACAGGCCTTTAGATCGGCAATTGTCTGTTGATTTCCCAGCCCGATAAATGTGTCAAAACAGGCGCTCTCCCGCAAACTGATGCCGAGGGGTAGTTGGGGCAACATGCGCGCTGTTCACGCCAGCCTGACTGCGGTAGCCGCGAGGCGTTGCCCCAGTGCCCGGCACAGCTGACTCTCCTCTTTGCTTAACGGCAGCTTACTGTCGTTGCCGGCCAGATGGCTGGGACCGTAGGGTGTTCCACCGCTGCGTGTATGCAGCAGGTCCGTTTCGCTGTAGGGTAGGCCAAGCAGCAGCATGCCATGGTGCAACAGCGGCAGCATCATACTGGTGAGGGTGGTCTCCTGGCCGCCGTGCATACTGGAGGTCGAAGTGAATACACCGGCCGGTTTGCCGATCATGGCACCGCTGAGCCACAGCGCGCCGGTGCCGTCGATGAAATATTTCAACGCTGCGGCCATGTTGCCGAAGCGGGTCGGGCTGCCCAGGGCCAGTCCGGCGCAGTTGGCAAGATCATCAAGGGTGGCATATGGCGCGCCTGCCTCCGGTACAGTGGCATCGACCGCTTCGCAGGTCGCGGAAACCTCCGGTACGGTGCGCAGGCGCGCTTCGATCCCTGCCACTTGCTCCACCCCCCGGGCGATCTGTCTGGCCATGCCGGCGGTTGCGCCGTAACGGCTGTAATAGAGAATCAGAATGTAGCTCATCGCAGCATATCCAGGACCTTTTCCGGCGGTCGTCCGATGGTCGCCCTGCCGTTGCTGATGACGATGGGCCGCTCGATCAGCTTGGGATGATCGACCATAGCCTGTACCAGTTGCTCGCGGGTCAGCTTGGGATTGTCCAAGCCAAATTCCTTATATTCAGCCTCTTTCTTGCGCATCAGGTCGCGTGGTTCCATGTCCAGCATGGAGAGGATCCTCTCCAATCCGGCACGGTCCGGCGGGGTCTTGAGATACTCGGTTATGTTGGGTTCAAAACCATGCTCCTCCAGCAATTGCAGCGTCTGACGCGATTTACTGCAGCGTGGATTGTGGTATATCTCTACGGTCATGAGCGGAAACCTCGTTGTTAATGTTCGTTTAACCGCGCTATTGTAGCCAACTGCAGATGGTAAAAAACAGCTTCACCGAAACCGGGCTTTTTTCCGGTGCACTGCAAAAGCGGGCGGCCTTACTTTAGACTGGGCCGTGCGCGGCATGAAGTAGTTCGAATGTTTTAACGGATCTGTGGTGGTACCGGTACCGCACGAAAGTGCTTATCACGGTTTGCTGACACTGCTCAGATTTTGCGGCAATGGCAACATTAAAGCAGTATGGGGAGCAGCTACTTGAGGATGTTTGGCGAAATATTAAGAGAGAGGGGTGGTACTGTGACGCAGACGCTTGGCGGCGCAGCGGGTGGCCTGATTCGGTTTCTTCGACTGTTGGTTGCACGCTTCATTGCCGACGGTGGTCTGCCCAATGCCGCTTCCCTTACCTATACAACGCTGTTGTCGCTGGTGCCGTTGATGACCGTCGGTCTGGCCATATTCTCCGCTTTTCCGATCTCTGAAAAGTTGGGGGATGAGTTGCAGGACTTTGTGTTTAAAAACTTTGTTCCGGCATCCGGTGAAGTGGTGCAGCGATACTTTCAAGAGTTCAGCAGCAAGGCGTCCAAGCTGACCGGGGTGGGATTCGGGTTTCTGGTGGTGGTCGCAGTCATGCTGATGATCACCATCGATCAGGCGATCAACTCCATCTGGCGGGTCAGGCAAAAACGCAAACCCCTGGCGAAGTTTCTGATGTACTGGTCAATCCTCTCCCTGGGGCCGCTGTTGATCGGTCTCAGCGTCGTGGTGACCTCTTATATGGTTTCCATGCCGATCATTTCGGATACTGCAGCGACGCTGGGGTTGCGCCATAGATTGCTGGCGATCATGCCGTTGCTGGCTGCGGCGGTTGCCTTCAGCCTGCTCTATGCAGTGGTGCCAAACAGAAAGGTTCCGCCGCTGCATGCTATCACCGGTGGCATACTGGCAGCGCTGTTGTTTGAGATGGCCAAGCGCGGTTTCGCTTTTTACGTAACCCAATTCCCGACTTACGAGGCGATCTATGGCGCGCTGGCGGTAGTGCCGATTTTCCTGGTCTGGATATATCTCTGCTGGGTGGTGACGTTGCTCGGTGCGGAGTTTGCCTATTGCCTGAGTATCTTCAGAGATCAGGGTAAGCATGGATCCGCCGCAGAGGGCGGGGATCTGCTGCTTGCATACCGGCTGATGAACGAGCTCTGGATCGGCCAGAAAACCGGGGTGGCCCTCTCTACGGAAGATCTTGCAGTGCCATTGGGTTATGTTCCCGAGGAGCGTCTGGATTCACTGCTGCAGCAGCTTAAGCGTGCGCGGCTGGTACTGCAGACCGGGAGCGGAGCCTGGGCGCTGGCGCGCGATCTCTCCAATGTGACATTGTACGATCTTTACCGGGCGGAAGGTTTTGTTCTACCCGAGGCTAAATTATTGTCGGAGTCGCAGGAATCGGTGGATCAGGCTTTGGCCGGTATACTCGAAAACCTGGGGCTGGGTATGGAAAAAGAGATGACTATTTCCCTGGAGGCGCTGTACCAGGATTACCCGTCGCAGCCGGAGATTCCGCAGGACGGGGATCGCGTCTCCGGATAGAAAATTAATCCATAAGATTTGATGATTGCGCGCCGTTTTTACCTCACGCTGTTGTGCCTGATCGCTGCTTCCGCGGCGTTTGCGGCACCGGTGGATTTCGTGCTGCCGGACTTGGACGGCAAGCAGCGGCGGTTGTCTGAATTTCGTGGAAAATGGGTACTGGTCAACTACTGGGCAACCTGGTGTCCGCCCTGTCTAGAGGAGTTACCGGAACTGGAGATCTTTCACCTTGAACATCAGCACCGAGATGCGGTGGTGATCGGCGTCAATCTGGAAGATATCGCGCTGACCCGGCTCAAGAGTTTCGTTGAGAATCAGTTCATCAGTTTTCCCATATTGCGTGAAAAACCGGGACCGCGAACGGTATTGGGTGCTGTTCCTGCGTTGCCTACCAGTTATCTGGTCTCGCCCGAGGGCGAGTTGGTGGCCCGTCAGGTGGGCAAGGTGGACGCCGAGATGATCGAGCGTTACATCGAAGGTTTCAACAAAAGTTCAGAGAAGGCACGCAACAGCGAGGAGTAAATGATGACGATATGTGTCAAGTGTCTGGTGTCTGGCAGAGTTCAAGGGGTATTTTTTCGCGCATCAACCCGCGAACAGGCGCTCTCCCTCGGGATTACCGGCTATGCCCGCAATCTGGCGGACGGCAGGGTCGAGGTGATGGCTTGCGGTGAAAACAGCGCCGTCAGTCAGCTCAGGAATTGGCTCACTCGCGGGCCGGTTGCAGCGCAGGTAACCGCGGTTGCCTGCGAACCCCAAGAGACGCTTAGATACCAGAGTTTCACGGTTCAGTAGCGTCCGGTCTGGATTCAGTAACCGGCTATGCTCATGTCCAACTTCATTGGCATGCTCGAAAGGCGATGTATACCGGTATTTATGGATCCATCATGCTCCAGTTCAAGCCAGCGCAAGCCCGGCGGCAACTGGTCCAGACTGAACTGGTCGAGCTGCGGGGTGAACTGAATGCAGGTAGACGGGGCGCCCAGCAATCTGATATGGCGTCGCACTCCTTCGTACGCCTGATGGATATGGCCCCAGATGATCGCCCTGACCTGGGGCGAGCGGTCTATGATTTGGAAGAAACTGGTAGGATTGTCCAGCGCCATCCGGTCCAACCACGCACTGCCGATCGGGAGCGGGTGGTGGTGCAGGCAGACCAGCGCGTGACAGTCCGGGTTACGGTCTAGGTTTCGCTCAAGTATCTCCAGTTGCCCAGCGTTGAGGTGTCCGCCCTCCCGGCCCGGTACGGTTGAATCGAGCATGATGATAATCCAGTTGCCGCGCCGCACGGCTTCCTGAATCTTGACAGAACTCCGATTCAGATGCTGGCGCATAACATCCGGGACATCGTGGTTTCCCGGCAGGCAGTAGACCGGCAGGTTCATGTTCTCGAAGCGGTCGCACATGCGGTTGTAACCGAGCGGACTGGCGTCGTGAACCAGATCACCGGTCGCCAGAATCAAGTCGGCATCGTTGAACTCTGCCTTAACCAGATCGAGTACTGAATCGAAGGTTGCGAGGGTGTTGAGCCCGGCAAGGGAGCGGCCCGGATTGGCATAAAGATGGCAGTCGGAGACCTGCACCACGCGCAGAGGAGACTCCGGCAGTTGCTTTGGCTGAGGGTGCAGCGGGCTCAGGTTTTCGGGTTTCATCGTTCGTGTTTACGATTCCCAAGGTCATCGTGCAATAGTATTGTATTTTTAAATCGAGTTTTTAATACTTATTCACCTGATTCTCGCACCTGTTTGTGGACTGAATCACGCTTCTGGTATAGAGATTCTCAATATTGGGAAGTAAAGTCATCAAATGACACTCAGCGAATTGCGCTATATCGTAGCCGTGGCCAGGGAGCGCCATTTCGGCAAAGCAGCGGAATATTGCTGTGTCAGCCAACCTACGCTCAGTGTTGCGGTGAAGAAACTGGAGCAGGAGTTGGACTTGGTCTTATTCGAGCGCGGCCAGGGGGAGGTAACTGTTACTCCGGCGGGGCAGCGCATCATCGTTCACGCTCAGCGGACGCTGGAGCAGGTGGAGCAGATCCGTGAAATGGCGCGCCAGGGCAAGGATCAACTCTCCAGTCCGTTGCGACTGGCGGCGATCTACACCATCGGTCCCTATCTGTTTCCCGGGCTGGTTCCCCTCCTTTCCCGGCGCGCGCCGAAGATGCCGCTCTTTATCGAAGAGAACTACACCGCTGTGCTCTCCCAGCAGCTTAAGGCAGGCGAACAGGATGCCATCATTATCTCGCTCCCGTTTGATGAACCGGGGATTGAAATCCAGCCCCTCTATCGGGAGCCGTTTGTTATTCTGCTTCCCGCCGGCCATCCCTGGGCAAAAAAAAGTACGATAGATCTGGCAGAATTGAGCGATGAACGGGTCCTTTTACTCGGTGCCGGCCACTGCTTCCGGGATCAGGTTCTAGCTGCTTGTCCCGGTTGCCTGAAACCCTCATCCGGGGTGCAAGGAAATTTTGAGGGCGGCTCACTGGAGACCATGCGTTACATGGTCGCCAGCGGATTGGGTATCACCGTTCTGCCCCGCACTGCGGCCGGAATCAACAGCCTGCCCAATGAAATGCTGGTGACCCGCCCATTTAATGGAGAAGCGCCGCAGCGTACAGTGGCGCTGGCCTGGAGGAAATCTTTCCCCCGTCCCCAAGCGATAGAGGTGCTGACGGAAGTGATTGCGGCTGCAGGCCTGGATGGCGTGACCAGCCTGCACAGCGGAGCGATAAAGTCGCAACCCGCGCTGACTCGGTAGTCAAAGCGTCTCAGAAACTACTGGTGTTGGTAAACAGCCCCACGCGCAGATCCTTGGCGGTATAGATTACTCTGCCATCGACTTCGACCACCCCATCGGCGACGCCCAATACCAGTTTACGGCTGATGACGCGTTTCATATCCAGCCGGTAGCTCACCAGGTTTGCACTGGGGAGCACCTGCCCGGTGAACTTCACTTCACCAACACCGAGGGCGCGCCCGTGGCCCGGGTTGCCGATCCACGCCAGGAAGAAGCCGACGGCCTGCCACATGGCATCCAGTCCGAGACAACCGGGCATGACCGGGTCTCCCGGAAAGTGGCACTTAAAGAACCAGAGGTCAGGGTTGATATCCAGTTCCGCATGTATCCAGCCCTTGCCAAAGGCGCCTCCGGTATCGCCCATTTTAACCACACGATCCATCATCAACATGTTGGGCACCGGCAGTTGGGCATTGCCCGGTCCAAACATGCGGCCGTAGCCGCACTCCAAAAGCTCTTCTCTGGTAAAACTCTGCTCTTTTGCCATCGCTATCTGTTATTCCTGAATGCAGCGGGATTATTCCGATCTCAGTTTCTCTTGCAGCAGAGAAATAATCCGGTCCAGCTCGACCAAACTGTTTTCGCTGTCGGCACGCGCACGGTACTCAACCTGCCCCTGATCCAGGCCCCGCTCTCCAATCACCACCCGATGGGGAATGCCGATCAGTTCCATATCCGCAAACATGACACCAGGGCGCACATCCCGGTCGTCCAGCAGGACCTCCAGTCCGGCGTCGGTCATCTCCGAGTAGAGGCGCTCGACCGCTTCTTTGACGCGCAAGGATTTATCCATCCTCATCGGCAACAGTGCAACCTGAAACGGTGCGATGGAGGCCGGCCAGATAATACCGCGCTGGTCGTGACTTTGTTCAATGGCGGCGGCTACCACCCGCGATACGCCTATACCGTAACAACCCATCGTCATGATCTGGGCGCGGCCCGCTGCATCCAGCACGCTGGCCTGCATGGCATCGCTGTATTTGCGGCCCAACTGGAAAATGTGACCGACCTCGATGCCGCGGGCGATGGTCAGTGTTCCTTTGCCGTCCGGGCTTGGATCGCCCTCCATGACGGTGCGCAGATCCGCGACCCGGGGAAGCGGAAGATCGCGTCCCCAATTTATGCCGAAATAGTGTTTGCCGTTGATGTTGGCGCCGGCGCTGAAGTTTGCCAGCGCTGCGACGCTGCGGTCCGCGATGCATGGGATGGGCAGGTTAAGCGGACCCAGCGAGCCGGGACCTGCACCGATTGCGCGCTCAATCTCGTGATCGGCGGCAAAACGCAGCGGTGAGGCCACTTCAGGCAGATTGTCCGCTTTTATTTCATTCAATTCGTGATCGCCCCGCACCAGCAGTGCGATCAATGCGGAATCCCCCCCTTCGGCAGCTGCGACCACCAGCGTTTTTACGGTCTGTTCTATCGGCTGCTGAAACTGCTCGACCAAATCCCGGATCGTCTTAGCGTCGGGCGTAGTGACAATCCGCAGCGCCTCCAACGCCGCAGGTTGTTGGGTGGGCGGTGCGAGCGCTTCCGCTTTTTCCACGTTGGCTGCGTAGTCGCTTTCGGAGGAGAAGGCGATGGCATCCTCGCCTGAGTCGGCCATCACATGGAATTCATGGGAGGAGCTCCCGCCGATGGCGCCGCTGTCCGCCTGCACTGCGCGGAATTGCAGGCCGCAGCGGGTGAATATGCGCGAGTAGGTGTCGTGCATCAGATCGTAGGTCTGCTGCAGCGAGGCCTGGTCCAGGTGGAATGAATAGGCGTCCTTCATCAGGAACTCCCGCGCCCGCATGACACCGAAACGGGGGCGGATTTCGTCCCTGAACTTCATCTGTATCTGGTAGAAATTGATGGGCAGCTGTCTGTAGCTGTGCAGTTCGTTACGTGCCAGTTCGGTGATGATCTCCTCGTGGGTGGGACCAAAGCAGAAGTCGCGCTGATGACGGTCGGACAGACGCAGCAGTTCCGGGCCGTACTGCTCCCAGCGTCCCGACTCCTGCCACAACTCCGCCGGTTGCACCGCCGGCATCAGCACCTCAAGGGCGCCCGCCCGGTCCATCTCTTCACGGATGATCCTCTCCACTTTTTTCAGTACTCTCAGGCCGAGCGGCAGCCAGGTATATAAACCAGCGGCGAGTTTTCTGATGAGGCCGGCGCGCAGCATAAGCTGGTGGCTGGCGATTTCAGCGTCAGCAGGGGTCTCTTTGAGAGTCTGAAGTGGAAATTGAGATGTACGCATCGAAGTCCGGAGAGTTGAGGCCAAACGCAGTATTCTATCCTGGTTGCAGATCGATTTGTATGTGAACACACCGGGTTGCCTGTTGAAAATACCCTTAGGTTCAAGATTTTTAGTTGTTGGGACGCTATTCGGAGATGAATTCGGATGCGTTCAGGGCATGATTGCATTGACCATTTCCCCCAATTTCCGGTGAGGCTCAGGGATATTGCTATCAAGAGAAGAAGCTGGTCATGTGTAGCACGCGGTTTGCTCTGGCTACTGATAGCGCTGTGGCTGGGGTTCGTAGTTGCCGGTGATCCGGAGGCGGATTCCGGCCTTATACCCTGGGTTAAAGAACGCTATGGTGAAGCGGCCGCTGAGCGGGTATCTGCCTGGCGGCAATTGATGTCGGGTAATCTAAACAGAGATGAGTGGAGCAAGTTGGTTTTAGTCAATGACTTCTTTAACCGCTTGAGGTTCAGCACCGATTTCAAACTCTGGGGAAAGGAGGATTACTGGGCAACGCCGGTGGAGGCGTTGGGCAAGGGCGGAGCCGATTGCGAGGATTACTCCATCGCCAAGTACTTTACCCTGCGCGAACTGGGCGTCCCGGATGATAAGCTGCGCATCATGTACGTCAAAGCTTTAGAGCTCGATCAGGCGCACATGGTGCTTGCCTACTATAAAAAACCTGGCTCAATTCCGGTGTTACTGGACAATATCGACAAAGCGATAGTGCCAGCCGATCAGCGCCCTGACCTGGCGCCGGTCTACAGCTTTAACGCCAACGATTTGTGGTTGGCCAAGCGCCGGGGAAGGGGAGAGCATGTCGGCACCTCCGACCGCATAGGCTTGTGGCGTGACCTGCGCAAGCGAATGGAGATTGAGGGAGAGCAATGACCGTTATCTTTACCGAAAAAACCTGTAGCGGAGCGGCACCATGACGCTCTCCAGACAGCTGGTATTACTGCTGCTCGTGCTGCTTCTGATGGTGATAACCGGGACTTTCCTGATCAGTGCCCGCAATAGCCAGCTGTATCTGGAAGAGCAGCTTGCTTCGCATGCCCAGGACGCTGCCACTTCACTTGGCCTGTCGCTCTCCCAATCGCTTGCCGACAATGACCGGGCCACCATTGAGTCGATGACCGATGCGATGTTCGACCGTGGTTTCTATCGCCAGATCCGGATTGAAGATAACGACGGCGGCGTGATCTTGGAGCGTAAGTTGGAGGTCACCATCGAAGGGGTCCCCGATTGGTTCGTTAACTATCTGGCGCTTGAGACACCTGAAGGTGACGCGGCGGTCATGGCCGGTTGGCGGCAGACGGGTGTTGTCCGGGTGAGCAGTCATCCCGGATACGCCTATGCCCAATTGTGGCGCAATATCAGCGACATGTTCCGCTGGTTTCTATTGAGTGCGCTACTGGTCTCACTGCTGGGAGTGATATTACTCCGCTGGTTGTTGCAGCCTCTGCGCGATATCGAGTGGCAGGCGGATGCGATCTGTCAGCGCGATTTTCCGGTGCTCGAACCACTCCCAAAGACCCGTGATCTACGCCTCATAGTCGAGGCCATGAACCGGCTTTCCAGCCGGGTAAAGTTAATGCTCCGGGAATCTGAGCAGCTGGCCGCCGGCTTGCGCCGCCAGGCTTACCAGCATCCGGTAACGGGGCTCAGCAATCGCCGTCACTTCAAGAACACGCTGGCCAATCTGATAGATTCGCCGGAGGAGTTCGCTTCCGGGATATTGGCTCTGATCCAGCTGCAGGAGTTCAAAAAGTATAACGACAGCAACGGGTTTGCCGCCGGAGACGAACTGCTGCGCGATATCGCCAAGGTGTTGGGCGAATGCACAAAGGGTATCCCACACCATGTACTGGCCCATCTGGGCGGCGCCAATTTTGCACTGTTGGCGCAGGACTACACCCAGCAGCAGGGGTCGGCGCTTGGTGCAAAGCTCACTGCTGCGCTGTCGCAGTTGGGTGGCATGGACGATTTGCAGGCGCCGGGCCCGGCACATGTCGGATTGGCGCATTTCAATGGGGTGGATTCTCCAATGGCGCTGCTTGCCAGAGCGGACATGGCGCTGCAGGCGGCACGTTCCGCAGGCCCGGGAGGTTGGCATCTGATGAACGCCAAGGGCGCCAGCACGGTGCCGGTGAAAACCGCCTCCGAGTGGCGCGTATTCATCGAGCAGTGCTTGGCGATGGACCGTCTGCGACTGTATACCCAGCCGGTGCTTAGTTGCCCACAACGGAATCTACTGCACGAAGAGGTGCTGGTGCGACTGCTTGACACGACCGCCAGTGGAGCAGAGGTGGTGCTGACAGCGGGCATTTTTATGCCGCAGGCAGAGCGCGCCGGACTGACCGCCGAAATCGACCGGGCGGTGGTATCACAGGTGTTGGCCAGACTCTCGAACGAGATGGGGAGGCGATACGCCGTCAACCTCTCCCCGCACTCCCTCAGGACTCCGGGATTTCTCGACTGGCTGGAACACCAGCTGCGCATCCATCAGAGTGTTGCCGGAAACCTCATTTTCGAAATGGCCGAGTTCGGCGCGGTCTCCATCATGGATGAGGTGCACTGCCTGATCCAACTGCTGGAGCGCAACAGATGCCAGTTTTCACTGGATCACTTCGGACGGGGATTCAGCTCGTTCGGGCATCTGCAATCGCTCAAGGCGGACTATCTGAAGGTGGATGGCAGTTATATGCGGTCGCTGGGAAAAAACCGGGACAACCAGTTTTTTCTGCACTCCCTGACAAAAATCGCCCACGGCCTGGGTATTCAGGTGATCGCCGAATCGATCGAGTCGGAAGCGCAGTGGGACCTGCTGTCAACGATGAATATCGATGGTGCCCAAGGCTATTTTATCGGGCGCCCGGGATAGGCCGGTTACTGTTCGCAGTACTTGCTCTGCATCTCACGCGCTTTGACTAATCGCTCCTCACGCTCTTCGGCAGAGATGCGCTGGAGCTTGCCGTCTGCCGTTTTTATCAGTTTTCGTCGGGAAAACTCCAACTCCTCAATCGTGCGCTGCGCTATCTCGCAGTTTTTCTTCTTATCCTGCGTTCTTGCGGCGCTTTCTGAATCAGCGGTTGCCTGCTCTTTGATTATGTCGCGTCTGTCCCGCATCTTCCTCCAGTCCTGATTCACCTCTTTCCAAGCCTCCTTCTCTGTAACCGGTGGAGGGGGTGGTGCTGGCATCTGCTCTCGCTGGATATCGGCAGGGGGTGGCACCTGCGAGTAAACGGTGACCCCGTTCTCGTCAACCCAGCGGTAAACACCGGCTTGCAGGGTTGCCGGAAGCAGCAAGCTGGTGATCACCAGCAATAAACGACGTGGCGACATGGTGGTTAACTTCCTAATGCATGATTTTCGATTATGCGATAAGGCGCATGCCCGTTCAATCTATCAGCCTGATTGTCATCGGGAAACAGATTCTTTTTTCAATGAATAACATACGGTTGTTTGAGCCTTGTTTGGCGCCAATTTTCAGTGTTAAAGCGCTTTTCATCGCTCTCCTGCTTGACCTCTTCATACAATATTAGTAATTTGCGGTGTTTCTGTAATTTATCCCTATTTACATAACTGGCGCGTAACTGGGCAGGTTCAGCGGCTCAGTGGGTGGGAGGTTGTTGTCGTGGAATTGAGTGGTGCCGAGATCGTCATTCAGTGTTTGAAAGAGGAGGGTGTCGAGTACGTATTCGGCTATCCCGGTGGGGCCGTGTTGCATATCTACGACGCGCTGTTCCAGCAGAGTGATGTAAAACATATTCTGGTGCGCCATGAGCAAGGCGCGACTCACGCGGCGGACGGCTTCGCCCGTTCCACCGGCAAACCGGGTGTTGCGCTGGTGACCTCCGGCCCCGGCGCGACCAATGCCGTGACCGGCATCGCGACCGCCTATATGGACTCCATCCCGATGGTGGTGCTGACCGGGCAGGTGCCCTCCCCGTTTATCGGCAGCGACGCTTTTCAGGAAGTGGACACCGTCGGCATCACCCGCCCCTGTGTCAAGCACAATTTTCTGATCAAAGACGTACGCGACATTGCCGCCACTTTCCGCAAGGCGTTTTACCTGGCGACTTCGGGCCGTCCCGGACCGGTGGTGATCGATATCCCCAAGGATGTCACCGATCCCAACATAAAGATCCCATTCAGCTACCCGAAAAAGGTGAAGATGCGCTCTTACAACCCGGTTGTGAAGGGTCATCTGGGGCAGATCAAAAAGGCGATCGACCTGATGCTGGCGGCGGAAAAACCGGTCTTCTACACCGGCGGCGGCGTGATCCTGGACAACGCCGACAAAGAGCTGGTGGAACTGGTGCGGATGCTGGGATTTCCGATCACCAGCACCTTGATGGGTCTGGGTGCGTATCCGGGCACCGACAAGCAGTTTATCGGTATGCTCGGCATGCATGGCACCTATGAGGCGAACATGGCGATGCACGAAACCGATACGCTGATCGCGATCGGCGCGCGGTTCGATGATCGGGTAACCGGCCAGATCGCCCATTTCTGCCCCAACGCAACGATTATCCATATCGATATCGATCCCTCATCCATCTCCAAAAATGTGCGTGTGGACGTGCCTATAGTGGGACCGGTGAGTTCGGTTTTGGGGGATATGCTGCAGGTGCTCAAGGAGAGCAATAAAAGCCCCAAGAGTGCGGCTATTCACAACTGGTGGAAACAGATCGATGAATGGCGTGGCAAGCGCTGCCTGCAGTACGATCAGCACAGCGGCATCATCAAGCCGCAGTTTGCCGTAGAGACGCTGTACCGGGTGACCAAGGGCGATGCGTTCGTCTCCTCCGACGTGGGTCAGCATCAGATGTTCGCGGCCCAGTTCTACCAGTTCGACAAGCCCAGGCGCTGGATCAACTCCGGCGGGCTGGGCACCATGGGATTCGGCTTGCCAGCGGGTATGGGAATTCAGTTGGCCCACCCCGGATCCGATGTGGCCGTTATCACCGGCGAAGCCAGTATCCAGATGTGTATTCAGGAGCTGGCGACTTGCAAGCAGTACGATCTGCCATTGAAAATCATCTTGCTCAACAACGGTTACATGGGCATGGTGCGGCAGTGGCAGGAGTTTTTCTACGATGGCCGCTATTCGCACTCCTACGTCGATTCGTTACCGGATTTTGTGAAACTCTCAGAGAGTTACGGTCATGTGGGCATGAAAGTGGAGAAACCCGATGATCTGGAGGGTGCCATGAAAGAGGCATTCGCCATGAAGGACCGGCTGGTTTTTATGGATGTGGTGGTCGACCCCACCGAAAACGTCTACCCCATGATAGTAGCTGGCAAGGGCCATCACGAGATGCAACTGTCGCCGGGGAGCGAGATGATATGAGACATATAATTTCGATCTTGATCGAGAACGAGTCGGGTGCGCTCTCCCGGGTGGCCGGCCTGTTTTCCGCCCGCGGCTACAACATTGAGTCGTTGACGGTCGCGCCGACCGAGGATCCCACGCTCTCGCGGATGACACTGGTCACCCGCGGCGACGAAGCGATTATCGAACAGATCACCAAACAGCTGAACAAGCTGGTGGAGGTGGTAAAACTGCTAGATCTTTCGGATGGCCCGCACATTGAGCGTGAAATGATGCTGATCAAGCTGAAGGCAGAAAACGGCAGGCGGGATGAGGTTGCCCGGCTGGTTGATATCTTTCGCGGCAAGGTGGTGGATGTGACCGATAACACCTTTGTTATAGAGGTGACCGGAAAGAGCGCCAAACTGGACGCTTTTATCAAGGCGGCGCACGAGGACTCTGTGATCGAAGTGGTCAGATCCGGGCCGTTGGGGATCGCACGCGGAGCTAAAGGGCTGAAGCTCTAGCGGTCAGTGGTATGCCGGAGTCATGCGCACTTTTGAGACCCCGTCACTTCGGCGAATACCGATAAGTAAGGGCAGCGGTTTTTTCTGGAAAAGCTTAACAAGCTATTGCGAAAAATTATTGATATAAGGCACAAGGGTAATTGAATCATGTCAATGAACATCTACTACGACAAAGACGCCGACGTCTCCTTGATCCAGGGAAGCAAGGTGACCATCATCGGCTACGGCTCGCAAGGCCATGCGCATGCCAACAATCTTAGGGATTCCGGCGTCGATGTTACCGTCGGGCTGCGTCCAGGTTCCAGCTCTGCCGCCAAGGCAGAGAGAGCCGGCCTCTCGGTAAAGCCAATCGACGAGGCGGTCAGAGCGGCGGATGTGGTGATGATTCTTGCACCGGACGAACATCAGGCCAGCCTCTACCAGGAGCAGGTCGCACCCAATATCAAGCAGGGGGCTGCGCTCGCCTTTGCGCATGGGTTCAATATCCATTTCGAACAGGTGGTGCCGCGCGAAGATCTCGACGTCATCATGATCGCACCCAAGGGCCCCGGTCATCTGGTCCGCTCCACTTATACACAGGGCGGCGGCGTACCCAGTCTGATAGCTGTATTTCAGGATGCATCCGGCAAGGCCAAGGATATCGCACTCTCTTATGCCTCAGCCAACGGTGGTGGCCGGGCCGGTATTATCGAAACCAGCTTCAGGGAGGAGACCGAGACGGATCTGTTTGGCGAGCAGGCGGTGTTGTGCGGCGGCGCCACGGCGCTGGTGCAAGCCGGCTTTGAAACTCTGACAGAAGCGGGTTACGCGCCTGAGATGGCCTATTTCGAGTGCCTGCACGAACTCAAGCTCATTGTCGATCTGATGTACGAAGGCGGCATCGCCAACATGCGCTACTCGATCTCCAACACAGCCGAGTACGGCGACCTTACCCGGGGGCCCCGCATCATTACCGAGGAGACCAAGGCCGAAATGGGTCGTATCCTCAAAGAGATTCAGTGCGGAGAGTTTGCCCGTGAATTCATTCTGGAGAACCGCGCCGGTCAGGCGACGCTGAAAGCCAAACGCCGAATCGGGCGCGAGCATCAGATTGAAGAGGTCGGTGCACGCCTGCGCGATATGATGCCCTGGATCAAGGCAAACAAGATTGTGGACAAGTCCAGGAACTGAGCCCGCTTCCGCTAAAGTAAGTTCCATAGCCACCGGCAGTCGCCGGTGGTTCTGCTTTTGGGGTCCGTTTCCACTATAATGCCGGTTTATCAGGGCCTGTTGACAGGCCCTGGTTAGTGTCCGCCCGGAAACGGCGGGCACTGGCTCGGTACAAGGAAGTGCTGACATTTTCGATGACGATAAGTCATTGAAAATGAAGAGGCCGGGAAATTGCATTTTCCGGTTTCGCTCCAGAAACATCACATGGATGGGTGTTGCTGGATGCTAACTAGTTACCTGGTCGAAGTGCGGCTTCTGCTGGAATCCAACCCATGCCTGAAGAGTTCAAGAAAGCAAAACGCAAACGCGGCATCTACCTGCTGCCCAATCTGTTTACTACTGCTGCCCTGTTCAGCGGATTCTACGCGGTACTGGCGGCCATGAACGGACAATTCGAGCAGGCTTCGCTGGCGATTTTCGTCGCGATGGTTCTGGATGGCATGGATGGCCGGGTGGCGCGGTTGACCAATACCCAGACAGCGTTCGGCGCGGAATACGACAGTCTCTCGGACATGGTCGCGTTTGGACTGGCTCCCTCGCTGGTAGTTTACGTCTGGTCAATCGGTTCATTGGGAAAGCTGGGCTGGCTGGCGGCCTTTGTCTACACAGCAGGTGCTGCGCTGCGCTTGGCGCGTTTTAACACGCAGATCGGTGTCGCCGATAAAAGGTTTTTCCAGGGATTGCCCAGTCCTGCGGCGGCAGCGGTAATCGCCGGCAGTGTCTGGGTTGCGACGGATTACGGTGTGAGCGGTGGCGATGTCTCTTATTTGGTATGTCTGTTGACCGGTGTCACCGGGCTGTTGATGGTGAGTAACTTCCGCTACAACAGCTTTAAGGAGGTAAATTTCAAGGGCAAGGTGCCTTTCTTCTCCATCGTTGTGATTATGCTGGTATTCGCGGTAATCGTCGTGCAGCCCCACGTTGTGCTGTTCATTCTCTTCCTCACCTATGCATTCTCCGGTCCCGTGCTGACGCTGCTGCACCTGCGCCGCCGCCGCCTGATTCGACACCCCGGCCTGGCAGATGAGGAGGCGAGCGCCGCCGAGATGCGGGGGAACGCTGGTGTTGAAACCCCGAAAAGACCGGATTCCAGCCGATAGGGCCAGATTATTCCGTGCCTAATTACAGCGATTTATTCGATGTTCAATCGAACCGATGTTCTTTAAATATTCAACCCAACCAAACGGGTTTGGCGAGGGAGCCGTGCGATGAGCAATTCTGACAAGCTGATCATTTTCGATACCACGTTGCGCGATGGAGAACAGAGCCCAGGCGCCTCGATGACACGCGACGAAAAACTTCGTATCGCCAAGGCGTTGGAGAGAATGCGGGTCGATGTGATCGAGGCCGGCTTTCCCATTGCCAGCCGCGGCGACTTTGAAGCGGTCCAGGCGGTGGCCAGAAGCATCAAGGAGAGCACCATCTGCGGCCTTGCCAGGGCAACCGAGAAGGATATAGATCGCGCCGGCGAGGCGCTCAAAGAGGCCAATTCGGGCCGCATCCACACCTTCATTGCCACCTCGCCGATCCACATGGAGCACAAGCTGCGGATGTCTCCCGATGAAGTGGTGGAGCAGGCGGTGTGGGCGGTCAAGCGGGCCAGAAATCTGATCGAAGATGTCGAGTTTTCGGCGGAAGATGCAGGCCGTTCCGACATCGATTTTCTGTGCCGTATATTCGAACGGGCGATCGATGCCGGCGCGACGACCATCAATGTGCCCGATACGGTCGGCTACAACCTACCCCAGCAGTTTGGCGACACCATCCGCACGCTGATGGAGCGCATTCCGAATGCTGACAAAGCGATCTTCTCGGTGCATTGCCACAACGATCTCGGGCTGGCGTCCGCCAACTCGCTTGCAGCGGTGCTGAACGGCGCGCGCCAGGTCGAGTGCACGATCAACGGACTGGGTGAGCGGGCCGGCAATGCCTCGCTGGAGGAGGTGGTGATGGCGGTGCGCACCCGGCGCGACCTGTTCAGTTGCGACAGTGGTCTGGATACCACGCAGATCGTCAACTGTTCGCGCATCGTATCCGGCATCACCGGCTTTCCGGTGCAACCAAACAAGGCCATCGTCGGCGCCAACGCGTTCGCCCACGAAGCAGGCATTCATCAGGATGGCGTGCTGAAGAGCCGGGAGACCTACGAGATCATGCGCGCCGAAGATGTCGGCTGGAGCCAGAACCGCATGGTGCTGGGAAAGCATTCGGGCCGCAATGCGTTTCGCGCTCGGTTGACGGAACTCGGCGTCGATTTCACCAGCGAAGAGGAGCTGAACGAGGCGTTTCGTTCATTCAAGGAGCTGGCTGACAAGAAGCACGAGATTTACGACGACGACCTGCAGGCGTTGGTCAACGACGCCGGTTTCTCGGCGGAGAACGAGCGCGTGAATCTGGTCTCGCTGCGGGTCTGCTCGGAAACAGGTGAGATTCCCAATGCCAGCGTTGTGCTGATCGTGGACGGTGCGGAAAAAGCCGGGCAGGCATCCGGCGGCGGCCCTGTGGATGCCGCTTTCAAAGCCATTGAGTCAATCGTCCGGACGAATTCCATTCTGGAGCTCTATTCGGTGAACGCGATCACCAGCGGCACCGATGCGCAGGGCGAGGTGACGGTGCGACTGCAACAAGAGGGACGCTTCGTCAACGGCCAAGGCGCGGACACGGATATCGTTATCGCCTCGGCCAAAGCCTACATCAATGCGTTCAACAAGCTGCTGCAGGACGGAAAACGTGCGCATCCGCAGCTGGGTGACGTCTGAATCGGGAACGGTTGAATGGAGGAGGCTCTGCGACGCCAATACCTTGCGGCGATGGGGATTGAAACCTGGGTGCCGCGGCATCCGGCCGGGGGTCGGGAAGCAGTGGATACAGCGTCCGAACAGCCCCGGCCAGTGGCTGCTGATGTGCCAACTGGTCCCAGTCCGAAAACTGGGGGTTTATCAAAGCAGCGTCATCCCGGCGAAAGCCGGGAACCAGAGCAGACAACGCGTGACTGGATTCCGGCATCCGCCGGAATGACGAACGAGAATGTTTCGGGATTGGCACTGAATACCGAATCCGGACCGCCAGACTGGCTGGAAGAGGTGCCGCCGCCGACGGAGGAGTGGGCGTCGTGCGAGATGCCTGAGCTGCTGCCGGCGGCAGTGACGAGTGTCGCTGCCCTGGATTGGACCGCCTTGGCCTACCGGGTCACGCAATGCCAGGCCTGCGAGCTGCACGGCAGCAGGCAGCAAACGGTGTTCGGCGTGGGCGACCGGTCGGCAGATCTGATGGTGATCGGTGAAGCGCCGGGCGCGGAAGAAGATCGTCAGGGTGAGCCCTTTGTCGGCCGTGCAGGCCAGCTGCTCAATGCGATGCTGCTGGCGATCGGGCTGCGGCGGGATCAGGTTTACATTGCGAATATTCTGAAATGCCGCCCGCCGGGGAACCGCGACCCGCGTCCCGAGGAGGCGTTGAAATGCGAGCCTTTTCTGCTGCGGCAGGTGGCGCTGGTGCGGCCGCGCGTGATCCTTGCGGTGGGAAAAATCGCCGCTCAGAATCTGCTGAAGTCGCAGGAGACCGTGGGAAGAATGCGGGAAAAGGCGTTTCAGTTCGAAGGCGTTCCTGTGGTGGTCAGCTACCATCCCGCTTATCTGCTGCGCTCACCGGAGCAGAAAGCCAAGGCCTGGCAGGATCTTCAGCGCGCAGCAATGCTGCTGCGGGCTTGATCGCACCTGATCAGCCTGGTTGAATGAAAACCCGGATCAAACAAAAATCAGCCAAGCATGATCTCTTCAGAGCGGCTCGCGACAATCTGACCTGTTATTTCTATACACATGAACCAGCAGCGCACCAGGGTAAAAGGAAGCACGCTTAAAGACCCGCTGCTGCAGCTTTTTCCCATGCAGCAGAGCGATGTGGCCGAAGTGGCGCAGCTGGAATTCAACTGCTATGAGTTTCCCTGGACAAAGGAGATCTTCCTCGACTGTCTCAGTGTCGGCTACTGTTGCTGGGTCTACCGGTTGGACGTCAGATTGGTCGGCTATGGCATCATGTCGGTGGCGGTGGGAGAGGCGCACATTCTGAATATCTGCGTCGAACCGGAGCTGCGGGGTCAAGGACTTGGCCGCCGCCTGCTGGAGCGGTTGTTGAATCTGGCGCGCAAGCACCATGCGGATACCGCCTTCCTGGAGGTGCGTGAATCAAACCGGGCCGCGCAATCGCTCTATCAGAGCGTTGGATTTAACGAGGTGGGTTTACGCCGCGGCTACTATCCGGCCGGGAAGGGCCGAGAAAATGCGATCGTGCTGGCGTTGAATCTTTAACGACGGTGCGGGCAGTCTGCGATACGGTATAATCCGCTTTTTGCCCAATCCAACCAACTGATGTCTGAACTGATCAAACAGCTGAAAAGACGGCGAACCTTTGCCATCATCTCCCACCCCGACGCGGGCAAGACCACCTTGACCGAAAAGCTGCTGCTTTACGGCGGCGCCATACAGATGGCCGGCACGGTAAAGGGGCGCAAAGCCGACCGGCATGCAACGTCTGACTGGATGGCGATTGAGAAGCAGCGCGGCATCTCGGTGACCTCCTCCGTCATGCAATTTCCCTACGCCGATGCTGTGGTCAATCTGCTGGATACGCCGGGGCACGAGGACTTCTCGGAAGACACCTACCGGACGTTGACGGCAGTGGACTCGGCGCTGATGGTGATCGATGTGGCCAAAGGCGTTGAGGCGCGCACCATCAAACTGATGGAGGTGTGCCGCATGCGCGACACGCCGATTTTGACGTTCGTAAATAAACTCGACCGGGAAGGGCGTGATGCCATGGAGATTCTCGACGAGATTGAATCGGTGCTGCAAATCAACTGTTCGCCGGTCACCTGGCCAATCGGGATGGGGAAAAGATTCAAGGGTGTCTACGACCTCCGCACCGGTGTTACCCACCTCTTCTCGGCCACCCATGGCGGTAAAATCAAGGAAGGCGAAGTGGTTCAGGGGCTTGGCAATCCCAGGTTGGACGAGTTGATCGGCGACCAGGCGGAGGAGTTGCGGGAGGAGATCGAACTGGTGCTTGGCGCAAGTCATCCGCTCGATCTGGAAGCGTACGCCAACGGCGAACTGACGCCGGTATTTTTCGGTTCGGCAATCAATAATTTTGGTGTGGAAGAGCTGCTCAAGGCATTTGTTCAGTATGCACCGGGACCGTTGGCGCGCAAGGCGCAGCAGCGTGAAGTGCTCCCCGCTGAAGAAGCGTTCACCGGTTTTGTCTTTAAGATTCAGGCCAACATGGATCCGGCGCACAGGGACCGCATCGCTTTTCTCCGCGTCTGCAGCGGCAGCTACCGGAAAGGTATGAAGATGCATCACGTGCGGATCGGAAAGACGGTTCAGATAAGCAATGCGATCACTTTTCAGGCGGATGAGCGCAAACATGTGGAAGAGGCCTGGCCGGGAGATATCATCGGTCTGCACAATCATGGAACCATCCAGATCGGAGACACCTTCAGCGAGGGCGAGGTGCTGAAGTACGAAGGTGTACCCTATTTCGCCCCCGAGCTTTTCCGGCGTGTGGTGCTGAAGGATCCGCTCCGTTTGAAAGCATTGCAGAAAGGGGTCCTGCAGTTGTGCGAAGAGGGTGCCACCCAGGTTTTTCGTCCGTTGAAAAATAACGACCTCATTCTTGGTGCGGTGGGCGTCCTGCAGTTCGACGTGGCGGCACAGCGACTAAAAGAGGAGTACAAAGTGGAAGCGATCGTTGAAAATATTTCGATCAATACCGCACGTTGGGTGCGCTGCAAAGACCCCAAAATGATGGAGCGTTTTCGTAACAAGGCTCACGATAATCTGGCACTCGACGGCAACGATCAGCTAGTCTACCTGGCACCAACCAAAGTCAATCTCGAATTAACGATCGAGCGCTGGCCGGAGGTTGAATTTTTTGCTACCAGGGAGCTTTGAGCGGTCTGGAAACCCTCCGGCAACCGGAATAAAAGCAGCTTTTTGGTTGCCTAATGTTGCAAGCAAGTTTGCTGCGAGGGGCAGGTAACCTTGACCACCTGTTCTAGTGATGGTTAGCGGCAACCACAGTTAAGATAGCAGAGCAATGAACCATGGAAAATGAAACAGTAGAGCAGTTGATTGAAGCAGGCCTACCCGGAAGCAAGGCGATGGTAACGGGTGACGGCCGCCACTTCGAGGCAGTGGTTGTCAGCGCCGATTTTGCCGGAAAGACACCGTTGCAGAAACAGCGGCTGGTGATGAATACGGTCAGGAAGCAGATCGACAATGACGAGCTGCACGCACTTAGCATAAAAACGCTGACGCCCGAGGAGTGGGAAAGCCAACAATAGTGTTGACTTGTCGCCAAGCGGATAGCACTCGGTTTTTATGGGCGAGATTGGTGCAATATTGGATGCCACGGATGATCTGTCAAGGAACGAATTTATTTTTTTCCCAAGTGGTCGATAATGGAGAGAGTGATTGGCTTCATTCTGGAGTTTTCGAGCGGTGGAAAGGGGTAAGTCGTGATCAGTATACTGAAGGATATTATCGGCAGTTCTCAGTTTCCGGAGAAAGGTGCCTGGAAAAGACACTACTTTAGCGCTAATGAGATCATTTTGACGGAAGGTGAAGAGGGTCATACCCTCTTTTTTGTTGAAGCGGGAAAGCTTCGTGTCAGTGGGCACGTGGATATCGACAATCGCGCACCGGTGCGTGCCGGCATCTGCGATTTGGAGCCAGGCGACGTGTTCGGTGAAATATGCCTGTATGGGGCTCATCCCCGCAGTGCATCGGTCGTCGCTTTGACCGAAGGTAGCCTAGTCGAAGTGGATGGAGAGCGGCTCAGTGTCTTTCTCGATGCCCATCCGATTGAAGGGTACCTGTTACTCAAGGAGTTGTTTCAAACCATGGGGCGCCGTCTGCATCTGGCTAACCAGCGGGTGGAAAAACTTTTTTCCTGGGGCCTCAAAGCCCATGGAATCGAGAAGCACTTGTGAGTCGGGGGCTGTTATGAGTAGTGCGACGCAGGGCACGAGCGACAACGCCGAGGGTCAGAACCTGACCCTGGCAGAAAATTTCCAAAAATACTTTGCGGTGGAGTTTGTCACCAGCTCCAGACAGCGGAGCGATGTTTACCGGATAAGGTACCGGGTTTACTGCGATGAATTCGAATATGAACCGGCACACCTGTTTCCAGATGGCGAAGAGCACGACGAGTTCGACGGCCATTCGCTGCACTGCCTGATCCGGCATCGGGCAAGTCAGATGCCGGCGGGTTGTGTCCGCTTGGTTCCCGCTGTTGGAAATGCATCGGAAGAGCTGCTCCCGTTTGAAAAGCATTGTAAAAAAAGTCTGGATGAAGCCTATATCTCAGGGTTGAACCTGGATAGGCGTACGATTTGTGAGATTTCCCGACTGGCAGTAGATGGCGCATTTCGCCGGCGATCGGGTGAAGCTTTGACACGGTTTGGCGAAATCGATGCGCTGGACTGCTCACAGCAAGAGAAAAGAACCTTTTCTCTGATTGCAGTCGCGGGCTTTCTGGCGGCTACCGCGCTTACTGATCTGACCGGCAGAAACAATGTGTTCGCCATGATGGAGCCGTTTCTTCCGCGCTTGATGCAAAGGTCCGGCATCGTTTTTCAGCGCGCCGGCAGGGACATCAATTACCATGGTATCCGGGCGCCCTATTTTATCACCACCCAGCTGGCACTGGGGAGTATGAAACCGGAATTGAATGAGCTTTATCGGATTGTCAGAAATCAGATCGAACTGACATATCGGTAATCGGTAGATGCGATGAACAGGAGATGCAAGTCTTCGCCGAAATGGCCAGTACCTGACCCACAAGGAGACCCCCTTTGTGAATAGCGGTTTTAATTACGATACAGCTTTTTCCCGCAATATCGGTTGGGTGACGGAGACCGAGCAGGCGTTGTTGAGAAGCAGGCGTATCGCTATTGCAGGGCTGGGCGGCGTCGGCGGAAGTCATCTCCTGACCCTTACCCGTCTGGGCATAGGCGGGTTCAATATTTCCGACCTGGATACCTTCGAACTTGCCAATTTCAATCGACAGGCAGGATCCAGTATGAGCCACATCGGCAGGCAAAAAGTGGAAGTGATGGCTGAGCTGGCCGCCGATATCAATCCCGAACTCGACTTGAAGCGCTTTCCGAAAGGGGTGAATCGCGACAACCTCAGCAATTTTCTCGAAGGGGTGGATCTGTACGTCGACGGGTTGGATTTTTTTGCCGTAGACGCACGCCGGGCGGTTTTCTCCGCCTGCGCGGACAAGGGAATACCGGCAATTACCGCAGCGCCCCTGGGTATGGGTGCCGCGCTGCTCTGTTTCTTGCCCGGTAAGATGACATTCGAGCAGTACTTTCAGCTTGAAGGACAGAGCGAGGATGAGCAGCTGCTGCGGTTTCTGTTGGGACTCTCTCCTGCCATGCTGCAGATGCCCTATCTGGTAGACGACAGCCGGGTGGACCTGGCCGGGCACAAAGGCCCCTCCACAGCAATGGCCTGCGAGCTTTGCGCCGGTCTTACCGCCAGCCATGCGCTGAAAATATTGCTCCACAGGGGGAAGGTGCCGGCCGCGCCGACCGGTCTGCACTTCGACAGCTACCGTAACAAGATTTCAAAGACATGGCGTCCGGGCGGCAATAGTAATCCGCTACAGCGGATTGGACTGAAAATTGCCAGAAGCAGGCTATCGGAGAAACTTAACAGCTCGTCAGCGGTACAAACGGAGCAAACGCCGGAAACCGCGATAGAACGCATACTCGACTTGGCCCGTTGGGCGCCTAGCGGAGATAACACCCAGCCCTGGCGGTTTGAGATTGTGGACGACCGCAACTTTATTATCCATGCGCAGGATACACGCGACTGGTGTGTCTACGATCTGGAGGGAAGGGCCAGCCAGATAGCGGTTGGGGCACTACTCGAGACCATCGCCGTAGCAGCATCGGGTGAAGGGTTGAGTGCCAGTTTTGAACGGCAGCAAGATTCGGCAGCGACGAGTCCCCTGATCCGGGTAAGTTTGTCAGCCGGAAATACGTCAATAAATCCGCTGCTCCCCTACATCAAAGCCAGGGTAACCCAACGTAGGTCCCTCTCCACCAAGCCGCTAAGCAAAGAACAAAAACGGGAGTTGGAAGCATCAGTAGGCGAGGGATACCGGGTAGTCTGGATCGACGGGGCACGCAATAAATGGCGTATGGCCAAGCTACTGTACCGCAACGCCGGTATTCGTTTAACGATCCCTGAAGCATACGAAGTCCACAAACGTATTATCGAATGGAATGCCCAGTTCAGCCTCGATCGTATTCCGGACCGCGCTGTCGGTCTGGATCCGGTGGCGCTAAAACTGATGCGATGGGCGATGCAAAGCTGGGAACGGGTTGCGATGTTAAACCGGTATTTTGCCGGTACGCTGATGCCGAGAATCCAACTCGATCTGCTGCCGGGGTTACGCTGCAGCGCACATTTTTGCATCGTTGCCGATCGGTCCCTGGAGACCATCGAGGACTTTTTTAACGGCGGGCGTGCGCTCCAGCGATTCTGGTTAACCAGCGCGAAATTAGGTTTACAGTTCCAGCCGGAGATGACGCCGATCATCTTTTCTTACTATACCCGTGCAGGCGTTAAATTTACCGATGATACGGAAGCCGTTAAGAGTGCCGAAACGCTAAGAAATGACCTGGATGCGCTCATCGGGGAGAGAAACAATGAGTCTGCGGTGTTTATGGGGCGCCTAGGCATCGGCACCACTCCAGCCTCCAGATCGTTACGACTCAACCTGTCCCAATTGACAAGTAGGTGCGACGCTTGACCCGTTCGCATTGCAAGTACGATGTTCAAAGATTAAGGGCAGATTTGGAATCATGACTTTTCAAAAAATATTATTCACAGGGTTTATCATGGTACTGGTGACACTTTCGGTAGCAGCCGATCCTGTGCCAGTTACCACGCGGAAGCTGGATGAGATACGATTCTTTCCACTCCGCGATGCGCCGGCAACCGCGATCAGTTTGAACGACACGCGTATTAGCGCCCAGATAAGCGGCTTACTGCAGAGTATCAATGTTCGGGTGGGGGATAACGTTGAAAAAGGAGGTGTGTTGGCCAGGCTGGACTGCCGCGATTATGAGCTTGCGGTTTCCGGGGCTCAATTTGCCTATGAGGCGGGGCTGGCAAAAGAACAATTCGACAGCTCCCAACTAAGCAATGCCAAAACGCTATTGAAGAAGCAAAGTATCTCCGCCGAGGAAGTGGACAGAAGGGTATCCAATACGTCCATTTCAGCTGCCGAAGTCAGGCGATTGAAATCTGCATTGAGTGCCGCAAAAAGATCTGTGGAAAAATGCTCTATTACCGCCCCGTTTAAGGCCGTTGTCATCGAAAGGATTGCTAGTCTCGGTGACTATGTGGTTCAGGGTAGTCCAGTGGTAAGGTTACTGGATCAAGAGAATATCGAGGTTTCTGCCAAGGTTCAGGAGCAGGACCTGAAATCTCTGCAGAATGCTGATGATCTTAAGTTCGTTGACCGACACAGTGAATTTCCCCTCAAGTTGAGAACAGTGCTGCCATTGATGGAGAGCAAGATACGCAGCTATGAGGTGCGACTTTCATTCACCGGCGAAACTGTTCCGCCGGGAAGTGCAGGACGGCTGCGCTGGAAGATATCCGATCCACACATTTCAACCGATCTGCTGGTGCGGCGGGAGACACTTGGGATATTTATCGAGCATGAAGGGAAGGCTGAATTCGTACCGCTGGAACTGGCACGGGAAGGTCAGCCCGCTGCAATAAATCTTGATGGCTCCGTCAACGTTATCGTGGATGGCCGATTCGTGCTGAAGCATGGAGACGACGTGAAAGTTGTCGGGCCTTAACTCATGTTTCGCAAGCTGCTCGAGAACCACATATTAACCAATCTGACTTTTCTGCTCGTGGTGGCAATGGGGTGGATAGCCTATTCCGAGATGCCTAGAGAGCAGGATCCCAGTGTCAACTTCAATTGGGTGCAGATCTGGACATTTTGGCCCGGCGCTACCGCATCGGATGTGGAAAGCAGGATTACCGAACCGCTTGAGACGGGTATCAAGAAAGTGTCGGGAATCAAATTTGTCTCCAGCACGAGCCGGGAAGGTGTTTCGAGCATAATCGTGCGGTTCTCCGAGATGAGCGACGAAGAGTTCGATAACCGCATGTCGGATCTCAGACGTGAGATACAGTCCAGACAGGATGAGTTGCCGGACGATATTAAACTGCCGGATATTGTGGAGGTATCCAGCGCCAATGCCTTCCCTACTGCGACTCTTGTCGTGACGAGTCAGGCGCAGGGTGAAAATCTGCAATATGCCGCACGCAATGCGAAAGAGGATCTGGAACGGCTGAAGGGTGTTGACGATGTCGCAACGGCCGGGGACAGAGATCCGGAGCTGCAGGTAAATTTTATCCCGGACAGGTTGCTCGTGCTGGGGGTTTCGCCGGTGGCTCTGGCAGATACTGTGAGCGCCTACTTCCAGGACCTGGCCGCAGGAAATATTGGTTTCGGTGATCAAAAGTGGCTGGTTAGACTGGCTGGAACCAGCAGTGATCCTACCTATGTTGGCTCTTTTCCGATACTGACCGCAAGCGCCGAGGTTCCTTTACGCAGCATTGCGGAGGTGCAAAGAGGTAGGGCGGATGCGCAGGAACTGGTGCAGTACAATGGCCAGTCTTCGGTGTTGCTCTCGGTGTTCAAATCCCAACACGCCAACAACCTTGAGATAATCGATCAGATCAAGGCATACATTCAGGAAAAGAACCGCACCTCCAAAAAAACCGGAGTGGAACTGGTATTGCTGGACGATCAGACACAAACCACTCGTTCAGCGATCGGTGTAATGGAGAACAATGCACTTGTTGGTCTGTTGCTAGTGTTGTTGGTGACCTGGCTGTTTCTCGGCTTCAAAATAGCCTTGTTTACCAGTGTGGGCATACCATTTGCATTGGCTGGAACCTTTTGGGTTCTCAGCGCAATAGGACAGACACTCAATGTTACTGTGTTATTGGGAGTTGTTATCAGCCTAGGCATGCTGGTGGATGATGCAATTGTCGTAGTCGAGACAATCTATGTCTATCTGCAACGGGGAAAGGATGGGGTCGAGGCATCAATTCAAGCATTAAAAGAAGTGGCTACGCCGGTCAGTACGGCGGTGCTAACCACAATAGCAGCATTTCTTCCGTTAATGCTGCTTCCCGGACTGCTCGGTGATTTTATGCGGGTAGTACCCATCGTTGTGAGCGTGATTCTTTTGATCAGCTTGATCGAGGCTTTTTGGCTTTTGCCGGGGCATATCGCCGAATTCCAACCCGAACTGACAAATAAGGGCCGGGTACAGGCACTGCGAATTCAGCTTATCAGACGGCTGAAGCATCAATTCACCCGTGCTCTGGTATCAGTATTCCGCTTTCCAAAAATTGCCCTCAGCTCGGTTTTTCTACTCTTTGTACTGGTTGTCGCACTGATCGCTTACGGTTTCGTAAGGGTGGATTTTTTTGCGACCGATGTGTACCGGCTGTTCTATGTGAACATCGAGATGCCGCCCGGTACCAGCCTCAAGAAGACCAGCGAAGCGCTTGCCCTGATTGAGCACAGAGTTCGGGACAATCTGCACCCGGATGAAGTGCAGGGTATAGTCAGCTACTCCGGACAACAGTTCACCGAAACGGAGTTGTTGAACGGCGAGGAGAGGGGGCAGGTCTTTGTCAGTCTAAAACCGGCTGCATCTGGACGCAGGGGGGTGGATGAAATTATCGAACTGATGCGCAGCCATGTGATGTCGGTGCCTGGACCCATGAACATCTCATTTCTGCGGAGAAAGACGGGACCACCTACATCTAAACCCATCAGTATCAAAGTGCGGGGCGATGACATCGAGGAGATTCGCGGCGCTATTGTCAAACTGAGGCAGATATTGCGTGAAACGCCGGGCACAGGAGAAATAGACGACGATGACACGCAGGGAGGTATGGAGCTTACGCTGCGGTTGAACCCGGACGCCATCACCCGTGCCAACATCAATCCTGGCGAGGTCATTCGTTCGGTGCGTCTGTTCGGTAACGGTGAATTGGTTGCAGCTATGCAGCACCAGGGGGAACGGCTCGATGTGCGTGTACGTGCCATGCCGGAAGCCTTGCAGGATGTGCGTGCGTTTCTAAATTACCCGCTTGGCATGCCCGATGGTGATGGAATCGCTTTAGGTGAACTGCTGACCCATACCCAGGGGGAGACTGTCAGCAATATAAGGCATTACGATTTTCGACGTGCCGTAACTCTCGAAGCCGATTTGGATACAGCGATAACGGATACGCTTTCCGCCAATCGTTATATTCAGGATCAGTGGTCATCGGTGGCTGCACAGTATCCGGGTGTCGATCTCGTATTTGCTGGCGAGCTTGACGATATTCAGGAGAGCCTGGGGGCAATGTCCGCGCTCTTTGTGTTGGGCATGGGGCTGATCTATCTTATTCTGGGAACCCAGTTCAAGAGTTATGTTCAACCGCTGATAGTGCTTGCAACTATACCGATGGCATTTATCGGTGTGGTCCTGGGGCTGTTCTTCAGTGGCAATCCAATCAGCCTTTTTACGCTCTACGGTACGATCGCACTGGCGGGTATTGCCGCTAACGATGCCATCGTTTTGTTGTCCACCGCTAATCGATATCTCGAAAATGGTTGGTCGGTGTCGCTGGCCATTGTGTATGCGGCTAAACGAAGGGTGGTGCCGATCTTGATTACCTCGCTCACCACTATTGCGGGTCTCTTCTCGCTGGCTGTCGGGTTGGCTGGCGAGTCTTTGATGTGGGGGCCTGTTGCAACCGCAATTGTCTGGGGGTTGTGTTTTTCCACTCTGCTGACGCTCTTTGTGATTCCTCTGGTGTTTAACATTGCAACGAATCCGAGAGAAGACAGGCAGCTGTTGCCGGAGGTGCAACAAATCGGTGCACCCGGGTTTCTTAACATACTGAGAAATCCGTTTGCCTGGTTTAAGCTGCCGGGAGGCAGTCATGACAGGTTGCTGGAAGAGGCGTTGGCCGAGCCCAATAACCGGCTGCTCTATGAAGAGGGTATGAAGGCACTTGCAGAGCAGAGCCCTGAGCTAGCAATTCGCAATTTACAGAGACTGGCCGATGCGAAACCCGGTGTGCTTGCATTCAATCTTTACGCCGCACAGGCAAATATTTTGCTCATGCAGGAGATAGGCTGGGATATCGGTTATATGGGGCGGGCAAGAAAGTATCTGGGCAGAGCGAATAGCCTCGATCCGAATGACCAACGACTGATCGTTCTGCAAAAAGCTTATAACAAGTTGGATGCAGAGGGAGAGGAGGGGGAGAGTTGAACACTTTTCATCGGTGTCAGATCTTCACTCAGAATCACAGCGAGACTCTAGCCGGGTGAGCAAGCGTGATGGAAAAGGCGGCTGAATCGAAGACTCGAAATAATCCCGGCAAAATTCTGTTTGTTTCAGAAGCCGTAACCCTGGCACATGTGGCCAGGCTTGTTGTGCTCGCGTCGTCATTGGCAAAAAGTAGAGCCTACGAGCCTGTCCTGGCCGTGGATCCCCGCTATATGGGACTGTTTGAATCTACAGGTGTGAGGCAGCGGGAAATAGTTAGTCTGCCAACATCCAGGTTTATCGACGCGCTTGCCAAGGGACGTCCACTTTATGACTTAGCGACGTTGGAAGCCTATCTGGAAGAGGATCTGGCTGTTATCGACGAAGAGAAGCCAGATTTGATCATCGGTGATTTTCGCCTCTCACTTTCTGTCAGCGCCCGCCTATGCAAAGTACCCTATTTAGCCGTTTCCAATGCATACTGGAGTCCTTTTTCCAGGCAAAGGTACCCGATACCAGAGCATCCGCTAATATCGATAACCGGAGTGAAAGTTGCGCAGATGCTTTTCGATATAGTGCGACCTGTCGTTTTTGCTCTGCATACGGTACCGATGAACAGATTGCGCAGACGGCATGGCTTGGACTTTTTGGGTGCTGACCTGAGATCTGTTTACACCGATAGTGATTATCTGCTCTATGCCGATATTCCTGGATTGGTGCAAATGAATCGGCTTCCGGCTGAACATCTTTTTATCGGCCCAGTTTTCTGGTCTCCTTCGCAAAACTACCCAGATTGGTGGGACGAAGTCGTTAATGCTGGGAAGCCGATAGTTTATGTCAATCTAGGTAGTTCTGGACGGGGCGATCTGCTGCCTGGAATCGCTGACGCGTTGAGTGATATCAATGTTTCATTGGTCGTTGCAACTGCAGGACATCCGGTGGTTTTTCCATCGCGAAGCGATGTTTATATTGCCGATTTTCTCCCGGGGGAGCAGATGGCAGCCAGATCGAATCTGGTTATCTGCAACGGCGGCAGCATGACGACCTATCAGGCGTTGGCGCACGGTGTGCCGGTGCTGGGTATTGCCGGTAATCTTGACCAACATCTCAATATGTCTGCAATCGCACGGCTGGGTGGAGGGATCAGAATGCGGACAGATCGTGCTGAGCCGTTGGAAATTCGTGCATCGGCTCTTAGCCTTCTGGAAGACGCCCGATACAAAAAGCGCGCGGAGGATATACAGCGACAGATAGGAAGCATTTCGGCTGAAACAGAATTTCGCAAGATTACCGATAAGGTTTTGAATCGCTCTGTATCAGGCTGAGCAATGAAATTTATCGCGAGGAATTATGAGCTAGGCGCTAATAACTTTTGGTCTGGTTGGAAATAAAAATGATTAATCGACAGCGGGCACAGTAAAATGCGGAAGATATCACTGCTTCAGATAGGTGTGTTTCTTGTTTTGTTTATCGCGATAATTGGCTTGGGGTTCGGCACCACGGCGCTTTTTTTCGGGCATCTTGAACTCGGCGATTTTCGCGGCGTGCTGCTCATTATTCTCGGGATATTTGTTACCTATGTTTATGCGGTACTTGTATTCAGGGTTTTCCTGCGAATCGCCCCTCTGCGAGAAGGTGTTATAGGACAAGCGTCCAAGGAGGAGTTTGTTTATCATGTGTACCTCCTGTTTTTTCTGCTTATTTTCTATCCAGTGATGCGAAGTGGCGCGGTGCCTCTTCCGCTGATGCGCCTTTTATACCTGGGGTTGGGGGCAAAATTGGGTGACAATACCTACAGTTCGGGAATTATTCTGGATCCTATTTTCGTTGAAGCAGGCAGCAACACGCTGATCGGTCAGTATGCTTTGATTATTCCACACGTGATAGAGAACGATAAACTCGAACACTACCGGGTACGAATCGGAAACAATGTCACTATAGGGGCACACGCCGTGGTTCTGGCAGGTGTAACTATTGGAGATGATGCAATGGTAGCGACTGGTTCTGTGGTAAAAAAGGGTACAACCATTGCCGCTGGAGAGGTGTGGGGTGGAGTACCCGCCAAATGCCTAAAGGGTGGTAGGTCGGAGGCCGAAGGGTAAATTTCTACTACTCGTCAGACGCTTGCCTTCAGCATGAGTTGTGACACATCTTTGCGAAGAGTGTAGCCACGCACGGCAGGACCCTGGCCCACTCGGAAAAGAAAGATACCACTTTCACTGGCGTTATCGGTTATTTCCGGAAAAGCCTCGCAGTAGAGCTGGAATGCTTTCCTTAATATACGCTGTTCCCAGGGTGTATAAAGGCCAGCCCCTCCTGAATGCCAGGCCCAGTTGAAAAGCGTGAGCGAGGTGTGCGGCTGGAGGTCCAGGCCGAGAGCAGTGGTGGTCAGCCATAACCTTTGCATCTGTCTACCCGCTTCCAACAGTCCCGTTTTTCCGCCTTGCTTGACACTCAGCAGCCCAACGGCGGAGCAGTGAAGCAGACCCATGCATGCACGGCTGGCTTGACTTTTATAGGCTCCGAACAGATTCATCACCTTCATAACCGGCCAGGTTCTGGTTATGCGAAAAAAAGTCTCGCCGATACCGCAGGCTCCCATGCTCGGTAGTGTTAGACCTGTTTTGTCTGTTTCAGCATCCACTTCGGTCCAACGAATCAAACTGTGCAGGTGACGGTGCAGATCCTTACGGGCAAATCTCACTTGCTCGGCGCATGACGCGGCGAGAAAAGCCTTGTGTTTTTCACTCTCTTTTTCCAGCAGGTACAATTTGATGCCGGATGCAGATTCAAGCGAGTCGAAAAGTCGCTTTTTTTGTGCGTCAGTCAATGGATCGCTGTTGAAGTCCAGGGTGTTAGTGTGTCGGCGCCAGATGGCTGATTCAAGCGAGTGGATGGCACCAATTTCGTGCATCTGTGTCGATTGGCCCAGTGTGATTCGCGCCAGCACCGAACTATCTTCGCCCTCAGGGAATGTCTCTATTGTGTGTGCCAGGCCACGGCCCTCGAGCGCTATCCGCATATTCTCGATCACCGCACCACAGGCCATTGTCGAGAGGTTGTCGTTCCAATTATAGAATGAGCTGTCAGCCTGTTTATCCAGGATCACATCAATCGCTTGTTCGTCGGTTACCCTGAATAGCCAGGGTTGACAGTTGTAGAACGAAGGGGCTTGGGCACCTGAGCGCAGTACATAGTTCAGGATTTCATCCCTGGCTCCGCTGCTTTCGTATGTAGCCGGGATTTCCGGTGATTCGCGCATGTTCTTTCTTTACCGCATTATGTCTATACCCATGATAATCGGGTAATCGGTGCTTGCCGGTCAGCATTAAGTATAAATCTAAGGGGTTGCAGACGGTGTCACAACGGTCGAAATTTATTTCACCGAGTAAGTATAGAACACCGGCTTAATGAGGGAAAAAAAAAGGCCCCATCCTTAGATGGGGCCTACCTTCCAAATTGATTCCGTACTACCTAACCGGGATCATCTAACTTGGATATTACTTTACACTCTTGCGGCGGCGTCCGGCGAATCCGGCACCCACCAGGCCAGCACCCAGCAGTGCGATAGTGGCTGGCTCAGGAACCTGGGTGGTGATGTTCCTGATGGAGAGATCCACCGCCAGCGTACCACCGCTTACGTTCAAGATCGTCTGCAGTGCACCAACGCTGCTGAGGTTGGCAGGGCCGGCGGCGCCGCAGGTTACTGCAAGCAGGCTGCCAATCGGAGGAGGTACGTTACCGCACAGTGCAGCGTTCTCCAGATTGACGAATGGGATGGTATCAACGCCAACGTTATCGGTCTGGATCAAAGCTTTGGTCCAGTGCGTGGCGTCGGTGTAGACTTCAATGCTGATCTGGAATCCCAGGTCGACGCTCAGAACTTCATAGACGAAGGCGTTGGAGCCATCGGCCCGCAGATCTATACCGCCGAGGCCGGTCATGTTGAGCGCCAGGCCGGGGGTTGCATCCCACTGCACGATACCTTCGCCACCGGCCCCGTTGTCATTGCTGAAAGACAGGATGCCGCCAAAGATGTCCATCTCTACCATATTGGCGGTTGAGGGATTGGTGTCATTTATCAGGTTCACAGAGATGTCGCGTACTCCGCCGATGATACTGCCCGGGTCGGCAGCATCGGTCACGGTAGCAGTAACGGCTGTGAGATCGGCGGTATTGTCATTGATATTCTGGGGTATTGAGAACAGATCAATAATCGCAGCCTGGGCGTTAACGCTCAGCGACATCGCCGCGGCAACACCTAGTAATTTCAGTTTTTTGTTCATGATAGCGCTCCAAATTTTATTTCTATCTAAATGTTGTTTAGGTTCGGCCAGCTGAGCTGGAATTTCGATTACCATAGCTAAAAGACATCATAAAAAGTTTGTCCTCGGCTTTGTTACTGCGAATTCTGTGCCGAAAAAAATAAATAAACTAAAATCAATGACATGTATTAGTGAGCTGAAATTAACGCTTTTTGCCGGTACTTAGAATGTAAAATTATCTGACACTTGAATTGCTTTTTAATCTGGGCTTAAGGATTCATCGGTCTACTGCATACCGGCGGCTCTCATTGCATTATTTAATCGTATACCGGCCACAATCTGAAGCAAAGCGAATTGTTGTAAACCCATTGTCAGAGTATGCCCGATACCGATATTTCTGAACACATTGATTGGTTCACAGACGATTGGCGGTTTCAGTGCGATAAAGATGCCATTTAACCGACGATCTGGAAAACGCGCTGTTCAGTAATGGTGCGAAGGCCGTTTCTCAGGAGAAAGGCGCTTGCTGAAGTACGAGTGTAAAAATTTCTGTCAACAAACTGTGTTTCATGGTTTGGGGGCATAATTGTCATTGGTATACGTCTCAGGCATTATGCCGGGTCTGTCGGAATATGCCCCATGACGGAGAATTATTTCGGTAACCGCTGGCCGTGCACCCTGTATTAAATAGTATCGTATAACGAGGATAGTAAATGATTTTCTGGAAGCTAATGATTTGCCTTCTTGCTGCTTTGGTTGTCACTGCATGCAGTGCCGAAAAAACCGATCAGCACTATTACGACCGTGCTGTGGAGCTGGTAGAGCAGGGTGAAATGCGAGCGGCTGTCATTGAATTGAAGAATGCGCTCAGCAAGAACCCGAATAACCCTCAGGCTCGTTGGTTCTTGGGAAAGATCCATCTTGAGGATGGTCGAGCCGCCGAAGCAGAAAAAGAGCTGTTACGTGCCAGGGAGTTAGGGGTGGTGGACGATACTGTGCTGCCGTTTCTGGCGCGCGCTATGTTGGCCCAGGGAAAAACAGCCGAGTTACTGAAGATGGATCCAGGAAAACTATCGGCCCGTCCATTGGCGCAACTGCTCTCAGTTCAGGCGGCTGCATTGATCTCCGGTCAAAAGCTGGACGAGGCCACTGACAAAGTCAACTGGGCTCTCGCAGTTCAACCGGATGCGGTGGAAGCTATCACCGAGAAAGCCAGGATTGTTCTAGCAAGAGGGGATGCGGATAACTCCCGCAGCATACTTGAGGCGCTGCTGCAGCAACAAGGGGACTACGCGCCCAGCTGGAGTCTGTTGGGGGATTTAGAGCGCAGTCAAGGGCGGTTGGAAGAAGCAGAGAGCGCATATGGCAAGGCAATCGAGCGGTGGCGCAACAACACGGCGGATTACCTGAAACGCGCCGTAGTGCGGGTCGACCTGAAAAAATACAACCAGGCGCAGGAGGATATCGACCTGATCAAGCTGCGTCTGCCGAAGTATTTCGAGGTGCACTACCTACAGGGACTTGTACATTTTCATCAACAGCGCTATCCGGAGGCGAAGGAGGCATTCGAGTTTTCTGTCGCACAAAATAAAGATTTTCTACCCGCACAGTTCTATCTAGGCGCGACATTGCTCGAATTGGGGAATATCAATCAGGCGGATATCTATCTGAGCGGCTTTCATCGCGATAATCCCAACAGCGTCGCCGGTCGCATGCTTTTAGCGCAGATCAGGCACACCGAAGGCAGATTCGACGAGGTCGTGAAGCTCGTGCAGCCTGTGGTATCTAGTGACATTGCGGATATCAATGCGATCAATTTGCTGGCCAATGCGTACATTCAGCTGGCGCAAGTTAAGCAGGCGATAGGATTATACAGGAAGGCGCTTTCGCTGCAGCCAGAATCGGCAGGGGCTCACTTGCGACTTGCCGCTGCGTTACTTTTGGATGGCGATACCGCAACGGCGGTCGAGCAGTTGAATGGCGCTCTTGCGCTGGATCCCACGGACCAGAGCGCCTACGGACTGTTAGTGCAACACTATGCAAAGCAAAAGGAGTGGGAAACCGCAGAAAAGATTTCAGCTGACAATCTTGAGCGAAATCCAGAGGCAGCCAAGGCGCACAGCATTGCCGGCGAACTTCACCTGGCGGCGGGAAGAATCGAGGCAGCGAAAGCGGAATTCGCCAAAGTAGCTGAATTGTCCGACGGGGATGTTTTCGCCAATCAGAATCTGGCAGCCATTGCGATCGCCGCGGGAGATGCGGAGAGTGCGGAGCAAAAATACGAAGTAGTGTTGGCCAAACAGCCGGATCATTTGGATACGTTAATGAAACTGGCTTTTCTCTATGAAAAGCAAGGCCGTGAGGCGGATATGATTAGCCGTCTGAATCAGGCGGTAAAAACGAATCCAAACGCAGTAGAACCGCGCACCGCTTTGGCCAGATATCATCTGTCCAAGGGTCAACCACAGCAGGTTGCAGTAGTTCTCGGAGAGCTGCTGCAGACCCAATCGGATAACCCGTCGATCCTGGATGTGCTTGGCCGAAGTAAGCTGGCACTTGGGGAGGGTGCGAATGCCCGCTCCACATTAATGGGCCTGGTAAGGGCGCAGCCAAGGTCTGCGGAAGCACACTTTCTCCTTTCTCAGGCGCATGCTCTGCTTGGCGATGAACGCGCAATGCGCGTCGCGTTAAAGCGGGCGGTTGAGCTGGATGCAAACCATTTTAAAGCGCGTCTGCAACTGGGCCAGGCAGCATTGACAGATAGGGATCTTCCGCTGGCGGAAACGCATCTTAAGGTGCTTAAAGCTGTTGCCAGCGATAATCCTGCAGTAATGCGGCTTGAAGCAGCGCTGGCACAGGCAAGCGGGGACTCGGATAAGGCACTTGCGCTTTATCAGCAGGTGTTCGGCAGTACTTCAGAAACATTGGATATGTTGTCGGTTGCAAGACAGAAGTGGGTTATGGGGGAAAGCGATGCTTCGCTCGCAATGCAGGCTGAGTGGCTTACTGCGCATCCGGGTGATCTCACGGCACGCTTGGCGCTGGCCAGTGCTTGCTACAGTGCCGGGAGACTCGACGATGCTGCCACGCAGTATGACGAAGTGCTGAAGCAGTCGCGGGACAATCCGCTGGCGCTCAACAACCTTGCATGGCAAATTCGCGATCAGGACAGCGAGCGTGCGCTCGAATACGCAGAGCGGGCCAGTAGATTGGCGCCGGATTCGATTGATATCTCCGATACTTTGTCGGTACTGCTGATCAAGCGGGGCGATTATGACCGGGCAGCGCGAATCAGTGACCGTATCTTGAGCAGAGCGCCTGAAAAAGCGTTATTCCTTTACCACCGGGCTATGATCGATGCCGCTGCCGGTAACAGGCAGGCGGCACTCAAGATACTCAAGGATTTGTTGCAGGGGGAGGCGGGTTTTACCGAGCGGGCGGATGCCGAAGCGCTTTTGCTAAAGCTTCAGACCGGTAGCTGACCGCCAGTGTCAGTATTTTTTACAACTCTACCTTTTGTAAGGTACTTAACGCTGTGGGTTCTTTTTTTCGGCACCAATTTAAGTTCCGTTAAACCAGTAACATAGGCATGACTTTGCCAGAATTAAAAGTTTCTTGGTATGTTTCATGCTTGGTTCTACCAGGCTGCTTAAAAATTATTTGACGTGAATTGTTTCAAATTACAAGCGCTGGAGCGAGGGTGAGCCCAAATAACAAAAGGATGTTGTTTGCCGGGTCGTCTGATCCTTCGAAAGCAAGATAAAAAATAATAAGGATGGGAATTGATGAAAGCTTTGAATTCGACAAACAGCAAAATGTTTGCCTTTTTTCGGTTTCTTTTTTTCGGCTTGATGATTCTGGGGCTTAATCAAAACGCATTTAGTGCCGCGCCTGGTGTCATTGATCTTTTTACTGCGGTGTCCGATCCGCTCGTGGTGCGTGACACCGTGGACGATAGCGTAGCTGTCGAAGGATTTGCCGCAGATACTGCGAGTATTATCGGCGGACGACGCGATCTATCGTCCAACTTGATTTTCGATAGCAATGGATCTCCCCAAAACGGAACGACTATCTATGCGGATTTTGGGCAACTCTCATTCGATAACGACGCACTCTCCGGCGGCGAGGGCATAATTCAATGGGATGCAACCGCGGGACTGGTGTTGAATCCCACCGGCCTTGGCGGAATAGATCTGTGGGCCGAAGGCGATACCTTCACCTACAACGTTATCTCGCTCGATTTGGCGCAGTTCCAAATTCGCATCGAGGCGTACTCCAGTGCGACCCAATTCACCAAAGTAACAGTCAGGAATAGCGCCGTCGGGCAGTATCTGATTCCCTTTGCCAACCTTGAAGACCCCAATTTATGCGGGTTTAGCGGCGGACTGATTATCTCTGTCGAGTGCGGAACAAACGGCAACGTCGATCTTTCCAACCTAGGCGCGCTGCAGGCGGTAATCAATGTCGGCGCGGGTACGCCGGAGGTCGATCTTGCGATCGGCCCGGTCACGGTTGTTCGTGTCAATGCAGAATTGGGCGACCGGGTTTGGCTCGACCAAAACGGCAACGGCACCCAAGAGTGCACCGACACCAACGGCAACGGTATTCTTGGCGATACCGATCCGAGCAATCCGGGCAACCCGGCGTTGAGTGACCAGGGTGCCGAGTGCGATGCCGGCGTACCTGGTCTGCCGGTCAATCTCTACCCCTTCTCAGGCGGTGTCTGCGATACCGGCACGGCATTGCGCACCACTTTTACAGATGAGCAAGGTTTTTATTTCTTTACGGATCTGATTCCGGGCAGCTACTGCGTTAAATTCACTAAACCCGAGAATCTCTGCCAATTCGGCAATGCCGAATTCACCTTGTCCGATGTTGTCGGCGACGACGCAAGAGATAGCGACGCCGACCGCACCAGCGGCCAGACCGGCGTTATCAGCCTCATTGCCGGCGAGACAAACCGCAGCGTGGATGCCGGCATCTACTGTCCCTCTAGATTGGGTGACCAGGTCTGGGAAGATCTCAACGCCGACGGTATTCAGGACGGACTGAATCAAACCGGCGGTGAACCCGGCTTCCCGGGTATCGGCGTCAAGCTGCTCGACTGTTCGGGCAATCCGGTGCTCGATGGCAACAATGATCCGATCACGGCCACCACCAACTCGGATGGCAGTTATATCTTTAGCCCTTTACCTCCGGGCCAGTACATTGTCGAGTTCGCTAAACCGGCCAACTATCAGTTCAGCCCCAAGAATAGCGGGGGTTCCACTGTCGATAGCGACGTTGACGTAAACGGCCGGACCGAGTGTATTACTCTGCCATCGGACACCGAGGATCTTACCTGGGATGCAGGTCTGTACCGGACGGCAGGTATCGGCGACTTTCTGTGGGAAGACCTGAACCGTGATGGTATTCAGGATCCCACCGAACCGGGTGTTCCGAATGGCGCAGTTAGTTTGGTCTTCTCCGGTAACGATGGCATTTGCGGCAATAGCGACGACGTCCAGGTGCTGCCCGACCAAGTTACCGATGCGGATGGCGCTTACGAGTTCAACGGCTTGACACCGGGAAAATACTGCTACGTCCAGTTTGCACCGCCGACAAACTACTGCACTGACACCTACGGGTTCGGTGGCGACGCCCGCTTTACGCTGCCCAATGAAGGCGGCGATGATTTGAAAGACAGCGATGCCGATCCGGCAACCGGGCGCTCCGTTTCATTTACACTGCTTTCCAACCAGTTTCAGGATAAGTGGGACGCAGGTATCTACTGTCCAGCGCGTCTCGGCGACCAGGTCTGGATAGATATCAACGCGGATGGCGTTCAGGATGGCCTCAATCAGCCCGGCGGTGAGCTGGGAATCGGTAATGTCACCGTTAACCTGCTTGACTGTAACGGTAGTCCAGTTCTGGACAATGCCAGTAACCCGGTCACGACCGTTACCGACGGTTTCGGAGTCTATCTGTTCGATCCGCTGGAGCCGGGTAACTACATCGTCGAGTTCGTCAAGCCCGGCGGCTATGTGTTCAGCCCCCAGGACCAGGGCGTTGACAACGGCGTCGACAGCGATGCCAGCCCGAACGGGCAGACCCAGTGCATCAACCTACCGTCAGGCAAAGAGGATCTGACCTGGGATGCGGGTCTCTACCAGAGCGCCGGTATAGGTGACTTCCTGTGGGAGGACAAGAACCGTAACGGAGTCCAGGACAGTGGTGAGCCAGGTATCGATGGCGGCACGGTCAGACTAGTGTTCTCGGGGGATAACGGTTTGTGTGGCGACGGCGACGATGCCGAAGTCATTCCGTCTGAAGTTACCGCAGGAGGCGGAGGCTATTTGTTCGACGGCCTCACCCCCGGCCTGTACTGCTACCTGGAGTTTCTACCGCCGCAAAACTACTGCGGTGCCACCTATGGCTTTGGCGGCGAAGCTAAGTTTACGCTCCCCAACGAGGGTGGAAATGATCTCAAGGACAGCGATGTCGACCCGAACACCGGTCGGACGACCTCCATCACCCTGCTTTCCAATGAATTGCAGGATCAGTGGGATGCCGGCGTGTACTGTCCGGCACAACTGGGAGACCTGGTCTGGCTGGATTTGGACCGCGACGGCATTCAGGACGCCGTCAATCAGCCCGGTGGTGAGCCGGGTGTGGCAGGGGTGCAGGTTGAACTGCTGCTGCCTGGTGACGATGGACAATGTAACACCGGCGACGAAGTGCTATCCGCCTCGGGTTCGAGAGTTACCGCTGACGGCAGCGGTGTCGATCCACTCGGTGCGTATCTGTTCGACAATCTGTTGCCCGGCAATTATTGTGTGGAATTTGTAAAGCCCGCCGGCATGGATTGCACTGACCCGAACGTCACGCCACCGGCCAACCCGAGTGAGGTGGACAGCGACGCTATACCTGGAGCCTCGGTCTGCCAGACACGGGATCCGGTTGAGGATCCGATCCAACTGCAATCGGGCGAGTCTGACCGCTCCTGGGATGCAGGATTGGTCGAACTGGCGCAGCCGGAGATCCGGATTGTGAAGTTCACCAATGGACTGGATGCCAACGATCCGGTCAATGGCAACGATATCCCGGTGGTGGCGCCCGGCGGTGAAGTGACTTGGACCTACAAAGTCACCAACACCGGAACGGTGAACATTCCGGAAGGCGATATCAGCGTGACCGATAACATAATCGGTGCGGTCACGACAGTAGACAAGGGTGGTGACGCAACACCTGCGATCCTGGAGCCAAACGAAAGTTGGATCTACAGTGCGGTCGGTACGGCGTTGGATCTGGTCAGCGCACCGGATGCGCCGAACTTACTGGCGAATGCGTGTAACAATGTGTCCGGCAGTGTCCCCGGCAGCCGGGCGTATACCAACCTCGGTACGGTGACTATCCCGACGATGTCAGACGAAGACCCGTCGAGTTACTGCAATCCACCGCCGAACACCTGTGAAATCTGTGTCGGCGTCAAGCAGATGACCCTGAAGATCAGTGCGTCTGCATGGAACCGTGATCAGGATGAGACCATCCGTGTTCGAGCCAACAGCGCGACCGGCACGATTCTGTGGAGTGGAAAGGTAGCGACGTATAGTTCGTTTAGCTTCGAGATACCGGCAGGTGTCGAGAAGGTCTATGTGTCGGTTCAGGGCAAGCAGCACCCGAGCGAGTACGTAAAAGCGATCTTCCTCACCGATTGTGATCTGAAGGTGGGGGCAAGCGATGGCAACAGCTATATCACTTTCAAGGTGATCGATCTGACCCAGCGTGTTGAGATTGCCTCCGGCAGTGCTTGCGGCGGTGGGTTAGTGTGTGGCCAGAAGTTCGAGGCTGAAGATGGTGAACTCAATGGACTGTTTGGGGTTTACCAGAGCGCTTCGTTCAGCGGTGGTGCCTACGTTAAGACACCGGACAACGGGGTTTTCATGAGCGGTCCCAGTAGCAGCTTCGTGCAATTCAAGCTCAACCTGACGGACGATCAGTTAGTCAAGCTGATGACCGGCGTGTACAGCCCGAGCGGTAACTCAGACTCCTTCTGGGTGACGATAGATGATCAACCGGTTGGCGGCTATCTGTATGATACTGCCAGTGGCGGATTGGTTACCGACTACGTCAATGACCGCAACGGCCGTGACGGCGGGGACCCGGTAATGGTGAGTCTGGCTACGGGGGATCACGTCATTCGCTTCTACCTACGCGAAGACGGTACCAAGCTGGACTGGCTTAAAGCCGAGTGCAGTGTCCCGGAAGTTCCTTCGATCGATATCCGCAAGCAGGCGGAGGGGCCAGACAGCCGTACCTTCTCCCCCGGCGACACGGTGCCCTTCGAGATCGTCGTGACCAATACCGGCAATGTAGATCTGTCGAATGTTGCTGTCTCGGATGCTTTGGTACCGAATTGCGACAACACGATCGGCGCACTTACAGCTGGTGATAGTGTTAGCTACACATGTAGCACAGCTCTCTCATCGGGTGGCGGTATCAAGACCTTCCGTGATGAGTTCAATGCCATGTCGTACAGTAACAACGACGGCACGCATGACTTCAGCGGTCCCTGGGTGGAGTACGACGTCGCAGGTGCAGGCCCGACAGCCGGCAACGTGCTGGTCGGTTCCAACGATAAGTTGTGGCTGGACGACTACCCGGATACTGGTACAGAGCCGAGCGCAAAACGCAGTGTCGATTTGACTGGAGCGGTCAACGCCAAGCTGGAATTCGACTGGCAGACGCACGATGGTGTCGATAACAGCGACGAGGTGGTTGTGGAGATCTCTTCCGACGGCGGCGTCAGCTATACGGTATTACACGCCTTCACCGGGTTCTCGGGTGCCATGTCGGGTCATAAGACGTTTGATATCAGCGCCTACATCTCGGCTGAGACTACGGTCAGGTTCCGGGTTTCCAGGTACTATGGGGGTAGTAGTGAGACCTTCAAAGTGGACAATCTGATGATTACTGCCGAGATGGGTGGGGGTGCCTCTGGATTTAACAATGAGGCGTGCGTTTCCGGTACAGGTGCGGGACAGACGGTTAGCGATTGCGATACTTCGGAAGTTGTGGTCGAAGATGCACCGGGTAACTGCCCAGTCTGCGATACTGGCATCACACGAATGACCCTTAAGATCATCTACGGAGCCAGTAACAGGCCGGCCGACGAGAGAATCAGGGTTCGTGAAAATGGTCTGGACGGAGCCGTGCTGTACGATAGTTACGACGACGGTAACCCTAACCCAACCATACCGACAGGAAGCGATTTTACTTTCGATATCCCTCATCCGGACACGAAGATTGTGGTGACGGTACAGGGTAGTAATCATCCGAGTGAGTACATCAAAGCCACTTTTGCGACCGATTGCGGTGTTCGAATAGGGGACATTAACGGTAATGACTATATAAAATTTAAGGTTACCAATGCGTTGATTGATGGTGTACAGATCTGCGGAATAGGTTCTGACGGAACCGATTCATCCTGGCACAATGGATATAAGCACATAACCGTGTTACATAGCGGAAAATGTCTGGACGTGGAAGGTAGAAGCACTAACGATGGCGCCAAACTGCAGCAGTGGGATTGCCATGGAGGAGACAACCAGACTTGGGAGCTGATTCCCCACAGCAGTGGGGCTTACCAACTGCGCGCCAAGCACAGTGGAAAGTGCATGGATGGATACTGGGCAGTTTCAGGCGAAGGCGTTAAGCAGTGGTCATGTGCCACCGAAAAGTCCGGCTGGATCAATAATCAGTTGTTTAACGTAAGCCAAAACAGTGATGGTTCTTTTAAACTGCTGCATTCGAGCGGGAAGTCTTTGGATGTTGCTGGAAGCTCCCAATCAGCAGGTGCTGAGATTATCCTCTGGAGTGACCATGGCGGCGCCAATCAACGTTGGAACTGGAACTGATATATAGGTCGTATATTTAACTCATAGAATGTATTGCTGGTAGGGAAGTAAAAGTGGGAGCTCTGAAGGCTCCCACTCATATTATTAGTAGCAGAAAATGTTAATCGATCCCCAATACTTTGCATGAGATTGATGATATCGACGGAGATTTGACAGTATAGATTTTAAATTAGAAAAATCGGTATTCTAGATCCATCCGTTAATCATGCAGCTTACGCATGATAATAATTGGCCGCGCCCGTAATTGTCGGGATGTAGATTTCTAGAATGCTGCCGATAGCATTGTGGACGTGAGTCGGCTTGAAGTGGAAGGCGCGCAATGTCAAGGATTGTCCAAAAGATAAGCTAGGAAACCGTCCTTACAGAGAGCGGTTTATATTTATAATGCAGAGGAATTAAGTTGTGATGCTAAGCCTTGATACCCCAAAACTAAATGAAATTGTGACCTTCATTCCTTTTTTTTGGGGGTAATTACATTAAAGTCGCACGTCTGCAATCAGGCCAAATTGGCAAACTCAAAGTATGCAGGCTCAAACATCGCCGAAGAGGGATACTGCAATGAGTGGTGCAAAGTTTCAAACCGTATTGTGCGACACCGATGAGTCGTGCAGTATCCATTATCAGATCCGCTATCAGGTATATTGCCGCGAAACGGGCTTTGAAGACCCGGAGGAGTTCGCCGACGGTAAGGAGACCGACAGTCACGACAGGCACTCGGTACACTTTGCTGCGCGGGACCCTAGAAGTGGTAGCTGGATCGCCGCAATGCGCCTGGTTTTTGCTGCCAATGGACGGTTACCGCTCGAAGCGGCATGCAGTCTGGAACCTGTTCCTGAGAAGCTGAGTGAACGCCGTTCCCTGGTTGAGTTGTCCCGGTTGTGTGTGCTCGAGAGTCATCGGAGGCACAATAGGGACAGAAGTCTCGGTTTGAAGGTTATTGATGGCAACTCGGGTGCAGTAACCAAAAACATGCCTGATCCAAGATACCCAGAGATTATGCTGGGATTTATCAGGGCCACATTTGCTTGGTCACGGAAACACAATGTATCGCACTGCTATTTTTTGGTGAACAATGCTTTAGCGCGCACTCTTAAGCGGTTGAATATCATGCTTACCCCAGTGGGTGACGCTATAGAGCACCGCGGTATGCGCACCCCCTATGTGGTAGATCTGCGTGAATCAGAAAGAAGAATGAAACAGAAACTGGCTGTATTTAGGGAGTTGGAACGCAAGGGTGAGCCCTATGTCATCTATTCTGAACTTTCCAAAAACGCAGAGCTTAAGTTTGGTTAGTGGATAATTGTTTTGATCTCTGATTTCTTCGAACAACACAAAAAAAAAAGCCGTTACAGGTACACATTGACGCAGCTCGCAATTCCACCGACGATTTCAACCCCTTTCACGACCCCTACAAGTGGCAACGGATAAAAGACAATCCGTTTAGCGGCCCTATAGCTCTGGGATTTCAACTTGAAGCGCTGGCAGCGCACCAGATCGAATTACATCGTAATTTCACCGGAGAAGTTGAATTGATCGCCGAGCATCAACTCAATTTTGCCAACTATCAGGTCTCGTTTGCCGACGTGGTTAATCCTGGGGATGAAGTTGAAGTAGACATTCGTCCTACGAAAAAAAGACTGGATTCAACTCCCCAACTTTCCAACCGCTTGACCATAAGAAAGGGAAGACAACCTGTATTGATCGGTTACCAGCGGGAATCACAAACTCCGTTGGTTCTGGAGCATGTAGACTTTTCCTCGTTGGTAGGCTTGGAGCGTGCGGCGGATCGAAGTTTTATAGAGGAAGGCACATTCTTCTTGAAGCGAAAATTCATGAACAACAGTAATGCCAAAAACTTTCTTATTGGCTCCTTAGTTGAACAGCACTATTATTTCGACGAATTGGAAGATAGGGTGAGGTATCCGGGCATGTTTCCAGTTGCGTTGGTGTCCTGCGCGCTGCTGGAAAAAGCCCATCTGGAAAATTATGATTTCTATCTTAATCCAATGGTATATACAAGCCACGAGGTATCCATTGAGCGATCGCTTTTGTCGCATCTGAAAAGCAACGATCGGCTGCATCTGCTGGTACAGGGTCCTGATAAGTTAATCGGAGAGAAGGGTTTGGGAAAGAGCAGTATTCCGCAAGTTTGCTATCAATGCTTCGGGCTGGTTAACAGCAACGATGTGCTGTTCCGTGCCAGGGTCAATATGGCACTGTTGAAAGATGTGGTCGGAGCAGTCGGCAGCCGATCAAATACGTAGTATGGCGGTAAAAGGAGCAAACCAAATTTATCAACAACCCAGCCAACGATCTGAGCACAGGTTGCAAACAGCATTGTCAGGCACCTTGCGTCAGATCAGGTCAAAGTGTGACCGGTGAAATTGATGGTAGCGGTGTGCCCTTGGCTACAGGGATATCCTGATTGGTATCATCCCACACCAGCAGATCATAATAGCTGCGGATGTTCTCAACATAGCTGACCGGCTCTTTGCCCCTGGCTTTGCCGTGTTTGACGGTTGTGTAGTACTTCTTTTGTGACAACAGTGGCAGGTACTTTTTTACGTCTACCCACTTGTCCGGATCTTCTCCGTACCTTTCAGTAAGAATACGGGCATCCTCCAGATGCCCGAATCCTATGTTATAACCAGCCAGTGCCATCCACAGCCGATCGGGCTCGGGAATACGGTCGGGAATTTTCTCTTTGACCAGAAGTATGTACCGGGAGCCTCCAAGTATACTCTGCTTGGGATCGGTGCGTGATATGACACCAAGATCCTTGGCAGCTGCTTTGGTGAGCATCATAATGCCCTCGACACCGGTGGGTGAGACTGCTGTTGGGTCCCAGTGAGACTCCTGATAGCCGATGGCGGCCAGTAGACGCCAGTCAAGACCCGTTTCCAGTGCAGCCTGTTTGAAATGCGCAGTGAAATTGGGGAGCCGCTGGACCATATGCTGGCGAAATCTCTGAGTATCAAGTGCGCCGAGGCTTTCCACATAACCGTAATATCGGTCGAGAATACGCTTAAGCTCACCCGATTGTTCCAGCTCTTCCAGAAATGATTGTGCCGCATCGAACAGGCTGTCATCCTCAGCATGCGGAAAAGCCCACGCCAGAGGGAGCTGTTCACTTAGATCGAAGGCCACTTTTAATTCGGGGTGAAACCGGCGTTTCAACACCACTTCGTTGGAATTGCAAACCGTGTAGTCGACTATCTGCTCGATCACAAGCGTGATGAGTTCATCTGAACTGATCTCACTCTTGGTAGTCCACTCCAAGTCGGGATAATCATGTTTCAGCTCCTGCAGCCGTTCCACATGACTTCTGCCTGCGATCACTTCAAAGGTACCACCAAGCGTATCAATAATCTGTTCCGGCTTTTGTGTACCGTCCCGGTAGACCAATTGTTGTGTAACCGACTGGTAACTACGGGTGAATCTAACGATTTTTTCCCGGCTGTGGGTAGCGATTAGCCCGGCTGCACCGAAATGGACATCACCACGGGCGACCGTTGGCAGGATCTGCTCAAAGCTCTTGGTCAGAATGAATACCGGCTCTACGCCGAGTTTTTTTGCGAACAGGGAAACCAGTTCGTATTCCAGCCCGCGTGTTCCGTTCCTGTTTCGAAAAAAAGTAGTCGGGTTGTGGCGGGTGATAACGCGCAGTTTGCCACTCTCTTTGATGCGATCCACCAGAGGGTCCGGGATGCTGCACGATGCCAGAATCAACGGCAGCATACAGGAGATTAGGAACCTTATTGCCATACGATCTGCTGACTGAAAAGAGATTAGTTACGGCGGTTTGAATAGTGTAATATCAGCGGTTCATTATTCCATTCTAGTGCAGGCCCAGACAAGGTTAAAAGCTGTTTTATCCCAAAGCGGCGAAGCCGCGCAGCACGACGCGAAGCGTCGCCCGGAGGGTGAGCCACGCAGTGGCGAATGAAATCAAGTGAACGACAGGCGCAAGCCTGTTAAAAGTGTGTAATGAAGTACGGAGAGGTGCCAGAGTGGCCGAATGGGCTTGACTCGACAAGCGGCGAAGCCGCGCAGCACGACGCGAAGCGTCGCCCGGAGGGTGAGCCACGCAGTGGCGAATGAAATCAAGTGAACGACAGGCGCAAGCCTGTTAAAAGTGTGTAATGAAGTACGGAGAGGTGCCAGAGTGGCCGAATGGGCTTGACTCGACAAGCGGCGAAGCCGCGCAGCACGACGCGAAGCGTCGCCCGGAGGGTGAGCCACGCAGTGGCGAATGAAATCAAGTGAACGACAGGCGCAAGCCTGTTAAAAGTGTGTAATGAAGTACGGAGAGGTGCCAGAGTGGCCGAATGGGCTTGACTCGAAATCAAGTGAACCCTTTGGGTTCCCAGGGTTCGAATCCCTGCCTCTCCGCCAATTAAACAATCGAACTACTGAGATTTTTTCATCGCCGAAAGGGTCAGGCGGTTTTCGGAATCCATCGTTGGAAAACAGTGCCTTCGATCGTTTTCAAGCAGCGGCTATGCAGAGGATGACCCAAAACCGATACCGGCGTTGTCTCTCTCGCGCAGCAGCTTGATCTGAAAAAGCATGTTGCGCTCCTCCTCCTCCAGCACAGATTCGATGTAGCGGATGGTTTTCCGGTATTTCGGAATGATGTTGTACTTCAGCGCATTGACCCGTTTTCTGGCTTTGCGCTGCTCTGCCATCAACCGGCCGAGCGCCATCTCCGCCTCTCCCAGACGTGCCAGCTGGAGCGCAGCTGCGGTCAGCTGTTTGCGGGTTTCGTCAAAACTGGCGTCGGTTCCCAGCAGTCCAACCGGCTGCATCGGCAGTTCGCGTGCATTGATGGCAGGGTACTCAACGCCGAGGCTGTGCTTCGGAATGATGTCGATCTCAATGCTGGGTTTCATTCCCAGGCCAGCCTGGTGCAGCGAGCGGCTGCCCATGCGCAGGAAGGATATACCCATCCAGTGGTAAGCCTGTTTGATTGCCTGGTGAGCGTTTTCGCGCTGCACCCGGTACTCATTGATGTGCTGATAGACCAGCCGGGTCAGCAGTTCGCGCTTGCGCTCCAGCAGCGCATGACCGTCCTCCAGAAAACGCACCTGCCGCTTCAGGCTGAGCAGCGTGTTTTTGGTTGGCGGCACCTTGATGAGCTGTTGGGCCATGGTTTTCTCGCCGTCTATTAATCCTTGCCGCTGTGGTGATACTTTGCCAGATCGCTCTCGCTGACCCGGGTCAGCACATCCTTGGGAAACATGCTGAGCAGATCCCAGGCCAGATTGAGCGTCTCGATGATCGAACGGTCCTCGTCTTCGCCCTGACCCACGAAACGCCGGTCGAACGCGTCGGCAAAATCGAGATAGCGGCGGTCCTGCCCCGACAGCTCGTCCGCCCCCACAATGGAAGCCAGATTGCGCGTCTCCAGGGCACGTGCATAGAGCGCATAGAGCTGGCTCGCTACCTGGGGGTGGTCGCCGCGGGTGTCGTCCCGGCCGATGCCGTCCTTCATCAGCCGCGACAGTGAAGGTGAGATATGCACCGGCGGGTAGATACCCTGGTTGTGCAGTTCGCGGCTGAGCACGAGCTGTCCTTCGGTGATGTAGCCGGTCAGATCGGGGATCGGATGGGTGATATCGTCCGACGGCATGCTGACTACCGGCAGTAGCGTGATGGAGCCGTGGCGGTCGCGAATCCGCCCGGAGCGTTCGTAGATCTCGGCCATATCCGAATAGAGGTAGCCCGGGTAGCCCTTGCGCGACGGGACATCGCCCTTGGCGGTGGCCACTTCGCGCAACGCCTCTGCATAGTTGGTCATATCGGTGAGCACCACCAGCACATGCCGGTCCTGGTCGAAGGCGAGGTACTCGGCCGCGGTGAGTGCCACTCTCGGCACCGCCAGCCGCTCCACCGGCGGGTCGTCCGCCAGGTTGATGAACATCACCACATTGCCCAGCACACCGGACGCGGCGAACTCATCCTCGAAAAAACGGGCGTCGGTATGCGAGACACCCATGGCCGCGAAGACGATGGAAAAACTGCTCTCTTCGTCCACCAGTCCGGCCTGCCGCACGATCTGCGCAGTGAGCCGGTTGTGCGGCAGACCCGAACCGGAGAAGATCGGCAGCTTCTGGCCGCGCACCAGCGAGTTGAGGCCGTCGATGGTCGAGATGCCGGTCTGGATGAATTTGCGCGGATAGGTACGTGCCGCCGGATTGATGGCGGAACCGTTCACGTTGCGCCGGATATTGGAGACGATCGGCGGCCTGCCGTCCCTGGGTTCGCCGATACCGTTGAACACCCGGCCCAGCAGCTCCAACGACAGGCTGATCTCAAGCGGCTGGTCGAGAAAGCGCACCCAGGTGCTCTCCAGATCGAGGTCGTCGGTGCCCTCGTAGACCTGGATTAAGCTGCTCTGCTCGGCACTCCGGATGACCAGGCCGTTGCGTTGACGATTGCGGTGATCGCGGATCAGCACCCGGTCGCCAAAGGCGATGCCGGGGACGCCCTCGACCACTAGCAGGCCGCCCCGGGCAGACCGGACGGTGCGGTACTCTTTCGCGCTCACTGGCGTTGCTCCTTGAATTTTTCGTATTCGATCCTGACCTCCTCGAATGCCTGGATGAACTCTTCATTCAACTCCCTCAGCTTCTCCGTCTGCTCGCTGTTGAAGAGCTGTTTCACCCGCCTCGCCTGGTCCAGCATCGGCAACTCCGTCAGCTCCTGCACCGGTACGCCGAGTCCGATCAGCTCCACGCCCTTTTGATAGATAGTCAGCATCATCTTTAACAGCAGGTACTGCTTCTCCGGTGACGCGAAGGTATCGATCGGGTCCAGCGCGCTCTGCTGCAGCACCCCCTCCTTGATCAGCGCTGCTCCCTCCAGCTCCCAGCGCTGTGCATCGGAGAGCGCCTCCGGACCGACCAGATTGACGATGCGCGAGAGCTCCGCGTCCCGCGCCAGCAGCGCCAGCGCCCTGGCCCGGCGCTGCTCCCACTTGCCGCCCACCTTTTCGTGCCACCACTCCGCAGCCACGCCGATGTGGCTGGAGAAGCTGTTGACCCAGTCGATTGCCGGATAGTGGCGTGCATCGGCCAGCTCCTTGGAAAGCGCCCAGAAGGTCTGGATGATCTCCTTGGTGTGCGCGGTCACCGGCTCGGAGAAGTCTCCGCCGGGAGGCGAGACGGTGCCGATCAGCGTGATCGAGCCGCTCTCGCCGGCCTGCGTCTCGACCCGGCCCGCACGCTCGTAAACGGCGGCCAGGCGCGATGCCAGATAGGCGGGGTAGCCGTCCTCCACTGGCATCTGGCCGAGGCGGCCCGAGACTTCCCGTAGAGCCTCCGCCCAACGGCTGGTGGAGTCGGCCAGCATCACCACATCGTAACCCTGGTCGCGGTAGTATTCCGCCATGGTGATGCCGACATAGATGGACGCTTCCCGCGCCACCACCGGCATATTGGAGGTGTTCGCCACCAGCAGCGTCCGCTCCATCAGGCTGCGGCCGGTCAGCGGATCCTGCAGCTGCGGGAAGGTCTCAAGCACATCCGCCAATTCATTGCCGCGCTCGCCGCAGCCGACGAAAATGACGATGTCGGCGTTGGACCAGCGCGCGATCTGGTGCTGCACCACGGTCTTGCCGGCGCCGAACGGACCGGGTACGGCCGCCTTGCCTCCTTTGATCAACGGAAAGAAGGTATCCATGATGCGCTGCCCGGTGATCAGCGGCACGATGCTGTTGTCGCGTCGGCGGTAGGGGCGTGGGTTGCGCACCGGCCAGCGGTGGTAGAGCTTAAGTTTGTGGCTCTGCCCGTCGGCGCCGCGAATCCGGCCGATCGGGTCGTCCAGGCGGTAGTCCCCCGCCGGTGCCAGTTCCAGCAGTTTTCCTGAGCGGTCCGGCGGCAACTGAATCCGGTGCTCGATACTCGCTGTCTCCCGTACACTGCCCAGCCGGGCGCCTGCTGCCAGGTCACTGCCCGATTTGAGCTGTGGCTCGGGTATGAAGTGCCAGCGCTTTTCGCGGTTCAGCGCCGGCAGCACCACGCCTCTGGGAATGTGATCGCCCGATTCGAGGTAGATCTTGTCCAGCGGGCGCTGCACGCCGTCGAATATGCCGCCCAACAGACCCGGCCCCAGCTCCACCGAAAGCGGCCAGCCGAGCCCTTCTGCCGGTTCGCCGGGGCGCAGCCCCTGGGTGGATTCGTATGCCTGAACCACCGCCTCGTCGCCATTCAGTGCGATGGCTTCACCGATCAGCCCCAGATGGCCGATTCTGACCTGCTCGCCGCTGCGCACGCCGGGCAGCAGTATGGTGACGATAGGGCCATTGATCTCACGGATCACCCCCTGCTTGGTACGCGCTTTCATACCTTAACCACCCTCGGGCAGGAGCCGTTCGATGATGATCTGATGCAACCGGCGACCGAGCCGCTCCAGACGCCCCTCGAAGGTGTTGTCCACCCGGATGCGGTTGTCCTCGCTGCGGATGCGGATGCCACCCAGTGTCTCGATCGGGAGCGCGGCAAGTTCGACCTGCTTGCCGGCGGCCACCGCTGCGCTGAACTCCTGCCAGATAGGCTGCAGCCAGGTCAGATCCCGCTTGCTAACTTCGGCCACCAGTGCATCCCGTTCGATCGCCGCCACCCCTTTGGCCAGCAGCCGCTGCAGCAGCGTCCGATACGCTTCCTGCCGCTCCTGCACCATTGCTTGCATGCGCTCGGCCAGCCGTCCTCTGACCTCCTCGACAAGATTCCAGCGCAGATGATCCATCTCCTTGCGCAGCTGCAGCTCATTGGCCTGCACCCTGCGCCGGTAAGCACGCTCCGCCTTGGCCTTCGCCAGCAGCACCTCCCGCTCTTCACGCAGGTGCAGGCGCTCGCCGGCCTCGCGCAGAATATTGTCGCGGCTGCGTTCGGCGCGCTCCCGGTACTCGCTTGCGAGCCGGTTGGCCTGCGCCAGAATGGCCTGCTCCAGCTCTTCTACCTGGTCCATCTGTCAGCCCCTGTCCGTCAAGTCGCCGCTGCGCATCAGCGAATTGACGTGGTGGTCGATGTTGCAGCGGAACCCGTCCGGATCGTTGAGCGGCGGCACCACAGTAATCAGGATGCGGCGGCCCTCCCGGCGTACCCGTTCCAGTATCGGGGAACTGGATTCGGAGAGCCGGGTGTCGAGGATGATGAAGGCGTTGCGCTTGCTGTCCAATAACTCTTCGAGCACCTTGTCCAGCTCCTCGGCGGCGGGGTCCGCCCAGGTTTCGAAACCGATCAGCTGGAAACCGTCGGTCAGCGCCGCATCACCAAAGAAGAGCATGCGCGTGTTGCCGCTGGCCTGAGTATCGCTTGCGGTATCCGTTCTCATAGCTTGTCCAGCAGCAGGATGCTCACAACCAGTCCGTAGATGGCGATGCCTTCGGCCAGTCCGAGATAGATCAGCGTGCGGCCGAAGATCTCCGGCTTCTCCGCCAGCACCGCCAGCGACGCGGCGCCGATGGGACCGACCGCAATACCGGCGGCGATGGTGCTGAAGGCGGTTGGGATGCCGACACCGATGATGGCCAGCCCCTGTCCGATAGAAATCCCGGCACTGCCGGCCGCCGCTTCGGCTGCTGCCATCACATCCTGGGCGCCGATGAAGATCAGCAACGCCTGGGCGGCGACGAACAGTGCCAGATTGGTGCGGACGGCGGGTTTGAACCAGCGCCTGCCGCTCAGTGCCCGGTTAGGGTGAGCCTGGTAATAGAAACCGGTCACAATGATTCCGATGATGCCCAACGTCATCACGCCGATAAGCCAGTACATGGTCTGCTCCTTATTGAAGGTATATAGGGAATCCGGCTCGCTCCGTTGCGGATCTGTTCGGTAAAAAAAATCATGCCTTACCTCCGGTGTTCAACCGCAGCGGCCGGAACTCCAGGCCGTCACCGGAGTAGAAGCGTGAGAAGCCCTCGTAGTACTCCAGGCGCAGCGCCTGAATAGTGACGATCGCTCCTTCCAGCACCAGGATGAAGAGATTGCCGCACACCACCGTGATGATGTGCGCATGGAGACTCACCATGGTGTCGGCCAGCGTGAAGACCGCGACTGCGAGCGCCACATGGTTCAGACTGAATGCCGCCACACGCAGAAACGAAAGGGTGTTGGAAGCGTAGCTGGTGAGGGACTCGAATGTTTCGATGAGTGCCACCAGCAGACGCTCGCCGGGCGATGCACGGGTCTGGATAAGTTTATAGACGAGCAGCGCCAGCAGCGCCGCTGCACTGACAACGGCTGCCGCAATGCCGAACCTGCCATCGGTATAGTAGTTGTACAGACCATAAAGCACACTCAGGTAGAGCAGCGCGCTGGCCACGCCGTTGTTGTCAAACAGGGCGCGCACCAGCTCACCCTGGATAATACGGTTGTAGATCGAGATCAGGCTGATCAGCACCAGAAAGGCGACGCCCCACTGGAGCGCCAACGAGAGCATCCGGACCGGATCCGACAGCGGCGCTATCCAGAGTGCCTCGAACAGGTGCTCGTAGCCGAACACGCTGCCGTAAAGCAGGCCGAACAGCGCGGCCGATAGTCCGATCGAGACTACGAACAGGGTGTAAGTTTTGAGCTTACTGCGCGCCAGCCAGGCAGTCAGTGCAATGGTCGCTCCGTGCCCGACATCGCCGAACATCATGCCGAACATCAGGATGAAGGTGAGCGCGAAAATCGCGGTCGGATCCACCTCCCCGTAGCGCGGAATGCCGTACTGTTTGACCAGCGTGGCGAAGGGCGTCATCAGGCGGTTGTCCGGCATGTAACTGGGTACCAGCGGGCGTTCATCGCTGCTCGGACTCCGGGCATCGATCCGGAAAGGATTGTCCAGCGCCGCTTCCAGCGCTGCGCGGATGCGCGGTATGTCGCGCGCCGGTATCCAACCGGAGATAATAGAAAGCTGTCCGGCGCTGCGCGCGGCGGTGTCGATTCTGACGAAAGGCTCGGCCATGATCAAGATGCCGCGCGACTGCTCGAATTGTTCCCTGAGTTCGTTGGCACAGGCGCGGATATCCTCATTTTCGTGTTGCAGCTGCTGCGCCAGCTCCAACTTGCGCCGGTCGAGTTCGGCGCGCACCCGCTCCGGTTCGTGCTGCAGCTCGGGCGGGATTGGCAGCGCGCGGAAACCGGCCGTGTCGAGCACCGAACGCAGCTCCCGCTCGTGCTCCCCTTTGGGTCCGACCACGATGACATGAACGCTCTTTTCGTGCTCCATGTAAGCGAACAGCAGATAGTTGGCCAGCGTGACTGCCTCTTTCAGCTGAGTGACGTTGGCGCGCGGCACCATGCCGACATGGATATCCAGAAACATCCGTTCGCCCTGCAGCAATCCGAGGTCGATGTTGAGTTCACCGAAATTCTCCAGTGCCTGCTCCAGCTGCAGAACCATCTGCCGCTCGTCGCCCAGCCGGCGCAAACCCTCCTCGTGGGCGGAGCAGCGCTCCCAGACTTGGCCCAGCCAGCGGTTGGTCTCCTCCAGCTCCTGTTCGCTGATCACATGCACGCCTCCGAGCTGTACCTGCGGGGCCAGCGGAATGTGGCGCGAGATCTTCTGCAGGCGGCCGCTGGCCTGGGTGTAGAGCTCGCGGAAACGCTCCCCCGGCACCCATGGGAAGTGCTCTGCGCAGAGTGCGCGGTGGTCGGGACTGAACAGCTCCAGTTCGGCGAGAATCAAAGAGACCTGCGGCAGATCTCCGGTCAGCACCTGGATCATCACATGCTTCATCGGCCGCGGACTAAACATCTTCGCGTCCCGCCTCCCGCTGCTCGTCGCTGCCGTGCTGCGCCATGCCCACGGCGATGCGGATCAGCGGATCGCTCAGCTGCAGCACCTTACCCTGCACCAGGGCATAGAGTTTTTTCAGATCCATCTCCCGCAGCACCAGATAGGCGAGCGAGCGGGTGACTGCGGATTGACTGAAACGCAGGCAGTCGCGCGCCTGCGCAGCGGTCTCCGCTTCCAACCGCCGTTCGGCGCCGAGCAGATCCTGCACGCCCTCCATGCAGGCGCGCAATCGTTCGGGCAGCTGCTCGATCACCAGCTCGAACCGCTCCTGATTGACCAGCCTCTTCAGGCGCTCCTGATGCAGCCGGCGGCCGAACGGTACCAGCAGATAGTAGGTTTCCGAGGGCGAAAGCCGGTAGCTGAAACGGTAGCGCAGCAGCCAGATCAGGTTCTGCTGGTCGATCAGGGTGCCAACCAGGCGCTGCAGCGGAGCGCGGTCATCGTCTGCCACCCGTCGGATGCGCCGCAGCATCCCGGTGTAGTAGCTGCGGTCGATTGCAGCGTCCAGCGAGAAGGGCTCGTTCTTCTCCTCGTAGACACGACGCGCCTGCAGCGCGATATCGGCAAAGGGACCCTGCTCCAGACTGCGCAGCAGCTCCAGTATGCTTTCGGTTCTCAGCAGCCGGTCGTGCGGCAGCCGGATAAGCGCGGGCAGGTCGTAGAGATTGGGCTTTATCTGCTCGAAGGGTAATCCCTGCAGCTTGCCGCGAATCAATGCCTTCAGGTTGTACAGTTCGAACTTCCGGGTCCAGTGCATCAGGATGCCGCGCGCGCCGCCGTCCAACGGCCGCAGCAGCACGCTCAGTTCGAGCATCAGCGTATGGATCAACGCCCGTTCTGCAGCCCGGTTCAGCGCCGCCTGCGAAGCCGAGTTCTCGATCACGCTCTCAAGCTCGAACTCGCGGCCCAGATCTTCCAGCGGAGATTGCAGCAACTGCTCCAGCCGTTGCGCGGAAAACAGCCGTTCTGCCATGATCCGCGCGCGGGTTTTAAGATAGGTTTGGGCGGCGGTGGCGGTCATGATGGCGGCGCCTTCAGCTGTCAGCCTCCGGATCGATCAACAGCGCGAAAGCCGCAGTCAGCGCCTCCTCCTCACGCGCTTCCGCCAGGTTGCGGATCTGAGTATGGCGCTCGTCGTAGCGCCGTTTCAACTCGTTGTTGGTCTGCTCGGCACGCGCTTCGGCTTTTTCCAGGAAGGCTGCATGCAGCTCGGGAATTCTCGCCTCGAAGCGGTTCTCCTCCGCCCTTGCCTCGAACAGAGCGCTCTGAATCAGGTGCTCCCGCGCCTCGTCGGCCTGACGCGCAATGGTTTCCGCACGAATTTCAGCTTGCAACAGCCGTTTGAGTGTTTCGTCCATCTTTTTAACACCTTACGAATAGCGGGTCAGTTTCCCGCATCCCGGCCTGCGCCGGGATGCCAAGGTGTGAATACTCCACCGGCTCAAACCGGTGGCTTCGGATTACGGCTAAAAGCCGGATCGATCGGCCATTCGGCCGATTGATCTTCCCTGAAGGCACAGCTTACCGGCGCTTAATACCACACTTTCTCGTCATTGCGGCGAAGGCCGCAATCCAGTCCGGCTGCGGTGGCTATTTCCCTGGATGCCGGCCTGCGCCGGCATGACGATGTGCCGGCTAAAGCCGGAGGATTTACAGATCCTATATTTACGACTTTAAAAATATATGCCTTTTCCGGATCGACATTTGCTAATTACCATTGTAGTCGCAGCCGCTGGTTTGCCGCTTGCCGCAGATCATACATATCTATATTAGCGATTAATGAATAATAATAAGATTTAGAAGCTTAGACTGATCCAAGGCGTGGGGGTGCGGGTCAGGGCAACGCTGACGATGTAGCCGGCGCTGCCCAGCGCGAGGAGACCGGTGAGAATGCGCACGGGCCGGGTTTTGGCCCGCTTCAGTGCCAGCGTTCCCAGCAGGATATAAGCCAGCAGCCCCACCAGTTTGGCGCTGAGCCAGGGCGCGACCAGAGGATACTGCCTGGAGATCAGCGCCAATGAGATGCCAGCGCCGAGTAGGGTGGTGTCGTTGACGACCGACAGCATCCTTACCCAGCGCTGTTTTTCGCGCTGCGACCGGATCAGCATCCAGTAGTAGCGCAGCGCAAAGAATGCAATGCTGAACACCACCGTGGCGATGTGAAGTTGTCGGATCCAGTAATAGGTCATTGGGGAGTGTTGTATTAACCCGGATATTTCCTACAGGCGGCCAGCATTTTTTAAAAAGTTATAGTTTTTGAATGTTACTTCAGTATTGTACGTTTTTGTAAAAGTACAGTTTGTCCTATTCGGTTTCAGGCCGCCTGTGCCGTCACATTTTGCCCGATCTCCCGCAAACCATAGCGACGGCTATGCTTTTTCGGGCGATTGAACAAACTGCTTAGGCACAACCGCCCTGAAATCCGAATCCTTCATGAAATATCCGGGTGAAATAAGCGGATAAGGATACGCGGCTCGTCTGTCAGGGTCGAGCAGGGGATATTGGAAGCGCAAATCGGTCAGTACCGAAGAGCGCCAATTTCCTGGATTACAACCTGCGCCGGAATGACCGGTTGAGCGGTTTTATTGACAACTTATATAGCTGATTTTTCACCGTTAAAATGAAAATAGAGCTCCAAACCATCGGCCTTGTCCACTCTCCATACAAAGAGAAGTTCGGCGTGCCGCGCCAGCCTGGGCTGGTACCCCAGGCCAAGGGAAGCGTGGAGATGCTGCCACCGTTCAACCGACCGGAGGCGTTTGTCGGCTTGCAGGGCTACTCCCATATCTGGCTCCAGTTCATTTTCGACCGCGCCCTGCGTGCACGGTGGCAGCCGACGGTCAGGCCGCCGCGCCTTGGCGGCAACCGGCGGGTCGGGGTGTTTGCCAGCCGCGCGCCGTTCCGGCCCAATCCCATCGGCCTTTCGGTGGTGCGGCTGGAGGGCGTCAGCACGGAGGCCGGTTCGGTGCTGCTGAAAGTATCCGGTCTCGACCTGGTGGACGGCACGCCGGTGATCGATATCAAGCCTTACCTCGCCTACGTGGACAGCATCCCTGACGCTGCTTCCGGGTTTGCCGCACCAGCGTCCGC
>JACKMT010000006.1 GCA_024235255.1 Chromatiaceae bacterium
GAAATTCACTCCGGCGGCGAACGCCAACGGCAATGGCTACGACAGTTTCAATTTCTCGGTGAACGATGGTACAGCGGACAGTGCATCCAGCTACACGATGACCGTCGATGTGACCGCGCAGAACGATGCGCCGACCGCGGCCAATGCGATTCCGGACCAGAACGCGACCGAGGACAGCCCGTTCAGGTTCCAGTTTGCATCGAACGCATTCAACGACACGGATGTCGGCGACACGCTCAGCTACACGGCTGTACTGGCTGACGACTCGGCGTTGCCGGCCTGGCTCAGTTTTGACGACAGCACCCGCACCTTCAGCGGCACGCCGATGAACGGAGATGTCGGTACCATCAGTATCAAGGTGACCGCGGATGACGGCAACGGCGGTACGGCAACCGACACCTTCGATCTGACTGTGAGAAATTCCAATGACCTACCGCTTGGACTTCCTCGCATCGCTGGTACCCCAGTATTGAATCAGATTCTGACAGCAGACAGTTCCTTGATTCAGGATCTCGATGACGTTGGCGTATTCAGCTATCAGTGGCTGCGGGACGGTGTTCCGATAGACGGCGCCACAAATAGCATATATCTGTTATCCGCGGCAGATGTCGGGTTCAAAATAAGCGTGGAGGTGCACTATACCGACGGTGGAGGTACTGCTGAAACTGTAACCAGTGCACAGACAGCAGTGGTTGCCGGTCTGGAGGGACTGGATAACTCACCTCAAGTTGTAGATTTAAATTCCGATAATGCTAACAGCAACGATGCTGATGCCTTGGCGGAATCGGTAGACGAAGCTGCTGAAAAAGATCCGTCCGTCGGAACAAAGACAGACGGAAAACAAACTGGCAAATCACTTGCACCGGATTTTGATTTTGCCGCAATGGCCAGGGAGATTCAGCCAATCAACGCATCTGACATTGCGGGAATTTCTTCAGATCAGGGTCAGCATAGACCGATAACCGATCGTGCAATGGCAGTTGATAAGGTGATACAACCCAAATGGATCGACCTCAAGCATCTTGATATCAAAACATTTGCGGCGGAAAGTCCGGAGCAGATTGAAGTTGTTTCCGTGATGGATAACGCTGACTTTCTACATGGATTAGACATGGTGAATCGGGAGTTGGACGAGGCGGCAAAAAATACAGATGCCCATCATAAACTGGGAACGGAGGCGGCAGTGGGTGTCACTTTGAGCCTTTCGGCGGGATTTGTAAGCTGGTTACTCAGATCCGGTTCCCTGATAGCGAGTTTTATGTCGGTGGTTCCCATGTGGAAACAACTTGATCCGCTGCCGATACTGGGAGCGGCCATTGTCAAGGGTAAGAAAATAGTGGGCGTCAAAGATGGGAAAGCGAATGAAGACAAAGCGGTTGAGGATATCTTCGATCAGGATGAATCCCGCTAAATTAGGGTAGACGAAAATTATGTGGAATTTTCTGAAATCGCCTCTGGTTCGAATCAGCTTCGGTTTGGCGATGCTCACGGTATCCATGTTGTTTGTAACCGATTTTATTGGTTTGGTTCCAGATACAAAGTCGGCTGAGATTCAGTCGAGACGCGTGATTGCAGAGTCCTTGGCGGTACAGCTGTCCAATGAGATAACGGAAAAAAGGATAGCCAGTGTAGAGGCGACGCTGCGGTCGGTTGTTGAGAGAAACGATAATGTGCTTTCGGGTGCCGTCCGGCTGATAAACGGCACTCTGCTTGCGGAGTATGGCGGGCACCATGCCAATTGGAAACTGCGTCCTGAGGATAAATCGACTTTAACCCAGGTACAGGTGCCGATCTTCAACAATGAGGGACGTTGGGGAAGTGTCGAAATCAGTTTCGCTGATTTTGTCGACCACACAAAATGGCTTCCGGTAAGAAGTTCGTTTCTCGCGGTCACACTGTTTGTCGCGTTGGCCGGTTTTATTGCTTATCTGGTTTTTCTGAAACGCACCATGCGCGAACTGAATCCGGATGCGGTGATTCCGGAACGCGTCAGGAAAGCACTGGATACGCTGGCTGAAGGGCTTTTGATCGTTGGAAAGGATGGATTTATTGTCTTTTCCAACATCGCGTTTGCACGAAAAACCGGTATGTTACCCAAGGAGTTGGTTGGTAAGGAGATCAACAGCTTCGATTGGCAAGTGGATGTGGAGAGTGCCGATAACAGCGGTTTGCCCTGGAATTCAGTGTTCGAAGGTGAACAGGTACCCGGCAGCATTGCTGTCAGTTTAAAAACCGGCTTCACGGAGAGGTACAAGTTCAGTGTGAACGTATCTCCCATTACTGCCTCGGCCGGAAAAGTCCGCGGTGTGCTTGTTACTTTTGACGATATTACCGAAATTGAAAATAAGAACAACGAATTGAACCGGGCACTGGGAAAGCTGGAACAGAGCAAGCGCGAGATCATGCGGCAGAATCAGGAGTTGCAGGTTCTGGCAACACGCGATCCGTTAACCGGTGCGCTAAACAGGAGATCCCTTTTTCAGGGTTTTGAAACGCTGTTTGCAGAGGCCGCCGAGGAGGGCGAAGAGCTGAGCTTTATCATGGTCGATATCGATCATTTCAAGTCGGTGAACGATAGATTCGGACATGCAGTAGGCGATAAGGTCATTAAGCTGCTGGCAACCATCCTGACAGAATATTCACGGCCGAACGATCTTGTCGGACGTTTCGGAGGCGAAGAGTTTTGTGTTGTGCTGCCGGGGGCTGGTGCTGAAGATGCAATGGAGATTGCCGAGCGTATGCGCTTGGCCGTCCAGGAGGGGCACGGTGTAAAATTTACCAATGCGCTGCGTATTACATCGAGTTTTGGCGTATCGACCCTGACTGCAGGTGCGGAAAGTCCAAGTCAACTGGTTGATCAGGCTGATAAGGCGCTATATACGGCGAAAGAGAGCGGACGCAATCGTGTCATCAGATGGTCGAGCATGATCGAAGAGGGGATCCAGGAGGAAAGTAAATCCAAAGGCCTGGAAAGTCAGGTTGATTCTGCTGATAAAGATCCTATCGATGTTGATAATCAAACATCGAACAACAGCCGGCGTAATAGTGAAACAGACGAAATATCCAACGGCCTGGTAGCTGCGCAAATGGCGGCGGAAAGTGATGCTCTGAATCAAAAACCGGAAAAGTTGAATGTAACTTTTGACCCAGTCGCCAATAGACCGCAAAAAAGGGTCATTCTTAATGACCGGATTGACCAAGCGATCAAGCGTGCCCAGCGTTATGATACCAACATCGCTGTGTTGGCGATCGATGTTGACACGCTGCAGAGAGTCCGGGATACATTAGGACACGCGACCAGTGAAAAAATATCCAGAGTCGTGGTTAGCCGCCTTAAACAGATGTTGAGAGATATTGATACGGTAGCCATCGCAGATAAGCAGGCGCTTGCTTTCAGTGTGTCGCGGGTTACGGAGAGAGAGATTTTTGTGCTCCTGACGGATCTTAAAGAGACAGAGATATTGACGAACATTCTAAAACGGATTTTCGCAGCCAATAAAGCGCCTGTGCTTATTGAAGGGGAGGAGTTCTATTTAAGCGCCAGCATAGGAGTAAGCGTCTATCCGATTGATGGGGATGACGCCGAATCGCTGCTGCAGAAGGCGAGCAGTGCGCTGCGTGCCGCCGAAGAGTGCGTTGGTCGGAATAATTTTCAGTTTTACGCAGATGAAATCAATCAGCACTCAAAGCGACAGATGCGTCTTGAGGCAGAACTGCACCGAGCGAAAGAAAACGGTGAGTTTGTCGTCTACTATCAGCCAAAAGTGGACTTGAAAAGTGGCGATATACTCGGTATGGAGGCACTGCTGCGGTGGCAGCATCCGCAGCTGGGGTTAGTTCCACCAAACGATTTTATTCCGCTTGCCGAACAGACGGGGTTGATAGACGAGATCAGTCAATGGGTAATACATAGTGTTTGCGGGCAGATCAGAGCATGGGAAGCTGCCGGATACGGGATGGTCACTGTCGCCGTTAACCTCTCTCCGGTCGAGTTTCGCAACCGGAAATTGTCCAGTAAGATAGTCAGACTGGTCCACGATTCGGGTGTGCCGGCAAGCTCGATAGAGATAGAGATCACTGAGACCGTCGTCATGCAGAACATGGAGACGGCAGTGGATATACTTCAGGAGCTCTCAAAGGCAGGTTTTGGAATCTCCGTGGATGATTTCGGAACCGGCTACTCCTCGCTCAATTACCTGCGACGTTTTCCTTTGAGCAAAGTCAAGATAGACCGCTCATTTATTACCGATTTTACCCATGCCCAGAATGATGCGGCGATTGTCAGCGCTATTATCGCCATGAGTCACAGTCTCGGGTTGCGCGTTGTGGCGGAAGGCGTCGAAACCGAAGAGCAGCTGCGATTTCTGCAGGACCTTCAGTGCGACGAAATTCAGGGCTACTTCATCAGCAAACCTATGCCCAGAGAGCAGGCGACCGATATGTTGGCACAATCCGCCAGTATCAAGCGGATGATTACTGAGTACGGCATCGATTTTACCGGGATTAGAAACAGCGTCGGCTTGAATGCCAGCACCGGAATTGCCGGTATAATAAACGAGTTTCCCGAAGCGCCGCCCAATGCGCCGGATGCATTCTCTTCCCGAGCCGTTGGTGGATGATTTTTGTCGGATGGCGCCACTCCAGTAACACGCTCTTCTGTTATTCCGACGCACACCGTAATCTGCGCAAATGACCCCATTGATGATCGGGATTCCTGTCTGCGCCGCGATGACTAAGCCTATAAGTTTTCAATAGTCGATGCCGAAAATCCGTTTCTGAGATCTATCAGTCGTTGGGGCGCACCGGTGCCTTGAAAACCAGCAGCATCATGCACAGAAACGAGATTGGCGCCAGCCAACCGGCCAGCAAGTTGATCTTGTGCCAGCCGGGGTTCGCCTTTTTTACGATTTCAAAGTCGTTTACAAAAATCGTTTCGCAGGCGCCATTGCCGGTGTCGGTGCGGCTGGTGCTGGTGCCTCTGGCGAATCCGCCGTTGCTGTGCGAGTAGGAGGCGAGTACGCCGTTGATACGAATCTGATCGCCGATGGCAACGTTTTCTGCGATCTCCCGTATCCGCGGATCGCCGATCAGCAGATGATTGTTGGACAATTGGTGCATGGAGAATTGCCTACCGGTATCGCTGTCCGGCCAGGTAGCCCAACAGGTCCAGGTGGTGTTTTTGAATGCCATTTTCCGGTAGACGCCAGAGGCGACATTGTCACCCCAGATGACGCAAATATCTTTAACGTTGATGAAGTCCTGCCAACTGCGGTGATGGTAAATATCCCACCAGGCATCGCTGTTGTGAAAGCTGACCACAACCCCGTGCAGTTGGTAATCGTAAATCGGATTAATGGTGTACAGGATATCGTTGGAAACGACAGCAAAAGGTTCGGCGGTTGTGTCGCTTTGTACCGGCTCAGGCAGCCTTGCGCCGTCATAAAAATCCATCTCAGGTAATATGGCTCGCTGATGGTTGCTTAGGATGAGCAGCAGCAGGCTTATCAGCAGTATCAATTGGGAGAGGCGGATCAGCGTTTTATAAGGAAAACCTGAATCTGCCGGTCGGATTGGAGGCCGGGAGGAGCGCGATCCTGCACTCAATTTCTCGCGGTATTTATGAAATATGATGCCGCAGTGACGGCAGGATTCCCCATCCTGTTGATCTGCACCGCATTTTGGGCAGCTTATGGTGTTTTCCACAGGCTTGAGTTCCATGCAACAGACCTGACTCCGCAGCGCTCTTCTTAGACCATGTTACTCATGCAGCGGCTGATCAATACCGCACTTTAAATATTCGTGGCAGTTTCCCAGTGCGCTGAGAGACGGTTTCACGCGAAACGCTTGCCAGCTGTGTTGCGCCGCCTGCCCGTGCGCATCATAAACTTTACGGGTGCCCAGCTGGCATGCATTTCGCGCAGCACTACAGTCCACGGGGGACTATAGAGAAGTTCTGGAAGCCGGGACGATCTCCCCGAGCTCAATCGGAGATTAATTGCAGAAACTCATCCCTGGTCGGTTGGCTGGTTCTGAACGTTCCGCGCATCATGGAGGTTTTCATCACCGAATTCTGTTTCTCAACGCCTCGCATCATCATGCAGAGGTGTTTGGCTTCGATGATTACCCCGACGCCGGCCGCACCCGTAATATCCATGATCACGTCCGCGATCTGTTTGGTCAAAGTCTCCTGAATCTGCAGGCGGCGCGCGAACATATCAACAATTCTGGCAATTTTGGACAAACCGATGACTTTGCCTGTGGGCAGATAGGCGACATGGCATTTGCCGATAAACGGGAGTAGATGGTGCTCGCACATCGAATAGAGTTCGATGTTTTTGACTATCACCATTTCGTCGTTTTCTGATTCGAAAATGGCATTATTTACCACCTCTTCAATAGTAAGGTGGTAACCCCGCGTTAAGTATTGAAGTGCTTTTGCGGCGCGTTGGGGTGTATCCAACAACCCATCCCGGTTCAAGTCTTCTCCGATCCCCGCTATCAATGCTGAATAGTGTTCTGCAAGCGTATCCAGAGATGAGTTCATTTTTATTCCTCAGTTATTACACCAAACGGGTTTGAAGCAATGGCCGGCATGGCGACGAAGCCAGTATTTTCGCCGGAATCGGCGCCGATGTCATTTCTTGGTCATACAGTTTCTCACGGGCTCGATTATTGGTACCAGTGTGGTTGCTTTTTTCCTGGAGCTGTCCGGTGCAATCCCCCTCCGCCATTAGGGGAGCAGCTGATGAGGCTTCGGCCAAAGTCTTGAATAACGCTGGGCTAGGGATAACAATGGGCGCTGTTTTCAGATTTCAGGGGAAGGAACAAAAATTGAGGAATAGTATTACCTACCGCCATGGAGAGGACTTAACCACTGCCCAGGTCCGGGAGATAGCTACTGAAAACGTGTGGCAGTGGCTGTCAGCGGGTTGGCGGGATCTGGTGAATGCACCGATTCAAAGCCTGTTTTATGGCGTTAGCCTCACACTCCTGAGCGCCGCTATTTCGCTGGGGGTAGTCATTAACGGCTCTTATTACCTGCTGCCGTTATTGCTGGCGGGATTCGCGCTGCTGGCGCCGTTCTTGGGTATCGGACCTTACTCAATCAGTCGGCAACTGGAGCGGGGTGAAGATCCCAATCTAAAGGGTGCTTTGCTTGCCTGCTCGCGCAATACCTTTCATATCCTGAATATGGGGTTGGTGCTGCTGCTCTTTTTCCTGGTGTGGGCAATGCTGGCGAATCTGATTTTTATCATTTTTCATCAGGGACTTACTCCCTCAAGTTGGCAGGGGTTCATCGCCATGTTGCTGGGTTCCTGGGGCGGCGTTCAGCTGCTGGTCGTCGGCACTTATATCGGCGGTATCATCGCATTATTGGTTTTTGCGGTCAGTGCAATCTCTATTCCCATGCTGCTCGATCGTCCAGTCAACGTATTCGAAGCCATTCAGACCAGCTTGACAGCAGTGCGCTGCAATATCGCGCCTATGCTGCTCTGGGCAGTGGTGCTGGTCAGTATCATCAGTATGGGTTTTCTGACGCTGTTCGTCGGTCTGATCGTAGGATTCCCGCTCGCCGCACATGCCACCTGGCACGCTTACCGTGACCTGGTGGCATATCATCCCGGCTAACAGATACGGTGAAGCATAGGTTGGAAAACGGCGCTGGCGATTTTATGGAACTTGACGCAGATATTGAGCAAGAGCGGGACAGCTGGCCGATTAAGCAGTTGCAAGAGGGTCGGCACTACTACATGGAGGGTAAATATATGGTTTTCACAGCGCTATACCACAGAAGCCGGGGAGAGTGCTGTGGTTCCGCCTGCCGGCACTGCCCATACGGGCATATAAATGTGAAATGACCGCGAAACCGGCTAAAAGAGCACGAATGCCAATGTAACGGGGATGATCGCGACACTCGCCAGATTGGCAAGCATGACGATGGAGGCGACTTTTGCAGGCTCCTGATTGTACTTCTCCGCCACCATAAAATTGAGCACTGCCGGAGGCAGCGCACCGAAGACGATCAGCAGGTTGAACTGGTCTGCGCTGAGTTCGATGAAGCGGGTTATCAGCAGCGCAATCGAAACACCTGTGAGGGGGCACACCAGCGCGCCCACGAGCCCGATCTGCCAATCCCGGAGATCGACTGCGGTCAGCCGTACGCCGAGTGCGAACAGCAGCAGCGGAATCGCAATTTGTCCCAGCATTTCGATCGGAGTGACCAAGACCGTCGGCAGTTCGATATTCCCGATATTGAACGCCAATCCGAGCAGAGTCGCCGCCAGTATCGGAATACGCAATAAACCGAGCATCGATGCCTTCCAGTCCAGCAGCTTCAAACCAACGCTGAAGTGGAGGCTGTTTTCGACGATAAACAGCACCACGGCAGCCTCCATCGCCGCTTCACCGAAGGCAAAAAGCGTAAGTGGAAGCCCCATGTTACCGGAATTGGAGAACATCATGGGTGGGACGAAAGTCTTCGGTTTATAGCCCGCCAACAGCGCAATCGGCCATGCCAGCAAGCCCGATCCGAGGACTACAATAGCGCCGGCCAGCGCCAGCTCCCCATAGGCGCCCAGATCGAACTCTTTCCCCGAGAGGATGTGAAATACCAGTGCTGGGATGAAGATCTCCAGATTCAACCGGTTGACTGCCGCCATGTCCGGCGAGTGACGGCGTCCGTATAGATAACCGAGCAGTACGATAGAGAATATGGGAAAGACAATGTAGAAAATCTGCAGTGCCATCAGCCAGCTTCTTGTCGGTGCCTGTTGCAAATGGGAGAGGAGTAGTAACCGGGTAATTCCGGGAAGACTACGACAAGAGTTTAATGCCTTTCCCGCTCTGGTTTACACCCCAGTAGGATTGTAGGATTGTGGTTCATGACGCCGAATAGGAAAAGGGCGCGTATTCCGCCTGTCCGCAGTAGAATGAGGCTTTTTTACGTTGTAGTGAAACTTTCAAGTTCGGCCTGTTAATATCCGAACCAGCAAAGGAGTTTGGCTTTGTATTAATCGAGGCTCACAGGCGCGCTTGTAGCCCGCCCGACAGACATCTGACAAGAGAGGAGATAAGGGAAATGAGTGGCATTTTGGATTTGGTAAGTCCGGGAGTAGTTAGCGGCGATGACGTACAGAAAGTTCTGCAGGCTGCCAAACAGGGCGGATTTGCACTGCCGGCGGTCAATGTAGTCAACACGAATTCGGTAAACGCCGTGCTTGAGGCGGCTGCTGCAGTCGGTTCGCCGGTGATTATTCAATTTTCCAGCGGCGGTGCGGGTTTCTTTGCCGGTAAGGGATGCCCCGACAAAAATGCGATGGTGGTCGGGGCAGCAGCGGGGGCGCATTATGTCCATGCCGTGGCGAAAGCCTATGGGGTGGCGGTGATACTGCATACTGATCACGCGGCACGTAAGCTCCTGCCCTGGGTCGACGGCATGCTCGATTTGGGAGAAGCGCACTACGAGCAGACAGGTAAACCGCTGTTTAGCTCTCATATGCTGGACCTTTCGGAAGAGTCGCTGGAAGAGAATATCTCGATCTGCGAGACCTACCTCAAGCGTATGAGCAGGATCGGCATGACGCTGGAGATTGAGCTGGGCGTGACCGGCGGTGAAGAGGATGGCGTCGACAACACACACCTCGACAACTCGGCTCTCTATACCCAGCCTGAGGATGTTGCGCTGGCGTATGAGCGTCTGAGTAAGATAAGCGACAGATTTACCGTGGCCGCCTCATTCGGCAATGTCCACGGCGTTTACAAGCCGGGCAACGTCAAGCTGACTCCGAAGATTCTGGATAACTCCCAAAAATTCATCCAGCAGAAGTTTGCGACCGCTGCCTTGCCCGTCAACTTCGTTTTCCATGGCGGATCGGGATCGAGCCGCGAGGAGATCCGTGAGGCGATCTCGTACGGCGTGATCAAGATGAATATCGACACGGATACCCAGTGGGCCACCTGGGATGGCGTACGCCGCTACGAAGCCAAGAATCACGACTATCTTCAGGGTCAGATCGGCAATCCAGACGGGGAAGACAAGCCCAACAAGAAGTTCTACGATCCGCGCATGTGGCTGCGCGCCGGCGAGCAGTCGATGGTTGAGCGGTTGAAAACCGCGTTTGAGGACCTCAACTGCCTGAACCGTAACTGATACCGTCCGGGCTTTGTCCGGAAACATCGGTTTTTCAATCCATCGTCATCCCGGCGAAGGCCGGGATCCAGGGAACTCAGCAGAGCGAAAGTGAGAAGCACCTGGATTCCGGCATCCGCCGGAATGACGAAATATCATGCATCCGCAGCACTCTCGCGCTTATCGGGAAGCTGTACAATCCTCAGGCAACGGCCTGCTCTCCACTGGGTTGTACAGCCTGGATATCCAACTCCAGAAACACCTCGCGCGGCGATTCATTGGGCTTGCGCACAAAGTTGTGGAAAGCGAACACCCGTAGCATCGGCTTGTTCTCCGCCCTGACGTAGGCATACATATGCTTGACGCCCCGCTTCCGGGCGATTTCAATCATCTCTCCCAGCAGGAATTTAGCCATGCCTTTACCTTGGTGTATCTCGCGTACGACAAAGGCGGCTTCAGCGGAGTTGTTCTGCGCAACAAAATAGTAGCGACCGACCGCCTCGATCTCCTCTCTGGGGCCGTTGCGCTTCACCAGGCAAAAAGCAAGATCGCGTGCCTGGTCCACCGCAACCAGTGCCGAGGCTTTCTCTCTCGACATCTGTTTGGGGTGATGGCTGTAGCGCATCAGCAGCGTCTCTTTGTTGTGCGAGTAAAAAAACTCCTGCAGTAAGCGTTCGTCTGCGGGATGCAGTGGGCGCAGGACGTAGCTCTCTCCGGCAAATTGCTGTTTACGCTCCTCAATAGCCCCCAGTTCAGCAACGCTTGTCGGTTTCTGGTTCTGGTATGCGGGTACCCAGTAGTGCTTGCGCACTTCACGCAGCAAGGCATCGCGGAAGTCAGGATGGGCAACCTGTATCAATTCGAGCGCCCGCTCGCGGATGCTTTTACCTCGCAGTGATGCAATACCCCACTCGGTCACCACGTAATGTACGTCGCCGCGTGACGTGACAACGCCGCCCCCTTCGGTAATGTAAGGGACGATCTTCGATACCGTACCATTTCTGGCGGTGGAGGCGAGGGCGATGATCGGTTTGCCCCCTCTGCTCATCGAAGCACCCCGAATGAAATCCACCTGACCGCCGATACCGCTGTAAAAATTGTAGCCGAGTGAGTCCGATACCACCTGACCGGTGAGATCCACTTCTATGGCGCTGTTGATCGAAACCATGTTGTCGTTGCGAGCAATATGCATCGGCGAGTTGACATGCTCGGTAGGGTAAAACTCTATATGAGGATTTTTATCGACAAAATCGTACAGCTGCCGGCTGCCCATACAGAATGAGGTGATTGTCTTGCCTTTGTGAAAGCTCTTCCTGCTGTTGTTAATAACGCCGCGTTTCATCAGATCGATGATGCCGTCGCCAACCATCTCCGAGTGCACGCCCAGATCTTTATGGTTGCCAAGGTAGCGCAGCACCGCGTTGGGCATTTTACCGAGCCCAAACTGCAGGGTGCTGCCGTCTTCGATCAACATGGATACGTACTGGCCAATCTGCTCCGTTACCCGATCGATCGGAGTGGCTGGCAGTTCGTACAGCGGTTCTTCATGCTCGATCCAAGCGTCGATCCGATCGATATGAAGGTAGCTGTGGCCGCTGGTTCGCGGCATGCTGGGATTGATCTGCGCCACCACTCTACGTGCATTCCGGCATGCGGCGGAGACGATGTCGACGGAGACGCCGAATGAACAGTAACCGTATTCATCCGGTGGACTGACCATCACCAGCGCTACATCGAGTGGAAGAATACCGTCCTCGAACAGCCCGGGAATTTCAGACTGAAAACAGGGTGTGTAGTCTGCGTATCCCTGAGCCACGGCTTCACGGCTGCCCTGCCCGATGAACAGCGAGTTTACTTTAAACAGATCGCTGTACTCTTTGCGCGTCCAGAGATTGTCCCCGGTAGTCAGGATATGCACCGCCTCTATGTCGTGCAGGTCTTTGGCATTCTCGATCAGATTTTTTATCAATGCATTTGGTACAGCCGCATACGATCCGATGAAAATACGGTCGCCGGATTCAACCAGCTGGCGCCAATTGAGTGTTGATGAGCTAGACATGATGGGCCCTATTACTTCAGATAGATACTGCTGCAGACAGGTGATAGCTGAACAAAGGAACACTGAATCGAGTGGCAGGCGAAAGCCGTACCGGACCTCGGGTGCCCATACTGCTGAGCAGCGATTTATCCCGTCTGACTAACCTTTATTTCGGTTGATTACCGGAACTCTTGATACGATGAGTGAACAAAACTGCTGTCCTATACTGCGTGGTGGTTGAACAAATATAGCCTAATATTTGCTGCGCTGCAACATATAAAAAACCAGCTTTAAAATTGACGAAAAGGAACCGGGCTGCAAATACCAATCTTTGCACATCAGGATTTATTTTCTTATCTATTCAACAATATAGGATTAGATATACTAAATAACGACAGCAGGATTCAGTGAAGTTGCCCAATCTGAACGAAACGATTTCTACACCTGTCCGGACAGCATCGCTTTCAGTTGGCTGCGCATCACCTTGCCGTTTTTAGTACGCGGATACTCGTTCATGAAATGGACCAGCCGGGGGCGTTTGTAGCCGGCCAGATGCGCTGCTGCATAGCGCAGCAGTGCTTCGGAATCGACGTTCTGTGAGGCTTCACGAATCACACAGATGGCGATCAATGTCTTCTCTTTGTCGATCTGCTCTCCGATCGCGATGCAGTCGGCGACAGCAGGGTGGGTCTTCATCACCCGCTCGATCTCATTGGGCGATACACGGTAGCCGAAGGTGTTGATAATGTCGTCACGCCGACCTAGAAACCAGAAGTAGCCATCTTCGTCCCGGCTTGCATAGTCACCGCTCAGGAAGTAGCCGCTCTGATGTACCTTGGCCGTTTCATCGGGTTGGTTCCAGTAGCCGAGAAAGATGCCTGGGTCGTTTTCGGGCAGCGCGATCATACCCTCCTCGCCGGGTGCAGCTTCGTCTAAACGGGCGTTCAACAAATGGACATCATGACCGGGCTGAGGAAATCCCACCGATCCTGGCCGAATGGGGTGGAATACATTCTGCGAGATGTAGTAGGAGCACTCGGACATGCCCAAGGCTTCATAAATGTCCAGACCGAAGCGCTCCCTCCAGGCGCCGAGCATCTCGTCGGAAAGAGACTCGCCGGCACACATGCAGTGGCGCAAAGAGGGCAGATCCAAAGCACTGAAACAGGTCTTTTGAATGATCTGGCGATAGATCGTGGGTACCCCGACAAATATGGTGCAGGCATGCTTTTTTATCAGGCGTGGCCAGAGTTCCGCACTGTTTTCACCCTCATGCACCACCACCGTTTTACCGTTGTACAACGGATCCATCAATCCGGTACCGAGTACATAGGTCCAATTAAACTTGCCTGAGTGGAGAATCCGGTCCTCCTCCCTGAAATCGAACCAGTGGGTATTGGCCGGGGTGCGGCCGATCAGCGCCCGGTGCGCGTGCAGCACCCCTTTGGGATGGCCGGTGGTGCCGGAGGTATAGACCAGATAAGCGGGATCCTCGGCACGGGTGGGGTGTGCGGGTGAGCAGTGCGCGATTTGCGCAAGTTGCAGTGAGAGATCGTGCAGCGCGAGGCGGGTTTCGGTTTCCGGCATTGGTCCGTCACCGGCAAGGAAGAGGTGGTCGAGATCCTGCAGGTCGTTCAGCTGCGCCTTAAGCTCAGGCCACATTGACTTGTGAGTGACCATGAAGGCAGCGCCTGAATCCTGTGCCAGATAGCGCACCTCTTCGGCAACCAGCAGCGTGGACGTCGGCACGGCGATCGCACCTGACTTCATTGTGCCCAGAAATGCGGTGGGAAATTCGAGCGAGTTGGGGAGCCTGATCAGGACCCGGTCACCTACGCTTGCTCCGTGGTTGCGTAACAGCTGTGCAAACTGACTGGATTGCCGGGCCAACTGGGAGTAAGTCGCACTGCTGACCCCGGCTTGATCATCCTCCACGATCATTGCCACACGGGTGGCTGCGGTGCTTTCCAGGTGCGCATCGGTACAGGCAGTGCCAATATTGAAATACTCGGGAATAGTCCACTGCCAGCGATCTCTATTGGCCATATTCTGAGTTAACCCTTTGGGTTTTGAGGAGATAGGTTCTAAGCAGGGACTTGGATGGCGGTGGAAGTTTTGGCTTCAGCATAGGAGCCCGCGTGCCCACCGGACGAAAAGCGACGCTGCCGAGCGGGGTACCCCTCCGGACCGACTTGCAATCACCCGGAATGTTGACAATACTAGTCAAATCATTATTGCACTGCAACAATTTACCGGGGCGCATCTCACGGCAATAATCGAGATGACTCGGCAGTACTGAAAAAAATAACAAAACGATCGCATTAAGTGATTGTTAATTGGAATTAATTAACAACTTATTAATATTGCTGGTGTAAAAAACCGGATTGAATATTTAGCGTTGAATTCAAGCCGCCCGGTGGAGAACAGATCCAGCTTTGTTACCGCCTACAGGCACTGCGGCCCTGACTTGAATTTGGATAACAGGAGAAACAAAGAATGACCAAAGCCGTTCACCCAAACGATGCACTGTTCAGCGGCGAAAAACCGTTCCCGATTATTCCGACCTGCGAGCACTACGCGGGCAGCGAAAAACTGATACGCAAGGCGTTTGAGTTGCAGGATAAGCTTGGACCGATCTTTGATGTCAGCTGCGACTGCGAAGATGGCGCCCCATCCGGCCAGGAGCGTGAACATGCAGAGATGATCGTGCGGCTATTGAACGACAGCAGTATCAACAAACTCCATATGGCAGGTGCGCGTATTCACGATTACAGCCACCCACACTGGAAACAGGACGTGGATATCCTGGTCAAAGGTGCCGGTGAAATAGTTGCCTATCTCACGATACCGAAGATCACGGACGTGGAGCATCTGAGCGAAATGGTGGCATACATACAGGAAACGGCCCGGCACAATGGCATCTCCCGGGAGATTCCGTTGCATGTACTGGTAGAAACCCACGGTGCGTTGCGTGATATTTGGAAGATCGCAGCGCTGCCCTGGATTCAGGTGCTGGACTTCGGCCTGATGGATTTTGTCAGTGGACACCATGGCGCGATACCCGCCTCGGCAATGCGCAGTCCCGGTCAGTTCGAACATGCGCTGCTGGTGCGCGCAAAATCGGAGATAGTGGCGGCCGCATTGGCCAACGGCATCGTACCCTCCCACAATGTTAGCTTGGATCTCAAGAATCAGCACTCAACCTATGCGGATGCCTACCGGGCGCGCAATGAGTTCGGTTATCTACGCATGTGGAGCATCTATCCCCCGCAGATCGCGGCAATTGTCGAAGCTATGCGGCCGGAATTTACCGAGGTCAGGGACGCGGCCAATATACTGTTGGCGGCACAGAAAGCGGATTGGGGTCCCATTCAGTATGAAGGTGAACTGCACGACCGCGCCTCCTACCGCTATTTCTGGGAGTTGCTGCGCAAGGCGCACGTAACCGGCGTGGCGGTGCCGGAGGCAGCAGAGGTCGCCTTTTTCAGTAACTAACGCTTCGGATTGGAATTGCCACGGGTGTGGTTCCAAGCCTTTAGTTTTTTCCTGCATTCAAGCAGCGGGCGGGGAGCGGTGGCGGGAAAGAGAGCAGCGGTGCTGGATTGTATCCGCTCTGTTTGGCTGCATAGACACCCAAATAAGGGATAAGGAGGGCATTAAGCGCGATTTATGTATGGTTTAATGATTTCTATCAAGGGAAAATTTAACAGTATCAAGTTATTATCTTAAATTTCGATATTGACTAGTAATTGCAAGTCTATTTTTAAACTGGAACTCGCAAAATTAAAGATCTAGGGCATGCCTTCCCGTCAGCTGGAGACGGATTACTGACAATCGAACCGGGATCGATTTACTGAAAATGGAAATGGAGCTGACTAAAATGCGTGTCATATCGCTGCGCCGAGTTGGATGGCTGGTGACACTGGTCTATGCCTTGTTCGGTTGTCTGCTCATCTTGTTTCCTCATTATGATGCCGACACTGGAACGACTGAGTCTATCCATGCTTCGCTGCGGGATTGGGTCTATCTGGTGTCATCTTCTGCGTTGGTCTATTTTCTTGCCCAGTTTTTTACCCGTAAGTTGATGCAAGGTGATTTCGCATTCTCGGGCGATAAGACGGAAAGTGAAAATGAGTCCAGACTTAGGGTGCATTCGACAGTATTCGAAAGCATCATGGAGGGCGTAGCGGTTACCGATGCGGATGTGAATATTATCTCGGTAAATCCTGCATTTACCCATATTACCGGGTTCAAGCCCGAAGAGGTGCTGGGAAGAAATCCAAAAATAATGAAATCCGGCAGACACGATAAAGAGTTTTACCGGAAAATGTGGGAGTCGATAAACCTTTATGGAAGCTGGAGTGGGGAGATCTGGAACCGGCGTAAGAGCGGCAAAATTCAGCCTGAATGGTTGAACATCACGCGGGTCTGCGACGAGGCGGGGGCGACCACCAATTACGTCGCCAGTTTTATCGATACCAGTGCGATAAGAGCTTCCCAGGAGCAACTTCATTTTCTCGCGCACCATGACAATCTGACGGGACTTCCAAACCGGCTGCTGCTGAAAGACCGGCTTGACCAATCTTTCAAACGCGCCCGGCGGGCGGGCTGCAGTGTAGCCGTTCTGTTCCTGGATTTGGATGATTTCAAGAAGATAAATGACACACTGGGACACCAGGTGGGCGACGAGGTGCTCAAACTGTCGGCAAAACGCATCAAAGCCCTGCTGCGAAAGGACGATACGGTAGCCCGTCTGGGCGGCGACGAGTTTGTGATTCTGCTCGACCGGCTGGAACGGCCGGAGGATGCCTCGCTGGTAGCCAGGAAGGTGCTGGCCACGCTTAAACAGCCGTTTAAAATCTCCAATCGGGATTTATACATCGGCGTAAGTGTCGGCATCTCTATATTCCCGCAAGACGGCGAGGATAGCGACACGCTGGTCCGAAATGCGGATGTTTCGATGTATCGAGCGAAGCAACTGGGCAAAAACTACTTCCAGTTTTACACCGAGGCGTTGTCCCAGAAGGCAAATGACAAGATGGAGTTGGAGTCGGATTTGCGTTCGGCGCTGGAAGGGCAGCAGCTGCAACTCTTCTATCAGCCCCAGGTCTCTCTCGACGACGATCGAATCGTCGGTGCCGAGGCGCTGTTGCGCTGGCAGCACCCCGATCACGGCTTGATTTCGGCTGCAAAGTTTATCCAGCTGGCCGAGGAGACCGGTCTGATACTTCCGATCGGTGAGTGGGTTTTGCGGGAGGCGTGCCGGCAGGCTTCTGCCTGGAGTCGTGAAGGCTATGAAGGATTTAGAGTTTCGGTCAATATTTCAAACATGCAAATACAACGCGCTGATCTGTTTGGATTGGTGCGGTCAGCGGTAGTTGAGAGCGGATTGCAACCAAACCGGTTGGAGCTTGAATTCAGTGAAAAATTTATCATGCGTGGCACTGAGCTAAATTTTGAGGTGCTTGCTCGACTGAAGGCGTTCGGCGTGGGTATCGCCATAGATAGCTTCGGTGCTGAGAATACTTCACTCAGCTCCCTGCAGCAGCTACCGTTGGACCGGTTGAAACTTAACCGAAAATTTTTCGAAGACACTCCGGATAATAGCGCGAACCGGACTATCGTAGATGCGATCTCTTCCCTGGGTGACAAATTTGGCATTCCGGTGGCTGCGGTCGGTATCGAGACAGAGGAACAGACGCGGTTTGCCCGCGAGATCGGTTGTGATTCGGGACAGGGTTTTCTGTACGGAGAGGCGTTGCCACCAGAGCAGTTTGTTGAGAAATTCAAAAATAATTCGACTATCGGGAAAAGTTAGCGCCGGTCAGTTTTTAGTTGCTCTTGGGCCGCTCTGTTTGATAACAAATGTGATTGAACCTGCATGAGTTTTACCAGTAAACGAGGCGGGCGTCCCGACGTAAAATCACAACGATGTTTCCCTCCCCGTTTATTTTTCCGACCCAACTTGATCGGGATATCCGTTGTTGTGGCAGTTGTTGCCTTGTCAGGTGATCCAGTCCATGGGGAGGTGCAGGAGGATTACTATTTCAACGAAGTTCCGACGGTACTCTCCGTTACCCGGTTAAAACAAGCCCAGTCAGAAACACCAGCCAGTGTGACGATTATTGATCAGGAGATGATCCGTGCTTCCGGCGCGACAAACATTCCTGACCTGATACGTCTGGTACCTGGTTTTCAGGTCGCCTACGCGGTCGGAAAAAGGGCGACGGTAACAGCTCATGGCAGAAGTGATGCGTTTGCACGTGATATGCAGGTAACCATCGATGGCCGCTCCATCTATGATCCCGTATTCGGTGGTGTTCCCTGGCAGGATCTTCAGCTGGATGTAGATGATATCCAGCGGATTGAGGTGATCAGAGGGCCGAACGCGGCAAGTTACGGGTCAAACTCATTCGCCGGTGTCATCAACATAATCACCGAACACCCCGCTCAGCAGCAGGGCTTTCGGCTGAAATCACGAGTTGGTACGGGACAGAATCGTTATCACAACGGACGCTACGTGGGCGCCCTGAGCGGTCTCGATTTTCGAATCAGTGCCCACCGGACGGAAGATGATGGATTCACCAACCGGATAGACGACGAAAAGACCGATGCCGTCAGTTTCCGTGGCGATTATCGTCTAGACAGCGACAACAGCGCTTTGATTGAACTGGGTTACAGCAGTGGCTCCCGGGGTGAGGGTTATCTTGGTGATATTCTGCTGCCTTCGAGAAATGCTTACCATATTAACCACTACCAACAGCTCCGATGGACGAGGCAACTCTCCGCGGAAGATGCGTTGCAAGTTCAGTTCTACCACAACTACCAGAAAAAGGATGACCATTATGTAGTCGATTCCCCAAATCCGTTTGGACCCTTGGTGTTTGGTTTTGGCTTCGATTCCGGCCGCTACGATACGGAAGTCCAGTACAGCAGCCGGGTAAACGAACATCTGCGCCTTGTCACCGGTTTCGGAGGGCGCTATGAAAATGCAGAGAGCGGCTGGATTTTTGGCAAAAAAAAGCCGTCCCGCGGACAGCTGCGTGCGTTTTCCAGTGTCGAATGGAATCCGCTTCCGGACACAGTGATCAATCTTGGCGGTATGTACGAAGCCTATCAGGCGACACGCGGTCTGCTCTCCCCCCGTTTCGCCGTCAACCATCATCTGAACGCTTCAAATACACTGCGGTTTGTTGCTTCACGCGCCTACCGCATGCCGACACTTTGGGAAGCCAATGCCGACCTGTTGCGCTATCTCGCAGCCGATATGACACCGATTGACTACCTCTTCCTGACTTTGGACGAACTTGAGCCGGAGGAGATCACAGCCTTTGAAGTCGGGTATCTGGGAAGATTTCCCGAATATGGCTTGACACTGGATATTCGTCTGTTTAACGAGCGCATCCGGGAAATTATCCCCGCAGTTTTTTGACGATAGAATAGTTGGTCCTGAGTTCCTTGATCCCGCTTCTGCACACGCTGTTAGTTATGTTAACAATGGAGAATTGACCATAACCGGGCTGGAGTTGGAGCTGAATTATAAACCGCTGCCGAACGCACTTATCCACGTCGGTTACAATTTGGCCGACGCTAATGGGGAGCAGCTGGATAGAATCCGACAGCATGGGTCACTTGAGTTTTCCGATCTGGAAACAAGCGTTCCACTGCAGACTTTCAGCCTTCTAGGAAGCTACAGATTTGCCAATGGCCTGGAGATCAGCAGCGCCTACTACTACACCGATCCGATGGAGTGGCAGTTCCAGGGTGATCCTGTTCCTGTGCATACTCGCTGGGATCTCCGTCTGGGCAAGCGTTTCCGCATTCCAGACGGAGAGATCGATTTGGCGTTTATCGCTCAGAACATCGATGGTGACGATATAGAATTCCTCAATGCTCCGGATAGAGCTCCGCCTCGGATCAATGTCTCAGAGAGCAGTTACTTCCTGCAGGCGATTATCACTTTTCATTGAACGGAACTCATCCGAAAGCGAAGGTCTATCTGCACCGCACCAGGCGCACTTTATTCAACTATCCGCCGCAGCTGCCGTTCTCCTGCAGGATCGGTTGCAGCACGGGACAGGGGTATCTCTATGGAAAGACGTTGCCACCAGAGCGGTTTGCTGAGAAACTTTAAAAATCTAACCATTACAATAAGGTAGTTGCCGGTCAGTTTTTCATTCGATCCTGGCTGCTCCATTTGATAACAAGAATGATCGAACCTTGCATGAGAACCAGTAAACAGGTCGGGCGCCGTGGCGTAAAACCTCAGCTACGTTGCCGGGCCCGCTTATTAATCCCACCCAGAGCGTTCGGGATTCCGGCTATGGTGGCAGTTGTTGCCCTGTCAGGTGTTCCGGCCCGAAGTGAGGTGCAGGAAGATTACTATTTCAACGAAGTTCCGACGGTACTCTCCGTTACCCGGCTGAAACAGCCTTTGTCAGATACACCCGCCAGCGTGACCATTATCAATCAGGATATGATACGAGCTTCGGGTGCGTTGAACATACCCGACCTGTTACGGCTTGTGCCTGGATTCCAGGTTGCGTTCATATTTGGAAAGACGGCTACAGCAACCGCACATGGAAGAGGGGATGCATTTGCTCGCGACATGCAGGTAACAATCGATGGCCGCTCCGTCTACGATCCCGTGTTCGGCGGTGTCTCCTGGCAAAATCTCCAGCTGGACATGGACGATATCCAGCGGATTGAGGTGATCAGAGGACCGAATGCGGCCAGTTATGGCTCAAATTCATTTGCAGGTGTTATCAATATAATCACCGAACACCCGGCTCTGCAGCAAGGCGTACGACTGAAATCAAGATTTGGTACGGGAAAGAATCATTACCAAACCGGCCGCTACACAGGTTCCGCCGGTGAGCTCGATTTCCGCATCAGTGCCAGCCGGACGGAGGATGACGGATTCGAATCCCGCACTGACAGCGCCAAAACCAACGCGATCAATTTTCGCGGTGATTACAATGCCGACAACAAAAATAGCTTGCTGATTGAGTTCGGGCACAGCAGCGGCGTCCAGGAAGAGGGCTTTCCCGGCCATCATATCCTGCCTACCAGAGAGGCTTACCATATCAACCATTATCAACTGCTTCGATGGAACAGGCAGATCCACCCCGAAAAGGAGTTCAGCGTACAGCTTTATCACAACTATCAGAAAAAAGATGATCATTTTGAAGACAGTTTTCCGCCTCCGATAGGAACGCTCTCCACTGGTTTCGGATTCGACTCCCATCGCTACGACGGAGAGTTGCAGCTCTCCAATCGGCTAAATAAGCAACTCCGCCTTGTTACCGGTATTGGCGGACGCTATGAAAGTGGAGAAGGTGTCTGGGTGTTCGACGGAAAAAACCCCTCGCGCTCGCAACTGCGCGCGTTTGTAAGTGCCGAGTGGATACCACGGCCGGATACCGTGTTCAATCTGGGGGCGATGTACGAAGATTATCAGGATCAGCGGGGTTTGCTCTCGCCCCGCATTGCGGTCAATCATCACCTGAATGCTTTGAATACGCTGAGGTTTGTTGCTTCACGCGCATACCGTATGCCGACGCTTTGGGAGAGCAACTCCCGCTCGCTGGTGTATCGTGCGGCGGATATGACACCGTTGGATTATGATTTCCTCACGCTGGACAATCTTAAACCGGAGGAAATTTCAGCTTACGAAGTTGGCTATTTGGGAAAGTCGCCGGATAACAGCTTGATACTGGATTTTCGTCTGTTTAGCGAACGTATCCGGAATCTTATTCCCGCTATAGATAACGAGACGATACTCGGACCCGGTTTTCTGCCGCATCCAAATGCTGCCGGTGCGCAAAGTTATGTGAACGATGGAGCTTTAACGATCAACGGTCTGGAACTGGAGCTGCAATATCAACCATCACGGCATAGCCTGGTTCGATTCGGCTACAGTCTGGCCGACGCCAGAGGGAAACAGCTGCAGAGAATACACGCAAACGGTTCACTTGAGTTTTCCGATTTGGCGGCAAGCGTTCCGCGGCAGACTTTCAGCCTGTTGGGAAGCTACAGATTTGCCAATGGTCTGGAGGTCAGCAGCGCTTATTATTACGTCGATCCAATGGAATGGCAGTACCAAGGTGATCCGGTACCCGCGTATACGCGCTGGGATGTACGGTTCGGAAAGATTTTTTACTCGCCTAAGGCGGACATTAACCTGGAGTTTATCGCCCAGAACATAGACGGAGACGATAGCGAGTTCCACAACGCCCCGGACGCCCAGCCGCCCCGGATAAATATTTCCGAGCCACGTTACTTCCTGCAGGCGAGTATCAGTTTTCACTGAACGGAAATTAAGGTTAGATCGTCAGCAAGGCAGTTGACCTCGCTGACGACCAAGGGGGAGAGCTAGATTTCCCCCCTTTGGAAACCTCCTGTTTTTGTGCCCGCCGCGAGCGGCGGGGTGTTTCTGAATCTGCCGGCAGATATGGTCACTCTGCGCTGCGCCGGTCGCGCACCTCATAGTTGGTCAACAGCTCGTACCCATCTCTAAATTTCAGGATCACCGGAATCTGCTGGCCGGCCTTGAGCGCTTGCGCGCCGTAGAACATCAGGTGGTAGCCGGTTTCGTTGTCGAAATCGAGCGTGCTTTGCGCGGGTATCTCAACTTCAGATTGTTGCTGCATTCGTGCCAGGTCGTTGACTACGAAAGATTTGTGGATCTCTATTTTCTCTGCTTTCGGGCTGCTGGCGGCGATTAGGAATCTGGGTTTATCGCCGTTGTTGCGCAGCGTCATCAATGCCGCGGTAACCGATATGACCGGCGGGATCTCGGCAATCCAGGCATCAACGACTTCAATGTCGCCGGCTTTCTTTTCTGCACAGGCAAAAAGAAGCAGAAGTGAAAGCAGATAAATTACTGTTTGCATGGCTCCAAATCGTGCGGATTTGTGCTTATTGTCAAAGCACCCTTGCGTAGGATGCTGGGCTTTCATTGATCTCTCCCAGTCCGTGCCTCTGAGCAATTTATGGCCGTTGCTCCAGCACCTTGTCACTCAATGATCCCAGAAAGGCCAGGATATCGGCAACCTCCTCTTTTTTCAGTTCCGCATCCAGCTGCATCCGGCCCATCAGCCCGACCACGTCAGCCAGCGATGTGGCGGAACCGTCGTGGAACCAGGGAGCTGTCAACGCCACATTGCGCAGCGAAGCTACCTTGAAAACCATCCGGTCCTCCTCCTTTCCGGTTACTTCATAGCGCCCCAGATCCTGGCCATTCGGGAAGGGTGCATAAGCACCCAGTTTTTCGTAAAGCGTACCGCCAAGCAATGGCCCGTCATGGCAGCGAACGCAATTGGTTCGGATAAACAGATTCAGACCGTTCTGTTCCTGTGTGGTCAGAGCCGTTTTGTCGCCCCGTAAAAAATCGTCGAAGCGGGATTCGCTGTGCAGCGTCCTTTCGAATGCTGCAATGGCGTTGGTCAGATTGGCATAAGTAACAGGATTCTCACTCTCCGGAAAAGCCTCCCTGAAAGACGACTGGTAAGCTTCCAGGCCAGCGAGTTTGTCGATCACTGTCTGTTGATCCGGCATTCCCATTTCGATCGGGTTCAGGATAGGCTGTCCTGCCTGATCAGCCAGGTCTTTCGCTCTGCCATCCCAGAACAGGGCAAACTGCCAGCCGGCATTCAGCACTGTCGGCGTATTTCTGTTCCCCAATTTCCCTGCTGCACCGGGTGATCTGGGCAGGTTATCCATGCCTGCCCGCCGGTTGTCCAGCGGATGACAGCTGGCGCAGGATTGGGTGTCATTTATCGAGAGACGTGGGTCTGAGTAGAGTTTTTTACCAAGTTCGACCAACGCAGGAGTATCGCTCTCTGACCCCGGCATCTGTGCGGGGAGCGGAGAGAAGTAGCGGCTGGCTTTGCGCAACAGGCGATCGGTGTTGTCGGCAAAAGCGTTGCCGGCGATCAACCCGGCGCATAGAAGGAGCGTTAGCCTAATAGAGCGGGACATGTAATATCTCCTGCATATCCGGTTTGTATACATTGATCATCATTGGCCGGAAAAAACTGAATGTTTGCAAATATATCATTGTATTAGCGAGCTGTTGAATTTTTCCCTAGTACCCGGTGATTATCTGTACCGGTTTCAGTGCACGGCTGCAGCTCGGTGTAAGCTTTTTACCGCAACCGGAAGATACTACCGGGCTTATACGATTGGTTGCCGAAATCAGCTCACTGTCAAATTGAGAGTGGTCGATATCACAGAGATGGTTGGTTCTTTGCTTCACAATCCCGCGGATCCGGCCAGCCACATCATGCAGGGCAGTGTGACCACGGCGAACAGCACCTGGACGGTAATCAAATTCGCCATCAGCGGTGCATCACCGCCCATTTGACGCGCCAGCACATAAGAGGAGGCCGCGGTGGGAACCGCACCTGCAAGCACTGCGACGACCAGGGGCAGTCCATCTATATCGAACAACCAGGCGCCGGTGAACATCAGTAGAGGCATGCCCAGCAGCCTGATCATCGCCCCGAACAGCACCAGCCCCCGTTGCTGTTTCACCTTGCCGAGATGCAGGCCCGCACCCACGGTCAACAATCCGAGTCCCAGCGCGCCGCCGCCAAGGATGTTGAAAACTTCGTAGCAGGGCGCCGGTAAACCGATGCCGGTCAGATTGAGCCCGGCGCCGACCAGGCAGGCAAGGATAAAAGGGTTGTGTATCACCTTGCGCATGACGCCCGGGAAATTGGTCCTGCTTGCGCCAAATCTCGCCAGTACCGCAACATTGATGATATTCAGCGGCGGGATGATCACCGCCATGGTGATGGCCATATAGGTGACGCCGGGATCACCGTAGAGCAGACCGACAATGGAGAGCGCGATGAAGCCATGCCAGCGGGTGGCACCCTGCAGCAGACTGGTGAATGCGGCACGGTTGACTCCCAGAAACCGGTTCATCAGCGGAAAGGAGAACAGCAATAGTGCACTCATGGTGCAGATCGCAAACAGCAGCACCAGACTGAAGCGAAGCACCTCGGCGCTTCCCAGCTGCGCGCCGGCCAGCGTCTTTACCAGCAGTATCGGGAACAGCACGAAATAACAGAGATTCTCAAAGCCGGTCCAGGCGCCATCGTCAAACAGTTTGACCCGCTTCAGGGCGGCGCCTAGCAGGATGATCAGAAATACCGGAATCAGTGCATTGATGATCGAAAACATCGGCCGGAGTGAGAGAGGGCGATTACCGCACGGAAGCGCAATTATAACGAAGTTGATCCGGGGTAGGGGAATAGCTGGCGTGCTGTCTTCCCGCTGTTCAGGGAAGATTATAAAGTCTCACGGCATGCAGCTAGCGCGTCGGGAGGCAAGCCGTCGCTGCCGGCGGTGATGGAAGATCAGTCAGAGTCGATCCTCTCCATGGTTTGCAGCAGTTCCCGGTAATGCACCTCCAGCCGGGCGAGCGCTTCGGCAGTGTCGGCGGGCGTTTCCAGAACTAATGCCTGGCACGCGCGGTGGTATCCATCGATTGCCTGGTGCAGCTGTTCCCTGACTGACAGTCCGGTCGAGTTTGGCTCCGCCTGTTCGCCGAGCGTTCGTACTTCGGCCGAGCGCATGATCAACTGCGCGCTGCTGGAACCGTCTGCAACTGCCTGCAGCGGTCCGGTCTTGGTAAAATCGGCGTTGCGGTAGTGGAACCGGTCTCCGATCTTAAGCTGGCTGAATTTCATCGCGGTCAGTGGCTGCGGAAACTGGCCAGCATGGCCGCCGCGCCGACGAACAACGTGCCGAATATGCGGTTCTGAATTTTTTGGTGATGCTCACTTTTCATCCAGCGCGCCAGCTGCGAAGCGAGGGTGGCGTAGCCCAGCATCACGCCGACATCAACCAGTATCAGCGTGCTTCCCATGATGACGAATTGGGCAGCCTGATCCGCGCGGGTGTTCAGAAACTGCGGAAAAAGGGCGACCAGAAACACCGTCGCTTTGGGGTTGGTCAGGTTGACAAATGCAGCCTGCCAGAAGCGGACCCAGGGGCCATCGTCGAGCTGCGGGGTGCCGTCGACAGTCAGCGGCGGCTGGGTCCACTTTTTATAGCCAAGCCAGATCAGATAGGCGATGCCGAGCCATTTGATGATGTTGAACATGGTGGTCGATGTCGCCAGCAGCGCACCCAGGCCGATGCCGACGATAACGATCTGGGCGCCATACCCGAGTTGCAGCCCCAGGATCGCCGGCAGCGAATTGCGCACACCGTATCGCAGGCCGCTGCTGAGGGTGTTGATCGCGCCTGGACCCGGCGAGACGGAGATCACCAGCGAGGCGATGAAAAAGGTAAGCCAGAGTTCCAATGACATGATGATTTCCTAGAACGAAAAGTGGTTCTCTGGCGCCGTCCGCATGCTGCTGACACGACTCCGGACAGACCAGCTCAACACTATTTAGGCCGGCAACTTTGTGCCACAGCTAATTCGCATCATCCGTTGATTCTGCTGCATGTTCAATCATATTTTCCGACCGTTACGCAACTGGAGCTTGCGGCTGTTTTCACAGGTTCGACGGCCATTCCACCCCTGGTTCCTGTTTGCATTGCTTACTGCTTGCGGCAGGAGTTTTCCACCACGTCGGTGCCCAGTGTCCGGGTCAGTTTTCGGAGCTCCTCGCAGGGCAGGGGATTTCCGCCAACATCCAGTGACTCGAGTTCACTGAAATCCTCCAGTGGTTTTGCGGTTGCCACTCGGTTGCCCGCAAGATTCAGCTGCCTGATACTGCTGACGCTTTCCAGGGGGTTTATATCCACTATCCTGTTGCTGGAGAGGTCGAGCACCTCCAGTTGGGACAGCGTCCGTAGCGGGCTCAGATCGCTGATCAGGTTGTCGCCCGCCTGCACAGTGCGGAGGCTGGAGTGACTCTGCAGCGGCGAGAGATCGCTGACCCGATTGGACGCCAGATCAATCTCCTCCAGTCTACTGATCTTCGCCAACGGGGCGATCGATTCGATCCGGTTGTGGCTGATATTCAGTGAGCGCAGCGTTGCAAGTTCGGCCAGAGTATCGATCTTGTTGATCCGGTTATGGCTAAGCGATAGATGGTGAATATTCTTCAGCACGGCCAGCGAAGAGATATCCTCTATTTGATTATGATGCAGATTCAGCCACTGGAGGTTAAGCCGTTGATTGTCCAGCACAGGTACTTTTATTCGGTTGTATCCAAGGTCCAGATTGGTCAAATTGGAGAGGCGGTCGATCAACGACATCTCCTGAATGTTGTTGTGAGCAAGGTCAAGAATGGTCAGATTGACCAGGTTCTCGATCCCGGAGAGGTTCGAGATCCCCTTGCCTTCCGGATTGGTGCATTGCAGTTCCTCAATTTCACCCGAAGTATGCCAGTTACGCTCCCTCGCATGGTTGACCACACACTCCTGCAGTACCGGGTCTGCAAAGTGCAGTTGTGAAATCTCCGTCGTCACGGGTAGATGTTCACCGTTTCCGCAACTGTGCAGTATAAAGAAAAGGCATATGGCAACCGGTATAGTAATGAGGGATCGGTATAAGCCTGTGTAGATCATGTTTCTTCCATTTAGTGAGATTGCAATGGGGAGTGTTGAGGAAATTGGCTTTCGGGCATCCGGGGACCCGTCACCCCCGCCAGAATTCGGGTAACAGCAGGACGAGTACGGTGAATACCTCCAGCCGGCCAAGCAGCATGGTGAAGGTGGTGATCAGTTTACCCGGATCGCTGACCGAGGCGAAGCTGACCGCGACCTCCCCCAGTCCAGGCCCCAGGTTGTTGATGGCGGTCGCCACCGCTGAAAACGCCGAGATATGATCCAGTCCCGTCGCCATCATGAGCAGCGTAAGCAGTACAAAAATCACCATATAGGTGGCAAAGAAGCCCCATATAGCCTGCATAGTGGGTGCTTGAATGATCTGATCGCCGATGCGGATAGGTAACTGAGCTCGCGGATGGATCAGCTGACGAACTTCCCGCAAACCCTGTTTCGCGAGTAGCATAATCCGGATGACCTTCATGCCGCCGGCGGTGGAACCGCCGCAGCCGCCAATGAAGCCGATGAAGATCAGCAGCACCGGCAGGAAGCTTGGCCAGTGGGAAAAATCCACGGTGCCGAAGCCGGTGCTGGTTATCACCGACACCACCTCAAACACGCCGTTGCGGAGACTGGATGTATAGCCGGGATACTCTCCGGTGTCTTCGAGTACCAGCGTAATCACCAGCACCGCCGTCAGGATCACCACCAGGAATGTCCGCACCTCCGCGTTCTGCAGATAATGGAGTGGATTGTGTGAACGCCATACCACGAAATGGACACTGAAATTGATCGCGCCAAGTGTCATGAACAGCACCGCTATCAGTTCGATGGTAGCGCTTTTAAAGTATCCCAGGCTGGCATCGTGGGTGGAAAATCCACCCGTCGACACTGTGGCGAAGCTATGGCAGATGGCGTCGAACAGCGTCATACCGGCAGCCCAGTAAGCCAGCGTATTGGCTATCGTAAGACCGAGATAAAAAACCCACAAATAGCGCGCGGTCTGTCTCAATCTGGGGGTCAGTTTCTCCTCTTTGAAGGGGCCTGGGGCTTCCGCGCGGTATAGCTGCATACCACCGATACCGAGCATCGGCAGTATCGCGATCGCCAGCACCACCATCCCCATCCCGCCCAGCCATTGTAAAAATTGGCGGTAGAAAAGGAAGGAGTTCGGCAGCGCGTCGAGACCGTTGATTACCGTGGCGCCGGTAGTCGTGAAGGCAGAGGCCGCTTCGAACACCGCGTCTACAAAACCCAGCTTACCGCTAAACATAAACGGCAGTGCGGCAACCGCGCTCAGGCCAAACCAGAAAATGACCACGATCAGAAAACCGTCGCGGTTGTTGAGCTCCTGATGGGAGCCGCCCAGCACCATCAACAGCTTGCCGGTTACTACGGTAACCCCTATCGTGACCCAAAAATGGCCCAGATCGCTCTCTTCGTAGATCATCCCAACCATCACCGGAAGGAAAAGGAGGATGCTGAACCCAACTGAGCAGAGGCCAATGATGCGGGCAATCGACTTAATGTGCATAAGCGCCAGATTATCCTCCAATCATCAACCGCAGGAAATAGAACCTACCTCGACATCCCCCACGGCCGCCATCGATTCTGCTGTTGTGTCATTTTACCGCTTCGGATGAAGGCCGGAGCCAAGCTATTATCAGCTGCTGATCGCGGTAACTATCGCCCGCCTTGGCGCCGGATAGCCTTCGATGGTTCGTGATGGGTCAGATGGATCCAGATAATCGGCCAGCGACTCGAACCGCATCCATTCGGTCGCGCGCTGTTCTTCGGTGGTGGTGAAGCTGACATCGACGATTCTGATGTCGCGGAAGCCGCAGCGAAGCAGCCAGCCTGCCAGCGTCTCGGGCGAGGGGATGAACCAGACGTTGCGCATCTTGGCGTAACGGCCGGAGGGGAGCAGTGTGGATCCTTCGGGGCCTTCGATCACCAGCGTCTCCAGTACCAGTTCACCGCCGCGCCGCAGGCAGCCGCGCAGCTCCAGCAGATGGTCCAGCGGCGAGCGCCGATGGTAGAGCACGCCCATCGAGAAGACGCTGTCGAAGGCGTGCAGTTCCGGTGGAATGTCTTCGATGCCGAGCGGCAGCAGATGCACCGGCCATTGCGTACCGAGGAACTTTCCGATGGCGAGAAACTGGGCCAGATAGAGCTGGGTCGGGTCGATGCCGATCACCAGTTCGGCGCCGGCGCCAATCATGCGCCAGCAGTGATAGCCGTTGCCGCAGCCGACATCCAGCACCCGGCGACCGTTGAGCGGCGTGATCGCCTGTTGCAGCCGCCGCCATTTCCAGTCGGAACGCCATTCGGTGTCGATATGCACACCGTGGATGTTGAAGGGTCCCTTGCGCCAGGGGTGCAGCTGTTTCAGTCCGGTTTCCAGATCGCGCAGCATCTCCGCCGGCAGTGCCTGCCGCGGCAGCGCGCTAATGCAATCACGGTCGAGTTCGACGCGCTGTGCGGAGATCCGCGGCAGTGCTTCGATATGCTGCATCCAGAGGTCGAAATCACCGTGGCGGCAGTTGCGGCACACCGCCATCTGTGAAGGCAGCAGCTCCGCCCAGGGGGCCAGCGGACCTTTGCGCATAATGGCGCAAAGGGGGCCTATGTCGATCAAGGACGCGCCACCAGCGAGACGAAATTGAAGCATTGAAACCAGAGATCGGTGCGGCTGAATCCGGCGTCGGCCAACCGTGTGCAGTGCTGCTCCAGCGTCTCCGGGATCAGTACCTTCTCCAGCGCGCTGCGCTTGCGGCTGATCTCCAGTTCGTTGTAGCCGTTGGCGCGCTTGAAGGCATGGTGCATATCGATCTGCAGCCGCTCCTGCTGTGGATCCTCGAAACTGATCTTTTCCGACAACAGCAGCAGTCCGCCGGGCCTCAGTCCCTGGTGGATACTGCGCAACAGCTCCAGCCTCGCCGCAGGCGGAACGAACTGCAGCGTGAAGTTGAGAATCACCATCGAGGCGTTTGCAATCGGAATCTCCCGGATGTCGGCGTGGATCCACTCGATCGGCGTGGCCAGTTGTTGAAGCTGCGGCTGTTGTTGCGCCTGTTCGATCATATCCGGGGAGTTATCTACTGCCACAATGCGGCACTTAGGCGCGGTTATGCTGCCGGCCAGCGCCAGCGCGCAGGCACCCAGCGAACACCCCAGGTCATAAACGACGGAATCCGGCTGAACATACTCCCCGGCCAATACGCCGAGCATGTTGATGACAGTGGCATATCCTGGCACAGACCGCTGAATCATATCGGGAAATACCTGTGCCACCCGCCGATCGAAAACAAACTCCGCAGGCGGCTGTTCCGGGTTCCGGTAGATTCTATCCCGATGGTTTTCTGACATGGATGACAGGCATTGTCCGCGGTTGTTCCAGGCTGGATCGAGCGAAGTAATTATGCCATCGGGTGAACCTGGCGGACAGCGCAAAAAAAACCCAGCCAACTGCGCTGGGCTTAGAAACTGAAATCACCAAAAGGAGTGAGGATGAGAGAAGTCCGGAGCCACCCGGCACTACTTCGATACTGCCTTTGTCCGGGTGTCTCCGAGCTTGGGATTATTTCATCAGTATCAAGCCGGTCGTGCATTGATAATTATCAATTAACTAACATTTAAATTTATTAAATTCTAATTTAGTTTTTTGGTGCCGGTGAGTCCTCCATTATTCACCCGACGGGGGGATAGAGTAGGTCCCGGTTGCGTGGGCCACCAGCTCATCATCTTCTGCAGTCAACACGGAGACCTCCAGTACCGCCAGGCGCTTGCCCAGTTTGATGATCGTTCCTTCGGCCAGCAGGTCGGTCTGCATCGGTTTGCGCAGAAAATTGATGTTGAAATTGGTGGTTACCGCCAATTTGACTTTTCCGATCAGCCCCAGTACGACGGCGTACATACAGGCATCCGCCAGCATCATCATGTGGGGTCCGGAAATAGTGCCGCCCGGACGGGTCGAGCTGGCCAGATAGGGGAGCCGCATGACCGCCCGGCCAGCCTCCATCTGTTCCAGCCGCATACCCATGTCCCTGGCCCACTGCAACTCCTCTTTCAGTATGTGGTTGAATTCGTCGCTGCTTATTTTCGGCATCTGTCGCTCCGCCGGGTTGTCCCGGGCCAGACCTTTCCGGTAGTTTGGAAACAAGGGATTCTGTGTAAAACACGATGTTATGGATTAAATAGTATCTATAACTTCAAGAAAGTAATATCAAAAGTCGGTATCCCGCATATCCATCAGAAGATCCGATCCCGATCGGACCGCCATGTTGAGTGCATGAATCTGGGGCAGCAGCCGGCCCAGAAAAAAACCACCGGTCTGGATTTTGCTGCGATAAAAATCAACCTCGTTTCCGTCACGATTTTCCAGCGCAACGGCAATCATCCGCAGCCACATCCAGGCGCTGGTGGTCAGGGCGAATATCCGCAGGTAGTCGGTGGCGGCGGCACCCAATTGGTTCGGATTTTCGCTGCCCTGTTCAGTCAGCCACGCGGTCAGGTCACGCAACAGATTCAGGGCTTCGATGAAGGGTGTGAGATAAGGCTGGAGCGGTTGATTAGTACGCTGTTGCTCGATGTAGTCGGCCAACAGCCGGAAGAAGCGGTCGGGCAGGCGCCCGTCGTGGATGAAAAGCTTGCGGCGCACCAGATCCAGCGCCTGAACGCCGTTGGTTCCCTCATAGATCTGGGCGATGCGGGCATCGCGCACGAATTGTTCCATGCCCCATTCGCTGATATAGCCGTGACCGCCGAAGACCTGCTGGCAAAGGGCGGTGGTTTCGTAGCCGTAGTCACTGAAGAAAGCCTTTATCACCGGCGTAATAAGCGAGACCAGATCGTCAGCTTCGGCGCGCTTGGCGGCATCCGGATGGCGGTGACTCAGGTCGATGTTAACCGCGGTCCACACCGCAACGGCTCTGGCTCCCTCATTGTAAGCGCGGGTCGTAAGCAGCATGCGCCGGATATCTGGATGCACCAGCAGCGGATCTGCACTCAGCTGCGGCGCCGCGCTGCCGCCGGCGGCGCGGCTCTGCAGCCGGTCCCGGGCGTATGCCACTGCGTTCTGATAGGCGACCTCTCCCAATCCCAGCCCCTGAATGCCGATGGCCAGGCGCTCCGCGTTCATCATGGTAAACATGCAGGCGAGACCGCGGTGTTCCGGTCCGATCAGAAAGCCCTGCGCATTATCGAAATTGAGCACACAGGTCGATGATCCCTTAATTCCCATTTTCTGTTCGATGGCACCGCAACTGACATGGTTGCGTTGAGCCGGTTCATTGTCGTCGTCGGGCAGGAATTTTGGCACCAGAAACAGGCTGATGCCCTTGATGCCCTCCGGTGAGCCGGGCAGACGCGCCAGCACCAGGTGAATGATGTTTTCGGTCAGGTCCTGCTCGCCGCCGGTGATAAATATCTTCGTGCCGGTAATCCCGTAGCTGCCGTCCGGACGCGGTTCCGCTTTGGTGCGGACCAGGCCCAGATCGGTTCCGGCTTGGGATTCCGTCAGGCACATGGTGCCGCTCCAAACCCCCTCCACCATTTTCGGCAGATAGCGTGCTTTCAGTTCATCGTCGGCATGACTGTTGATGGCAGAAATGGCGCCGCGGGTGAGGCCGGGGTAGAGGCTGAACGAGACATTGGCCGAAGTGAGCATCTCCTCCAGCATGAAGCTTATCGTCTCCGGCAGCCCTTGACCGCCCCACTCGGGGTCTACTGCCAACGATCCCCAGCCGCCCTCTATATAGGCGTTGTAGGCCTCCTTGAAGCCGTCGGGAGTCGTGACTTCGCCTGCCTCGAAGCGGCACCCCTGCTTGTCGCCGAGCTGATTCAACGGCTGGATCTTCTGTTCGAACAGTTTGGCGCCCTCTTCCAGGATCGCATCCACCAGGTCGGCGGTTGTCTCCTCGAAGCCGGGGAGCGAGGCGAGTGTCTGATCAGCGTTTAATAATTCATGGTAGACGAACTGCAGATCGCGGATTGGGGCTCGATAGCTGGGCATGGTCGGTAGCTCCCTATAGCCAGGTGGTTCAGGTGAGAGACGCCAAGGTGCGGGAATTGTGATCCGCAACGGCGAAATTAATAAAAATGCAACTCCAGGGCGGCGAAAATATCGGCAACCCGATGCCTGAATTCGTATCCTGCGGAACAGGCGAACGGCAATGATAGTCGAGACTTATGATATAGTTACCCGCGTTTGTTTCGCGTTTCAAGGTAACCTCTTCCAGTCGATGCCTGCTGCATTGACGTTTACGTTAACGTCATTATACTGAGGCCGGCTTAGGGGTCAATTCAATGCTGTTATAACCACAACGAACAGTTGCTTTTAATACAACTAAATGAAATGAAGGGTGAGCGATGAAAATCTTAGTCGCAGTCAAAAGGGTCGTTGACTACAACGTAAAAATCCGGGTCAAGGCGGATCAAACCGGCGTTGACACAGCCAATGTGAAAATGTCCATGAATCCTTTCGACGAGATCGCAGTCGAGGAGGCGATTCGCATCAAGGAGGCCGGAAAGGCGGAGGAGGTGGTGGTCGTCTCTCTGGGCGTGGCCCAGTGCCAGGAGACCATCCGCTATGCGCTGGCGCTGGGCGCCGACCGCGGCATTTTAGTGCAGAGCGACGATGAGTTGCAGCCGTTGGCGGTGGCCAAGCTGCTGAAATTCGTTGTCGATCGTGAAAATCCCGACCTGGTGATTCTGGGCAAGCAGGCGATCGATGACGACAGCAATCAGACCGGGCAGATGCTCGCCGCGCTGCTGGCATGGTCGCAGGCCACATTCGCGTCAAAAGTCGTATTGGGGGAGGGCGATGCGAGTGTCACCCGGGAGATCGACGGTGGGCTGGAAACCATCAAAATTGGCCTGCCGGCAGTCATTACCACGGATTTGCGTCTGAACGAACCGCGCTACGCAAAGTTGCCGAATATCATGAAGGCGAAGAAAAAGCCGCTCGAGGTGATTCCGGCGGCGGAGACCGGAGTGGATATAGCGTCTCGCCTGGTGACGCTGAAGGTGACCGAGCCGCCGCAGCGGGAGGCGGGCATCAAGGTGGGGAGCGTCACGGAACTGCTCGACAAACTGCGTAACGAAGCGAAGGTGATCTGATGACTATTCTGGTAATTGCTGAACACGACAATAACGAACTGAAGGCTGCCACGCTGAACACGGTTGCCGCAGCCGAAAAACTTGGCGCGGAGATAGCGCTGCTGGTTGCCGGCCACAACTGTAGTGCCGTCGCCGAAGCGGGTGCCAGGGTCGCGAGAATAAACAAGGTGCTGGTTGCAGATAGTGAGAGCTACAGCCATCCCCTGGCGGAGAGCCTGGCGAAACTGATCGTCAGTCTGGCAGCGGGCTATAGTCATATTCTGGCGCCTGCCACCACCTCAGGCAAAAATTTTATGCCGCGCGTAGCGGCACAGCTTGACATGGCGCAGATTTCGGAAATCGTCGCGGTGGAGTCGGAGGATACCTTCGTCCGGCCGATTTACGCCGGCAACGCGCTGCAGACGGTGCAGAGCAAAGACAGCATCAAGCTGATTACCGTGCGTAGCACCGGATTCGATGCGGTTGCAGCAGAGGGTGGCGGTGCGGCGATTGAGCAGATCGCCGCAGCGGATGCGTTTCCCGGAGCCAGCTTCGTCGGTCAGGAGCTGACGGTTTCGGAGCGCCCCGAATTGACCAGCGCCAGGGTGGTGATTTCCGGTGGCCGGGGTATGGGCAGCGGCGAGAATTTCAAGCTGATAGAAGCTGTAGCGGATAAACTGGGTGCTGCCATCGGCGCTTCGCGCGCTGCGGTTGATGCCGGTTTCGTTCCCAATGACTATCAGGTGGGCCAGACCGGCAAGATTGTCGCGCCCGAGCTCTACATTGCAGTCGGTATATCAGGTGCCATCCAGCATCTGGCCGGCATGAAGGAGAGCAAGGTGATCGTCGCCATCAATAAAGATGAAGAGGCACCCATTTTTCAGGTGGCCGATTATGGACTGGTTGCCGACCTGTTTGACGCGTTGCCGGAGTTGGCGGAAGCACTGGGCTAATCGAAACAAAGGTACAGATTCCGTTGCGTCAATGTCTGAACGCATTGGCGTAACGGGATATCCACTCCATCGCCGCCTCCTCGCTGGTCAACTGCCGGCCCTCCTCATCCTGTACTTTCCAGCGGTAACGCTCGATATGACACAGCTGATCGATCATCTGTGCCCGGTGTTCGGATTGCGGATTGTCGAACCGCACGCCCACTTCGTAACGATGGTCGGTTTTATGGCACCAGACCACGCAGCCATCCACATCGAAAAAGTGCTTGCCCAAGGGGATTCTAATGTGAATTGAGGCGCCGGGCCGAACGCCGATCCGGGTGGAAAAAGCGAGCCCGCCACTGCTTATGTTTACCAGTCGTTCATGGGCTGCCTGATTTTTCAATTCGAGCGAAAACTCAAGCGGCATTTCCGAAAGGTGTCTGTGGTGTCCGCGCATGTGGCACTCCTTGGTTGGATATTACCAACTGCCTGCCCCATGCCATTGACTTTTGACTAGCGATGCAGGTTGACCGGGACAGAATTCCTATTTTTGGGACGCTGTTTGTGAGCGGGAAATAGCCTCCCCAACTTGACTCAAGCTTCAGGACATCTGTGGCTGATCGAGGTATTGCCCATCTCATCGACGCTCTCGATCTGTACCTTGAAGCCCCAGAGCCGGTGCAGATGTTTCAGCACCTCTTTAGTAGAATCGGCCAAGGGTCTGCGCTTGTCAATGTAGTGCCGCAGCGTCAAAGTCCGGTCGCCGGTATGGTCAACGTTATAAATTTGCAGATTGGGCACCAAATTGCCCAAGTCATACTGATTGCTCAAGGCCCGGCGCACATTCTCGTAGCCCCGCGTATTGTGGATTCCTGTCACCCGCATCGTGTTCTCCGTGTCGTCATCCAGGATGGAGAAGAGGCGGAATTCCCGAATGATTTTCGGCGACAGATACTGACCGACAAAACTCTCGTCCTTGAAATTACGCATTGCGAAATCGAGTGTTTCCCGCCAGTCCGAACCGGCAATGTCCGGGAACCACTGCCGGTCCTCGTCGTCCGGGTTATCGCATATCCGTTTGATGTCGGACATCATTTTAAATCCCAGCGCGTAGGGGTTGATGCCCGAATAGAACCTGCTGTCATATCCCGGCTGGGTGATCACGTTGCTGTGGGTATGGATAAACTCCAGCATCGATGAGTCGTTAACCAGCCCCTTGTCGTACATCCTGTTCATGATGGTGTAGTGCCAGAAACAGGCCCAACCCTCATTCATCACCTGTGTCTGCCGCTGCGGATAGAAATATTGGGCGATCTTCCTGACAATGCGTACGATTTCGCGTTGCCATGACTCGAGTAACGGCGCGTTTTTTTCGATGAAGTAGAGCACATTCTCCTGCGGCTCCGGCGGAAACCGTACCTTGCTCTCCTCCTTCTTCTCCTCCTTGCGGATACCCAACCGCTGCCAGAGTTCATGCACGTCGTGCTGCAGGCGTTGTTCACGATCGTTTTGGACATACTCCTCGTCCTGCAACGTGCTCCTGGATTTCCGTTTGTAACGGTCGACCCCGATATTCATCAATGCATGGCAGGAGTCGAGCAGCAGTTCCACTTCATCTACGCCGTAGCGCTCTTCGCATTTTGAAACATAGTTTTTGGCGAATATGAGGTAGTCGATAATCGCCTCGGCGTCGGTCCACAATTTGAACAGGTAGTTGCCCTTGAAGAAGCTGTTGTGACCGTAAGCGGCATGCGCAATCACCAGCGCCTGCATCGTCAGGGTGTTCTCCTCCATGAGATATGCAATACAAGGATTGGAGTTGATGACGATCTCGTACGCCAGATTCATCTGGCCGCGTTTGTAGTGGTGTTCGGAAGTAACGAACTGCTTGCCGAAACTCCAGTGGTGGTAGCCGATGGGCATGCCGACCGAAGCATAGGCATCCATCATCTGTTCGCTCGAGATCAGCTCCAACTGTACCGGGTAGCAGTCCAGGTTGTACTCTTCCTTCGCTATGCAGCCGATCTCATCGTTGAATCGCTCAATCAGGTCAAACGTCCAGTCGGAACCGGCGGAAATCAGATTTTCCTGCATCTCGTCCTGCGAACCTGAACTCATTTTTCCTTCCTTTTGAACAGTTCGTGGAACACCGGGTAGATCTCCTCAACCGATGCAATCTGCCGCATCGCGAACGACTCAAATCGCTGCTCAATGGATTCATACGCTTTCCATAGTGCATGATGACCATTGTTGTTTATCTCAACATAGGCGTAATACTGAAGCAGGGGCAGAATAGTATTGCTCAGTAGATCGCTGCACAACGGGATGTCGTCTATCCAGTCATCGCCGTCGCTGGCTTGCGCTGCGTAAATATTCCAGTCGTTGATCGGATAGCGTTGCCGGATAATATCTGCGGTCATTTTCAGCGCACTGGAGACGATGGTGCCGCCCGACTCTCTGGAGTAGAAAAAGGTCTGTTCATCCACCTCCTCAGCCGAGGTGTGGTGCCTGATGAATACAACATCAGTCTTCTCGTAGCTTCGGCTGAGAAAGAGATAGAGCAGAATAAAAAATCGTTTGGCGATATCTTTTGTCTCCTGGCTCATTGAGCTTGAGACATCCATGATGCAGAACATGACGGCCTGGGTGACAGGTTTGGGCTGTGCAATGTACTGGTTGAACTTCAGATCGTAAGTGTCGATGAAGGGTACGCTGGCGATTTTAGCCGAGATAACGCCGATTTTTTCCCGCAGCTCTTTAATCCGAGCTTCGTTCGTCGGCGTTCTCTCCAGCTCCTGCTCCAGCTCGTTCCGCAAATCGGACAGCAGTTGACGGTAGGGCGCTGCAATGGCAATTTTTCGTCCCTTGGCGCGCCGCATGGTGCGTATCAGATTGAGATTGGCAGGAACGCCGGTGTTGGAGAAACCAGCCCTGACCATGCTCTTGCTGGCCTGTTTGACGATGCTGCTCTTTTTGACCAGATTGGGCAGTGCCAGCTCTTCGAACAACAGATCCAGATACTCGTCTTTGGATATTTCGAAGGCGAAATCATCCTCTGCCTCCCCGCTGTTTGAACCCTCGCCGCCACCTGCCTGTCCGGACTGCTGTTTCGGACGCTCGATCTGGTCGCCTTTCACAAACTCCTTGTTGCCGGAATAGACCCGTTCCGTAACACCGCCTCTCCCATGGTGAATGACCGGTTCCGCAACATCGCGGGTGGGAATATTCACCTTCTCGCCGGAGCCGATATCGGTGATCGAACGCTTTGTCACAGCCTCCGAAACCGCCTTTTTTATCTGGCGTTTGTAGCGCTTGATCAGGCGCTGTCGGTTGACTGCGCTCTTGTTTCGACCATCCACTCTGCGGTCTATGATCATGGCCATCTGCGTACTCCAGGAATCAAAGTTAACTGCTTTTGTGCAATCTCCCGCTCCTCTTTAGTTGGATTTCCTGACTCGCAGATACCACTCAGACAGCAGTCTTACCTGCTTCCTGGTGTAGCCTTTTTCCATCATCCTGCTGATGAAGTTCTCATGTTTGGTCTGATCTTCAGTCGAAGATTTGGCGTTGAAGCTGATCACCGGCAGTAGCTCTTCGGTATTAGAAAACATCTTTTTCTCGATGACAGTGCGCAGTTTTTCGTAACTTGTCCATCTCGGATTGCGGCCATGGTTATTGGCTCTGGCACGCAGCACAAAATTGACGATCTCGTTTCTGAAGTCTTTGGGGTTGGAGATGCCGGCCGGTTTTTCGATCTTCTCCAGCTCTTCATTCAGCGCCGAACGGTCCAGGAACTCACCGGTTTCCGGATCACGGTACTCCTGATCCTGCAGCCAGTAGTCGACGTATGTGACGTAGCGGTCAAAAATGTTCTGCCCATACTCTGAATAACTCTCCAGGTAAGAGGTTTGAATCTCTTTGCCGATGAATTCGATATACTCGGGCACCAGATGTCCTTTGATGTAGCCCAGATAGCGCTCCTGAAGCTCTGGCGGAAATTGTTCCTGCATCACCTGCTGCTCCAGTACATACAACAGATGAACCGGATTTGCAGCTACTTCGGTGGAGTCGAAGTTGAACACCTTGGAGAGAATCTTATAAGCGAAGCGGGTGCTGAGACCGGTCATTCCTTCGTTGACGCCGGCGTAATCCTTGTACTCCATCAGACTCTTCGCCTTGGGATCGGTATCTTTTAGATTCTCGCCGTCGTAGACCCGCATTTTACTCCAAATATTGGAGTTTTCCGGTTCTTTCAGGCGTGTCAGCACCGAAAACTGCGCCATCATTTTGAGCGTATCCGGTGCGCAGGGCGCTTCCGACAGACTGGAATTGCGCAGCAGTTTCTCGTAGATCTGGCGCTCCTCGGAAATTCGCAGGCAGTAGGGCACCTTGACGATCAATACACGGTCGAGAAAAGCTTCGTTGTTCCTGTTGGACTTGAAACTCTGCCATTCGGATTCATTCGAGTGCGCCAGCACGATGCCATCGAACGGGATGGCCGAAATGCCCTCGGTGCCCTTGTAGTTTCCTTCCTGGGTTGCGGTCAGCAGCGGATGCAGCACCTTGATCGGCGCTTTGAACATCTCGACGAATTCCAGCAATCCCTGATTGGCCAGGCAGAGTCCGCCGGAGAAACTGTAACAGTCGGGATCGTCCTGAGAGAACTCCTCCAGTTTGCGAATATCAACCTTGCCGGTCAGGCTGGAGATGTCCTGGTTATTCTCGTCTCCCGGCTCGGTTTTGGCGATGGCAAGCTGACTCAACCGGCTCGGCCAGAGTTTTACCACACGAAATTTACTGATATCGCCGCCGTACTCCCGCAGCCGTTTTACCGCCCAAGGGCTGGGTATTGTACGCAGGTAACGTACCGGAATATTGTAATTTTCTTGCAACGCTTCAGCGTCTTGCTCCGGATCGAATAGGCCCAGCGGGCTCTCATTCACAGGAGAGTCCTTCAGTGCATAGAAGGGAACCTTCTCCATCAGAAGTTTGAGTTGTTCGGCAAGGGACGACTTGCCGCCCCCCACCGGGCCTAACAGGTAGAGGATCTGCTTTTTCTCCTCGAGTCCTTGGGCCGCATGCCGCAGAAACGATACGACTGATTCGATTGACTCCTCCATGCCGTAAAAGCCGTCAAAGGTCGGGTAGGTTTTGATGACCTTGTTGGAAAAGATACGGCTCAGGCGTGGGTCTTTGCTGGTGTCAATCATTTCCGGCTCACCGATCGCCATCAGCAGGCGTTCAGCGGCAGTCGCGTACATCGCCCTGTCTTCGCGGCAAGCGATCAGATACTCTTCAAGTGACATTTCCGCTTGCTGAGTGGTTTCGAAGCGGGATTGATAGTGTGTAAAAATGCTCATGGAGTCGTCCCTCCCGGCAGACTTTGCGGCGATGCAGCCCCAATGATCTGCCACATGCTAGGTGTGTGTTCGATGATCTCCTGTCAGTATTCAATGAGTCGTTCAGTTACAGCATGAACCGGATATGATGGGTGCAGAACCGCTTTACAACTCATGACAATAATGACTGCTTTCTTAGCCTCAAGCTTAGAATAGATTTTCCAAATCTGCTCCGAGTTGTGTTGCACTTGGTCAGCTTTATCATTCGACCGCGGTCCACCTTTCAGGTTCATTTTCCAGGAGACTTAATCAGGATATCGGTTGCTGCCAGGAAAAAGTTTAACCGGGGTTTCGGGCGACGATTCTGCTTTGCTGCCGACGCGGTCTATAGTTACGCCCACCTCATTGCCCCGCCAGGCTGCTTTCCAGCGAAAATTCCAGTATGCCGTTATTTGCCATCCCTCCAGTGCATTCTCGACTGTCGAAACAAGGGGATACACGGCTGCAGGTGCAAGGTGTGTTGCCATGTTTGTCACGCTGGCAGCGGCCAAGGTTAATGCTTGCCGTCTGTGCCGCTTCCAGCTCAACGGGGCAGTCAGATCGACCGAGTGGGGCGGTCTTTACGGCTACTAACACAGAGCTACTGGAAACGGCGCTCTTCACGTGCGCCGGTAAACTATCGTTGCCACCCCTTCCGTACGCCGGACCGGGACAACGGCGGTTGGTACTGGCAACGATTGCGGCATCCTTGAGACAGCGGGTCTGAATGACGCAGGCCCGGGGAGTCCGAGCCCGTACGCCAGGTTGCTGAACTTAAATGATTGAAGGTGGCGGAGAGTTCACCGGTTTATCTCTCCGACACCTTCATGACCTCTGCATCACCGCGCGTTAACAGCGCTGTCGCTTTTTGCAGCGCGGTTTGCGATCTGCGGCAGGAATTTTCCGGTTGATTGGATGTAGCTCCGGTAACGTTCACCGAAAGCAGTTACCAGATCCCTCTCTTCGTGATATACGCCGATCAGGATGTAGGCAGACATGCCGATTGCGAACAGGAGATGACCGACCGTCATCACCGGCGTAAACCAGATGCCGATAAAAACGCCCGTCATAATGGGGTGGCGGATATAGCCATACAGCGAGTTCAGCTTGAACGGCAAGTGTGTGTAAGGTTTTCCTGTGAAGTGGAACCAAACCTGACGCAGGCCGAACAGGTCGAAGTGGTCGATCAGGAAGGTGGCGTAAAACACCAGCGCCCAACCGCCCAAGCCGATGCTAAGCAGGCTGTTGTAAAGCACGGCATCATCGGCCTGCCAGAGCACACTGGGTATCGGCTGCCAGAGCGCGATCATCGCGAAGGTGACAACGGCGGTTGCCAACATGAACGTGCTGCGCTCGGCCGCTTCCGGCAGCAGTCGTGCGAGACGATGCTTGAACGCAGGTCTCGCCATGATACTGTGCTGAAGTGCAAACAGCAGCATCAGGCCGATGTTGATCACGACGGCATTAGCGGTCGTGGTTGAGGCTTCCCCATCGAGGTTGGGAAGCAGCGGGTTGGCCGGTATCAGGTTGAACAGGAACGCGATCAGGCTTACCAGCGCGGCGGAGCCCAGTGCGTAGTTGATAGTTCCGTAGAGCAGGACGAGTGATTTTTTCATGCTAATCTCCATAGTGCGTTGTTTTTAATGGGCTAAGTGGCTGAACATCTCAATCAGGTCATCCGGGGAGGTCGTTACCGCCCGCCTGGTAAAGGCGCCGATGGCCATGGCGCCGATCGTGGCGAGGAGCAGGGGCTGGCAGTATTCACAGCCGCTGACCACCCCAATAGACAGGATCGCCGTGGCGATCGTACCGATCTTGTTGATGCCGAAGGTATTCATGCTGTTCTCCTGGTGTTAATCGGTGTTATTTCCGATGGTTAAATCTTAGGTTCCACCCTTCGGTCAGCTCTACAACGAAATCTGTAGTAAATAACTACGGAATCTGTAGTAATCAGCTACACTTTTTGAAGTTAAACTTGCTGGATCCGGCCAGGCTCGTGTCGCTTCGGGCGCAACTTGCAGAGAGAGTAAAGAGAGGGGGCACATGGAATACGGTCAGTTCTGCCCGATCGCGAAGGCGAACGAGATACTCGGTGAGCGGTGGACGCTGTTGATCATCCGCGAGCTGTTGATGGGGGGCAGGCGATACAACGAACTGCAGCGCGGCCTCAGTCAGATCTCACCCACCATGCTGTCCAAACGGCTCGACTCGCTGGAACAGCATGGATTGGTGCTGAAGAAGAAGATCCCCAATCAGAAGGGCTACGAATATTTTCCGACAGGCTCCTGCAACGAGCTGTTGCCGGTCATCAAATCGCTGGGCGAATGGGGCATGCGCTGGGCTCGCTCCAATCTCACCGAACGGGATTACGACGTCGAACTGTTGATGCTCTACCTCAAGCGCAGTATCAATCCGGAGAATCTGATCGGAGACGAGACGGTCATCCGCTTCAAGTTCACAGATATCAGGGAGTATCCCGACTGGTGGATGGTGGTGACCGACAACGAGATCGATGTTTGCGTCAACGATCCCGGCAAGAATGTCGATGTCTATATCACCACCACCGTGGTCACCATGGCCGAAGTCTGGATGGGGCAGATCAATTACCGCAAGGCGGTCGCCGACAACAGGTTGAAGGTGGTTGGCCCGAAAGCACTGACCGGCGATCTCGGCAACTGGATGGCAGCCAGGGTGTTTGCCGATATTGCGCCGGCCAGCGAAATTCTTTAGAGGGCATCCGCAACAGCAGAAATCCCCGCACCCGAAATCGCCGGCAAAATGCTCACCTTAAACCCCGGGGGCCGCCATCCCGCGCCCGGTTGTCCCGGTAAGCATCCCTCCGCATACAGCCAGCTTTTTTTGACCAGCGCTTTGAGCTGTTGCACCTGTCTCCGCATGGATAACAAAAAGCCCTCCGCGGCACAAGGCCGGGGAGGGCTCTGAACGCATCGATAGCGCTAGTGGATCAACTTTCCACCACCAGTTTCCGGACTACGTCTGTCAGCGAGACGATACCGACTGGCACAGCCTGGCCATCCCGGTTCTCGGTCACCACCAGGCGGTGGATGCGCATCTTCGTCATGGTCGTTACCGCATCCGAAAGCGCTGTATCCTGGTCGCAGGTCAGGCAGCCCGGGTTCATGATTTCCCGTGCCGTCATCGCACGCAGATCGTCGGCACTGCGGCCCTGACGTGCCAGCACGATATCGGTTTGGGAAACCACGCCGATCGCCTGATCCTCTTCCTTAACCACGACCGCGTGGATATCGTTGCCGATCATGGTGCGGGCAACAGTTTCAACGCTATCTTCCGGTCCGCAGGAGATCAATCCCAGGAACATCAGGTCTTTGACCTTAGTGCCGTCATCCACCATAACCGGCTCGCTGTCTTCGTCAACTTCTATACCAGGCAGCGCGTAATCTGCGGGGAATGGGTTGGGAACGCTATGCACAGTAGCCAGTGGAACATTGCGCGCATCGATGCTTGCCGGCACCGGTGCTTTTGTGGTCGCGCCCAGGCCAAACTCCGGAGCCCCGATCAGCACCGACATATTGCCGTGTGGATGTTTGTTCTCGTACATCAGTTGGTGCGCTTGTGGCAACTCGGCACAGGTGAACGCGCGCGACATGCAGGGATCCAGGTGTCCGTCGATCGCCAGCTGATTCATCGCATAGGACTGCTCGTCATTGGCAAAGTGGGAGCCTTGAACGCGCTTCTGGCGCATCCACAGGTAGCGCAGGTCGACGGTGGCGTTGTAGCCTGATGTGCCCGCGCAGATGACCACCGAGCCGCCGGTTTCGCAGACGAACATGGAGGTGGGCATGGTCGATTCGCCGGGATGTTCGAATACCATATTCGGACCGCGCTTCTCGCCTAAAACTTCCCAGATCGCAGCACCGAATTTACGTACGCCCTTGAGCCAGTTGCCGTAGCCGACATTATCCTTCCAGTGCGGCAGCATGCCCCAATGATCGAAAGCGTTCCGGTCGATGCAGCCCTTGGCACCCAGTTTTTCACAGTATTCAATTTTGTTGCTGTTGGAGATGACAGCGATCGAAGTTGCGCCTGCCGCTTTACAGATCTGGATGGCCATTGAGCCGAGACCGCCGGCACCGCCCCAGATCAAGGCTACGTCGCCCTGTTTGATTGCGTGTTCGCTCCAGCCATGCAGCATGCGGTAGGCTGTTGCACCCACCAGCACATAAGATGCCGCCGCCTCCCAGGTCATATGTTTGGGTTTGGGCATGCATTGATGCGCCTGCACTCTGGTAAACTGGGCGAAGCTGCCATAGTTGGTTTCGTAGCCCCAGATTCTAAAAGTGGGGGAGTACATCGGATCGCCGCCTTTCAGTACGTGAGGACAGTTCCGGTCCCAGGTGCCGCAGTGAGTCACCACTTCGTCGCCGACTTTTACGTTAGTGACATCTTTGCCCACCTTGTAGACAATGCCGGCCGCGTCGCTGCCGCCAATATGGAAATCCTCAGGCTCGCCTGCTTTATTGCGTGCTTTGATGACGTTCACAGGGATTCCCAACGCAGCCCACACATTGTTGTAGTTGACTCCGGCCGCCATCACGTAAACCAGTACTTCATCGTCTGCGATCTCGGGAACGTCCACCACTTCCAGCTGGAACGAATTCCTAGGCTCTCCGAAGCGCTCTTCACGAATCAACCAGGCATGCATTTTGGCCGGGACTTCTCCAACCGGGGGTGCCTCACCGATATCGTATAGCTCTTTCGTCATTTTCTACCTCTCTATATAAATTTGTATGGTGAATTTCCGAGGTCTTTCGAACAACCTCCCGAAGCTTCAAGTTTCCCTACCACCCGACATGGCATTTCGCGTATCTCTTCTGAAGATGCGTTGTTCTGTCCGGGTACTCCCGTTTTCTAGTTCCGTTTCCCCCTAATAAAACACACTACCGTTACCAGGTTACCGACCGATTACAGGCTGTCCGGTGTTCCGGTAACTCACAAAGCTAAGGACACTTTAATCGTTCTCGCTGCGGAGCATTCCAGTTGCTTAAGAATCGTTGACGCATTGCATCGTATTGCTCGAATGGGGAACTGCCGGCTTCCGCCAGCTCCATCAACAGCGCGCTCGTTCCGCCCAGAGATTCGATACCGAAACGGCCGAACTCTTCGCCCAGACGTTTCAGCACCCACTCCGCCTGAAATTTCTTACGGCGTGGACTCAGCTGCTTCTGCTCCAACAGCCACAGCCGGTGCGCGTCGATGCCGTCAGCCAACTCGGCTATACCCGTTCCCTGGGCAGCGCTGGCCGCTAGCGCAGGCACTTGCCAGCTGGACTCATGCAACGCCGGCTTCAGGGTGGCCCTCAGTTCTGCCAGCGTTTTGCGTGCCGCCAGACCCAGATCCGCTTTGTTGACCACCAGCAGGTGCGGCACCTCCATGATGCCTGCTTTGAGAAACTGAATACTGTCACCGGAAGCGGGCTGGGCCACGAAGACGGTGGTATCGGTCAAGCGCGAAACGTCGATCTCCTTCTGTCCCACGCCGACGGTCTCCACCAGCACGATATCGAAGGCCGCCAGCATCACCAGACTCATCGGCCAGACTTCGGCACTCAAACCGCCGAATTCACCGCGGCATGCAAGCGATCGGATGAATACCTCGTTGTCGATCTGGCCTGAGAACATGCGCAACCGATCACCCAGCAACGCGCCGCCGCTGATCGGACTGGAGGGGTCCACGGCCAGTACCGCCACCCGTAAACCCCGCTTGCGCCAAATCGTAATAAGCGCAGCGGTGAGCGACGATTTGCCGGCACCCGGCGGGCCCGTCAGGCCGATCAGATGGCCCGACGCGTAGAGCCGTTCGTGCGGCAGCAGCCGCAGCAGCCGGGCAGCGCGGCGGCGCGCTTCAGGACGTTTATCGTCGAGCAGATTCAGCGCCTTTGCCAACGCCGGCCGTTCCCTTTCAGTTACTGCCGCAGCAAGCGTGTCCGGGTCGGGATAGGTGCTTGAAGTCAACATCAATGCAATGCGCCGTAGCGCTCCAGTCCGTTGCTTTCGCGGATAATATTCACCAGATCCGCCATGATCAGATTCATGTCGCTGTCTTTGGGTGTGTAGACCGCGGCGATGCCCCGTGTTTTCAGGTTCGCCTCATCTTCCGGTGGAACGATGCCGCCGACAATGACCGGTACTTCCGACAGCCCCAGTTCACCTAGCCGGCTCATGGCGTCCTCGACCAGTTCCAGATGGCTGCCGGAGAGTACCGAGAGTCCAATCAGATGGACGCCTTCCTCTTCCGCTGCCTTGACAATCTGTTCAGGCGTCAGCCGGATCCCCTCATAAACCACCTCGAACCCCACATCCCGCGCTTTGACCGCGATCTGTTCGGCGCCGTTACTATGGCCGTCGAGTCCGGGTTTGCCGACCAGGATCTTGAGCGGCCGGCCTAGCTCCTCGCCGGTTTTCCGGGTGCGTTCCCGCAGACTGTCAACGGTATCCGATGCGGCCAAATTCAGCGCAGCGATATCTATCCCTGTCGGCGCCCGGTACTCGCCGAATATGTCGCGCAGCACCCGGCTCCACTCGCCGGTGGTGACGCCGGCATGAGCGCAGCGGATGGATGCGGGCATGATGTTTTCACTGCTGCTGGCAATATCTTTGAGGTTGTTGAGCGCGGCTTCCACCTCAGCGGCGTTGCGCGCAGCGCGAAAAGCGTTCAGACGTTCGATCTGCTCGCGCTCGGCAGCGGGATCGACCTTCATGATGCCGCTGTCGCCGCCGGCGGTCAGGGGAGACTCGGCGGTTTCGGTAAAACTGTTGATCCCGATAATTTTCAGATCACCCGACTCGATAGCGCGCATGCGGGCGGTATGGCTGGTGACCAGCTGCCGTTTGACATAGCCGGTCTCGATCGCCTGGATCATACCGCCCTCCTCATGCACGCGCTGCATCTCCGCTTCGGCACCATCGATCAGACTGCGCACCTTGGCCTCGATGATCGGTGAACCATCCAAAATATCACCGTATTCCAGCAGATCGGTCTCGATTGCCAGCACCTGCTGCATGCGCAGCGCCCACTGCTGGTCCCAGGGCCGCGGCAGGCCGAGCGCCTCGTTCCATGCGGGCAGCTGAATCGCCCGTGCCCGCGCCTTTTTCGACAGCGTCACCCCTAGCATTTCCAGCACGATGCGCTGGACGTTGTTTTCCGGCTGGGGCTCGGTCAGCCCCAGTGAATTGACTTGGACGCCGTAGCGGAAGCGTCGCATTTTGGCATCGTCGACCGCATAGCGCTCGCGCGTGAGCTGCTCCCACATCGCCGCGAACGCACGCATCTTGCAGCACTCTTCGATAAAGCGAATGCCGGCGTTGACAAAAAACGAGGTGCGCCCGACGACATTGGCGAAGGCATCCGCCTTGATCTGGCCCGAGTCGCGGATGGCGTCCAACACCGCGATAGCGGTCGAGAGCGCGTAGGCGAGCTCCTGCACCGGGGTGGCGCCGGCCTCCTGCAAGTGGTAACTGCAGATGTTGGTCGGATTCCACTTCGGGATCCGGTTGACGGTGTAGCTGATTACATCGGTGGTCAGGCGCAGTGATGGTTCCGGTGGGAAGATGTAGGTCCCGCGGGAGAGATACTCTTTGATAATATCGTTCTGCGTGGTGCCCTGCAGCTGCGCCTGATCGACTCCCTGGCGCTCTGCGGCGGCAATGTAGAGTGACAACAGCCACGCGGCGGTCGCGTTGATGGTCATGGAGGTGTTCATCTTGCCCAACGGGATCTGATCGAACAGTGTCTCCATATCGCCGATATGGCCGATCGGAACGCCCACTTTGCCCACTTCTCCCCGAGCCAGTGGATGATCGGCGTCGTAGCCTGTCTGGGTGGGCAGGTCAAATGCGACCGACAATCCGGTTTGACCTTTGGACAGGTTGGTCCGGTACAGTTCGTTTGACGCTTTGGCCGACGAGTGTCCTGAGTAGGTCCGCATCAGCCAGGGATGGTCTTTTTTCGACTCGGTTTTCACACTGGTCATGTGAGCTTCTCCCGCGGTAAGGGTTAATGTGGCTGGCAGTACGCGTCAGGCTGATAAAACCCCCGACTCGCCCGCCCGGTCGATCAGTGCGCGGGCGATCACTTTCAGCGCCAGAATCTCCTCTACACCTTCGAATATCGAGAGCACGCGGGCATCCAGAAAGTAGCGGCTCACCGGCATCTCCTCGGCGTAGCCCATGCCGCCGTGGATCTGCTGTGCCTCCCGGGTAACCCACTCCGCGGTTTTACAGGTGAAGAATTTCACCATGCTTGCCTCCATCTCGCCCTTGCCTTCGTCCATCAACCGGCCGACGGCGTAGGTAAACTGACGGCTGGCCAGCAGATAAGCGGCGAGGCGCGCCAGTTTGACCTGGGTAAGCTGGTACTTGTTGATTGAGTTGCCGAATACCTGGCGTTCGTCGGCATAGGAGACGGCGCGCTCGAAAGCCGCCTGCATCAGCCCGACTGCGCGCGCGGCAGTCTGGATGCGGCCGCCGGCAAAGCCCGCCATAGTGAAATAGAAGCCTCTGCCTTCGCCCTCGGGGCCGCCCAGCAGATTCTCTTCGGGAACGAAGTAGTTGTCGAAAAAGACGTCGTAGGAGTGCATGCCACGGTAGCCGATGGTCGAGATTGCCTTGCCGGTGATGACGCCGCCGTTCTCCTGCTGATGACTGAACTCATGGCCGTCGGAGGAGGGCTTCTCCACCAGAAACATGGAGAGCCCCTTGTGACCCTTGGAGAGATCAGGATTGGTGCGGGCCAGCAGCAGCAGCACGCCGGCTTTGCCGCCGAAGGTGCACCAGGTCTTGGCGCCGTTGATCAGCCAGCCGCCCTCGGTGCGGGTGGCCTTGCAGCGCATGCCGGCTACGTCGGAGCCGTAATTGGGCTCGGTCACCGCCACCGCGCATAGCGGGTTGGCTTCCGCCAGGCGCGGCAGCCATTTCTGCTTCTGCGCCTCGGTGCCGCCTTTCAGCAGCGCTCGCGTCAGAATCTCGGGCCGGGTAATCAGGCTGCCTGCAGCGCCGAGGGAGCCCCTGGAGAGCTCTTCGGTGACCACGATCATGCCCATGTTGTCTTCCCGGTCGTCCGCCTGCAGCCCGCCAAAACGCTCCGGAATCGAAAGTCCGAAACAGCCGAGTTCAGTCAATCCTTCCAGAATCTCATCCGGTATGATCAGATCTTCGCGATGGATATCCTCGGCCAGTGGCATCACCACATCGTTGGCGAAGCGGCGGAAGGTGTCGCGCATCATCTCGTGGTCGTCGTCGAGCAGATATGCACCGGTGCGGCCCTCCATCGCTGCGACCGCTTTGCCCAGTTCCGCCATCCGCTCCACAGCCAACTGTTCCGAGCAAAATTTCTGCAGTGATTCGCTGTCGAGGGTTTTTGCCAGCACCTCGCGGGTCAGCCCATAGTCCTGCGGCCGCAATTCGAGCCGGGCGCGGATGGATTCGATCGCTTCGGCCGTGAACAGCAGCGCACAACGCTCTTCCAGCGTGAGCGGGCGGGCGGGATCTCCCTCCCGTTCGCGAACGCGTTCCGCGTAATCGAGTACAAACCAGGCTCCAGCCGCCTCCGCCGCCGAGAGCGCGGTGTCGTAGGAGACCAGCTGGTAGTCGTCAAGCTTGGCTGCGGATACCCGACCATCCACCAGCGTATGTTCCCGCAGACTTTGTATTGCAGTGCTCAGCGCTTTCTCTGTTGCCGCGAGCGACCGGCGCGCCTGCTGCATCAGTTTTTCCGCTTGAATTAGCTGTTCCGACATTGTTTCACTCCCGAAATTCCAGGTTCAAGGATTGGTTCTTAGCTACTGATGTGTAGTAGGTTAAGGTGCCTTATATTGGTTATGAGCCTACTCCAGCATGTTTCGTATCAACGACAGCCATTGTAGATTGAGCATAATATGCTGCAACCGCAAAATCCAGAAAAATTCGACATTTGCGGTAGATTTCTCCAATTCGGAGATAAATAAAATCTGTTCAGGCGGGGGTTGCGCGCTCAATTCAGAACCGCTTTTGCCGCATGATTTGGATTGTGTATTTGGAAAAAAAGTTGCTGTATGAGGGGCCTATGAGAGGAACTTCAAGACAGTTGAATGGTGGTTTCGCTCTCCTGCAACCAGTCACTCGAAATAACGGCAAAAAACACGCCACCGTTTCGCGCTCGCTTCGGAAGCCGCTGAGCGGTGCCGATTCGGTTTCCACTCTATCACCATGCCATAGCTGAGCATCAACTCATCGGGATATCGAAGCATGTTCCGACCATCTTGGCCATTTAACCAGCGCGGCTGGAATGAGCGATAGCGGTATGTTGGACAGCGGGTCGTGCGGGCAGCATGGTGCTGATCTACTCAAGTGAGCGGAGGTAATCAATCAGCGAAATGACGAGGGTCACCAGTGACATGGCTACGACAAGCAGGATGATGGCGTAGGCCAGAAACTCGATGACCTCTGCACCCCCGTCAATCTGTTCGAACATAACGAGCGCCTGAAACAGCAACCCGGAGAGGATAAAAGGAAGCAGGGTCAAAATTACTTTACTACTGGTGCGAAGCTCTCTTTCGCCACCGGTTTTTACTTTAGTCCACAGACTGAATTTTTTCGTTGCGGCCATCGTTACATTTTACAGTTGCACTGCGCTGCTTTCTCTGCTCCCGAAATACTGGATGTCTGGTCAGTAGGTTAGAAACGGATTGGCGCTCCCATCAGTTAAAGATTAAACTAATAACTGTTATTTGTGGAAGGGATTTTTACCGCTTGTCACAGATCCGTATGGCGCAGTTTTTGTCAGTCCCTGTCGGCTATTTCGCAACCGGCTGCTGCGGCTGTTGAGTTGCGTACGGAGTGGAACAATATGGGGCCATTGAAGTCATAACTTAAGTATGGTTTTGCAGCTAAGCGGGTGTAGTTATTGATGAATTGGAGTGTTTCCAGAATTCTACTGGCCTTGAGTGTGATCGGGGGGCTCTATTTTCTAATTGCCGAAGATGATCCGGTTGAGCATAAAGAGGCATCGAATCAGAAGCGCCTTGATAAACCGGCGGTAGCTCAATACAGAGAGACTTGGCAAACCGATCCGCAGCACGGGTGGTTCAGTCAGGCACCGATGTTGCCTCCAACCTATTCAAATCGATTCGAGCAGCCCTCACAGGCAGGTAATACCTGGGACCGGGGATTTCCCGAGCCGCGTTTCCGGCCAATGGATAAGAACAGCAATACAACCGGAGGTTCTCCTTCTGAAACACGGCAAAGGCAACAGGATAATCCGGCATTCACATACGATCCGCCAACCTTTGATTATCCGGATTACCGTAATCAGGGCCAACAAACCCCGCCGAGTGGCTGGTCAGGGCGGTTTCGGCCTCTGGATGAGAAACGTCAATCGAAACGCTGGCATGGCAATTACCGGCGTATGTCAACCTGGCCGGAACAGCTGGTTGCCCCGAACCGTTCGGCGTCTTACTTTAAACTGGCAGGCAGCCCGATTCTGAGATAGCTTGGGTATCTGGTGACGCCAGTCGAATCACCGATTAATTGCCTTGTTTGTGTAACCTGACCTTAATCTATCGATAATCTTTCGATGCCGGCTCAGCCTCAGCGGAGTGTAGTCGGTTAGCTGCCAAATGCGGGGCAAGACCGGCAAAGATGCGGGCCCACTCGGCATCTAGCAGTTTCTCTGCAAGGATACGGCGCTCCACGATCGTGAATACCCCGTTTTGTGTTGTTAGGTAGGCGGTGCCCGTTGCCCGGTCGATGAAATTGACTTTGGGGATTTTTTTTATGCACTGCTTCAGAAAACCGATGTTGTTCTCCACGGACATGACCGACGCCGGAGGATAGACATCATCGGGACGTCTGGCACGGATATTGATCTTCTGATAGCGCTCAATATTGATAAAAACCGAGCAGTCCAGGATATTCAGTTCACTTTGTGTGCCGAATGCGGTGCGCTTCGGAAAGGTTCCTTTGGGGACGCTGTTGTCCAGAAATTCATATTTAAATAGCGGAAAGTCATAGGCAAGCCACTTGAACAGTATTTTCGGCATACCGACGTAAGCCTCGACACTGTGATCAAGGAAATCCTCGACTGCTTTGTAGCGACCTGTCTGCAAACCGCGCTCCCAGCCTCGCTCCACTGTTGTATGCGGGGGTGTAACGACAAAATACATGGCCAGGGTGTTGACGTGCTTTACGTAGGTTGCATGCAGTATCTTTGTAATCTGCTCGGTGGAGAAACTGTCGAAGCGAAACCGATCCACCAGCAGATGGGGTAACGCCCCCAATCGATCCGCCTGGTCCCGGATATAGTGATCGAGTTTACGGTCAATGATTATTAGCTCATGGCTCGTCAAACGGCCTGCATATTTATACGCTTCGCCCAGCGCGTCGTAATCGAGCAATAGTCGCCGCCAGATATCCGGACTGATAATGGCGTAGCCGCCGGACTGAATGCCGTATTCACTCATCATCTGTTTCAGCATCGGCCGTAACGAGCTCTTGCCGGCTGCTGAGGCGCCTTTCAGGCTGATCAACAGGGGAGAATCGGTATGGGTTATTCGAGTGTAGCCCTCCTTTTCAATCGCCGATTCCACCAATGGTGCGATCTTCTCGCCCAACCGCCTGCTGCCATAGCTGTTGCAGACCCGGTTGCACGCCAATGTGACGAGAAATGCGCGGTCCGGTCCGAGGTATCCACGATTACCGACAATTACTGCGAGAACATGATGGAGATTCCGGTAGATCGCGCTGCTCAGCGGATCCTTGGCTGCGACTCCCTTCTCTTTTAGCATCGAGATAGCTCTGTGCTCTCGTTCTGAAATCGTCTCCCTGGCTGTGGATGGCGTTCTCTTTACCCGGCGTGGCAGAAATGGGAAAAACCGCCTTTTCGGCAGCTCCGGTCGTTGTGGGTAGAACAGCAATTCTCTCATCTCCCGATCTATACGGGCATAAACCGCTTCGCGCAGTTGCTTATAATCCTGCTTCAATTCGACCATATGCGGCTGTATATAGCGGTTTAAGATGGCGCCGGCTATATGCCGGAAGTTTCTGCCCAGCTCGATCTCGTCGCTTCCTTCGAGCACCACGATATCCGCGGTAACCCTGATGACAAGCTCGTGCAGCGCCAGGCGTTCCGGTCTAAAAACCACCAGTTCCTGCGCATTGAGACCGGTCTGTTGCGCAATCTCGTCGATGTCGGTCATCAGCGATGTGACGTTTTCCGGGCGATGGATGGTCTCCAGCGATCGATAGACGGCGGGTATCTCCGAGTCCAGGCCGGGGTTCCAGGCTGAGTAAGTCTCCTTCATTCAGGATATTTTACTGTGGTTTACTGAAAACAGTTACCCACCTTTATGCAGACTGATCGCAGTTCGCAGCTAAATGGCAGTGGCTGAAATCGTCATGCAGACTCATACGGTCAGCAGCCGACTGCACGGATTGAGGGGGAAGGGGGCTTGCAACGAAAAACGTGCAGCGGTTGCAGGCGCACGCTGGGGTTTGCTACGGCGGAAACGAGAGAGCCCCGCCCAGGGGCGGGGCTCTAAATCCGGGTGGCTCGCACTCGGAGCCCAGAATTATTGCGGTACGACGTTGGTTGCGCTGGGGCCTTTCTGGCCTTGCTCGACATCGAAGGATACTGTTTGTCCTTCAGCCAGCGACTTGAATCCGCTGCCCTGGATGGCGCTGTGGTGAACGAAGACGTCTTTGGATCCGTCTGAAGGTGTGATGAAACCAAAGCCTTTCTGATCGCTAAACCACTTAACTGTTCCTGTAGCCATTTCTATTACCTTTGTATGAATTTGAACGTGTGTATATGCAGACGCTTGTCGAGCAATTACGGGATTTTTGCCACAAACTGACGAGAAGGGAGCAACCGAAAAACTACAAGAACTCTGCATAAGCTAACTCTATAAAGTAGCTGACAAAAAAACAAGGGCTAATGACTGAAAATTAACGCTTTCTTTGTGGTTTGCCATGTTGCATCGCAACATTTCGTCCCCGCTGCATGCTGTCAACGGAATCTTCCGGAAACTGAAAGTAAACAGTTCTGCAGCGCCTAACAGGCATGCAGGCGGTCCGGATCGAAATCGAGTGTGGCGAAGTAATCATCCAGACGCTCTTCGCGGCGGATCAACTCGACCGATCCATCTGCACACAGCAGAAGCTCCTTTGGTCGCAGTTTGCCATTGTAGTTGAAGCCCATTGCCAACCCATGTGCGCCGGTGTCGTGGATGAGCAGTAGATCGCCGTCCTCGGTTTTGGGCAGGCTGCGCTGTATGGCAAATTTATCGTTGTTTTCACACAACGAACCGGACACATCGACGATCTCCTCGCTGCCCTGCTTGCCGAACACGGTGATGTGATGATAGGCGCCGTACATGCCCGGTCGCATTAAAGCGGACATGCAGGCGTCCACCCCCACGTAGGTGCGGTAGATCTCCTTGCGGTTGATAGCTTGGGTAACCAGTATGCCGTGCGGTCCGGTCATATAACGACCGCTCTCCATGTACATCTTGGGTGCATAGCCGTGGCGTTCCCGGAACGAATCAAACTCTGCGGTAATCTCTCTGGCCATGGACTGAATATCAAGCGCTTTCTCCCCCGGCTTGTAGGGGATACCCAGGCCGCCGCCGATATTGATGAACTCGAACACGATGTTGAGTTCGCCCGATATCCATTCAACCAACTCGAGCAGCATGCGCGCTGTCTCCACCATGTAACTGTATTCGCGCTCGTTGGATGCAAGCATCGTATGCAGGCCGAAGCGGGTCGCGCCGCGTTCAATAGCATGCCGGTAAGCGCTCATTATCTGATCGTGAGCAACACCGTATTTGGCTTCGACCGGATTGCCAATAATGCTGTTGCCGGTTCGCCTGCTGCCGGGGTTGTAACGGAAACAGATCAGCTCGGGCATCTCCGGCACTTTGTCCACAAACGTGATATCGTCCAGGTTTAGTACGCAGCCCCCGTCGGCCGCCGCCTCCAGATACTCCAGCCGGCTGGTATTGGCCGAGGTAAACATGATCTCTTCACCGCACGCCCCCAGCCGACGGCTCAGTTTGAGTTCGGCTATGGAGCTGCAATCGAAGCCGAAACCCATGCTGCGCATGATCTTCATGATGGTGGGATTCGGTAATGCCTTAACCGCGAAATACTCCTGGAACCCAGGAATTCCGCTAAAAGCTTCGCTTAAACCTGTGCAGGTCTCTCTTATTCCCTTCTCATCGTAGATGTGAAATGGCGTACCAAAGTGCTCGGCTATGGCTGTTAGTCTGGCTTCGAGCCGTTGCTTAAAATCTGCTGATGCTGGCATGGGTTGTTATCCACTCTGCGCTGAGAGCCCACTTCACGACAACGGAAGCGGATCTCATTTGGTTGCTGTGATTTGGGCAAAATTGTTAAGTGCTTCAGGTCCGTTCAGCCTGCGAGACCTCGCTTGCCTTGCTCGCAACGCGAGGATCGTGCGACGTTATTTGAGCGCCTGGCCGATCCGCTCCATTGCCTCCTGAACATTTGCGAAGCTGTTGAATGCGCTGATGCGGATATAGCCTTCACCGCATTTGCCGAAGCCGGCTCCGGGAGTGCAAACCACCGCAGCCTGGTGCAGCAGCAGGTCGAAAAAATCCCAGGAACCGCGCTTGCCATCGATCCAGATGTAGGGTGAATTTTCACCACCGATACAGTCGTACCCAAGCGCCTCCATGCGCTGGCGAATATACCCGGCGTTGTTCAGATAGTAGTCAATCAGCGCCTTGACCTGGACTTTTCCCTCGGCGCTGTAGACCGCTTCGGCGGCGCGTTGCACCGGGTAGGAGACGCTGTTGAACTTGGTCGTGTGGCGGCGGTTCCAAAGCGGATTTATGGAGATCTCTTTGCCCGCTTCCGTATATGCCCGGCACGCTTTAGGTACAACGGTGTAAGCGCAGCGGGTGCCGGTAAAACCTGCAGTCTTGGAGAAGCTGCGGAACTCGACGGCGACCTCTCTGGCACCCTCAATCTCGTAAATAGAGTGGGGCAGGTCAGTGTCCCGGATGAACGCTTCATAGGCGGCGTCGTAAAGAATCAACGCCTGATGGTCACGCGCGTAATCAACCCACACCTTGAGTTGTTCCCTGGTTGCCATGGCGCCGGTGGGATTATTGGGGAAACAGAGGTAGATCAGGTCTACGGGTTCGCACGGCAGATCCGGGATGAAACCGTTCTCTTTGTTGCCGTCGAGATAAACAAATCCCTGGTAGCGCCCATCTTTGGCCACTCCGGTGCGGCCAGCCATGACATTGGTGTCGACATAGACCGGGTAGACTGGATCGGTGATGGCGACCTTGATCTCCCCGGAAAATATCTCCTGAAAGTTGCCTGAATCACATTTGGCACCGTCGCTGACGAAAATCTCATCTGCTTGGATATCCGCACCACGCGCTTGAAAATCCTCTTTTGCGATGATTTCACGCAGGAAAGCGTATCCCTGTTCCGGACCGTAGCCGCGAAAACTATCGTCACTCGCCATTTCATCGACAGCAGAATGCAGCGCTTTGATACAAGCCTCCGGAAGCGCGCGGGTTACGTCGCCGATCCCCAGTTTGATCAGTTTAATATCGGGATTGGCCTGCTGGTGCGCCGCGACCCGTTTGGCAATGTCGGAGAACAGGTATGAGGCCTGGAGTTTGAGGTAGTTCTCGTTGATTTTGATCATATAGAGCCTTGCTGATTCAAAAATACCCCGCCGCTTGCGGCGGGAACAAAACTATGGGGTTTTCAAACGGGAGCAGTGTCGCTCTCCCCGTTGGTCGTCAGCGAGGCTTTATATACCTCGTTGACGATCTAACCTTAAATTAATTCGCCTGTTTCGGGATAGTTTGAGTCCGGCCGCCATTATACAGGGTGCGGCAGATAATTTAATCGCATGCGGTTACCGGAGCCGCTTCAATGGCGCACGGGTATCCAGCACCCGGCATCAGCCCAGGTTATACAGGCCGTTAGAGATTACTTTCGCATCAGTTCAAGGTAGCGTTCTTCCGTGAAGCCCAGGGTCAACTGATCGCCACTGTCCAGCACCGGCCGCTTGATGATCGAGGGGGTCTCCAGCATGACTCTCCTTGCGCTGTTGCGATCGATCTGCTCTTTAACTGTACTGTCAAGTCTGCGCCACATCATGCCGCGCCGGTTGAGCAGGGGCTCCCAACCTACCCGGGCGATCCATTCGTCAAGCAGCGCTGCATCCAGCCCATCTTTCTTGAAATTATGGAATTGATACTCGATTCCATGTGCCTTAAGCCAGGAGAAGGCTTTTTTCATGCTGTCGCAGTTGGGGATGCCGTAGATTGTGATCATGCTGTTTCCTGTCCGGTATGGACGGCCGCCGTTGTTCAGTTTTTACCGGGTCTGCTGTCGAGGCGGTCGTGAATCGCCTTTTCCAATCTCTCGAATGTCTCTCTTCCGGACAGCGGGCGGTTTTCCTGATCCGAGATGAAGAAGGTGTCGTCGACTTCCGCGCCGATGGTGGCGATTTTTGCGCTGATCAGTCGTATTTTGTTCTCGGCAAATGCGTAGCCCACCTGGGACAGCAGGCCTGGCCGGTCATCGGTGTTCAACTTCATGATCGTCCGATGGTTTGCCCGATCCTGTGCGAAATCGACACGCGTGGGTATGGAGAAGTGTTTGAGATGACGCGGTACTCTGCGGTAAACAGCGATGTCTGTGGCCACCGGTTTTTCCAGTGCTTTTTTCAAGGTAGTCTTTATCTTCTCCTTCCGCCCCGGATCCTCGACCGGAGATCCGTCCGCTTCCAGAACCAGGAAACTGTTGATGGTGAGTTGGGTGTCGGAAGTTTCGATCCGGGCGCTGACAATGTTCAGACCAAGCTGGTCGAGCAGGCTGGTGGTGAGCGCAAACAACGCCTGGCGGTCTTCTACGTAAGTGAATACTTCGGTGCCTCCGCGGATGGCTGAATTTCGCAGCACCACCAGGGGAATTGTTTCCGGTTTTGCGGTCAACACCAGCTTGGTCTGCCAGGCAATCTCTTCCCAACTGTAATAGAGGAAGTAATCGAGACTGAGGGTGAGCCAATACTTTATCACCTCCTCCCGATCTATCCCGTCCGATTTCAACAGATGCAGGGCGCCGGCTTGTTTGTTTTGTATGATCTCATCCCGTTCCTGGGGATTTTGCAGGCCCCGCAACAGTGCCTGCTTGGTCACATTGTAAAGCTCCCTCAGCAGCGAGTTCTTCCAGTTGTTCCACTTTTTTGGGTCGGTGGCGCGGATATCGGCTATGGTCAATAGATACAGATAATCAAGTCGCACCGGATTGCCGACGATCCTGGCGAAGTCACTGATCACCTCGGGGTCGCTGATATCTTTACGCTGGGCCGTCATCGACATGATTAGATGATGTTTAACCAGCCAGGAGACCAGTTGGCTGTCGCGCTCGTCGAGATCGTGCAGGCGGCAGAAAGCGTAGGCCTCCTCGGCTCCGAGCATGGAGTGATCTCCGCCACGTCCTTTTGCGATGTCATGGAACAAGGCGGCAAGAAAAACCAACTCCGGATAGTAGAGTCGCTCCATGATGTCGCTACACAGTGGAAACTCATTGCGGTGTTTGGGAATCATGAAACGGCGCAGGTTGCGCACTACGAAGAGGGTGTGTTCGTCCACGGTGTACACATGAAACAGATCGTACTGCATACGGCCGACGATATTTGCAAAAGCAGGGATATAGCGCGAAAGAATGCCATACCGGTTCATCCGCCGCAGCTCGTTGGTGATGCCCTGCGGCTGGCGAAGAATTGCCATAAACAAAGCCCGTGCTTCGGATGAAGCACGAAAATCCCTGTCGATTGATTTCCTATGATCCCGTATCAGGCGGATGGTGCTGGCGCGCACCCCATTCAGTTTCGGGTTCTGTTCCATTACTAGAAACAGTTCCAGCATGGCTACCGGGTGCTGCTCGAAAACCTTGTCGTCCACCACCTCCAGAAAGCCGCCGCGCGACTGAAAGCGCTGGTTGATCGGCTTGGGGTCGTCCAGATGGCATTTGAGCACGATGACTTCACGGAAGTGCTGCAGCAGCATCTCGTTCATACGGCTGATGCGAAGCGCTGTCTGGTAATACTGCTGCATGAACTTCTCAATGCCGAGTCCGGCACTATCGTCCTGAAAACCGAACCCGTCGGCCAGCGTTTTCTGATAGTCGAACAGCAGCCGGTCTTCACAACGGCCGGTGTGCAGATGCAGCGCAAAGCGTACCCGCCAGAGCCAATCCTGACCGAATTTTAGGTCCCAGTACTCGGTTTCGGTTAAAAAACCATGCGTTACCAGATCGCTCATTCTATCGGCGTCGAAGTGACGTTTGACCACCCAGTCGATGGTTTGAATGTCGCGCAGCCCCCCCGGGCACTCCTTCAGGTTGGGTTCCAGCGAGCTGACGGTGTCGTCATATTTCTGATAGCGCTTTTTCTGCTCTTCCAGCTTGGCTTCGAAAAAACGGTCGCTGGGCCACATTTTATCGGTTGCGATGGCCCGCTTCAGTCTATCGTAGAGCTGCTTAGGACCGGTCAGTGGGCGCGCCTCCATCAGACTGGTCATCACGGTGATATCCTGCTCGGCTTCGGTAACGCACTCTTTCACCGTGCGCACGCTATGTCCGATCTCGAGACCAATGTCCCAGAAGAAGGTGAGCAGTTCCCCCAGTGGTTCCGAGAGGTCGTCAAGATTGCCGTCGCCGAGCAGAAACAACAGATCGATATCGGATGCGGGGTGAAGTTCTCCGCGTCCGTAACCGCCGACGGCCAGCAAGGACGCGTCGGCGCCATCCGGAATCATCCGAGACCAGGCAAGCAGCAGGAGGAAATCGATTAGATTTGACCGCTGCTTGACCAGCTGGGTCATGGTTTCGCCCTGGCTGAACAAGGCCTTGAGCCGTTCATTACCGCGTTTGATGGCATTGCGGTAGAGCGGCAACGGCGCTGCGCCTCCTTTCAGCCTGTCCAGGAAGTCGTTTTCATCGATCAGCGGCGGAAAGAAATCCGGTGCTGTGTTCAAGTCGCACCCGGGAGAGCGTTCTCTTCACCTTTACGCAGCGTCAACACCTCGTAGCCGGTCTCGGTCACCAGCATGGTGTGTTCCCACTGAGCGGAGAGGCTGCGATCCTTGGTAACCACCGTCCAGCCGTCCGGCAGCAGCTTCACCTGACGTTTACCGGCATTGACCATCGGTTCGATGGTAAAACACATGCCCGGTTGCAGCAGGACGCCGTTCCCGGGTGATCCGTAGTGCAGCACCTGGGGCTCTTCGTGAAATTTGCGGCCAATCCCGTGCCCACAATATTCACGCACAATGGAGTAATTGTTGGACTCAACGTACTGTTGAATGGCGTGCCCGATGTTGCTCAGATGAGCCCCGGGCCGAACCTGTTCTATGCCTATCCACAGCGCTTCCAGCGTAATTTTAGTTAGTCGCCGCGCCAAGACAGATGGTTCGCCGATAAAAAACATCTTACTGGTGTCGCCATGAAAACCATCCTTGATTACCGTGATATCAATGTTGACGATGTCACCGTTCTTCAGCGTTTTACCACCGGGAATACCGTGGCACACCTGATGATTGACAGAGGTGCAGATGGATTTGGGGAAACCCATGTAGTTGAGTGGTGCTGGGGTCGCTTTCTGCTGCTGCACGATGTAATCGTGACAGATCTGGTCTATCTCCTCAGTGCTGACACCCGGCTGCACATGCGGCTCGATCATCTCCAGCACCTCGGCGGCAAGGCGGCCTGCCAGTCGCATTTTCTCGATCTCTTCTGCGGTTTTAACAGCGATACTCATTAAGCCGGGTTCCAGGAATGTCAAGTCAATCAGCCATTCAAGGAGTGTCTGATCGGAGGCGTTGATTGTGACAGCGAACGTATTATGGTATAAAACGTGCCCCGGAATCGCAAACATTCCGAAGACACGCTTGGAGTCTGATCTTAATCAAACCTGGCGAATCACACACACGCACCGGCACAACCGCCTGGGTGCCCGGGAAACCGGGTTGGTCGTTGGGGTGCGTGGAGGATTAACCCTAAACAATTTGGAGTTTACAAGATGAGCGACGTTTCAATGCGTCAGATGCTTGAATCTGGTGTTCATTTCGGACATCAGACCCGCTATTGGAATCCGAAAATGGGTGCATACATTTTCGGCCAGCGAAATAAAATTCACATAATCAATCTGGAAAAGACACTACCGCTTTTCAAGGATGCCATGAATTTTCTTGGCTCCCTGGCCGCAAATGGGGGGCGTATTCTGTTCGTAGGCACCAAACGGGCTGCCCGCGAGACCGTCAAGGAAGAGGCAGAGCGCTGCGGCATGCCTTACGTCAACCATCGCTGGTTGGGTGGTATGCTGACCAACTTTTCCACCATCAAGTCACGTATCAAGCGCCTCAAGGATCTGGAAGAGATGTTCGAATCGGGTTCGATCGCACGTTTCAATAAGAAAGAGGCGCTCGGTCTGCGCCGTGAAATGGAGAAACTCGATCGCAGTCTGGGCGGCATCAAGAATATGGAGAAACTGCCGGATGTACTCTACGTTATCGACGTCGGCCACGAAGATATAGCCATTGCCGAGGCCCGCAAACTGGGTATCCCGGTAGTTGGTATTGTGGATACCAATAACAGTCCCGAAGGCATTGATTATGTCATTCCCGGCAACGACGACGCGATTCGTGCGATACAGCTCTACGTCCAGGGCGCGTCTGCAGCAGTTCTGGAGGGGCGTGCAAGTGCGGCTCATCTGGGCAGCGGCATGGTCGACGAGTTTGTCGAAATAGAGAACAAGACGGGTGAGCAAGCCGGTTAAATCACGGTACTTCTCCCTGGTATTCCGGTAAATCTATTAGTGAAGTTAGAGCGGCCTCTGCCAGGCATCGACAACCGGGCAGGGGCTGCTTTTATGTCTATTTAAAGCGAGGAATAGTACCCATGGCCATTACCGCCTCTTTGGTGAAGGAACTGCGTGAAAGGACCGGCTCCGGCATGATGGAATGCAAAAAAGCACTGGTCGAGACCAACGGCGATATCGAAGCCGCAATCGATATGATGCGTAAATCCGGTCAGGCAAAAGCAGCCAAGAAAGCAGGAAGAACTGCGGCAGACGGCGTAATCACCATCTGCTTCAGTGACGATGGAAACAAGGCTGCGATGGTCGAAGTGAATTGCGAAACTGACTTTGTGGCGAAAGACGACAATTTTACCTCGTTTGCAAAAGCGGTGGCAGAGCGTGCCCTGGTATCAGATGTGGCATCGGTTGAGGCATTGTTGGAAGCACCGCTGCACGATGGCGAAGAGACCACGGTGAATACTGCGCGGGAGGCGTTGATCTCGAAAATCGGAGAGAACATGAATGTCCGCCGATTCGAACGGCTGCAAGCCGGTTCCGGCAAGTTGACCAGTTACAGCCACGGCGTGCGCATCGGTGTTGTGGTGGAGGTGGCGGGTGGAGACGATATCCTGGCCAAGGATATCGCCATGCATATCGCCGCCACCAATCCGCTCTGTATCTCTGAAGAAGATGTGCCGGTCGAAACGCTGGCGAAAGAGCGCTCCATCTTCAAGGCGCAGGCTATGGAGAGCGGAAAGCCCGAGAACATCGCTGAAAAGATGGTCGAGGGCCGGGTGCGTAAATACCTGGCGGAAGTGACACTGACCGGGCAACCGTTTGTCAAAGATCCGGAAATCAGCGTCGGCAAGCTGCTTGCCGATGCCTCGGCCCGGGTGATCGCTTTTCGCCGCTTCGAAGTTGGTGAAGGGATCGAAAAAAGACAAGAGAATTTTGCCGAAGAAGTGATGGCGCAGATAAAGAGTTGAGCATGTCGCAATTGATCTGTCGGCGCATTCTTCTCAAGCTAAGCGGCGAAGCTTTGATGGGGCAGGGCGATTATGGGATCGACCCTTCCGTCATTGCCAGAGTCGCGGGCGAGATTAAGGACCTGGCAGCAGCTGGTGTGCAGCTGGGGCTGGTGGTCGGCGGTGGTAATATCTTTCGCGGTGCCGGCCTAGCCAAGTCGGGGATCGACCGTGTATCGGGCGATCATATGGGCATGTTGGCCACGGTGATGAACTCGCTCGCTTTGCAGGATGCGTTGGTCAAAGCCGGCGTTGCCAGCAGAGTCATGTCTGCGCTGCGTATGGATCAGGTATGTGAATACTATGTCAGGCGCAACGCAGTGGAGTATCTGCAGCACGGCGAGGTGGTGATGCTGGCGGCAGGCACCGGGAATCCTTACTTCACTACCGATACGGCGGCCAGCCTGCGGGCGATCGAAATAGGCGCTCAGTTGATGATCAAGGCGACCAAGGTAAACGGTGTCTACTCATCTGATCCGGTGGTCAACCCGGATGCGGTGTACTATCCACGACTCAGTTATGATCGTGTCCTAGCGGAGGGGCTGCAGGTGATGGATACCACGGCTGTTGTGTTGTGCCGTGACAATGCACTGCCGCTGCGGGTCATGAATATCAATGAAACGGGTGCTTTGCTGCGTCTTATGCGGGGGGAGCCGGTAGGGTCTCTGGTCGATAGAGGAGAGTGAAATGATCGAAGAAGTCAAAAAAGATGCTGCAGATCGGATGCAAAAAAGTGTCGCGGCATTGGAACAGGAACTGGCCAAAGTTAGAACCGGACGTGCCCACCCAAGTCTGCTCGATCACATCACGGTAAGCTATTACGGATCTGAGGTGCCACTCAGTCAGGTTGCCAACATCAATGTGGAGGATGGCCGGACATTGACGGTGACACCCTGGGAGAGAAACATGGTGCAGCCGGTCGAGAAGGCAATTCTCAAGTCAGATCTGGGGCTTAATCCCAACACGGCGGGCACGGTTATTCGTGTACCGCTGCCGGCGCTTACAGAAGAGCGCCGCAAGGATCTTATCCGCGTTGTCAGAGGAGAGGCGGAGCAGGCCCGGGTGGCAGTGCGCAATGTACGACGGGATGCCAACAGCAGCCTCAAGGAGCTGATGAAGGAGAAGATGATCTCTGAAGATGAAGCGCATCGAGCAGAAGAGGCGATTCAGGTGCTAACCGATAAATATATCAAGGAAGTGGATGCCTCACTCGAGAAAAAAGAAACAGACCTGATGTCAATCTGAGCTGCAAAATCTGTCACGATGGATAATTCCGGAGCTGCATCCGAGTTGCCAGGGACAGCGTCTCGTATTCCAACGCATGTTGCGATCATCATGGACGGAAACGGGCGCTGGGCTCAGGAACGCGGTTTGCCCAGATTCTCTGGCCATAAAGCAGGCGTTGAAACCGTTCGTTCGGTAGTTGAAGAGTGTGTGAAGCTGAATATCGGCGTTCTCACACTGTTTGCCTTTAGCAGCGAGAACTGGCGGCGACCCGCAAAGGAGGTCAGTCTGCTGATGGATCTGTTCATGCTGGCCCTGAACAGGGAGGTGAAACGGCTCAAACGGAACAATGTCCGGCTCCGCATTATCGGGGACCACAGCGGCTTTCCGGCCAAACTCCAGGCAAAAATCCTGGAAGCGGAGGAGATGACGGTAACCTGCACCGGTTTGGTCCTGCAGATAGCTGCAAACTATGGCGGTCGTTGGGATCTTACCCAGGCAGCCAGAAATATTGCACGGCAGGCAGCAAACGGCCAGCTGGTTCCGGAGGCGATCACCGAGGATATGCTGTCCGGTCAGCTGACCACCGCCGGCCTGCCCGATCCCGACCTGTTTATCCGCACCGGCGGCGAGCAGCGGCTGAGCAACTTTTTATTGTGGCAGTCGGCCTATGCAGAACTCTATATGACCGATGTCCTTTGGCCGGACTTTAATCCCGATGTTTTTAAACAGGCGTTGCTGAACTTTTCCGGGAGACAACGCCGCTTCGGCCGCACTACTGAACAGGTCAAAGCAAGCGCGGGTGTCCAAGAAAATGACTGAAGGTCAGATTTAGTGCTTTTGCAGCGCGTTATAACCGCACTGGTTTTGATTCCATTGGTTATAACCGGAATTCTCCAGTTACCGACTGTTATCCTGGCTTTGGCGTTGGCGCCGGTGGTGTTGCTGGGCGGTGTAGAGTGGACCCGGTTGGCAGCTCTGGATACGTTGCCGGAAAAGTCCCTCTATCTGTTGGTTCTGGCGGCGTCTATGGCGGGTTTTGCACTGATATTTCATGCATTACCGCAGTGGAGCACCCTTTTTTTTATGCTGTTCTGGCTCCTGGTTACGGTAAAACTGATTCGTTACCGTCCAGCACCGGCACCAGCGCCTGCCGCTAACAGATTGGGTAAAGCCGTCATGGGGCTGTTGGTTCTTGCTCCTGCCTGGGTTTCGCTATGGGTGATTCATGGTTTGTACGAAGATGGACCTTATCTGGTGCTCTTCCTGATGGTTTTGATCTGGGTAGCCGACAGTTGTGCTTATTTTGCCGGACGGCGCTGGGGAAGGATGAAGCTGGCGCCGGAAATCAGCCCCGGCAAAACCCGCGAAGGTGTATACGGCGCTTTAATCGGAGCAGCGCTGTGTGGCGCGGTCTTATATGGCCTTCGGCCGGAGACCGGCTCGCTGGTGCAGTTGATCATATTTTCGGTCGTTGTTGTGCTTTGTTCCGTGGTGGGTGACCTGTATGAGAGCCTGTTGAAGCGGCAGGCGGGGCTCAAGGACAGCGGGAATCTGCTGCCGGGGCATGGCGGTGTACTGGATAGGATAGACAGCCTGACGGCAGCCGCACCGGTGTTCCTGTTTGGTCTACTGGTGCTGGAGATTGCTAAATGATCGGCTTGACCGTCCTCGGGTCTACCGGTTCAATCGGTCTATCGACGCTGGATGTGGTTGCCCGCCATCCGGATCGCTTCCGGGTGATAGCGTTAAGCGCAAATCGGGATGTCGAGAAACTGGCTCAGCAGTGCCGCCTGTTCCAGCCCGAGTATGCGGTGCTTGCGGACCAAAGCCGATTGCCTGAGCTGGGAGAGCGTTTGCGTGGCTATGGGCTCACTACAAAGTTGCTGGCAGGCGTCGCGGGTCTGCAGGAGATTGCCGCCCTCGATGAGGTGGATTATGTTATGGCCGCGATTGTCGGCGCAGCCGGGCTGCTGCCTGTTTTGGCTGCTGCCAGGGCCGGCAAGAGAATTCTGCTCGCCAACAAGGAGGCGCTGGTGGTGGCTGGGCCGCTCTTCATGCAGGAGGTCGAGGCTAACGGTGCACAGGTGCTGCCGATTGACAGTGAACACAATGCGGTATTCCAGTGCATGCCCACCGATTTCAGACGAGGTCTGGAGAAGGTGGGGGTACGGCGCATTATTCTGACCGCTTCCGGCGGGCCCTTCCGAAACGTTTCCCGGGAAATGCTCGACAATGTGACGCCCGATCAGGCTTGTGCCCATCCCAACTGGGAGATGGGACGCAAAATTTCAGTCGATTCAGCGACCATGATGAATAAGGGCCTGGAGGTGATCGAGGCTTGCTGGCTCTTCCATACCACGCCAGACCGGGTCGATGTTGTGCTCCATCCTCAGAGCGTCATTCACTCGATGGTCGAGTATTGCGACGGTTCGGTGTTGGCGCAGCTGGGATATCCGGATATGCGCACTCCGATTGCCCATGCTCTGGCTTGGCCCGAACGTATCGAGTCGGGTGTCGGCAGCCTGGACTTTGTTACGCTGGCGCAACTGGATTTTGAACAGCCCAGTCTCGAGCGTTTTCCCTGTCTGAAACTCGCCTATCAGGCAATTTGCTCCGGCGGTAGCGCGCCGGCGGTGCTGAATGCTGCCAATGAGGTGGCGGTCGCCGCATTTTTGGCGGAGAAGATGAGATTTACAGCTATCCCGGAAGTGATAGAGCGGACGTTAAGTACGCTGCCGGCCGGCGCTTGTGAGAGTCTGAGCGAGTTGTTGAATATCGATGCCGAGGCGCGGGTGCAGGCGGAACAAATTGTACGCGATTTGGTCTGAGTTAAGGCGTGGCTCGCTGACAGAAATCTATGGAATCACTGCTTTTCACCATCATCTCTTTCATCTTGGCTATCGGCATACTGATTACCGTGCACGAGTTTGGCCATTTTTGGGTCGCCCGAAAGCTGGGGGTTAAAGTTTTGCGTTTTTCAGTCGGCTTTGGCAAGCCGATCTGGCAGAAAACCGGAGCGGTTGACGGCACCGAGTACGTGCTTGCAGCTATCCCCTTGGGTGGTTACGTAAAAATGCTGGATGAGAGGGAAGGGGAGGTTGCGGAGCAGGAGTTGGGCCGTGCCTTTAACCGGCAGTCGTTGAAAACCCGCACGGCTATCGTGGTGGCTGGACCTCTATGCAACTTTCTGTTTGCTATCCTGGCGTTCTGGTTGATTCTGGTTTCCGGTGAGAGCGGATCGCGACCATGGGTCGGCAAAGTGACCGAAGGCTCGATCGCGGAAGCTGCGGGATTCCGCAAGGATGACGAACTGATAGCGGTGGCAAACCGCCAGACACCCAGTTGGGAGGCCGCTATCTATGCGCTGCTGCGGGAGAGCGTGGAGGGCACCGAGCTGGCGGTGGACGTGCTGGATCGGGATGGCTATCGGCAGACTAGGGTGATACCCGGCGACGCACTTGCGGCGCTGAGCGATGGCGGACACATTCTGGATGGGCTGGGATTGACACCGAAACGCCCAAACGTCCTACCGGTTTTTGGCCAGTTGGTTACCGGTGAATCGGCGGAGCGGGCAGGACTGAAGCCTGGCGATCTGGTGCTGACAGTTAATGGCAAAGCCACTGACAGCTGGTCCGGATTCGTCACTGTTATTCGCGAAAACCCCGACAAAGCTTTGGTGCTGGAGATAGAGAGGGAGGGGCAGCGGCTCGAACTAACCGTCATTGTCGGCAGCCTTGAAGAGAATGGCAAACGAGTTGGACGTATCGGGGCTGGCGTCCTGATACCCGAAGGATTATACGATGAGTACCAGACAGTGTATCGTCTCGGGCCGTTGGATGCGATCGAAGCATCCATCTATAAAACCTGGGATATGTCAGTGTTCATGTTGCGTATGCTCGGAAGAATGTTGATCGGCAAGGCTTCGGTGGAAAATCTAAGTGGGCCAATCTCTATCGCCCAGACAGCCGGTAAAACGGCCAGCTTTGGTTTTTTCTATTTCGTTAAATTTCTCGCATTGGTCAGTATCAGTCTCGGTGTTCTGAATCTGTTGCCGGTACCTGTACTGGATGGAGGGCATCTCTTCTACTTTCTGGTGGAGGCATTAAAGGGTGGTCCTTTATCCGAGGAGTTTCAGATTCAGGGGCAGCGAGTGGGGATGGCTATTCTGCTTGCCGTGATGATCCTGGCATTTTATGTCGATATCTCTCGATTGCTGGGCTAGCAACCAAAGTTTATTTATACTGCGCACTGGCAAGTCTCAGCGACGTTCTGCTAACGTCCTCGGGGGCTGTTGGTATGGTAGTCATGGCATTTGAATTCACCAATATTCAATATAAAGAACAACCAGTTATCCATAAATAATGAAGAAATTATCCCGATTCATAATGCTCACTCTGCTGCTAAGCACTGTGTTCCATTCCGCTTTGAACGCAGCCGAGCCGATCGAGGTTACCGATATCCGCATCGAAGGCTTGCAGAGAATCTCGGCGGGTACGGTATTCAATTACCTCCCCGTTAGGATTGGCCAGCGCATAGCACCTGAGGATACTGCGGGTATTATTCGGGAGCTGTATAAAACCGGTTTTTTTAAAGATGTGAGGCTAGAGCGGGAAGCGGGGGTGCTCATAGTTACAGTTACAGAACGTCCTGCGATTGCGAAAATTGATATCTCCGGAAACAAATCGCTTGAAACAGATCAGCTTCTGACTTCGCTCAAAGATATCGGGCTGGCCGAAGGGCGAGTGCTGAATCGGTTCGTACTCGATCAGATTGAACAGGAGCTTGGGCGGCTCTTCTTTAACCTGGGTAAATACGGCGTTGAAATCGAAACTCAAGTGACGCCACTGGAGCGCAACCGGGTAGCCATCCTGATCGAAGTCCGCGAGGGCGTCACCGCACGCATCAAAAAGATCAATATCGTGGGTAACCAGACGATAGACGAAGAAGATTTGCTGGATGAATTCGAACTGAGCCCGAGCAACTTTCTTTCGTTCATCTCGAAAGATGACCAATACTCCCGGCAGAAACTCTCGGGTGATCTTGAGAAGTTGCGCTCCTACTACCTTGATCGTGGCTATATAAACTTCGAAATCACCTCGACCCAGGTCTCAATCACACCGAACAAACAGGACATCTACATCACCATCAATCTGAACGAGGGGGATGTTTACAAGATCCGCGATATCAAACTGACTGGAGAGTTGGTGGCACCGCCGGAGCAATTCTATCCGCTCATACATTTGAAGCGGAACAGCGAGTTTTCCAGGAAGCAGGTCCTGGAAAGCTCGGAAAGGATCAACGGGATGCTGGGGGACTTGGGCTACGCCTTTGCCAATGTTAACAATATTCCCGATATCGATGAGGATGCCAAAGAGGTCGATATCACATTCTTTCTCGATCCCGGCAAGCGTGTTTACGTCCGTCGCGTTAACATGGGTGGTAATAATCAGACTCGCGATGAGGTGCTTAGAAGGGAGATGCGGCAGCTTGAGGCTGCCTGGTTCTCTGCCGCCAAGGTGAAAGAGTCAAAAAAGCGCTTGCAGCGGCTTGACTATTTTGAAGAGGTTCATATAGAGACACCTGCGGTCGCAGGTTCCACCGATCAGGTGGACGTAAATGTAAGAGTTACCGAGAAGCCGATGGGTAACCTCGGCGCAGGTGTCGGTTTTTCCCAGTCGCAGGGCGCGATATTCAACGCCAGCATTTCGCAAAACAATTTTCTGGGGACCGGCAAGCGCATAACCGCCGCATTTAATACAAGCGACGCAAATAAAGTCTATTCACTGGGTTATACCAACCCTTACTATACCGTTGACGGTATCAGCCGCGGCTTCAATCTAAGCTATCGCGAGACCGACTTCTCAGAGGTCGACACCGCGCGCTACCTAATCGACAGTTTTGTTGCAGGTGTAACTTTCGGTGTTCCCACCAGCGAAACCGACCGGTTGGTATTCGATCTCGATATCGATTCAACCAAGTTTAAATTGGGAGAAACAGCCTCCGAAGAACTGAGCAAGTATCAGGAGGAGAACGGAAAGGATACCAACAGTCTGCTCGCGGGACTGAGTTGGTCACACGATTCACGGGATTCAGCACTGCTGCCAACCGAAGGAGGGTATCAGCGCATATCGGGCACTGTTTCGGTTCCGGGTAGTGACCTTGAGTATTACACCCTGGAGTATGTCAACAAGTACTATATACCACTCAGCAAGACCTTCACTTTGGGGCTGGAAGGGAATCTCGGATACGGAGACTCTTACGGAAGTACTACCAAATTACCGCCATGGCGCAATTTTTTCGGAGGCGGTCGCAAAACGGTACGCGGATTCAAGGATTATAGTCTCGGACCCAGAGATAGCGAAGACGAACCGCTCGGCGGTAATCTGAAAGTGATTGGAAACTTGGAAGTGCTGTTTCCGGCGCCTTTCAAGTTGATGGAAAAATCTGTCCGCCTCGGTCTTTTCGTTGACGCCGGCAACGTTTACGATATTACTGAAACCAGTTTCGATGCGGGTGAATTTCGCTATTCAACGGGAATTTCCGGATTCTGGCTCTCTCCGTTTGGTGCCTTTGGTATAAGTTTCGGTTTTCCGTTGAACGACGAACCGGATGATGAAACGGAAATCTTCCAGTTTGCATTTGGATCTGCTTTTTAACTGTTTTGGAGAATTATTTTGAAAACGTCTCTGTTGGTTCTGGTCATGGTCGGGTTTTTAGCTGTATTGAATGTTGCGGCCGCGGCAGACGTAAAAATCGGCGTGGTGGATGTTGCAAAACTGCTTGAGGAGTCCCCCCAGGCTGAAGGTTTAAGAAAGCGGCTTGATTCGGAGTTCCAGCGGCGCAGCCAGGAGTTGTTGAGTCAGCAGAAGCAGCTAAAGAATCTCACCGACAAACTGACTCGCGACGGTGCAGTCATGAGCAGTTCGGAGCAGACGCGCCTGGAGCAGGATATCCGCACCCGCCGCCGGCAACTGAAGGCTTCCAGTGATGAGTTCCGCGAGGATTTAAACTTGCGGCGCAACGAGGAGTCCCAGAAACTGCGGCTTCAGTTGACCGAAGTTATTCATCAACTTGGAAAAGACGAAAATATCGACCTGATTCTGGATAACGCGGTTTATGCCAGCGGCAGGGTGAATTTAACCGAAAAAGTGTTGGCACGGCTACGAGCCCAAGCCAAGTAATTCACGCGGGGTTGTAACCTTGGCGTATCGATTGGGTGATTTGGCCAAGCGGGTAGGTGCCGAACTGAGGGGAGATGCGGATTGCGAGGTCGTACGCGTCGACCAATTGCAGAGTGCAACGGCCGGCGCCATCAGTTTTCTGGCAAATCGCCAGTATTTGAAATACCTGTCCGACACACTCGCTTCTGCAGTCATTATTCCTCCTGAACTGGCAGACAGATCGCCGGTTAATGCGCTGATCAGCAATAATCCCTACCTCTGCTATGCACAGGTCGCTGCTATTCTCCATCCAAGCCGGGAATTCGGACCAGGGATCCATCACACAGCAGTGGTTGCGGAAGATGCAGAGCTTGCCGAGGGTGTCTGGATTGGTCCCTGTGCAGTTGTAGAGGCGGGCTCCCGCATCGGATCAGGTGTCTTTATCGGTCCCGGTTGTGTAGTTGGGTCGGGCAGCTCGATCGGGCGGGAAAGCAGGCTGGTTGCCAATGTCACGCTCTGTTCCCGGGTCAGACTTGGAGAACGGGTGCTCATTCATCCTGGGGCGGTAATCGGCAGCGATGGATTCGGTCTGGCAAACGACAATGGAAAATGGATTAAAGTGCCTCAACTTGGGGGTGTCAGCATCGGCAACGATGTCGAGATAGGTGCCAACACGACAATCGACTGCGGTACGATCAGTGATACGGTAATCGCTGATGGAGCGAAATTGGATAATCAGATCCAGATTGCGCACAACGTCGAAATTGGAGAGAACACCGCGATTGCCGGCTGTGTGGGAATCGCCGGTTCAACCAAAGTGGGTAAAAACTGCACACTTGGCGGGGGCGTTGGTCTGTCAGGTCACCTCGAAATTGGTGACAACGTACACTTTTCAGGGCAGTCGCTCGTTACTCGTTCGTTTACGGAGCCAGGGTTCTATAGCGGCAACCTGCCGGCGGTAACGAACAGTGAATGGCGCAAAACCGTCGCACGGATCCGGCGAATGAATGATATGATGCAGCGCCTCAAGGCTTTGGAGAAGCAGATAGAAAAACTTAATAACGGGCAAAAACCTGTTTGAAGAGGCAGCACATATAACACGAGTCTATAGGTTAGAACGCTGAAGCTGCATTCAGCACCCGGGAGTAAAATTTTGATAGTGATGGACATCCACAAGGTGCTGACACTTTTGCCGCACCGTTATCCCTTCCTTATGATCGACAGGGTGCTCGAAATTGAAGCACATCAGCGTATTTTGGCGACTAAGAATGTCACCTATAACGAGCCATTCTTTAACGGACATTTCCCGATTCGTCCGGTAATGCCGGGTGTACTGATTGTTGAGGCAATGGCTCAAGCCACCGCGCTCCTTGCTATGGAATCCAATCCGGAAACCGTGAGTGAAACTTCTATCTACCTGTTTGTCGGTATCGATAAAGCCCGCTTTAAACGTCAGGTTGAACCTGGAGATCAACTGCAAATCGAGATGCACCAGAAAACACTGAAGAGAGGCATCGGTTTCTTTTCCGGAAGTGCCGTCGTGGACGGTAAGATTGCGGCCACGGCTGATATCATGTGCACCGCCAGAGATTTTCGAGATTGATCGACGCGCGCGCTGTCGTTGATTCCCGGTCTCATATCGATGAGGGCGTGCATATCGGACCGTTCAGCGTTATCGGCCCCGAAGTTCAGGTCGGCCGTGGAACAGAGATCGGTTCACATGTTGTGATTAAAGGTCCTACGGTTATTGGCAGAGATAACCGGATATCCCAGTTCGCGTCGCTTGGAGATGATCCACAAGACATGAAATATGCCGGAGAGCCGACCTGTCTCGAAATAGGTGATAGAAATGTCATCCGCGAATTTGCCACCATCAATCGCGGAACCGTCCAGGGCGGCGGTATCACGCGTATCGGCAATGACAATCTTTTCATGGCTTATATACATGTGGCCCATGATTGCCTGATAGGGAACCATGTCATCATGGCCAACGGCGCCTCCCTGGGCGGCCATGTCAGCATCGATGATTATGCCATCTTGGGTGGATTTACCATGGTGCACCAGTTCTGCCGCATCGGGGTGCACGCATTCTGCTCGATGGGAACAGGTATAACGAAAGATGTACCGCCATTTCTCATGGTGGCGGGAAAACCCGCTAAACCGCATGGTATCAATAGTGAAGGACTGCATCGCCGTGGCTTCAGTGCTGCAACAATTCAGCAGATCAAACACGCGTATAAGACGCTCTATTTGCGACATTTGAAGTTGGAAGAGGCGGTAATTCTGCTGCAGAAATTGGCCGCTGACTCACCTGAAGTGGGCGTGTTTGCCGAATTTGTGAAAAGCCGTTCCCGCAGCATCGTCCGTTAGCGTGCGTGCACTCCGCACTCCCCCCGAAGGCGGGCATGCTTCCGATAAAGCTGGGCGTTCTGTGAGAGCAATGCGGCGTTATCTGTTGTACAGCCAAATCGGTTCGTCAGTTTTCTGGATGATTGGATTTTCAGAGTCAAATTACCGATGCGGGAAACGAATTTGAGAATTGGCCTCGTAGCGAATGAGCCTTCCGGCGATCTGCTCGCCGCCGGCCTGATGCGCGAGTTGAAAAAACGGGTGCCCGGGATTGTGTTTGACGGGGTTGGCGGTCCCCTTATGGAGCAGGAGGGAATGATAAGCCTTTACCCCATGGACCGTTTGTCGGTAATGGGATTGGTGGAGGTGGTTAAACATCTGCCAGGACTGTTGTCGATCCGAAATGGGCTGAAGCGCCACTTTCTTGCGCATCCGCCAGATCTGTTTATCGGTGTGGATGCCCCCGATTTCAATCTCGGTCTGGAAAAAAGCCTCAAAGCGGCCGGTATACCCACAGTGCATTATGTCAGCCCCACCGTTTGGGCATGGCGTCCCGGAAGAGTCAAAAAAATCAGGGCTTCCATCGATCTCATGTTGAGTATCTTTCCGTTTGAAGTGGAATTCCTGAAATCCCATCATGTTCCTGTCGATTATATCGGCCACCCGCTGGCCGATGAGATCGCGTTGCAGACGGACCAGCTTGCAGCGCGGCGGATGCTTGATGTTGCTCCGTCGGCACGCGTGATTGCAATGCTGCCTGGCAGCCGTCTGAGTGAGATAGAGGCACTGGCCGGAATATTTCTGAAAACTGCCCAAGCCTGCCGTGAACAAGCCCCGGATCTGCAGTTTCTGGTGCCGCTGATTAACGCAAAAACAAGGGTGGCTTTTACAGCGATGTGGCGTGAAGTTGCCCCGGAATTGGAAATTATGCTGCTGGACGGAGCATCGCGGGATGCCATGTTGAGCGCTGATGCAGTACTGACGGCCTCCGGCACTGCAACCCTTGAGGCGATGCTGCTGAAACGTCCGATGGTGGTGGCTTACCGGGTAAACCCGTTGACCTACCGCATCGTAAAAACCTTTGATTTGGTGAAAACGCCGTTTATCTCCATGGCCAATCTGTTGGCCGGAGAAGCGTTGGCACCCGAGTTTATTCAGCATGAGGCAACACCGGCAGCACTCTCCGGTGCACTGCTCGGTATGCTGGATTCGCCGGCTAGAATCGATTACATAAAAGGGGTCTACAACAACGTCCATCGACAGTTGCGCCAGGATTCCAGTGCCAAGGCGGCCGCAGCGGTTTTAGGGTTGCTGGAGAAGCGCCATTGACACCGACTTTCCCCTTATTGACAGCCGGAGTCGACGAGGTCGGCCGGGGTCCACTGGCCGGGCCGGTGATCGCAGCGGCTGTGATACTGGATCCGGACAATCCTATTGCGGGAATAGGCGATTCCAAGAAGTTAAGCGACCGACGCCGCCAGCTGTTGTCCGTATTGATCCGGAAGCAGGCGATCGCCTGGGCTGTTGGCCGCGCCGAAGCGGAGGAGATAGACCGCTTGAACATACTGCAGGCTAGTCTCCTGGCGATGCGCCGGGCGGTGGCCGCACTGCCGATAGCGGCGCAGCACGTCATGGTGGATGGGAACTACTGTCCCGAACTCGGCTGCAGCGTCGAGGCTGTAGTCGGCGGGGACGCCAGCGTTGCAGCCATTGGCGCAGCCTCGATTGTTGCAAAAGTGGTGCGGGACCGGGAGATGATTGCGCTGGATAGCCGCTATCCCGGTTACGGTTTCGCGCGGCACAAAGGTTATCCGACCAGACTGCATCTGGAAGCGCTCTCCCGCTTAGGGGTCAGCGAGATTCATCGCCGCTCCTTTGCGCCGGTAAAGCGCCTGTTGCAGATTTAGCGTCTCGTTTCCGGCGCTGATCTGGGGTATGAGTCCGGTTCCACCCGACTCCTTTCGCCGCTGTCGCAAGCAGGGCGGCTGTGGTTAAATTCAGCTCATGGCAGATCCCGCATTCGTTCACCTCTGCGTTCACTCCGAGTACTCGTTGTTGGACGGTCTGGTACGTATAAAACCGCTGGTGAAGGCGGTCGCCGCCAGTGGCATGCCTGCTGTTGCCGTCACCGATCAGGGCAATCTTTTCGCGCTGGTAAAATTTTACAAGGCCGCACGCGCTGCCGGGGTCAAGCCGCTGATGGGTGTGGATGCCCTGGTCAGGGACGGCCACGACAGCAGCAATCCATTCCGTATCGTGCTGCTGGTGCAGAATGATCTCGGTTACCGCAACCTAATCAGGCTGGTCTCCAGAAGTTACCGCGAGGGCCAGCATCTGGGGCGGCCGCTGATGGAGCGTGATTGGCTGGATCGGCAAAGCTGCAGCGGACTCATCGCACTCTCCGGGGGGCGCTGGGGGGATGTCGGCCGTGCGCTGTTGAGTGAGAACCGGGACACGGCGAAATCCCTGCTGGCGGAGTGGATCGAAATATTCGGCGACCGCTACTATCTTGAGCTGCAGCGCACCGGAAGGGAGCGGGAAGAGGATTGTCTGCACGCGAGCGTTGCGCTGGCGCAGGAGTTCAATCTCCCGGTGGTTGCAACCAATGATGTGCGTTTTCTCGATCCCGATGATTTTGAAGCGCACGAGATCCGGGTCTGTATTCACGATGGCCGGACGTTGGAGGATCCGCGTCGTCTGCGCATTTACAGCCCGCAACAATACCTGCGTACGCCACAACAGATGGCGCAGCTCTTCTCCGATATCCCAGAGGCGCTGGAAAACAGTGTGGAGATCGCCAAGCGCTGTAACCTTGAGCTCTCGCTGGGTGAGACTTATCTGCCGGATTTTACGCTGCCGGCGGGCATGACGGTCGAGGAGTACTTCAGCCAGCAGTCTTACGCGGGGCTGGAGCGGCGGCTGCAGAGGATGCTCGAAAAACCTCCCGCAGAGCGCGCGGCGCTGCATGACAGCTATCGGGAACGACTGCAGCTGGAACTGGATGTGATCAACCAGATGGGATTTCCGGGCTATTTTCTGATTGTTGCCGATTTCATACGCTGGGCCAGGGAGAACGATGTTCCGGTCGGTCCGGGGCGCGGCTCCGGTGCCGGCTCTCTGGTAGCCTATGCGCTCAAAATCACCGATCTCGACCCGATCGAGCATGATCTGCTGTTTGAGCGTTTTCTCAATCCGGAGCGTGTCTCGATGCCGGACTTCGATATCGATTTCTGCATGGATAAGCGCGACCGAGTGATCGAATATGTCGCCAACCGCTATGGCCGCGATTCGGTATCCCAGATCATCACTTACGGATCGATGGCAGCCAAAGCCGTGGTGCGCGATGTGGGCCGGGTATTGGGGCATCCGTACGGATTTACCGACCGCATAGCAAAAATGGTGCCGTTCGAAATCGGCATGACATTGGATAGAGCACTCACCGAGAGCGAAGATCTGGGTCAGGCCTATCGCACCGATGAGGAGGTGACGCAGCTCATCGATATGGCCAGAAAGTTGGAGGGATTGGCGAGAAATGCCGGTAAGCACGCCGGTGGCGTGGTGATCGCCCCCACGGTGCTGACCGATTTCACGCCACTCTACTGCGAACCGGGCGGCGCCAATCTGGTCACCCAGTTCGACAAAGACGATGTGGAGCAGGTCGGGCTGGTCAAGTTCGATTTTCTCGGACTGCGCACTCTGACCATTGTTGATTGGGCGCTCAAGACCGTGAACCGGCAGCGTCTGGCACAGGGTCGGGATCCGATCGACATCACAGCGATTCCGATGGATGACGAAGCCTCCTTCAACATGCTGAAACGCTGCGAGACGACGGCAGTGTTTCAGCTTGAATCGCGCGGCATGAAGGAGTTGATCAAGAAGCTGCAGCCCGACTGTTTCGAGGATATCACCGCGCTGGTGGCGCTGTTCCGGCCAGGCCCGCTGCAGTCGGGTATGGTGGACGATTTTATTGCGCGTAAACACGGCCAACAGGCTGTCGCCTATCCGCATCCTGATCTGGAACCGATTCTTAAACCCACCTACGGCGTCATACTCTATCAGGAGCAGGTGATGCAGATCGCACAGGTGCTCGCCGGCTATTCGCTGGGAGGCGCCGATCTGCTGCGCAGAGCCATGGGCAAGAAAAAACCGGCGGAGATGGCCAAGCAGCGGGCTATCTTCGTCGAAGGAGCGGTGAGCCGGGGTGTGGATACCGATACTGCGACTTATATTTTCGACCTGATGGAGAAGTTCGCCGGATACGGTTTTAACAAGTCCCATTCAGCCGCCTATGCGTTAGTCTCGTATCAGACGATTTGGCTGAAAGCGCACTACCCGGCTGCCTTCATGGCGGCGGTGCTGTCCGCCGATATGGACACGACCGACAAGGTGGTAACCCTGATCGAAGAGTGCCGCAGTATGAAGCTGACGGTCAATCCGCCCCATGTCAATCATTCTGCCTTCATGTTTACGGTAAGCGGGGATGACGCCATCGTCTACGGACTGGGTGCGATAAAAGGGGTTGGCGAATCGGCAATAGAGAGCATTATCGCCGCGCGCGACAACGGCAACCCTTACCGGGATCTATTCGATTTCTGCCGCCGCATCGATCTGCGGAAAGTCAATAAACGGGTGTTCGAGTCGCTGATAAAAGCCGGCGCGCTGGACCAGCTGGGGGCGAATAGAGCCGCTTTGATGGCACAGTTGCCAGCAGCACTGAAGATGGCAGAACAGCATCATGCGATGTTGGCGGCCGGGCAGGACGATCTGTTCGGCATTGCCAGTTCGGAGTCGCAGGTGGTGGCGGATCAAGTGGTTTCGGCCGATGCCGTTGAGTGGGACGATGAGCTGCGTCTGCAGGGCGAGAAGGAGACACTGGGGTTATATCTGACCGGCCATCCGATTGACCGCTACCGGCCCGAGTTTGCCGGCCTTGGCATTACGCCAATCGCAGCACTGGCACTGGAAAAGGGAAATGGCAACGAATACCGGCGGCGGGGTCAACGCGTCATGGTGGCGGGGCTCGCCGTTTCGGTCAGCCATCGGCAGACTCAGCGTGGACGCATGGCCAGCATGTTGCTGGACGATCGCAGCGGCCGCATCGAGGTGACGCTGTTTGCGGAAGCCTGTGAAACCTATCGTGACCTGCTCAGCGGCGACCGTGTGCTGGTCGTGGTCGGGAATCTGAGCCACGACGAGTACCGTGGCGGACTGAGTATCCGCGTCGATCAGGTGGTGGAGTTCGAACAGGTCAGGGCGGCTGCAGTCAGCAGCATCAATCTGAATCTCGATGAATCGCGCTTGCACGATCACAAGCTGGCATTGGGCGAGTTTATCCGGGAGCTGGAACAGATACTGTTGACCTATCGCGGCGGCGATTGCCCGTTGCGTCTCACCTATCAGAAACAAGGCGTCAGTGCGGTGCTTGCTTTCGGCGACGATTGGCGGGTGCAACCAACGGATGAACTGATAAAGCGCCTGGAACGATCTACTTTAACCGGTCAGGTCGAGGTAAAATACAGCAATAGGGGCAGCCAGCCGACGCCATCGATGCTGGCTGTTTCTTAAGGCACAAGGATGACGCGCTGGCTTTCTTGCTGTAACAGCATTCACGATTTCGGTATATTTCCACCATGAACCTGAATTTCCTTGAATTTGAACAACCGATTGCCGAGCTTGAGGCAAAAATCGAAGAGTTGCGTCTGGTCGGCGATGACAACGAGATCAATATCCAGGATGAGATAAGCCGGCTCGAAGCGAAGAGCCGGACACTCACCGAGTCGATCTTCTCCAATCTGAAGCCCTGGCAGGTGGCACAGATCGCACGCCATCCGCAGCGCCCTTATATGCTGGACTATGTAGCCCGGATATTCGACGAGTTCCAGCAGCTGCACGGCGATCGTGCGTTCAAGGATGACCATGCGATCGTTGGTGGCGTAGCGCGTCTGGAGGGCCGCTCGGTCATGGTGATCGGTCATCAGAAGGGGCGCGACACCGCGGATAAGATCTATCGTAATTTCGGCATGCCGCGTCCGGAAGGGTATCGCAAGGCGCTGCGGCTGATGCGTCTGGCGGAGCGCTTTAAGCTGCCGATATTGACCTTTATAGACACACCCGGCGCATACCCCGGCGTGGATGCGGAAGAGCGGGGTCAGAGCGAGGCGATCGCCAGAAACCTGTTGGAGATGGCCGGATTGAAGACGCCGATCGTCTGCACGATCATGGGTGAGGGTGGATCGGGCGGGGCGCTTGCGATCGGCGTCGGCGATCGTGTGATGATGCTGCAATTCAGCACTTACTCGGTTATCTCCCCGGAAGGTTGTGCGTCGATTCTCTGGAAGAGCGCAGACAAGGCTCCGTTGGCTGCGGATGCCATGGGTATCACCTCCGATCGCCTCAAGGAGCTGGGGCTGATCGACACGATCGTGGCCGAACCTGTCGGTGGCGCACACCGCGATATGGATGCAATAGCAAGAAGTCTCAAGCAGGAGCTGATCAAGGCGCTCGACCGGCTGGAAGGGCTGCCGACCGACAAAATGCTGGAAAGCCGCTATCAACGGCTGATGTCCTACGGACAGTTTGGCATTTGACGGCTCGCCCGAACTGATGCAGGCAGTGTCTGCTGCATCCGGCCATCCGTTGCAAACCGGCAATGACTTTGACACCAAAACGGCTGCTGGCGACGCTTGAAAAGCTGCCGCAAACCGATCGCTATGTTGTTGCCTACAGCGGTGGTAGGGACTCGCATGTGTTGCTGCATCTGCTTGCCGGCTTGTTCGGGAAATCTTCCGGACCACGCCTGAGCGCGGTGCATGTCAATCATGGTTTGCAGCCAAACGCCGGCAGTTGGGCAGCGCACTGTGCCGAGCTGTGCCGGCAGCTGGATGTTCCCTGTCAAACGCTCGAACTGAACCTGTCGCCGGCCAAAGGGGAGAGCATTGAGGCGCAGGCGCGAATGGCTCGCTACCGGGCGCTGGAAAAGCTGATACAGAAGGGCGATCTGCTGCTGACCGCCCATCATCAGGATGATCAGGCGGAAACGGTATTGCTGCAGCTGCTGCGCGGCGCAGGGCCGGCCGGACTCTCCGCGATGCCGGAGTTAACCAGGTTTGGATGCGGTTATATGGCGCGTCCTTTGCTTGCTGTCAGCGCCGCAGAAATCGATGACTACGCGAAAGCGGAGCAACTCTGCTGGATCGAGGATCCCAGCAACCGATCGCTGCAGTTCGATCGCAACTTTCTCAGAAGTCAGGTAATACCTGTGCTGCGCGGGCGCTGGCCGGCGCTGGGGAGAACCCTTTCGCGCAGTGCACGACATTGCGCCGAGACCCAGGCGCTGGTCGAAGCTGCCGTTGCGGATGATCTCGAAGCGTTTTGGGAGCGCGATAACCATTCGCTTGCAGTTACCGGTATTGCTGTTTTGCCGCCGCCGCGGGCGCGTGCGTTGCTGCGGGTGTGGATCAGCGCTGAGGGTTTCCCCGTGCCGGGGAGCGCACGACTGGAACGCGTGCTGAATGAGATGGTGACTGCCGGCAGGGATCGGAATCCGCTGGTGCACTGGCCCGGTGCCGAGGTGAGGCGGTTCCGCGACAGAATCTATATCATGCGACCACTGCCGCGCCTGACGCATATCGCTCCGTTGGAGTGGGACGGATCCACCTCGGTGCGATTACCCGGCAGCCTTGGCCGGCTTGAAGCGTACACCGGGTCTGGTGGGCTGAGTCTGTCGGATTGGCGGACAGCGCGAATCCGGATCAAATTCAGCGCACGTCAACAGGATGGCGTCAGAATCGCCGGTCAGCTTCACTCGACAACGTTCAAGAATCTGTTTCAGCAGCATGCCGTTCCGGTCTGGATGCGTCCGCGTATCCCACTGGTCTATTTGGACGATGAGCTGGCAGCGGTAGGCGATCTCTGTATCTGCAACCCCTTCGCCGTCGCGCAATCCGAGCGGGGCGTCCATCTTCGCTGGATACGGGTGTTGGATACGGATTAAACTCTGGTGGGGGTCGAATGGGAAATCCCGCCTTTCAACACATAGGCGTCGAAGCCAAGTTGGCCGAGCAGGAACGCGCCGGCCGAGCTGCGTTGTCCGGTGTCGCAATAGAGCACGAATTTCTGCAGCCGGTTCATTGAACCGGCCTGTTTGCGCAGCTGATGCAACGGGATGTTGATTGCTCCCGGCAGTGCAGAGTTCCTGAATTCGCTCTCCAACCGGGTATCGACCCGGATGGCTCCCTCACTGATCAGATCGGAAGCGGTTTGGGCATCCACCCAGTTGAGCAGCGGCTCTTCCAGCAGCTCGACGAAATCGGCTTTCGACAGGCGCATCAGAGTGCCGTCGGTCAACATGGTGACGCTGGCATTCCGGGGCGAATCGGAGATCAGCGCCTCTTCGCCGAAACCGTCGCAGCGCTGCAGTTCGGCCAGCTTATTCTCGCCGTTTCCTACCGGTCGAAATACCTTGCAACGGCCCTCTTTTATCATGTAGTAGTAGTCGCCCGGTGCGCCGTACTCGATGATCTTGTCACCGGCTTTCACCTTGATCTCGACCAAACGCGAGAACAGGGACTGGATGTTGGCGGCGGGCAGTTTTAGCAAGACTTTGGTCTGCAGCATGGACATCATCCATTCGCTCTCTTCTGCACTGGGTGCTTTGGCTGGACGCACTCTTTCATTGGGTGGAAAGTCCGGCGCAAACTGCCCCCAGGCCAGCAGTTTCTCCATCAGCTGGGTGTCGACTCTCACCAGAGTGGCTCGTTCGGAAATGACTTCGGCTTTGAATTGGCGGGGCTTGAAGTTGCCCAGCGCGTAGAGTGCCTCTTCGCTGCCCGAGCTGATGTCCGCATGCTGATGATTGGCAGATGTCTCCCGAACGGTTCCGGCCAGCAAAAACACCGAGTCCGTATCTTCATCTCCGATATTAAAAATGACATCACCCGCATGCATGCGCTCGACGGTGGACTGTCCGGCCAGATAGAGCAGGCTGTCGTCATAGAGTGCATTTAGCGGAATCAGCGTCCGGAATTTATTGAGGTCCAGGTTCATGTCCATTATCAGTTTTAGGTTGGTTGATCGGCTGTGTCGCTAGGATATAACGGATGATGCGATAATAACTTGATTTCAGGTTAAAAACAGTGCTGTTGCCCGGCAGCTGCCTCAGCTAAAAATAGCAGATCAGGGAGAGAAGGGGATATGGCTCACGGAACTTACTCGAATCCCGATCCGGTTTCCGCCGGTGTGCGTTGTGAGGTAGAATCCGGCTCTTCGTTCGGCACGAGGTGCACTATGCAGGATCTCAATCCTATATTAAATAAAATCAGTGAATTACGAGGGCGCTCAAACTCCCTGAGGGGGTATCTTTGACTATCCGCTCAAGCAGGAGCGGCTGACGGAAGTACTGCGCGAGCTGGAAAACCCGGATATCTGGAACGATCCGGCGTATGCGCAGCAGCTGGGCAAAGAGCGGGCTGCATTGGAAACGGTCGTGTTGACGCTGGATGAGATGGAGAGTGCGCTGGCGGATGCCGGCGATCTGATGGAGATGGCCATTGCGGAGGAGGACGACGAAGCCGTCAGCGCGGTAGTGGCCGATCTGGAGATCGCCGAGAAGCGGATTGCCGATCTGGAGTTTCGTCGCATGTTCTCCGGGGAGATGGACGCTAACAACGCCTTTCTCGACATTCAAGCCGGTTCCGGCGGCACCGAAGCGCAGGACTGGGCCGAAATGCTGCTGCGCATGTATCTCCGCTGGGGAGAGCAGCGCGGTTTCAAGACGACCCTGATGGAGGTCTCCCCGGGCGATGTCGCCGGCATCAAATCCGCGACCATCAAATTCGAAGGCGAGTATGCGTTCGGCTGGCTGCGGACAGAGATCGGCGTACATCGGCTGGTGCGCAAATCGCCGTTCGACTCCGGCAACCGGCGGCACACGTCGTTTGCCGCTGTTTTCGTGGCGCCTGAAGTGGATGACTCGATTGAGATCGATATCGATCCATCGGATCTCAGAATAGACGTTTACCGCGCCAGCGGCGCCGGCGGACAGCACGTCAACCGGACCGAGTCGGCAGTCCGCATCACTCATAATCCGACGGGAGTAGTGGTGCAGTGTCAGAACGACCGCTCGCAGCACAAGAACAAAGACCACGCGATGAAGCAGCTCAAAGCAAAGTTGTATGAGCTGGAGATACAGAAGCGCAACGCCGACCAGCAGGCGTTGGAGGAGACCAAGTCCGATATCGGATGGGGCAGTCAGATCCGCTCCTATGTGCTGGACCAGTCCAGAATCAAGGATCTTCGCACCGGCGTTGAGACCGGCAATACGCAGGCGGTGCTCGATGGGGGGCTGGATATGTTCATCGAGGCCAGTTTGAAGAGCGGAATGTGATATTGTCGGGAATCCGAAATTTAGGTTTGATCGTCAACAGCGGTATAAAACCTCGCTGACGACCAACGGGGAGAACGACACACCTCCTCATCGGCAACCCCATGGTTTTGTTCCCGCCGCAAACGGCGGCGTATTTCTGAATAAACCCTATTGCTTACTCCAGGTATTGTAGATGACAGAAGATGAAAACAGACTCATCTCGCAGCGGCGCGAAAAACTGAGCCAGATCAGAGAGCGCGGGATCGCCTTTCCCAACGACTTCAAGCGCAATGTCGTGGCGGGCGAACTGCATGCCGAGTATGGCGAACGTGATGCTGATGAGTTGGAGAAGCTGGCTATCCGGGTAAAGGTGGCCGGCCGGATGATGAGCCGACGCATCATGGGCAAAGCCAGTTTTATCCATCTCCAGGATATGTCGGGCCGGATTCAGGTATTCGTCCAGCGCGACGCGCTGCCGGAGGGTTACTACAACCAGCAGTTCAAAAAAGAGCTGGATGTGGGGGATATCGTCGGCGTGGAGGGGCAGCTGTTCAAAACCAAAACCGGTGAGCTGTCAATACGCTGCGACGAGTTCAGGCTGCTGACAAAATCGCTGCGCCCGCTGCCCGAGAAGTTTCACGGCCTGACCGACCAGGAGCAGCGCTACCGTCAGCGCTACCTGGATCTGATTATGAACCAGACCTCGCAGGAGACCTTCCGGATCCGCACCCGGATCATTCAGTCGATGCGTAACTATCTAAACAATAAGGCGTTTCTGGAAGTCGAAACACCGATGATGCAGGCGATTCCGGGGGGCGCGACGGCACGGCCGTTCATGACGCATCACAATGCGCTGGATATGCAGCTGTTTCTGCGCATTGCGCCGGAGCTCTATCTGAAGCGGTTGGTGGTCGGCGGTTTTGAACGGGTGTACGAAATCAACCGCAACTTCCGCAACGAGGGGCTCTCCGCGCGGCACAATCCAGAGTTTACTATGGTGGAGTTCTACCAGGCGTATGCGGATTACCATGATTTGATGGATCTGACCGAGGATATGCTGCGCGTGATGGCCAGAGAGGTACTGGGCAAAACGCAGATCGAGTACCAGAATGAAATCTATGATTTCGGCAACCCGTTCCAGCGCATGACGGTTAAGGAGTCGATTCTGCGTTTTAATCCGGATATCGGTGCGGCTGAACTGGAGGATCCGGCAGCGGCGAGAGTGCATGCCGAACGTCTGGGGATCGATATGAAAATGGGTTACGGGCTGGGCAAGATCCAGATCGAGATATTCGAAAAAACCGTGGAGCACCGCCTGTTGGAACCCACTTTTATCACCGCCTACCCGACCGAGGTGTCGCCGCTGGCAAGACGCAACGATCAGGATCCGTTCGTTACCGACCGCTTCGAGTTGTTTGTCGGCGGACGCGAGATAGCCAATGGATTTTCCGAGCTGAACGATGCCGAGGACCAGGCCGACCGGTTCCGCCGACAGGTCGAGGAGAAAGAGGCGGGAGATGAGGAGGCGATGCATTTCGATGCCGACTACATTCGTGCGCTGGAGCACGGTATGCCCCCCACCGCGGGTGAAGGGATCGGCGTGGACCGCCTGGTGATGCTGTTTACCGATTCGCCCTCGATACGCGATGTGCTGCTGTTTCCGCACATGCGGCCGGAATAGAGGGCTAAGGGCCGAGGGCCAAGGCTGCATTGCGCTCCTTGGCCAGGGTTAGTCGGTTCCTTGTCCCTCGGCCCTGCGGTGCTTTTGCCCTTTCACAGGAGTATCTGTCTCACCTCATCCACATCGTCGGCGACGCCCTCGATCTCAATAACCTCGGCTTCCGGCTCCAGGCCCAGTTTGCGGAACGCCGGGGCCAGCATCCACTCGGGCCCTGCGTCCTCCACAACCTGCAGCCTGGCTACCTGCACGACGTCGACATAGTCCGCTGCCGGTCCGCCGTCATAGTTAAGGTTGCGATAGTTTTCCGCCACTTTGACCAACGCTTCGGAAAATCCCCAAGTCTGCAGAATCAGCTTGCCGATGTCCGGGCTCAGATGCTCGACGTAACTGTCGAGAGTTTTCGGATCTGACATTAACTCAGGAAAGGAGTCCGCCATGGTCAGAATCGGCAGGCTGCCGATGTTGTGGATCAGGCCCGCAAGCATTGCCTGTTCACGGTTCAAACCCACCGTCTGCGCCAATGCCCGGCTGATTGCAGCCACCTGGACGCTCTCTTCCCAGATTGCCCGCAGCCGCGTATCCAGGGTGTCCGAAGTTGCCTGGAATATCTGCTTCATGGCCAGGCTTACCACCAGGCTGCGTACCAGCTTCTGTCCCAGGCGGGTGACCGCCATCTGGATGTTCTCGATCTGAACGCGGCCGCGGTAAAGTGGGCTGTTGGCCACCTGCAGCAGGCGTGCCGAGAGTGCCGCGTCTGTGGTCACCATATCGGCAATCTGCTGCGCCGTGGAGCTATCGGTTTCCACCGCGTCGCGGATTTTAAGCGCCACTTCGGGCAGTGTTGGCAGCGTGATCTTATTCTGTTCGATCGCGCTTCTCAGCTGGCTGGAGAACTCTTGCTCGCTAATCACTGTATCAATCCTTTTCGTAGCTGTAGGGCAGCGGCAGGAATCTGAGCTTTTCCCCATCGACACTGCCGATATGAACGTCATCTTCGTCATGGCACGCGATTTCGATGACGGCCAACAATTCGCAGCCACCGTCCGGAGAGCGCTGGGCATCGACGACTCTGCCGGCCCCCTGGCCCGATTGACTCCCGGCTGAAAAAAGCGTTTCGCCGGGCAGTGGGCAATGGCTGCCATCAATCCTGGCAAGATACATGCGCCGCTTTATCTTTCCCAGATACTTGGTGCGGGCCACCACTTCCTGGCCGGTATAACAGCCCTTGGTGAAGCTGACGCCCTGGATCAGCTGCATATTCGCCATTTGCGGAATAAAACTCTCGGATGTGCTGCCGTACACAGTCGGAATACCTGCCCGGATATTTGCCAGCAGCCAGCGGTTACTGTCACAAGGTGTTGCCGACGGGGTCAGCTTCCTCCATAAATCGATCATCGCAGCGGGCTCTCCGGCAACCGCGATCCGCGGCGTTTCACCCGGATGGCGCAGTAGCGTGAAACCGTCCTGTTGGAGCGCCGACCAGCTCTTCTCTGGTACCTGGTTGAAATGCTGCTGCAGCAGCGCCGGCACACTCTCACCCAGCAGACCTATGCACACCAGATCATCGCTGGCATCGGATAGCTTCACCTTCGACATCAGGATGAACATCGGCAGCCGCTTCAGCAGAATCTGCTGGGTATCGCGGGGCAGCTGCAGCACTATCTTTCCCCCGTAGCGGAAGGCTATGAAGTTGGCGAGCATTCTACCTTTTGGAGTACAGCAGGCACTGATTTGAAAATGATCGTCGGTCAAGTCACGTACATCGTTGGTGACCTGTCCCTGCAGGAAGCTCTCCGCATCTTCCCCGGCGATGCCGACCAGGCTCAGGTGTGAGAGGTCGGTCAATACACACCCACTGTTGTCGCCGCTCTGTCCGAAAGTCACCATGCCATCTTCGCCGATGTCCGCGGAGTGGGTTTGAAGAAAGGATTTCCATTGGCTGTTCATCGTCAGGCCGGCCTCTTAACATGCACTTCTGTTGCCTACGGGGTGATAATAATAGGAGAAATAACGGCAGGTGTCAGGCAGAATCGGAGGTTAAGCCTGCCGTTTTCTGCGAAAATAGAGACTTTCCGCTTTGCGCGATCCGGATTCAATTCAATCATAAGAGATTAAATGCCTGACTATCCAACTGTTGTCGGCTGCCTTGTGCTCTACAAGCAGAGTGCCGCTCTGGTTACTGCGGTAAGCGATAAAATCGAAATTCAGCTTGCCGGCGGAAAGCATAAACGGGTGCGGGCGAAGGACATCGCTCTCCTGCATCCAGGTCCATTGAACGATCTGTCGGAGCTCCGGCAGCCGGACGTCGATATTAAGGAGGCGTGGGAGCTGCTGGGTGAAGAGATGAGTGATGTCAAAGAGCTGGCGGAGCTGATTTACGGGGAGTACACCCCGGCTTCGGCCTGGGCCACCTGGGCCAAGGTTGCGGAAGGACTCTATTTTGAAGGTGATCCGCAGCGGATTCAGGGACGCACCAGGAGCGAGATCGACGCGGATATTGCCGAACGCGAAGCAAAGGCGGCGGCAGAGAGGGATTGGAACGACTTGCTGGAACGGCTGCGCAGCCGCAATCTCACCCAGCAGGACAACCAGCGGCTGGCGGAGGTGGAGCAGCTGGCGTTTGGCCAGACTGAATACAGCCGCATTCTGGCAGCACTCGCTTACCCCGAAAACCCGGTCAGTGCCCACCGCATGCTGGTCAGCGTCGGACATTGGCCCGACAGCTACAATCCCCATCCCCGGCGTCTCTCACTGCCGCAGGAAGATCCACGTTTGGAGTGCCCCGGTTTGCCGCAGGAAGCACGCGTTGATCTGACGCATCTGGAGAGTTTTGCCATCGATGACGAGCAGAGCAACGATCCGGACGATGCGATAAGTCTGGAAGAAGGCAGGATCTGGGTGCATGTCGCCGATGTCGCTGCGCTGGTGCCGCCCGATTCAGCGCTGGACCTGGAGGCACGCGCCAGAGCCGCCAACCTCTATCTACCCGAAGGCATAACCTACATGCTGCCACCTGCGGCTACCGCCGCGCTAGGACTCGGATTGACCGATCCGTCGCCCGCACTCTCTTTTGGCTTTCGGCTGTCGGAGGATGCCCGCCCGGTAGATCTGCAGATCCTCCCCAGCTGGATCAGGGTGACCCGAAAAAGTTACGCGGAAGCGGAGCGGTTGATGGAAATGCGGCCTTTCCTCGAGCTGAAAAGGTTGGCGGATTTGTACCGGATGCGCCGTATCGGAGATGGTGCGATCGAGCTGGCGCTTCCCGAGGTCAATATACGAGTGAGCGAGAGCGGTGAAATCCTCATTCGGCCGCTGCAGCCGCTGGCCAGCCGTGCGCTGATCACCGAGTTGATGTTGATGACTGGAGAGGCGGTTGCCCGGTATGCGCTGGAGCAAGGGATCGCGATTCCATTCGCAACCCAGCCGGCACCGGAGAATCCGCAACAATCCGATGATATGGCCGCCCGCTATGCCTTCCGGCGCCAGATGAAACCTTCGAAAGCGAACATTCAGCAGGCACCTCATGCCGGATTGGGTCTTGCCGCATATGCGCGTGCAACCAGTCCGCTGCGGCGCTATCTTGATCTGGTTGTCCACCAGCAGTTGAGGGCGCTTCTCAATGGAGGAACGCCAATGTCGGAAGCGGCGATAGCAGAGCGCATCGCCTCTGCCGAGTTGGCGGCGGCACGGGTCAGACGCGCAGAAAGGCTCTCAAATTTACACTGGAAGTTATTGTATCTTAAGCAGAAACATAAATGGAAAGGGTTTGGCGCAGTGGTCGAGATTCAGGATCAGCGTGTCACTGTGCTGATCCCGGAGCTGGCGTTGGAGGCCAGGATAAGATATCCGGGTGCCGTCGATCTCAACCAGGAGTTGAAGTTGGCGCTGCGTGAGGTGGACGTGCCCGATCAGGTTGCCCGCTTTCGCGTGTTGTCCTGATGGTTTATAACTATCCCGGATACGGAACCGGTTTCCACACTTCCTAAGAACAGGGAAGTTTCGGTAACAAAGCCTTGTCAAGTGCCTGTTGTCTGTTTCCCGGGTGCAGCTGATGTACCACTTTAAGAGGATGCCATAGATGGCCGATCCATATCGATCCTGCGCGGTTTGCCGCTTCATGCGCAGCCTGGCGTTCAGTGCGATCGGCGGCGGTTTGGCGGGATACGGCGCTTTGGGCTTGGGATTGGAGCGCAGCAGCGCGATCATCGCCGCTTTTTTCGGTGCGCTGGCTGCGGTGGTCTGGATCAGCCGTAAGCGCAACGCTGATCGGGACTAACGCTGAACCGATACCAACGTCGGCTTCAGCACTCTCACCAGCTCTTTCGGATCCAGTGACACCAGATAACCTCTGGCACCAGCGTTGATGTAAATAAGCGGCAGCTCAAGGATGCTGTTTTCACAATAGACCGGCATCGCTTTGCGGGTTCCGAACGGCGATGTTCCACCGACTTGATAGCCACTGTTGGCGTCTGCCCTGGCGGGAGCGCAGGGACGCACCATTTTTGCTCCGATCGCGCGCGCCAGCGCTTTGGTGGAGACTTCGCGGTCTCCATGCATGAGTACGATCAGTGCCGCATCGTTCTCGTTTTCCATGATCAACGTCTTGATCACTGCATGCTCATCGACCGCCAGCTCCCTGGCGGAAACTCTGGTGCCTCCCCCCTCTTCGTAGCGGTAGTTGTGATCTGAAAACTTGACTCCTGCGCTGCGTAATACCCGGATTGCCGGCGTTACAGGCGTTTTTTTCCTAGCCATAATGGGGTAGTTCGTGGTTTGATTATTGAAAACAATAAAAAATGTCCGTTAAATTTTTGCCCCGCTATTGGGGCGGGCGAAGAAATTGCCGATAAGTGTTAACTGAGCATAGCGTTTTGATTGATTTAATCGGAATTATCCAGATTGCGCGTATTAAATGTATATTGTATCCGAAATAACTGTTTTTACGCGTCGATGAAGCGTCAGTAACGCCGCTGTAACCTCAACGGATCAGAGCAGCATATCGGGAGGACAACTTTTGTTGATGGCCGTTTTACCAGTTAAAGAGATTCACGGAATCGGGGATTGGATTCCGCAGTATCATTGTGTTTCAGGGATGGAGATTTTCGTTTCTGGGCAGTTGTGACAGCCGTTCTGCCCATCCGGTCTGTACTTCCGGAGCTGAAATCCACGCTTGCATCGAATTCCAGTGCTGTTCTTTGCGCTCCGCCAGGGTCCGGCAAGACCACCGTTGTTCCACTCGAACTGCTTGACCAGCCGTGGCTGGCAGGACGCAAGATTCTGCTGCTGGAGCCCCGGCGGCTAGCGGCCAGAGCGGCAGCTGCGCGTATGGCATGGCGTTGCGGGGAGAGTGTAGGGGATAGCGTCGGCTATCGGATAAGGCTTGACAGCTGTGTCTCAAAGGCAACCCGCATCGAGGTGATGACAGAGGGTGTGCTTACCCGGCGAATCCAGCAGGAGCCGGAGCTGCCTGGTGTCGGATTGATCCTATTCGACGAGTTTCATGAGCGCAGTCTACAGGCTGATCTGGCCTTGGCGCTGGCGCTGGATGTCGCTGCAGCGCTGAGAGAGGATCTGCGCCTGTTGGTCATGTCGGCAACTCTGGATTCGGAGCGGGTCAGCGCGCTGCTCGGCAACGCAGCGGTGATCAGGGGGGAGGGCACTTCCCATCCGGTGGAAATTCGTTACCTCAATGTTGAACCGGGACCGGATATCGTGCGTGTTGCCACGGCCGGTATCCTCAGGGCGCTGGCCGAGCAACAGGGCGATTTGTTGGTTTTTCTCCCTGGCAGCGGGGAGATTGGTAAAGTGACCGACGCGCTCGAGTCCAACCTGGGCGGTGATATCTTGCTTTGTCCCCTCTTTGGAGAGCTGACTAAAGAACAGCAGGAGCGGGCAATTCAGATGGATCCGTCGGGGCGCCGGCGAATCGTGCTGGCAACCTCTATCGCAGAAACCAGCCTCACCATTGAGGGTATCAGCACGGTGGTGGACAGCGGTTGGTCCCGCCTGCCGAGCTTCAATCCGAACAGTGGACTGACACGTCTGGAGACGGTTCGCGTCTCGAAGTCATCAGCGGATCAACGCAGCGGCCGGGCTGGTCGGTTGGGCCCGGGCGTCTGTTATCGCCTATGGACCCGGAGTATCGATGCCAGCCTGGAAGAACATACCAAGCCGGAGATACTCGATGCGGATCTAGCATCTCTGATGCTGGAACTGGCGCAATGGGGCGTGAGCGATCCGGCTGAGCTGAAATGGCTTGATGCACCGGCCGCAGGGTCGGTTGCGCAAGCGCGGGAGTTGCTCGGGCAACTGGAGGCGCTGAACCAGCATGGGCGGATTACCCGACATGGGGAAAAAATGGTGAAGCTGCCGATTCACCCGAGGCTGGCCCACATGTTGTTGAAAGCCGGATCGCGTCAACAGGCGGCGTTGGCTGCCGATCTGGCGGCATTGGTGTCGGAACGGGATATTTTTCAGCGGCGCGCCGGGCGGAAATCGATCGCGATAGAAGATCGTCTCGAACTGCTGGCACGCTGGAGGAGCGGCGAGCGTGCTGAGGTGGCTGCCGCCGGCGGAAATGCTTCTGCCTGCACCCGGGTAGTTGCTGTAAGCCGGCAACTCAGCACTGCAGTCACCCCTCCCGATTTGACTCCAACAGCTGTTTCTGCTGCGGGAGTTCTACTCTCTTTTGCCTACCCCGACCGGATCGCGCAGCGGCGTAAGGGAGGGTCAGAGAGATATCTGCTTGCCTCTGGGCGGGGCGTGAAGCTGCCGGCAGGTGAACCGCTGGCTGTTCAGGAGTATCTGGTGGTGGCTGAGATGGATGCGGGCAGAATCGAGGGCAAAGCTCATCTCGCTGCATCAATTGACATTGCTCAACTGCGCACCGCGCACAGCGGCAGAATAGTACGGAGCAACCTGGTTGCCTGGGAACCGAACTCCTGTTCCGTTATCGCGCGCGAGGAGGAGCGGCTTGGAGCGATAGTGCTTGGTTCCCGGCCAATGCAGAGCCCGGACCCTGCATCGATCCGGCAGGCGATGCTTTTTGGTATCCGCGAAGCGGGGGTCGAAGCGCTTCCCTGGAGCCCGGCCGCGACAGCGTGGCGGGCGCGGATCCAGTCGCTCAGGTGCTGGCAGCCGGATGTGGCGTGGCCGGACTTCTCCGACACCTGGTTAATGGGGAACCTCGAAGAGTGGCTGCTCCCCTGGCTCGATGGGATTTCGCGTCAACAGCAACTGAAACGGCTGGATCTGGAGGTGATTATGCGGAGCCGGCTTGACTGGTCACAGCAGCAGCAAATGGAACGGTTGGCGCCGACGCATATCAGTGTCCCCAGTGGTTCGCGCAGATCGCTCAGCTATCTGCCAGGGGAGGCGCCGGTGTTGAAAGTCAGACTGCAGGAGATGTTTGGTCTGGAAGAGACTCCCCGCGTCTGCAACGGCGACATCCCGATCATGCTTCACTTGTTATCACCGGCGCAGCGACCGGTTCAGATTACCCAGGATCTGCGGGGCTTTTGGGACCGCACCTATGACGAAATCAGAAAGGAGTTGAAAGGCAGATATCCAAAGCACTATTGGCCTGAAGATCCACGGAATGCGGTGGCGATAAGCCACGTCAGGCCAAATAAAAATTGTCTATAGATTATTAAAAAGAAAACGAAATATATATCAGAAGTTATTATTTTACAGGGCAAAAAAGGCAAGGGGCATAGTGGCCCAAACTAGCAATTGGTTCACAATCTACGCCGGATTGACGACTGGCGTATACCGGAGAGTCTACTGATGAGTATAAATATAGAAGAAGCAAAAAAAATTCGTTTCAATCACATTCATCTGGATTTCGAGCCTGAATACCAGATGGTCTGGGCGCGGTTTAGCTATCCTGGACGGCCCTGTATGAGCGAAGATTTGCTGCGGGATGTGGCAAGGGCACAGCAGATCGTGGCGGAAAAGGCAGCCAGAGAGTATCAGCAGAACCTGGCTTCCAGGTTGCAGTACCAGGTGCTGGGTTCAGATCTGAAAGGTGTTTTCAGCCTGGGCGGAGATTTAGCACGTTTTATCAGCTTTATCGAACAGAAGAACAGAACCGCACTGCATCAGTATGCCAAAGGGTGTATCGATGTCCTGTACCAGTCTGCAACCAGCTACGGACTGCCATTCACGACCATCTCGCTGGTCCAGGGGGAAGCTTTGGGTGGGGGATTCGAAGCGGCGCTCTCGGCCAATGTGCTGATCGCTGAGAAGCAGGCGAGATTTGGTTTTCCGGAGACGGTTTTCGGGCTTTTTCCCGGAATGGGGGCATTCAGCTTTCTGGCAAGGCGCTTGAATCCGGGATTGGCCAAACGCCTGATTGCCAGCGGCAAGGTTTACTCTGCAGAGGAGCTTTATGAAATGGGCGTGGTGGATCTGCTGGTTCCCGACGGCAAGGGTGAGCAGTTCGTTTACGAATACATCCAAAACCAGCGCCACCGCAGTTTGGGCTTTCTGGGCCTCGACAAAGTTGTCGAGCAGTACAATCCGCTCTCTTATGCGGAGTTGGAAAATGTGATCGATCTGTGGGTCGATACCGCTATGCAGCTGTCACAGAAAAACATCAGGTTGATGCAGTATCTGGTGCAGGCACAGGAGAAGCGATGGGGCAATAGTGTTCAGCTTAAAACCATGGCCGGGTAGTTTTGCGTCTGCGAGCGCAGTGCAACACAGCGCCGGGAAGGGTTAGGGCAGAGTGGCCGGCATCTGCCGGCCGTCCGCGGTTAACTCGGTTCTGAGGGAGGGTGATCGGAAATCGGAGCGTCGTTCACGGCCGGTTTAGGATAATTCAATAGCTGCGACAGCGTCGACCAGGCCCGATCGATGCCGGCGCGCACTGCATCTGTATTGCGTATGGCTTCCTGCTGGAAGCGGGAGTCAGGTATTTTTTCTGAATCGGCAGCCAGTGAGGAGAGTTCGAGTAGACCGAGGTTCAGGCTGGAGCCTTTGAGTGCGTGAGCGAGGGCCCGAAAACGTGTGCTGTCGCCGCTGCCCGCGGCTTCCCGCATCCCACTCAATATTTGCCGGCTGTCTGCCGTGAAGTTGTCGAATAAGCGGTGAAGAAACTGATTATCGGGCGCGAGTTCGGTCACTTGAGAAAAGATACTCTGATCCACCACGTCTAGACTACCCGCTCCCGGTTGATTGCTGCTCATCCTGCCGGCATGCCGGGTGTCGGTGTTATGCAGCGGATGTGTTGGATGCCCGGTTGCCAAAGCGATAGTTTCCAGCAGCTTGCCTGACGAGACCGGCTTGGTCAGAAAGTGTTTGATCCCAGCGTCGTGACACTCCTGGCGAGCATTGACGGTGGCATTTGCAGTCAGCATGATAAACGGAATCGGATTGTCGTCGCTTGCATGTGCAAAGCGGTACATCCTAAATGCGTCGATTCCGCCAAGTTCGGGCATTTGCATGTCTACAATGACCAGGTCGTAGTGCTCTTTCTCCAACGCATCGAGTACCTGCATGCCGTTGTCGACCAGATGGTGCTGATGACCGGCGTGCTCCAGAATTCTGCCAGTCACGATACGGTTTACGCTGTTGTCTTCCGCCACCAGAATTTTAAGCGGCCGCTGAACATTTCGGTTTCGCGTGAAATGTTCAGAGAGGCTGATTATGCCGTCGTCTTTATGATTGCAGACACTGGATGCGTGCAGTGCGTTGAATAACAGCGCTTTGTCGAACGGTTTCCTGAGCGAGTAGATGGTATTGCCGGTCTCCCCCAGGTCACTGATTTTGGCACTGTTCTGTTCCGACTGAACCAGCAAGATGGTGATGCTGGAGAGCGCCAGCTCGCGGCTGAGCGAGATCAGGAAGCTGCGTGTGTCGTCGCTGTAGGGCACATCGTCCAGAATGATGACTTCATAAGGCGTGATACCGTTGGTGCTGCTGATCAACAGGCGCAACGCCTCCCTGGTACTGGCGACATCGTTAAAGGGCACCCCCCAGCCTTTCAACGTATGCGAGATATCGGTCTCCGCGCCCGGTTGACTGCAAAGGCGCATGACATGGCACTCCTGCAGCTGTTGAATCTCCGCCTCTTTTACCAGCTGCGCCTGGTGCTGAAACTCGATATCGAACCAGAATGTCGAGCCGATATCCGGTGTGCTTTGCAGCCCGATACGGCCCCCCATAAGCTCCACCAGCTGCCGGGCTATCGCTGTACCGAGGCCGGTTCCGCCAAACTTTCTGGTGGTGCTCTCATCCGCCTGAGAAAAATTCTCAAAAATCTTGGCTTGCGCCTCGGCGCTGATACCGATACCGGTATCCACTACTTCAAAACGTATGAGCGAACGACCTTCACCTGATCGGATGGTGTTGCAGCGCAACTCAACCGAGCCTTTTTCGGTAAATTTAATCGCGTTACCGATCAGGTTTATCAGTACTTGCCTCAGATGATGAGGGTCGCCCACCAGCCGATAGGGGATATCAAGAGCGATACGGGAGGTCAGGTGGAGCTGTTTCGATTCAGCTTCCGCCGACAGCATGCGCAGTGTGGTGTTAATCAGACTGTGAAGATCAAAATCGGTATGCTCCAGCTCCAACTTTCCGGCTTCGATCTTGGAAATATCCAGAATATCCTCGATCAGCTTCAGCAAGGTCTGGCCGGATGCATAGATGATGTCGGCGTACTCCCGCTCCTCGCGGTTCAGCTTGCAGGTTTTCAGCAGGTCACCGGTTCCAATGATTCCGTTGAGCGGTGTTCGGATCTCATGACTCATACGCGCCAGAAAAGCGCTTTTTGCCTGACTCGCCTCTTCGGCGCGCTTTTGTTCGGCGCGCAGTCGTTTGATCAGTACGGCGATATAACCGGGCAGTACCGTCATCGCCACCATCAGACCGATGCCGATGGGAATGTTGTTCTGCCAGAATTCGTTCAGTACTAGAGCCGCACTGAAGCCGACCACGGACAGCGCAGTGGAGAAGTAGAGATAACGCTCGCCGTAGCGGAAGCCGTTGCCGAAGGTGATCCAGAGACAACCGGCCCACCAGGGGGCGCCAATCTCCCCGGTCGTGATCATCGCGATGCTGAATGAGCTGATGTCGGCGATAATTCCCAGGGTTATCCTGAGAGTCGAGCGTTGCGGGTGGAACAGAAAGGAGATCATAACCCCGAGCCCAAACAGCAGATGCACGCTGAACAGCAGTATCCCGCTTTGCACCACCCAGACTTCGGTGCTGACACTATGACTCATCAGGCTCAGATAGAGCAGGATGATTGCTATCATCACTACCCGGACTACTCCCTGTTCGACTTCGGTATTCGGATGGCTCCGTAGCCTACGTCGCATGGAGGCGAATTTATCCCAAAAAGAGGATGTTGATTGATCAGATATTGGGTTCATAATGAAGGTGCTAATATCACGCAGGGAAGTCTCGAATTCGTTCCCCCGACGATTGCATTCCAGCGTCATCAACCTTTAGGTTAAGCAAATGGATCAAAAAATTTACGCCACGGTCATCAAGGCCATCGCCCAGCAGAAAAGAATTGACGCATCTTCGATAGCGGCGGACTCGACACTGGAAACGCTGGGTATCTCGTCGCTGGATGCCATCACGATAATGTATGAGATCGAAGACGCATTAAATCTGGAGATTCCCAATGAATCACTTGAGAAACTCAGCTCTGTACAAGACATATTGGACGGAATTTCTCAATTGGTCCAGTCAAAGGCATGATTTATGTCCAAAAAAGTGGTTATCACGGGTCTCGGATCTATCTCTCCGCTAGGCCTGAGTACACCACAATTCTGGCAATCCCTGCTGGAAGGTAGGTCGGGAATCGGTCAGCTGCGGGGTCTTTTCCAACAGGATTTAAAGGTAAAAGTCGGGGCACAGGTTCAAGATTTCACACCCGAGAGTTTTTTTTCACCCACTGAAATTCCCATGTTGGACAGGTACGCCCAGTTTGCCATAGTTGCTGCCCGGGAGGCGGTCAAGGATTCCGGTTTGACCGGTGAGGCGTTACGGCGGGGCGCTGCTGTGATCGGTACAGGATGCGGCGGCAAAGAGACGGACGAGCGCGCTTATCATACGCTCTATAAGGAGAATAAAAGCCGTTTGCATCCCTTGACCATACCCCGTGGCATGCCGAGCGCTGCTGCCAGCCAGGTCAGTATGGAGTGCGGGATAACCGGTCCGGTTTTTACCGTCTCAAGCGCCTGCGCTTCGGCGGCCCATGCAGTGATCCAGAGTGTCATGCTGATCAGATCCGGGATCGTTGATGTTGCTGTGACCGGAGGAACCGATGCACCCTTTACCTTCGGTCTGTTGAAAGCCTGGGAGGCTTTGCGCGTTTTATCCCCGGACACCTGCCGTCCTTTCAGCGCGGATCGCAGTGGACTGGTATTGGGCGAAGGTGCGGGGATTGTCGTACTTGAATCCGAAAATCATGCAAGGGCCCGTTCGGCACACATCTACGGCGAATTGTCCGGCTGCGGTATGTCATCGGATGCAGCGCACATCACCGACCCTTCTGCCGAAGGTGCGGCTAAAGCTATTTCTATGGCACTCAAGGACGCTGGACTTAACGCGGAAGAGATTGACTACGTCAATGCACATGGTACCGGAACCGAAGCAAACGATATTACCGAAACTCTGGCAATCCGGGCCGCGTTGGGGGAGCAGGCGGATGCTGTCGCAGTCTCTTCAACGAAATCGATGCACGGACACGCACTGGGCGCTGCGGGTGCTTTCGAACTGATCGCTACAATCCTGGCAATATCGCATGCGGTCGTACCGGCAACGATGAATTTCACCAGCGCGGGAGAGGGATGTGACCTTGACTATGTTCCCAATCAACCGCGGGCCATGAAAGTACAGGCAGCGATTTCCAACTCTTTCGCGTTTGGCGGGTTGAATGCCGTAATTGCTGTGCGGGGCTATTAAAGCCCGAACGGTTGCTGTTGCACCTGCGCCGATACCTTGTCATGCCGGCTGAACAGAAAATGGCCGTTACCATAGACTTCACCATTGCAGGGTGCGAATAGCACCACTTTGCAAAGCACAAAATAGTCGTTCCAATAGCGAATCTCCTCTTCGGCAAGTATTTGCGGGTAGAGCTGGTCCACATTTCGCCAGAAGCGCTGATGCCAGGCATCCAGTGTGCGCCAGTAATTCAGTCCGTTGAGGTACCAGTGCCGATCCAGATGGAAAAAATCAGTCTGGTTTTCGATGATCGCAACTGGCCAGATGTGCCCGCCCGGAAAAAACCGTCCAATCAACGTGTCGCTGGAATTGTGATACTGGGGGAATATCGGTTTGGATACGATCAGGTGCAGAAATGTCCTTCCCGATGGTTTCAGGAGGCAGGCTATCTTCTGGAATGCCGCATGCAGATTGTTAACGTGCTCGAATGCGCCAATCGCAAATACCAGATCGTATTCGCCGGCACCAAGTTGCTCCAGCGGGACTTCGCCGAAGTCACCTTCGATCAAGCGCAGTCTGTTTTTGTAGAGCGGATGCGAGGAATTATCGATGCAGCGCCGAATATAATCGGCCTGAGTCCGACTTGGCGTGATACTGGTGATATCCAGCTGTGGATAGCGTTCGCTCAGGTAGGTTTCGAGTGGGCCAAATCCGCAACCAAGATTAAATATCCGTTCATGGCCGCACACCCCGGCGCGCTCGCAGATTAGATCGAATTTTGCTCTTTCTGCGCTCTCGAGCGTGATTTCCGACTTGAGAATCTGCGCAGGCTCCTCACCATAATATGCCATGGTGTAGGCCATGAAATGGCTGTCCAGAAATGTTTGGAATAGGGTTAGATCAGCGTCGAAATGCCGATCCATGAGCGCCGCAGTTTGTTCCCACATGGGGCCTTCGCAGGTAGGAATTGCTGCCGTTGCCAACTGCACCGGTGTTTCAGCCAGACGCTTGTATTCCCGGGTGAAGTAACGCGTAAGCCGTTCTTCATAAAGGCGGAGTTCGTCGGAACCATATGCGAATATACCTGCCTGGTGCAGATGCTTTTCTCTCACAAAGATTTCTCAACGGCTTGTTATAACCAGAACAACTTCAGTCGCGCAGGCTATCGTTCTCATTGGGGGTTTGACCCAGCAAATAGGAGTGGAGCGCGTTGTTGGAGATCCGGCAGCACTCGGTGATCTCTTGCACCAGCGTCGCCGCCGATTCTTGGAACTCCCTATCTGGCAGTCTGGAGGCGGCAGTTCCCAGCTGGTACAACTTCAATGCGCCCAAGCTCCCGGCAGCATCCTTGATCGCATGGCCGAGATCGCGGAACCTGTTTGGATTGGCATCTTTCGTCGCTTGTTTCATCTGCGTGAGGATGCGCCGGTTATCGCGGTTGAAGCTGTCGATAAGATCGGAGAGAAAACGTATGCCGCCTCCCAATCTTTCGATTTCCAACAGCCTGTTGGTATCGAGTACGACGCGTTTGTTGAGTGCGCTGCCGGAACCGACGTGTCTGAGGCTCAAACTGTCAGAGAAGCCCGTTTTTGTTTCGTCGCCGCCTTCGCGAACGACTTTTGCGACCGTTTCCAGATACCGCCTGGCATCGGCATTCTGGTTGATTGTGGCATTGATTCCCGCGTCGCTGCAGCGTTTCAGCAGTTCCTTTGTAGGCTCCTGAAGCAGCAGTATGAAAGGTACGCACTGTTTGTCGACGCGGGTGAAACGGTAGAGTTTAAAGGCTTCCAGTCCGGTAATTTCCCTGAGATCCAGGGAAACCATAGCGAGATCGAATCGATGACTGTCGAGGGCATCCAGAACCCTGGCACCATTATTAACCATGAATACCCGATGACCTGCGCGCTGCAAAATCGATCTGACGCGCTGCCTTACACTGAAACTTCTGTCTGCCACCAGGATGCTGAGCGGCTGGTTGCTGATCTCGTTGCTATACCGGTCGATTAATCTGACAACCTGTCCGCCGGACTCCGGCTGTGTGTAGGTGTTATGCAGCGCATTGAACAGAAAAGTCTTATTCAGCGGAGTAGCGAGTAGTTTCGTAAAACCGGCGTTCAGCAACCGGTCACCCTGCACACCCTGATTTCCCGACCCGACATGAATCAAATAGATGTTCTGCAACATCGCTTCGGATCTGATGGCACTGGCGAACTGGGCTGCGTCCATTCCGAGGCGGCCCTGATCCACAATTACCGTATGAAAGGGGCTCCCTCTTTTTGCTGCCGAGATCAACTCATAAAAGGCGTGCGCGGCGTTGCTGGCCAATACGGACTGTGCGCCCCATAAGTCCAGCTGTTTCTGAATGCCGTGCCGATCTTCACTGTCGCTTGAGGCCAAAAGAATCTTTTTTCCGGTGATGTTTATCGGGTTTGCCGGGATACCTTCGGGGGCGGTTTCAGCCTCTGTGGCAAGCCCTGTTTCAGTTTGCGGGCCTATAGTGGTTTCCTGTCCGGCTTTTGCTCCAACCACGACACCATTGGGTGAAAAACGATTCAGGTAGACTGGCAGAAGCGCAATAAAAGCGAGGTAAGTAAAGCCGAATCCGCTGTTTGACTGCCAGAAGTCGCTGATCAAGATCAACGCACTGAAACAGAGGAACGAAGCAATGGCAGCCGGATAGAGGAGTTGCATCCCGTATCGTTTTATATAATCGAAAATGATCCAGCTGTAGGCGATACACAGGGGAAAGAGAATATTTTCTCCCAAATAAAGCACGGTGGTCAGTGCAGCGACATCGAATACAAGCGCTATATAGCGGCGCCAAAGGAATGCTCCGGGTCTGCGCACAATCGAGATCAGTAGCACCAGCGGCACCAGCACAAGGAGTGTGAGCGTCGTCTTCGCTACAGTACCCAAGGGGAGGCTTGTGTGCAAACCCCAAAGTGCCAGTAAAAGCGAACCTGCCAGCAGGGGCGAACCCAGAGCCAGTCGGATGACCGCTTGACGGTATTCGCCGCGAATCAGGTCAGACAGCGCCTGTTCGGTGTCACCATCCTTGCTGCTCCTGTCATTCATTGACTGGCTTTCCATCGCTGTCCCGATCAGTTGCTGACTGACTCGACACGGTCGGCAAACTGGTGTCTTATCGTCATGATATTATCGAGTTTAGTAAAGAAGGCGTCGATGCAGTCAGGATCGAAGTGACGGGCCCTCTGTTCGCGCATATAGTCCAGCGTTCGTTCCATCGTCCAGGCTGCTTTATAGGGACGTTCCGACATCAGTGCGTCAAAGACATCGGCCACGGCTGCCACCCTGGCTTCGATCGGTGTTTTGTCACCTAGCAGACCATTCGGATAACCTTTCCCGTCGAAGCGCTCGTGATGACCCAATGCGATTACTGCGCCCGACTTCAGAAAACATGAGGGACTGTCTCTCAGAATCTCATAACCGATACGTGTGTGCACCTGCATGCTGTTCCACTCTTGCCTGGTCAATTTCCCTCTTTTCAGCAGTATCTGGTCCGGTACTCCGATCTTACCGATATCGTGCATCGGTGCGGCATGCCGGATAACGTTGCAGGTGTCATCTTCCAGACCAAGTTCCTGGGCTATCAGAAACGCATACTCCGCCATGCGCACGACATGGTTTCCAGTCTCTTCGTCCCGATACTCGCCAGCTTTGGCAAGCCTTAGCAACGTCTCCTTTTCGCGCTGCTGCAGTTCGTGCGTTTTGGTATATACCTCCTGTTCCAGCCAGCGTGCGCGGTCTTTGATAATCTGCTGCTGCTGGCGAAGCTGCAGCAGATTTTTACAGCGCGCTCGGCATTCGTGGTGATCAATCGGTTTAGAGAGAAAGTCTGTAGCACCCGCTTCCAGCGCCCGGTAGCGTACTGATTTGTCGTCGACGCAGGTGATAATAACGATTGGCACGTCCATGCAGGTGGGTATTTGACGTATCCACTGGGTAAACTCGACACCGTCCATCACCGGCATTTTAAAGTCAGTAATGATCAGGTCATGGCGGTTCTTCTTTGCCCACTCAAGTGCCTTGACTGGATCGGAGAAGCTCTGGACATTAATATCCCCGTCGATGGAACGGATCAGCTCCTCAAGGATCATCCTGCTGATTGACTGATCATCAAGGATTAGCACGGTGGACATGGGTCAGATCCCGTTATTAAGTTAATCACCCAGCCATCCTGCGCCAAGGTTCGGATAGCTGCCTATTGCTGCTCACTTCAAATGCACTATTCGGTTTAGTCTAAATCATGTAAAAACATAAAGATAGCGAGTTTATATCCTAAAAAAACCATAGCTTGGTCAACATAAAAAATGCATATTTTGTACCAGATTGCGAACTGTTTCTGGCAGAGGCGGTAGATCGCATGGGGCTGATACAGCCGCTTTTTGCACGGTGGCCCGCCATCAGTTCTCCTTTTTGCTGGTCACCATCAGCACTGGCACCCAAGCTTAGGTGCTGTTATTCCTTATATAGTTCGGAATTTCGCCGCCATCTATGCCCGGTATCTTGCAGTCTGCAATAATGAGATCGAAATAACGTTTCGAAATCAGTTGCGCCGCTGCAATACCGTTTTCAGCTTCAGCGAATCGCTCGCAGCCCCTTGTTCTACAGTGTGCTATTGATAAATTTTCTGACATTCGGGTTGTCGTCCACTAATTCAGACCTGCCGTTCTCCATCTCCAGCTCTTGCAGGTTAGCTGCTCGGGCTCCAAGTAGCGCAATGGTGTTTCACTTGCGATCAGCGAAACGGTAAATCCTGTTGATTTTTATTGTTACGGATGGTTTCCAGTAGGTCTGCACCCGACATGTCCGGCAGGTTAGCGAACTGATGACCTGATCCGATTTCCGGATCAGCATGGAGTGCAGCGCAAATGCCCCGGTTGAAACCGTTTTACTTTTTACTAACATCCAGATTGTTAAGGTAATTTTGAATAATCTTCTGCTGCATGCTCGAAGACTCGGTGAGCATAACAATGAGCTGTGGAAGCTTTAGCGCCATGGAAGTCAACCCGAGCGGGTGAGTTGATTCGGATGCTGCGGAAGCGGCGTCGCAGGTTGTTCAAGAGATAGCAGCAATAAGCGATTGAACTTAAAAGATCATAAAGCTGATCAGACAGGTACCGCTAATTAGGGCTGCATCCTGCTTGGTGTAGACTCAGAGCACGATGGTGCGCTCACTGGCATCGCAAAATGCCCGGCGAAACTGTTGATAGTCCGTGACGACGGGATACTGAGGAAACTCATCGATGACGTTCTGGGGGGGTCTGAACAGAATGCCGCGGTCAGCTTCTGCCAGCATGCTGGTGTCGTTGTAAGAGTCGCCGGCCGCTATGATCCGGTAGTTCAGACTGTGAAGTGCCTTTATCGAAGCCCGTTTCGGATCTTTCTGGCGTAGATGGTAGTCGCGGACCGCGCCCGATTCATCGACGCTCAGCCTATGGCAGAGCAGTGTCGGATGACCGAGCTGGCGCATCAGGGGTGCGGCAAATTCATAGAAAGTATCGGAAAGAATGACCACCTGGAAGCGTTCGCGCAGCCAATCCAGAAAATCCTTCGCGCCTTCCAGCGGACCCATACCGTCGATTACTTCCTGGATATCGGGCAAGCCCAAGTTGTGTTGTTGCAGAATACGGAGCCTTTGCCGCATCAACACATCGTAGTCCGGTATATCCCGGGTAGTGGCCCGCAACTCGTCGATCCCCGTCCGCTTGGCGAAGTTGATCCATATTTCGGGAACCAGCACTCCTTCCAGGTCCAGACAGGCGATCTCCAACAGAACTCTCCTCAGAAATGAAGATGGGCCGTGATAATTGGTACTCCCTAGGGGAATCGAACCCCTGTTACCGGCGTGAGAGGCCAGCGTCCTGGACCGCTAGACGAAGGGAGCGTCGCTTTGCGAGGAGGTGTATTATACGCAAGCTTGCGCCGGTCTCAAGTCTGACCGGATTTTATTATTCTATAGCCGGGTACTTTCCTCAAGAAGGTTGCCGGGCTCCAAACGGCAGTTATAAGGAAAAAAGATCGTTACTCCCAATATTATTCCACGCTCGGGACATAAGATCTCTCGGGCTAACATCAGCGAAAACGCCATTAAAGTGCTGTATCGGTTGAACAACGCCGGATACCAGGCGCATTTGGTCGGCGGTGGTGTGCGCGACCTGCTGCTGGGGCTGGAACCTAAAGATTTCGACGTCGCCACAGACGCAAGCCCGGAACAGGTGAGGTCGGTCTTTAGAAACTGCCGCCTGATCGGTCGCAGATTTCGACTGGCGCATGTCCATTTTGGACACGAAATTATAGAGGTCGCCACTTTTCGGGGCATGCAGGAGGATGCATCGCCGTCTGACATGGATGCCACCAACGGCATGCTGATGCGCGACAACACCTACGGTACCATCGAGGAGGATGCGCTGCGGCGAGATTTTACCGTCAATGCCCTCTATTACAACGTAGCGGATTTCTCCGTTATCGACTACACGGGCGGACTGGCAGATCTTGAAAATGGCGTGCTGCGGCTGCTCGGAGACCCCGCAACGCGTTACCGGGAAGACCCGGTCAGAATGCTGCGCGCGGTGCGTTTTGCAGCCAAGCTGGGTTTTCGTATCGATCCGGCCTGTGAAGCGCCTCTGTTGGATTTGGGATTTTTGTTGCGGAGTGTTCCGGCAGCCCGGTTATTTGAGGAGATTCTGAAGCTTTTCATGAGTGGAACCGCGGTTCAGGCGTTTGAAAAACTGCGTCACTATAACCTCTTCGCTGAGTTGTTTCCCGAGACCGACGATTGCCTGGCGCATGAAGAGCAGCAGTTCCCGATTACCTTCGTGGTGCGCGGATTGCACAATACCGATTTGCGTGTGAGGGAAGGAAAGCCGGTAACGCCTGCCTTCCTGTTCGCAGTGTTGTTGTGGGAGCCGGTGCGTCGACTCTTCGAGCAGCTGGTGGCGTCGGGAGTGCACTACTCCATTGCCATGCAACAATCTGGCGGCGAAGTGATCGCACGACAGATTGCGCAGAGTTCGATCCCGCGGCGCTTCAGTATGCCGATGCGGGAGATCTGGCAGCTCCAGCACCGCTTCGAGCAGCGCGGCGGCAAAAGAGTGAAACGGCTGATGGCGCATCCCCGTTTTCGCGCAGCCTACGATTTTCTGGTGCTTCGGGCCGAGGCCGGGGAGGCGGATGCCGCGCTGGCGCAGTGGTGGACCGACATCCAGGAGGCGCAGCCGGAAATCCAGAATCAGCTGATCAATAAGGAGAGTGCCGCTACCGGCAGACGGCGCCGTAGACGGCGGCGCAGCAAACCAATCTCGCCCGGTGAAGCATGAGTAATGCGGTCAGACGAAAAGGCGGCGATGAAGTCGAGGTCTTTTTAGGGATCGGCAGTAATCTGCAACAGCCGCAGCAGCAGGTGAAGCGGGCATTTTCTGCACTGCAGGCGTTACCCGATTCCAGAGCTGCGCGCTGTTCACCGCTCTACCTCTCTCCGCCCATGGGACCTAAGGAGCAGCCTGACTACGTCAATGCCGTGGTCAGACTGGTGACCCGGTTGGCGCCTCACCGTCTGTTACAGCAGATGCAGGCTATCGAACGGGGACAGGGGCGTACCCGCGAGGCGCGCTGGGGACCGCGCACCCTGGATATAGATCTGCTCCTGTACGGCGATCTGGTTTTAGACTCGCCGGAGCTGCAGCTACCGCATCCGGGGATCGCGCAACGCGCGTTCGTGCTCTATCCGTTGCACGACATCGCGCCTGATTTGACGATTCCGGGTCTTGGAACTGTTGCTGAACTGATCACACAGGTTGCAGCCGGGGATTTAGTACAGATCCGGCAGAACGCTTGATCTCCCTTGCACCAATACACTATTAAGAAATGGCAGCGTTGTAATTAACTTGTTTAATTGCCACGCGATTCCGGTATATAGTGCGCTGCACGAAGAAATAATTTCACCACGCTCTGAACTCCTCTCAAGCAACTGCTTTAGCTTTGGTCAAACCGATAAACACTGGGGATATACATGTCTCGTAAAACGATAGCAACACTGATGCAGATGAAAATGGAGGGTGAGAAGATCACTATGCTCACCAGTTACGATGCCAGTTTTACCCGTGTTCTTGAAGCAGCCGGAGTGGACTCGATCCTGGTCGGCGACTCCCTCGGTATGGTGGTTCAGGGGCAAGAGAGCACGCTTCCGGTGAGTGTGGATGAGATGGTTTACCATACCCGCTGCGTGGCCCGCGGCCGGCATGAATCACTGCTGATCGCCGATATGCCGTTCATGAGCTATGGTTCGGCGGAGCAGGCGCTGAGTACCGCGAGCCGGCTGATGAAGGAGGGTGGTGCGCATATGGTCAAGCTGGAGGGGGGGGCATCCCAACTGGAAACGGTGCGACAACTCACGATGAACGGCATCCCGGTCTGTGCGCATCTCGGTCTGCAACCGCAGTCGGTCCACAAGCTGGGCGGTTACCGCGTCCAGGGAAAAGATCAGGAGTCGGCCAGGGAGATCAAGGAGGATGCGATGGCACTGGAGGCGGCGGGTGCGCAGATGCTGGTGCTGGAGTGCGTGCCCAGCGTACTTGCTGCCGAGATCAGCCGGGTGCTCTCGATACCGGTCATAGGCATAGGCGCCGGGGTCGACTGTGACGGGCAGGTGTTGGTGGTGTACGACATGCTCGGCATAACTTCGGGGAGAAAGCCGCGCTTCGTCAAGGATTTCATGCCCGGAGCGGGATCCGTCCAAGCGGCAGTCTCTGCCTACGTTCAGGCGGTCAAAGAGAAGCGATTCCCGACCGAAGAGCACAGCTTTCAATGATCACGCTGCAGACCATCGAAGCGTTGCGCCAACAGGTCTCTCAGTGGCGCAAAGAGGGCTATCGAATCGCTCTGGTACCCACCATGGGCAACCTGCACACCGGCCATTTGCAGCTGGTCGATCGGGCCAGGCAGCTGGCCGACAGGGTGGTCGTATCTATCTTTGTCAATCCCATGCAGTTCGGCCAGGGCGAGGACTTCGACAGCTATCCACGGACGTTGGAAGAGGATAGCCGGAAGCTGGAGCAGCACCATACCGATCTGCTGTTTGCGCCGACTGTGGCGGAAGTGTACCCGCGGCCGCAAGCGGAACAGACTGTGGTCAAGGTGCCGGGGTTGTCGAACATTCTATGCGGACAAACCAGACCCGGGCATTTTGCCGGTGTTGCCACTGTTGTCTGTAAACTATTCAACATGGTGCTGCCCGATGTGGCGGTTTTCGGGGAGAAGGATTTTCAACAGTTGCTGGTGATTCGGCGTATGGTTGAGGATCTGCAGATTCCGGTTGAGATAGTGGGAATGGCGACCGTGCGTGAAGCGGATGGGCTCGCCATGAGTTCACGCAACGGATATCTCACCCCGGAGCAGCGGGCAAAAGCGCCTGTGATATATCGTCTGTTGACAGAAACCGCGGAGAAACTGCAGGCGGGGGAGCGTGACTATAAAAGTCTGGAGAAATTGGCCTGCGGTCGTCTGGAGAACGCCGGTCTCCGTCCCGACTATTTTCAGATCCGGCGGGCGCGGGATCTGCAAGTTCCGGAGAACGGTGAGGGGGAGCTTGTCATGCTGGCGGCAGCTTATCTCGGCGGTGCCCGCCTGATCGACAACAAAACAGTAACGATTAAGTGAATACTCTGGGTTACAACAGCGACCTCCAGGCAAGCGGATTAGGCGCGGGGCTGTCAATCGCTTCCCGATAAATCTCCAGATAGTGCTGCGCGCTGCTGTTCCAACTGAAATCCTGCTTCATTCCATTGACCGCAAGTTTTCGCCACCAGATTTCAGGTCTGCCGTAAAAAGCGATCGCGCTGTCGATCGTGCGCCAAATCGACGCCAGGTCTGGCCAGTTGAAAACAAAGCCGGTAGCGCTGCCATTGAGCAGATTGCGTGGCGTGGCGTCGATAACCGTATCTGCAAGCCCGCCGGTCCGGTGCACGATGGGCACGGTGCCGTAGCGGAGGCTATATAGCTGATTGAGGCCGCAGGGTTCGTAGCGCGAAGGCATTAGAAATATATCGCTGCCTGCTTCGATGCGGTGTGCAAGCGGTTCATTGTAGCCGATCACCACAGCGATCTTATCCGGGTGTTTGCCGCACTCCTGGCGCAGGTACCGTTCCAGTGCCGGGTCGCCCGATCCCAAGATCACGAGTTGAACATGCGCAAACTTCAGCAGCCCCGGAAGTATCTGCATGATGAGATCGGCCCCCTTCTGTTCCACCAACCGGCCGATATGTCCGAACAGCAGCGCATCATCTTTGACCGGCAAACCCAGTTCGCGCTGCAGGTGTGTTTTGTTGACTTTCTTGAGACCGAAGCTGGCTGTGTCGTAGTGCTGTGGAATTGCCGGATCCGATGCCGGATCCCATACCCCGTAATCGATGCCATTCAATACGCCGCGCAGACGATCCGATCGATAGCGAAGCAATCCCTCCAAGCCGTACCCGAGGGCCGGTGTGAGTATTTCCCGCGCATAAGTGGGGCTCACCGTGGTAATAAAATCAGCAAAAGCAATGCCCCCTTTGATCAACGAGAAGTTGTTGTGGAACTCAAGTGCGTTGTGGTGCCAGAGGTTCTCGGCGAGCTCGAGCTGGTCGAATGTGGCGCGGTCGAAATTCCCCTGATAGCCCAGATTGTGTATGGTAAAGACGGTGGCTGGACGACTGCCTTCGCCGGCAAGCAGCGCGGGAACAAGCCCGGTTTGCCAATCGTTGCAATGCACCAGATCCGGCCGCCAGTTGAGTCCGGCCCGGTTGAGCGAAATGACGACTATCGCCCGGCAGAAGAGCGCGAACCGCTTGGCGTTGTCACCCCAGTCGATACCGTCGGCATCGGTATAAGGATTTCCTGGCCTGTCAAATAACCCCGGTGCGTCAATAAGATAGATCGGCACTCTGCCATTCAGGGCTCCCTCCAACACCCTTACGGTTCCCCGATAACCCGGCAACTCCAGGGTTGTGGCTGTCGTCAGCGGGATCGCCATCTTCACCGCTTGCGGGTAAGCGGGCAGTACCAGACGAACATCCTGCCCCCGGTTTGACAGGGCGATGGGGAGGCTTCCTGCTACATCGGCCAATCCTCCCGTCTTGATTAACGGCTGGGCTTCACTGCTGGCAAAGAGAATTTTCAATTGTGGCGTTGAATGGCTCGTCATTTGGTGTGGGTAAAGCAGAAACTTGAGGTTATTTTTATTGAATCTGGACGATTGCCACGGCCATGTAAAAAAACTGGGTTATTATGAACAGCGTCCGCAGACTATCCGAAAATCATTGTCGGTGGAATAACAATTTCTCAGCTTGAGTGCAAAAAGCACCCTGTCCTGAAGCTTCTTTATTTAGGGAAAAGATCAACAACCATGAAAAGTATCGATAAGAGTGATGAGTGGCTTGCCCTCGAGCGGCACTGGTCCGAGATTGAGCCCCGCCATATGCGCGCCATGTTTGCCGAAGACCCCGCCAGATTCGAGCGGATGTCGCTGCAGGCGTGCGGAATACTGCTCGACTACTCCAAGAACCGCGCTACTGGCGAAACCATGGATCTGTTGCTTAAGCTGGCGGAACGGGTTGATCTCAAGGCGTGGATAGAGCGGATGTTCCGGGGAGAACGGATCAATAACACCGAGGATCGCGCAGTGCTGCACACGGCGTTGCGCAATCGCTCGAGCGAGCCGGTGCTGCTGGACGGCGAAGACGTGATGCCCAAGGTGCGGGCAGTGCTGTCACAGATGGAGGATTTCTCAAACGCAGTTCGTGAAGGGCGATGGCTGGGCTTCACCGGTCGTCGGATCAGCGATGTGGTGAATATCGGTATCGGCGGCTCCAATCTGGGGCCGTTGATGGTGGCGGAGGCGCTGCGGCACTACCAGGATCCGAAGCTGAATGTCCATTTCGTATCCAATGTCGATGCGACCCATCTGGTGGAGACGCTGAAACCGCTGAACCCGGAAACAACGCTCTTTATCATTGCCTCCAAGACCTTTACCACCCAGGAGACGCTGGCCAATGCCCAGGCGGCCAGAGCCTGGTGCATCTCGGCGCTAACGGATGAGGCTGCGGTGGCAAGGCATTTCGTGGCGGTTTCGACCAACGCGAAAGAGGTGGCTGCGTTCGGCATCGATACTGCAAATATGTTCGGTTTCTGGGATTGGGTGGGGGGACGCTACTCACTCTGGTCTGCCATCGGTCTGCCAATCGCGCTGGCCATCGGTATGCCGGCTTTTCTGCAGCTGCTGGCGGGAGCCCACGAGATGGATCGGCATTTTCGGGAGAGTGAGCTGGCCGCAAACATGCCGGTGATCATGGCGTTGTTGGGGATCTGGTACCACAATTTTGCCGGCGTCAGAACGCATGCGATTCTCCCTTACGACCAGTATCTGCGCCACCTCCCCGCTTATCTGCAGCAAGCCGATATGGAGAGCAACGGCAAGGGCGTGTCGCGCGACGGAGAGCCGCTCGGCTATTCCACCGGACCGGTCGTCTGGGGAGCGGCGGGCACGGACGGGCAGCACGCTTTCTATCAGCTGATCCATCAGGGAACACAGCTGATTACCAGCGATTTTATCGCGCCTATCCGGAGCCACAACGAGCTGGGGGACCAGCACCTGAAGCTGATGGCAAATTTCTTCGCGCAGACCGAAGCGCTGATGAAGGGCCGCACGCGGGAAGAGGCGATGAGCGAGCTGACCGCCGCAGGATTAAAGGGTGACGCACTGACAGTGCTGCTGCCGCATAAGCAGTTTCCCGGCAACCGGCCCACCAACAGCTTGCTGATCGACCAGTTGACGCCAAGACGCCTGGGATCGCTGATTGCGCTTTACGAGCACAAGATTTTTGTCCAGGGCATCGTCTGGCAGATCAACTCTTTCGATCAGTGGGGAGTTGAGCTGGGCAAGCAGTTGGCCGGCGTGGTGCTGGGCGAGCTGAGTGAAGGGTCTCCCATCGGCAAACATGACGTTTCCACCAAGGGTTTGATCGCTCACTTCAAACAGAGTAGGGCATAGGGATGATCAGATAGAGTCTCTTCTCTCCGCAGGGGAGAGAGGAGACCGAGAGCATCTTAGCTTTCAGGCTGCGGTTGCAGGATCAGCATGCCCAATGGCGGAAGTGTCAGCACCACCGACTGATCCTGGCCCATCCAGCCAATCGGTTCGGACAGGACGTTGCCCTGGTTGCCCATGTTGCTGCCGTCGTAGAATTCCGAATCGGAATTGAATATTTCGCGCAGAACCCCCGGTTTCGGCACGCCGATGCGGTAGTTTCCGCGCGGCACCGGCGTAAAATTCAGCGCAACGACGACATAGCTGCCGTCCCGGGCCCAGCGCAGATAGCTCAGTACCGACTGACTGGCATCGTGGCAGTCGATCCACTCAAATCCACCGCCTTCGAAATCCAGTTCGTGCAGCGCAGGAATCTCACGGTAATGACGGTTGAGCTGGCTGACCAGGGCCCGCATACCCTGGTGTTGCGGGTAGTCCATCAAATACCAGTCCAGCTGGGCAGCCTCATTCCATTCGCGGCCCTGGGCAAACTCGTTCCCCATGAACAACAGCTTCTTGCCGGGGTAGGTGAACATATAGCCGTACAGCAGTCTGAGGCTGGCGAAGCGCTGCCAGTCGTCGCCGGACATCTTATCCAGCATTGAGCCCTTGCCGTGGACCACCTCATCGTGGGAGAACGGCAGCACAAAATTTTCGGTGAAGCAGTAGAGCAGGCCGAAGGTGAGCAGGTCGTGGTGGAAGTGGCGGTATACCGGGTCTTTGGACATATAGGATAGGGTGTCGTGCATCCAGCCCATGTTCCACTTCATACTGAATCCCAGACCCCCCAGCCAGGTGGGCCGGGATACCTGCGGCCACGCGGTCGACTCTTCGGCAACGATCAGCGTTCCCGGAAAGCGTTCGTGCGTAACGGCGTTGAGATGACGCAGAAAATCGACAGCTTCCAGATTCTCCCTGCCGCCGTACATGTTAGGCACCCAATCACCGGCCTCGCGCGAATAATCCAGGTAGAGCATGGAGGCCACCGCATCCACACGCAGGCCGTCCAGATGGTACTCTTCGAGCCAGTAGACGGCGCTGGTGAGCAGGAAATTGCGCACCTCGGCACGTCCGTAATTGAATATCAGCGTTCCCCAGTCGCGATGCTCTCCCTTGCGCGGGTCCTCATGTTCATACAGTGCGCTGCCGTCGAAGCGCGCCAGCGCATGGCTGTCTTTGGGGAAATGGGCCGGCACCCAGTCCAGAATAACGCCGATTCCCCGCTGGTGAAGATAGTCGACGAAATAGCGGAAGTCGTCAGCGCTGCCGAAGCGGCTCGTTGGCGCAAAATAGCCTGTGGTCTGGTAACCCCAGGAGGCATCAAAGGGGTGTTCAGTAATCGGCAGCAGTTCGATATGGGTGAAGCCGAGCTCCAGCACGTATCCTGCCAGCCGGTGCGCGATCTCGCGATAGTTTAGAAACTCACCATTGTCACCTTGCTGCCAAGAGCCCAGGTGAACTTCGTAGACCGACATGGCGGATCGCTGCCAATCTTTAACGCATCGCTCCTTCATCCATGCGCTGTCGTTCCAAACGTGCCCGGAAACTGCGGCTACTATCCCTGCATTTTCCGGGCGCTTCTGAAAACAGGTGCCGAAAGGGTCGTTTTTTACCAGGATCTCGCCGCGTTTCGAACGTAGTTCGAAGCGGTATAGATTGCCGGGTACCAGGGCGGGAATGAAAATCTCCCATATCCCGGAACCGCCGCGGCTGCGCATCGGGTGAACCCGTCCGTCCCAGTTGTTGAAGTCGCCAATCACGCTGACCCGCTCTGCGTTCGGAGCCCAGACGGAGAACAGCACGCCATCCACACCGCCGGTGCTATGCGGGTGTGCGCCGAGTATCTTATAGGCGTGCCAGTGCTTGCCTTGGTTGAAAAGGTGGAGATCGAACTCCTCCAGCTGCGGCGGAAAGCAGTAGGGATCATAGCTGCAATGCTGGTGTCCCCGGCGATCGGTCCAGGCGACTTGATAGCGGTCCGGAACCTGCCCGGGTGCGCCGCGCCATTCGAAGAAATCGGTTCCCTCGATGCGTTGCAAAGGCTGCGACGATTCGACGATGCTGGCACTTTCCGCTAGCGGCAGAAAAACCCGCACCAGCGAATTATTACCAAGCGTGTGTCTGCCCAAGACCTCAAATGGATCGTGGTGGCGGGATTCCAGAATACGGACCAGAGGCTCTTCTAAATGCGGCTTTTCCATGAGATGCTCAAGATGACAGAATAAAGGTTAAGTCATGTATTATCGGATTTTCTATTCTATTAACGAAAAACGGTAACACCCGACCGCTATGTTAGCATATTCATTTACAGCGGCGTTTGGGCAATTTTCGATTTGCTGTCTGGTGCGGAGATGGCGAGGGAGACGAGGATGATAAAAGAAAATCAGGACCCGCGTTTTGTCAGTAGATTAACAAAAAACACCTTGGCATTGATTCTTGCCGGAGGCCGGGGATCGCGCTTGCGACACCTGACTATGTGGCGAACCAAACCCTCTGTACCCTTCGGAGGGAAATTCAGAATCATCGATTTCCCCCTTTCCAACTGTATCAATTCCGGGATTCGCCAGATCGGTGTACTGACTCAGTACAAAGCGCATTCGCTGATTCTGCATCTGCAGCGGGGATGGAGCTTTCTACGCGGTGAATTCGGTGAGTTTGTCGAGCTCCTACCGGCGCAACAGCGCATCGAGAACAACTGGTACACGGGCACGGCCGACGCGATTTATCAGAATCTGGATATTCTGCGCAACCACAATCCGGACTATGTATTGATACTTGCCGGCGATCACATATACCGAATGGATTATGGCACGATGGTGGCCGAACATGTGGAATCCGGCGCCGATATGACCGTCGGCTGTATCGAGGTGGACTTGGATACAGCCAAAGAGTACGGCGTGATGTCGGTCGACGAATCCAACCGGGTAAGGGAGTTTAGCGAGAAACCGGAACATCCCAAAAGCATACCAGGGCGCGAAGGTGTGGCGCTGGCATCCATGGGTATCTATGTGTTCAACAGGGCGTTTCTGTTCGAGCAGCTGCTTAAGGATGCGGATACGCCCAACTCGACGCACGATTTCGGCAAGGATATTATTCCTGCTGTAATAAATAAGTATCGGATTATGGCCTATTCATTCAGGGATCCGAAGAGTGGCAAACAGGCATATTGGCGCGATGTAGGTACCGTTGACGCGTTCTGGAAGGCCAATCAGGAGCTGATAGGAGTAACGCCTGAGTTAAATCTATACGATAAAACCTGGCCGATCTGGACCTATCAGGAGCAGCTTCCGCCGGCAAAATTCATCTTTGACGACGAGGAGCGGCGGGGTATGGCGGTCGATTCCATGGTATCGGGCGGATGCATCATCTCCGGTTCGACAGTGCGCCACTCGTTGCTGTTTTCGAACGTCAGGATAAACTCTTATTCCGAGATCAGCGACTCCGTGCTGTTGCCGGATGTCGACATCGGCAGGAACTGCCGCATATCCAAAGCGATAATCGATCACGGCTGCAAAATTCCCAAAGGGACCGTCATCGGAGAGGATCTGGAAGCTGATGCAAAGCGCTTTTATGTGTCCAGAGGCGGCGTGGTTTTGGTAACGCCCGACATGCTGGGTCAGGTGCTGAACTATGTCAGATGACCGAAAACTGAAGGTGGTGCTCTGCTGGCACATGCATCAGCCGGATTATCGTGGTCCGGAGCAGGGCGAGTTCCAACTCCCCTGGGTCTATCTGCACGCGATCAAGGATTACATCGATATGGCCTGTCATCTGGAGCAGACTCCGGATGCCCGTGCGGTGGTCAATTTTGCCCCGGTGCTGTTGGAGCAGCTCGAAGACTATGCGCTGCAAGTAAGTAACTGGCTGGAAAACGGCACGCGCATCCGGGATCCGCTGCTGGCCGCGCTTGCCGGGCCGGGGCTGCCGATGGATCACGCCTCGCGCTGGCAGCTGGTCAAAAGCTGCCAGCGCGCCAACGAAAAACATTTGGTGAATAGGTTTCGAACTTTTCATCGTCTGATCCAAATCAGTCAGCTCGTGGATCAACACGACGAGTCGCTGATGTACCTGAACGATCAGTATCTGGCGGATCTGCTGGTTTGGTACCATTTGGCGTGGATGGGTGAGTATGCGCGCACCAACGACATCAGAGTCGAGACGCTGGAAAAGAAGCGGATCGGTTTCAATCCTGACGATCGTCGCGTGCTGGTTCATGCAATCGGCGACCTGGTCGGAAGTACCATTGACCGCTATCGGAAACTAGCGGAAACCGGCCGGGTGGAGTTGTCGGTAACGCCTTATGCCCACCCGATTGTGCCGTTGCTATTGGATTTGCAATCGGCACGCGAAGCCATGCCGGATGTGCAATTGCCGAATGCGACTGCCTATCCCGGCGGCGAAGCGCGCGCACGCTGGCATATTCGAAAAGGCCTCGAGGTGTTCAAGCGTCATTTTGGCTTCGCACCCAAGGGCTGCTGGCCGTCCGAAGGCGCGGTCAGCAGCGAGACGCTGCGGCTGCTCGAGGAGGAGGGTTTTCATTGGGCTGCCAGCGGACAGCAGGTGTTGCACAACAGCCTCACCGCTGCCAGCGGCGAAGCTCCGCTGCCGGAGAGCTGGGTGCACAGACCCTATCGACTGGATGAGGGGAAGCTCTGTTCATTTTTTCGGGACGATGGACTATCGGATCTTATCGGTTTCACTTATGCTGACTGGCACGCGGATGACGCTGTGGGAAATCTGGTTCAGCATCTCGAAAACATTGCCGGCATCACCCGGAATGAACCCAATGCGGTCGTCTCGATCATCATGGATGGCGAGAATGCTTGGGAATACTATCCGCGTAACGGCTGTTTTTTCCTCAGCGCGCTCTACGAGAAACTGGCGGCGCACCCCAAATTGGACCTGACGACATTCTCAGCGTGTGTGGAGCAGCAGCAGATACCGGTTCAAAGTCTCCCTGAACTGGTTGCCGGAAGCTGGGTGTACGGCACATTTTCAACCTGGATCGGCGATCCGGACAAGAACCGGGCGTGGGATATGCTGGTTGAAGCCAAGGCGAAGTATGACAATGTGATCGCCAGCGACCGATTGAATGAAGAAGAGCGGGAAAAAGCTTCTATTCAGTTGGCAAGGTGCGAGGGCTCAGACTGGTTCTGGTGGTTTGGCGACTACAACCCCGGCGACACTGTGAGTGACTTCGAACGCCTGTATCGTCTACAGCTTACCTACTTGTACCGGCTGCTGCGAGAGACGCCCCCCGCGTATCTCTCCGAGATCTTCGCTCATGGCAGCGGCGATCCAACACTTGGCGGAGTGATGCGTCAGAACACCTAACACCCTGATTGATGTCAGGGTAGAACTATTTTGCTACAGAAACTACCCGGAGTATCGAGGTATGAGTCAGAAACAGTACGAGGGTAGTCTCGATCGTCGCCGCGCAGGAATTTTGCTGCATATTACATCCCTGCCCGGACCGGCTGCGTGCGGCGATTTGGGAGCCGACGCCTATCGATTCGTCGATTTTATTCAACAAGCCGGTTTCACCGTCTGGCAGATTCTGCCGGTGGGGCCAACACAGTCGGACGGGTCTCCCTACCAATCGAGCTCCATGCATGCCGGCAATCCCAGATTGATCAGTATCGGTGAGCTGGTGGACCAGGCACTGCTGCCCGCAGCTAAAATGCCTCATGAGCGGATATCCGATTCGCATAAGACGCAGCTGCTGCACCAGGCGTGGCAGACGTTTCAATCCAATCCACAGCGTGAAATACAGGCAGAGCTGGATCGCTTTATTACTGAAAACACCAGTTGGCTGGAAAACTACACGCTGTTTCGTGCACTGAGGGAGGAGAACAATCTACAGTGCTGGTGGGAGTGGCCGGCGTCGATCAGAGACCGGGATGCGGCTGCATTGGAGCAAGCAAAACGCCGTCTGAGCCTGTCGCTGGACTATATTCGGTTTGAACAATTCATCTTTTTCAGACAGTGGATGAAGCTGAAAAGATATGCCAACCAGCGAGGCATTCAACTGTTTGGGGACATGCCTATTTTTGTCGCCCATGACAGCGCCGAAGTCTGGGCCAACCGTGATATGTTCGAACTCGACCCCGAAGGCCACCCGATAGTGGTTGCGGGTGTTCCTCCGGACTATTTTTCAGCGACCGGGCAGCGTTGGGGCAACCCGCTTTACCGGTGGGATGTGCTGGAGCGGAACGGATTCTCTTTCTGGGTCGACAGGATGAGAACTCAGCTGGCGCTTTTTGACCTGGTGCGGGTCGACCACTTCCGTGGTTTCGAGGCCTACTGGGAGATTCCGGCTGCGCATGAAAACGCTATTAACGGACGCTGGGTGAAAGTGCCAGGCGACCGGCTCTTTCAGCATCTGCATAAAATCTACGACCCGCTGCCGCTGGTGGCGGAGGATCTTGGGTATATAACGCCCGAGGTTGATGCATTGCGGCGCAGCTTCGGGCTTCCCGGCATGAAGATTTTACAGTTTGCATTCTCCGGAGGGGCCGACAATCCCTATCTGCCGTTTAAACACGAAGCCAACTCTGTCACCTATACCGGTACGCACGACAATGATACGACTTTAGGCTGGTACCTGGACCTGGACGATGCATCCAGGCAGTATGTAGACGAATATTTGGGTAAATCCAAAGAGGTGATGCCCTGGCCGGTGATCCGATCGGCGCTTGCTTCGCGCTCGCGGCTTGCGGTTATCCCAATGCAGGATATTCTGGCTTTGGGTAGCGGGCACCGGATGAATCTCCCCGGCACTGCCGAGGGCAACTGGAGCTGGCGATTCCAGTGGCAACAGATCCCGGTTGACCTTGCCCAACGGCTGCGCAGGCGAGTGGAGATGTATGGGCGCAGCGGGCGTGACTGATGATAGATTCAAACTAGAGAGTAGATAGCAAACAGATAAGGAGCCTGTAGTGACCAGACTAGTCCGAAAAGCGGTTTTTCCCGTCGCCGGCCTGGGGACCCGATTCCTGCCAGCAACCAAAGCCAGCCCGAAAGAGATGCTGCCGATTGTCGATAAACCGCTGATTCAGTATGCAGTTGAGGAGGCGGTAGCAGCCGGTATTGAGGTGATGGTTTTTGTTACCGGCCGCAACAAGAGCGCCATCACTAACCATTTCGATACCGCCTACGAGTTGGAGATGGAGCTGGAATCGCGCAACAAGGTGGAGATGCTTGAAGTGGTGCGGAATATCACCCCATCGCACGTCTCCTGCGTGTTTATCCGCCAGAACATGCCCCTGGGACTCGGGCATGCGGTGCTCTGCGCAGAGCCGGTAGTCGGGGATGAGCCGTTTGCGGTGGTGCTGGCGGATGATCTGATCGATGATGGCGAGCGCGGCTGTCTGCGCCAGATGGTGGACGTATTCTCGAAGACCGGATGTTCCATACTTGCCACGCAGGAGGTCGCTCCCAGCGAAACGACCAGTTACGGCATCGTCGACACGGAAGAGGTTGGGGACTTGGTCCAAGTCAGGGGAATCGTCGAGAAACCCAAACCGGAAGATGCGCCCTCCAACCGCGGTGTCGTCGGACGCTATATCCTAACTTCGGAGATCTTTCACCAGTTGTCGCAAACCGGAAAAGGCGCGGGCAACGAAATTCAGTTGACTGATGCCATTGCCCGCCTGATGGCGCGTGAAAAAGTGATGGCTTATAACTTCAAAGGACACCGGTACGATTGCGGCAGCAAAATGGGCTATCTGCAGGCAACTGTCGACTATGCGGTGAATCACCACCATCTTGGTGAGGAGTTCGAAGCCTGGTTGAGAAATCGCTTCAACCAAGCTTGACGGGTGCCGGCGTTAACGATCACCTGCGCGTGTGACCTGCCGTTTGAGGTTTTACCCGGCTCGTCTCCAACCCCTGAAAAAAAAGACGGGAAAATATTGCATGAGGATTACCATAGTCAGCGGGAGTCATCGCAACCCCTCGCAGAGCATGAAGGTTGCGCGTCATATACAGACTGCGCTGCAGAATAAGCAGCCCACGGATACCATCGAAATATTCAGTCTCGCCGACAACCCGCTGCCGCTGTGGGATCAGTCTGTCTGGGAGAACGACCCCGGATGGCAGGAGCTGCTTGATCCATTGCACCAGCAATTACGCGCAAGTGACGGGTTTGTCATCGTCTCTCCGGAGTGGCACGGACAGGTGCCGTCGGGACTGAAAAATTTTTTCCTGCTCTGCAGTGTGCGCGAGCTGGGGCACAAGCCGGCACTTATCGTCACTGTTTCATCCATTGACGGCGGAGCCTACCCGGTGGCTGAACTGCGCATGAGCAGCTACAAGAACAATCGCATCTGTTATATACCCGAGCAGATTATCGTGCGCAAAGTGGAGCAGGTGCTGAACGACGATGTACAGCAGAACGATCCCCGAAACGATGAATATTATCGTCAGCGTATCAGCTGGGCACTGGATATCTTAACCGCCTATGCAACCGCCATGAAACCTTTGCGAGAGAGCGGCGTCACGGAAAATAAACTCTTTAAAAACGGTATGTGACCGGAATAGTGTTTGCTAAATGTCCATACGGATACACCCTCATTTGTTATTCCGGCGGATGCCGGAATCCAGAGAAGCGACCACTCTTAATTGTGGCTCCCGGCCTTCGCCGGGATGACAAGCGTTTTTAGATTTAAATAAGTGTCATTGGTATGTGACCGAAATGGTTCTTCTCGAACGGTGCCCGCAGTCATGAGCCAGCCGGATAAAGCGGCGGTTAAATCCTACCTGATTGAACTCCAGGAGAGCATATGCAGCGCGCTGGCACGAGCTGATGGCGGCGCCGTTTTTGAGACGGACGCCTGGCTGCGGGAGGAGGGTGAGTGGCTGGGTGGCGGCGGCATCAGCCGGGTATTGCGTGAAGGTGCGGTGATAGAGCAGGGTGGCGTCAATTTTTCCCATGTGACCGGAAAAAGCCTGCCGCCGTCGGCCAGCGCGCACAGACCGGAGCTGGCCGGGCGCAGATTCGAAGCGATGGGCCTGTCGTTGGTGATACATCCGCGCAACCCCTACATACCCACCTCCCATGCGAATGTACGCTTCTTCATCGCCGAGCAGCAGGATGAACTCCCAGCCTGGTGGTTCGGCGGCGGGTTCGATCTGACACCCTATTATGGAAATGACGCAGATTGCCGTCACTGGCATGGTATGGCGCGGGAAGCCTGCGCCCCGCTGGGAGCCGGTGCCTATCCGCGTTTCAAGCAGTGGTGCGATGACTATTTCTTTCTCAAGCATCGCGGCGAACCGCGGGGTATTGGCGGACTCTTTTTCGACGACCTCAATGAGGGTGGATTCGAGACTTGCTTCACCTTCATGAAAAGCGTCGGCGATCACTATATTCCGGCCTATCTGCCGATCTTGCAGCGTCGAAAAAATCACCCTTACGGCGAGCGTCAGCGAGATTTCCAGCTCTACCGACGCGGACGCTATGTCGAGTTCAACCTGGTGTACGACCGCGGAACCCTGTTCGGGCTGCAGTCCGGCGGGCGTACCGAGTCGATTTTGATGTCCATGCCGCCGCTGGTTAAATGGCGTTACAACTGGCAGCCGGAGCCCGGTACCGAAGAGTCGGAGTTATACGAGCGTTACCTAAAGCCGCAAGATTGGCTGGCAGAGTGATGCGCTCCCGGTCGGGGGGTCATTCAGATTTACCCCCGATAATCGTACCGAACTGATCATGGTGAAAGGTTCTGTCCGGCGTCTTCCAATCGCCGTATAAGCGCGTCAGGTACGCTTCGTAGCGGCCCGGCACCCGAACTTGACGGCCGCCAAACTGCAGGTATGTGTGCTGGTCGAGATAGTCTGCCTCCACCGAACAGACTTTTTTTGCCATCTCCCACCAGTAGGCGTCGCGATGGCGATAGATGATCGTGATATCGAGTAAAGTGGAGCCGGGACCGAACAGCCAAGGATTCCAACTGCGCAGCTTGACCACTCTTGGGTCGCCGATCTGCCAAGCCTCGCTGGCGAACTGCATAGGGTAGGTGCGCGAGACTTTCCAGCCGTGCCGGAAAATCTCTCCATAGACTCTGCGCAACCTGTCGATGCTCTCCACCGGCAGCATCAGGTCGATATCGTTGTCCCAGGGAATCAGGTCGCCGTCGCGTACTATGCCCAGCAATGTACCTGCGTCAAGTGTGTAGGGAATGTCGGCCCGGTTGAAAATATCCACCGTATCCAGCAGCAGGGCGCGGGCACGCCGGTAGTATTTCCCGGTAAACGGCGGACGTTCGCTGCGCAACCCCAGACGCTGTTTGAGTGACTTCTTGTAGGACTTTAAGGAGGTGATAGTGGTTGTCTCAACGCTTTGCAGCGGCAAAAGCCAAGTTCTACAACAATAAACTTTGCTATAGTATTGGTTTTCCAGCGGGGAAGCCATTTTTTGAAAAAAACTCAACAATTCAGGTTGTTATTGGACTCCACCCAGCTTGATTTCCTGTGCGAGGCGCACAATGGGATCAGTGCGGTGATTGCCGAGGAGGCCGGGTTCAAGGGTATCTGGGGCAGCGGTCTTTCGCTCTCCGCGCAGTTTGGCGTGCGCGACAACAACGAAGCGAGCTGGACCCAGGTGCTGGAGATGCTGGAGTTCATGTCCGATGCCACGCGCGTGCCGATACTGCTCGATGGCGATACCGGTTACGGCAACTTCAACAATATGCGCCGACTGGTTAAAAAACTGGAGCAGCGCGATATCGCCGCGGTCTGCATCGAGGACAAACTCTTTCCGAAGACCAACAGTTTTATCGGCGGGCAGGCGCAGCCGCTGGCGGATATCGATGAGTTCTGCGGCAAGATCAAAGCCGGCAAGGACGCGCAGAGCGACGATGATTTTGCGATAGTCGCCCGGGTTGAGGCGTTTATCGCCGGTTGGGGATTGGCGGAAGCTGTGAAGCGTGCGGAGGCTTATCGTCAAGCGGGCGCGGACGCGATTCTGATTCACTCCGCGCTAGGTGCACCGGACGAGGTACTGGCCTTTAAACAAGAGTGGGCCGACCGGCTGCCAGTCGTCATCGTGCCAACCAAGTATTACGCCACGCCGACCGAAGTTTTTCGCAGCCATGGATTTTCCCTGATCATCTGGGCTAACCATCTGTTGCGCGCCGCGATCTCCGCGATGCAGCAGACTGCACAGACACTGGCGTCGGACCAGAATCTCTTTTCGGTCGAGGACCGGGTGGTTCCGGTAGCCGAGGTGTTCAGGCTCCAGGGAGCGGTTGAACTGCAGGAGGCGGAGAAGAGATATCTACCGCTGCGCCGGCGCGGTGTGCAGGCGCTGGTGCTGGCCGCTTCACGCGGAACCGAGTTGGGAGAGCTGACGGAGCAGCGACCCAAGACCATGGTGAAGATTGCCGGCAGGCCGCTGCTCGCGCATATCATCGAGGCGTTGAACGCGACCGGCATCAAAAATATCTCGGTGGTGCGGGGTTATAAAAAGGAGACGGTAGATCTGCCCAATCTCAACTTGATCGACAACGACGAGTTCGATGAATCCGGAGAGTTGGTGTCGCTGTTGAAGGGGCTGCGCGGCATCCAGCCGGAGCAGGATCTGATCGTCTGTTACGGCGACGTGCTGTTCAACAAGTATATCGTGCAGATTCTGGCTGAATCCGAGGATGCGCTGGCGGTGGCGATCGACACCAACTGGATCGAAAGTGCCAACCGGCACCGCCAGGCCGACTATGCCCGTTGTTCCATGCCCCATAGCCGTGAATCGTTTTCGGCGCGGGTCACACTTAAACATGTCAGCGCGGAGATGGCGCCGGCCAGCATCCACGGGGAGTGGATGGGTTTTATCAAGATAGGTGCCGATGAAATCACTGCTGTCGGGGAACTGGTGGAAGACATGCTGCGCAGTGCAGACCGGAAGCGGGCAAAACTGCCCGATCTGTTGAATCTGCTGGTCGAAAACGGCAAGCAGATCCGGGTACGCTATACCACGGGGCATTGGCTCGACATCGACTCGCTGGACGATGTCATCCATGCCGGGAATTTCTAAAGGATCTGGCTAATGATACAAGCTGAGTGCTTTGTCGAGGCGGTTAAAAAGTTCGGTTTCGGTCTCTGGACCGGAGTGCCCTGTTCCTACCTGAAGCCGTTTATCAACTATGTGATCGACGACCCCGGGCAGCGTTATGTGGCCGCTGCCAACGAGGGGGATGCCGTTGCCATCGCGGCCGGTGCGCAGGTTGGCGGCGTACCTGCCATCGCCATGTTTCAGAACTCCGGATTGGGCAACGCGGTCAATCCGCTGACGTCGCTCACCTATACCTTCAGGATCCCCATTCTATTGATCGTCACGCTGCGCGGTGAACCCGGCGGTGCCCCCGACGAACCGCAGCACAAACTGATGGGGGAGATTACCGAAAGGTTGCTGGAGCTGATGCAGATTCGCTGGGAGTATTTTCCGACCGAAGCGGACGAAGTGCAGCATGCGCTGGCACGCGCGGTTTCACATATGGAGAGCACCCGTACTCCTTTCGCCTTCGTGATGCGCAAAGGGAGCGTGGCATCTCACAAGCTCCAGAGCAGGCCGCAACAGCGGCCGGTTGACGGCCAGGCAGCGGCGAAACCGCCAGGTGCAGCCGAAGCGACCCGCAACGACTACCTCCAGGTGATCCAGTCTGCGGTTTCCAGCCGCGATCTCATCGTTGCGACGACCGGCTATACCGGGCGTGAACTTTACGCCTGCAGCGACCGGGAAAATCAGTTTTATATGATCGGCTCGATGGGCTGTGCATCCAGCTTTGGGCTGGGGTTGGCGTTGAGCCAGCCGCATCGCCGGGTTTACGTATTGGATGGGGACGGTGCGTTGCTGATGCGTATGGGTGCGCTCGCCACGATCGGCTATCAGCGGCCGGAAAATCTGCTGCATATCCTGCTCGACAACCATTGCCACGAATCCACCGGAGGCCAGGCGACCGTCACGCATTCACTGGATCTGTGCGCTGTTGCCACGGCCTGCGGTTATCCGAGTACTCACCGGGTGGGCCAAGCCGAAGCGCTGCACGCTCTGTTGCGGGAGCCGTTTGACGGCCTCAGTTTTATTCATGCGGAGATGCGAACCGGTGTGCCTGAAGATCTGCCCCGGCCCTCGGTCACGCCGGAACAGGTGGCGCGTCGCTTGACTGCTTTTATTTCAGGAAACAGATGAACAAACGCCCAACGATTCTGCTCAATCCGGGGCCTGTCACCTTAACCCAGCGTGTGCGACAGTCGCTGCTGCGGGAGGATATGTGCCACCGCGAGGCTGATTTCGCGGCACTGATGCTGGATATCAAATCGCGTCTGGCGAACGTTTATGCGGAGGCACAGAACAGTTTTGAAGCGGTGACGATAACCGGTTCCGGCACTTGCGCGGTCGAAGCAATGATCGACAGTTTTTGCTCGCGCGACCGTACCACGCTGGTGCTCAGCAATGGCATCTACGGTGAACGGATCGCAGCCATGCTGGCCGCGCACGACCGCCCGTTCAGGGAGCTGCGGGCCGACTGGCGCGATCCGATTGAGCTGGATAAGGCGCGCGAAGCGTTGCTCTATGATCCGGGAATCCGGCATCTGGTTGCGGTCCACAATGAGACCACCAGCGGCCGGCTCACCGACCTGACGCCGCTGTTGGATCTCTGCGCCGAGTTTGAAGTGGATCTGATGCTGGATGCGGTCTCGAGCTTCGGCGCCGAGTGGATCGACTTCTCCCATCCCAGACTGATGGCGGTCGCCTCTACCGGCAACAAATGCCTGCACGGCATCGTAGGCATCGCCTTCGTACTGGTACGCAAGACGCAGTTTGAGAAAAGAACCAGCAATTCAGACGGGCTTTACCTTGACCTGTTCCGCTACCACGCGGCGCAAACGGACGGTTTTTCACCCTATACGCCAGCGGTTCACGCCTGTTTTGCGCTGCAGGAGGCACTGCAGGAGTTGGCGGATCAGGGCGGCTGGCGGGCGCGGCGGCAGCGCTATCGGCAGCTCTCCGAGCAGATACGCGACAAACTCGCTGCGCTGGGCATAGCGACCTTTCTCGATGCCGCCGTCTACTCGTCGATGATCTCCTCCTTCAAATTGCCGAAGGGGTGGGACTATCCGGGCATCCACGATGCACTGCGCAGCCGAGGCTTTGTTATCTATGCGGGGCAGGGGGGGTTGTACCGGGAGATGTTCCGTATCTGCACCATGGGGGATATACAGGATGAGGACATCGCCAGACTGCTGGCGTCGATGGAGGAGCTGATATGCGGCCGCGCCACGCGATAATTCTGGCCGCGGGCATGGGCACCCGCCTGCGCCCGATCGGCCATCATGGACCGAAAGGTGCGCTGGTGCTGCACCAACGCAGCATCGTCGAAGATTCGGTGCAGCGGTTGTTGCACGCGGGCATCGAACGGATCACGCTGGTGACCGGCTACCAGGCAGATTTCTACCGTTCACTGGCCGATTCCATGCCGGCTGCGATCAACTGCGTCCACAATCCCGAATACGCCGATTCGGGCAGCATGTATTCGCTCTATCTTGCCCGCGAGCAGGTTGACGGCGATTTCCTGCTGCTGGAGTCGGATCTGATCTACGAACAGCGGGCGCTGTCGGTGGTGCTGGAAGATCCAGCCGAAAACCTGCTGCTGCTCTCCGGGAAAACCGGCGCGGGCGACGAGGTCTATGTGGCGGCGGACCAGGAACAGCGGTTGCTTGCCATGTCCAAACGGCGAGACGAACTGCATGGCGAAATCGCCGGTGAACTGGTCGGAATCAGCAAGATTTCGACCGGACTGTTCGCAGCCATGTGCAGCCATGCCGGTGCGCACTTCCGGGATCGTGCGAGCCTCCACCTGGACTACGAAACCGACGCCATGGTGGCGGCCGGCCGCAACGTCCCGATCTACTGCGTCACCATCGACGATCTGTTGTGGTCGGAGATCGACGACGCCGCGCACTACCGGCGCGCCGTTGAGATCGACCGATTGATCAGAAACAGAGACGCAGCTGCCTGATGGTTCCGATTCGGTTATGAGCTTATCGGGCTTTTTCAAAACGCTTGCCAGATTCTCCGGCAACATCGGCGTAGTGCTGCTGTTGACCGGACTGTTCCTGATTGCGGAGCTCTATCTGCACTGGATCGGAAGAATCGACGGCATCCTGTGGCGCAAGGACGATATCGGTTACATCTTTGCCTTTTTTCTGTTCATGCGCCTGGTTGCGGTGCCGGGCAGTGGCTATCTTACCGTGCTGATACTGATGCAGCTGTTGCAGCTCTCCGAGATCGGCTATTTCCTGTTCTCCGGCAGTTATTTCGGTCCGGCGGATCTGGCGCTGCTATCCAGGCAGTACAAGGATTTTTGGGGTTCATTGAGTGAGGTGGCGATCCTTTTTCTGGTCCCCACGCTGCTTGTTCTGATATCCGCCGGGATCAGCCTGTTGGTGTTGCAACGGAGCGCCGGGTTGAGTTCCCGGCTGGGTCCGCGAACCGGCTACGCTTTGCTGGTGTTCTGGCTTGCGGTTCCTTTTGTCCATGCTTATACCGAAGATAACTCAATGCGCTTCGATCCGGATCCCGGCAAGACCGCGTTCCGCAACGGGATCAATGCGCTCTCGTACCACCTGGTTTGGGATCGGCTGATTAACGCCGGGAGCGAGGAGGGGATGCTCTATCCCGACTATAGTTTGCGCCGGATCGCAGCACCATCACTTCCCACACCGCTTAATCTGGTGGTTATCATGGGAGAAAGCATTACCTATACCCACATGGGGCTCTATGGCTACGGGCGCGATACCACGCCTTTCCTGAGTGGGTTGGAGGCGAAAGAGAGATTGATTTTCCGGCCGGGGATTTCGAGTGCGGTCTCGACCCATGTCTCGATCCCGATGTTTTTTAACATTCAGTACGAACCGGACAACAGAACCCATATCGCTTCGGGCAAAACCAATCTCTACCGATTGGCAAAATCGCAGGGCTATCAGACGGCGTTTATCTCCTCGCAGGAGATGTATGCGATTGCCTCCCAAGTCTCCAAGGGCTCGGTCGATACCTGGCGGGAGATGAAACATATCGAGCAACGTCCCGAGACGTTTGACGGCAAATTGATTGCCGAGTTGAAGTCTCTTCCTATTGACTGGAACAGACCCTTTTTCCTGACGCTCAACCCACGGGCGGGGCATATACCTTATGCAAAATATACCCCTGCCGAGTTGGTGCATTTCGGCAAGGGACTCTCCAAGACCGACGACTACCACCGCTATATGCAGGGTACTTATGACGATGCGATGCGCTACTTCGACCAGGTTGTGGGCGAGATAGTCGTTAATTTGCGCCAGCAGACCTCCAACCCCACGGTCGTCGTTATCACCTCAGACCACGGACAGCGTCTCGGCGAGGCGAGCGGGTACGGACATAACACGCTGGAGTTCGGCTCTGCCCGGGTTCCGTTTATCTATCTGGGTCTGAATACACCGCCGGCTGTGGATGCCGCAGTTCGCGAGTTAGAGTGCCCGGTGACGCACTTCGAAGCGGGGCGGTTTATTGCGCGGCTGTTGGGTTACCAGGTGCATAGTCCCAGCGAGGTGGCCGACGTGTTCTTTATCAATGGTGTCGACCTTACCGGTCGGGGCGGTTCGCTGCGTTATACCAGAGCAGAGGCGCTGCAAGGCCAGAAGTGCAGTCGCTGAGCGAGCGGGTCGGTAAAATCAGGCCAGCTTTCCAATCAGCTCTCCCAGTGTACATAACGCCAGCTCGGTTCGCTTGTCCCACGCCTGACCATAGTTCAAACGGATGAAGTTTCGGTATTTTTGTGTTGGCGAAAAGAGCGGACCGGGTGCAATGGTAATGTTTTGTGCCATCGCCTGCCGGTAGAGTGACAGCGAGTCGCACTGCGCTGGCAGTTCCACCCAGCTGAGGAACCCCCCTTCCGGATGAGTTGCCCGGGTCTCCGCGGGAAAGTAGCGGGCTATCGCCTCCATGCAGAGGTCCCTGTTTCGCCGGTAGTTGGAGCGGACCGTGCGCAGATGCTTGTCGTAGCCCCCATGTTCCAGATAGTCGGCAACCGCTAATTGGGGAAGGGTTGCGGTTGCCATGCTGGTGACCAGCTTCAGGTGCTGAACCTGTTTGCGGTAGCGCCCCGGTAGCACCCAGCCGATTCTCAGTCCCGGGTCCAGCGTCTTTGAAATCGAGGAGCACAACAGCACTCTGCCGTCCTGATCCCAGGCCTTTATCGCCTTGGGTCGGGATGAGGAGAATCCCAGGTCGGCGTAAATATCGTCTTCGATCAGGGGAAGGTCATGTCTTGCCAACAACTCGATCAAGGCTTTTTTGCGTGTGTCCGGCATACAGTAACCCGAGGGATTGCTGAAGTTGGGAATAAGCACCAACGCTTTCACCGGCCACTGCTCCAGAACCATTTGCAGCGCTTCCAGACTGATACCAATGTTGGGATCGGTGGGAATTTCAACTGTCTTCAGACCCAGTGATTCGATCGCCTGCAGTGCACCGTAAAATACAGGTGATTCGATGGCTACTGTATCGCCTGCGCCGGCGACGGCGCGCAGTGCGAGAACCAGTGCCTCCTGGCATCCGTTTGTGATCACCACCTCCTCAGGCGCCAGGCTGAATCCTGCATCGACGCCGCGACGGGCGATCTGTAGTCGCAGTTCGGCGTTACCCGGAGGGAAGGCATAGCTGCTTCTGTTTCTGGTGTTGCTGCGTGCGATTGTGGCAAGACTGCGATGCAGGCGACGGATGGCCGGAGTTTCGATGTTGGGCAACGCGGTTCCCAACTGCACGGTGCCGGGTCGTTCATTGGACTGGACGATCTCCAGCGCCATTTCACTGATCGAGACCTCGGTTGGATGTGCTTCCGGTGCAGAGGTTGCCGGTGGTCGGGGCAGTTGTACGGGCCGGCTGATGTAGTATCCCGATTGGGGCTGGGCCTCAATCAGTCGTCGATCCTGCAATACCCCGTATGCCTGCAATATGGTCGAGACACTGACACCAAGTCGATGGCTCTGCTCGCGCACCGACGGCAGCCGGTCGCCGCTTCGATACACGCCCTTTTTGATCTGTTCGTAGAGCTGATCGGCCAGCTCAAGGTAGAGGGTTTTCTGCATTTTGCGCGATTCCGGTACAGTTTCCGATCGAATTTGGCCAACAGTTGCACACCATGATAACTGTTATGGTATCAATTTCAATTTATTGAATCTGTATTGGTTTCAAATTCCTGGATAGACTCCCCTGAAAATGGGGTGAATGTACAGGGGTATGGGAAATGAAAATCGGGCAGATGCCGGCATTATCGGATTCGACCAGAGGCATGGTCTATGGATTGATAGCGATGTTGGCATTCAGCCAGACTTTGACTGCGACACGCATTGCGGTTCAGCATCTCGATCCGGTACTTATTGGGCTTGGCCGGGTGCTTCTTGCCGCACTCCCGGCGGCGTTACTGCTGCTGTGGGATGGCAGACCCCGTCCAACGCGGGAACAGTTATTTAGCCTTACACTGGTCTGCTTTGGTGTCACACTCGTTTTTCCGCTGCTTTCAGCCTGGGGAATGGGGCGTTTACCTGCGTCGCATGGCGCTGTATTGATCGCGTTATTACCGCTCTCAACTGCCGTTGCGGCACGCTTTCGTACCCGGGAGCGGCCTTCAGTTGAATTCTGGATAACAGCTTTGGCGGGGACGTCGCTGGTTATTGGATTCGCGCTTACGCAGGGGGCGGGATCGCTGCAGGCTGGGGATGTTGCTTTACTTGTTGCTGTTATGGCAGGGGGATTGGGGTACGCGGAAGGTGGCGCGCTGGCGCGCCAGATGGGTGGTTGGCGAGTGATCTGCTGGGCACTGGTTCTGTCCGCACCGTTTGCCTTCGGCGCTGTGGCGGTCTTTGCTGAGTTTCCGGTTGCGGAAACCCCACTTTCCGTCTGGGCGGCATTCGCCTACGTCGCGATGGTCAGCCAGTTCCTCGGGTTTTTTCTCTGGTACCAGGCGCTCGCCATCGGAGGAGTTGCAAGAGTGAGTCAACTGCAGCTATTAATGCCGTTTTTTACATTGTTGGGAGCTTGGGTACTGCTCGGAGAAGTGGAGGCGCTGTCACTACGCTACCTGTTGTTTGCCGGCATGGTGGTGCTGTTGGTTGCACTCAATCGCCGTGCGCCGATTGCCAATGCGGTGAATGAAGATGAACGGTCCGGGTCCCCGCTGCCTGAAACGGAGAAATGAGTATTTATCTGACCTGGAATGCCCAGTTGATCGCAGCATTCTCTATGGTAAGGAGCAGACAGAAACCCGGTTCTCAACCGGGCTCCCGTTCGCTGATCTCCATCGCCGATCAGATTCTCCGGCGTCGCGCCAGCAAGCCAAACCCGGCTATTCCGGAAAGTAGTAGCGGCAGAGCGGCCGGCAATGGCACTGCTGAGGGTGTGATGGTCTGACCGTTGTTGACCGCCCCGAATGAGTGAGTCAGCGGTCCGCTCCATAGAAAGTCATCGTAGAATCGACCGCTGCCCACCAGCTGCAGCGAATCCAAAGCGGCCGTCGATGTGCCCTCCTCAGCGCCGATCTGTGCACTCAACAGACCGTATGCCGCACCCTCAGTTGCGGTGAAACTATCCTCGTAGCTGAGAAATTGAATCACTTCATCCAGCTGGTTGACGAGGGCAAATCCATCGGGGCCGTTCTGCAACCCCGGGGTCATAAAGGCGAGTAATCCAAAACCCTCGGTTAGTTCGGGTATTACCCCGGACAGTTCATAACTACCGTACAGGTTGCCGCCGTTGCCGTTATACAGCAACAACCGCCAACCGGATAGATCCAAACCGCCGGGCCCTGCAATCTCGACGCCCTCATTGGAGTCTCCCCCCGCATTGTCGTAGTGGATTTCGTTGAGGAAGACCGCAGTTGCCGCAAAGCTTGCCGTGGAGAGAGTTAACGCCACTAGCAGGCAGCCGGTGGAAATAATGTAACTAATGGTATGCCGCAGAGAAAGTGAATGACACATCGCAACGCTCCTTGTTGAACCCGCATGATTTTGAAGTCCGGGCAAAAGTCCCTGTACCCGTGAGGCCCAGTCTATTCCAGAAGTTTAAGGAAATAAAGTAGTATTCGGCCGCGGTGTGGGCGATGTTAGGGGTACGGAAAAATCAGGAAAGCCTGTTGCCAGTCGATAGCGTGTTAACTTTTCCGGCGCTCGTCCGGGTTGGAGCCATAGTCGATGTGGTAAAGGGGTCTCCCAACAGGGATAATGCCGCTTTCTGGATCTGGGAAAATTTTCCCGGAAGTCTCTCAATTAGGAATTTCGATGAGCAACGATACAAACGTCAAATGGCATGAACATCAGGTCTCGCGTGAGCAGAGAGAGTCGCTCAACGGCCACCGAGGTTGTGTGATCTGGTTTACCGGCCTCAGCGGCTCCGGCAAGAGCACCATTGCCAATGCGCTCGATCATAAACTTTTTCAAAACGGTATTCACAGTGCGGTGCTGGATGGCGACAACGTCAGGCACACGCTCAACGCTGGTCCAGGTATGCTCAAGGAGGCGCACGGAGAACAATTCGCCAAACGCTTCGGGCTCGGCTTTTCCGCCATCGACCGGGAGGAGAACATCCGGCGCATCGGCAGTGTCGCACAACTGTTTGCCGAGGCGGGTGTCATTGCACTAACCGCTTTTATCAGCCCCTATCGCAGCGACCGGGAGCGGGTGCGGAAATCACTGCGGGCAGGCGAATTTATTGAGGTATTTGTGGACACGCCTATGGAGATATGTGAATCGCGTGATCCAAAAGGGTTGTATAAGCAGGCACGTGCCGGGCTGATAAAGGGTTTCACCGGCATCGACGATCCCTACGAGGCGCCTGAATCTGCGGAAATGACCATATCTGCAGCCAACAAAACACCGGACGAACTGGCTGACGAGGTTATCGCATATCTAGAGCAGCAAGGTATCTGTCGGCGCTCTTCTGTACTGCAGTCACGGACTGTTAATGGCTGATATCGACGTATTCAACGGCGACGCTGACGGCATATGCGCCCTGCAGCAATTGAGGTTGGCGCAGCCGTGCCAATCCACGCTTGTGACCGGAGTGAAAAGGGATATCTCCCTGTTGCAGCAGGTCGAGGGAGGGGCGGGCGATCACATTACCGTGCTGGATATTTCGTTGGACAAGAACCGGGAGGCGCTGGTCAGGTTGCTGGCACAGGGAGCCAGACTCAGCTATTACGACCACCACTATGCAGGGGAGATACCCATCCACAGCCGGCTCGACGCGCACATCGATCCGACGCCGGATCGCGGCACCAGTTTTCTGGTCGACCGGGCTTTGAGCGGTGGCCATCGGAGATGGGCCATCGTAGGCACCTTTGGAGACAACTTCGATGCCATGGCGATAAAGATGGCAAAACCTACCGGTCTGCAGGAGAGTGACGTTGCACAGCTGAGAGAGCTGGGTATCCTGATGAACTACAACGCCTATGGGTCGGCGCTTGAGGATCTGCATATTCATCCTGCAGAGCTGTTCAGGCGAATAAATCCATACCCGGATCCTCTGGTGTTCGTGGCAGAGGATGAGACCATGGCGTTGTTGCGGGATGGGTACAGGTCGGATATGGACAAGGTGCAGGCACTGGCGGCGGACCTGAAGACCGAAACGCATGCCATCTATATCCTTCCGGACCAGGCCTGGTCGTACCGTGTGAGCGGAGTATTTGCCAATCAGCTTGCCCAGGGAGCCCGCAGCCGGGCTCATGCCGTATTGACCCGGTTACGGCGGGGTGGTTATCTGGTGAGCGTACGTTCTCCACTCGATCGGCCGGTGGGAGCCGACGTTCTTTGCCGGAAATTTCCGACCGGCGGCGGAAGGCAGGCAGCTGCCGGTATCAACCACCTCACCGACGATCAGCTTGGTCGATTCAGAAGGGAATTCGAAGCCAGTTTCTAACCAGGTTGCGGATTTCCGGTACTTTTTTGTTCCTATTTCACCGACCTCACAGTAAAATCACGCATCCTGCCCGGGTGGCGAAATTGGTAGACGCAAGGGACTTAAAATCCCTCGGTGGAGACACTGTATCGGTTCGATTCCGATCCCGGGCACCACATCATCCCATTTTTTTCGTGCTCAATCCGCTGGTAAGTTTAAGCGTGAGACCATGCTTGAGTCTTTGGGCACTTGCGAGAGTTTCCATTTGGGAACCGCCCATGCCCAGAATTCGTTTGGGTTTCCAAGGTCGTGCTCCGGTTTTACCTGACCCAGCAAGCGCCAGGCCGCGAGCAGTGCCGGTAGCGGATGCGCATTGTTGACCGGTTGCGCCAACGACTGCTTGCTCAGTTTCCTGCCATTTGCATCCTTTACCAGCGGGAGATGAGCGTATTCAGGCGTTGGCAGACCCAGCAGTTTTTGAAGAACTATTTGCCGCGGGGTTGAGAACAGCAGATCTGCCCCACGTACCACCCGATTGATGCCTTGAAAGGCATCGTCAACCACGACGGCCAACTGGTAGGCAACCAAACCGTCGGCGCGGCGAACGATGAAATCACCGCACTCAGATAGCACCTGCTGTTGGATTTCGCCGCATATCAAGTCGCGGAAACCGATGCCAGTGTCGTCTGTGCGCACCCTGATAGTTTTCGCTGCACGACCGGCAGGTGGTTTTATACGGCAAGTGCCGGGATACACGGAACCTTCGACTCCCGGTACGCCGGATTCGTTAATCTCTTTTCGGGTACAGGCACAGCGGTAGATCGCATCTCGCGCCGCGAGTTTGGCGAGCGCTTGTCGGTAAGCGTCGCTGCGGTGAGGGTTGTTTTGTCGAAGGATCTTTTCATCCCATTCGAATCCAAAGGCTTCGAGAGTGGCCAGGATTTTATCCGCGGCGGCGGGTTTTACCCTGGGGGTATCAAGATCCTCCATCCGTACCAGCCATATTCCACCGGCGTGTCGGGCATCCAGGTAGCTGCCCATCGCTGCGACCAGCGATCCAAAATGGAGTGGGCCACTCGGAGAGGGGGCAAAGCGGCCGCGGTAATTGGTGATTTCATTGGACATAACGAATAAAGCCGGTGTACACCGGCTCGATTCAATTGTTAGAGTGCATTGAAGCTCCCGTCAGCTCATCTGTTTTTCTCTGATTTCGTCAAGGGTTTTACAGTCGATGCAGAGGGTTGCGGTCGGGCGGGCTTCAAGACGGCGAATACCGATCTCCACGCCGCAAGCTTCGCAGTAACCGTACTCATGGCTGTCGATAAGCGATAACGTCTCGTCAATCTTTTTGATCAGCTTGCGTTCGCGGTCGCGTGTGCGCAATTCAAGGCTGAATTCCGATTCTTGAGTGGCACGGTCGTTCGGATCGGGAAAATTGGCAGCTTCATCCTGCATGTGGTGTACCGTCCGGTCCACCTCCTCCATCAGGCTTTTTTTCCATGCCCCCAGAATTTCACGAAAATGATTTTCTTGTTCTTCACTCATATACTCTTCACCCTTACCCTGGTTATAAGGGGTGAAGCTAAACGGCCCGGCACTTGATCGATCGGGTTTCCTTTTTGCAGTCATTCACTAGCTCCTGCGAACCACGCTGATGAAGAGCGGTATATTAACCAGAATATGGCTTTCCCGGCAATAGCCAGGTCAAAAGAGGAAAAAGACGACTCTAGAGGCGATACCGGAACGGGTGATTCCTCCAGGCATTTTGGTTATGCTGAGCCTTTGATAATGAATATTAATATATAGAAATACACAATCATAATGCCTGAGCTTAAAGCACTGTTATTAGACGTCGACGGCACACTGGCCGATACGGAGCGAAACGGCCACCGGGTCGCTTTCAATGCTGCATTTAACGATGCCGGACTGGATTGGGAGTGGAGCGAAGCGCTCTACGGTAAATTATTGACGGTGACTGGAGGAAAGGAGCGAATTCGTTTCTATCTTGACCAATTTAACCCTGGTTTTAAACGACCGCTAGAATTCGATGCCTTTATTGCCAACCTGCACCGTGCCAAAACCGATCACTACATCGCACTCACCTCATCGGGCGCCATACCGTTGCGGCCTGGGGTAAGGCGTTTGCTGGAAGAGTCGACGGCAGACGGACTGCGTTTGGCAATCGCTACGACGACGACATTCGATAATGTCACTGCTCTGCTTGAAAGTACGCTCGGAGAGGGAGCCGTTTCCCGGTTTGAGGTCATTGCCGCTGGTGATGTGGTAGACGCTAAAAAGCCGGCACCGGATATCTATATTTGGGCAATGGCGCGATTAGGTCTGGACGCCGACAGTTGTCTGGCGATAGAGGATTCAAAAAACGGCCTGCATTCGGCCCACGCAGCGGGAATAAGATCTGTACTGGTCACCGTCAACGGTTACACCGAGCATGAGGATTTCAGTGGAGCCGGTCTGGTTGTGAGCCATCTCGGCGACACTGATGATCCCAGTCGGATTATTCAAGGCTCGATGCCGCAAGCAAGTTGGGTGAATATGGAGGTGTTGTGCGCGTTGCACGACCGATGCACTAACCTATTAGCGGTGTAACTTATATCGACTATCTCAATGTTCAGTAATATAAAAATAGCAAGCCGTATGAACAATATACGGCCCTTCTATGTAATGGAACTGCTGGCCAGGGCGAGGGAACTCGAGTCCAGTGGACGTTCTATAGTGCACATGGAAATAGGAGAACCGGATTTCCCAACACCGGAACCGATCGTGCTTGCCGGCAAGGCTGCGCTCGACCTGGGTCATACCCGCTATCTTCCGGCAACCGGGCTGCCAGAACTGAAGACGCAGATAGCCGCTTTCTACCAAACCCGATTCGGTGTATCTGTGGATCCTGCCAGCGTGATCATCACACCCGGCTCTTCGGGAGCATTACAGCTAGTGATGAGTGTGTTGATCGAGCCTGGTGAATCGGTGCTGATGGCCGATCCCGGCTATCCCTGCAACCGCCATTTCGTAGAGCTTGTCGGGGGAGTGCCAAAGTGCATTCCGGTTGGTCACGAAACAGGCTATCAATTGACGGCGGAGCTGGTAAATGAAGCACTGACACCCGATACCAAAGCGGTAATGGTTGCAACCCCTTCTAATCCGACCGGTACGGTACTGAGCAGAGAAGAGTTAACGGCAATTTACACTGCGGTGAAAGCGCATGGCGGGGTATTGATTGTGGACGAGATCTACCAGGGGCTGATTTACGGGACCACAGGAACCACCGCGCTTGCGCTTGGCGATGACCTTTTCGTCATCAACAGTTTCTCCAAGTATTTTGGCATGACCGGTTGGCGCCTCGGCTGGATGGTTGCTCCGCTGGCTTATGTATCTGCCATCGATCGCCTTGCGCAGAATATATTTATCTCCTCTTCTAGTTTGGCGCAGTATGCCGCAATTGGTGCTTTTTCGGCTGAGTGCACCGAGTTGCTGGAGCAGAGGAGAGCGGCTTTCAGAAAACGGCGGGACTATCTGCTCCCCGCGCTGACCGGAATTGGGTTCAAAATCGCTTCTGTACCGCAGGGAGCGTTCTATTTATACGCGGACTGTTCAGCATTCAGTGACGACAGCTTCAGGTTTTCGAGCGATCTTTTAGAAACGGTAGGGGTAGCGATCACTCCAGGTAGGGATTTTGGCGACAATCAGCCGGAACGGCATATCCGCTTCGCCTATACAACGGATATTCCAAAACTGAAGGAAGGCGTCGACCGGATTACCGATTTCCTCAGAAAACCTTTGAGCAGAGTCTGACTCAGCACGTTTCAGCTCATTTGCATCACTCTGTTGCACTGCACCAGCGGTAAGGCAGTGCGCTGTCACGGAGCAGCAGCTGCAGGGTTGCCGCACAATATGGGTGCATTGAAAAGTAAGCATTGGCTACTGAGATATAGAACCCGAAGCTGGACTACAGTTTATTGTCCGGAATCCCGTGTTTCGTAGTTGGTTCGATTTGTTTGATTAAGGTTGCACCAGAATATCGTTGCACCTGCAACGGCCGCAGGCATGGCGGCAAAATTGAATACCGGTATCAACATCAGACAAGCGACTGCGCCACCGAAGCCGAGTGCCGCAAAGCGCGATTTTTTGACCCATTGCCTCTGCTCCCGGAAACGCAGGCCGTGGTTGGACATCGGATAATCCAGGTATTCCAAGGCAAAAAACCAAGCGTTGAAGACAATCCACAAAACGGATACGGCGACTTGCACGCCCGGCACCAGCAAAAGCAGTAACAGGGGAACGGCTCTAATCAGGAAGTAGATCAGCTTGCGTAGTTCTGAATACAGCCCGGGTGCAATGCCGGCAACCCAGTTTTCCGGTGCAGCGGGAGGTTCGCTGCCGGTCAATATCTGCTCAACCCTGGCCGCCAGCATCCCATTGAAAGGGGCGGCCAGCAGGTTTGCGAAAGCGGTGAATGTATAGAAAATTAGCAATAGGAATACGAGCGCAAACAGCGGCCACAGGAGCCAGCGAAAATAGTAGAGCCAACTGGTTTCCGGAAGGAATCGTTCGAGCAGGAGGTTGAACTGACTTAATCCAAGCCAAACAAACACTGTGAATACAATTACATTGACGATCAAGGGTACGATGAGGTAGCGCCGCAGTCCCGGACGCAGCAGCATCCTCAATCCCTGCAGGAGAAATCCGGCGCCGGACATTAAACCAAAATCCCTACGCAAAAGATTATTTGCTGATCTGGAGAGTGTACCGGAGAAATTTTCCATAAATACCGACTTTTCCTTCGAAATTTTGTCAACAGGATTTTAAAGTTATACTCTATCCGACCGATATTATCGGGAAGCGACGGGTATTGGAGTTACTTGGGACTATTTCTGGATTACGTGCTATTCTCGCACGCGATTTGGCTGGGTGCACCTGCAACAACGCATAAGTTGGAGGCTAATTCAGCCAAGCAGATATTTTGGGGTTAGTGAATCCGGCGGAGAGTTCGCCAGGAATTTACAACAATGGAGGGAGCGAACGTGAAGCTACGCCACTTATTTCTGGGATTTCTGGTTTCCAGTTTGGCACTTGCCGGCTGCGCCAGCAAGAGTCCTCATCCGCAACTGCCCGCGTCACAGGGTAAGGCATTGTATTCCACCAAGTATCGAATTGCGGCTGGCGATTCGGTGCAGATTTTCGTCTGGAGAAACCCTGATGTTTCAACTACGGTGACGGTGCGGCCGGATGGTTTCCTGACAGCACCGCTGCTGGAAGACATCCCTGCTGCTGAAAAGACGCCCACGGAACTGGCAAGGGATCTAGAGAAGGAACTTTCCACCTATTTAAGAGACCCATTGGTTACCGTCATAGTAAACGGCTTTGTCGGAGCGTATGAGGATCAGATCAGGATTGTCGGCGAGGCTACAAATCCCCAGGCCATTCTCTACCGTGACTCGATGACGTTACTCGATGTGATGATCGTGGTTGGAGGCTTGACAGATTTTGCCGATGGCAATAAAGCGACAATCGTGCGTAGCCAGGACGGTGAAAGGAAACAGTTCAATGTGCGCATCGAAGATCTCATCAGAGATGGAGATATTGCTGCCAATGTCGATATGAAGCCGGGTGATATTTTGATTATTCCAGAGGCCTGGTTCTAATCGCGCTGCTACTATGTACGAATTAGTAAATCAAATACTTAGCTACATTCGGGGCATCTGGCGCTACCGCTGGTGGATTCTGGGTGCAGCGTGGCTTGTTTCCATCGTCGGCTGGATTCAGGTGTCGAAGTTACCGGATCAGTTCAAGGCTTCAGCGCGTGTGTACGTTGACACTACAACATTGTTGCAACCCCTGTTGCGAGGTTTGGCTGTAGAGGGTAATGAGCAGCACCAGTTACTGTTGATGACCAATACACTGATGAGCCGCCCGAATCTGGAAAAGGTCATGCGCATGGCCGATTTGGATTTACAGGCAAAAACGGAAGCGGATACCGAGGAGTTGATCAATGAACTTAAAGAGAACTTTAGCTTACAGTCGGCCGGTAGGGTAAACCTCTATACCATTGCCTATCAGGATGCCAAGCCTGAACTGGCTAAGCTGCTCGTTAAGTCCTTGCTGACGATTTTCGTAGAGTCCAACATTGGCGAAACCCGCAAAGAGCAGGATTCAGCACGGCAATTTCTGGAGCAGCAGATAGCAGAATATGAACAACGGCTGGTCGAAGCTGAGGAGCGGAAGACGCGTTTCCAACAGAAGAATCTGGCGTTTCTTCCGAATGAAAGGGGTGATTACTATTCGCGTTTGCAAACAACCCAGGAACAGCTTGCCCAGGCAGAACTTGAACTGAAAATTCAGCAGGACAGGCTGGTTGTTTTACAACAGCAAATTGAGGATGAGGAGGAGACCGAACCGCTCTTTGGCGAAGAAGATGCGCTGTTTGATCAACCACTGGAGCTCTCCTCAGAGCTAGACCCCAGAATTGCCAAGCTCGAATCCAATCTTGATGATATGTTGCTTCGGTTTACAGAGAAACACCCCGATGTGGTTGCGACACGGCTCACTCTGTCAACTTTGAAGGAGAAACGCGAAGAAGAGCTTGCTCGACGAAAGCGAGATGCAGCGGCCGCAGGTTCAGGTTCAGCGATCATCGACTCCAACCCTGTCTACCAAGAGATGCGAATTGTCCTGTCGGAAGCTGAAGCTGATATAGCTGCCAAAAAAGCAGTTGTGGATGAGTATAAAAAGCGCATTGAAAACTTGTCTGCCGCTGTCGATAAAGTGCTGCAGGTTGAGACAGAGGAGGCACAGCTAAACCGTGACTACGGTATTCTGTCGCAACAGCATCAAGCGTTGCTCTCCAGGCTTGAATCCGCACGATTAAGCCATGATGTGGATGTTCGCTCAGGCACGGTGCGCTTCCGGATAGTTGACCCCCCCAGTGTGCCACTGACACCTTCCGGACCGCCGAGAGCCTTGTTGAGCAGTGTAGTGGTACTTGGCGGACTTGTGTTGGGCGTGCTGCTCGCTTTTCTGATGTCGCAGGTACGGCCTACCTATGACGACAGGGAAGCGTTGAACACGGTGACTGGCTTTCCGGTGCTGGGAAGTGTCAGCATGGTATGGACGAATGCACAGATCAGAATTCGTCAGCGCCGGCATTTGGGCTTCCTGTTAGGTCTCCTTGCATTAGTATCCGCATACGGTTTTGTGATGTTTCTTTATCTAACTGATGTGGATCCAGTCTGGATGCTGCGACGACTGCAAGAGTTAGCTAATGTATAAAGCAGAGCGAAAATCGCAATGAGTATTATCGAGAAGGCTGTTGGCAAGCTTGCTGGAGCGGATTCGGCGAAAGAGCAGGAACTTCAAGAGTTGTCCGATGCCCGGACCAATGGCGAGTTATTATCGGGGATAAGCGATGCTGAAATACAGCAGTCCCTCGATGGCGCAGAGGGATTCGGCGTGGATACTCCCGGTGGTGCTGCCGTTGATCCAGGTCTTGTGGACATATCGTTTGCTGATTTGAATCTTGAGGGTATTCTCTCACCACAGTCAGGTAGATCGAGACTGGACGAAGAGTACCGTATGATCAAGCGCCCGCTGTTGGTAAGAGCGTTTGACGGGCGCAATCTGGGTGGCCGGCCGCTGAATCTGATCATGGTCACCAGCGCGATTTCCGGCGAAGGTAAAACCTATACGACATTGAATCTGGCGATCTCCATTGCCATGGAGCTTGATCGTACGATCCTGATGGTGGACTCCGATCTGGCGAAACCCAGCCTTTCACGATTGTTGGGTATCAGCGACCGTCCCGGTTTTACCGAGTGTCTTAACGATCAAAGCCTCGATTTGGGCCAGTTTCTGCTTAAAACAGATGTGCCAAAATTGTCGGTTCTTCCGGCAGGTACACGCAACAACCGGGCTACCGAGCTGCTGGCAAGCAACAGCATGAGTGCGAGATTGGAGGAACTGTCATCGCGCTATTCCGACCGTATCGTATTGTTCGATTCTCCACCGCTGCTGGCAACCAGTGAATCGAGTGTCCTCGCAAGCCATATGGGGCAGGTGGCAGTGGTGGTGGAATACGGGGCAACGCCTCGGTTTATGATCAAGGAAGCCTTACAATTACTGCATAACGAAGATTCTGTTTCACTTATTTTGAACAAGACACGGGATGATTTCCTGGCCAAGCATGTGGGGGGATATGGATATGGCTATGGTAAGGGGTATGGTTATGGAGCCTACGGAGATAAGTAAATAATGCAGCAGGGGAGGGTATCCAGACTGGCATACCTGCTGGCGCTGCTATCGGGATTCTTTGCTGAGCAGGTGTTTGCAGCAAAAGACTGGGATGCAAATGCCGGGCTTACGACCCAGGCAATCTTCAGTGATAATGTGCATCTGGAAAAGAGTAATAAACAGAGCGATCTGGGTGTGCGTGTCACCCCAAGCATCGGCTTACAGAAGGACACCCGTTACAACAAGCTCTCCTTTCAGTATGGTTTGAGTTACCTCGAGCACTTGAGTATACCGGTACAGGGAGATTACCAGCACAATTTAACGGCCAATTGGAATTCAGAACTGTATAGAGACACACTGTTTCTGGATCTGCGGGCGAATGCCGGTCAGACACTGACATCGCGGACAGGTGCCAATCGTGGTGATGACTTTACTTCCGGGAATACGATACAAACATTCGTCTATTCCATCAGCCCATATACGAGACACCATTTTGGTACCATCGCTGATCTGGAAGTCAGATATACCAATGATGGAGTGTTCCTTGACAGTGATTCTGCGAGTAACAGCAGCAGCAACAGGGTGAACTTCTCATTAAACAGCGGAAGGGGGTTTAAAGCTGTAGCTTGGGATGTCATTGGCAGCTACCGCCTGGTGGAGCAGGAGGATTCCGGAGACGACGATAGCTACGCTGATGCTCGGGCTTCGGTGAGCTATGCACTGAACAGGTATTGGGCGCCGAATCTCTTTGTCGCTTACGAAGATAATGAAATAGAAACCAGCTCGAAAAAGCCAAGTGAAGTAATCTATGGCGCAGGTATTACCTGGACACCGAATAGATCGCTCGCGGTCAATTTATCCATCAACTCGGAAAGCAATATTGGGGGTGGGGTCATCTGGACGCCGTCCAAACGAACAGAGTTGGAGCTTTCCTACGGAGATGACCCGTTCAACGAATCTTTTCTGTTCAAGTTGAAGCATCGTTCCAGACGGAGCGTCATTAGTGCCAGCTACAGCGAGAATCATACGACAACATCAAGAGATGAATTGCTTGAACGGCAAACTTTCGAACTGGTCGACAGTTTCGGAAACACCATTGTGGATCCGATCACAGGGCAGCCCATTCTGGTCGAACAAGACAGCCCGGACCTTAATGATGAAACCTATGTGTTGAGTCGCTTTGAACTAGGATACGATGTCAATATCGGACGACGCGACTCGCTTTCATTCAGCGCACACCACACGAACCGCGACTATCAGGTGTCGCGGAGAAGTGAAACCAATTGGGGAATCAATGCACACTGGTCCCACATTCTGGCAGCCAATCTGAGATCTAACCTCAGAATCGCGTGGGATACATTCGACGGTGATACGGATGCAGACGACAGCATAGATTGGAGTCTGGGATCCGCCCTCACCTATAACTTGACAAGCAAAACCTCGTTAACACTGGATCTGCAGCATCGTGTAAATGACGCGTCAACTGCAGCGTCCGGTTACACCGAAAACAGGGTCACTATGACACTGGGGACGAGTTGGTAGGAAGTTATGTACCGAAAATTTTATGGGTTAAATGACAAACCGTTTCAGTTGAGTCCGGATTCACGTTTTTACTTTAACAGTAAACCGCACAACAGGGCTATGGCCTACCTCCGCTATGGTCTTGAGAAGCGAGAAGGATTTATCGTAATCACCGGTGGTATCGGTACCGGCAAGACAATGCTCGTTCGTCACTTGCTAAGTGAGCTGGAATCAAGCGATGTCATTGCTGCGCAACTGGTGACGACTCAGGTTGATCCTGAAGATATGCTGCGTATTGTCTGCTCCTCTTTTGGTCTTGGCCAGGAGAGTGCCCCGAAATCAACTCTGCTGGACAAGCTGGAAAAGTTTTTCAGAGCCAGGGATGCAGAAGGTAAACGTGTGCTGCTGGTGGTAGACGAAGCACAAAATCTTCCCCCTCGCTCCATAGAAGAGTTGAGGATGCTTTCCAATTTTCAGATCGGCGGAAAGTCGCTGCTGCAGAGCTTTTTGTTGGGACAGATCGAGTTTGATCACACGATACAGTCACCGGGCATGGAACAGTTTCGCCAGCGTATCATCGCGGCACTTCACCTTAAGGCGATGGATTCCGAAGAGACGAGGAATTACATCGAATTCAGGTTAGGTTTGGTTGGCTGGAAAGACGATCCACAAATTACAGCAGGTGCCTTTGAACAGATTTACGATTTCACAAAAGGGGTGCCAAGGCGCATTAATAATCTGTGTGATCGCCTGTTTCTATTCGGCTGTCTTGAAGAACGGCACCTGCTTGATGAAGGTGCGGTGCGGTCAGTTATTAGCGAAATCGAGGAAGAGGGCCTCGGGACTGCAGCTGCCCCGCAGTCAAGCCCCGGTTCCGCGTTAAGGAGTAAAACGCAGACACCGGCAACCACACCCGATTTCCAAACTGATTTTGCTATATCTGACAACATACCGGCCGGAGATCAGTTAATGCAGCGGTTGAATGTGTTGGAGAGGGAGATACAGCAATTAAAGAAGAACCTGCAGCATGAAAAAAAGCTGTTGCGAAAAGCTATTCTGATTCAGATGGACATGGATGTAGAAGATGAAATTAGTTAGCACTTTCCACTTTTTGCTTTTCCCGCAAGTGAAACTTTTTTAATCATGCCGATTAAAATATTGTGCGTTGTCGGCGCGCGGCCGAATTTTATGAAAATTGCCCCGATCATGCGGGCATTCAATAAGCGTGACAGTGGAATAGAAGCGCGACTGTTACACACCGGCCAACATTACGATAAGGAGATGAAGGCCGCTTTTTTCGACCAGTTAGGTATTCCTGAGCCCGATGTGGATCTTGGAGTCGGTTCAGGAACGCACACCCAGCAGACCGCAGAGATTATGCTGCGCTTCGAATCTGAAGTTGATGCCTGGATGCCCAATGCCGTCCTGGTCGTGGGGGATGTTAATTCAACCATTGCGTGTGCGTTGGTCGCGGCCAAGAAGAGCATCCCAGTTATCCACGTTGAGGCGGGTCTCCGCAGTTATGACAGGGAGATGCCGGAAGAGATAAATAGAGTTCTTACAGACCAGATATCAGATCTGTTGTTTACCACAGAGAAAGACGCCGAAGCCAATCTTGCACGGGAAGGTATCGACAGCGAGCGGGTGCGCTTTGTCGGCAATGTGATGATCGATACCTTGATGATGAACCGGGAAAGAGCTGTGCCCGCAGTCCAGACCATCTCGGGAATCGATGACGCAGGGCTGGTAAAGGATTCGGCATCAGGCTACGCCTTGGTGACGCTGCATCGTCCTGCGAATGTAGATGTGCCGGAAGTGCTTGAACGTCTACTTAAAACTCTGGTTGAGATCAGTCGACAGGTGCCCATCATATTCCCGGTGCACCCACGCACCCGGGCTCATATCAGGACGGGAGGCTTGCAAGGTTTGCTGCAGCAGGGGCGAATCGCGATGCTGCCGCCACTCGGATATCTTGAACTGCTTGGTCTGATGGAGTCGGCTAAAGTTGTGCTCACCGATTCGGGCGGTATACAGGAAGAGACAACAGCGCTCGGCGTCCCCTGCATCACTTTGCGGGAGAATACAGAACGACCAATCACCGTATCACAGGGGACCAATACGATAGTTGGGTCAAATCCTGAGCGGATTATGGCAGCATTCGATGAAGTGATGAAGACAGGCGGCAAGGCAGGACGCGTACCGGAGCTTTGGGATGGCAGGGCGGCAGAACGTATTGCCAGCGAGATCTGTAAATCAATGAGCTCGAGTTCGCTCAACTCTTGACTGTCGATTTATCTGCGGCGTTTGCCTGCTGTTTCAGGTTATCCGGACTCTGCCAATTTAGCGAGCACAGTGAATACTACTACCGTAAATGCCATGACTGTCGATGTGGAGGACTACTTCCAGGTCTCCGCTTTCGAACCATACATAGATAAAGCAGCCTGGAATCGCATTCCCTGCCGGGTTGAAGCGAACATGGACAGAATTCTCCAGCTGTTCGCGGAAAGGCGTGTCAAGGCTACTTTCTTTACCTTAGGCTGGTTGGCGCAGCGTTATCCGCAGCTGATCAAGCGTGTGGTGCAGGAAGGGCATGAATTGGCCAGTCACGGTTGGGATCATGTGCGGGTTGCGAAGCAGACCCCCGCGCAGTTTCAGGACGACATAACGAAAACCAAAGCGCTGCTGGAAGATATATCGGGGCAACGCATTAAAGGCTACAGGGCAGCGAGCTACTCAATTGGTGCGAATAATCTCTGGGCGCATGAATTGCTGGCGGATACCGGTCATGAGTACAGTTCAAGTATTGTCCCCATCAGGCATGATCTCTACGGAATACCGGACGCGCCGCGTTTTGCCTATAAGACAGCAGAAGGACGACTGCTGGAAATTCCTATTACTACAGTGCGTCTTGGTGGCCGCAATCTTTCCTGCGGAGGAGGAGGCTGGTTTCGACTTTTTCCTTATGCGTTCAGCCGATGGGCGATGACGCGGGTGAACCAACGGGATGCGGAGCCGACAGTATTCTATTTTCACCCCTGGGAGATCGATCCTGAACAACCTCGCCAACTTGGTGTTAGTGCCAAGACCCGATTCCGTCATTATCTCAATTTGAACAGAATGTACCCTCGCCTGGTGAATCTGATCGATGATTTTCGATGGGACCGAATGGATCATGTTTTTCTTGGTGATGCCAACGCGAATACGCGCTAGCTCAGAACTGAGAAATATACAGATCAATCGCCACTCTTATCGGTCCTCAATATTGTCGGGTCAACGCCGCTAATCTACAAAAGTCAACCAGACAGCGACAGCTTACTGAACCTTGGGATTTTGATACTCTTACGCCGCTTGAATACGGCAAAATTTATAGCGACAGCGGAGTGCCAATGGATTTTCAAATCCTCGAACTGAATGAAGCAGAGTTCATGCGTTGGGACGCGTTTGTCGAAGCAACACCCGATGCGACATTTTTTCACCGTTCTGGTTGGAAAACGGTTATCGAGCAAGTATTCGGACATTCGACACACTATATTTACGCGGAGCGAGATGGACGGATCGAAGGTATTCTCCCGCTTGCGCACATCAAGAGTTTTCTATTTGGCAATACACTCGTCTCTACACCTTTTTGTGTATATGGCGGTATTGTCGCCACCCACACTGAAGCAGCTGAGCTGCTGCGCAGGCACGCATGCGATTTAGCGCAAGCGTTAAGCGTTGACAGCCTTGAACTGAGAAACCTCACACCGTCGGGCGTTAGTTGGCCCACGAAAGATCTTTACGTCACTTTTCGCAAGGAGATAGATCCGGATCCTGAAATCAATTTGAAGGCGATCCCGAGAAAACAGAGAGCGATGGTCCGCAAGGGCATCAATGAAGGTCTTGTAAGTGAGACGGACAATGGCTGGCAGCGGCTCTTCCGGGTCTATTCCGAAAGCGTCAGGAATTTGGGTACACCGGTCTTTCCCGCCAGTTTGTTTCGTATTCTGCGCCAAGTCTTCGGCGACGATTGCGAAGTGCTGATGGTCACCCATGAAGGCCAGGATATCGCCGGTGTAATGAGTTTCTATTTTCGGGATCAGGTGTTGCCTTACTACGGAGGTAGTGTCTCTCAGGCGCGCATGCTGAAAGGAAATGACTTTATGTACTGGGAATTGATGAGAAGAGCAGGCGAGCGAGGTATCAAGATATTTGACTATGGACGAAGTAAAGAGGGCACAGGCTCCTACAGCTTTAAAAGAAATTGGGGTTTTAAACCCGAGCCTCTCTACTATGAAAACTATCTGGTGAAGTCTGATTCTATCCCTGAGGTCAATCCGATGAATCCGAAATACCAGCTCTTTATCAGGGCTTGGAAGAGACTTCCCTTACCCGTTGCCAACTTTATTGGACCGATGCTGGCAAGGAGCTTGGGATAGTGTTTGTCCGGAAACACCGACCTTTTAAAATTCATGTCATACAGGCCCTAGTTTGAAACCCGCCCTTCTCTTCTTGAGTCATCGCATTCCTTATCCGCCTAACAAAGGGGATAAGATTCGCTCGTTCCATTTGCTCAAGTATCTGGCAAAAAGATACCGGATATTTCTGGCGGCATTTATCGATGATCCGGCGGATTGGCAGTATGCGGAGAAACTGTCGGAGTGGTGTGAGCAGACACATTTCATCGAATTGAAATCAACGCTGGGAAAAATTCGCAGTCTGAAAGGATTCCTGACAGGAGAGCCGCTGACGCTGCCCTATTATTATAGTTCGGATATGGCAGCCTGGGTTTCTGAGATAATGGCACAGGAGTCTGTCGGGAATATTCTGGTTTTCTCATCTTCCATGGCCCAATATGTCAAATGTGGCAGATTTGCGGATATCAACAGGATCATTGATTTTGTAGACGTTGATTCAGACAAGTGGCGTCAGTACGCCGAGAAAAAAAACTGGCCGATGAGCTGGGTATATCGCAGGGAGGCGAGACAACTGCTGAACTATGAGAGAGAAATAGCTGCGACATTCTCTGCAAGTCTGCTGGTTTCAAAGATGGAGGCAAAACTGTTCAAAGAGTTGGCACCGGAGAGTGCAAGCAGGATCACTTATTGCAGCAATGGTGTAGATATCTCGGCATTCGATCCGGCAGTCGATTTCCCAAACCCGTTTCAGGATGCCGGACCGCACATCGTGTTTACCGGGGCAATGGACTACTGGCCCAACGAGGACGCAGTTGTCTGGTTTGTCAACGAGGTGCTCCCTGCTGCAAAGAAAAAATGGCCGTCCCTCATGTTTTTTATCGTAGGGAGCAGACCATCGGATAATGTCAAGTCGCTGGGTAACATCAGCAGTGTTGTGGTTACTGGCCGGGTTCCTGATGTCAAACCCTATCTTCAGCATGCGACAGCAGTAATTGCTCCGATGCGTATTGCCAGGGGCATACAGAATAAAGTCCTTGAGGCAATGGCAATGGCGAAACCGGTCATTGTCTCTCCGATGGGGCTGGAGGGCATAGACGCAGAGCATGGCAAAGAGGTGTTGATTGCCAGTGAGGCTGATGATTACATCGAGGCGCTTGACCAGATTATTTCAGGTTTAAATAGCCAGCTCGGTTTATATGCAAGAGGTAGAATCCTAAGCGATTTCAGCTGGGAGAATACGTTACCGAAAATAGATCAATGGCTAATTTAAACAAAGACAGCTGTATTCCCGTTCCGATCGCGGAAGGTGAAGTTCCGCTGGTGCTGCATATCATTCATGAACTTGGCACCGGCGGGCTGGAAAACGGCTTGATCAATATCATAAACAGGACACCGGAGAATCGTTACAGGCATGCCATCGTCTGCCTGACAAAAACAGGATCCTTTGAGAGCCGGTTGACAAAATCCAATGTGGCGGTAGTTTCGCTTTACCGGCGCAGTGGGCAGGACTTCGGCCTCTATTGGAAACTGTGGAAAATCATCAATCGGATGAAACCTGTGATAGTTCATACGAGAAATCTCTCCGCACTGGAAGCCCAGATTCCGGCATTTCTGCAACGGGGGGTAAAGACAGTTCATGGCGTGCATGGCAGAGACGTATTTGACCTGGAAGGGAAGAATAAAAAATATAATCTGATGCGGAAGATAATCCGGCCCCTGGTCGGGCGATATATCACAGTAAGCCGGGATTTGAGGGAGTGGCTGATAAGCACTATCGGAGTACCGCAAGAGCGAGTTGTACAGATCTATAACGGGGTCGACCAGTCCTTGTTTAAGCCTGGCGACAAACCCTGTACGATCGCGCCGGACGGTTTTCTGACCGGTGGCTCTGTGGTTGTCGGAACTGTTGGACGCCTGGCTGAAGTGAAGGATCAGGCAACCTTAATCAACGCATTTGCCACTGTGTTGCATTCAACTTCTCAGGACGCTCTTCCTCCCAAACTGATACTCGTTGGAGATGGACCAATGCGTGGCAGATTGGAGCAGTTGGTTAATACATCGGGTATCAGCGAACACACATGGATAACCGGCGATAGAGATGATATTCCCGATATCCTGAGACTGTTCGATCTCTTTGTTCTCCCTTCGCTGGGGGAGGGGATATCCAACACGATACTGGAGGCCATGGCCACAGGGCTGCCGATTGTGGCAACCAATGTCGGCGGTACTCCTGAACTGGTTGAGCATGAAATTAACGGCTACCTGGTTCAGTCCGGCGATAGCGACCGGATGGGAAGTTATATCGGTCGACTGGTACATTCCAAAGAGCAACGAAAAATCATGGGTCTGGCGAGCCTCGAACGGGTACGGAACCAATTCGACTGGAATCGTACGGTGGACAGCTATCTGGCGGTTTATGATGAGCTGTTGCATGTCTGATTAGATGGATATTTGACCTCGGAAGACATATCAGATTCGATAATGATTCAGAGTATCCCGAAATTAATTTGGATTATTGATAATTAATATGTGCGGCATAACCGGAGTATTCGACATTAAAGGCAAACGGGAGATTTCAAGAGAGCTCCTGTCCCGAATGAATGAAACCCAATTTCATCGTGGACCGGACGAGGGCGGAGTGCACGTTGAACCCGGCCTTGGCTTTGGCCATAGAAGGCTCTCGATCATCGATCTTTCAAGTGGGCAGCAGCCGCTTTTCAATGAGGATGGAACGGTTGTCGTTACCTATAACGGCGAGATTTACAACTTTCCCGAGCTTACCGACGAATTAAAGCGGCTGGGCCACGTCTTCCGTACCCATTGTGATACCGAAGTTATCGTCCACGCTTGGGAACAGTGGGGGAAATCCTGCGTCGATCGGTTTCGCGGGATGTTCGCGTTTGCAGTCTGGGACCGTAATCAGGAGACCCTGTTTCTTGCGCGTGATCGTTTGGGCATCAAGCCGCTCTATTACGCAACACTGGCTGATGGAACTTTCATCTTCGGATCCGAATTGAAATCGCTGATAGCGCACCCGGATCTGCCGCGAGAGATCGATCCCAGCGCGGTAGAGGAGTATTTTGCCTTTGGCTACATACCTGAGCCGAGAACTATCTATAAGCAAGTATACAAGTTGTCTCCTGGGTTTCGTCTGGTCCTTCGTCGGGGACAAGCGCAGTTTTTACCGGAACAGTATTGGGATGTCTCATTCGCAACACAGATGCCGTTAAATGAACAACAGGTGCAGGCGGAACTGATAGAACGACTTAAGGAGGCAGTAAAGATCCGCATGATTGCCGAAGTTCCACTGGGAGCCTTTCTCTCTGGTGGTGTCGATTCAAGTGCGGTAGTGGCCGCCATGGCAGGGATATCCAACGATCCCGTCAATACCTGTTCCATCTCTTTCGGTGATCCCAACTTCAATGAATCGCAATATGCTGCCAGGGTCGCTGAACAATATGGCACAGCCCACCGCGTAGAACAGGTTGATCCGAATGATTTTGACCTGATCGATCATCTCGCCGACCTTTATGACGAGCCATATGCTGACAGCTCAGCGCTGCCGACTTATCGCGTCTGTGAGTTGGCAAAAAAGCAGGTTACCGTCGTACTTTCCGGAGATGGAGGTGATGAGAACCTGGCTGGTTATCGCCGCTACCGTTGGCACACCTACGAAGAGCGCATGCGTTCTATGTTACCGTTAAGCATCAGACGTCCCCTGTTTGGATTTCTTGGTGCAGCCTATCCTAAAGCCGATTGGGCACCCAAGGTATTCAGGGCCAAGTCAACCCTCGAGGCAATGGCCAGAGATTCGGCGGAGGGGTATCTGCACAGTGTTTCGATCCTATCCAACCAGATGCGAAGTTCGCTTTTTTCCGCTGATTTAAAGCGCGATCTTCAAGGTTACCGGGCAATCGAAGTGTTCAGGCGTTATGCTCGGCAGGCGCCGACAGATCATCCCCTTTCGCTAGTCCAATACCTGGATATGAAAACTTATCTTCCCGGTGACATTCTGACCAAGGTTGACCGAGCCAGTATGGCACATGCCTTGGAAGTAAGGGTGCCCATTCTCGATCACAAACTTGTCGACTGGATCTCCACGTTGCCACCAGAGTTAAAGCTGAGAGGCAGGGAAGGGAAGTATATCTTTAAAAAAGCACTTGAATCTTATCTGCCTAAAGAAATTTTATACCGGCCCAAGATGGGGTTCTCGATACCATTGGCGAGTTGGTTTAGAGGACCCCTGAAGCAGCGCGTCAGAGATAGTATTCTGGGCGAGACAATGAGTGGTTCTGGTTTATTTGAAAGGAGCTACCTGGAAACCCTGGTGAATCAACATCAGTCAGGTCGTCGGGATTATAGCGCGAGTATCTGGACGCTGATGATGTTCGACGCTTTCCTAAGAAAAAGTGAGTCAACATGAATATCCGATCATTGAGCTTTCGTCGTTTCGCAGATGTACAGAACTGATGAAAATTCTACACATTCTGGACCACTCTATCCCGCTGCACAGTGGTTACACATTTCGTACCAAGGCGATCCTTGAGCAGCAGAGAATCAATGGCTGGGAGACGGTTCATGTCACAAGCATAAAACACACTGCTGCTTCACCAGACGAAGAGACGGTCGATGGTTTGCACTTTTACCGTACTCACGCTGTCGGGAGTTTTGTTGGCAAGCTGCCGGTTATCAACCAGATAAGCGTTGTGTCGACCTTGTCGAGACGCATCGACCAGGTTATTCGAAGGGAAAAACCCGATATTCTCCATGCACACTCTCCGAGTCTTAACGGAATGGCGGCGTTAACTGTGGGTAAGAGGCACAATATCCCAGTTGTATATGAATGCCGTGCGTTCTGGGAGGATGCAGCCGTAGACCACGGAACCAGTAAGCAGGGTGGGGTACGTTACCGCTTGACCCGGGCGTTGGAGACGCGGGTATTTCGGCAGGCAGACGCTGTAACAACGATCTGTGAAGGTTTGAAAAGAGATATTTCAGCGCGCGGAATTCCTAGCGATAAGATTACTGTTATTCCCAACGCTGTAGATATCGAGCGTTTTAGCATGAATGGAGTGCGGAACTCGAATTTGGCGGAGAGACTTGGCTTAAACGGGAAGCTTGTTTTGGGTTTTATCGGCTCTTTCTATGCTTATGAAGGACTGCCCCTGCTGGTTGCAACCATGCCGCTGATCCTGAAGCAGCACCCTGATACCCGTTTGCTACTCGTAGGCGGGGGACCACAGGAAGCAGAGATCAAAAACATAGTCGGTGAACTTAATCTGCAGAATACTGTAATCTTCACGGGTAGGGTTCCGCATGGTGAAGTGAATGATTACTATAATTTAGTTGATGTTTTTGTCTATCCGCGTCTCCATATGCGCTTGACGGATCTGGTTACTCCGCTCAAACCGCTTGAAGCCATGGCTCAGGGTAAACTGGTACTCGCTTCGGATGTAGGTGGTCATAGGGAGCTGATTCGCGACGGTGAAAACGGATGCTTGTTCGAAGCCAATTCAAAGGAGTCTTTGGCGACTACGGCAACCCGCTTAATAGGTCAGCGTGAACGTTGGAAAGAGTTGCGGCTGAATGGCAGACGATACGTCGAAAAGGAGAGAAACTGGCAACAGAGCGTCTCAAACTACAGCAAAGTATATCAACGATTAGTCAATTAATCTGTATCTTCGACCAACGGACACTGACATGCAGATATTAACTGCAGAAGGTAAAAAGGAAACATTGGATCCCCCAAAGCGAGTTCAGGATCGGGAGACGAAGCAACAGTGGCTCGTTTGGGTTGTGGCTATACTGCTTGGCGTTTTATTTGCTCCTACTCTGCTCTGGCTTTGGGATCGCTGGACATTGAGTGTATGGAACAATGGCCATGGCATTCTTATCACGCTGGTAGTTTCATATCTGATCTGGGGTGAGTTGCGCAAGCGGATTGAGCTGCCGAAGAGTTCCAACCCCTGGGGCTTTGCTATTCTGATTCCGGCTTTGCTGCTCCATATGCTGGATACGGGAATTAACTCTCAACTCCTTGCAGCTGCATCGCTCTTTATTGCACTGCCCGGTCTTTCGTTACTGTTTTTGGGAACGGAACGCACAAAAACTATCCTGTTTCCGCTTTCCACGTTGTTTCTTACACTGCCGATCCCGCTGTTTTTAACCGAATCGATTCATCTGCTCTTGCGTTATATCGCAACGGATAGTGTAGCCTGGCTCCTTCCCTTTTTTGGTGTGCCGGTTTACTCAACGGGTACTTTGCTGCAAATCCCTAATGGTTCATTGCAAGTTGCCGATGCCTGCAGCGGTTTTTCAACGTTATACGCAACCATTACCGTGGCAATACTGACCGCCTATTTTTGTCCTGCGGTACAACGAAGAGTTCTGGTGCTGCTTATCGCTGTTCCGCTTGCAATTGCTGTCAACATAGTGCGGGTGCTGCTGTTGACTTTGCTCGTGCACTGGGTCGGCCTTGATGTTCTGGCGACTTCGGCGCATGAAATTTCAGGATTGGCAACATTTGCCGTGGCATTGCCGATTGTCTTTTGGTTGGGCAATCCTCCTGCAGCTGCGCGGGAGAAATAATGGTCTCCTCCCGTTTTAGTCTGATTGTTATATTTCTGCTGTCATTGGCGCTGGTTCCAACGATCATCCATAGCTATATCAAAGCAAAAACAGATGACGGCATAACCGTGAGTACGCTCATCCCGATTATCGATGGTTTTTCATCGGAACCCTATACTCGGCACAATGACGCATGGGTCAAAACGATGTTCGACAGCGAAGATTGGGTTGAACGTGTATATAACGCTCCCGATGGCGTCAACATACGTCTTTTTATGACTCGTTCTTATGATCACAAACGGCTCTATCATCATCCAGAGTTAGGGTTATCGCATGGTGGGGATTTCAGATCGATTGGCGTTGTCATGTTCGGTGAGCGGCCAAAAGTACCGGTTCATCTACTTCGCCACAGCAGCGGGAGTGGACTGGTTGCCTATGCTTTGTTGGCGGATGGAAAGTTTATAGAAAATCCGGTCCTGCATCAGATTAGTGAATCGTTGGTACAGCTTGTAAGTGCCAGCAGGCAAATGACGCTGTTCTATGTCGCTGATTCCAGTACTTCGAATAGCACGGAGTTCAATCAAACAGCTGCAGCAATGGTTTTGAAAGCGGCAATCGAGAGTTTCGCTGCAAAAACGAATACCAAAGTAAAGACACTGGATGGGTGACAGCCAAAATAAGCAGAACTGATTCAGTGGTTGTTGTGCTTTGAGTTGAGCTGCTGGTTTTTGGTACTCTCTCCGGAAAGGTAGTCCTCCCAGCGGGTTCTTTCCCATAGCTCGATCAATGTCTGGATGCGGGGTTTTAAAGTTGGGTTTTTCCAGGCCAAGTCAAATTCATCCCAATGGTCGAGATCACTGAAATAGACTCTGCGTGTTCGCAGGTCCAGGATCGTGCGTATTTCCCCATAGGATACAATGCCAATCAATTGGGGATTGTCCAGTGAACCGACGATTTGCAGAACCGGCTTTTCTTTGTTGTTCCAGTCAGCTTCGTTGAATTGGCCGGTTGCAAGCTGTACAAGGAGGTTGGCGATATCTATCTGGCCTACAGCGGTGTGAATATCGATCCCCGGCTGATTGATTATTAAGGGAATTCTGGTCTGACTTTGATTCAGCGCATGGCCATGTCCCAGAAAGCTATCGTCAAACAGGGACTCCCCGTGGTCTGCAACAATCATGACCAGGGTCTGCTCATAGACGCCAAGTTCCTTCAGGTGCATGATCATGGAGCCAACGGTTCGATCGGCTACAGCGACAGCGTTCCAGTAGGTTGATTCAAGCCAGCTCTGATTTTCCACCGTTATCTTGGAACGGGGTATCGGCTGGTCGATGATCAGTGCAGGCATGCCGGGGTGTGAGTATGGAAAGTGGGCTGCCTGCAGGTTGGTGTAGATGAATTGCGGATTATCCCAGTTCATTTTGGATGTGTGGCTTTTGAATTCCTGAAGGACCCGCTCTTCGCTCAACCTCAGACTGCCCGAGTCTTTACTCGGATATACGCGGTCCTGAAGTGCCGAACGGGCATCAAACAGATACCGTCCCGGTGCGTTCATGCCTGTCGTGGTTGCGACATCACCAAAAGATTCATCCTGACCTGATATGAACGAGAGCGAGTATCCGGACTGTTCCAGGAAATCAGCCAAGGCGATCCGGCGATAACCTGACGATAAAGAACGATTGAACAGGGCTGTCAGTGAGGTAACTGTGTAACCCGTATGGCTATAGCTGTAATCGATACTACTGCCCTGATTGGCCAGTGCGGTTAGATTCGGTGTAACCGGCTTGTTGTTCAGTGTTACACCAAGTAGATCGCTTCGGGTACTTTCGAGTACAACCAGTAAGATATTTTTTTTTGCTTTCGGAATGAGTTGCGTGAGCGGATCAGGTTCTGAGCTTGTCCAGTGAAAATCACCTCCGTAACCATCTTCATCGATACCGTTATCGGGTAGATCCAGTGCACCGGGATAGATAACCGGGTCCAGAGGCAGCGGATCGGGTGGAAAGGTGAACAATCCATAACCATCCCTGTCGATATCCGTGAGCTGATTTAGCATATTACTGATGAACTCGTAAGAGCTCTTCTTTTCCAGGCCGTAACGCAGAGAAAAGTCGGAATTGACCAGCCATACAATTGCAACGGTTAGAATAACAGTTGGAGCCACAACCCAGACTTTGAGCCAGTTCATCGCAAACTTGGACTCGGCCATATCGACATCAGCCACTTGGCGGACAATATGCAAGCCGATCCAGAAAAGCGCCGAGAGGCTAACGATGGTGATTCCATACATGGTGGCTTCATTGGTGATGTAGGCGAGCACATCCACAATGTTTCCCCCACCCAGGTTCTGCACGATCAGGAAATTGATGGTGTCATTGAAATAGGCGAGAATCTTGAATTTGACAGCCAGCCATATACCAATGATAGACAACCCTGAAAATACAAAAAAATAGGCTGCCACGAGGGGTCTTGTCACCCGTCGGTTGGTAAACCAGAACCAAGCTGTGCCCAAAGTACCTATGAATACCAGATCCATCCATAGACCGAGACCGATGAACGAGACTCGGTCGGTCCAGCTAAGGTACGAATAAGGCTGCAGGAACCCTCCTGTGAACAGGTCATATTTTCGCTGGAGCAGCAGAAGTTCAAGGATTTGCAGGAAACAAACAACTATCAGAACCGAAGTCAGATGTAATTTCGTTGTGCTGGACCACAGTGATTGTTTGCCAAATTTTGACATCAGATTAATTTCATTCCGATTTCGTCATTTAGCGTTTCTGTCGGTGGGTGGTTGTGGGAATACACAGTTAGTCCTTTCTTTTTCTGCAGGGAGGTGCAAAACCTGGGTTTGCGCTGAGGTGCGAAACTCAATACTCTCCTATTATGAATGTTGTATTTTACAGACTCCAGGGTTTATGAATGGAGTCTTGGAAACTAAAAAAAGCTTGAACGACCTTCAATTTTCTCCCACGACTACGTTAAAAACTGTATATCTCAGATTTATCGGCACCAGAAATTATTGTTAAAGCAGAGTTATCCTTCTTGTGTTGATTGGATTAAGGAATAGTATCCACAATTGAATGATACATTATCTTGAGCGCCCCATCTTGATCACTATGATACATTGAACTGTTCCTCATTCGGTACATCTTCATAAACTCTGTAGACAAAGCGAAATATGACTCTGAATGAACAGCATCCCAAAATAGTCGTTTATTCAAGCCTTTTCCCTCACGCCGGCTCACCGACCGCAGGCGTGTTTATTCGCGAGCGTATGTTTCGAGTGGGAAAGGAGTTGCCGATCACGGTTGTTTCGCCAAAGCCGTGGTTCCCAGGACAAGGGCTTATCCGCTATTTTCGGCCGTATTTCAGACCCTCTGCCCCATGGCGCGATATTCAGGATGAAGTGGAGATATTTTATCCGCGGTATTTATCGTTTCCGGGGATTTTCAAGCAACTGGATGGCTTGTTCATGGCATTGGGCAGCTATTTCACACTTCGTATGCTCATTCGGAAACGTGGCTTCAATCTTCTGGATGCACATTTTGCGTATCCTGACGGCTACGCAGCCACACTACTCGGTAAATGGTTGGAAATGCCGGTAAGCATTACACTGCGCGGTACCGAGTTGAGACATAGTGCGACTCCGGGGCTCTTGCCAAAATTGAGGTGTGCAATGAAGCGTGCGGACAGACTATTCTCGGTATCAGATTCGTTACGTAAGCATGCCATTTCTCTTGGTATTGAACCGGAGAAAATAACAGTCGTCGGAAATGGGGTGGATACAAAGAAGTTCAAACCGATCCCAAAAAGTGATGCGCGAAGGCAGCTGGGTCTTTCTGATCGAGATAGAGTGCTGATCTCAGTTGGTGGTTTGGTGGAAAGGAAAGGGTTTCACCGGGTGATAGAGGTGCTGCCTGGTTTACTTAAAGAGTATCCCGATCTGAAATATCTTATTGTCGGTGGTCCCGGTCCAGAAGGGGATTGGAGTGAGCGTCTCCGCCAGCAAGTAAGCGCTCTCAGGCTTGAGAATGTTGTGATATTTCTGGGAGCAATGCCATCCGAAAGGCTTAAGACTCCTATGTCAGCTGCCGATATTTTCGTTTTAGCAACCAGTAATGAAGGATGGGCCAATGTATTCCTTGAAGCGATGGCCTGTGGCTTACCGGTGGTTACCACGGATGTTGGCGGGAACCGGGAAGTGGTTTGTCGGAATGAGTTGGGTGTCATTTTGCCATTCGGCGACTCCGAAAAGTTGGCAAGCGCACTCTCCAACGCTTTTAGAAGGAGTTGGGATAAAGCGGCAATTCTCTCCTATGCCGCAGAAAACTCCTGGGATTCCAGGATAACCGTACTAAAAGATGCATTCTCAAAAATCATTGCAGCTGGAAGATAGGGGAACGAAAGGTTTGTATACACGACTGGTTTCGAGTGTTCTTTTTCCAATCCACGAACGGCTGAAAGGGCATGACACGGTTCGTGTTCACAAAGAATTGGAGAGCAGCCAGTGGTTGGAAACCGAAGCGATAGCTCGTTTGCAGCTTGGGAACCTCCGTCGGTTCCTTTCCGATGTCGATCAGCATGTTCCGTGTTACCGGAAATTCTTTGCGGAACATGGTTTTTCGCCTCAGGATATCGGTGGACTGGATGATATTCAAAAGTTACCGTTGACGGATAAGTCCTTCATCAGGGCAAATTTGGAGCAACTTAAGGCGCCCGATGCTGCCGACCTGGCGCGCTTCAATACCGGTGGGTCAAGTGGAGAACCATTGATTTTCTACATCGGGAAGAGACGGATCAGTCATGATGTGGCAGCTAAATGGCGTGCTACACGCTGGTGGGGCGTCGATCTGGGTGATCCCGAAATTGTCGTCTGGGGCTCGCCAATTGAACTCGGAGCGCAGGATCGAATCCGGCAGATGCGGGATCGACTGCTCCGTACGACTCTTCTGCCGGCGTTCGAAATGTCCAAGAAAAAGCTGGATCAGTTCATCGAACAAATTTGCAGAATACGGCCAAAGATGTTGTTCGGCTACCCATCGGCGCTCTCCCATATCGCAACTCATGCGGAGAGTCAGGGTACTAAACTGGACAGGCTTGGAATCCGGGTGGCTTTTGTCACCTCGGAGAGATTATACGACCATCAACGAGAAAAAATTGAGGCTGTTTTCGGTTGCCCGGTTGCAAACGGTTATGGTGGGCGTGATGCCGGTTTTATTGCGCATCAGTGTCCGCAAGGCGGTATGCACATTACCGCCGAAGATATTCTCGTTGAGATCATCGATAAGAATGGCAAAGTTCTGCCGAAAGGAGAAGCGGGTGAGATAGTGGTAACACACCTAGCGACACGGGATTTTCCGTTTATCCGCTATCGCACAGGTGATGTTGGGGTATTGGATACAGACATTTGCTCCTGCGGAAGAGGGTTGCCATTGCTGAAAGATATTCAGGGACGGACTACCGATTTTGTGATTGCTCAAGATGGGACCGTTCTGCATGGACTGGCGCTGATTTATGTGCTCAGGGATCAACCCGGAGTCAAAGAGTTTAAGATAGTTCAGCAGAGTCTGGAGCGGACTGAAATACAAATCGTTCGGGAGGAAGGATACCGGCATGATTCGGAAATGGTGATCCGTGAGGTATTCAGAAAGCGGTTGGGGGAAAATGTGAAGATTGATATCGACTATAAAGATGAGATCGAAAGTGAGAGATCGGGTAAGTTCCGGTATGTTGTCAGTAAGGTGAAACTGTAGTTTTGAAGATGCTTTGCATCAATATTTTTAGCCTAAAAAAATTTGTTCTACAGACACCCGAATGATGATACCTGTGAACAATATTTGCACTAATAAAGAGTAAGCGGCATCTTCAAGACGCAACGGAATTATTAATGTTTGAGCAAGATATCAACGGAGCTAGTCCACCTGAGATCAGCATTGTATCAACAATGTATCGTTCACGGCCGTTTCTTGAAAAGTTTCTTTCCGAAACCCTCGAAGTGGTTGCCAGCATGGAGTGCTCCGATTTCGAGATTCTTTTGGTTAATGATGGCTCGCCGGACGACTCGCTTGATTATGCATTGGAATGCAAAAAAAATATTCCCCAGCTGGTGATAATTGATCTTTCGCGTAATTTTGGCCACCACTATGCCATGCGTGCCGGGTTGCAGCATGCCCGAGGGAATCTTGTCTTCCTTATCGATTGTGATCTGGAGGTACCTCCATCGGTATTGATTGCACTCCACAAGAAATTGTGCGATTCCGGTTGTGACATGGTTTATGGGTATCAGGAAGTACGTAAAGGCGGATGGTTTGAACGGATCAGCGGTGGGGTGTTTTGGCGGGGATTTAATTTCTTAAGTGATATTAAGATCCCGGAAAACATGACAACTGAAAGGTTGATGACACGCAGGTTCGTGGATGCACTGTTGCAGATGGGGGATCGTAATCTTTTTCTCGGCGGAATGATGAGCTGGACAGGATTCGATCAGATTGGTATCCCAGTCGGTAAGAAGCAGCGTGAAGGGCCAAGCACCTATACTTTACTTCGACGTATAGGATTAATGGTAAACGCAGTGAGTTCATTCTCCTCGCAACCGCTGGTCTGGCTCTTTAATGTAGGAATCACAATTACCTTGTCCAGTTTTTTGTATGTGTTTTATTTGGTCATAAGAAAATTATTTTTTGATGACAGTCTCATTGGATTCACTTCGATTATGGCGCTTATAACACTTAGTCTAGGAGTACTAACTACTGCAATCGGAGTCGTCGGTATTTATCTTGGCAAGGTGTATAATCAGGTCCAGGAGCGACCTAATTATATTGTCAAAGACATATACAGATAGAACAATTTTTGTTAAGGAAATTTGGTTGAAATTATTGCTCTATGGTTCGAGGGATTTTGCCGCAACCATTAATGAATTAGCGCGACATTGTGGCCACGAAGTGGTCGGTATGGTCGATGATTACAATACAGGCTCGGGTATCCTAGGCAGCCTCATACAAGTAGCGGCGAGCCATTCTCCACAACACTATGGGATGGTATTGGCAATTGGGTACAAAAATCTGGCAGCTCGCTGGCAGGCGTGGAGAAGAATTGTTGAATATGGTTATGAAACTCCGAAACTTATCCATCCACTTGCTTATGTTGCAGATACAAGTTTCATTGGCGTTGGCTCCATGATAATGGCAGGCGCATTGGTAGATACGAGGGTTAATATTGGTGAAGCCACTGTTCTTTGGCCTAGGGCTTGTGTTAACCACGATGTATGCATTGGTGATAACTCGTTTATTTCACCCAATGCCACCATCTGTGGAGCAGTGACTATTGGTTCTCATTCGTTCATTGGTGCCGGCGCTGTTGTTGTTGATCATGCTACTGTTTCTCCCGGATCTTTTGTTAAAGCTGCGGAACGATATACCGGACACAATACATGACGATGGTAGTTAAAAAATAATGCACCAAGAAGAAGAGCTTGATCGCTATAAACACTCATACACAAGTGATTTTCCCTATTATGAAGAGAATCGAATGGTACACGCGGCATATGGGGATCGTATTGCCTCATATATTTCTGCGAACGAGATACACTCCACCCTCAGTTTAGGGATAGGTCATGCCGAAGTTGCACATCGAATCATTAATCAATTGGCTAACGGTCCTCTGGAACGATATGTGATCGTAGATGGTGCACCCCAAATTATTAAATCGTTTTGCTCTTCTCTCGAAGTAATTCCTCAAGGATTAGAGCTTATTGAAGGTTGGTTTGAAACTTTCAAGTACCCAATTAGGTTTGAGGTTATAGAGGCCGGTTTTATCCTGGAGCATGTGGATGATCCCAGGCTGGTCCTTACCCGCTTACATCAATTTTTGGAGCCAAATGGAAGGATTTTCATAGCTGTTCCAAATGCACGTTCACTGCACCGTTTACTGGGTCGTGAGGCAAATCTTTTAGATGACGTATACGCCCTTAGTTCGTCCGATCTTGCTCTTGGTCATAAACGTTATTTTGACCTAACTACACTATCCACACTTGTATATGATTCAGGCTTTAAAGTCGTCAAGGCTGAAGGGATGCTTTTAAAGCCATTTACCACTGGGCAGTTGGAGAGTTTAAAATTGACACCGGCTGTCTGGGTTGCTCTTCTCAAACTTTCAGCAGATTATCCCGATATCTCTAATGCCATATATCTAGAAGCGATTGAATGAAGCTTACTAGTATTCTCATCGTTTCAGGTGGCGGCTTTCAGGGGCATGCACTGATCAAGGCTTTGCGTGCCGTGCCCGGCATACGAATTTTGGTAGCGGATAGTTACTCAGAGAATGTGTCACGCTACTTTTCCGATGGCTTCTTCCTGGCTCCCTTGCTGGAGCATACGCAGCTCTTTCTCAATTTTTTGACCGGATTGTGCGAACAGGAGGAGGTCGAAGCAATTTTTGCTTCCACAAGTTTTGAATTGAATCTGCTGAGCAGTCGAAAAGCCGAGTTCATGACGAAAGGTATTACTATATATGTTTCCGATGCTGCTTTGCTGGATATTGCGAATGACAAGCTATTGTTCTATCGGTGGCTGAACAACGAATGCCTGCCTTGTCAGCCTTGCTATGCCACCCCACACGATGAGGGGGTCATCTTCCCGTTGATCGGTAAGCCACGAAATGGCTGGGGTGGAAAGGGTGTCTATGTGTTGGAAAACCAGGCGGCTGTAAAGGGTTTTACAGCAGGAAAACTTGAAGATTATGCTTGGCAACCCTGCCTACAGGATTTCGAAGAGTACTCGGTGGATTTCGCCATTGATGTTATGGGCAACATTTCTCCGTTGGCTTTTCGCCGTCGAATTAGAACACTCGGCGGTTTGGCTATTCTATGCGAACCGGGTGCTCCCGAGTTCGTTCGGGATCTGGCGCGCTGCACCATAGAAAGACTCATTCCCTTGGGCGCGCTTGGTCCGATGAATCTGCAGATCCTGCGGCAAGATGATGCATGCTGGGTATCTGACCTTAATCCTCGTGTCGGTACATCTATGCCGTTGGATTTAGTCACAGCTCATAACCCGATCTCTTTTCTGTTTGTTCATGAGAAGTCGGAAGAATCAGCGCCGGATTCCGGTACCTGCTTCAGAACCCTACGCTACCTGGAAGAGCGGTGTATTCCTTCGCTAGAATTGGAGGATGTACATGGAGTGGTATTCGATCTGGATGACACGCTGCTAGACCAAAAGGAGTGGATATTCAGCAAACTTGAGCTGCTTTGGGAATATGAACGGACGTCACTCCCTTCTTCGGTTGAGTTTCTTTCAATGGCTCTCCGCATTTTGGAAGAGGGAAACCGGGCACACCTGATCGATGCCATATGCCAGGAACTTAGGTTGGACAATGACACTCGAGTGCGAATGATTGAAGCATACCGTAATGTTAAGCCCGATTCCTGTAAATTATATGAAGATGTGTTTCCGACCTTGGATCAGCTGCGTCGAATGGGTTACAAACTCGCTCTAGTCACCGATAATCCGGTCGCGTCACAGCAGCAGAAACTTATGGTTTGTCGTATCAAGCATCTGTTTGATGTTGTGCTGCTAACAGGTGAGTTAGGAATGCAGAAACCTGACAGTCGGGTTTTCGATGAGATCTCGCAACGGATAGGGTTTGCGGCAGAGCAGTTGATTATGGTGGGGGACAATCTGTTCCGAGATATCCAGGGAGCGCTGTTTGCCGGATACAAACACGGTTTCCATATCCAGCGGCCGGGTGCCTTTTTTAATTTCAATATGAGCCTGGCACAACGTGTGATCGAGAAGAGTCCGGCTATTACATCAATTGAAAGCCTCAATGAAATCACTTGGCACTTTAAAGCGATCAATAACCGATGATGTTGACTCAAGAAGTAAAACCACTGCGGGTAGCAATTTTGCAGTCAAACTACATTCCATGGAAAGGTTACTTCGACATAATTAACGACGTCGATCTGTTTGTTTTTTATGATGATGTGCAATATACAAAAAACGACTGGAGAAATAGAAACAAAGTCAAAATATCTACAGGAACAAATTGGTTGACTGTTCCGGTAGGCCCCAGCCGAGATCGCCTGATCTGTGATGTTCGCATCACAGATCAGCGCTGGCAGAAAAAACATTGGGAAACGCTGTGGCATTGCTACGGTAAGGCACCCTTTTTCTCTGTTCATGCCCCATTCTTCAAAGATTTTTATCTTTCCCAATCTTGGACCTCATTGTCTGAGTTGAATCAGTACTTGATTAAACATATCAGCCGGAAGGTCCTTGCATCGGAGACGAAATTTATTGATTCACGGGAATTCATGGCCGAGGGGAGCAAGCAGAACAGACTTCTAAATATTTTAAGAAAAGCTGGAGCTACTCAATATATTTCCGGACCAGCAGCGAAAAACTATATCGAAGAGGAACAATTCATATCAGCAGGTATCGAGCTTATTTGGAAGGATTACAGTAACTATCCAGAATATCCCCAGTTTCACCCACCTTTCGAGCATGGAGTCACTATTCTTGACCTGCTTTTTCATACTGGGCCTGATGCACCTTATTATATTTGGGGCTGGCGCGAGTCTGGTTGTTGAAGAGACTGGCAGGATGATTGAGAACCACCCCTTGAATTCATGAAAAAGAGACTGCTGCATGTACTCGGTGGCGGCCAATGGCAGGTGCCGACCGTACGCCTCGCCAAACAATTGGGGTACCGTGTTCTTGTAACGGATATGTTTAAGGAGAGGCCAGCCTATGCTATGGCAGACAGCTATGAAATTGTGGATATTGCTGACCCTAAAGCAACGCTTGATGTGGCAAAGCGTTACCTCATCGATGGCATTCTTTGTGATACGACTGATACCGGCGTACCCACTGCTGCATACGTAGCGGAAACTATGCAACTACCTGGAATGGGGTTCGAGACAGCCTTAAATTTTACTGATAAGTGGCGCATGCGCACATTGACTGCCGCAGCAGGCTGCTATGCTCCCGATAATTTACTGGTGAACAGCCAAAAGGAAGTCGCGGAAGCGGCCGGAAAACTCGATTTCCCGGTAATTGTTAAGCCGGTTGACAATCAATCGGGGAGGGGTGTAACGGTTGTAAGAGATCGGGATAAATTACTTTCCGCCTACTATTATGCCCTTGAGAGAAGCTGTAAAGCTTCGGTACTGGTGGAGTCGTACATTAGAGGCGACGAGTATATCGTCGATGGTTTTATGGTGGATGGAGTGGCACATGTGCTCGGCATCGCGCTAAAAACTCCGAATACTGAAAATTCCACAGTAGCTGATCATATTACTTATCAACCAATGAGCAAAGGCAGATTGCAACAGAAGGTTATTGATGCGAATGAGCGTGCGATCTCGGCTCTTGGATTGTTAAATGGCATATTTCATGCTGAATACCGAGTGTGTGGCGAGCAGGTTTTCCCTATCGATATAGCAGCACGCGGTGGCGGCTGTAAAATATACAGTCATGTCCTTCCGAATCTCTCTGGCGTCCATGTCAATCGTGAAATGATCAAATTCGCTATGGGAGAGTCTTGCTCAGTCCTGACTAATGCAAATCGTGCTGCCAATATTGAGTTTCTGCAACTGTCGGCTGGGATAGTGGAGAGCATAACCGGCATTGATGATGCTAGGGCGGTTCCCGGAGTCATCACTGCGCACATAAACTTTCAGTTCGATGAGCGGAAAGCAGTACTGCGGGAAAAAGATGATCGCCCCGGTTACCTGATCTCAGTCGCAGATTCAGCCGAGCAGGCTAAGAGAATCACCGCAGATGCGGTCTCCCTGTTGAAGATTAATCTGCGAAATTAGAGACTAGGCATCGTCTAAGGAGGACATAATGCTCTTTGATTCGCTCACTCATATCACACGTGATGGCAGTTGGATGGGAGAGACGCAGTACGATGCTTCACTGGAAAGGCTAATCAGAGAGATGGACGTTGCAGATACGAAAAGAGCCTGCCTGGTAGCAATCGCCGATCATGGAGATAACGATGTGACAATGTCGGCAGCCCAAGCCCATCCAGATAGATTCGTGCCGATAGCAGGAATGAATCCACGAACACTTCCCACTTTGAGACGAGTCGAGGCGGTGGTGTCGGAGCTGGCAGGGAAGGGTTTTGCAGGGATTAAACTTCACCCGCGTCTGAATGGTTACGACCCGTTGGATGCTAAATGTGTGGCGGTACTTGAAGCGGCCGCGGAGCACGGCCTGGTGATACTGTTAGATACTTTGTTTCGCCGACGCGGACTTGCCACCTCCAACGCACCGGATACTATCGATTATCTAGCCAGTGCGTGTCCGGATACTCGAATCCAGTTGCTGCATGCAGCCGGTCCCTCGATGCTTGATCTATTTGAAATAGTAAGAGCCAATCCAAATCTGATGCTTGATTTTTCGTTTTCCATCATGCGCTATGCGGGTAGTCGACTCGATGAAGATATGCGTTATTTCTTCCAGACAACGGATCAACTTGTCACGATCGGATCCGATTTTCCCGAGTATTCACCTCGGCAGATAATGGAAAGATTCAAAGAACTATCGGCAGGAATAGAGTCTTATCGGATCGAAAACATTCTGCATGGAAATCTCACCCGGTTGTTTTCCGATTATAAGGTACCGCAAAAGTGATACGTTACTGCGATATTTGCGATAACTATTATTGAGAATCAGAGATGAACGAAAAATTTGATTTTTACGGGCATTTTTACATTATGTTGACGCTGTTTTTTACAGTGTATGGCCAGCTAGTGCTGAAGTGGCAAATATCGCAGGTAGGGTCATTGCCGGAAGGTGGCATAAATAAGATTTTTTTTCTTCTTATTCAGTTCTTGAATCCATGGATCATTTCTGGCTTCTTTTCAGCTTTTTTGGCCTCGCTGGCTTGGATGGCGGCGATGACTCGCTTTGATCTCAACTATGCTTATCCTTTTATGAGTTTGGCTTTTATCATAGTTATGGGATTTTCTGTATTATTCTTGAACGAATCGCTTACATTACAGCGAGTTTTGGGTACCGCCCTGGTGGTTGCGGGCCTGATTGTTGTCGCACGAGCATGAATTATTGCCGCTGAGGAAGAGATGATCCCCTTTAATAAGCCCTATATGACCGGCAAGGAACTTTGGTACATTGCTCAGGCCCATGCCGCAGGTCATTTGGCTGGGGATGGATCGTTCACGAAGCAATGTCATCACTGGTTGGAAGCTACGACTGGAACACGTAAAGCTTTGCTAACCCACTCCTGTACAGCTGCATTGGAAATGGCGGCAATTCTGGCCGACCTTCGTCCAGGTGATGAAGTAATCATGCCTTCTTACACCTTTGTCTCCACGGCAAATGCGTTTGTGTTGCGCGGTGCGGTACCCGTGTTTGTCGATATACGTCCAGACACTCTGAACATTGATGAGAGGAAAATTGAAGCAGCGATAACAGAGAAGAGTAAAGCTATTGTGGCAGTGCACTATGCTGGCGTGAGCTGTGAGATGGACAGCATCATGGAGATCGCACGGCGCCATAAGCTATTGGTTATTGAAGACGCAGCTCAGGGGATTATGTCTACCTATAAGGGTCGTCCATTAGGATCGATCGGTGATATGGCAGCACTCTCTTTCCATGAGACAAAGAATATCATTTCCGGTGAAGGTGGCGCACTCTTGATCAACGACCCAAGAATGGTAGAAAGGGCTGAGATAGTCCGTGAGAAAGGTACTAACCGTAGCCAGTTTTTTAGAGGCCAGGTGGATAAGTACACTTGGGTGGATATCGGCTCCTCGTTTTTGCCAGGGGAGATCATAGCAGCCTTTCTCTGGGCCCAGATGGAAGAGGCGGAATCCATTACTAAGCAGCGTCTGGATATCTGGCACACATACCACCAATGGTTCAGATTGTCAGAGGAGCGAGGATTGGTCCGTAGACCGGTGGTTCCGGATCATTGCGCCCACAATGCGCACATGTATTATCTCATTTTAGCCGGACTGGAGGAAAGAACGGTTTTTATTGACAGACTGAAAGCCCAGGAGATACACACTGTTTTCCATTACATACCTCTGCATAGTGCACCGATGGGCCAAAAGTTTGGCCGCATCAGTGGTGAACTGACACATACCGTTGATCTTTCCGAACGTTTGGTTCGGCTGCCTTTGTGGGCAGGCCTGGAGGAGCACCAAGCCTATGTGGTTCAACAAGCCATTGCGGCGCTGGGATAATATCTCCGAGTATTTCTTTCAACCAGACAAAAAAGAATGATAGTAGACCACCCACCTTTGCGGCAGATTTGGTCGCGCTTGGACACTTTACTTATTGTTTTATTGTTGTCCGTGGCGAGTTTGCTTTTTGGTGTAGCGATTGATGCAGGCGAATTCTGGTGGACCGATGAATCTCGCCATGCCATGGATGGAGTCTTTATAATGGATGTTCTAAAGGAGCTTCCTTTTAATCATCTTTACGACTACGCGGTTCAGTATTTCGTCAGGTATCCCGCACTTGGGTTTACCTGGTACCCACCCTTTTTTGCTTTTATTGAAAGCTTTTTCTTTTATATTTTTGGTGTATCTGAGCCCATTGCACGGCTTACCGTTCTGTTTTTTTGCCTGTGTGGATTAACTGCCTGGTACGTATGGTCCATGCCAATTTGGGGAAGCCTGACCAGTTTTTTTTCTGGTGTGTTTTTCGTAACAAATCCGCTCGTCCTGCTTTGGGGTCGTTCCGTGATGCTCGAAATTCCGGCTATAGCAATGGTCATGCTTGCGCTCTTAAGTTTCCACTATTACCTGAGGAGTCCAACCCATATTCGCTCCTTGCTGACAGGCACTGTTATCGCTGCTGCACTGTTAACAAAACAGATCACGGTCTTTATTTTGCCCTTAATGATTGTTTATGCGTATCTGGCGGGTGAGGGCAGGCATCTGTGGTCGAGAAAAAGTCTATTGGCCTATTTCATGACGGGACTGGCTTTGGTGTTGCTGATTCTTCACGCTAATAAATTCGGTACAACTGCGCTTGGAGGTTTCAGTCAAAATATTGAAAACATTTTCTCAGTCAAGATGATCGGATTCTTGACGCTCAACGCAAAAGTTATATGGGAAGCTTATCCATTTCCACTTTTAATGCTTGCGGGAATCGGATTGATTTCGGGATTCTACCTTAATCAGGTTCGACGTAATCTTTTTTGTATTGCTTGGCTTATTATCTGGTATGTTTTTTTTACGCTGTTTGATCACCAGTTCAATAATCTCCTACGCTATACACTTTATCTAACCCCAGCATTGGGTATCCTGACCGCTAATACATTAGCCCTGTTACCTGCGCCAAGTGTCTATCACAAGATTGGGCTTACTATAGCGACTCTACTATTCGCAGGATATGGCTATTCAGGATTGAGAACCGAGCATCAAATGCTATCCGGATATAAAGAAGCGGCCCGGTTTATACTCGAAAATAATAATGAGGGGACTGTTCTCTTCTGTTGTAAAAACGACGGAAACTTCACCTTTCACATTAAGCAGGGAGATAGCGAACGAAAACAGATTATTCTTCGTGCAGATAAGATTTTGGTCTCCTATGTCGTACATAAAAGCTTTGGTGTAAAAGTTTATGTCGAAAGTGCAAGTGACATATATAGTCTTCTGGATAAGTATGGTGTTGGCCTTATTGTGGCGGAGGACAATGACCTCGTCGGATTACCAGAATTTAAGCTGCTATTAGACACGTTAAAAAGCGATAAATTTGATAAGTTGAGTTCAATAGAGCTTGTCTCTAATGTTCCCGATTTCAAAGGAGAAAGCCTGAACATCTATCGTTATAAAGAAAGAAAAAAATTGAAAGATGGTGAGATTGTCATTCCCATGCCGCATATTAAGCGTGAACTTCGTTTTCGGATTGAGTGATCATTCAAACTAACAGAAACGGAATATGAGTGGCGAACTCAATATCTTTGGCGTTCATGGCGCTGATGTAAACTGAGGAGTGCACATCAAGTAATGAGCAGATTACCTTCAATTTGATGAGCCATTTTATCAACCAAGCTGCAGAATCCCGGTTTCTTGAGGAAAATCTATCTGACCAACATTAATGACAAAAGCGGGCTATTCGTTACGAATAACCCGCTGAAGATGATTATTTTTGTGGAAATGGCCAGCCTGACTTTACCAGGCCGGTTATCTAATAATTACAGAATAGTGCCGTTTTTGCTCTTTCTGCGTGAAATGCCCATTGCTACCAGCCCAATTCCGAGCAGAACCAATGCACCGGGAGCAGGAACGTTGTTGTTAGAGGCGGGCTCAAAAGAGTAGGTGACGCTCAAACTTGCCTGGCCCTTTATAAGGTCACTATCGATTGCGTAGTCGAGAGATTCATCACCGGCGACATTGTTGATTCTGATCCCCGTCGCAGTAATGTCAAACAGAACCGTACCCGTTCCTGCGAAGCCGCTGAGGGTGTTGCTCTCAATTGAGACCGTTTTGCTGGGAGCTGAAGAGAAAAATTCCGGTCCGCCGTTACCACTGAGAATCGAATCCAGAAACTGCTCGTTGTCAAGGCCTGCTGCCGCGAGTCCAAGCCCTTTCAGGTTCAAATTGAGTGTCTGCCTATAACTGCCGGTCGCGGGGCCGGGGATGCCGGGATCCGGATTCGGGTCTGTTGGTGAATCTATCTGGAACTCAAACTCGCCGTTGCCGGTGAACGAAAACTCTACCTTGGTCAGTGTTGCGCCGGCGTTTGCGCCGGAAATGTTATTGAACTGCGCAATCTGCACAGAAGCCGACCAATTCGTATCCAGAGGCGCTGCATGGGTAGTTGCAGTTACAGTTTCGGTCATAACCACTGCCATTGCGTCAGCCGCCGCCAGCGCCAAGGTGCCGGCAACCACATATCGAGAAATAAATTGACCTAAACTCATGGTTACGACTCCTTCACATTTTTAAGCTTTAATATTTTAAAATTCAGTGCCTTCACTATCTATAGATATAGAAGCAAGCACTTTTCACGCCATAATTGTTTTTCATATATAAAACAATAATATATAATTTTCTACCTTTTAGCACAAATCATACGATGTAAAAAAACCTGACGTAATTGTGAGGCAAACAAAAATACACGCTCATACTTTTTCGCTTCTGCTAGTGTTGGCGACCACTGGGCGCCTTGCTTTCAACCAGGGAGCGGCTAAGGCTGAAAGTAGCGCTGATATCACCAGCAGGTGATAGAGGATATCCCAGTAGGACAATCCCAGAAAAGCAGCGCCTATCATATACGATAGTAAGGAGATTCTGAGTATACCGCTGAAATCGGCTACCCACTCCAATCCAGCCAGTTTGCGGGCGGCATGATAGATACGGCTCAGTGAAATAAGGGTACCCACCAGCACCGACAACCAGAGCGCCAACCCTGGAAATCCGTTTTCGGCAAGCATTTCGATGTAGGCGCTGTGCCAGTCCCGCGTAGCCGCATAGAACCAACCGTTGGGCCCGGCGCCGACCCAGGGCCGCTGCTGAGCAATTTGAATACCTTCTCGCCACACTTCAAGGCGGCTCACAGCAGATCCCTCTGTCTCAAAGGACCAAATAGTCCCCATGCGTTCCGCCCATTCGTCGGGAAAATTACCAAAAGCAAAGAGCAGGCAAAGAAACAGAAATGGGACCGCCAGATATCTCCGCCGGCTGTGCCAGACGATCAACATTGCGGTAACCGAAAGACTGATTAGTCCGCCGCGCGACCAGGAGGTGAGCGCCGCGACAACACTCAGCGCAATCAGCGCTAGGATAAACAGCCGGAGCCATCGGTCACTGCACTGACGCAGCCATAAATAAAGGAGTGGTATGTTCATCACGGTTAGGACCGCAAAGTGATTGTTATCATAGAAATGGCTGCCCGGTGGGCCGTAAACTCTGTCGAGGAAGCCGGTCATGATGGCCCATACCCCACCTTTCATTGCCAGTAATGCAACACTTAAAGCAATAGCGGCCAGCAGGTAAAAAAGTTTTTCACGGGTATCGATCAGCAGTAAGGTAAAAAGCAGCCCGATGAACACTTTGCTGATCTCAAGAAATTTGGGCCAGGCGATAACCGGAACCATCGAAAACGTCGAAGTCAAAAGAAAATCGAGCCACAATAGGCCCAACAGTATCAGACGCCAATCGCGCAGTATGCGCAAACGCTGTTTCAGATAAGCGGGCGAGCGCGTTGAGGGGGATATGAGAATTGAAGCAAGCAGACAGAAAACGAGGATATCGAAAGCCGGCAACTGCTTCACTACCCCCAGAGCGTAGCCTTGTGGGTGCATATAACCGACCACGGCAAGGGCTATTACACCCATCCATGGCCGCATCAGTGTCACCACACACAACCCGCCGATGATGCAGAGTATGGCTAGATCGCGCATCGGTATAGCGGGCATGGGCTAAAAATACAGTCAGTCTGTATCGATTTGTGAATGCTCAAACGCCATTTTTGATTACGCATGCGCTGTATCATACCCGTACCAGCCGGCGTCGATACACTCCAATCTTTAGTTGGGCGTTCTTTCTCAATCGTCAGTCCGGTTGTTATGCTTGGTTACGTTATTGGAAATCTCTACACAGGTTTAAGGTTGGCCTGACGAGTCACTGAAATTCAGGGTTATTAATTAAAGCGTATGAAAACGACGAAATTCTGGCAGCTTTCCAGTCTGCTGTTGTTAACCGGCCTTGTCTTTATGTCATCGGAGATATCGGCGGATTTGCCCGGTGTGATTGATCGAGTCCGGCCTTCGATCGTTGCAGTTGGTACGGTGCAGCCGACTCGGCGTCCGGTGTCGATTTTTAATGGAACCGGATTCGTCGTCGGCGGGGGGAAACATATCATAACCAATATTCACGTTATTCCGAATAAATTGGATTTTGCCAACAAAGAGACTATCGCAGTTGTTTCTGGAAGAGGCAAGAGCGCCAAAGCGCGTACGGCGGAGTTGATAGCCCGAGACGATGACCACGATCTGGCGTTGTTGGAGATCCAGGGAGAACCGTTGCCGGCGCTAAAGATTGGTAATTCGGACCGGGTTCGGGAGGGTGAGGAGTACGCCTTCACCGGATTTCCGATCGGGATGGTTCTGGGTCTCTATCCGGTTACGCACCGGGGTATAGTTTCCGCACAGACACCGATCGTTATACCCTCCACATCGTCTGAACAATTAACTGCCAGTCAGATTAGAAAAATGCGCAATCCTTATACTGTTTTTCAACTCGATGCCGTCGCCTACCCGGGGAACAGTGGAAGTCCTTTGTACGATACAAGAACGGGCGATGTCGTTGGCGTGATCAACAGCGTATTTGTCAAAGAGAGTAAAGAGACAGTACTCTCCTCGCCAAGTGGCATCTCCTATGCCATACCGGCGATATATATTACGCGCCTGCTGCAGCGGGCGGGTTTGGCCAACTGAGGCTCAGTCGGGATTCCAAACGGCCAGTGGGCAGTCACTGCTGATTGTCGCCGCAGCACAGCTTTAGAGAAAGAAAACAAACAGTACTCCACCCAGCAGCAGTCGATAGATCACAAACGGCAGCATTCCCAGCTTCTCGATCAGTTTTAGAAAGAAGTGGATGCACAGGTATGCACTGACGAAGGAGAGGGCGGCGCCGAGCAGCAGATCATGCCACATTACCGGCAGATCGGACTGCACCAGGTCCAGCGTGACCAAGGCACCGGACATCAGGATTGTGGGGATGGCAAGCAGGAACGAAAAGCGTGAAGCGGCCTCGCGGGTCAGTCCCAGCATCAGCCCGGCTGTCATCGTTATGCCCGATCGCGAAGTTCCCGGGATGATAGCCAGCGCCTGAAATAGACCGATTACCAGAGCGTCCTGCCAGTTTACGGTGTATTCATCCCGGCTTCGTTTACCTGTAATGTCAAACCAGTAGAGCAGTATTCCGAACACGATGGTGGTAATTGCGATCACCAGCGTAGAGCGCAAGTCGGTTTCAACCAACGACTTGAAAATGCCGCCGATAATAACGACCGGGACCGTGGCCAGAATGATCATCCAGGCCATCTGTGACGCTTTTGTGGGGGTGCCGTTGGCGGTAAGGGAGAAGAAAAAATCATGCAGTATTCGAGCAAGATCAGCCCGGAAATAGCCGACTACCGCGAGCAATGAACCCAGGTGTACCGCCACGTCGAATGCTAAGCCCTGATCATGATAACCGAAGATTCTCGGTGTGAGAATCAGGTGTGCAGAGCTGGATATGGGCAGAAATTCGGTAATGCCCTGCACCAGGGAGAGAATGAAAATTTGAATGGTATCCATTGGTGATTAGTGTCCGTTTGGCCCGGCAGCGATTTCCAGCCGGGGATTCTAAGCAGTTGTTTTGCGTTACACCAGCATCGGTTGATAGTTGTTGCCCCGGATCCTGTGTTGTCGGGTCGATTAATGCCAGAGAACGTGCTCTGCCACTCGGTGAGTGACCCATTGCGAAATTGCCGGGATGCCATTCGCAATCGCTACAGCTGCTATCCAACCGGATTCCGGCTCGAAATTAACCGCCGGCCTTCTGTTATCGATTTGGCTGAAGACCCCTTTACCGTCGCATTTAGCCCGTGCTTCTAGCGTGGTCCACCACTCGATAAACCGAACCGTTCGCTCGGGTTCTGGCATGGTTGCGAGTGCTTCATACGAGTTCACTCCAAGGATTTTTCTGACAATTGGCAGCATATTCGAGCGCGGTTTTAGCGGCTCTATGTCAACGCCGATGTCGCTCTGCCAGGTCAATGCAAGCAGTGCAAGATGGCCTGAATGGCTGAGATTGAAACGCAAACCGGAACTTGGGTGGGCGATCTCCGGCTTGCCGACAATACCATATCGAAAGGCGATCGATCGGGCATCGAAGGTCAGATAATCTCCGACTATTTTTCTCAGACATCCTCGAGCTGTAACAAAACGCCGAGAGCCTGCAGCATCCAGCATGCGACCGGCACGATTGCGTTCCTCATTATCGAGATACCGCTCGAAGTGAGCAGGCCCGATATCGAGATCAATCAACCAGAGATGCAAATCCCCCTGCTTCGGTAATTCTGGCTTTGCAGGTGGTGGGCACCAGGTTTCGATTTTATTCATGTGAGTATGTTATTAGAACCTATCTCGTAATCCCCCGCGAACCGCGTTGCAGTCCGAAATGCGTACCTGCAAGGCGGGCTGCGCAGCACAGTACACAATGTACGGGCAAGCAGCGCAACACCGCAGGGACGCATTTCGGACGCAACCCTTGGGGACGGGGCGATTTTGGCTCCTGGCTTTGTTGCGGCTCGCTCATGTAGCATTGGCTACACCGCGCTCGCCGCGTCGCGCCATGAAGCAAAATCGCCACGGTCGCGGCCGCGCGGGATGATGAGATAGGTGCTACAGAGTTTGGCGGAAACTTATCACTGTCTGAACTCGGCCAGCCAACAATAATGGTAATCCGAATTGTAAAGCGTCCGGCAAACCTGTTTAATTCTGGAGATCCACCTCACTGATGCGAAGTGGCCTCACATCCTCAATATGAACAATTCAAATTGATTCCATTCGAAAAATCCATCGTGCGCGCTGCGATTCCCGCGACCGCAACAAACCTTCGTGATGATCTGCACCCGGTTTTACAGCGGGTCTACGCTATCCGGAATCTGACCGACGCTGCGGAGCTTGATAGAACCTTGTCAAGCATGCTGCCGGTCTCCCTATTGGGCAACAGTGCTGAGGCCGCTGCACTGTTATATCAGACCATCGAAACGGGGAAGAAAATCGTTATTGTTGCTGATTTCGATGCCGACGGCGCTACCAGTTGCGCCTTGGCGATGCGTGGTTTGCGGGCTATGGGTGCGAAGAATCTCGCGTATCTCGTCCCCAACCGCTTCGAGTATGGCTATGGACTGACCCCGGAAATCGTGGCAGTGGCGCAGGCGCTCAATCCGGCGCTGATCGTCACGGTGGATAACGGCATATCCAGTCTCCGCGGTGTGAAAGCGGCTAAGGAGGCGGGGATGCAGGTGCTGGTGACCGATCATCACCTGCCCGGTGCGGCGCTTCCCGAAGCTGACGTCATCGTCAACCCGAACATGAGCGATAACAGTTTTCCCAGCAAGAGTCTGGCGGGTGTTGGGGTGATGTTCTATGTGCTGATCGCATTACGGCAGAGGCTGAACGAAACAGGATGGTTCGCACAACAGGGTATAGCGCCGCCGAATCTGGCTGCACTGCTGGATTTGGTCGCGTTGGGGACGGTGGCCGATGTGGTTCCGTTGGATCACAACAACAGAATTCTGGTGCATCAGGGTGTGCAGCGAATTCAGGCAGGCTGCTGTTGCGCCGGGATTAAAGCACTCGCCGAGGTGGCCGATAGGTCGCTACCTCGCCTGGTCGCCTCAGACCTGGCGTATGCGCTCGGGCCAAGGCTCAACGCTGCCGGGCGTCTGCAGGATATGTCGCTGGGCATCGAGTGCCTGCTGACCGACGACCCACACATAGCGGATGAATTGGCCGGGCGTTTGGATTCGCTGAATAGAACCCGACGTAAAATTGAGCAGGAGATGAAGCAGCAGGCGGTCGACCACTTGAGCGCCTTGCGGTTGTCCGACAACCTGCCGTACGGCCTCTGCCTGTATCGCAAGGAGTGGCACCAAGGGGTGATTGGCATCGTTGCCGCCAGAATTCGTGAAAGTTGCAACCGGCCGGTCATTGCATTCGCTCCCGGAGAAGAGGAGGGCCTGATCAAAGGATCTGCTCGCTCGATCAATGGACTGCACATCCGGGATGTGCTGGATAGTGTTGCAGCATCAAATCCCCGGCTGTTGTATAAGTTCGGCGGCCACGCGATGGCAGCCGGTCTTACGCTGCAGCGCTCCGATCTGGCTGTGTTCAGCCGGGAGTTTGACCTGGAAGTGCGCCGCAGAATCGATAGCGAGAGTCTGCTCGGGGTGGTTCGTTCCGACGGGGACCTGAAGGTGGGTGAGCTGCAGTTGGAACTGGCAGAGTTGTTGCGCGCCGCAGGTCCCTGGGGACAGGGATTTCCGGAGCCGCTGTTCGACGGGTTGTTCTCTGTCCAGCAGCGACGGGTGCTCGCAAATAAGCACGTCAAGTTTGTTTTGCGCCCGCTGGCAGGCAGCAGTCCGGTCGATGCAATCGCGTTCAATCAGGCGGACCGCGACGCTGGCTCGGAAGCCATCCACGCAGCGTTTCGCATGGATATCAACGAATATCGGGGCAGGCGTAGCCTGCAGCTTTTGATCGAGCACTTTGTGGCTGTACCGAATTGAAATTGGAGCACCCTGAGATGCAGCACGACGACTGGAACGATACAGAAGAACGCGTCAGTAAAAGTGAAATCAAACGCAACCTGCTTGCGCTGCAGAAGCTGGCAGAGCGCCTGCTCGAGCTCAGTCCGGGGCAATGGGAACAGCTGAACTTTGATCGCAAGATGATGGAGGCGCTGCACGAGTCACAGCGTGTCAAAGGGCATAATGCTATGCGCAGGCATATTCGACGGCTGGGTAAGTTGCTGCGCGAGGAGGATTCGGAGCGGATAGCAGCACTTTTTAACAGTATCGACAGCCGACACGAGGAGGAGGTTCGACGATTTCATCGGCTGGAGCAACTGCGCGATCGATTGATGCAGGGTGGGGCGGATGCCATGACAGAGCTGCTGCGGCTCTGTCCCAATGCCGACCGACAGCGGATACAGCAGTTTGTTCGTGCCGGGAAGCGCGAACTGGAGCAGGAGAAACCTCCGGCGGCGCAGCGCAAGCTTTTCAAATATCTGAAAGAGCTCCCAATAAAGTGAAAATTTCTTCACAAGTTACGCGTCAACAAGAAAATTTGATAGCAGCATAGGGAAGCCGCTTACAAAAGGAATTCGAATCGTTATAATCGACTTGGTGCAGTTGGCTCCGTCGGTCGCAGTTGGTCGAGCCTCTATCTCCGCCCTGCTCTTGTTCAAGCGTTCAACTTCGGGGTATCAAAACTGCGCCACTCCCTGTCTGCGGAGATGATGGCAGAAACGGCAAAACAGTTCGGCAGTATTTGAGAGAAAACTGAAATGCAGCAACGGCAAGAACCGGATCCCCAAAACGAAGAAACCACCGATAACTCGGTATCCACAAACGAGTCGAAAATCCAGCCAGGTAAACCAAAAGAGTATGGCGGCCCAACAGGCAGGGAGCCGACCCGCTATGGCGACTGGGAGAAAAATGGCCGTTGCATTGATTTTTAATGATTTCGTAACCGCTGTCGGAAAATAATCGGATCTGGCACCAGGCGCAGAGATCCGCAAAGAGAGGCTTCCGGCACTGGAGAGAAGAGCTGTTTCCCGACGGCCCGCCAAGCTTGGGAAAGTCGAATCGATTGACACAAACAGGACCATTCAATGATCACTCAAAACAGTCGACCCATGTCACCGCATGTGCAGATCTACCGGCTTCCGCTGACTGCATTGATTTCGATAACCCATCGCATGACCGGCGTGATATTAGCCTTTGGTGCGTTGTTGATGGTCTGGATCCTTACCAGTGTGGCTGCCGGTCCGGAGAGTTATGCGGCGGTACAGGGCCATCTGACCGCCTGGTACGGCCAGTTGGTTCTGTTCGGGTTTACCTTTGCGCTCTATTTTCATTTCTGCCATGGGATACGCCATCTGTTTTGGGATATAGGTTGGGGTTTTGAGCTCGAAATCGCCGACCGGAACGCAATATTGACGCTGGTCTTTGCGGCCGCTTTAACCCTGGTGACCTGGCTGGTCGCTCTGATGGCAGGATGAATGACGATGAATGATCTACGCACTCCGCTGGCACGCGCGAAAGGTTTGGGAACGGCGAAGGAGGGGGTCGGCCACTGGTGGACGCAGCGCCTCTCTTCGCTGTTGCTGATTCCTCTGGTTCTCTGGTTCGGATTTACTGTCGCCTCCCTACCGCAGGCGAGCCATACCGAGCTGACCGCATGGATCTCCTCGCCGCCGGTTACCGTGGCGCTGGTGTTGCTGATTCTCACCGTTTTTTATCACGCCCAGCAGGGCCTGCAGGTGGTGATCGAAGATTATGTATCAACCCATTGGCAGCGGACGGCCGCGATCATCCTGGTCAGCTTTCTCTGCCTGCTGTTAGCGGTCATCGGTGTGATCGCGGTATTGCGAATTGCACTGGGAGGCTGATGGCATGTCCACACCGAATATAGAACAGTACAAACTGATCGACCACGCTTACGATGTCGTCATTGTCGGCGCCGGCGGCGCCGGTCTGCGCGCTACGCTGGGTATGTCCGCCGCCGGTCTTTCCACAGCGTGCATCACTAAGGTTTTCCCGACCAGAAGCCATACCGTGGCAGCCCAAGGAGGCATGAGCGCTTCCCTCGGAAATATGGGTCCGGACAGCTGGCAGTGGCACATGTACGACACCGTCAAGGGATCGGACTGGCTCGGCGACCAGGACGCCATCGAGTACATGTGCCGCGAAGCGGTGCCGGCGGTGATCGAATTGGAGCATTTCGGTGTGCCGTTTTCGCGCACCGAAGAGGGCAAAATATACCAGCGCTCGTTCGGCGGCATGACCACCCATTTCGGCGAGGGTCGGGCGGAACGCACCTGCGCCGCCGCCGACCGCACTGGGCACGCCATTCTGCACACGCTCTATCAGCAGTCGTTGAAGCACAAAGCGGAATTTTTTATCGAATACTTCGCCATCGATCTGATTATGGACGAGGGAGTTTGCCGCGGCGTGCTGGCCTGGGATCTGGCCACCGGTGAGCTGCACCGCTTCCGCGCCCACTGCGTCGTACTGGCTACCGGCGGTTGTGGCCGCGCTTACTTCTCGGCCACCTCCGCCCACACCTGCACCGGCGACGGCAGCGCCATGGTGCTGCGCGCCGGCCTGCCGCTGCAGGATATGGAGTTTGTCCAGTTTCACCCCACCGGCATCTATGGTGCGGGTGTGCTGATCACCGAAGGCGTGCGCGGCGAGGGCGGTTATCTGACCAACTCCGAAGGCGAACGCTTCATGGAGCGGTATGCGCCAAACGCCAAAGACCTGGCGTCGCGCGACGTGGTGAGCCGTTCGATGACCATCGAGATCAACGAAGGGCGGGGCGTGGGTCCGAACAAGGACCATATCTACCTGCACCTGGAGCATCTCGGCGCCGGCATTATCGAGGAGCGTCTGCCCGGCATTGCCGAGTCGGCAAAGATTTTCGCCGGCGTGGATGTAACCAAGGAGCCGATCCCGGTGCTGCCGACGGTGCACTACAATATGGGCGGCATTCCCACCAACTACCGAGGTGAAGTGGTGACGCTCAGGGATGACGATCCGGACTGCGTGGTGCCCGGACTGATGGCCATCGGCGAGGCGGCCTGCGTATCCGTGCATGGCGCCAACCGGCTGGGATCCAACTCCCTGCTGGACATTGTGGTATTCGGTCGTGCCGCCGCACTGCGCGCGGCAGAGATTATCAAGCCGGGAACGCCCCATAAACCGCTTCCGGAGTCCAGCGTCACGCCTATACTTGAGCGCCTGGAGCGGGCGAGAAACGCCAACGGCTCCACCCCCACCGCAAAAATCCGCGACGATATGCAGCGCACCATGCAGAAGCATGCGGCCGTTTTCCGCACCGGTGATTCGATGCAGGAGGGCGTGGACAAGATGCAGGCAGTGTTCGACAGTTTCGCCGATGTCGGCGTGAGCGACCGGGGCATGGTTTGGAATACCGATCTGGTGGAGACACTGGAGCTGGACAACCTGTTGATCCAGGCCCAGGTGATCATTCAAGGTGCATTGACCAGAACCGAGAGCCGCGGCGGTCATGCGCGCGAGGACTTCCCCGACCGCGATGACGCAAACTGGATGAAACACACACTGGCATGGATCGATCAGAAGGGAACCGTCAAGTTCGACTACCGGCCGGTACACATGTATACACTCAGCGATGAGTGCGAAGTGATCCCACCGAAAAAGCGCGTTTACTGAGGAGATAACCGATGGCTGAATTTACACTCCCCGCCAACTCCGTGGTCCGAGAGGGGAAGACCTACAAGGCTGACTCCGGCGCAAAAAATGTCAAGCGCTTCATCATTTATCGCTACGATCCGAGTACCGGCGAAAATCCGCGCACCGACACTTACGAGGTCGATCTGGACAAGTGCGGTCCGATGGTGCTCGATGCGCTGTTGAAAATAAAAGGGGAGATGGACGCATCGCTGTCGCTGCGCCGCTCCTGCCGGGAGGGGATCTGCGGCTCCTGTTCGATGAATATCGATGGGCAGAACACGCTGGCGTGCACCAAGGCGATCGATGAGATCAAAGGCGACGTAAAGGTTTATCCGCTGCCGCACCAGTCGGTGGTTAAGGATCTGGTTTCCGATCTGACCAATTTTTACGCTCAGTACGCGTCGGTGGAACCCTGGATGAAAACCGAATCGGCCACACCGCCGGACCGGGAAAGGCTGCAGTCGAAGGCAGACCGCGCCAAGCTTGACGGGCTTTACGAATGTATCCTGTGCGCCTGCTGCTCAACCAGTTGCCCGAGCTACTGGTGGAACAGCGACCGCTATCTGGGGCCGGCCGCTTTGCTGAATGCTTACCGTTGGATTGTCGACTCGCGTGACGAAGCTACCGGCGAGCGTCTGGATGAGCTGGAAGATCCGTTCAAGCTCTACCGTTGCCACACCATAATGAACTGCACCACAGTGTGTCCGAAAGGCTTGAACCCGGCCAAGGCGATTGCCGAAACGAAGAAACTGATGGTTCAGCGCAGGATGTAACCGGGATGAGTGAGCTTTCCCGCTTGCGCTGGCTGTGTCGACGGGGCATGAAGGAGCTGGACCTGGTATTGACAGGTTATCTGGACAGGCACTACCCGGATGCCGGCGGGAGCGAACAGGCTGGTTTTCGCAAACTGTTGGGAATGCAGGATCCCGAACTCTACAATTTGATTCTCGGCAAGCAATCAACAGAGGATAGTGAAGTGGCAGCGGTCGTGCGGATCATTCGCAACGAGGTACAGCGCATCGGATAACCTCTATCCTTAGACAGGCCCCGATTCTGCCGTTTCGCAAGGATGCAATGAAACCCACCGGGCAAAAAAATGTTATCGAAATAGGACCCTCACGGTCGCTGGGGCGGTTTCTGTCCGCAACTCATTTTATCGGGTTGATTGCGGTGGTCTATTTTACGCCGCGCTTCCCGGTCACCCTTATTCTGATTTTACCTCTGCTGTGGAGTTGGTGGAGAGGCTGGTCCGTGCATGTTGCCCTTTCCAGTCGTAGCGCGGTGGAAAAAGTGGAGTGGGGGATGGATGATGGCTGGATCCTGTATCAGAAGCAGGGTGCGCAATCCGGTGCGAAGCTGCAGCAACGGAACTTCGTTGCACCCTGGATGACGCTGCTGAGTTTTTCCTGCAGCTCCGGCTTTTTCAGCCGCTATGTGATTCTGCTGGGAGATAACTGCGATGCTGATCAGCTACGGCGGCTGAGGGTCAGGCTGCGACTCAATGGCTAGATTCAATCCTCCAGTGCGAATTTTGCATCAAAATTGTCCGGTAGCAGAACAGTCGGACGTTTTTGGAAACGCTCATCACGATCCGGAAAATCGATGGTGTAGTGCAGTCCCCGGCTCTCTTTACGCTCCTGCGCTGAGCGAATGATAAGATCCGCCACCTCGACCAGGTTTCTCAGTTCCAGCAGGTCGTTGTTGACGCGGAAATGACCGTAGTACTCCTTAATCTCCTGACGCAGCAGATTGACGCGTCTTTTGGCCCGCTGCAGGCGTTTGTTGCTGCGCACGATGCCGACGTAGTCCCACATGAAATGGCGTAATTCACTCCAGTTGTGGGATACCACCACCTGTTCGTCTGAATCGGCCACCCGGCTCTCATCCCAGGGCGCGATTTCGGGCGGTTCCGGTGTCTGGTCAGACTGTCTCACAATCTCCTCAGCTGCCTGCTGGGAGAATACCAGACACTCCAGCAGTGAGTTGCTGGCCATCCTGTTGGCGCCGTGAAGTCCGGAGTATGCGGTTTCACCAATAGCGAACAGATTGGGGATGTCGGTTCTGGCATGGTGGTCGGTGAGCACTCCGCCGCAGATATAGTGGGCTGCGGGAACCACCGGAATGGGCTGTTTGGCGATATCGATGCCGAATTCCAGGCACTTCGAGTAGATCGTGGGGAAGTGCTCTAGTATGAATCTCTTCGGTTTGTGGCTGATATCCAGAAACATGCAATCGGCGCCGAGTCTTTTCATCTCGTGGTCGATAGCGCGGGCGACGATATCGCGCGGCGCCAGTTCCGCGCGCTCGTCGAACTTGTGCATGAAGCGCTTCCCGTTGGGCAACAGCAGTTTACCGCCTTCGCCTCTGATCGCTTCGGTAATCAGGAACGATTTCGCGTGCGGATGAAACAGGCAGGTTGGGTGGAATTGAATAAACTCCATGTTGACAACCCTGCAGCCGGCGCGCCAAGCCATGGCGATGCCGTCCCCGGTGGATACATCCGGATTACTGGTATAGAGGTAGACCTTGCTCGCTCCGCCAGTGGCGAGTACCGTGAAGCGGGCGCGAAAGGTGCCCACCAGACCGCTTTTTTTGTCAAGTATATATGCGCCAAAACAGCGTTTTTCTGTGTCGCTTAGATTTTTCGCAGTAATCAGATCGACCGCATTGTGGTATTCGAACAGTTTAATATTGCCCTGCGCCTGAGCCTGTTCCTGCAGCGTGGACTCGACCTCTTTGCCGGTGGCATCAGCGGCGTGAATCACGCGGCGATGCGAGTGGCCGCCCTCCCGAGTCAGGTGATAACCCGGTTCGCCAGGCTTGTTGAGGGTGAAAGAGACCCCTTCTTCCAACAGCCACTGGATGCTTTCCGGGCCTTTCTCCACAACCAGCTTGACGGTGGCTTCATCGCAGAGGCCAGCGCCCGCATTCAGCGTATCCGCGATATGCGAATCCATGGAATCGGTTTTATCCAAAACTGCTGAGATGCCGCCCTGTGCGTAATAGGTATTGCCTTCCGTCAACGATCCTTTCGCTACCACGCCGATGCTGAGAGAACGGGGCAGCCGCAACGCCAGACTGAGGCCGGCGGCGCCGCTGCCTATGATCAGAACATCAAACAATTGGTTTTCCATGGTGTACTCTGGAATTGCCGGATTCCCGCTGAAAGGTGATAATCCAATTCGCTTTTCCCTGGCTGGATGATTTGCGGGGGCGAGCGCATCGAGTCAATGGGAATCCTAGCCTAATTCGAGAGAGACTAGAATAGAAAAAATGTCGCAATGTTAGAGAACTTATTATATGGCGGACGGTCAATCAGAGTGTATCTGGAAGAAAGCTTGCCAAGATCAGGGGGAGCGCCTGAATGGGCGAGCGGGAAGTAGACCAGGAGTTAGTTGCCAGGGTTCAACGCGGCGACAGAAAAGCGTTCGACCTGCTGGTCCTCAAATACCAGCAAAAAGTCGCCAACTTGGTTTCACGCTATGTGCGCGATCAGAGTGAAACGCTGGATGTGACCCAGGAAGCTTTCATCAAAGCATACCGGGCGCTGCCGAACTTTCGCGGCGAGAGCGCGTTTTATACCTGGCTTTATCGCATTGCGATCAACACGGCGAAAAACTTTTTGGTTGCCCAGGGCCGCCGGCCGCCTGGAAATGATGTTGATGCGGAGACTGCCGAACAGTTGGATGTCGGTGCCCGGTTGAAGGAGCATGCGACACCTGAGAATCATCTGTTGACCGAAGAGATTGCTCAGACCGTGCGCCGGGCTTTGGATGACCTGCCGGAAGATTTGCGCACAGCCATCTCGCTCCGAGAGCTGGAAGGGTTGAGTTACGAAGAGATCGCCAGCGCCATGGAGTGCCCGGTAGGCACCGTCCGGTCCAGGATCTTCAGAGCCCGTGCCGCAATCGACAATAAACTAAAGCCATTGCTGGAACCTTAGTAAATGTTAAAAAAATTGAATCTGAAAAATCGGGTGAGATGATGACAAATGACACTGAGGAGCGGCTTTCTGCACTGATTGACAGCGAGCTCTCGCCCGCACTCACAACGGATACGCTTGCTCACCTGAAGCAATCATCGACTCTGCGCAAGACCTGGGACAGATATCACCTGATCGGAGATGCGATGCGAGGCGAAGGCGTAAGACTGTCGGCGGAGGGTGTTGCGGAGACGGTGCGTGAGCAGGTTCTGAAGGAACCGGCAATTGTTGCCAGTCCGATCCCATTCAAGCTCCCGAAAAAGTTTCGGCACAGAGCTCTCCGCCCTCTTGCCGGTGCCGCGATTGCAGCCTCGGTTGCTGCGGTGGCGGTATTTACGCTGCCCAGATTGACTGGAGAGTTGCCTGCGGCAGGACCGGTTCAAGTCGTTTCCAAAGCTCGGCCACCGGTCTCCTATGCCAGTCAGATTGGCACCCGCTGGAAAAATCTGGCTGAACCGGCGTTGGAGTCAAAGCTCAACCGTTACTTGGAAAATCACAGCGAATATGCCTCTTCAGGTGGCATGGGTGTGGTGCCATACTCAGCTTTCGTCAGCTACGACACCACGCGTAACCGGCCATGAGAGCGGGGTATACCTCTCTCTGTTTTGTATCACTCTGTCTCACACTGCAGGGTGTGGCTGCCGGCTCTGCGGAAAGGGATGTTCGCAGCTGGCTGCAGAACATGGTCGAATCGGTCAGGGCATTAAACTACCGGGGGACGTTCGTCTACCTGCACGACAATCAGCTGGAGTCGATGCAAATCGTCCACACGGTGGATGCCGAAGGTGAAAAAGAGCGGCTTGTCTCCCTTAACGGCTCAGCCCGTGAGGTGGTCCGGGATGACGCGTCGGTGGTCTGCATCGCCCCTGACGCCAGATCCATCTCTGTCAGCCGGCGCGGCACCGGTGGCGGTTTTCGCGCAGTATTTTCGATGGACGTTGATGCGTTGTCGGCACTTTACGATTTTCAGCTGCTCAATCAGGCGCGGGTGGCTGGCAGAGACACACAGGCAGTGGCAATCTTACCCAAAGACGCCTACCGCTACGGCTACCGTATCTACCTGGACTCCCAAAAAGCACTGCCGCTAAAGACGGACATGCTCGATGATAAGGGCTCGGTTATATCGCAGATCATGTTTACCTCAATACAAATTGATACCGAAATGGATGGCAACACCGAGGGAGGTTTTGATGGGCGAGAGTATTACCATTGGGTGCAGCGGGAACCGGGGAAGGTAGAAAATGAACCGGAGGCAGGCGAGTGGAAGTTTGCAGGACTCCCTCAAGGCTATCACATCAGGCTCTTTGCACAAATGCCGGCAAGCAACGAGGGGCCGCCGGTAAGCCACTTCGTACTGACAGACGGTCTGGCGTCACTTTCGCTTTACATTGAATCCAGCGGTATGGATTCTGCCCTGATCGGTGGGTCGCGCATGGGTGCAATCAACGCATTCGGGCGTGTTTTGGATGGTTACCAGATCACAGCCGTTGGCGCCGTACCGGCACTTACTGTAGAGAAGATTGCAACAGCGGTCAGACGCAACGCCGACTGATCGTTCTGCGATGGTCTATGTTCAGCTCAGTTTCGCAGCTCTCATGAAACCGACCCTGAATGGTGCTCTTCCGGCTCCTGGGCTCACAGTTGCGGGCATGCATGAGATATGATTGAAGAGAGAGCGCTGGTTACTTCACGTGATGGAGAGTTTGCCAATATTGAAACCCGGCGCACTACCGCTTGTGGTCATTGTCAGGTCAAATCTGCCTGCAGCACCTCGCTTTTAAGTAAGTATTTCGGTTACCGCAATCTCTCTGTCAGAGCGCTGAATCCGATAGACGCGTGCCCGGGAGATGAGGTTATTGTGGGTTTGCATGAATCTGCCCTGACGGCTGCTTCTGTCAGCTTTTACCTGTTGCCGATCTTGATGTTGATCGGGTTTGCGGTATTCGCTCAGTGGTTGGCGGAAGAATTAAATTTTGTCGCTACGGAACCGGCATCTCTGTTAGGCGGTCTATTGGGTCTATCAACCGGGTTGGCATGGGCGCGCCACAACGCGCTCAGGCGCAGCCGGGACAATCGGTATCAGGCAGTGATCTTAAGGCCCGTGAACCAGCTTGAGGTTCGGCAGTAGTCGCTTCCTCCCGTTAACTTTGACGATAATTAATCTGGAGTTACGCATGAACACAATGCTGTCTCGAAGCCGACTGGCTTTTTTAACCGTTAGCCTGTTGCTGTTCTGGTTGTCGGCAAATACACAAGCCCGTTCTCTGCCCGATTTTGTCGATCTGGCCAAGAAGAACAGCCCCTCCGTCGTCAATATCAGCACCAAACAGCGCAAGTCGGTGAGCAACCGTTTCCGCCACGATTTCCGTATACCGGATCTGCCGGAAGATAGCCCGCTGAACGAGTTTTTTGAACGTTTCTTCGGTCAGGAGGGGGGACAGGGTGACGCACCGCGCGAGTACGATACACAATCACTGGGATCGGGTTTCGTTATCTCGTCTGATGGCTACATTCTTACCAACACGCATGTGGTCGAAGATGCAGATGAGGTCATTGTTCGTCTCAGTGATCGCCGGGAGTTTGTTGCCCAGACGGTAGGCAAGGACAAGCGCAGTGATGTCGCATTATTAAAGATCGAAGCCAGTGAGCTTCCGGTGGTAAAAATCGGCAGTACCAAAGAGTTGGCGGTTGGTGAATGGGTGCTGGCCATTGGGTCGCCTTTCGGGTTCGATCATTCGGTGACAGCTGGAATTGTCAGCGCCAAAGGCAGAAACCTGCCAAATGAGAACTATGTCCCTTTCATTCAGACCGATGTTGCAATCAATCCTGGCAATTCGGGTGGCCCGCTGTTCAACCTCGATGGTGAAGTGGTCGGCGTGAATTCACAGATTTTCAGCCGCACCGGTGGTTACATGGGGCTCTCCTTCGCCATTCCGATTGAAATGGCCATGAATGTGGTGGATCAGCTTAGAACCAAAGGACGGGTTACCCGCGGCTGGCTGGGTGTATTGATTCAGGACGTCACCCGGGAATTGGCTGATGCGTTCGGCATGCGGCATCCCAAAGGTGCACTGGTGGCACGGGTGCTGCCCGGCAGTCCCGCCAGCAAATCGGGACTCCAGGTGGGCGATGTCATTCTGAAATACAATGATGAAGTGATTTCAAACTCGTCCATGCTGCCGCCAATTGTTGGCGCCAGCCGGATAGACCGTCCTGCCACCCTTACCGTGCTGCGGAAGGGGAAAGAGATTTCTGTCAATGTGGATATCGGAGAACTGCCTGCAGAGGAGGCTCTCGCCGAAGCAGAGATGCCGGATCAGAGTAGCGAAGATTATCTGGGTCTGGTCGTTTCGGAGATGACCGAAGAGAAGCAGAAAGCACTTGGGCTGGATAGTGCAGAGGGCGTATTGGTTGAAGAGGTCAATCCTGGACCGGCCGAAGCGGCGGGCCTGAAGCAGGGAGATCTGATCCAGATGATCGGTCAGGAACCTATCCGGAATCTGGCGGATTTCAGAGATCAGATGGAGAGCCTGCCGGCAGGCGAAACAGTTGCGGTGTTGGTACTGCGCCGCAGCGGGCAGATTTTTCTTGCCATGCGTATTCCCGCTAGCTGAAAGTGGCGCAGGCAGTTCCGAGATTGACGCTCTTCACCCGCGCAAGCTGCCACCTCTGCGAGGATATGTGGCAGCATTTGCAGGAGATTCAAACCGAGCGCAAGTTTGAGCTGGTGCAAGTAGACGTGGACTCCGAACCCGAGCTTCAGCAGCGATTTGGATCGCTTATTCCGGTGCTGCTCGGTGATGATTGTATAATCTGCAACTATTTCCTCGATCCTGTGGCATTGGAGCAGTATTTGGCTGGGGTTGTTTGAGGGGGCGGCAATCTCAGGTATCATAGGCCCGAATTCACCACTGGAATCTCGAATCAGACGGAACTTCCTATTGGGGATGTTCCGTTTTTTTAGCCCTCGTACTCCCCATGACTGATCTGCAGCACATCCGTAATTTCTCTATTATCGCTCACATCGATCACGGCAAGTCCACGATTGCAGACCGCTTTATTCAGATCTGCGGCGGCCTGACTGACAGGGAGATGGGTGAACAGGTGCTCGATTCCATGGAACTGGAGCGCGAGCGCGGGATCACCATCAAGGCGCAAAGTGTCACACTGGACTACAAGGCTGACAACGGCGAAATTTATCAGTTGAACTTTATCGACACACCGGGGCATGTCGATTTCTCCTACGAAGTGTCCCGCTCGCTGGCTGCCTGCGAGGGCGCGCTGCTGGTGGTTGACGCAGCGCAGGGCGTCGAAGCGCAGAGTGTCGCCAACTGTTATACCGCTGTGGAACAGAACCTGGAAGTGCTGCCGGTGTTGAACAAGATCGACCTGCCGGCCGCAGATCCGGACAGGGTGATTAAGGAGATCGAGGAGATTATCGGTCTGGATGCCGAAAAAGCCATTCGGGTAAGCGCCAAAACGGGTATAGGAATCCACGAACTGCTGGAAGAGCTGGTGCATTTCGTGCCATCGCCCAAGGGCGATGAGCAGGCACCGCTGCAGGCTTTGATCATCGATTCCTGGTTTGACTCCTATGTTGGCGTGATCTCGCTGGTACGCATTAAAAACGGTGTTATTCGTCCGCGGGACAAGATGCTCGTGATGTCCACCGGGCGGATCTATCAAGTCGATAAGGTGGGTGTGTTTACGCCGAAACGGGTGGAGAAAAGTGCGCTGAAAGCGGGCGAAGTCGGGTTTGTCATCGCCGGCATCAAGGAGATCGACGGCGTGCCCGTTGGTGATACGCTGACACTGGCGGATCGAAAAGCGGACGCCCCCCTGCCTGGTTTTCAGGAGATTCAGCCGCGCGTGTTTGCCGGACTCTATCCGGTCAGTTCGGACGACTATACCGATTTGCGGGAATCCCTGCAGAAGCTGAAGCTGAACGATTCTGCGCTCCGTTACGAGCCGGAAACCTCTCAGGCGTTGGGTTTCGGTTTTCGCTGTGGTTTTCTTGGCATGCTGCATATGGAGATCGTCCAAGAGCGGCTGGAGCGCGAATATAATCTGGACCTTATCACCACGGCACCCACGGTTATCTACGAAGTGATTAAGACCGACGGAGAGGTATTTCACATAGATAATCCTGCCGACCTACCCGATAGCAATCATCTGTTGGAGGTTCGGGAACCGATTATCGAAGCCCACATTCTTGTCCCGCAGAGCCATCTTGGAAACGTGATCAACCTGTGCATAGAAAAACGCGGGGTGCAGAAGAGTATGCAGTATCTCGGCGGTCAGGTGCAGATAAGTTATGAACTGCCGATGAACGAGATGGTGCTGGATTTTTTCGACCGGTTGAAGTCGGTCAGCAGGGGTTACGCATCGTTTGAGTACGCATTCAAACGCTTCCAGGTCGCACCATTGGTAAAATTGGATATACTGATAAATGGGGAGACCGTGGATGCACTGTCGGTGATTGTACATCGGGAACAGGCTGATTTCCGCGGCAGAGAGTTGACGGTCAAGATGAAAGAGTTGATTCCGCGGCAGATGTTCGATGTGGCAATTCAGGCAGCTATTGGCAGCAAAGTGATTGCCCGCACCAATGTCAAGGCGCTGCGCAAAAATGTGACCGCAAAATGTTACGGTGGCGATATCACCCGTAAGCGGAAGCTGCTGGAGAAACAGAAAGCAGGTAAGAAACGCATGAAGCAGGTGGGCAATGTGGAGATTCCACAAGCTGCATTTCTTGCGGTGCTAAAGGTCGGCAAAGATAACTAAGCCGGAACAGACGGCAGGATGCTTGCATCCAATTCTGCTGTGATTACCATTTGATATGAGATATTGCATTACATTATGAATTTTGATTTCCCAGCATTTCTGGTATTGGCTACACTGGTGACGGGCGCAATCTGGCTCATCGATGCGTTGTTTTTTCAACGGAGACGGCGCGCCGGGATGGCGGAAGAAAAAGTCAAAGAACCGCTTCTGGTTGAATACTCTAGGTCTTTCTTCCCAATTATTCTGGCGGTGTTGATACTCCGGTCATTTCTGGTAGAGCCTTTTCGTATCCCCTCCGGTTCAATGATGCCGACTCTGCTGGTCGGGGATTTTATCCTAGTCAATAAGTTTGCTTATGGTATCCGCCTGCCGGTATTGAATCGTAAAGTGGTTGAAATCGGACTTCCCAAGCGCGGGGATGTGGTGGTATTCCGCTACCCGCAAAATCCCGCTGTTGACTATATTAAGCGTGTAGTCGGCGTCCCTGGAGATACCATCGGTTACCAGAATAAGATTCTGTTTGTAAATGGAGAGCCGCAGCAGCAGCACCCACTGGGTATTTACACAGGAACCGGCAGCGGTGCCAGGGAGACCGGGGTAGAGCGCAACAAGGAGCTGCTCGGCGATGTTGAGCACGATGTACTAGTGAACCCGCGCACACCGGATTTCGGCTTCGGCTGTCAGGTCTTGATGCGCGGTGCGGTAACCATACCTGAGGGGCACTATTTCGCGATGGGGGACAATCGGGACAACAGTAACGACAGTCGTTGCTGGGGGTTAGTTCCGGAAGAGAATCTGGTGGGCAAAGCGTTTGCCATATGGATGAACTGGGATGGCAACAGCCCGGGATTTCCGGTTGCCTGGGATAGGTTGGGTAACGGTATAAAGTAACAAACCGAAGACGAGAGAGACGCGATGATGAATAAGCACAGACAAGGTGGAATGACCGGTACCGGGTGGCTTGTAGTTCTGGCATTAATCGGCTTTTTCTCGATGTTGGTCATCAAACTTGCTCCCGTTTATATGGAGCATTATTCAGTGAAAACGGTACTTGAATCGCTAAAGGAAGAACCATTGATCACCCAGAAATCGGTGGGTGAGATCAGAACAATGATTCAACGGCGCCTGAAGGTAAACGGTGTTTATGATATGAGCAACGATGCCATCAAAATCAAACAGGAAGGCGGCGTAACGCATGTCGATGTCTCCTATCAGGTAACAAAACATATGGCTGGAAATGTCGACGTACTGCTCACATTTTCCGACAACATACAATTGGTGGCTAATTGACCGAGCCGTTGCGCCTTCTCTACCGTGAGCTTGGCTACCAGTTCACTGAAGAGTCGATTCTCCAGCAGGCACTGACGCACCGAAGTGCAGCCAACCTCAATAACGAACGCCTAGAATTTTTGGGTGATGCCATACTTGGATTTGTTGTCGCGGACGAGTTGTACCGGGCTTTTCCCGATGCGAATGAGGGGCAGCTGAGCAGGTTGCGCGCACGGCTGGTAAAAAAAGAGACGCTGGCGGCTGTCGCACGTAATCTCTCTCTTGGTAACTATCTGAATCTGGGCGCAGGTGAATTGCGCACCGGCGGGCACGCCAGAGACTCTATTTTGTCCGATTCGCTGGAAGCCCTGTTCGGTGCGGTATATCTCGATTCAGACTTCCGCTCCGTGCGGAAGGTCGTGCTCAACTTGTACCAAAAGTGGATAGCCGATCTCACTCCGGAGACGCAGGGCAAGGATCCAAAGACCCGGCTGCAGGAGTACCTGCAGGCGCGCAAGCATCCACTGCCAATTTACAACATCGTTGAAGTGAGCGGCGAGCAGCACAATCAACACTTCGATGTGGAGTGCCGGGTGGATGAGTTGGATCTTCTCGGTCGTGGGTCGGGCGGCAGTCGTCGAATGGCGGAACAGGTGGCCGCTGCCAATTTGCTGCAGCAGCTGCTCGGATGATCTCTCCATGAAACCCAGAAATGCTGGTTATTGCGCAATCGTTGGGCGTCCGAATGTGGGGAAGTCATCTCTGCTGAATAGATCGATCGGTCAGAAACTGGCGATTACCTCAGCTAAACCGCAAACCACAAGACACAGTATTATCGGAGTAAAAACCAGGGAAGAGGGTCAGATTGTTTATGTGGATACGCCCGGTATACACCAGCGCGGCGACCAGGCAATGAACCGCTATCTCAATCAAACCGCCCGATCGGTGCTAAGCGATGTGCATATTATTCTGTTTGTTGTCGAAGCGCTGCGCTGGACTGCAGAAGATGAAGCTGTACTGGCGTCGATTGCAGCTGCGCGAAGCCCCACCATTTTGGTCGTCAACAAGGTTGATCGGGTAAAAATCAAACACAAACTGTTGCCATTTCTTTCCGAGACTGCTGCCAGGATGGCGTTTGCCGAAGTATTTCCTGTCTCTGCCACAAACGGAGAGAATATCGAGGCCATGGAGAGAGGTATTCTCAACCTGTTACCGCAGGGTGATAACTATTTCCCCGAGGATCAACTGACCGACCGCAGCGAACGCTTTTTCGCATCCGAGCTGATACGGGAGCAGTTGACCAGGCGCTATGGGAAGGAGATACCTTATGCGCTTACCGTGGAGATCGAGAAATTTGAGGAAGCGGCGCACCTCTATCGGATTCACGCCCTGATCTGGGTTGAACGGGCGGGACAGAAGAATATCATCATCGGTCAGAAAGGCGCTGCATTGAAAGAGACGGCAAAGCAGGCGCGCATCGCAATGGAGCGACTTTACGGTAAGAAGGTCTATCTCGAGATTTGGATTAAGATCAGGAAGAGCTGGTCCAGCGACGAGCAGGCGCTGATTAATCTGGGCTACAGTGATTGAGCGTTCGGCACTTCATCCGGCGTTCATTCTGCATCGCAGACCCTTCTCCAATACCAGTCTGCTGATAGAGTGCTTTTCGCTCTCACATGGCCGTTTTCCGGCAGTGGCCAAAGGTGCGATAAGAGGAAGCTCGGCTTCCGCCGGTTTACTGCAGCCATTCCAACCACTGCTTATCCGCTGGTCTGGCCGGGGCGAGGTAAAAACGCTCAATTTCTATGAAGCGGCGGCACCTAATATGACGTTGCAGGGTCAGGTTCTTTACTGTGGTTTTTACCTGAACGAACTGCTTGTCCGTCTGCTGCAGCGTGAGGATCCTCATGAACAGCTGTTTGGGCTATATGGCTCTACATTGACAAAACTCTCGCAGGGAAAATCCGTGGAACCTGTATTGCGTCGATTTGAAATTGAGCTGCTTGATCAGTTGGGCTTTGGGCTGGTTCTCGATAGAAACGTTGAAGATGGCTCTCCCCTGGTCCCCAAGCAGCGTTATCATTATCAGATTGAACGCGGGCCAGTGCCCTGCAGTAACACAGATCCCTCGGGATTTAGCGGGGCGACATTGATTGGTTTGCGTGATGATCAGCCCTTGGACAGAGCATCGCAAACTGAGGCCCGTACACTGACCCGGTATGTATTGAGGTATTATCTCGGTGACCGGCCTTTGAAAAGCCGGGAACTTTTTCGAGCGAGCAGAGAGAAATGAGATTGCAGAGATCTATCCTGTTGGGTGTCAATATCGATCATGTGGCGACGCTACGGCAGCAGCGTGGAACGCGTTATCCGGAAGTTATTCAGGCAGCGTTAATAGCGGAACAGGCGGGCGCCGATTCCATTACCGTACACCTTCGGGAAGATCGGCGGCATGTCCAGGAGCGAGATGTCAGGTTGTTGCATGAGACGCTGCAGACGCGAATGAATCTTGAAATGGCAGCCACCGAAGAGATGCTCGAAATTGCGACGAGTATCCGGCCGGCAGATTGCTGTCTGGTGCCGGAGCGCCGGGAGGAGCTGACCACCGAGGGCGGGTTGGATGTTGTCTCTAACAAGGATTATCTGCAGCGTTACTGCCTGACACTAGCCGACGCTGGCTGTCGGGTATCGCTGTTTATCGATGCGAATCCCGCTCAGCTTGAAGCTGCAGCCGCTGTCGGTGTTCCGGTAGTGGAGATTCATACCGGCCACTACGCCGATGCTTCAAACCGGCAGCAGCGCGAAGCAGAACTGGATCGAATCGAACAAGCCGTCAATTATGGTATAGCGCTTGGTTTGCAGGTGAATGCGGGTCACGGCCTGGATTATCATAACGTGCGGGCAATTGCCGAAATCGCAGGCATCGTTGAGTTGAATATCGGCCACGCTATCATCGCGCGGGCGCTTTTTTCGGGCCTGGCGGATGCGGTGCGTGAGATGAAAAGATTAATCGGGTAACTTCGAATGCCCGGACGAACCGGCAGATTCTGTCAGTAATGTCGCAATCTCTTGCTCCAGACTGTCCAGCAACTCAGTTATCGCGCTCTCCTGCAAGTTGTGGGACGCTTTCTCCAATTGTTCCACCAGCTGGTTCATCGCGGGGACTCCACAAATCGCCGTAGCACCGTGCAGCTGGTGGACTGTTTTGGTTAAGGCCAACCAGTCTTGCCGCTGCTGGAGCTGCTTTATCAATGCCATCTGTGCCGGCAATTCCGCCAGAAACTTGTTAAAGAGCTTTTCCGCCAACTCTCTCCTGCCACCGGCAATTTGCAGTGCTGCTTCGATGTCCCTGCTCCTTGGCGGCCTATTCGCTGCAGCGGGAGAGGGGAGCGCGGCCGGCGGATCAACCTGGCTTCTGGAGCCGAGCAGTTTGTGAATAATGCTCCACAATTGAAGTTCGTTGATCGGTTTTTCAAGATACTCATCTATCCCGGCTTTGAAGGAGAGCTCCCGGTGCTCGGGCAGGACGTCCGCGGTTAGAGCGAGTATCGGTGTGTGCCTCCGCTCCGATTCCATCGAGCGAATGATTTTTGTTGCTTCCTGTCCGTCCATGACTGGCATATGTAGATCCATGATAATCAGGTCAAATGCCGATTGACTTAACTGATCAATTGCTTCCCTGCCGTTTTTCACCTCGGTCACACTGGCGCCGCTCTCTTCCAGAATAGACGATATCAGCTGGAGATTGATCGCGTTGTCTTCCGCCACCAGAAATCGGCAGCCGGAAAAATCAGGTGCAGCCGATGGGTCTGGTATGCCGGAGTTTCTTCTTTCGTTAGTCAGCAGCTCAGTAATGGCCCGGCGCAATACGGCCCGTGTGCAGGGTTTGCTTATGCAGCGAATTGCTCCCAGGCGTTGCATTTTTTCCAGTTCCGCGTGTTCAGATGTGCTGGCAATAACCAGTAGTGGCAGCTGGGAAAGTGAATTGATTATCGCAATGATTTTTTCCGCGTCGCCATTTTTGATCTCATTATTAGTCAACCCCAAAATGAGCAGATCAAAGTCATCCAGCGCGCAAGAGGATAACTCCTCAGTACTATTGATTGCCGCTACTGCTACACCGATTGAGATGAGGTCGTGCTGCAGCGATAATCTGGCGTATTTGTAATTATCCAGAAAGATGCAATTTCCGCTGGCCAGCGCAATCGTTGTTGTTTTCTGCTCGTGCTCCGGTACTTTACTTAAACCCAAAGCAACCCGAAAACAGGAGCCTTCGCCCTCTACGCTATCGACTTCTATATGCCCATTCATGGTTTCAGCCAGTTTCCGGCAGATGCTCAGACCCAGACCCGTGCCTCCGTACATACGGCTGGTCGTTGCGCTGCCTTGCTGGAAAGAAGTGAAAAGCTCCGCTCTTGCGTGCTCGGCGATGCCTATTCCCGTGTCCGTAACGGTGAATTGAAGTGTGCACTTGTCATCTGTCTCATCTTCCACCATTACCCGAACAATAATCTCCCCTTCATGGGTGAATTTAATGGCGTTTCCCAGAAGATTTATCAGGATCTGCCTTATTCGGGTCTCATCCCCTAGCAACTCCTCGGGTACATCCCGGTAGACCAGAAGATTGAGTTCTATACCTTTTGCATGTGCATCAGGCGCTAATAGAATAACTGGATTTTCAAAGCAGTCGCGAATATTGAAAATTGCGTTTTCCGGTTCCAGCTTGCCGTGTTCAAGTTTCGAATAGTCCAGGATATTGTTGATAATTCTCAATAGATTGGTAGCTGACTTCTCTATTGTTTTAACCAGATCCTCCTGCTCTTCGCTGAGGTTTGATTTCAGCAGCAGCCTGGAAAAGCCGATCACCCCGTTCATCGGCGTACGTATTTCATGGCTCATATTAGCCAGAAATTCGGATTTTACCTGGCTTGCTTTGAGTGCCCCTTTACGGGCAAGATCCAGTTCGACGTTCTGGATCTCTACCGCTTCCATCGTTTGCATCAAATCAGCGGTCGCCTGCTCAATCTGTTGCTGCAGCGTATCCTGAGAGTGCTTTAAAGCGTCTGCCATCGCATTGAAGCCCACTTCGAGGCTGCGCAGCTCACCCTTCGACACCTCCGGCACACGGACAGTAAAATCTCCATGCCGCATTCTGATTACCGACTGAGTCAGGCGCACCAGCGGCCGGATGATGGACTGACCGAGTCCCAACGCTGTAAGGCCGGTAATAAGCAGCCCTATAAACAACATTACCAAGCTGTTCTGAATGATACGGTATTGCTCGTGCCGCAGCCGGGCATCGGTCAGTTTTACCGTGATGGTGCCGATCTGCATGCGCGATTCCCGCGCTTGTATTGTGTCGCCAATCTGGTCCGGGTAGTCAACAATCGCTCTTGGCGTAAACAGCGAAAAAACCGGAGTGGTGAAGCTTCTGATCCCGTTGGTTTCAGGAACGGGTGAATGCAGAGAGTCCGCATGCTCCAGATGAGAGAGCACAGCGCCCTTTGCATCGGTGACAGTTACCGATACTACATCAGATTGCTCCAGCACGACCTGTAACGCATTGCCCAGGATCTCCATATCGCCGGTGAAGATGCCGTAAATGCTGAGTGAAGCCGACTGGTCTGCAATCGCTTTGCCCCGCTCATTAAAAGCCTGATTCAGATTTTCCAGCTGGGCGTTGATGAGGTAGCCGGTCAAGGTGAGCGCCATAATCGCTGCAGGCAGAATACCCAACATCAGTGTGCGGGTTTTTATTCTCGATAATCTCCTAGAAATCATTGCCCCTCCATTTGCTCGAGACGCTGCTTCAACTCCTCTGAATCAGGCAGATCGATGTCCAGGGAGCGTGCCACACTCCTATTTACTTCAACGCTGAAGTACCTGGGAAACTCGGCCTCGGGCAAACCTTTGCCGTCGGAGATGATGAACTGCCGGATGGTTTCGGCAATGTGGATTCCGATATCCGAAGGCGTTGAAAAGACCGCCAGCATGGCGCCTGCATTGACATAGGATGCCGAGAAACCGATAACCGGTATCTGGCTGTGATAACTGGAGAGAAGAATATTGAAAATTGTGTCCCGGTTATAAACCAGCGGATCGGGAAGCGCCAACAGGATATCACTGCTCTCCAAAATTCGTCTCAGTGCCGGACCGACCTCTGCTTCTTCCGTTACCGATTCCGTCGCGATGGGGATTTTCAGGTTATTTGCCGCCATCTTCAGCATTGCGCGCAATGCCGATGTGGCTGGTCCGAACAGTACACCCAGCACCTGTTTTTCGGTTTTGATGAGTTTGATCAGCTTGAGTTGCCTGATGTATGGCTGGTCAAGATAGATGGCGGAGGCGTTTTTGGAAGACTCGTCAAGATCCAGCGACGCTGCAGAGGAGTACGGTATCAGTGTGTAGAGCTTCGGAACCGGGGTTTGCGAGCTGGCAACAAACCGGGCCGCTTTCACACCGATGGAGACAATAAGAGTTGGTTTTGAATCGCCGGATGCCGACAATGCATCCGACGGTGTATCGTCGAGGTTCAGCTGCTTGATTTGGTACGCAGCGCACTCTGCGCAAATCGAATCAAGACTTGACAGGATGCTTGCTGTGACCTGCTCGTAAACAGGTGCTTCGCCGCTTTGTAAAAGCCAAATGGTCGGTGAGTCGGAGTATGCAATAAACGGATAAAGAGAGAGCAACAGAGAGAGAAGAACTCTTCGGCAGCGCCGGGTGGTACCCGAAAAATGCTTGGCCAACCGCCGGCAGCAGGGGATGGCACAGTGACTCGTAATCATAGTTTTATAGGTAAGTAATCTTCACAAACCTAAATCGAATTTGACATCATGCTGTATCACGGCCCGGTTCCCAGTTTGCTGTCAAATAAGAGCCTAGTTGAAATAAACCCTTGCCTGTACGTAGAATCGTTTGTCCGAGACATTAACCTGAGCAGGCTCTTTATCCGGATCATTGTAAAAGTCGATATCTTCACCATCAATATTTTGCCAAACCAACTGCAGGTCAAATTCCGATTTCGAAGAACGGAAGCGCTTTCCAATTCGCAGATCCCAGCGGGTCTGTACGGGAACATAGGCACCCTCGTACAGCCAAACCACCGGGTCAATATAATGAAAGGCGCTGCTGATCTCGATGCCATTATCGAAGCGGTAGCTTCCCAGCAGGCTGAATGTCTGCTCTGGGATGCTGTCCTGCATATCAAGAAACCGAAGTGCACCGTCAGCCCGTATACGCCGGAGTTGTTCTCCTTTCATATTGGTTAAACTGTAACCGACGTGGATCAGGCTGTTTGGCACGGGTCGGTATTTCAGGTCCAGTTCCACACCGCTGATGGTAAGCTTACCGTTGTTGGTGTAGCTCTGAGCCCCATCGAAAGTTGACCCTAATGGTATAGGTCCGAGTATCTGCTCGTTGTCGATATTGGGAATGATGTCATGGATGCGCTCGTTGAACAGGCGGACGTCCAGTGTCAGCGCCTGAGCGGGGAAATTTCCCAGATACCCAACTTCGTAGGAGGTGATCTGCTCCGGTTCAAGATCCTCCTGCGAAAGAAAAAAGTAGTCGAGTGGCAGCATATCGCTGGCTCTGTAAACGAGCAACCTGGCGTTGTCCTCGAACAGCGTGGGCATGCGGTAGGCGCGTGAGGCGGCAAACCTCAGCGTATTGGCAGCGTTCAGATGGTGATTGACAGCGAAGCGCGGGGATAACAAGCCGCGCTTACCTTGATACACTTCATACATGGCGCCGAAATTAAATACGGTATCGTTAATCGGGGTCCATTCAACGTTGGAGAAGGCGCGCAGCTGATTGCGTGATACGCCTTTTTCGCCAAAGGTCCAGACGCCCTCTGCGCTTTCGTATCTGCCGCCAAATCCGGTGACGAGACGAAGTTGGTCGTTCAAGCGGTCGCTGTACTGGAGTTCCGCATCGTAGCGGTGCGAATCGAAGCCATAACCGGCGGCAACCGCAGGCTCCAGTTCGACCTGAAAGTGGTCGTCCTTCTTCTGGTAGTTGTGGTAGAACTCGACGCGAAGCTCCTCATCCGCGGAGGGCTGTCTGCTCCAGCGCAGTTGTTGAAAGTGGTTGATGTGGTACGCCTGCCGTGAAGGTTGATCGGAAGGGGGTTGACCGGGAATGCTTGGAAACCCCTCCCCCCGGGGACCGCTGCTGTGACCGAGCTGGAGCATAAAACTGTTTTCGCTGTCGGCCCGGTAGTCGCCGCGGAAACTGATTGCGTTAGTCCGCGCGCTGTCTACTCTGCTATCGAAGCCGTCATCCTCGGTTCTGCTTGCGCTGATCCGGTAATCCAACCTGTCGGCGGAACCGGCATAGCGGGCGGTATGTTCCCGGTTCTGCCCGTCGCCGACCCTTGTCTTCAACAGAATGCCCTGCTGCTCGGCGGGGTGTTCGGTAACGATATTGACGATTCCGGCAAAAGAGTTGGAGCCGTGGCTCGCCGCATTTGGTCCGCGAACCACCTCGATGCTGTGGATGTCGTCGATATCAAGCGGTAGATCCTGCCAGGATACACCGCCGTATGCGGGATCGTAGATGGAACGCCCATCTATTTTGATCTGCATATCGCGGGCAAACTCGTCCCCCCTGCCATGGGCGGTCACGGCGGCCCTTTTTCCGGTAACGAAACCGACCTGAAAGCCGGGCACATGACGCAGCAGATCGGGTATGTTGGTGGCCCCGGAAGCGCGAATCATCTCCTTATCGATTATGGTCACGCTGGCTGGTGTATCTGCCAGCGGCTGATGCAGACGGGTAACCGAGAGAACCACCGGAACTTCGTCGAAATAGTAGTGTTCGGGAACCTGGGAGTGAACCGGATTTCCCGCGACTGCGACGATAACCGCAATGGTACTGCCCAGTGCGATTCTGATTCTGCTCAAAAAATCGGTTGCCACCCTCGGGTTAAAAAGCCTACCGATGTTTTTGCCAGTGTTTTTGGAAAGCATAGCCGGAACCACTCCTCTCTCTATTCATGCAGTGTCCCCTGCAATTTCAGTCGGGAGCATCTTAGCATCGTTTTCAATCGATGGTTGAAGTACACTTGTATTCTATGAACTATCCAACTATCGAGAGTTTTGTCGGTGCGACCCCGCTGGTCCGATTGCAGCGTATTGTGTCTGGAGACAACAACCGGGTCCTGGTTAAACTGGAGGGCAACAACCCGGCCGGTTCAGTAAAGGATCGCCCGGCACTTAATATGATTCGGCGCGCCGAAGAGCGGGGGGATATCAGGCCCGGCGACAGATTAATCGAGGCGACCAGTGGCAACACGGGTATCGCGCTGGCAATGGCTGCCGCCATCAAAGGTTATCGTTTGGTTCTGATCATGCCGGACAATATGAGCGTTGAACGGCGCGCCTCCATGCGCGCTTATGGTGCAGAGCTCATTCTGGTCGACCGCGAGGGTGGTATGGAGGCGGCCCGGGATCTTGCCCTGCGCATGGAAGCGGAGGACAAGGGCAGGGTGCTGAACCAGTTTTCCAACCCGGACAACCCGGCGGCGCACTATGAGACGACTGGCCCGGAGATCTGGCGCGACACGGCGGGTTCGATTACCCATTTTGTCAGTTCCATGGGAACCACGGGCACCATTATGGGTGTGTCGCGCTATCTGAAGGAGCAGAATCCGAATATTCAGATCATCGGCGTACAACCTGCGGAAGGTGCCAGCATTCCCGGTATCAGACGTTGGCCGGAGGCGTATCTGCCCGAGATATTCGATCCGAAACGGGTGGATAGAACGATCGACGTAGCGCAGGATGAGGCGGAGGAGATGACCCGGCGCCTGGCTGCCGAAGAGGGGATATTTGCCGGCGTCTCTTCCGGTGGTGCCGTCGCTGCAGCGCTGACGCTGGCGGCGACACTCGAGCATGCCGTTATCGTTGCCATTATCTGCGACCGCGGCGACCGTTATCTCTCCACCGGTGTCTTTTCTGCGGAATAAACGGTATTTCACCGCGTTTGCGGTCATCGTTATTTGTCTGTCTGTATATGGGACAAATGCACTCCCCGTCGACCAGTTCAAGCTTCAGCTAGGGACCCTCAGCGGTGAGAATTGGCGAGCCGAAGGGGTGCAGGCTGACATCCGCTGGTCAGACAGGCGCAGCGGGTCGTTTTTGTTGTCCGCCGCCCGTTTGACCCATACGACGCTTCCGTTTCCCCTACTATCTCCCGCAATCGAATGTGCTAAAGGCGTCATCGACGATCAGCTGGTCAGCTGTGAGCAGGGGGAGCTCAAAATCACCAATCCGGTGCTGGATAACGCCAGCTTTCCGGTGCAGTTCAGTTGGGTGCGGGCGGAGCGTCACTTTTCACTTGTCGTAGACCAGCTGGGCGTTGCCGGCGGCAGCGTGAGATTGAGTGCCGAAGGGTCGGCCGCGGAGTGGAAGCTCAAGATTGCCGGACAGAATATCTCGCTTCATCAGTTGCGTAAGCCGTTGTTGACGCTGGGTCTGGCGCTGCCGGACTTAAAAATGGGGGGTAAAGCGAATGTCGAGTTTAGCCTTGGTGGTGGTAAAGCGATCAACGCTGCCGATTGGAAGCTGAAATTCATGCAGGTTGCGCTCTCAGATCCGGATGGGAGGATTGTCGGCGAGGGGCTATCCGGCGACTGGCGCGGAAGCCTTCGTGCAGACCGCAGCGGGTACGGAGGAAGTACACGGCTGGCACTGCATCGCGGTGCTCTGTTGACGCCCTATTTCTATCTCGAACCCGAAGGGGTGACGATAGCGCTTGGCACGGATTACCGGACCGACAATGGACTGCGCAACCTGGTTTTTAAGCAGTTCCAGTACCATCACCCAGACGCCATTACGCTGCAGGGGGAGGGAAGCATTGGCTTAACTCCGAACCTGCGTATCGTGTACTTAAAGATCCGTTCACAGCCATTACAGCCAGGTAAGCTATTAAAGAAGTATTTTCAGCCGGTTATGACAGCGGAGTTTTTTGAGACGCTGAGCCTGGCAGGCGGGGCCAGCTTCGAATTAGAAATGAATTCGGTGTCGACGCTGAAACTCAACCTTGGAGATTTGATGGTTCGTCAGGGTGGTGGTTCGGTTGACGGTAACGGGGAAAACTTCCGTTTGACGGGGCTGGATGGAACCGTTTTTTGGAGTTCAGATCATTCCGCACCACCGAGCAGGCTGCGCTGGCGCGGCGCGGAGTTGCTGCAAAGGATAAAATTCAGCTCAGGAGAGATGTTTGTAAAATGGACCGGCGATAGTGTGCAACTGGATGCACCCCTCTCCATTCCGATCATGGACGGTGCGCTTCAGGTGGAGCGTTTCTCGATTGACTTGAAGGAATCTGGGTCCAGGATTGATTTTCAGGGGTATATTACGCCGATCTCAATGCAACAGATTAGTGAAGCGTTGGACTGGCCGCCACTGGCAGGCCAGCTCTCCGCTATGATTCCGGGAGTCTCCTACCAAGACGGCTTGATGACGCTCAGGGGAGTGACCTTGATACGCGCCTTTGACGGCACGATATTATTTAAGAATCTCCAACTCGACAACTTACTCGGACCACTACCCGTTTTTACGGCAGACGTCGAACTGGAGGGTCTGGATCTGCAGACTCTGACTTCAACATTCTCATTTGGTAAGATAACCGGCAGACTTGGGGGCCAGATCAACGGCTTACGGCTGGAGCAGTGGCAACCTGTAGCATTCGACGCACGATTTGCCACACCGGAGAATGACCCAGGTCCACACCGCATCAGCCAGAAGGCGGTGGACAATATTTCGAACCTCGGCGGGGTGGGGATTTCAGGCGCTTTGTCACGCAGCTTCCTGCGCTTCTTCGAAGAGTTTGGCTACGAAAAACTGGGTATCAGCTGCCGGCTGGAAAAAAGTATCTGCGATATGGGTGGCATTGAACCAGCAAGTCAAGGCTATTATCTGGTAAAGGGCGGAGGCCTTCCCAGGATCGACATAGTCGGATTCAATCAGAGAACCGACTGGAAGATTCTGGTGGAAAAACTCAAACAGATCGCCGAAGGCGGAACTCCCATCATAGAATAGTCTCCGTGCGACGCCCCTCACCGCATCCAAGATGCAAAGCCGTAACTCAAGGAGTCATCATCATGAAATTACTGAAACTGACAACCCTCACTGGTTTGCTGTTGTTGCTCGTGGCCTGTGTCACGATCAATATCTACTTTCCAGCAGCTCAGGCAGAGCAGGCGGCAGAAAGAATCGTCGAGGATATTCTCGGCAACGCGCCGCAAAAAGAGGCTCCGGCACAGAAAGAGGACAAGGGAGCCTGGCTGGAGCAGCGAAATTTCGCGCGGATCGCTGGTGCAGTGCTGAATCTGCTGGTGCCACAGGCACAGGCCGCACAGCCAGATTTCAATGTAAACACCCCTCAGATCAGGCAGCTGCAGGCAGCCATGAAACAGCGCAACCAGAGCCTGAAAGCGTATTATGCCAGCGGTGGCGTGGGTTTCACGCGTGATGCACGCATCGCAATGCGGGATCAGTCGGCGATACCGCTGAAAGAGCGCGCCAAGGCGGAGCGGTTGATAGCCGACGAAAATCGAGATCGGGACGCACTCTACGCGGCAATCGCCAAGGCCAACGGGCACCCCGAGTGGGAGCCGGAGATCCGATCAACATTTGCCAAGACCTGGGCTAAGGAAGCCGTGAACGGCTGGTGGTATCAAGACGCTTCCGGCCGTTGGAAGCAGCGTTGATGCTGCAACGTTTCGCTGCCAAAGCTGCTGACTGAGATGGGACGCTCCAGAGCTGGAAAACTGCCGCCGGATCCAGTGACCGTGCAGATCGAAAGCATGAGCGCTGACGGCCGGGGGATCGCCAGTGTAGCGGGCAGGAGCGTGCTGATTCACGGCGCATTGACCGGCGAAAGGATTTTGTTTCGTTACACCCGGATTAAAGGCGAGCAGGCCGAGGGTGTGCTTGAAGAGGTTCTGATCCCCTCGCCTGACCGGGTACCCGCGGCGTGTCCGCACTACGGCGTATGCGGCGGATGCAGCCTGCAGCACCAAAGCGCGTCTGCGCAAATCCGTGACAAGCAGCAGGTACTGCTGCATGCGCTTGCTTCCATCGGTAAGCTAACGCCAGACAGGATATTGCCGCCGCTGACCCGTGACCCGGTTTGGGGGTACCGGAAAAAAGCACGCCTGGGTGTCAAATATGTTGCTAAAAAGGGGCGGGTACTGGTCGGCTTTCGAGAGCGCGGCTCGGGTTTTATCTGCGACACGGAACGATGTCTGGTGTTGGACCCAAAAGTGGGAGAGCTTCTCATACCGCTTGCGCGGATGATTGACGAACTTTCCATTAAAGAGCGGATCCCTCAAATTGAAGTGGCCATGGGAGACAGTGATTGCATGCTGATTTTCCGGCTGCTATCGCCTGCATCTGCGGCCGATCTTCAGCATCTCTCCGCTTTTTGCGAAGCGCATGGAGTTATCCCCTATCTGCAGGAGGGTGGAGTAGAGAGCGTGCGGCCCTTGTCGGGAGAGAGCAGAGAGCTGTGCTATCGCCTGCCATTGCATGGATTGGAGTTCCGTTTTCGCCCCACTGACTTTACTCAGGTAAACTCTGCGCTTAACCGGCTGATGGTGGATCACGCATTGCAGCTGCTCGACCCGAGACCGGAAGATAGTGTGCTTGACCTTTTCTGCGGTCTGGGCAATTTTACCCTGCCCCTGGCGCGCTGTGTGGGTGAGGTAACGGGAGTCGAGGGGGATGCCGGATTAGTGACCCGAGCCAGACAAAACGCTTTGGCCAATGGTATTCATAATGTACGGTATTACGCAGCCAATCTTTACCAACCTCTGGAACACGAGCCTTGGCTGTGCGAACTCTACGGTAAAGTCCTGTTGGACCCTCCCCGCAGCGGCGCGCAGGAGGTACTGCGCCACCTGCCGCGAATCGGAGCGCGCCGGATAGTATATGTTTCCTGCTATCCAGACACGCTGGCCAGGGATGCGGGGGAGTTGGTGCATTTGCACGGGTATCGATTGTTAGCTACTGGCGTGATGGATATGTTTCCCCACACGGCACATGTTGAATCTATTGCACTCTTCGAGTCATAATACAGATATGGGATTAGAAATAGAACGTAAGTATTTGGTAATTAATGATTTATGGAAGAATAATGTGATAGCGGAATCACATCTGCAGCAGGGGTATCTGGCAAATCAAAAAAATGCCTCGATACGCATCAGAACAGGAAACGGCAAAGCGCATCTGAATATCAAGAGCACCACCGTCGGTATCCGACGTCTGGAGTATGAGTATGAGATACCGATAGCCGATGCCAGAGAGATGTTGCGGGAGATTGCGCTGCAACCTTATATCGAAAAGACACGATATATTGTACGGAACGGTGGACACGACTGGGAGCTTGATGTGTTCGCAGGAGAGAACCGGGGACTGATCGTCGCGGAATTGGAGCTGGATTCCGAAGATGAGCCATTCGAACTTCCGGTATGGGCGGGCGAGGAGGTATCCGGCGATGTAAAATACTACAACGTCAATCTCATCAACCATCCGTACAGCCGATGGTGATTGCGGAGCGGCGCATTGAAGTCGATCTAAAGGCTCAACGGCTGACCCTGATCGAAGGGGAAAAAACCAGATTGGAGTTTCCGGTCTCTACGGCCAGGAATGGCGCCGGCGAAGAGATGGGGAGTGGCTGCACCCCTCGTGGGCTGCATACAATACGTATAAAAATAGGTGAGGGGTTGCCGCTCAATAGTGTGTACAAAGGACGCCGACCGACCGGAGAGATCTATAGCGAATCGCTCGCTAAACGACACCCTGACAGAGATTGGATCTTAACCCGGATATTGTGGCTCAGCGGTAAACAGCACGGCTTCAATCGGGGCGGTTTGCAGGACACGTTGCGCCGTTATATCTATATCCATGGGTGCCCGGAGAGCGAACCAATGGGTGAACCGCGCTCACATGGATGCATTCGCATGAGGAGCACTGATCTGATCGAACTGTTCGATCGGGTTGAGGCGGGAACCGAGGTCAATATTTTCTAGCGCTTGTTGACACTGCCTGAGCCAAATTTCGCAGGCTACTGCACAAAAAAGCTGCTGAAGAACAGATCTTCAACCATCTCTTTTCCGGTTAATGCCTGCATCACTTTTTGCAGTGCCTTCAGCGCACTTTTACGAAAACTCTCCTTGCCTTTGGGGCCTTTTAATTGACTGCCTTCCTGGTCGCTGATGAGCATAAACAGTTCGTGTCTGAGCGCAGGTGCATGATGTTCGATCTGCGCAAGACTATCCTCCTCTCGCGTCATCAACTGAATGTCTGCCCGCAGGTATTTGGCGCCTTTTTGTATATTGGCGACAATTGATGGTGTGAGTTCATAATACAAATGAGGCTTTTTCTCTGCTGTCTCTTCCTCCGATTCCGCACTGAGCGCCGGTAGCGCAAGCAGGAGAAGTGCGGCTCCAACCGGGAGCGATAGAATTGATGAACGCATAGTTTTCGCTGTTTTTTGTGCCGAAGAGTACACTTGCTATCGGCTGTTGATATGCCTAACTTGAACCCAGCCTGGCTGTTTTGATCCGAGGGAGATACCCATGAGTCATGGTCCACTGATGCTGGATCTTCAGGGCAAGATGCTCACTAACGAAGAACGTGAGCTGCTGCTCCATCCTGCGGCCGGCGGAGTCATTCTATTCAGCAGGAACTATGAATCGCCGGATCAGTTAAGCCGCTTGGTGTCCCAGATACATGCACTACGGGAGCCCAAGTTGTTTGTCGCGGTCGACCAGGAAGGTGGCAGGGTACAGCGATTTTGCCAAGGTTTTACCCGATTGCCGCCAGCAGCTTGGTTCGGTGGTCTCTATGATGATGATCCGGTTTTCGGGTTACAGGCAGTGCAGATTGCCGGCTGGTTGATGGCATCCGAACTGCTTGCAGAGGGTGTTGATTTCAGCTTTGCGCCGGTACTGGATCTTGGTACCGGGGTTAGTCAGGTCATTGGTAATCGTGCATTCCATCGAGAACCTGCCATTGTCGCGGACTTGGCCCATGGTTGGATCAAGGGTGTGCACGCTGCAGGGATGGCTGCAGTGGGGAAGCATTTTCCCGGTCATGGTAACGTGTCGGAGGACTCTCATCTTGCTCTGCCTGTGGATAAACGCAGACGCGAAGATATTCTGATGGAAGATCTGTCACCGTTTCGGCGGCTGATAGAGAGTGGTATAGAGGCAATCATGCCGGCCCATGTGATCTATGAAAAGGCATCACCGGAATTAGCCGGTTTTTCACACTATTGGCTAAAACAGGTGCTTCGGGGAGAACTGAGATTTCAGGGCGTTGTTTTCAGCGACGATCTTTCAATGACAGCTGCTGCTGAGGCCGGCTCGGTAACCTTGCGGGCTCGCGCCGCACTGGAAGCCGGCTGCGACATGATACTGGTATGTAACGATCAGAATTCTGCAGTCAAGGTACTGGATGATCTTAGCGACTATTCGGATCCGACTGCGCAGATGCGCCTAATTAGAATGCATGGACGCACCAAACTAAAGCGTGGCAAGTTGCGCCTCGACAAGCGCTGGAAACAAGCGGTTGAAATGGTGGCAAGATACGAAAGGAATCCAACTTTAGAACTCGATTTATAGTCGCTTAGCGTGAGACAGAGCTGGAGTGAGGGCGCGCTTTATAGATACGCCTTGATTTTTCTATCTGAATGTGAGAAATATTCAAGCCGAGTTGCAGGAAGCAAAAGTTGTGAAAAAACAGTAAATTATAAAACACTTATAATCAAAGGGTTAGCGACGATTCGCACTTGGGGTTATCCCTGGTCGAGGCGATTTTCAGACAAGCCCTGGGTAATGCTGATTGCTCCTGCTGGCCCCGGAAACAAACGGGGTACACTAAAAACTAGTTGCTTTATCGGGAGGATGTATGGAGATTCTTATCGAATTCAAGGAGAGGCAGGACGAGCTGCTTGGGATGATAAGCGACCTCAAGGTGATGTTAAAGCCGGAACAACTTTTGGTTAAACCGAATGCAAAGGCGGCGCATGAACACCTGTGCAGCTTAGGCGAAAAATTGAAGCAGCATCTATCCGCCGAAGATAAAGGGGTCTACCCTCAATTGCTGACGCATGAAAATCCGAAACTGAAATCTCTTGCATGGGGTTTTATCAGTGGCGAGAAGCCGCTTCGTAAGCAGTTTGAGGGCTATTATCAGAAGTGGCTTAAAGATTGTGATTTCAATTTTACCGAAGAGTTTCTGGATGAAACATTACAGATGTTTGAGTTGATTGAAGCAAGAATCGAGAGGGAACAGACAGTGCTGCTTCCCAAGCTGGAGGAGAGTGGGGTCTTTAGGACTGCTGCAAATTAGAAAAATACAGACAATAATAAAATTAGTTAATGCCGGTATTTGATGCCGGCTTTTTTTTGTCTGTCACATGCGGGAGTTTATGTCAGATTGGCCACTGGGAGCGACAACCATTCGTTTCATTCGGAATGTTTTTTGCCGGATGGTAGGTTGCAGAGTATCAAGCAGGCGGATATCTTAGCGTATCGAACCAGCGACTGCCCCGGCAGTCATCAGTTTATCTGTGATACCCATTATCACAGCATTCCAGGGTTGAAATATGTCCAGACTTGCGATTATTGGTGGATCGGGAATCACCAAATTGGATGGCTTGGAGATCAGGCGTAGAGAAGTGGTGCATACACCTTTCGGTGAACCCTCGGCTCCGCTGACGCATGGGGATTTTCACGGTCACGAATTGGTCTTCCTGCCTCGTCATGGTGCGGCGCATACCATACCGCCCCACCGCGTTAATTATAGGGCAAATCTATGGGCATTGAGGCAAATCGGTATACAGAAGGTGGTGGGAATAGCCGCGGTCGGATCGATAAATCCGGCAATGGCGCCGGGTACTATAATCATTCCCGACCAGATTATCGATTATACTTACGGTCGTGATCACACTTTTTTTGAAGACAACCTTACCCATGTGACGCATATTGATTTTACCTCCCCTTATAGCGAAGAACTGAGGCAGGAGTTGCTGGCATCCGCATCATCGGCAAACATCAAAGTCCATGGGAGCGCCACCTATGGGGCGACCCAGGGGCCGAGACTGGAAACGAGCATGGAGATAAACCGAATGGAAAAGGACGGATGCGATCTGGTCGGTATGACCGGCATGCCGGAAGCGTCTTTGGCAAGGGAGCTTGAGATACACTATGCATGCTGTGCGGTGGTTGCAAATCGGGCGGCAGGCCGTAACAATGGCCCGATAACTATGCAGGAGATAGAAGCGCATCTGACGGATGGGATGATGCAGGTCCATAAAATACTATCAAAGCTTTTTATATCCGCATGAAAAACATAATAATTATATACTAAAACTTTCATATGGGATTGATCCAACTCATGGCTGAAAGCTTTTCACCCGGGTTAAGCTCAATCGACGGAAAAGACAGGCTGAGTGCCGTGGGAGCGTGATTTATGGCTGGAAATGAGGAAACAGAACAGCCGCTGAATCCCGAACAGGATACAACGGTTGCCGCTGCCGATAAAAGTGCACACATTGTTAAGAAGGCGGCAAAAAAGCAGGCAGTTAAGAAAAAGGTGGTAAAAAAGCGGGTTGCAGCAAAGAAAGCAGTAGTAAAAAAAATCGCTGCCGCACCGGTTGCTTCCAACGCAAACAAAGCGATAGCGCAGGATACCGCCCAGGTAACGACAGCTGTTACGAAAGCGAATTCGCAGGAAGTCGATTCCGTTGTTACCAATGAAAATTCGGATGCTGGTCAACGTGGAGTAAAGAAAGCGATTCCCGTTGCCGCCGAACCACATGAATTATCTCGAGAGGAAAAAGTAACTATGTCTGTAGACGCAGCTAAGACGGCAAAATCGTCGGCCGGTGCCGGGTTCTGGCCAAAAGTGATTTTATGGGTTGTCGTTGTTCTGGCGAGCTTTATGTATATCCGCTCCCTGGCGCATAAGGGCCAGACGGTAACACAGGATGAGCGTCCGGTCTCGTCAGCAATAAGTCATACGACAGGGGAGACAGGTTCCGGCTCCGCCAATGAGAACAGCTCATCTACCAGTACAGTCTCCAGTAACTCGGCTGGTGACGGGCCCTCAACTGTCGCCAAGGTAGGTGAGGTTGCCATTGAGAAGGAATCTGAATCCGCTCAGCCATCAGCTGTATCCGGACCGTCTTCTGAGGTTCCAACTGTTCCGGAGCAGGCACTAGTCGGGGCAGAGCGAATCGAAACACCCAGTCTGCAGTCGGTAGTTGAGACTGCGACTACAGTGGAAAATGATACCGTTCCGGAAGCACTGGGACTCATGACGACACAGAGGAGCGACCCGACAACAGAGCCGGTGGCAGCTGCTAATGAGAGTGTATCTGAACAATCTGCGGACAGCGCTTCCGCACCTGCTGGCGAGGTCGCTGCGGACAGTGCCGCTAAACCCGTCGAGGGCGAGGCAGTTGCTGGATATAGCCTGAGCAGCGGCGCAGATTCGCAAAGCAGTTCAATCGATAAACCGTCGGCAAGTGAAGTCGTCGGCGAGCAGATGGCACCCCAGACAACGGTCGTTCAGCGCGCTGCGGATGCCGCCGAGGTAGCGGGAGCGGTTGGAGAAAAATCGCAGCGGAGTCCAGAGATTACGACTCCCGAAGCGGCAGTGGTTTCCACAGATGCCACGCAAAACACCGGAACAACCGGGATGGATGGCAGCGCGGAAACGGCCGGCGCTGGTTCAGCTGCTGTTTCGCAGATGACGCAAAGACGCGAATATGCAACAAACTCCAGGCGTCCAACCTTCAAGGAGCTGTTTGGTTATGAACGCCCAAAACCGTCGCTCCGGCGCAGGGATTACGGAACGCAGCTACCGTTTTCACCGGATGGATTCGAGCAGCAAAGAGTGTATCCTGCACCTTGGCAGTATGCTCCTGTACCGCCGAGCTGGGGAGAGTATCCGGGGCAATATGGGCCTTACGGTAACTACGGCGGTTATCCGTCCTATCCAAATATGCCGGATTGGGCAACGTATCAGCCTTACGGATATGGGCCTATAGGCTATTGATCTAAGCTGGAGCAGGCTGACTCGCTAGATTACCTTGTAAAAAAGACCGGCAACGTTTACTGCCGGTCTTTTTTATCTCCCATCATTCGCCATCTTTATGGTTTTGACTATTACTGGATGTAGCGTAGGGTGAATCTTTGACGTGATCGCCACCGTCTTCAGTCTTTTTATGCGGCTCTGATCGCTCATTATCTATGCCCTGCAGCTGCTGCTTAGTGCGGGGTGCCGGCGTGTCTGGTGCGCTGCTAACAACCGTTGCGGCTGCAGCCACCTCCAGCTTATCTTTGCGCAATGAGTTTGAAGCCGCTTCATTCGTCGTTACATGGGACGGATTCGCTGCATGTGCACGAATGACAGTTGAGGCAGACGTTTCAGTCGCTTCCGATTTGCCCCGGCCGGTATGACTTTTCGCATCAATTTGTGGTAAATCCAACGAGGCTTGTTTCGGTGCGCTTTGTCCCGAATCGGTTTGTGACTGGAGTGGATTTGGCACCGCTTCAGGTTGACGCCTATAGCTCTGGATGTTTCCGCCGGCCGATCGAACCTTGCCGGGATTACTCGATTCTGCGTCAACTGCTGCCTTATCGGATTCTTTCTGTCGAGTTTCGTCAACCGTGCCCGTATGCTGATGTTTCAGTGCATTACCATCCGGACTCCCGGGATCACCCCTTCTTGTCTCCGTTGAGTTCGAACTATCCGTAGCCGACGCTTTATCCGCCGCTGCACCATCATTGGTCTCTGGATTGCTATCGTTCTTTGATGTACTCGAACCCGCCCTGCGATTCCGTCGGTTCCTGCCAGCACGCTGACGCTTCTGCTGCCCCTCGGATTCCTCTGTATTGTCCGCTGCCTCGGAAGCATCTTGTCCGGCGTTACCATCCACCGCAGTCTGGGGTGAATCATCTACTCTGCCTGTCTCCTCCTGGGCAGCGCTGGGATTCGGCTTGCGACGTCGGCGACTTCCGCCACGTCGCCCGCGGCGTGAATTGCCGGATTTACGCGTCGCCTCGTCAGTTGAATTGTCTTCAGCATCGTTTCCGGCGCTTTCAGTGGCCTCTTTTTTCTCTTGCCGTTTTTCGCTCGTTGCCACGGCAGGTTTCGCTTTTTGCGATCCATGCTCTGAGGTTGCAGTGCTCCCGGTGTTGGGAGATTGCTCACTTATCGGCGGACGCCTGCTGCCTCCCTGAACGCGCCGATCTCTCGACCTATAATCATCCGACCGTTTTTGACCGCCAGACTCAGCGACGTTCTCTCTGTTCGGTTCATCAGACACTTTTTCCGTCTTGTTCATGAACAGCGCATTCCAGATACGGCGCACAAAGCCCGATTCGCTCACCGTTTTCGGTTCTTCGGTTCTGGGTACCTGGCCTTGTGGTATCGGTGTTGCAGGCGCGATGCGCTTGACGGTGGGCTCTTCTATTTTTGGCTCCAGTCCCTGTTGCTGAATGGCAGCGGCGGTTTTTTTCGGATCCCGCATCAGCCGGTAGCTGGCCTCGTCATCCTGCCCGGATGAAAGGTCTTGTGAGCGGATTCGCTCGATGTTGTAGTGGGGCGTATACAGGTGAATATTCGGCACCAGGATGACGCTCACCGAGTGGCGTTGTTCAATCTCGTGAATGGCGTCTCGCTTTTCGTTGAGCAGGAAAGTCGCGGTGTCAACCGGCAACTGAGCCACGATGCGTACCGTATTCTCTTTCATCGCGTCTTCTTCAATGATGCGCAGGACAGAGAGACCGAGTGACTCAACACCTCGAATGAATCCATGCCCACTGCAACGTGGGCAAACATTCTGGCTGGATTCGCCGAGCGACGGACGCAGTCTTTGACGCGACATTTCGAGCAGCCCGAAGCGGGAAATCCTCCCCACCTGTACCCGCGCCCGGTCCTCTTTAAGCGCATCTTTCAGCCGGTTTTCAACATCCCGCTGGTTCTTTGCAGGCGACATGTCAATAAAATCAATAACAAAGAGTCCGCCCATGTCCCTCAGACGCAGTTGCCGGGCGATCTCGTCGGCAGCTTCCAGGTTGGTATTGAGTGCTGTCTCTTCAATATCGGCGCCGCGCGTCGCCCGCGAGGAGTTAATGTCGATTGATGTCAGCGCTTCGCTGTGGTCGATAACGATAGCTCCGCCGGAAGGCAGCCTCACTTCGCGCTGAAATGCTGACTCAATCTGGCTCTCGATCTGGTAGCGGCTGAAGAGCGGAACATCGTCTTCATAAAAGCGGACTTTACGCCGGTAAGCGGGCATGACCTGTTCGATGAATTCACAGGCATCGGCGAAGACCTCTTTGTCGTCGATCAAGATTTCACCGATATCCTGGCGCAGATAGTCCCTGATCGAGCGGATAATGACATTACTTTCCTGGTATATCAGAAAGGGGGCAGATTTTTCACTGGCAGAATTTTCAATCGCTTGCCAAAGCTGCAGCAGGTAGTCCAAATCCCACTGCAGCTCTTCCGCGCTTTTACCCACTCCTGCTGTGCGGACAATCAGCCCCATTCCATCCGGTATCGTAAGACTGCTCATCGCCTCGCGAAGATCACTCCGATCCTGGCCTTCAATACGCCTGGAGACGCCGCCGGCTCTGGGATTGTTAGGCATCAGCACCAGGTAGCGGCCCGCCAGCGAAACGAATGTGGTAAGTGCTGCCCCCTTGTTTCCCCGCTCCTCTTTCTCAATCTGGATGGTAATTTCCTGCCCCTCTTTTATCGCGTCACGAATATTTATTCGTCCGCCGCCTTCAAGGGATTTTTCAGAAAAGTAACTGCGTGATATCTCCTTAAGCGGGAGAAAACCGTGCCTTTCCGAGCCGTAATCGACAAAAGCCGCTTCTAGACTGGGCTCTACTCGTGTGATACGGCCTCTATAAACGTTTGCTTTTTTCTGCTCCCGGCCGGGAGCTTCGATATCTAGATTGAACAACTTTTGGCCATCCACGATGGCTACACGCAACTCTTCCGGCTGAGTTGCGTTGATCAGCATGCGTTTCATATTGTGTTTTATCCTTCAGCGCACTTCGCATCTTCGGGTGTGCCTCAACAGAACACCCGGGTAGGCGCGTGGCATGTCAGCCATTACTCCGGGGCACTCTGCCAATCACCGGGAGCTGTGGTGGGCACGCTTGAGCCCGCTTTGCGGAGCGTGTGCCGCACGGTGGCTCTACCAGATCGAGTACGCGGTAATTTCTTGATTTTTCGTAATATGCATACGAAAAAACAGAAGCTTCTTTCAACAACGACCTATAGCCGAACTTCAGATTATCCCGACGGTTCAGCGTTATAAGTTACCTGTCAGGCGGGCCCAAGCCTGATTATTTCCGCCTCCGAGGCCAATCACAAACGGAGTACGGTATGCAAAATTCTTTACTCAAGTATGCGCTGAATGAACTCAACAATATGCTGTCGGTGAAACGCATCGCGCTAAAAGTATAGCTTTGTTGTGCAGGAGCATCAATTCCGGTGTGAGCTGTTATCATATGCAAATGTCAGAAAGTGAACAGAAAAAGTCATCCGTACGAATTCTCCGAGTCGAGCCTGGGCACGCGGGGCAGAGAATCGATAATTTTCTCATCAACGTGTTGAAAGGAGTACCCAAGAGCTACGTCTATCGGATAATCCGGCGCGGAGAAGTTAGGGTGAATAGAGGAAGAAAGCAGGCCAGTTACCGTATTCAGGCAGATGACATGGTGCGAATTCCGCCGCTTAGCTTGCTCGAGCGGCAGGAGGTTAACCCCGATGTGCGTTTGTTGCAGCGCTTGGCACCAGCCATTTTGTACCGGGATGATCGATTTCTGGTGCTTAATAAAGAAACGGGACTTGCCGTGCATGGTGGCAGCGGGATGCAGTACGGCGCCATCGAAGCATTGCGGGCGCTGTTTCCTGAGGAGAGGGAGTTGGAACTCGTCCATCGACTGGACCGGGATACCTCCGGTTGTCTGTTGATTAGCAGGCGCCGCAGTGCGTTACGCGTATTGCATGAATTGTTGCGCAATAATCGGATTGACAAGCGCTATCTTGCACTGGTCGAGGGTAGTTGGCGAAATGACCATGTGGAGGTAGAGCAGCCGTTACGCAAGAACACACTGCAGAGCGGTGAGCGAGTCGTCCGGGTCGACCCGGCGGGCAAACCGGCACTTACCCGCTTCAAAGTCCGCCGGCGATTCAACGGCTGCATGCTGGTGGAGGCTCAGCTTGTGACCGGCCGTACCCATCAGATCCGGGTCCACGCTGCGCATCTGGGAACGCCGATACTCGGTGATGAAAAGTACGGTGATAACGAGAGCAACAGGCGTTTGCGCGAGCTTGGTCTCAAACGTCTATTTCTGCACGCTGAATCCCTGCGCTTCCGCTGGCCGGAAACCTCAACCGATATTGTGATTACAGCCCCGCTCGAACCGGCCTTACAGACACTGTTGGAGCGATTGCCGTGAAGCACCTCTACGATCCGGAATATCTTGTGAAGTCGCATCTTGAGTTACTGAAAAAAGTTCTTAATCACAACTCCTTAACGATATCTTTCATCAACTTGCGCGGTTCTGATTGGTTTTGAGATGGGCGAAAAACCTGAGCTTCTGATTTTTGATTGGGACGGAACCCTTATGGATTCCGAGGCCCGCATCGTGGCTTGTATGCAAGCTGCGGCATCCGATCTAAAGTTTATCGTTCCAGATCCCGACAATATCAGAAATATCATAGGGTTGGGGCTAATGGAGGCAATTGCTACACTTTTACCTGAGCTGGATATGGGCAGAGTAGTTGCGATGTCGGAGCGTTATCGCCACCATTTTCTGCGCGAAAATGAAACACCATCGTCCCTCTTTCCCGGTGCAGGCGAGACCATCAGGGAGCTGGCCAGATCGGGTTATCTATTGGCTGTTGCAACGGGTAAAGGCAGGCGTGGGCTTGATCTGGTGTTGGAAGCCACCGGTTTATCAGACTGTTTTCAAACCACTAGATGTGCTGATGAAACACTTTCTAAACCTCATCCGGAGATGCTATTCCAAATACTGGATCAACTAAATGTGTCTCCGGAACGGGCGCTAATGATAGGTGATACCGAATACGATCTGCAGATGGCCAGAAATGCAGGTGTCAGAAGCGTGGCAGTCAGCTATGGTGTACATCCCCTGGCGCGACTGCTCGCGCATGACCCGGTATTTTGTCTGCACGATATTCGAGAGATCTGCGAACGTCTTGAAGAGATCGGAACGATTGAGACTACCTCGTCGAATAAATGCCTGAACGATTCAACAGAGCCGGAATGAATGGTTAAAATAGTTTAATAAATACGGTATATTGCATGATTTTTAATAGAAAAGAGATTAATAACGGACACGACGATTTTCCTGCTTCGGGATGGGAACGTGAATTGTTGAGAGAGTTGGCTACCGCCTCTTTCAAAGAGCAGCGCAAAGCCCGCCGTTGGAGTATTTTTTTCAAGTTGTTCGCGTTTGCTTATCTGACCGTGCTGCTGATGTTATGGCTGCCGGAAAAACTTCCTGATGCCAGCCTCAAACCAAGCGGCAAACACACCGCGGTGATCGAAGTGAAAGGCGTAATTGCATCAGACACGGAGGCTAGCGCGGACAAGATAATCGGCAGTCTGCGCAAGGCTTTCGAAGATGAAAAAACCAAAGGTGTGATCTTGCGCATCAACAGTCCCGGAGGCAGTCCAGTTCAGTCAGGGTATATCAATGACGAAATCAACCGGCTGAAGAAGCAATATCCGGATACTCCCGTGTACGCCGTGGTGACAGACCTGTGTGCTTCCGGTGGTTATTACATAGCCGTTGCTGCCGACAAAATTTATGTCGATAAGGCGAGTATTGTCGGTTCCATCGGGGTGTTGATGAATGGCTTCGGTTTTGTCGGGAGTATGGAGAAGCTGGGCGTGGAACGCCGCCTTTTAACGGCAGGGGAAAATAAAGCGATCTTCGATCCTTTTTCGCCACTGAAACCCAACGATATGATTCACATGAGAAAGATGCTGGATCGCGTGCACAGGCAGTTCATCGACACGGTAAAAGCAGGCAGGGGGGAGCGTTTACAGGAGAGCGAGGAGATTTTCAGCGGACTTTTCTGGACCGGAGAAGAGAGTATCAAGCTTGGACTCGCGGATGAATTGGGTAGCAGCAGTTATGTCGCCCGTGAAGTGATCGGCGCTGAAAATTTAGTGGATTTTACCGATAAAGAGGATCTGCTGGAACGATTTGCCAAACGCCTCGGTGCCGGCACCGTGGCAAGCTTGTCCAGATTGATGGACACCATGTCGGCGCCCATGTTGCGCTGAGTTTTCCGCGTCTTGATAACCATTCTCTTTCAAGGAGTTGCCGGCACATGTTGAAAAACGGAGTGCTGTTGCTGTTTTCGTTTTTCTTCCTTTCCGGCACCGCGATGGGCCTGGAGGTCGGAATAACCCGCGAGATCGGGGAGTTCGCGGTACAGCACGGCGGGCAAGAGATACACATTATCAGGAATCAGGACACGGAGGCGATGATATCGCCGGACTTTGCACGAACTTCACGGCCCTGCCCGCCGTTTTGCGCGCAGCCGATGAGTGCAGCCGAAGGGGTTGATACCATCGGTGAGATCGAATTGGTTCAGTTCATGCAGACGCAATTGAAGGACGGCTCCGGTGTTTTGGTTGATGCCCGTACTCCGGATTGGCACGCAAGAGGTACCATTCCCGGGTCGATAAACATCCCTTTCAACCAGTTGAACAGTGCACAGGGCGCCGACGATCTGACCCTCGAGGATTCGTTGGCACGGCTCGGCGTCATACGGCCATCTGAAGCTTGGGATTTTTCCAACGCCAAAACAGTGGTTCTGTGGTGCAATGGACCTTGGTGCGGACAGTCGCCGACTGCTATTCAGGGTATGCGAAGCCTAGGGTATCCAGCTGAAAAGATACGCTATTATCGTGGCGGACTGCAGCTTTGGCTGATGTTCGGGCTGCCAGTAGTCTATCCTGACGGGCGCCTCAGGGAGGAGTGAGAATCCGCCCCTGTTCACTCCGCCTCCATCATTGCAATAGCGGTGTCGAGCATGCGGTTCGCGTAACCCCATTCATTGTCAAACCAGGTAACGACTTTGACCATACACCGGTTGCAGACCTGGGTTTGGTTGGCATCGACAATCGAAGAGCTCGGGTCGTGGTTAAAGTCAGCGGAAACCAGCAACTCATCACTAAAACCGAGTACTCTTCCCGGGTAGAGAAGAGAAGCACTTCTGAGTGCATTGTTCACCTCTCTGCGATTGCAGGATTTCTCCACTTTAACAGTCAGGTCCATCATAGAGACATTTATTGTGGGTACGCGGATTGCCTGAGCGGTGACTTTGCCCGTCAATTCGGGCAGGATTCGCGCTATGCCTTTTGCCAGTTCGGTTTCCACTGGAATAATGGATTGCAGCGCAGAACGGGTTTTCCTTAGATCCTTATCATAGGCGTCAATCACCGGCTGATCGTGCATAGCCGAATGGATGGTCGTGATCATCGCGCATTCGATGCCAAAGTGCTGTTCCAGCGTATTAAGCACCGGAATTATGCCGTTAGTGGTGCACGAGGCGTTGGATACAATCCGGTGACGGTTGGTAAGTTGTGCATGATTGACACCGAAAACAACAGTGGCATCCACATCAGCTTCCGCAGGATGAGAGAAGAGTACTTTTTGGGCACCACCGGCAAAGTGAAGCGCGGCATCTGCTCTGCTTTTGAATACGCCGGTGCACTCCATTACCAGAGCCACGCCGAGCGCTTTCCAAGGTAGGCGTGTCGGATCGGATTCGGAGAAAACTGCGATCTGCTCTCCGTCAATCACCAGTTTTTGCTTCTCTTTAGTCACCTTGGCAGAGAATCGTCCATGGGTGGTATCGTATTTTGTCAGATGGGCAACATTCGCCAGGTCGGCAAGTTCATTGATGGCGACAATTTGGAGTTTGGACCGATAGTACTCGGATTCAAAAAGCGCCCGCAGAATACAGCGGCCGATCCGGCCATAGCCGTTGATTGCAATTTTCGATTTCATGCTGGGAGTAAACATTGTGGTGTGCACAGGAGTGGGTTGGTCATTATTGCGACTTCAATTTAAAGCATTGATGTTATGAAGTGGTTGGCAGCAAATCAATGAAGGGCAGATCTAATGCCGATAAAGATCGTCCGCTCTGGGTTTCTGCGAATGGCGCAACGGGTTTGCTGTCTCTGCTAATGCCTATAAATCCTGGTATCCGGCGAAAATGAGGGAGTGGCGCCAGCGTCGTACTGCAAGTTATTCAGAAATACCCCGCCAATTGCGGCGGGAATAGAATTATGGGTTTTCCAATGAGGAAAAGTGTAATTCTCCCCCTTTTTATCGTCAGCAAGGTTTTCTACCTCGGTGCCGATTCAAGCTTGATTTATCAGGATTAAGCTATTGATAATTATCAGAAAAAATAAATCGTAATAAATAGATGTGCTAAACTCTCACAAGTTGATTCTAACACGGCACGATATAGTGCGCGAAATGCAAAAGGAGAGAATAAAGTGGAACAAAAACAGGTCGCAGTGGTGCTCTCGGGATGCGGTGTTTACGATGGTAGTGAAATTCATGAAGCGGTGCTGACATTACTGGCAATTGACCAGCAGGGAGCGGCGTACCAATGTTTTGCCCCCGACATCATTCAGCACCATGTGATAAATCACCTCACCGGAGAGGCATCCGATGAAGTCAGAAACGTACTTGTGGAGTCGGCTAGATTGGCTCGCGGGAATATCGAGCCCTTGTCCAAGTTCGATGCGGATGCATTTGATGCAGTTATATTTCCTGGAGGTTTTGGTGCGGCCAAGAACCTCTCATCCTTTGCCTTCGAGGGAGCGGATTGTTCGGTTGATGGAGGCGTAGCCTCTGCGGTAAAGGCGATGCTCGACCGGGGCAAGCCAATTGGCGCGCTGTGCATCGCTCCCGCGGTTATGGCAAAGATCCTCCCGGGAGCCAAAGTGACGATCGGAGCGGATGCGGCGACGGCCGCAGCAATCGAGGCCATGGGCGGCAAGCATCAGCGTAGCGGCCACGGGGAGGTGGTTGTGGACGAAGCGAATAATCTGGTCACCTCTCCCTGCTATATGCTGGAAGCAACGGTAGGTCAGATCGCGGAAGATGCGGCGAAAACAGTGGCGGAGGTTCTCAGTCGGACCCGCTGAACGCTGGTCCGGTTTGTTTCAAATAGCTAATCTGACTGAAGATTAGTGTACAATCGGCCGCTTGTTTTTCAGTTAACGTGGTGGAGTATTAATAGGGATGATCAGTATTTGGCCCGTCACGCGCCCGTTCTTGATTTTAGTTGCCTTGTCTCTTTTGGTCGCTTGCGGCGGCAGTAAGGAAGATCGCAAAACAAAGTATTTTCAAAGAGGCATGGAGCTGTATCAGCAGGGCAACTACGTCAAAGCACGCCTGGAATTCAAAAATGTGCTGCAGATCGATCCGAGCGATGTAGAGGGTTATTACATGTTCGGCCAGATTGAGGAACATGAGCAGGACTGGCGCAAAGCGTATGCACTGTTTACCCGTGCTCTCGAGCTTGATCCTACGCACGCGGGCGCGCTGGTCCATTTGGGGCGCTTGTATGCCTTGAGCGGCGCTCCCGAAAAGGCGCTGGAGTCAGCCGAAACGGTATTACAAAGCGACCCCGATAACATTGGCGCACTTGTACTGAAAGGGTTAGCCAACGCCAAGCTGGGTAAAAAGGATGTAGCGCTCAAAGAGGCCCAAAGTGCGGTCAGTGCCGATCCGGGCAACGCGGATGCCATATCGTTGCTGTCAGCACTTTATGCCGATAAGGGTGACATCGAAGGCGCCGTCGCACTGGCGCAAAAAGGCATTGAGAAGCAGCCGGAGTCGATTCCGCTCCATATTCTTCTGGCCAGGCTTTATGAGCAGACCGGTAACACCGAAGGTGTAATCAAGACATTGGAGCGAATGATCGAGTTGAAGCCGGAGGACTTGGCTGGCCGTGTACGTCTGGCGGCTTATCATATAGAAAAGGGAAAGACAACCGAAGGTGAAAAGGTACTCCGCGAAGCGGTTGCCGCAATACCGGAGAGTACTGACGCAAAACTGGCGCTTGTTCAGTACTTCGATAGATATGGTACGGAGGGTCAGAGCGAGCAAGAGTTAAAGGCGTTTGTTGCGGCTTCGCCCGATTCTTATGCGCTGCAACTTCACCTTGCTCAGCACTACATTAACAGTCGAAATTTCGATGCGGCGAAACAGACCTTTCAGCAAATCATAGATAAGGCGGGTGACCTGCCTGATGCTGAAACCGCCAAGACCAAGCTGGCGGGTGTCCTCGTGGCTGAGCGGAAAACCGATGCTGCAAACGCGTTGATTGAGGAGGTTCTAAAAGAGAACCCAAGGCAACAGGAAGCGCTGCTTATCCGGGCAGCACTTGCCCTGGACAGCAAGGAACCCGACAGGGGCATAGTGGATCTGCGCACCTTGCTCAAGGATGATCCAGGGTACGTCAAAGCGCACCGCCTTAAGGCGAGAGCTCATTTATTGAAGAACGAAATCTCCCTCGCGCGCCAGAGTCTGGAAAACGCTGTTCAGGCGAGCCCACAGGAAGCAGACGCAAACATTGAGCTCGTTCAGTTGCTGGTGAATACAGGCGAACTGGATGAGGCGGTAACCGTGCTTGAACGGATGCTGCGTTTTACGCCTGACAACCTTGCGGTAATTCAAACCATTGCCAAAATTCGCGCCAATCAGAAGCAATGGGAAGTTGTCATGGCGCTTTCGGAACAGATGCGCAAATCATATCCCGATAATCCGCTGGGTTATTACTATCAGGGACTGGCACTGCAGGGCGAACACAGATTGGAAGATAGTGTAAAGGCGTTTGAGCAATCATTGCAGCGCAATCCGGATGCAACAGAACCGCTGCTTGACATGTCCCGCAGCTTGCTTCTGGCGGGGAGGGCAGATCAGGCGCTGGAGCGAGTCCGGCAGGTTGTGAGTCGCAATCCGAAGCATTTTCTGGCCAAGAATTTGGAGGGCGAGATCCTCTTGGGACAGCAGCAATATGCCGATGCGAGAAAGGCTTTCGAGGCTGCTCTGCAGATCAGCCCGAAATGGGAGCTGCCTTATAAGAACATTGCCAAGTCCTTTATAGTCCAAGGGGAAATGACAAAGGCCATCGATGTTATTCGCGACGGATACAAGGCGACTCAGGATCCCTTGCTCGGGCTGGAGTTGGCGACACACCTCGACCAGAAGGGGGAGCGTGAGCTTGCTATCGGAATCTACCAAGTCTTGCTGGATCGATTTCCAAACATGACAGCAGCCGCCAATAACTACGCGATGTTGTTGATCAGGGGTGCGCCTAGCCAGGATGACTTGAGCAAGGCCGCCAGCCTGGTGCAACGCTTTGAGCTTTCAGATAACCCGGTATACCTGGACACGCTTGGCTGGGTAAATTTCAAACAGGGTAAATCCGAACAAGCGATAGGTATCCTGAAGCGGGCCGTAGAAGGTCAAGGCAACAACCCGGAAATCAGATATCATCTGGGCGCTGCCTATTACGAAGCGGGTCGCACCGAAGATGCAAAGAAGGAGTTGGAGATGTCACTGGCTTCTGGGGTCGAGTTCGAGGGGATCGAAAGAGCCAAACAGCTGTTGGCAGATATCCGCAAAGGTTGATCGAAGACCCATATGTTTTAACGGTTGTTCAGAGAGCGCTTGATCGCCAGCTGGTTTGTGACTATCCTGCTGATTGTAAAGTTAAAATTTAATTGTAAAGGAAATTCGGGAAATTGCCGCTAATTCAATTGCGATCCATTGATTCGTAATCTGGCAATTGCCGATAACAGCAACAACTACTTAAGGTAACTGGCAAGGATGTACGAGGCGTTTTACGGCTTTACAGAAAAACCCTTCACTTTACTCCCTGATCCGGCATTTTTATATTTGGGGGATAAACACAGCACTGCCTATTCGATGCTCGAATATGGACTGGTGAATCAAGCGGGTTTTACGGTGATAACCGGCGAGGTCGGAAGCGGTAAAACGACCCTGATAAGGCATCTGCTGGATGAGATGCATGACGATGTTACCGTTGGACTGGTAAGCAACACTCACCGTGAAATGGGTGAGTTGCTGCAGTGGGTGTTGTTGGCGTTCGGGCAGGAGTACCGGGAGGCGAATCGCGTGGCCCTGTTCGACCAGTTCACACATTTTCTGATCGATCAGTATGCACAGAATCGCCGGACTGTGTTGATTATAGATGAAGCCCAGAATCTGAATCCCCAGGTTTTAGAAGAGTTGCGGATGCTGTCCAATGTCAATGCCGACAAGGATCAAGTCCTGCAGTTGATACTGGTTGGTCAGCCACAACTGTTGGGCCTCCTTAAGCGTCCGGAACTGCTGCAATTTCGTCAGAGAGTGTCGGTTGACTATCACCTTCCCGCGCTGGATGAGTCCGAGGTCCACAGCTATATTCTGCACCGCACCAGGCACGCGGGGCGGGATAGGTCTGTTTTTTCCAAAGAAGCCGTACAATTGATCTACCGTGCCAGCAAAGGCATACCGCGAATCATCAACGTGATTTGTGATACGGCGCTGGTCTATGGCTTTGCCGACAATAAACGCCGTATCGGTCCGGAGCTGGTGATGAGTGTGTTAAAAGACAAGAGCAAATCCGGTTTTATCACTTACGACGATACCGAGGATCAGTCATGCGCGGTACGCGAGCCAGAGCAGGAGCGCAAGAAAGTGGCCGAGTTCAACAAGGATATGGCAAAGCAACTTTTTTCGAAGTTGAGCAACTCATAATCGCCGCTTTTGCACTCTGCTTCCGTGACACGGCTGTTCAAGAAAGAACTGCCTGGTTTCAGATCCGATTTTAACTGACTCTTAAACTCTGTCCCGCACCCTGTTAATACAGGGATTCGATTTCGTATGATTCGTTGTTGAACGGCTCGTGCATGTCCGCTTGTTCAGAGAATTTGCGTTTTAAGGTTTTTCCGAGTACAGGATGACAGCTTAGCCCAGGGGCGTGATCAGAATCAGCATTCCCATCAGTGGGTGATCGATATAGTGAACTTCTCCGCTGCGCATGCGCCGCTGTTCGGTAAAACGAAAAGTCTGAAATCCTCCAGGAAGCCGGGCAGCACCCGCAGGCGCACCACGCATCAGAAGATCCAGATCGACGTGAAGGTAGCGGCTGACGCTGACTTTAACCATCCCTTCAATCAGCGGTGTCCCGGGTGCAATTTCCCGGTCTGATTTGAGATAGAACGGAGTTGCTGCATTACGGCTGTAAGCCGGCTGCTGCCATGCCGTGTGAATCACTGGGGTCAATCCTGCAGCCTGCTTCAGTGCCTGTTCGATACCCGACAGCCGCAAGCTCCCCCCCGGCACAAGGGCATAGTTGCCCGAACGCGAACTGTCCCAATCCAGATCCCCGGATGCTTGCGACCAGACCTCTCCGCTCGCAGCGGGTGTCGTGTTCCTGGTAAAAAGTACCAGTTCGATCGTATACCATGTCGCACCTATGCTGACCTGGGGGACGAGCAGGAGACCGAGCAGAAGGGCAGCGAGCCGAGTGTTGATTTTCATAACGTAATCCTAATCTCTGCCGCCTATCTCGTCCAGCAGGGCAGCCACCTGTTCGATACGGTTCCAGGGGTTGGGCATGGATCTGAAAAAACGGATCTTGTCGCCACCTTCCAACTTAAACTCCTGCGGCCGGGTCTGTATCAGTTTGATTATCCTTGCGGGGTCGATGTTGGGTGTTCCACGGAAGAGAATTCGGCCGGAGTCGGCACCTGCCTCCAACTTTTTTATTCCCATTGGGTTGGCTTTCAGCTTCATTCCGGTGATGGAGAAAAGCGCTTTTGCCGGATCCGGAAGTAAACCGAACCGGTCGATCATCTCAACCTGCAGCTCCTTTAGTTCCGCGTCATCTGCCGCGCTGGCGATCCGTTTGTACATCACCAGCCGGGTATGTACATCGGGCAGATAATCTGCCGGAATAAGCGCCGGTATCTGCAGATCGATCTCCGCACCATGATCCAGCGGTCGGTCCAGATCGGGATGTTCTCCTGCCTTGAGCGCTTTGACCGCCCGCTCGAGAAGTTCCGAGTAGAGCGAGAAGCCTACCTCATGAATCTGCCCGCTCTGTTCATCGCCCAGCAACTCTCCTGCGCCTCTGATCTCAAGATCATGGGTCGCCAGCGTAAAACCGGCACCGAGATCTTCCAGCGATTCTATCGCCTCGAGACGCTTTTTGGCATCTGCCGTGATTGCCTTCGGGGGAGGGGTGATCAGGTAGGCGTAAGCACGATGATGGGAGCGCCCGACCCTGCCGCGCAGTTGGTGCAGTTGTGCCAGGCCGAGTTTGTCGGCCCGGTTGACCAGAATGGTGTTGGCGCTGGGGATATCAATGCCGCTCTCGATAATCGTGGTGCAGACCAGAATATTGAAACGCTGATGGTAGAAGTCCCGCATGATCGTCTCCAGTTCCCGTTCCCGCATCTGTCCGTGCGCAGTCTGGATTTTGGCGTTCGGCAACAACTTCTTCAACTTGGCCGCGATGGTATCTATAGTCGCGACCTCGTTGTGCAGAAAATAGACCTGACCACCGCGTTTGATCTCGCGTTGGCAGGCTTCGACCACGAGACTGTCGTTCCACTGGTTGACAAAGGTCTTGATCGGGTGACGTTCCGCCGGCGGTGTGGCGATGATCGAGAGATCGCGCATTCCCGCCATAGCCATATTCAGCGTACGCGGAATCGGTGTTGCGGTGAGTGTCAGCAGATCCACCTCTGCCCGCAGCGCCTTGAGCTGCTCCTTGTGCCGCACACCGAAGCGGTGTTCTTCATCAATAATGACCAGCCCCAGGTTCTTGTAAACAATGGAACCCTGCAGCAGTTTGTGGGTACCGATCACAATATCGACCGTGCCGTCCGCTAGGCCGGCAACCACCGTTTTTTGCTCTCCGGCTTCATTGAAGCGGGAGATGCTGGCGATCTTTACCGGCCAATCTGCAAAGCGATCGGAAAAGTTTTCATGATGCTGCTGCGCCAACAGGGTGGTGGGCACCAGTACTGCAACCTGGCGGCCGCCTTGCACCGCGGTGAAGGCGGCACGCATGGCAACTTCGGTTTTGCCGAATCCCACATCGCCGCAGACCACCCGGTCCATCGGAGTGGAACCGGTCATATCCGCCAATACCTGTTCGATCGCCTGCTGTTGGTCCGGCGTCTCTTCAAAATCGAACGAAGCGGCAAAAGCGTTGTACTCCTCTCCCGGATCGGGAAAGGCGAACCCCTGATTGGCTGCGCGCCGTGCGTGAATTGCCAGCAGCTCAGCGGCTACATCCCTGGCCTTTTCCGCAGCTTTGCGTTTGATTTTCTCCCACTGATCTCCACCAAGACGGTGCAGCGGCGCGTTCTCGGATGAGACGCCGGTGTAGCGGCTGATCACATGCAGCGAGGAGACCGGTACATAGAGCTTGTCGCCCCTGGCATACTCCAGGGTTAGGAATTCGGTCTGCATGCCGGCGACATCGAGCGTCTGCAAACCCTGGTAGCGCCCGACGCCATGCGCTTCGTGCACCACCGGCGCGCCGATATGCAGCTCTGTCAGATTTCTGACAACCAGCTCGGCATCCCGCTGCTTGGCTCGCCGTCTGCGCTCCTGTCTGACCCGCTCGCCCAGCAGCTGGGTTTCGGTGATAACGACGATTTCCGGCTGTTCCAGCCAGAGTCCCTTTTCGATCTGCGAGGTGGTGAGCGCCAGCGTCTCTGCGCCGTGCAAGAATTCCGGCCAGCCCGCAATCACCCTGGGGTGAATACCGAAGGCACCCAGGGTTTCCAGCAGCAACTCACGGCGACCGGCGCTTTCGGCCACGAAAAGCACACGGGCGGCGCTGTCGGCAAGAAAGGATTTGAGTGCTCCGGCCGGCTGCATGGCGCGTGTCTGGATGCTGACCGGCGGCAATGTGCGACTCGGGAAATTGAAAAAGCCTGAAAATCCTTTGCCACGCTGCTCGATCTCGGACCATTGAATCCGGATGGAACGGCCCAGTTTCATGACTGCCGCCAGTTCGGCGTCATTTAAATAGAGAGCCTCCGGCGGTAACAGCGGCCTTTGTATGTCGTGCCGCCGCTGCTCGTACCGCTGCGCCACCTGTGCAAGAAAAGCGCCGGCTGCATCGCGTGTGGTGTCGAAGCCGATTGTCAGATAACGTGTGGGAAGGTAATCGAACAGCGTGACGGTGTTTTCGTAAAACAGCGGAAGATAGTACTCGAGCCCACCCACGGCGTTTCCCGCTGACACCTCTGGATAGATGAGCGTGCGCTGCGGATCGCCTTCAAACTGATTTCGGAAAGCGCGCCGGAACTGGGTGATACCCGCGTCATCGAGCGGGAACTCTCTTGCCGGCAGCATATCGATGCGGTCGGTCCGGTCCAGCGTCCGCTGGGTTTCCGGATCGAAGGTGCGGATACTGTCGATCTCGTCGTCGAGCAGATCGATTCTGTACGGCAGTTCGCTGCCCATCGGATAGAGATCGAGCAGCGAACCGCGCACCGCAAATTCGCCATGGGCGAAAACTTGGGAAACGCATTGATAACCCGCCGCTTCCAGTTGCCTGCGTATATGCGTGAGCGAAAGGGTGTCACCACGCTGCAGGACGAAAGCGTGGGCATCAAGATAGGATTTTGGCAGCAGTCGCTGCAGCAGGGTGCTCACCGGCACGACAAGCACCCCGTTGTCGACGGAGCTGAGCCGATGCAGTGTCAGTAGCCGCTGGGAGACCAGTTCCGGCAGCGGTGAAAAGACGTCGTACGGCAGCGTCTCCCAGTCGGGCAGTGAAAGCACCGGGATATCGCTTCCACTCAGAAAAAAGCCGAGATCGTGCAGCAGACTGTTCGCGTCCGATACGTCGTCGACAATCACCAGCAGCAGCCCGTCGAACTGTTTCGCCGCAGAGGCAATCGCCAGTGCGCTGCAACTGCCGTAGAGGCGTCCCCACTGCAACCTTTCGGTGCCGCCTGCGGGCAGGGGCGGAAAGCGGGGATCGGCGAGTGCGCTGGAAATCGAAGGGTTAGGCATCAGGGAGAGGTTACAAAGGTAAACGAAAACAGTAATTTTCTCATAATCGGGAGCTGACCGGAAACCGGCTGCTCCGCTTGATATACGGACGTGGCCGGAGATACTGTTGTTTTCAGGTCCGGCAACTTCCAGAGGAGATCATCCGGATGGCGGTTCAAAGCCAGGAGATGCCTGTGACAAAGCGAAGAAAATCCCTGCTGCTGCGGCTGGGCATGGCGATGGCAGGCATCACCACACTTGCGTTAATCGGTATGTTGAGCTCGGTCCTGATTGCGCGCACGCTGGATGGGTTTGCCGCGGCGATCAATCAGGCGGGAACGCTGCGGATGCAGTCCTATCGCATCGCCAGCAGCCTGATTCACGCTGAGCGCGAATCGGAGCAGCGCGCCAGGATAACGACAGAGCAGCTGGTGGAGGAGTACAATCAGCGCCTGCTCAGTCCCCGGATTCACAATGTTCTCGACAAGGGCGCAAGCGACCGGGTTACACAAGCCTATCTGGCGGTGGAGCAGCACTGGCAGTCACAGATGGAGCCGCCGTTGCAGGCTTATATTGCAGCGCAAAAGCAACCTTTCGATAAACCGGATACCGAGCAACAGAGGGCGTTCTATCTCGCACATGTGGATAGGTTCGTCGAAGATATACACTATTTCGTTAAAATGTTGGAACTGGATGCTGAGGAGAAGACGCAACAGCTTCATCTGATTCAGTTGATCTCTCTGGTGCTGACACTGATCGTGGTATTTGTCAGCCTGTACCTGACGCAAAAGGATGTACTGCTTCCCCTGCGGGATCTGCTGAGCTGCGCCAATGCAGCCAGGAACAGGGATTTCTCCGTGCGCAGCAGGTATCTGAATGACGATGAACTGGGCCAGCTGGGGTCGGCTTTCAATCTCATGGCGGAGGATCTCTCCAGGGTCTATCAGGATCTGGAAAGTCGAGTCAAGGAGAAGACCGCAAATCTCGAACGCAGCAACCAGTCGCTGGAACTGCTATACGCCACCTCGCGACGGCTGAGCGAGTCCCCTCCGACGACAGCGGTTCTCACCGAGCTTATTCGCGATATAGAACGCCTTACCGGGTGTGCCGGGGGAAGTATCTGTATCGGCCGGCCGGGTGACAAGCAGGCTTATCGTCTGGCAACGACACAGTCAGCATTGCAGGTTCATAGCGACTGTCAACTGCCGGATTGTGGCGACTGTTTCGGCAACGGCGAAACCCATCTGTTCGAGGCTGCATCCGGCAGTGACGGCATGAGCCGCTATCTTTCGTTGCCGATCCGCGATCAAGAGCAGCAGTACGGTGCGCTGGTATTAGCGTTGTCAGGGCCTGCAGGTGAGGGGTTGGATGAGTGGCAGCAGCGGTTGCTGGAAGCCGTAGCCAGTCATATTGCCATCTCGATCAACATGGCCAGGCAGGCGTCACAAAGCCGTATGCTGTCGCTGCAGGAGGAGCGCAGTGTGATCGCCAGAGAGCTGCACGATTCGCTCGCGCAGTCGCTCTCCTATTTAAAAATACAGGTGAGCCGGCTCGAGAAGGAGATCAAAGAGGGGAGCGGTCAGTCGGCGGCGCTGCAGGTTTCCGGCATGCTGCGTAAAGGTCTGAACGGTGCCTACCGGCAACTCAGGGAGCTGTTGACAACATTCAGACTGCGCATCAACCCGGAGGGGCTCTCCGCAGCACTGGAAGACACGGTGAACGAATACCGGGAGAGGAGCAGTATTGAGATTACACTTGACGACCGGATTGCGAACTGTCAGTTCAATCCCAATGCGGAAATTCACGTTATTCAAATTGTCAGGGAAGCGCTTTCGAATGTGCTGCGCCATGCCAGCGCGACCAAGGCAAGCGTCGATGTGGAGTGCGCTGCAAGCGGCCTGGTTAAGGTGATGATTGACGATGACGGCATCGGCTTAGGCGAGGAGGTCGAGATGCTGAGTCATTACGGCCTTCCGATCATGCAGGAGCGTGCCGAGTGGTTAGGCGGCAAATTATCGATCGGTGTATCGCCAAGCGGCGGCACCAGGGTTACACTCACTTTCTCAGTCTCGGACACTGACGGGTCTCCGTCGCACAACCACCTGGTTCGGGGCATGTGAGTGAGCGCCTGTGACGCCATGAATTCAACCAAGACCATCAAGATACTCGCTATCGACGACCATCCGCTGTTCCGCAAGGGGGTGTCGGACTTGGTCAGTATGGACGATTCAATGACGCTGGTAGGAGAGGCCGCTAACGGTCCTGACGGGCTGCGGCTCGCCACAGAACTCAATCCCGATTTTATTCTCCTTGATATCAACATGAAGGGCATGAGTGGTCTTGAGACACTGGCTGCAATCAAGCAGGCAGACATCGAGGCGCGTGTTTTGATGCTGACGGTTTCTGACAACGAAGAGGACGTTATTGCTGCATTGCGGAGCGGTGCCGACGGCTATCTGCTGAAAGACATGGAACCTGAGGATATATTGCTGTCGCTGCGTCAGGCTGCTGCCGGCAAAGTGGTGATCAGCGAGCGCCTGACTCAGCTGCTGGCACACGCGCTGAGAGAGGACAGACGAAAGGGGGATGCGAACGCTGCCGCCAATCTGACTGAACGGGAGCGGCAGATTCTAGCGCTGGTGTCGCAGGGATTAAGTAACAGAATCATCGCAGACCGCCTGGAGATATCGGAGGGAACCGTCAAAGTGCACGTAAAACATCTGCTGAAGAAACTTGAACTGCATTCGCGGGTAGAGGCCGCAGTCTGGGCGCTGTCTAATTTGTGACTCAGAGTTCATATCCCGGTAAGTGAGTCAGAAATACCCAGAAAGTAGTAAATATCATACCTAATAGGTTTATCAACGACATACCTCGATAACGGTAACTTATTGTAGTAAATAAGATTTCTATGATTTATTGATTGATATCAAGGTATCGTTAAGTACGCCTTGAGAATATAGCACGATCGTATTACTCATAGTCGGCGTACATGCATAGGAACATAAACCGCAGTCAGTTTTTGTCCGGTGATTTCAAGGGAGTTAATCACCCCATTCGTCCGCCCTGGGCAGTGTCAGAAGCGCTGTTTGTCGAACGCTGCACACGCTGCGGCGAGTGTCTAAGAGCCTGTCCTTACGGCATTATTAAAGCGGGTAGAGGTAAGTTTCCGGTACTCGACTTTTCACAACATGGGTGCAGCTTCTGTAAAGAGTGTGTTGCTGTCTGTGAACCCAAAGTCCTCAATTTTGATCCGTCCGAGGGTGCTGAGCCATGGACGCTGATCGCGACCATTCTGCCCGCCTGCCTCTCGTTGAACGCGATTATCTGCCGCTCCTGCGGTGAGGTCTGTGAAGCGCGGGCAA
>JACKMT010000007.1 GCA_024235255.1 Chromatiaceae bacterium
GGTGGTGTCTTCGTTGGTGGTGACGGTGTTGTTGCCTGCCGTCGGCAGGTCGTTAACCGGGTCGACGTCCACCGTCATGGTATAGCTCGATGCACTGTTGGCAGTACCGTCATTGACGCGGAACGCGAAGCTGTCGTAGCCGGCGCCATTAGCGTTCGCCGTCGGAGTGAAGGTAAGCAGGCCGGCATCGATGTTGGCTTTGCTGATCACCTGGTTCAGCGTGACATCGGCGCCGTTGAGCTTCAACGAACCGGCGCTCTCCAGGCTGGTCACCTTGATGCTCGCCAGCGTGTCGCAGTCGATATCGGCGAAGTTGAAGTCGCCGGCAGCGAAAGTGTAGGTGACCTCCTCGTCGGTGGTGACGGTGTTGTTGGCCGCGGTCGGCAGGTCGTTAACCGGGTTTACCGTGATTCCGCTACTCGCGGTAGCCGTGCTGATGGAGCTGGAACCGCCACTGCCCCCCCCGGTCCAGGTGATATCAATGTTGTCGAAGTTGATGTACTCACCCGGTGCGTCCATGCCGCTGACGACATTGAAGCGAAACAGCATGTCCTCCTGAAGCGGAGCGACACCCTCGATCTGGACCGTTCGCGTGCCCGAGTGATTGCCTGGGATCGTACCCTTACGCAGGACGAGCCAGCTGGTGCCTCCATCCACCGAGACATCGATGGATATGGTGTCGATACTGCCTCCGCCATAGGCATCAAAATCGAAGGTAATGGCTGCGCTGACCGCATCCGAAAGGTTCGCGCTGCGATAGATGTACTCGGTACTGCCGCCGTCCTGATTGCTGATATGCAGCTTGTTGTTCTCTATGCGGATGTCGCCGGTGGTGGCGGAGCCATCGTCGTTGACCTCGGTCCATGCGGATGTCCACACATCGGTCCCGTCGTTGGCACTGTAACTGACGCTGTTGAACTCGTCTCTGATCGTTTCCGCTGCGGTCATATCGATGGCATCGCCGTTGACGCCGGAGGTCTGGTCCCAGGCATGGAAGGTGATGCCGTTGCTGACGGTCCCGTTCCAGTTGCTGTTCGGTACGAAACGCACATAGGTGTTGGCATCGCCCGCCAGCAGACGCACGTTGGTGCTGCTGGGTGTACCGAAATCGGTCCAGTTCCCTCCGCCATCGATGGAGAACTGCCAAGTGCCATTGCTGTTGTCTACTCCGACCACGGCAATGCCGGCGATCGACGCAGGGTCGATATCACTGACATGGCCTGCAACAAGGTCGGATACCAGCGTGCCGGAGTTGGTGACGAAATCCTCGTTGATCGAATCCAGGTCGTTTGAACCCGACAGTATCGGCGCGGCATTGGTGCCATTGACGACGATCGCTGCCTGCATGATGTCGCTGGTGCCGCCGTCACCGTCGGAAACGGAAATCTGTACCTGACGCTGGTTTTCGGATGGAGTGATGGAGACATTCTCGTAGGTGACATTGCGTATCAACGCCTGCACCGCTGCCTCGTCGGCACTGGAGTTCAACTGCACCGTCAGCGGCGTGAAGCCGTCGACGCCGCCGGCCCAGGTGCCGATGACCACATTGCCGTAGGTGACGTCGGAACCACTGATGCCGATCTGCCCTGCGGCGGTGCCTTGATTATTGATCGCCAGCCGGTCATCGGCGGTACCGGTGGAGGAGAGGTCGATACGCAGCAATCCGTTGTTGAAATTGATCGAATCGGAATCGGTCAGGGATGCCGCCGGATCGATGATCGTTGCCGGATCGCCTTCGGTGTAGTTCAGCGAAGTGACCGACAGGCTGAGGACTGGGTCTTCGTTGGGCGGCAGTATGTTCTCGATCAGGGTGAACGACCGGATCTTCTTATTTTCGTTGTTCAGGCCGATATCGCCGGCATCGTACAACAGCGTAGTGCTGGCGTCGGTGGACCCGCTACCCATGGTCGTGCTGCTGACCGTCAGGTAGAACAACTCATCGCTGCTGACTTTCAGCGCGTTGCTGCCCACCGGGATGTTGTTGCCGGTCACCGAGGTAATAATCGAACCGGCCGGCACCACCGCGCCGGGCAGATTTAGATCGTCCGTGACGACCATCAGACCGACGAAATCGCTGCCGCTGAGTCCAAGGTCGGCGCCATTGATGAGTACAGATACGGTTCCCGTGGTGGTGCCCGAACCCACATCATCGGCGGAGAAGTGGTAGATGTTCGCGTTGCCGTCATCCTGAGTAAAAAGCAGCGTGCCGGCATCCAGCGTTACATCGCCGATGGTGACATCGTGCTCGATCAGCGTGATGCCGGTGGTCAGGCTGGAACCCGGCTGATCCATCAAATGAATGAAGGTGCCCGCGCTGTAGTCGCCCGACACGTCCGGACGAAAAATGACAATCTCGCCGGCATCGACCGACAAGCTGTTGCTGCTGGTCATCACCTCGTTTTGCTGGGAACTGAACAGGATGTCGCCGTGTTGCAGCGTGATCGCATTAGCGCTGCCGAGGGTGACCGAGTTGCTGACGAAATGCAGGCCGTTGATGACCATTTCGGTGTCCGCAGCGAAGGACTCCAGGTCCATGAAGCCGAGGATGCTGCCGTCGGAACCGGCCGGTTCGAACATCAGGTTGGGATCGGCGATCGCCAGCACGTCACCGCTCTCCCAGGAGTCCAGTCCCGGAACCTTGCTGTTGGCGATATCGCTGTTGGTCGAGAAGAGGATGCGGATATCACGCGGCAGAACAGTAATGGTCGCGGTGGCCTGGGCAGTGCCGCCACGGCTGTCGCTGACTTGATAGACAAAGCTGTCGGTACCATTGAAACCCGCGTCCGGCGTGTAGACGAACGACCCATCGGCACTCAGTATCACCTGGCCGCTCGCCGGGCCGCTGACCGGCGTGGTGTTGACGGTGAGTGTGTCACCGTCGAGGTCGCTGTCGTTTTCCAGCAATCCGTCGACGCCGAGCACCGCCGTGTAGGGCATCCCTTCGAAGGCGTTGTAGCTGTCCGCGGTCAGTACCGGCTTGGCATTGATATCGACATTGAGCGTACCGATCGCCACATCGCCGCCACCGCCGCTGCCGCTGTTGCCCAGATCATTCAGGATTACCTGAATCGTGTCGGCGTCATTGCCCCAGGTACCCGGCGTGCCGTGCAGGTACTGGATGTTCGTCGTGTTGTTCAGGTAAGTGTTCAGATCGGAGACAGAACCCCTCAGCGTGACATCCGCCGTACCATTACTGGTGATGGTGATACCGCTGCCGGCGGCAGCGGTTATGACGCCGTCGATTGAAGCGGAGAGCCTGATCGACAGATCCCCGCCTGCAGCGTCGACATCACTGATATCGATCGCCGACAAGTCGATCGGACTGGCGCTGTCCTGCTGGACCACGACATCGGTCGGCAGACTGCCGAGATTGGTGGGATCATCATTGACCGGGTCGACGTCCACGGTCATGGTGTAGCTGGATGCACTGTCTGCAGTCCCGTCGTTGACGCTGAAGCCGAAGCTGTCGTAGCCATTGCCGTTGGCGTTAGCCGCCGGAGTGAACTTCAGCAGACCGGCATCGATGTCGGCTTTGCTGATGACCTGGTTCAAGGTGACATCGCTGCCGTTCAGCTTCAGGGCCCCGGCGCTCTCCAGGCTGGTCACCTTCACGCTCGCCAGCGTGTCGCCGTCGATATCGGCGAAGTTGAAGTCGCCGGCGACAAAGGTGTAACTGGTATCTTCGTTGGTGGTGACCGTGTTGTTGCCCGCGGTCGGCAGGTCGTTCTGTGCGGTCACATCGACGGTCATCGTGTAGGTTGCGGCAGAATCTGCCGACCCGTCGTTGACACTGAAACCGAAGCTGTCGTAGCCGTTGCCGTTGGCATTGGCTGCCGGCGCAAAGGTGAGCAGGCCGGCGTCGATGTCGGCCTTGCTGATCACCTGGTTCAGCGTCACATCGCTGCCGTTCAGCTTCAGACTGCCGGCGGATTCGAGCGAAGTCACCTTCACGCTGGAAAGCGTGTCGCCGTCGATGTCGGCGAAGTTGAAGTCGCCGGCGGCAAAGGTGTAACTGGTGTCCTCGTTGGTGGTGACCGTGTTGTTGCCCGCGGTCGGCAGATCGTTCTGCGCGGTGACGTCCACCGTCATGGTGTTGGGCGTCAGATCAAGATTCGATGACGCACTGTCATCCTGAACCTGAAAGGTAAAGCTCGTCAGCGCCGCGCCGGAAACATTTGCAGGCGGTGTCCAGGTGAGAAGACCGAGGTCAATGTCTTCCGCCATAATATAGTTGCCTGCCGAAAATCCCGACCCATTCCACTTGAGCGTACCTTGGCTGGGCAGGGTTGCAATCCAGACACGGTCGAAGGCGTCGCCGTCCGCATCGGAGAAACCGAAATCCGATGTGGAGAATACATAATCGGTATCCTCTATCGCAGTTATCGTTCCATTTGTGCCGGTCGGAGCGTCGTTCACCGGTGTCACGGTAATCGCGACCGTATCGGTATCCTGAAGATTCAGATCGTCGGCGAGAGCGCCAACTTCCGAAGCATCCAATGTACGATCGTAGACGCGGACATCGTCGATCAAGCCATTGAAGTCGAAGGTTGTCTGGCCATCTCCGTGCTTGCCGATAAAGCTGTTTGCGCCAAGCGTGTAGGAGATCGAGCCGGAAACGGTGTTCGATCCCGCTGCAACGCCGTCGATGTAGAGGGTCTGAACATGGGTCGCATTATCGTAGGTATAGGCTACATGGTGCCAACCGCTGCCAGCCAGAAACTGGCCTGAATTAATATTTGTCCAGGTACTCCCGTTGTACATGAACGCCTGCACGCCGTGAGTGGGGGCATCGAGCCGAAGCGCGACACTGTCGCCAAGGGAGATGACCTCCGAACCACTGGTATCGGCAGCCGTCAGATTGACCCATGCCGCCAGCGTCACATTGGCCGGGTTGCCGAAGTGTCCGTTGATCTGGGCATAGTCATTGCCGTCGAAGCTCAACACGTCACCACGTGTACCGTTCACCGTGGCCGTGGCGCCGTTGACGGTGCCGTCGTTGGTGCCGCCCGGACTGTCGTCGTTGCCCAAATCGCCTGTATTGTCGAACGAGTAGTATCCCTTCAAATTAGCGTCGATGTTCAGTTGATAGAGCGTTGCATCGTTACTGGTGATGGTGAGCGTGGAACCGCCGTTGTAGTCGGCGGTGGGCGAGAAGCCTAACCCCGCCAGCGCGGCGTTAACATCTTCCAGTGTGCCGGAGAAACTCATCGAAGCATCGCTGGTGCCATCGCCATCGGTAAACGTCAACCCCGAGACCCCCGACAGGGATAAGCTGCCGTTGGTGACAGAGAGCACCATGTAGTAGGTTTGCCCCGCATCTCCGGTAACGCTGATCGCGTTGCCGTTGCCGCTGCTGAAGACCAAGGCAGTATCTTCGTTGGTGGTCTGACTTCCGGGTACGGTGTTGATGATATCGTTTGGGGTGCTCTCCGAACCAAAAGTTATATAGGTGGCCGGTGCATTCTGATTGTTATATTCCGTCGCGATCCAATCCGCTGAACGGGTCGTTGTGGCTAAGCGTACTTCGTCTAACTGCCCATCAAAATAGCGACTAGCAGCGCCGGGCTTACCGAACTGCAGGTCGGTGTTCCAGTTAGAGCGAGAGGTATCAGCAAGCGAGCCCGTATCCGTGCCGACAAGTGCGCCGTCCAGGTACATCGCGGCGGTCGGGGTTGTGCTCATATTGCTGACGACGACGGTAACCTGATGCCACCCGGTCGTGTCGGTGAACGCAGTGAATATCTCCAGTGGGTCTTGGCCAAAAACTGAGTCGTCGCCGAGGAAGAACGACACATAGTCACTTAGCGGGGAACCGTCATTGTTAGTACCCAGCGAGATGTGCATTTCAGCTTCCGGCGATCCCCAGCCGTTGCCCGTCGCTGTACCTTCCCATAGGAGATGATGGGCATAGTCGGTCGCGTCCGCGTTGAACCAGGTCGAAATGGTGAAACTGTTGGCTGTCTTGGCTTCGTTACTGGTGGTGGAGATGTAGTTGCTCGTTCCGTTGAAGTCGTCGCCTGCGCCGATTTGCCCGGTCGGGTCGTTCGTTGTACCGCTGTTGGTGCCGTCGTTGTTATTGGATGTGCTGTCCTGGTAGTCGGCGCCGAGGTGCCACACACCGGCGTAGCTGGCGTCCCAGGTGCCAGCGTCGTTCCACTGATTGACGGCACCCGCGTTGCCATAGTAGAGGAACAGCTCCGTGTCGGCGGTCGCGGAGAGCGTTGGAATCTCAACCCACACGACGAGTTCGCCGGTCGCAGCGTTATAACTTTCGATCTGGTGGTCCAGCTGCGTCGTACCATCGGCAGATGTGAACACAATGTCGCCACCGTCTGTTTGGCCGACATTGCCGCCGTTGCTCGTGCTCTTCAAGCTGGCGTCAGTGAGGGTCACGAGAACGGCAAAATTCGACAGGTCATTCGACCCGGAGACCATCGACTGGTCGATCGTAACCTGTTGGCGATAGCCCCAGTTGACATCGAACCAGGCAAGGCTCACATCGGTTGCTTTGAGGGATTGCATATCGAACGGCAGCACTATGCCGCTGCTCAGCTCGTCGTCTGAACCGGCGGACGCCGTCTCGAGTACCCAGTCACCGCCGACGCCGGTAACGTCATCAGATGCAAACAGGTCGGCACCGGTGAGGTTCGCCAGCTCATCGAGCAGTGGCTGTCCCTCTCCCTCGTCACCGGCAACGTCGCAGCCGAGGATGTAGATGTTGGCGTCGGTCGTCATGTAGCTACCGAGTTGCTGCCACAGCTCGGTATCTGCGTCCAGCGTCGACTTGGTGATCCAATCGGTACCCAGTTGAAACGCGCCTTCCGTGCCATGCGAGAGAATGGATAACGAGTCAATCTTCGCATTGTTTGCCCCGGCCCAGTTGAAGACGTTCCGGAATACATCAGCCGCTGAATCCTTAGCGCTGTCGTATACGAAAGTCAAAGTATCGTCCGCTACCGAATTCAATAAATCCCCACTGTCTTGCAGTCTAGAGTCGATTAGTACGATGTCATAACCATCGCTTGATGATGCATGACAGGTTAGGTCTTTGGAGGCGATCACATCAGCGCCAGTAAGCTGTGCTAGAGTATCGACGAACAGCTCGCCGTCTCCGCTCGCTGCCGGATCGCAACCGTAAATCAGCAGATCGCCATCCGCATTGAAAGCTTGACTCCAGCTCCCGATCTCGACTGACTCGGTGTCGAGCCTGGATTGATCCAGCGTGCTGCTGCCGATCCGGATCGCGCCGTCGCTGCCATGGGAGATGATGTGCACCGCATCCAGATCGCGGAATCCGGCCAGGATGTCGCCGATCTGGGCAACGCCGTCCGTGTCGGCTTCCAGCATTACCACCTCGATCTGGCGGTTTTCGTCCTCGCGGGAGAGCAGGTCGTCCAGCAGCTGCTGATAGTTGGGGGTGGCCGGATCGACGAAGACCAGCTCGCTGCGCAGCCGGTTACTGTCGTCCGCTCCTATCAGCGAATGGTATTCGGATTCATCGAGCAGATAGGGAGTGATAGCAGCGGACTGCTCCGCCGGATCATCAGCTTCCGTATCGGATTGGGGTTGCAGCGCGGAGCTTCCATCCAGCAATGCCTGAACCGGGTCGTCGGCACCGGCGCCGTCGACAGCAGCACCGAACAGATCGGCGGAAAAGAGCAACTTGGGTTCGAGCGCCTCGATCAGGGGATTTGCGCGATTCCTGCTCTTTTGCTTCTTTTTCGACGATCCCATACCCAGCTTCCTCTACCCACCGCAGACATGATTTGGAGAATCCCAATGGGGGTATCGGCATTGAATAGAGAAAATACAGGGAATATAGGTAGTTAGGCCTGAGGGATAAAGGGATTGATCAACCGGATGCCGCACTCTTCGAAATCCTTGGTGTTTCTTGTCGCGATTGAAAACTCCCTTACGCGGGCAATGGCTGCGATCTGACCATCCAGATCGGATAGTGGACGGCCCATTTCTTTGCGATAGCCCTTGATTTCTCCATATAATCGTGCGGCTGCTTCATCGAATGGCAGGACGCGAGCGCCAAAAGCTGCTGCGACAAATTGCGCAAAGCGCTCTTTCAATAAATGTCGGCGCTTTCCCGCAGGTAAGCAGCGCAATCCGTAGCCAATCTCTGCGATGGAAATGGTCGTCATATAGAGCGACAAGGTATTTTGTGCATTCAACCAGTCCAGCACCGGGGCTGCTGGTGGTGAAGTCATGAATTCCGAAATGATATTGGTATCAATGATGATCACTCCGGAAACTCCACTGGATCCGATGTCTGGCGTTCAGGCAAAACCAGTTCTTCCTCGCCATAGGCCGGGCTGAATAGCCGAACTGCTAGGTCACCCAACCGCTCTGGTGTTGCAGCTGCATCCCGGAGTATATGCCTGATTTCTTCTTCCATTGAAACACCGTGACGCGCAGCACGAACCCGTAAATTCGCCACAATTTCATCATCAAGGTTCCGAACACTTAAGTTTGCCATGAGCACCTCTAATACTTTCCACAGGAGCATATGATAGCGCGCGCTAGCGTCGCTAGCAACCAACGAGCGGGTATCCAAATTATCGGCTTGAACGAGACATAATCAGGATTGAAAAAAAGGGGATGGATTTATTTTTGGGCGCTTTTCTTTACAACGAATTACCAAATCTGTCCCCTTTTATCGGGCATCGACATGAGCGAGATATCCCACTACAATCCACATAGTACAAATATATTTGGAGAAATATCAATGTCGCAGTTACATTGTTACGTAGCCGATGATCTCGCGGAAAAATTCAAAAAAAAGGCCAAAGCGGCACACCTACCTGTGTCCAAATACCTTGCGCTATTAGTAAAACGCGAAGTGGAGCAGCAGTGGCCCGAGAACTATTTCGACTGTTTCGGCAGCTGGCAAGGCGATAGACTGGAACGCCCGGAGCAGGGGAATTTCGAAAAACGTGTAGGATTCGAATGATGTTCCTGCTAGATACCAACCTATGTATCCAGTTGCTCAACAACCGCTCTGCGCAGATCCAAGACCATTTCCTGCAACACTCCCCCGAAGAGATCGTTCTGTGCAGCATCGTCAAGATGGAATTGCTCTATGGTGCGCGTCACAGCCAACGAATCGAGGCCAACCTGCAACTTCTGAAGCGTTTCTTCCACCCCCTGCAGAGCCTGCCCTTTGACGACCGTTGCGCCGAAGAAGCAGGACAAATACGCGCCGACCTAGCCAGTCAGGGAAGTCCCATCGGTCCCATTGATCTCCTCATTGCCGCCACCGCCCGCGCCCACGATGCAGTCCTAGTAACCCACAACACCAAAGAATTCTCCCGAGTCACCAACCTACGCTTGGTTGACTGGGAAACTGAGTCACCATAATACACAACGGGGTCGGAGCAGCGTGTAGCCCGGATCAGTATCGATCTATTGGCAGCTTCCCGGTCAGGCTGCGCTCACTCGCACGGTATGGGATCAATTCACGGTGAACTGCGCGGCAACCTGATTCAGCCGGCCGGCCAATTCATTGAGATGTACGCCCGAACCATGCATATTCGTAGCCTGTTTGGCTGTCGCCGCGACCTTACCGAGCATCTTATCGACGCTTTCTGACAGGTCGCGGGCGAACTGCCCTTGTTGTTCCGTAGCCGACGCGATTTGCTCGGTCATGGAGTAAATGGTGTTGACCTGAGAAGTAATGCCGGTCAGCGCCGTACCTGTGGCATGTCCGAGGTCGACGGTGGCGGTTGCGCGGTGTACGGCCTCAGCCATGGCAGCGGTCGCTAAGCCACTCAGATTCTCCAACTCGCGTATGGTCTCCTGGATTTCAGCCGTCGATTTCTGCGTACGCTGCGCCAACGTCCTGACTTCGTCGGCCACGACAGCGAAACCTCGGCCTTGCTCGCCTGCTCGGGCCGCTTCGATGGCGGCATTGAGTGCGAGCAAATTGGTCTGTTCGGCGATACCGACAATCACTTCCAGTACCTTGGCGATACCCCGGTTCTTGTCCGCAAGGCTTTCCACCTGCTGTCGAGCGGTGTCCAGCCCTTCACTCACATAGCCGATGGCGGCAATGGTCTCATTCACCTGCTCAGTGCCGCGAACTGCGGTACTGTCCGCGCTTCGGGCCGCGTCGGCGGTCTCCACTGCGTTCTGTGCGACAGCTGCTATGGCGGAGGACATTTGCGTGCTGGTCGCGTTCACCACATTGAGTTCAGATGCTTCGCCCTGCAGTTCCTGTTGGGTCTGTTCACTGGTGTCCAGTAACACAATAGACGTTTCGGCCAGACTGGAGGCGGTCTGCTGTACTTCCGTAATCAGGGTGCTTAAGCGATCCAGCGTCGCATTCAATGCAGACGAGGCATCCATGACCTCATTCGAACCTTCGATAACGAGTCGTCCCCGCAAATCACCACGACCAAGATTGTGCAACTGAGCCACTAGGGTGCCCAGAGGGCGTGTGATCGTTCTTCCCAACAGTTCCATCCCCCCAATCAGAAAGAAGAACATCAGCGCTGCGATCCCCGATAATAACCAGATGTCCCGTGTCGTCGCCTCAGCCGCTTCGTCGTATCCCTGCTTGACGCGCTGCGCACGCTTTGCCAACTCCCGGGCAAAGCCTGCGCCGACCTGTTCGGCCTGCTGCAACGCGGCAGGCCGCTGTTCGGATGCGCCGTACACATCACCACCCACAGCGATGGATGCCAATGCCTCATGCGCAGTGCGATAGGCGGTAAAATCGGCGATCAACTGCAGATGCTCGCTGTCCTGTTCGCCGTCGTCCGCCGGCGACTGGAGTATCTTCTGCAAGGAGTCCGACACCGACTGCAGGCGTTGCTCGGCAGCGTCTGCCCGTTTCTGCATAACGTCTGCCGGACTCCCCATCATTGCGGCGATTCCCAGGTCGGGTAACGCTGCATCCGCTTGCGCGAACGACAGACTGAGTTCGCTCAACTCCTGCATCTGCATCACCTCCTGTTCGTAGATGATGCGCAGCGCGTCTCGATGTGCCGCAAACCGGGTGGCGGTATACAAAAGTACCGCAAGGACGAGTATCGCCAGGCCGATCCCCGTCAGTCGAAGCCGTGCTTTCACAGTGAGACGCATTGGATGACTCCTTGCGGTGGTTTTACTTGCCGGCGTAAACCCCAGAACACACCACCAGGGTCTGCGCTTCAGCAGCCGCCTTCTTACAATAGGTGGTCTTCTCGTGCACTCCGGATTCGCCTGGCTTCTGATAGTGATAATCGGTCCAACTCTCTCCGTCTTTCAGGGTGTTCTGGACGATGGCGTCGCGAAACTTAAAGCCCTTCACGTCCGGCTTGCCAGCGTAACTGCGTCCCACCAGTACCGGTTTGGCGGGATGGGCTCGAATCACCACATCGCGGTCGTATACAAATACGTAATTCTCACCCTGATGGTAGGGGCCATTTTGCTGCCCGATCAGCTCAAGGGCTGCGGGTCCTTGCTGCGCCAACACTTCGACAGCCTTGTTTACCCGTTCAACCGCTTCTTGCCTTACATCCGCGTACGTCGTACTGGTGACAATGGTGCCCACCAGATAAACGAAAACAAGTTTCCAATTGTGCATATTAGCCTCCGGACTGTATGTGATATCCCCAGGTGTCTTGCTGCATATCGGTCTCTTCGTACGCTTCTTTAGCCCGCTTCAGTCACCGATTTTACGATATGAACCTAGCGGAGCTGCTTGTTACTAATGTTTACGCAGGGCGGCTGTGAGTCTGTAACATCTAAGGATATTCAGGTCGCCTGAACGGTTTGCGGTCGCATCCGGATCGCGCCAGATCTCACGTGTGGTTTGTCTCTCAGGAATCGACCGAATCAACGCTGGGCCAATTGCGCGTGACAGACTGCCGGTTTCGCCGACGCGCTGGCGGGCAGCTGATTGATCCATTTGGGGAGATCTGCGCCGGCCGGCAGGGAGAGATCGAGCCACCAATAGTGCTTGTTGCTGACTGAACGCGGTGTAACTGCGGATGCGAAACCCTTCTCAGCCAACTCTTCCTGACGCTTGAGCGCTATTTCATGATTATTGTAGAGACCTAGAGAGACGCTCCCTCTTCTGACACCACTGCGAAAATGGTATCGATCGGTGACGCCCGCCCGGTCCAGTCTGTCGAGCAGCTTTTCAATCGACTGAGGATCAGGCTCGACCGAAGCCAACACAATATAGCCCTCTTCAATCACTGTGGTCTCATCGCGCAGCGTTAGATTCTCAGACACCTCCCGCAATCCATCGAGCCAGCGTTTTGCCACTTTTTCACTGGTGAAGGGACCGACAGTATGACATGAGCCGGGTTCTGTCTCTTTGCCAACCGGTGGCGCTTCGGCAACCGGTGTGCTGGGCTGAACAGAGAGTGCTGGCTCCGCAACTGCTGCAGTTGCAACCACCGCGGCAGGCTGCTCGGTTGGCCCGGTAACAGATGGACCGGCTGGCAGGTCTGGTACTCGGACTTCTGCGGTTTGTAGCTCTTTCGTGGTCTCTGCGATTGCTGCGGTTGCGGCGGCTTCGGTAGCAACTGCGATCTCTGGAACCGCTGCGACTGCCGGCGCTTGTGTGATCTCCGGCGCTTTCGCTGTCATCCCGTTTTCAGCCCGAGCTTGCGAGACTTCTGCGACCCTTTCGACTTCCCGGACTTCTGAAGTTTGTACATCTATTGCGGTCCCTGCGGTTGCTGGGTTTGCAGCGGTTGCTGTAACCTCTGCAGCTTCGGCGGCTGCTGCGATCTCTGGAACCTCTGCGGCTGCCGGCGCTTGTGTGATCTCCACCGCCTCTGCCGCCGCTGATTCAGCGTACTGAATAAAACCAAGACGGCAACGCAATCCGGCGGGAATCAGATAGCCCGGATTACCCAGGTTCAGACGCACGCCGTAGGTTCCGCTGGCTGCATCGGAGACCCGGTCAACCCGCTCCACCGTCGCCAGGTAGGTGTCGGCCTCAGGGATTGCGGGGGTTACCTGTGCCTGCATGCCGGGCTTGATGCGGCCCAGATAGTCTGTGGAGACAATCACCTCCACATGCAGGGGATCAAGTTGCGCCACGCGCATCACCGGCTCATTTTCAATATACTCGCCCGCCGCTTTGAAGCGGTCCACCACCACACCGTCGACCGGGCTGCGAATGGTGCGGCGATCCAGCACTGCCTCGGCGCGCGCCAACTCCAGCTCTGCAATGCGTTTGTTGTCGAGTTCCTGACGCACCTGCAACTCGGCGATACGCGTTTCGCTTACCACCGTGTCCAGTTCATGTTTGGAGATCGCCGCGGTCTGCAGCAGGGAGCTGTTGCGATTTTGCGTGAGGTGGCTGAAGCGGGCTCCCTCCTGGCGCTGTTCTATCGCTGTATTCTGATTTGCCCGTTCCCTGGTGAGTTCCAGCGCGGCGCGTTCAACGCTGGATTCAAGCCGGGCGATGACCATGCCTTTTTCAATCTGATCGTTACGGTCTGCCAGAATCGATTCGACTACACCGGGCACCGCACTGCCGACATCAACCACTTCACTGGGCTCGATAATGCAGTCCAGTTCCGGAAGCTGAATGTTGCCGTTATCCGCCGTCATTGGCTCCGCTGCAGCAACGCCCGAAGCCAGTAAAGTGACAGCAAAAAATACGGTGATTGCCTGTCCTGTCAATTTCACCTGATACATCTACAAAAAGTTGGATACCCTCACCACTCCCCTGGTATTAGTAAGCGTCGAAAACGGGAAATACTTTAGTTATTAATGGCTGAACAACGAGTGAAAATGAGATCCCTATCAGAATCAACCGATTGCGCCGCGGTTCGTCGGGAAAAATGAAAAAGACCGGTAAAAATTCTGATCTTTCAAGAAGTTAAAAACAAGCTGTAATAGCGATTTTGGCGAATTACAAGTACGCCTTCAGGGTGATAATTACGGGTACAGCAATTATCACCCTGAAAGCGTATTAGAGCGTTAGCCGGCTCAGCAGCAGCTGCCGGCCGCTGCGCAGCCACTGGTCGGCCAGCGGCTCTGCGCCGTGCTCGAAGCGTACGTAAGCACGCTGCCCAACGCCGCTGATGGGCAGATCGGCAGGCAGTTCCAGATCCACCTGAAACACCTTTTCAGCCGCGGTCAGCCCGCCGTCCTCGCTTGGTTTGACGGCGATCTCTCCGCCCCCGGCCGCTCCCAGCGCGCGGCTCGGCAAAGTCGTGGTGCCTGCCGGGGTCTCCCGCAGCACGCTTGATGCAACGGTTTCGTCCAGACGCTCGGCCAATCTTACTTCGACCCCCTCCACCTTACCGCGAACCAGGCCGATATCGGCCTGCGGAATCACCGTTCGCACCATCATCCTGTCCGGACTTATGACATACCCGATCAGCTCCCCCTGCCGGAAATAGCGGCCGGTTATTCGTTGTGCAGCGGGCAGTACAAACAGACCCCCTGATTGGCTCATCACCAACAGCTTGTCTGCCTGTTCACGCGCCTGCGCCAGTTCAGACCCGATGGTGTCGATTTCATCTCTGATAATCGCAGAAGCGACCCGGTTATTCAGACGCTCCGCAACGGCGCGCAGCTCCAGTTCCCGGAAGCGCGCCTGCAGTACTTTGATCCGTGTGTCCAGTTTCGGCGCCCGCATTCTCAGCACCGGTGTTCCGGCGCTGATCCGCTCGCCCGGCTGCACCAGCAGCTCGCTGACAAACCCGTCTGCACCTGCGTACAGCCGAGCCTGCTCGGATACCCAAACAATCCCTTCGGCATGCGTCGTCAATGCAACAGGGAAAAAGAGCAGTGCACCTGAAACGGCGCCAACAAACAGCGCGGATAGCAGCGCGGCGCGAAGCCGCCTGCCGGCCAGAGCGGGCCCAGCAGAGAGATAGCGAATGGCGCGATAGCTGGGCATCACCAGCTGCATGACAACTGCCCATGAACCCAACGCGACGCCTACAAAAAGATAGTGCTCCACCAGAAACAGCACGATCACGACCAGTAGGGTCATACGGTAGAAAAATGCCGCCGCTCCGTAAACCAGGAACCAGGCCGGCTCTCCTGCCGCAGTTACCGGTGAACGGGTCTGCGCCAGACCGAACAGATAGCGCTGCACCAGGTAGAGGTAGTAGCGGCTGGCCCGCGAGGAGAGGTTCGGTATCTCAATCAGATCCTGCAGGACATGATAACCGTCGAATTTCAACAGCGGATTGGCATTGAACAGCAAGGTCGAAACGCTGCCGATCAGCATCACGTTAAACGCCGTATCCTTCACCAGACCGGGCTCGACCGACAGCCAGGTAATCAGCGCAAGCGCGGCCAGAAACAGCTCCACCAGAATGCCCACCGCGCTGACCAGCACTCTTTTGTGCCGGTCACGAAAGCTCCAGGCAGCCGAGGCATCCACGTAGGGGACAGGCGCGAACACCAGCAAAGTCAGCCCCATTTCATGGACTTCACCACCCCAGATTTTCACAGCGGAGGCGTGGGCGAACTCGTGAATGGTTTTAATGCCCCAGAATGCCACCAGCATCAGTATCAGGTTGGCCGGCGACACGATATCCGGATCGAGCGCCAGGCCGATGTTCTGAAAGTTGGTCAGGGCCAATAGGCCGGCGAACCCCACTACCAGCAGCCAGAGCAGCACCCCTGCTTTGGAGAATAACGGGCGTACCCAGGGCAGCAGGCGATGCAACAGGCGATCCGGATCGAGCAGCGGCAACCGGATGGAAAGCGGATTCATGATAGTGCGCTGCAGCCGTAATCTCCGTTCATGTTGAAACCGCTTGAAAAACTCTTTTACATCCGCCGGCAGGTCGCTGCGTAGTGCGTCGATGGCAGAGAGCTGAGTCAGTAGTACCAGCGCCTCCTCCTGGGTCAGCCGCTGCCCCTCATGCCCGTCGTTTATCCGCTGCAAAATGTCCTTGACTTTGCACTGACCATCCAAGCGTCCGATCAGTTCGTAAGCTGCCGTATTGAAGCGAAGATAGCGTCCGTTGGATTCGTCGCGCAGCACATACCAGCGTTCACCGCGGTAAATTTGCGGATAGGTATGGATGTGTTTTCGCAGCTGCGGCCGAAGCTCGGCGACCTGTTGCCAGTTCTGCTGCATAGCCTGGGACACGGTAGGTTATATCCCCAGAGACCAGAACCACAGGCGTATACGGTCGATGACCTCATGCGTCCAGATCCAGAGCAGATCGCGCTGTCCGATCTCAATTTTCGCTACGCCACGCATGCCCGGCCGCAACAGCGCCGACTGTTCGACAGGCAAGGCTTCGACTCTGAAATAGTTGCGCCCGTCACTCGATTCCGCCACCGGCACAATCTGATCCACGTTTATCCTGAAAGTGGCTTGCGGCAGCGCGGCAATAACCAGATTGCCCGACTTACCCTGTTCCAGACCTGCCAGGTCGTGTTCATCCACCTCCAGCACCACGCGATAGCTATCCAGCGGTGCCACTTCGAACAGCACCTGACCGGTCTGCACCGGCGCGCCCAGCGACTGACTGAGATCACCGCTGATCAAGACGCCGTCGAATGGCGCGTGCAATTGGGTACGGCCGATGTTTTCCCGCACCAGCGCAAGTTCCGCATCCGCTTGCTCGATACGGACGCGCAGTACACTCAGTTCAGTCCGGTCCCGTTTGGCCAGCGCCTCCTGATACTCCTTTTCAAGCTTGCTGCGCTCGCTCTGCCACTTTTGCGCTTCGAGTTTCAAGCTGCTGTCATCCAGCGACGCAATCAGCTCCCCAGCGCTGACCAGATCTCCGGGCCGCACCTGCGCAGCCTTGATATAACCATCCTGCGGCGCAACCAATATCTGCCTGACCGCGCCCTCAATGCCGGCCGGTGCGCTCACCTGATAGGTCCCGGGAACAATCGAGAGCGTGCCAAGCAGCACAGCCAGAGACAGAATCGATAGTTTCAACCCGAGAAATGTTGGGCCGACAAGACTGCGCAGCAAGCCAAAAAAATCTTCGGCCCCTTTTACGAGCAGCGCACGCTCCTCGCGCCGCTTTAACTCCAGAGCCGGGCCGATCACGGTGGCGAGGGATTCGCACCAGGCGGCGGTCTGATCCTCGAACGGCTGGTCGGCGCCGCGTTCCAGCGTTATCGCTCCGATGCAGCCATTGCAGCCGGGCAGGAGCAGCGTCAACAGCGAGCCGTTTCCCTGCTGTTCGGCCAACTCGGCATGGGCACGGGTAACCAACGACTTGTCGGTGGGAATGCCGGGGTAAAGTACGCTGCCGGATTGATCTATCGCCTCCTCCATTGCCGCTTCGATCCTGCGCACCAGCTGAGTCCGCGCATCGAAACCGGCAACATGGGATAGCGCCTGAAGTCGTACCCTGAGACCCTTCAGCAAGCCGATACTGACCCGTTCACAGCAGAACAGTTCGGCCAGCCGGTTAACCACCTCCATCGCTGCGAGCTTCGAACCGGAGTGGCCGAGAATCGCCGCTACCATGCCTAGGCTGCCGGCGCCAACCTCCCGCCGCAGCGAGAACTGCCAGTTGATTAAGGACTCCATCCATAACCCGCCCCACTGAAGCAGCTGCAGTACCGCGTGCTGTTGTGCCTCGGAACGTGTCGAGATCATCGCGGAAACGACGGCAACCGGTCGGCCGTGCAGCAGCAACGGGCAGGCAATCAAATCGCAGGTGCGCTGATTTCCCGGACCGTATTTCTGTTTGGGAAACAGCTTGCCACGGCCTTCAGTAAGCGCCGTGAGTGCCGCATGTTCCAGCTGGGCCGCACCTTCACCCTCACCCGGCCAGGTGGCGATAAGTTCACCCGGGGTTGCGCTGCCCGAACAGAGATAGAGGTGGCCGCGGATGATGCCGGCCACCATCCTGCACTGCCAGGCAAGCCAGGTGCCGGCCAACTCCGGCGACAGAGGAGGAGTATTCGGTGGGGTACCTTTTTTAGCTGTGCGTTCGTGCTGCCCGTTTTGCACTGCCCCCTTATCGGCAGGCGCAATTCCGTCCGGTTCCGTAGTGACGTTGTTCAGGTCCAGTGCTGACGCAGCGGCAGATTGTGCCTGCATGATGATTCGGATATTTCAGATATTGTTATCAGGGAATATCGACGATGACGACTAAAACTTTACTACTCAGGGAAACTTGAAAGAAGCGAGCCAAATCTATCGACCCTGCTGAATATATCGTTTTATCAGCGGGTTAGCCGCACAGGTAACCGTATTATCCCGGATACGGAGACAGACTTGGGAAGCCGCTTCCCATGATCTCGGAGCAAATGCGAGCCAGAATGTAGGTCATTTTTAACCAATGAACCTGCCCAGGGAACGCTGGTTTCGAATCGGAGTCTTAAATTTAACTGAATTTAAGCCAGAATGATTCAGTAGGATTTTGCGTTAAACTAGCCAACGGTTACTCCTTCGGATCATCTTTTTCATGCTACTTCCCAAGCTTAGATATCTTCTGCCTGCATGCTTCTTGGCGGCAGTGACAGCCGGCTGCGCGTCAAACATACCGGAACTGATCAGAATGGGTCCGCCCACGAAGCTGGAGATATCCGACGCAAGGTTGAATCCTAAAGCTCTGAAAGGATCCCGGGTTCGCTGGGGCGGCAACGTCGTCGCGGTGGAAAATTTTAAAACATACACGCTGTTGGAAATCCTGGGACGGCCGCTCTCCGATAATGGCAAACCGGACGAAAGCGCCAAGAGCATGGGCCGTTTCATGGCTAGAGTGCCGGGCTTTCTGGATCCTGAAGAGCACCCGAAAGGGCGACTGTTGTCGGTGACCGGCAAATTGTCGACACCCATCGAAAAACGCATCGGCGAGTATCTCTACGACTATCCGGTGGTCGATGCGGAAGCCCGCTATCTGTGGCCGGAAGAGGAGGTGTACCCCTACCCCTATTACCGGGATCCGTTTTACTACCCCTGGTACCCTTACGGCTACTGGCACCCTTACTATAGATGGTAGGCGGCACCTTTCTGACCGGTAGATGGAAAATATGAATCTGTTGATTTTAGCTTTGCTACTGCTGCTGACCTCGGCATGCAGCACCCTAGCGCCGCAGCCTGCCGCAGGCAGCCGATCGATTACCCCGAATCAGGTCTCCCGCCATATGCGTTCGCCGGAATCGGCACCAGTCGAGTGGGGCGGTGTCATCGTCAGCCTGGAGAATCTGAGCAATACCACCGAGCTGGAGATAATAGCCTACCCGCTTACGCACAGCGGCCAACCGGACACTGATGAACCACCCGAAGGCCGCTTTATCGCGGTGAACGGGGGTTATCTGGAGCGGGCCGACTACGCCCGCGGCCGTCAGGTAACCGTCAGCGGCAGGATCGACCGCCTCAGAAAAGGAAAAGTCGGCCAGGCCGACTATCTTTTCCCGGTACTGCTGACGCAGGAGATTCGACTTTGGCCAAAGGAGTATGGCAGCAGCCTGACGCCAAGATTCAATTTCGGCTTCGGCTTCGGCTCCGGCGGCAGCAGGAGCGGCGGCGTGGGGGTCGGCATCGGATTCTGAAACTGCTAGGCCCTAATCAGTTGCTGACGCCAACCTGAGGTGGCTCACCGCGAGGCGTGTGCAGCACTGTTTTCAGCCCGTCAACAGCAGAATATTCAACGCATTAAAATGAAAGGTCAGCACATAGCAGTAAGCGGTGAAACAGAAGAATATCGAGATAACGGCGAATCCACTGTCCCGGCAGCGCCACAACAACACAATACCAAGGCAGACCAACAACATCTTGACCGATATAAAGAGCACCGGATTGGTGCTGAGCAGCAGATCCATCAATGGATTTGTTTCAATGAAATGACCGGTTTCGATCCAGACAATGGTTAGCACGCCATCGATTGCGTTGAGCAGGACCAGGGCGTTGACTATCCCCCTCAACCAGCGATAATGTTCCCGCGTTCCGATTACCATGACTTCCACCATCAACAATTCAGATCATCAAACCAACGCTACCTCTCCTTCCGATGACTGCACTTGAAATTGTTGATGCAGACTGGTTCGGCAATACCGATAACGACTCTCCTTAACCATTGTTTGCCGTTTCCAGGCCATCCCTGCACTTTTTAAGCCATTTCACTTTTCTCATAGAAAATCATAGTGTTATTTGGGTAGTAATTAACCGACTGGGGCGGTTTGTAAAATTTGCCGACAACAAGCCCCGGCCTGCGGGGAATGTCACCGTCCACACCGCTGTTGCAGCCGTGTCAGCTCGCGCTCGCTGAAGCCTGCCTGCAATCTCGCCTCGCGGTGCAGCGGACAGCGGATCTCACCGTTGACGAATTGATCGAGCAGTTCGAAATAGGTCTGCTCAGGTTCCACTCCCCGCGCAGCACAAAGATGGCTGAACCAACGGCTGCCTATCGCTACGTGGCCGATCTCCTCGCGCAGAATCAGCACCAGCACCTCAGCCGTCACCTGATCGCCCGCGGCTTGAAAACGCTCGATCATTGCCGGTGTGACATCCAGCCCCCGCGCTTCCAGCATTCTCGGTACCAGCGCCATGCGCTGCAGCGGATCCCCCGCGGTGCGCATTGCCATATCCCAGAGGCCGTTGTGTCCGGCGAAATCCCCGTATTCGCGTCCGCCTGCGTGCAGCCTCTCGCGCAACAGGCGGAAATGCTCAGCCTCCTCCGCCGCTACGCTGACCCAATCGTCATAGTAACCTGCAGGCATATCGCGAAACCTGAACACCGCATCGCAAGCCAGATTAATGGCGTTAAATTCGATATGGGCTACGGCATGAATCAGCGCGAGCCTTCCTTCCGATGTGGCGAAGGAGCGCCTGGGTAGGCTGCGTGGATGGACCAACGCCGGCCGTGGCGGCCGACCGGCCACTGCGACATCCGCCAGTTCGATCTCCGCCCTGTCCAGTTGGCCGCGCTCCCAGTCACGGCGCAGTCGTGCCGCCAGCAGGAGCTTTTCATCCACTTGATCGCAGCAGAGACACTCCCGTGCCCGTGCGAACAGGCTAGTGCTCATGCACGGCACTCTTTTCGCTGCGCAGTCCGATCATCAGATCCATCACATTGGTTCCGGTGGGCCCGGTATGGATCAGATCATTGCTGGCCGCCAACAGCGAACCCGAGTCGGCATCGGTCAGCACCTGCTCCGCATCGAACCCCTGCCGCCTGCCCCGCCCGATGGTGCCGCCGTCGACCAGTGCACCGGCATCCTCGCCCGGGCCGTCGCTGCCGTCGGTGCCGGCGGAGAGGAACAGCAGGTCGTCGCTGCCCTCGATCACACAGGCGGCGGCGAGCGCCAGATGCTGATTGCGTCCGCCGCGTCCCGGCCGCTCAGGCAGCCGGACGCTGGGCTCGCCGCCCCAGATGTAGACGCCCGGCAGGCTGTCCATCAGTTCCAGTGCCAGCCGCCGTCCGGCATTCTCTGCCGTTGCATTGATGAAGGCGTGGCTGACCTGTGTTTCATAGCCCAGTGCTCTGGCCGCCTCGGCCGCAGCCTCCCGCGCATCTTTCAGACTGGCGATGATATGCAGATCGACCCGCGCCGGTGCCGGTGCATACACGGTCTCTCCAGCTCCGGTCAGCCGGTCTATCCAGTCGGGCAGCGGCATGGAACCAAGCTCCGCTGCAGCATGCTTTTCGGCCACCAACAGACCGGAACCGATGACCGCCGGATCGTCCCAGCGCACGTCTGAGATATACAGCCCGGTCACCTCCCGCCCAACCATATGACGCAATAGCCGCCCGCCCTTAATGGCGGAGATTGACTTGCGCACCCGGTTCATCTTCTCGATTGAGAGGCCGCTGCCGAGCAGCCACTCATTCACGCGTCTCAGATCGTCGAGTCCGACCCCTTCATGCAGCACCTCCACCAGACTGGAAGTGCCGCCCGATATCAGAAATAGCAGCGCCCGATCTGCAGGCTGACGGTGGAGAAAATCTAACAACGCCGCGCCGGCCTTGAGGCTGTCGACATTGGGAATCGGGTGGCCTCCCTCCAGTGCCTGCAATCCGCGCGCTGCCAGCGTCGCATGATCCAGATGCCCCGGTTTTGAGATCACCAGTCCGTCCCGAACAGCGTCGCCCAGCACATCCAACGCCCCCAGCGCCATCGCACCGGCCGCCTTGCCAAGCGCCACCAGCGAGAGTTCCCGCTGCGGAGGATGCTGTTCAAGATAACTGGCGACGACGGTGCGGCCATTCACTGCCGCGACCCCGGCATTGAAGATACTCAGCAGTTCATTGCGCGCCTGTCGAATCGTTTTCATTTCACTCCATCCACGCAGTGGATTATCGGTTGCCGGCTATCGGATGGAGTATACGTAGTTGGGGAGATGGGGAAAACCGGACTCCCGGCGAAATAATGCAAGTCAACGAAAAGCCTTCAGGTTCTGAGGAGAGAGATGCTATTCGGCAATGCGGTTCGCGGGGGATTATGAGATAGGTTCTACTTCAGCCTGGATATGGTAAGCTTTTTCGTTGCCGATTCGTAGGCAGATAATGACGAGGTGCCGGAGTTGAAGAGCCTACTGCAACACCGCCGTTTCAGCCGGAACATTCTGATTGAGATGTGCGTTCTGGCCGTGCTGATCGCCGCGCTGATCGCCTGGCAGTTCGATTTTGTCAACAGCGTCTATTTCCAGGATCAACTGACCCACACCGGTATCGTGCTCAACAGCGCCATCATTTCGCTGTTTGCACTGGGCGTGCTGCGAATCATCTGGCTGTTGTTCAGTTATGCCGGCGAGGAGAGTGCCATCCTCCGGGTAATCGACAACCTCGAGCAGGGATTCAAGCCGTTGTCTGAGGTGCCGGAAAATCGCATCATTACCCGGCGCTACCGAAACATGGAGCAGCTTTTTAACAATGGTATGCCCATCAATCACAGTGCTTTGGCATCAACCCTGGTGGCATCGGAGAGCACCCGCAACAGCTTCCCCAAATTCATCAACAACATCCTGATTCTAAGCGGTGTGTTCGGCACTATTGTGGCGCTTTCGATCGCGCTGGTCGGCGCATCCGATCTGTTGGAGTCGGCGGTCACCATGGATGGTATGGGCATGGTGGTGCACGGCATGTCCACCGCGCTCTCCACCACCATTACCGCCATCGCCTGCTACGTCTATTTCGGTTATTTCTACCTTAAGTTGACCGATGTCCAGACCAATCTGATCAGCACGGTGGAGCAAATTACCGGCAACCATTTTATGCCGCGCTTCCATATCCAGACGGAAACCGTGCTGCACCAGTTCGCCGACCTGATCAGGAGCCTGCAGGAGCTGCTGGGTCAGATGAAAAACTCACAGCGATCCTATGAGGAGCTGGCCGCAGAGATGCGCAATTCGCAAAGCGCCTTCGAAGACCTGGAGACGCGCATCATCTCCGCGCTGGTCGACGTACACCGCACCAGGATCCAGCCGGTCAACGAAGAGATCAACGACATCAAGCGGCTGCTGCGGCTCGGTTTTCGCCTGCCTGAAGAGTCATGAGCAGCGAGCAGGGTTTCATCGACCTCCGCCTGAACGTTCAGGAGGGTCATAACCAGGAGAGTTTTTGGCCGTCGTTCACCGACATCATGACCGTAGTCGTGATGATTTTCATGATCGCGATGGTGGTGCTGCTGCTGCGCAACATCGAACTGGTCAACCAACTGCGCTCGACTATGACGGCGGAACGGGAGGCGATGGAGCTGGCCCGCTCCACCGGCGAGGAGAAGGAGCACATTTCGCTGCGGCTGATGGCGGCCGAGAATGAGCTGTCGATCCGGCGTATGCAGCAGCGCGAACTGGACGAAGCCAATCGCGAGCAGAAGCGTCTGATTATCAGCCAGACCGATCTGATCGCCAGGCTGAAGCTGGAGACGGATACGCTGACCAGGTCAAAGGAGCAGCTGAGCAGCGAAAACAGTTCGCTGAGCCAGCGTCTTGAGCGCGCCAACGAGCGGGTTCAGTCGCTGCAACAGGATCAGCAGAATCTGCAGCAGGATCTCTCATCGACACGCCAGCAGCTGGAGAGCTCCAAGCGCCAGCTGGCGAGCATGGCGCATGACGTCACCAGTCTGCAGCAGCTGCAGGAGACCACCCGGGCGCAGTACGACAGCCTGCAGCAGCGTTTGGAACAGAGCACCGCAGAGCTGCAGCAGGCAAAAACCGCCATGCACAATTCGGGTTTCAAGCTCAACTCCCTGCAGGGGGAGTATGACAAGCTGAAGGTTGAGTACGACAAGCTGTTTCGTCCGGCACGGTCGCCTGAGGGACGCTATCTGGTTATCGTGCGTTATTCGAAAGCGAATGGAAACCCGCAAATCGAGTACACTACCGATCCGCTCTCCGGCTATGAAACGATCAGCCGGGAAGAACTGGAACAACGGCTTTCGCGCTTAAAAGCGGAAAAACCGAACGGCCTCTATATCAAGGTAGTATTTCCTGAAAACAGCGGACTGGCATACAACGAAGCATGGAAGTTCACCTCGGAGCTGCATGCACGCTACGACTACTATTCCCAGCCGGATGTACCGGATCCGGATCTGCCGGGGTCGAATGGCAAACCTGAAAAACCTGTTCCGCCTGCGCAGTAACCCTGAGTTACCGGGGCGCTTCAGTCAACAGTGCCGAACCACCGGGTTTCAGCTACTATCCAACTTCCCTCGCAGCAAGAGACTTTTCGGTTTTGATTGACGGATTAAGCAGACGACAGGTTGCGCTGAGAATACTGCTGCCCTTCGCCGCAGGCTATTTTCTCTCCTATCTGTTCCGTACCATCAATGCAGTCCTCTCCCCCGACCTGGTCAGCGAACTCAATCTGGCTGCGGATGATCTCGGGCTGCTCACCGCGGCTTACTTCATTACTTTCGGCGTTGCTCAGCTCCCGCTCGGGTTGCTGCTGGACAGGTACGGACCGCGCCGGGTGGAAGCCGGCCTGCTCTGTATCGCCGCCTTTGGTGCACTCATCTTTGCGCTGGGAGAGTCAAAGCTGCAGCTGATTGTCGGCCGCGGTCTGATCGGACTCGGCGTCTCGGCCTGCCTGATGGCCGCTTTCAAAGCGTTTACCCAGTGGTTCGAACCCGGCAGGCTGCCGTTGATCAACGGCCTCATCATGGCTGCGGGCGGACTCGGCGCACTGGTCGCCACCGCACCGGTGGAGGCCGCACTCACCGTTACCGACTGGCGGGGCGTATTCCTTCTCCTCACCGGTTTTACTCTGGTCAGCGCGTTCACCATTTTCAAGGCGGTGCCCGACGCACCAGCGCCAGCCGCGCATGAGCACCTGGCAAGTCAGTTACAAGGCATCAGAACCGTATTCACCGATGCCTTCTTTTGGAAAGTCGCCCCGCTGGCAATGCTCTCCCAGGCATCTTTCATCTCTATCCAGAGCCTCTGGTCCGGCCCTTGGCTGCGCAACGTCGCCGGCCTGGACCGCACCGAAACGGCGGCGACACTGATGCTCGTCGCGCTGGCCATGATGTCGGGGTTTCTCGGCATCGGCTTCCTGGCCGAGCGGCTCGCCCGCATCGGTATCCCCACGGTGCGCGTCTCCGCTGCCGGCATGTCGCTTTTTATGCTTATCCAGGCGGTCATCGTCATGCAGCCGGGCGCAGACTGGTCCACCCCGGTTTGGATACTGTTTGGATTTTTCGGCACCTCCGGCATTATCCAGTACGCCAGCCTGTCGCAGCATTTTCCGAAAAATCTGGCCGGCCGCGTCAACACGGCCATCAATCTGCTGGTGTTCATCAGCATATTTTTTCTGCAATGGATGATCGGTGTGATCATTGAACTTTGGCCGCCCGGCTCTGCGGTAAACTACGCCCCGCAGAGCTTTCAGGCAGCCTTTGGATTGCTGCTGGCAATGCAGCTGATGGCACTGGGCTGGTTCCTCTATCCGACGGCAGGCAGAAGCCGATGACGGCACTGATACAAGTTCAGGATTAATCATATGCCAAGATGGTTGCCGGACAATTTCTGGCCTTACCTGCTCTACCCTCTGGCCCTCTATCTGCTGCTGCTGTTGCTGCTCTACTTCACTCAGTCCCGGCTGCTCTACTACCCCAACTTACCGTCCCGGCAGCTATCCGCCTTTCCCGACAGCTGGGGCATGGCGTTCGAATCGGTGGAGATTATCACCGGCGACGGCGTGACACTGCACGGCTGGTTCGTTCCGGCGGAAAGTTCCCGCGCAACGCTACTTTTTTTTCACGGCAACGCCGGCAACATCTCCCATCGCCTGGACTCTCTCAGGCTGTTTCATGAGCTACAGCTCTCCGTTTTCATCTTCGACTACCGGGGCTACGGTCTGAGCAGCGGTACGCCCAGCGAACAGGGCACCTACCTCGACGCTGAGGCGGCCTGGCGTTATCTGACCAGGGACCGCGCCATTCCCGCGCAGCGCATTATTCTGTTCGGCCGCTCGCTGGGCGGTGCCATCGCAGCCTGGCTGGCTGGCCGTTCCGATGCGATGGGATTGATTGTGGAATCGGCCTTTACCTCGGTGCCCGACCTGGCATCGGCGATCTATCCGTTTTTCCCGGTGCGCTGGCTCTCCCGCTTCCGCTACGACACGCTGCACGCCCTGCAGTCGGTAAAGATGCCGCTGCTGGTGATACACAGCCGCGACGACGAGATCATACCCCTCTCGCATGGTCGCAAACTGTATGCCCAGGCATCACCGCCTAAGCGCTTTCTGGAAATCGAGGGCGGGCACAACGACGGGTTTCTACGCAGCGGAAAGCGTTACGTGTATGGTCTCAACGCATTTATCGAGCCTCTGGCACAACAGCAGCAGCGCTAATCCGTTCGGCACTTCAACCTTCTCCGGATGGCCTCGCCAATGGCTCCCCGGTCAATGGAACGAATATCACGTCGATCACGCTCCTGGTACGTGTGTGGCCAGCCGCGTCCTTCTCCAACAGTAGCAGCTCCTGGTGCAGACCGGGCAGCCCCACCGGAATCACCAGGCGGGCGCCGGGTTTCAACTGATCGACCAGCGGCTGCGGAATGTTCGGCGCTGCCGCAGTCACCAGGATACCGTCAAACGGGGCTTCCTCCGGCCAGCCGTAATAACCGTTGCCGCAGCGGCACTCGACATTGTCATAACCCAATCTGGTCAGCACGGCTCGGGCGCGTTGTGATAGTCGCTCGAGTATCTCCAGAGAGTAGACTTTGCTGACCAGCCGGGAGAGCACTGCTGCCTGATATCCGGAGCCGGTGCCGACCTCCAACACCACATCGTTGGGTTTCGGCGCCAGCAGATCGGTCATCAGCGCGACGATGTAGGGCTGGGAGATGGTCTGCCCCTCGCCGATCGGCAGCGGCCTGTTGGCATACGCCTGTTCCAGCTGTTCAGGGGTAACAAATTCGTGCCGCGGCACCTCCTTCATCGCCGCCATGACATTCGCCGATAGCGCCGTCTTGCCGATAAGAGTCTGGGTGTATTCAACGTCCTGTCTGATCTCCCGCAACATGTTTTCGTGCTCGGAAATCCTCAATCCGAGCGGACGGCCAATGGCCGGACCCAAGCTTCCAATCAACGATTTGATTCTTCCTGCCATAACCTATTCCACATCCCAACAGCATCGATGGATATGACACCCTCATAAGAATTATAGGATTTCCAAACAATCCCGCCAGTTTTGCGGGCAGCGGTATTGGTACAAACCACAATCCGCGTCGGAGTTTCCGTAATTGACTCAGGAGGCGTTACGAAGAAACTAGATGCAATCAAATGTTCAGGAAAATACTATGCCTAATCGTGTCCCGATGTACCGTAAACTGATCCCGATGCTATGCCTCTCTCTGACACTGGTCTGGCCCGTGCTGGACGCAGCCCCGGCCGCCAGGGGAAAGGTGACGGGTGGCGTGGCCTCCGAACATCCGGAGTGGTTCAAGGAGAGTTTTCTCGATATCGCGGAGGATGTCAGCCAGGCAAGCGAAGCGGGCAAGCACGTGATCCTGTTCCTGCACCTGAACGACTGCCCCTACTGCCACCGCATGGTCGAAGAGAATTTCAAGCATGCGCACTACACCGATTTCATCAAGGAAAACTTCGATGTCATTCAGCTCAACATCAAGGGCGACCGGGAGATTGCTTTCGATGAAAAGACCAGCGTAAGCGAAAAAGAGCTGGCCGCCTTGCTTAAAGTGCGCTACACGCCCACCGTCATCTTCCTCGACAGCAACAACAAGCCGGTGCTGCGCCTGAACGGGTACCGCTCGGTGCGCGACTTCGGTTACGCGCTGCAGTTCGTGCAGCAAAAAGCCTATCTGGAGACCACGCTCTCGCGCTTTATCGAGAGCCGTCCGCCCGCAAAGCAGTACAGCTTTCGCGATCATCCGCAATTACAGCAGATCACCGATCTACAGGCGGTCGCCGGAGAACCGCTCGCGATTCTGTTTGAGGACAGCAGCTGCGACCTGTGCGACGAACTGCACGACGGTCATTTGCAGCAGCCCAGTATCAGGTCGGTGCTGGAGCATTTCACCTTTGTGCGGCTGGACGCACGTGCATCCACCCCGATCATCGACCCGGAGGGCAACCACACCACGCCTAGGGAGTTCGCCGAGAAGCTCGGGCTGAGCTATCGGCCGGGTATAGTGCTGTACGATCGCGGTAAAGAGGTCAGCCGCATCGACGGCCTGCTCTACAGCTACCATTTCGAGGAGACGCTGCGCTATGTCGGCGAGCGCCTCTACGACAAGTACCCAAAGAGTTTCTACCAGTACCTCAACGTCCGCACCGAACAGCTGCTGAGTGAAGGGAAGAACGTGGATCTGTCAAAATAGCGTGTATCCGGAAACTCCGTTCAGCGTCATTCCGGCGGATGCCGGAATCCAGTAAGGTGTTGAACTCTCTGGATCCTGGCCTTCGCCAGGATGACGAACTCTGTTTTATAACGTGTTTCTGGATGAAAGCTAAATAGTGCCTGCCCGGTATACCGGAAACGAGATCTGGAACTCGGCGCCCGGGTTGCGGTTGACGACATCCACCCGCGCGTTCATCGCCAGCACCAGCTGGTGCACCAGCGCCAGCCCTATGCCGGTGCCCACCGTCTCGCGCGTCAGCTCGCTCTCGCTGCGATAGAACATCCGAAAGATCTTTTTCGCCTGGTCCTTCGCTACGCCCGGGCCGTAGTCGCGTACCGACAGCCGCAGCCGTCCCTCGGGATCAACCCGGCACTGTACTTCGATACGTTTGTCCGTCGCCTTGGCAGAGAACTTGATGGCGTTGTCGACGAGGTTGATCATCACCTGGGTCAGACAATCGGCATCCACCAGCATCTGCATCTCCGCTGCCTCTTTTGCGCAACGCAACTCAACGAGAAAACCGGCGTGCTCCGCTTGAGTGGTCAGGCGCGGACCGATCTCATCCATCACGCCGGCAACCGCCCTTGGTTCGAGATTAACCCGCTGTTCGTTGCGACCCATTCTCGCCAGCTGCAGGACATTCTCGATCAAGCGCGAAAGCCGTTCACCTTCGTTGGCGATATAGCGGTAGTAGGCATGGCGCTTCTCTTCGCTGACCCAACCCTCCATCAGCATCTCACCGTACATGCGGATCGACGTCAGCGGTGTCTTAAGCTCATGGCTGACCGCCGACACGAAATCCTGCTGCTGACGCGCCAGCTCGATCTGCCCCACTCCCAACCGGTACATAAGCAGCAACCCGCCGCACAGCACCAGCAGCACTGCACCGGAACTCCACAGCACGATCGATCCACCCGCACCGGACGGCAGACGGGTGACGCTGAAAATCAGGCTCACACCGTCCAAGGGTGCGGAGAGCACCTGCTGATAGAGCAGCGAACCCTTAAAATGCTCACTGCCCGAAAAGTAGACCCGGCTGCCGGCACCGCTAAAAACAGCGAGCACATCACCGCGATAGGCCACCAGCAGGTCACTCATCGCCGGTAGTGTTCCCTCCTGAAACATGGCACGGATGACCTCCTGCAGGAATGGCTGCTGAGCGATCAACATACCCTGGATATAGCGCTGCCCGTCGCGCCAGACGTTGCGGAACATGACGAATTGGCCGCTGCCGAGCAGCGTGAACTGATAGGGGTCCAGTTCACTTTCAAAGGTCCGCACCGGCACAGCGGAAAGCTGGCGATTATCCGCACCCGAACTATCCGCCAGCTCAGGCGCAGCGGTCACCGGCAGCGCACTGTGCTCCTTGCGCACGCGCTTCTGCAGGGCTGCGGGCGGACGCTCTGCCTCAGCACTGCGCTTCTCCTCCGCCACCGACTGGTACTTCTGGTCGAGTTTCAAATCCTCCACCCGCCCGAGTGTGCCGACTCGCCGCTGCTGCATCTCCCTGCTACTCAATCCAGCAGACTTCTCCAGCAGATCGAAAGCTGCCTGTGGCTGCACGCTCGCTTTTGCCGCAGGTGTGGTCAGATTGGGCTCCGCAGGCCGGATGCCGAGGGAGGATGCAGTCGATTCACCGGCATGGATGGCATCCGCCCTTTCCTGAGCAGTGTCGCGATCAGCGAACGCCTTGAACTGCGGCGCGGCTGCGGTTCGCTCAACCGGCACCAGACGATTGTTGCTGAGAATATCCTGCATCCGCAGCGAGAGTTCCAAGCGTTGCCGATACTCGCTTTCCGTAACGCCGTAGACCAGCGCCTGCTCCTGCTGCGCAGGCAACAGCGGGGAGCTGAAGCGCCCGTCCGCATCGATCTGAAAATAACCGATCAGGCCCGGAATTTCAGCATTGACCGGGAAGGCAGCGAGCGCTGAACGCTGCAGAAAATTGGTTGTGCTGTCGCCCAGTACATTCAGGAAGGTGAAATCGGTGAAAGGCCGCGCCTCCTCCGTGCTCAACAGCTCCAGATACCGCTTGTCGATACGGACCGCCAACTCCTCGGCCAATACCCGGTGGCGGTGAAAAGCCTCCCATTTCAGCTCCGAAAAGGCCTGTTGCACGAGCACCGCGGTTGGCACCGCAAGCGCCAGAAAAAAGAGCAGCAGCCAGCCGCGCAGCCGTCTCCTGTCCAGCCCGGAAAATGCACTGCGCTGCGCCATTCCGGTCAATCGTCCGTCTGCAGCCGGTAACCGGCGCCGCGAATGGTGACAAGGAATCGGGGCTGGCTGGGATCCGGCTCCAACTTGCGCCGCAGTTTGGCGATATGAATATCGACGGTGCGGGTCTCCAGTCCGAGATTCTTCGCGTACCCCCAGACTTTGGTGAGCAGCTCTTCACGCGATACCGGGCGCGCCGAATTGGCACTCAGATATTGCAGCATATCCACCTCCCGTCTGGTGAACGCTAAAGTCTCTCCGCCTGCCTGCCCGGAGAGATTGAGGCAGTCCACGGTGCAGTAATCGCCGAGCCGGATAAAGTGCGCCGTTTCGCTGCCGGCATTGGTTCGCCTTAGTACCGCCTTCACCCGCAATACCAGCTGCGCGACAGAGAAGGGCTTAGTCACATAATCGTCGGCGCCGAGCGATAGGCCGCGAATAATCTCTTCGTCACCGGACTTGGCGGTCAGCATGATAATGGGTTGTTCCGGATCGGCGACGCGCAGCCGGTTGCATAGCTCAAACCCGTCCATGCCGGGGAGCATGACGTCCAACAGTATCAGGTCGAAGCTGCCGCCAAGCGCCTTCTCAAGTCCGGATTTACCGTCTGCAGCAGTGTCGACTTCGTAGCCGTGGTAAAGAAAAACGTCGATCAAGCCATGGCGGATGGCCACTTCATCTTCAACGATCAGAATACGTGTTTTTCGCTGCATATCTCACCTATCGGGAGCCAGTCTAACACTCCGTAACGGGCTGGAGATGTAAATTTCAGGTAAATATTTCCGGCGATATTTTACCAAAGCCTGTCTACTTTCCCTGACCCTGCCTGCTTAGACTGAATACACAGTTCACCTACCGGAGGTATTCAATCATGGCACTGATCGGACGCGTTGCAAGATTATTGCGGGCAGACCTGCACGCGCTGCTCGACCAACTCGAGGAGCCGGAAACGCTGCTGCGCCAGGCGATTCGCGAAATGGAGGAGATAATCGCAACAGACAGAGTGCGTTGCAAACAGCTGCTGCGCGAGCAGGCGCTGCTGGAGGAGCGTGAGCAGGAGGTCCGGCAATCGCTGAGCAGCTGCGAAAGCGAGCTGGATCTCTGTTTTGAACATGGCCAGGAAGCGCTTGCCAGGGATCTGATCCGGCGGCGGCTGGAGGCTGCGGAATTATTAAAAGCAATGTCAGCCAAACACGCCAGCGTGGTGAAAAGCTGCGGCGAGCTGACTGCCGCCATCGAACAGAACCACTCCCGTCTGGCAACCATCCGCCAGAAAGCTGATCTGTTGGCTGCGGAGAAATTCGAAGAGCCCGCAGACGATTGCCGGTACAGCCTTGATAGTCGAGTCCTGGACCAGCAGGTGGAACTCGAACTGCTGCGGGAGAAGCAGAAGCGGGGTGCGGCATGAAACAGCCGACTTTCCTTGAAGGCGCCGTGCTGGCACTGATCACCGCGCTATCCGGTAGTGTCCTGTTCAGTGCGCTGAATCTGTTGCTAACCGTCGATACGACGATACGCGTACTGATCTCGCTATTGAGCCTGGTATATACCGTTTACCTGATGACCCGCAGCCGCAAACGGCTGGGGCGGGTTACTACATTCAGCGCATGGCTGCTGATGACTGTGGCAGGTTGGGTGATGCTGCCCGGCGTACTGCACTTACTGCTGCTGCATTGCGCATTTATCTGGATCGTCCGCTCATTTTTTCAGCACAGTGGACTGCCGGCTGCCATTGCCGACCTCGCGCTCTGCAGCCTGAGCCTGGCAGCGGCTGCCTGGGCAACGCTGCAGAGCGGGAGCATTTTTCTCACCATCTGGTGCTTTTTTCTGACGCAGGCGCTGTTCACCGCCATTCCCAAAAGCTGGCGCGGTAAACAGCCTCCGGCGGAAGCCGTCAATGACAACTTTTACCACGCCTATCAAATAGCGCAGAAGGCACTTTCCAAACTGGTTTCAAGCTAAGCCTGTTGACTCAACCGGAGGTATTCCATGAACACAAAACTGATTGCAATCGCACTGTTCACCGCAACCGCCGCAGCAGTTGCTGTCTACCCGGCAATCGAAGCATTCGATGCGAAAAAAACGATCACTAATCCGCTAGCGAGCCGCAATCCGCAACAGCAGCACCAACCGAAAGTCGATGTGGTGTTCGTGTTGGACACCACCGGCAGTATGGGTGGCATGATCGAGGCTGCCAAGGAGAAGATCTGGTCCATCGCCTCTAACATGGCATCGGCTCAGCCGGCGCCAGAGATACGCATCGGCCTGGTCGCCTTCCGCGACCGGGGCGACGCTTATGTCACACAGCTGCGTGATCTCTCATCGGACATGGACAGCATGTACGCGACACTGATGGATTACCAGGCAGACGGCGGCGGCGACGGCCCCGAGAGTGTCAACAAAGCGCTAGATGACGCGCTGAATCAAATCTCCTGGAGTCAGGAGCAGGATACCTACAAAGTCATTTTTCTGGTGGGCGATGCGCCGCCGCATATGGACTATCCAAACGAACGGCAGTTTCCCGAAATCATGGCAGAAGCAAAAGCACGGCAGATCGTTGTGAATACCGTTCAGTGCGGCCAGGACAGCAGCGCGCGCAAAAGTTGGATGACGATCGCGCAGCTTGGAGCCGGCGAGTACTTCCAGGTGGATCAGGCGGGCAGTGCGCTGGCACTGGCCACTCCGTTCGACGAGAAGATTGCAGCGCTGTCAAAAAAACTGGATGACACCAGGCTCTACTATGGCACGGAGAAACAGAAGGAGAAGCAGCAATTAAAGCTGGCTGCCGCGGAAAAACTGCATGCCGGTTCAACCGTCGAGTCGCTTGCCCGGCGCGCTGAGTACAATCTCTCCAAGAGCGGCGAAACCAACTTTCTGGGTGAAAACGAACTGGTGGACGACATCGCCAGCGGCCGCATTGAACTGGACAGCATCGAGCGTAAATCACTGCCGGCGGCAATGCAGGCACTGGCCCCGGCAGAGCAGCAGCGATTGATTGAAGAGAAGGCAGAACAACGGAAAATGCTGCGGCAGGAGATCGAAGCCCTGAGCAGAGATCGCTCTGACTACCTCGATCAAAAAGTCAACGCACTCGGCAGCAGTAAAGATTCATTGGACTATAAAATCCAGAGTGCAGTGAAAGCTCAGGCAGCAAAAAAGGGACTGGACTACGACGCGAGCAGAATGCGCTATTAAACCACAACAGTAGCTGTGCTCCCTGCTGCAGGCACTGCAATTTAACGAGCAGATCAAACAGGGCAGCACTCCTTCCGCCGAGATTCCCCGCCGCTTGCAGCGGGGAATATCAATGACACTTGTCAGGCATGCAGTTCAACACATCTGCACTTCCGATTATCCACCCCGCTGTTAGCCAATCGGTTTGATTTGCCGTCGCTCCGCTTATGATCAAATTTTAGATCGTCAACGGGGTAGATAACCTCGCTGACGACCAAAGATGAGCACTACACTTCTCTATTTTGGGAACCTCATGGTTTGTACCCACCGCAAGCTGCGGTGTATTTCTGAATAATCGTCAACTTGTCATTGTTCGCGCAATGACCGGAATTCAACACGAAACGTTATGGCGCACACTTCAGCAATACCAGATGGAAAACAGCGCCAGTGAAACTCGATTTGTTCACGGCCAGCGTTAACGAAGGTCGCAATCGATTCGTGATTTGATCGCATGAAATAGTCGCCGCAGCAGATCGCAATAAAACAATCAACTGTCAAAACGATAATTGAACTACGCTTATGGCTAAAGATATTTGCAATTGTTCCGATCAGAGGAAAAGCCTGTAGCGAATTTCATTGGTTTTAAACCATGAAGAACAGTCCGAATGAATCATCTCTCACTGCTTGGCGTAGTAAATTTTTTGAAAGTCCTGCGAAAAATGTATCGATTCCAATTTACAACTAGTGCTTTTGTCTTGTGTTTGGCATTATTGGCAAGGTAGGAATCGTCTTCAGGTTTTAATTGATCAATAGGAAATAAAATGGCATTAAAAAAAGTAGCTAAGAAACGCGTCACAAAAAAGGCTGCGGTAAAAAGCAGCTCCGTGAAGGCACCTGCCAAAAAGCGGGTAGCAAAGAAAGCAGCAGCTGCCGCTCCTGAGCCTGCATCACCGGTGGCAATGGTTGAGAAAGAGCTCGCAGCATCGCAGAGTAAGTTGGGAAAAGCTTGTGCAACTGCTGTCACACAGTGTGAGAAAGAGGTGGCAAAACTAAAAGCGCAACTGGAAAAGGCGCAAGCCAGACAGACGCTCCAGAAAGAGAGAAAGGCAGCGGCAGCTCAGAATCTTGCTGACAAACCAACCCAGGCGGCAAAAACAAGAGTGGTTCGTGCCGATGAGGCGATCAAGGCTGCCGGTGTTGCTGTCAAAGATATCCGTACTGCCATGCAGGAAGCCAAGTCAGCGCTTGCAGCGGCGAAGCAGGCGCAGAAAAAATTCGCAGCTATGGAAAAACTGCTGGCAGGATTTGAACGCAACTGGGGAAAAGCCGAAGCAAAACCACGAAAGATCGTTCGTCGTGTTCGTAAACCGGCTGCAGCTGCACCTGCCGTCGAGGAACCCACTGCCAGCTGACTATACAGTGATCCATAGACGGCGCCTGCCGTCTATCCGGACCCGCACACTCCTCTCCGCCTTTTTCGACCGGGTCAATCCCGGCCGAAAAGGTGCAGCTAAGTTACAACTCCATATGCGACTCCCGCGTACATCCTGACTATCCGGCATCTTCCGGCTGCTTTTTCGGACCGTAATTTTCAAACAGCGCGATGTTCTTTGCTATCTCGCTGTCGGAGAGAATGTGTGGCTGACCGATCGTCAGGCTGATGACGTACTGATGGGCAAGATTTTCCAGTTCAGAAGCAAGCCATATCGCCCGGTCCAGTGTTGCTCCGGTAGCGATCATCCCGTGATTTGCCAAGAGACAACATTTTCTCTCACGCAAGGCAATCAGTACATTGACCGACAGCGCCTGAGTGCCGAAAGTCGCGTAGTCGGCGCAGCGGACCGTAGCACCTCCGGCAGCGGCTATCATATAGTGAACTGCGGGTATTTCACGTCTGCAGATGGCCAGCGATGTTGCGTAGAGCGGGTGGCCATGCACCACTGCGTTGACATCCTTCCGGCTTTGCATGATGTCAATATGAAAACGCCACTCCGAAGACGGCGCCAACACTCCCTGCCAGTTTCCATCGTAGTCGATACTGACAATATCCTCTTGAGACAAACTATCGTAGGGAACCCCTGAGGGGGTGATAAGCAGCCTGTTGCCATGACGTACGCTAATGTTGCCCGAGGTGCCGTGACTCAATCCGAGCGGCTCCATGCGCCGGCAGGCAGCTACGATCGAGCAACGTTTTTGCATCTCGTCAGCGTGCATCGCGTTACTACTCCTGCCAACAAGCCATGTTCATGAACTGCTCCGTCGCATGCGCCAAAAGAGCGCACCGGCGATGCAGAACACCACACCCAGCGCAAAAAATATCAGGCTCATGAGATTGATCTCACCCTTGCTTATTGAGAACCAGAGCGATAATCCTGCCGTCGCTACGCCTACAATCGATGCATTCAGAACAACCCGGTTGAGTGCAATCGATGCTGTAACAAAACCACCTGCAACCATTACCACAAAGTAACCGCCAAATCCGACCAGATAGGGGAGTGTATTTATCACGCCGGAATAGTCCGGATAGTTCCGGTTTAACTCCATCTGCCGGACAATGACCGAAGTAAAGGCCAGTTGCATTATCAGGCCCAGTACGATCACCACCGCGATACCCGCGGACAACGCCTTCCAGTTGATCATTGACAAGGCCTCCGAATCGGTCTATTCACAAATTGACACCGGCGCCAGCCTCGGCATGATGTTGTCAATTGCGATATGCACAACGCAAACTACCAAAAAATATGGAAGGTTGTCACGCTGATACCGAAAGGAGCGGTAGCCAGTTACGGCCAGGTTGCCGACCTCGCTGGTCTGCCGGGGAGAGCGCGGCTGGTCAGCCGGGCGCTGCGCGCTGCGCCGGATGCAGCAGCGCTGCCCTGGCATCGCGTGGTCAATGCGCAGCGGCGGATTTCGTTTCCGTTTGCCAGCTCCGGTTACCTCAGGCAGAAAGAGCTGCTAGTGAGCGAAGGCATACGCTTCGCCGGCCGCACCGTCGACAGGCAGCAGTTGTGGCGGCCGGATCTGGCGCTGCTGTTGTGGGGGCTCGACGGCTGAACCGCAAGCCGTTGCCCGGTTCGACCGAATAGCGATTATTTGAGTGCCGCTTTATAACCTGCAGATTCCACCGCTTTAATCAGCTCGCTACTGCCGCAGCTACCGCTTACACTGGCCGCACCCGGTTCGAGGGTTACCTCGACGCTCTCCACGCCCGGTACCGATTCGAGTGCCTTGGTGGCTCGCTTTACGCAGTGTTGGCAGGTCATCCCTTGGATCTCCAATTCAATCGTTGCCGGCATTTTTATCTCCTATGGTTTTAAAAAAACGCAGTCGGTTGGCATTGGTCACGACGGTTACCGAAGAGAGCGCCATGGCGGCACTGGCGAACATCGGTTCCAGCAGCCAGCCGGTCAGCGGATAGAAGAGTCCGGCCGCCAACGGTATGCCGATGACATTATAGAAAAACGCGCCGAACAGATTCTGCTTTATATTACGTAATGTGGCGCGGGATATCGCCACCGCTGTTTCAACATTTGCCAGCGAATCGCCGGCCAGCGTGATGTCCGCGTTGCCGATCGCCACATCGGTGCCGCTGCCGATGGCGAAACCTATATCCGCCTGCGCCAATGCAGGCGCATCGTTGACGCCATCACCCACCATTCCGACCTTGTGCCCCTGCAGCTGCAGCTGCTTCACGATTTTCAGTTTCTCTTCCGGTAGCAGCTCGCTGTGCACTTCCGCTATCCCGAGCGCAGCGGCGACTGCCTCAGCAGTGGCGCGATTGTCGCCCGTGCACATGACCAGGTGTACGCCCAGCCGCTGCATAGCACGCACCGCATCCGCGGAATCGGCGCGTAGCGGATCGTTTAACGCCAACAGTCCCAACACGCCGCCGGCATCCGCCAGCCACACCGGCGTCCCACCTTGCTGTGCCAGCTGTCCGGATGCTGCTACCAGATCCGGCGGTGCCGTTAGCCCCTTTTCCTGCAGATAACTCAGGTTGCCGAGATAGTAGTCTGAACCATCAACCGCGCCGGCTATGCCTCTTCCCGCTTCCGACTGAAAGCCGTCAACCGGAAGAAAAGCGGTGCCTTGCGCCTCCGCATGCCGGACAATTGCCTCTCCCAACGGGTGTTCAGACGCCAGTTCCAGACTGGCCGCAACCTGCAGCAATCGCTGCGGCAACACCCCTTCGGCCGGCAGCAGCCCGGTCAGTTCCGGTGCCCCCTGGGTGAGCGTGCCGGTCTTATCCACCACCAGCGAGTCCAATGCACTCGCACCCTGCAGCGCATCGCTGTTGCGAATCAGAATATTGAGTTGTGCCGCACGTCCGGTTCCCATCATGATCGCGATGGGCGTCGCCAGACCCAGCGCACAGGGGCAGGCGATCACAAGTACCGCAATGCCCGCGGTCAATGCATACGCCAGCACCGGCTCCGGTCCCAATAGATACCAGGTAACAAATGTAATCAGCGAGATGGCAATGACCACCGGAACAAACACTGCCGAGACCCGGTCAACCAGCCTGGCGATGGGCGGCTTGCTCAATTGGGCGTGTTTCACCATGGCAATGATATGGGCCAGCGTGGTCTCTTCGCCGACTCTGGTGACTTCAAACAGGAAGGTTCCCGAACGATTGATGGTGCCGCCGGTCACTTCGCTCCCCGCTGCCACCGATACCGGCACCGGTTCTCCGCTCAGCATTGACTCATCGATACTGGAGTTTCCCTGCACCACTTTGCCATCGATCGGCACGGTCTCGCCGGGCCTTACCCGGATCAGGTCGCCGGGCTGCAACAGCGAGACCGGCAAGAGCGCTTCACCTCGTCCACGCACCACCGATGCGACCTTCGGCGCCAGCTTCACCAATGATCCGATCGCCTCGCTGGTGGTGCGCTTCGCCCGCGTTTCCAACGCCTTGCCGAACTGTAGGAAAGCAAGAATCATAACCGCCGCATCGAGGTAGAGATGACGTCCGCCGCCGGGTATAAAGTCCGGGTTGACAATCAGAATGACAGATGAGAGCCAGGCGGCAGAGGTGCCCAAAGCCACCAATGTATCCATATTCGCCGACAGGTGCCGCGCGAGACGCAAAGCAGTCAGATAAAAATTTCTGCCGCTGAACCACATGGTGAACAGCGTCAGGATTGCGATCAAACCCCACCACAGTTGACCGTCGAATCCCAGCCAAGAGTGCTTTGCGGTCAGCTCCGGCAGCAGCCCCGCCATCTCCCCGGCCATCAGCGACGCTCCCACCGAACCGGCCAGCAACGCACGCTGCCAGGCAGCATGAATTTCGGCTTTTGCCGCCAGTGCCTGTTCAGCATAGGGGTCGACAAAGCTCTCCTCCAACTCAGCTGTCAGCTCCGCAGCACGCAGCCGCAATAACAGATCAGCCGGGTGATCGACGGTCTCGATGCGCAGCTTCGGCCAATGCAGTTCGAATCCCGAATGTGTGGTGTCGGTCTCGATAAACTGCTCCAGCTTATTCCGTTCCTGCGCAGGATCACCGCTGAACACCAGCCTGAAAGAACCCGCTGTCCGCTGACCGGGTTTTAATGCTTCCGCCTCGTACCCCTCGTCAACAATAGCCTCGATAACCTGTCCGATCTCCCCACCGACAACCCGTGCACTCTGTTCGACCAGATCCACGGCTGTTTCGGTCACGCCGGAGACCGAGCATATCGCCCGCTCCACCGCTCCCACACAGTGGGTACAACTCATACCTGAAATTTTCAACCAGTATACCGGTGGGTCTGCCGGATTGCTGTTTACGGTGGAGGAGCCTTGGGAACGTCTACTGTCCGAGTCGATCTGGAGATTGGCAATGGTTGGTTTCATCTCACTGTTCAAGCTGCTGCTCGTCGAATATGACTTTTTGAGTCACTGAATCGTCATTGGATAGCCGAGGGTTGTTTCAGTATTTTAACCCGGATTGGCTGCTTTACACTCGCTTGGACCAGACAAACGTGCAGATGTTTTATCAACGCTCTACGCTTGCCAGTCGCACTGCAAGCAGGAGAAAAACCGCGCCGGCGATGCGGTTGAGCATTCTCTGCACACGATCCGATTGCCCCACTCTTTGACCGAGCGATCCCGCAATGAAACTGATGGCGCCGAATACCATAACTGTGGCGACAATGAAAAGCCCTCCCAGCGAAACGATCTGCAGCGCCACCTGGCCTTTTGCCGGATCGATGAACTGAGGCAGAAAAGCGAGAAAAAAGATCGACACCTTGGGATTGGTGACATTCATCAATATCCCCCGGCGGTACAACTGCCAGAGTGTACGTCTGCTCTGTTTGTTCAGTCTGATACTTTTGCTTGTCGCCCTAAACGCTTGCCAGGCAAGCCAGGCAAGGTAACCGGCCCCAACCAGTTTTAGCATGGTGAAGGCATAGGCGGAGGTTTGCAGGAACGCGGCAATACCGAATGCAACTGCGGCAGTATGCACCATGAGGCCGGTACAGAGGCCGCATACGACAGCAAATCCCGCGCTTTTGCCATACAGTGCAGATTGCGCCAGAACGAAAAGATTATCAGGACCCGGCGCCAAGCCGAGCAGTACGGAAGCAACAAAAAACGGAACTACAGCTTCGAGTCCGATCATCGGAAATACCGGAAAAATCATTGTGCAGAAAAAAGCCCCGCGCACAGGCGGGGCTGCTTTATCCAGAATATAAACTATCTGGTCAAAGTCGGCCTACTGTGGAACAACGTTAACCGCGCTAAGTCCTTTGGGTCCATTTTCGGTATCAAAAGTCACTTTTGCACCTTCTGCGAGTGATTTGAATCCGCTGCCCTGAATTGCGCTGTAATGCACGAATACATCATCACTTCCGTCTGATGGGGCAATAAAACCAAATCCCTTGCTGTCGTTGAACCATTTTACTGTGCCTGTAGCCATTCGCATTACCTAACTATTTCAATATGATTAAACAGTGTATTGATGTTGCAGCCGATCGCTGAGAAATTACGGGAGAAATACTGCGTTGGACTCGCCGGAACCACTACAAATATAGACGCAACGCTTTAACCTTATACCATCCGGTTGGAGGATTCCAAGCCTTTTTATTGCTGCATATCTGGCTATTGCAAAGAATTTTTCCAGTTCGCACCTAACGTCTTCCGGTCGACATTGCACACTTTCAACGATTTTTCAGGAGATAATCTAAAACCTCCGGGCATACACTCCGAGTGCGCACTATCTCATCGTACCAACCTATCTGAGTATCATCCCGCAGCATTACTGGGATAATCCCTAAGTTCGATTGGATGATCAATTTCGTGTGAGAAGTTCGTCGATTGTATCTGCGTTCACCGTGCACGCCGCCGGTATGAACATGCAGCAGTCGGTGGTTGTGATTGATGCAAGGAGTCGTCGTCTGCACCGCATTACCCACCACATTGAGCAGCAAAGCGCAAACCGGTATTCGCACCAGGCAGGCAACTACACTCCTGCTTCCGGAAGATTCGGTGCTGGTTGTTCCATAGGCAATGTGAAAGTTATTGTGGCGCCTTTGCCGGGTTCGCTGTGGGCAAAAATGCGTCCTCCCTGTAGCTCGGTAATACGCCGTGCAATGGCCAATCCCAGTCCGGCGTGTTGCCTGGCCCGGCCGCCGGCGCTGCCCGCCTGGAAAAATGGCTCGAAAATATGCTGCAGATCCTGCGATTGAATACCTTTCCCGCTGTCGCGCACGGCTACCGACACATGGCCGCCGGCGGGTTCGACCAGAACGCTGATGATCCCGCTTTCAGGCGTGTGTTCGAATGCATTTTCAATCAGATTCTCCAGCACCCGTTCCGTCAAACCGATATCTGCACGAACAAACGGAAGTACGCCGGGTGGCAGCATATGCAGCCGTATCTTCTGCCGTTCCGCGCGCAGCTGATATTTCTGTACGACATCCTGTATCAGCTCCGCCAATGGGAAAAGTTCGCTCTCGGGCACGGTCTCACGCGCGTCCAGGCTTGCCAGCTGAAAAAGTTCGTTCAACTGTTGTGACAGCCGCTTACTCTGCCGCAGTGCGATGCCGAGATACTCGTTCTGCTCTTCGCGGCTGAGACGCTCCCCTTTGATGATCAGCGACTCCAGATAGCCTTGCAGCGAGGTCAGCGGGGTGCGCAGATCGTGGGATACCTGCGCCACCAGACGCCTGCGCAAGCTATCCTGGGTTTTCAGCTGGCCGAGCTGATCCTGAATTCGCACCGCCATCTGCTCGAAGTTGATACCCAGGCGATCGACTTCATCCCCCAGCATCCGGTTCGACCCGGTATAGACGGGAAGTGCTTTGAAATCGCTCTGGTGAAAACGGTCCATCAACATCGAAAGCCGATGCAGGCGGCGTGTCAAGAGGCGGAAAATCAGCAGCCCGGCAATCAGTCCAAAGCCCAGGCTGGCGGCCACCGACCAACCGCTCAACCGCAGAAAAAAGCTCTCCCGGACCATCTTGTCAGCAGCCTCGAACTGCTCACCGCGCAGCACGACATAAAGGTAACCTTCAGGATGTTCGGCAGACGGCACCTGGGTTACCGAAAATGCCTTCTGCCGGTCATGGCTGCGCGGATCGTCACCCAGCAGAGGCAGTTTTCCCGCCTGCCTGATGAACTCCCTTATCGGTTCGAGCGAGACACGGTTTCGCTTCACTTTACCCGGATCCGCTGAATAGGCCAGAATCTTACCTGTCATATCCAGCAGATAAATTTCGATACTCGGATTGATCACCATGTATTGCGCAAAAGTCTCCTTCAGCGCCATTTGATCAATTCGTCCTTCGGCCACAAGGTTCCTGTCCGCAACCAGATTCCTGGCCAAATCGCGATTCAGTTTCTGGTTCAACTCATCCATGTAATGAACCGTTGCCGAAGTGCTGATCAGCGCATACAGCAGCCCCACTGCCGCAAACAGCAACACCAGCACCAGCGCCATTCTTGCATAGAGGGTTTTCAAGCTAGTACTCCTTCAAGGTGATAATTACGGGTTCAGCATCCCCATGTGGTTTTCCAGCAAGGCGCAGTACGCAGGCAAGGGTGGGTCTCCTTGGCAAGTACTGCAACGCCGCTGGGGAGCCACATGGGGATGCCCTCTGGGTGAGCTTGTCGGCGTTCATGGCGGTGTTACGCCTCTTGGCAAGGGAAACTGCCATTCCCTGCGAGGCGCGCCTTGCCCTGAACGCCGACAAGCTCGCTGCAGCCGCAATTATCACCTTGAAGGAGTACTAGGTTTCGGCAAATTTGTAGCCGACTCCCCAAACCGTAAGAATATATTTGGGGTCGGCTGCATTCTTCTCGATCTTCGCACGCAGCCGGTTGATATGGGTATTGACGGTGTGCTCGTAACCTTCGTGATTGTAACCCCACACCTGATCCAGCAGTTGCGTCCGGCTGTAGACACGACCGGGATTGCGCGCGAAGCAGGCAAGCAGATCGAACTCCCGTGCGGTCAGCTCCACTTCCCTTCCGGCAATGGAGACCCGGTGCTTGGACTGATCGATCAGGAGATCTCCACAGCGGATCAACTCGTTTCCGACATCAGGAAGATGCGATGGCGAAAGTGCATCGACCCGTCTGAACAGCGCTTTGATCCTGGCCATCAGCTCGTGAATGCTGAACGGCTTGGTAAGATAGTCGTCGGCACCCATCTCCAGTCCGAGCACGCGATCCAGTTCGGACGACTTTGCCGTCAGCATCAGAATCGGTACGTAAGACTCCCCCGAACGCAGTTCACGGCAAACAGAGATGCCGTCCTTGCCGGGCAGCATCAGGTCGAGCACCACCAGATCATAATTGCCGCTTCTGAAACGACTGACCCCCTCGATGCCATCGGCCGCGAGGTCTGCCTCGCAGTCAATATCGCGCACATGCATCTGCACCAGACGTGCGATGTCGGGGTCATCCTCAATAATCAAAATCCTGTGTGTCATTGCTGCTAGTATAAAGCGTTGCACCGGCTGGTTGGGTTGTAATTCAATCTCCGTTCGCTCAGGCAGATACTCCGCACCCGCCGGAATGTTGTCAACCCCGACTGGCAGCAGCGGCAATCGATGCCCGCTCACTCCAACCCTCTCCCCCGAAAGGGAGAGGGGGGTTCTCTCTTCCCGTTAAAGCCGGGGTATTTTCAGATCGCGTATTTAAGACTTTAACTCCATCGGCCGGAGGCAAAAGCCACCCACGCCGGCAACTCGGCAGATGCTATTTTTTCATACTCTCCTGCATCATCCCTTTGTCATCTTTCATCATCTCCTTGCCCTCCTCCATCATCCCTTTCTCGTCTTTCATCATCTCCTTGCCCTCCTGCATCATCCCCTTGTCCTCCTTCATCATCATTTTTTCATCCTTCATTTCTGCTTTTTCCATCATGCCCTCGCCGGATTTCATAGCCGACTCCTTCATCATCGAATCGGCGCCGGCCGCAGCGGCGAACGCCAGGGAAGCAGAGAGCAGAATCGTCGCAAGCACTCTGCCGGAGTGGCGGATTTCAAAACGTGTAACGGAAGCTGCGGAATGTGTATCGGCTCGTTTAGTCATGGTAACTCTCCAAAAGTTTTTTAATTCGTGGAAGCGACATGCTTCGAACGCTATCTGACAATGAATAGATCCGCGGAGAGTCACGAAATCTTAACAATTCTATAAAATCCCGAGTTTGATAAACTCCCCCCCCCTGTTTTTACACCGCACCCCGCGGTGCGAGTGTTATGATGTGGCCATCGCATCCGGTATAAACGTTCGCAGCAACATTTCCACCAGATTGAAGCCGAGCGGTATTTTTTGAGACTCTGACTATGACCCTGAAAGCGACCATCTTTAAGGCGGAATTGCAAGTTTCCGATATGGAGAGGCACTACTACCGGGAGCACTCACTTATCATCGCACGCCATCCATCCGAGTCGGCGCAACGCATGATGGTGCGGATCGTCGCGTTTGCGCTGAATGCCCACGACCGCATGGTTTTCACCAGAGGATTGAGCACCGAAAATGAACCTGATCTCTGGCAGCTCAGCCTCAGCGATGAGATTGAGGTGTGGATCGAGCTGGGACAACCGGATGTCAAACGGATTGGCAGGGCGTGCGGCCGGGCAAAAAAGGTGATCGTCTACTCCTACGCGAATCAGAACAATCTCGTCTGGTGGGAGCAGAACCGCGAGAAGCTGACAAGATTCGATAACCTCAGCGTGGTCGATCTGCCAGCGGCATCGACCAGGGAGCTGGCGTTGCTGACCGATCGCAGTATGCGCCTTCACTGCACCATTCAGGAGGGTGAAGTCTGGTTGAGCAATGGCATCGACACTGTTCATGTGACGCCCAAGGTGCGGATGCGTTCGGATTGACTGCTGCTTGGATTAGATCCGCCGGAAGTGATTACCCCTGTTGCAGGATCCTCCAGCAACCTGAAGCGCCAACAGGCAGGTCAATCGGCACCTTTCCATACCGGCGGACGCTTCTCCATGAACGCATCTATCCCCTCTGCAACATCATCATGCAGCATATTGCAGGTCATCACACCGCTGGCAAAACGGTAGGCATCCGACACACCCATCTCCAGCTGCCGGTAGAACATCTGCTTGCCCATGCGCACGGCTATCGCGGATTTGGCACAAATAGAGCTGGTTAAACGCGCCACTTCGGCGTCCAGCTGATCCGCCGGAACCACGCGGTTGATCAATCCTTCCCGAACCGCCTGTTCGGCGCTGATGAACTCTCCGGTCAATAGCATTTCGAGCGCGCGCTTTCTGCCGATGTTGCGGGAGAGCGCAACGCTTGGCGTACTGCAGAAGAGACCGACGTTGATGCCCGACACGGCAAAGCGTGCGCTGTCCACCGCCACCGCCAAATCACAGGAGGCGACAAGCTGGCAGCCGGCGGCGGTGGCTATACCCTGCACCCGGGCGATCACCGGTTGTGGTTGCTGCATGATGCCGGTCATCAATGCACCCATTTTTGCAAACAGCGCCTGATAATAAGCCTCACTGTTGTTGGCCCGCATCTGCTTCAGATCGTGCCCCGCGCAGAACGCTTTGCCATTGGCGGCAATCACGATCGCCCGGACGCTTTCGTCTTTGGCCAATTCACCCAGTTCGGATTGCAACGCAGTCAGCAGCTCCTCTGAGAGCGAATTGAACTGTTTGGGGCGATTAAGCGTCAGCGTTACCACACCTCCACTGTCGCTGCGCAGCAATACGGGCGACTCCTCCACAGCGCTGTTCTCATCGTTCATCATCGTCTCTCCCAATTTTTTAATCGTTTTGCAACTGCAATCACAGCCTGTCCCAGAGAGAGCCCGCCGTCGTTGGCGGGAACAGCGCCTGGACTCAGAACGCGCAGCCCGCTTGCGTCCAGTCTGCCGGTCACTCCCTCCAGCAGCAATCGATTCTGAAACACACCGCCGCTCAATACAACCTTAGCCAATGCATGTTTTCGGCAGAGATCTATCGCTGTCTGCTCGATCAATGCACAAATGGTTTGATGAAAACGCGCCGCAATAACCGAACGGTCGGTTCCTTCGGCCAGATCTTCCAGCAGTGCCTGCCACATTGAACCGAAGTGCAAGACTTCGACGTCCGCCTGCGTCTGCGGTAAATCGAACGGATACGCATTGTCGGACTGCACTTGAAAAACTGGCGCAGCAAGCGACTCCAACTGCATCGCCGCCTGGCCCTCAAAATGCTGTGATTCGGCACAAATCCCCAAAGTCGCGGCTACGGCATCGAACAGGCGGCCGCAGGAGGAGGCTGGTGGGCTGTTTATACCCCGCTCGATCATCCGCGACAGATTGCTCAACGGCTTGCGCTCTATCAGCCCGACGATCGGTAGATCCGGATAATTTTCGCGCACCCAGTCCCAACCGAAAGCCTGGTGCCAGTAAGCGTAGGTGTTGCGCCAGGGCTCGCGCATCGCCTGGACGCCTCCCGGCATCGCAACCGGGGCAAAATGGGCCAGCCGCCGGTAGTCGCGGTAGTTCGCCAGCAGAAATTCACCGCCCCACAAGCCGCCGTCGCCGCCGTATCCCAGACCATCCATCGCCACGCCTAGCACTGGAGTGGTATGCAGCGGCAGCCTGTGCTCTGCCATACAGGCGGCGATATGGGCGTGATGGTGCTGCACTTCGATCAGCTCGATCCCTTCCGCCAGCGCTGTCTCCCGTCCCAATTGAGTGGAGAGATAATCGGGGTGCAGATCGACCGCGATGGCTTCAGGGCGAAGATCGAACAGCGTTCGATACAGCCCCAGGTTGCGCCGGTAGTCAGCGAAAGTTGCTGCGTTTTCCAGATCCCCCATGTGCTGCGAGAGCACCGCCCTGCCGCCTTTTACCAGGCAGAAGCTGTTTTTCAATTCGCCGCCCATCGCCAGTAGCTCCGTGCTCGACTCAAACCCCACAGGCAGGGCCAACGGAGCAGGCGCGTAGCCGCGCGCCCGCCGCAGCAGGCGCGCATCCCCGGCCGCAACACGCAGCACGGAGTCGTCCAGCCGGTTGACGATATCCCGGTTGTGCAGCAGAAAAAAATCGGCGACCTCTGCCAACCGGCTGCGTGCATCGGCATTATCGATGCACTGAGGCTCGTCGCTGCGGTTGCCGGATGTCAGCACGATCGGACGATCCAACCCCTGCAGCAGCAGATGGTGCAGCGGGGTGTAGGGGAGCATGAATCCCAGTGTGGTTTGCCCCGGTGCCACGCCTGCTGCCACCGCCTCACCGCCGGCTTCGAGCACGACGATCGGAGCCGAGGCCGCCTGCAGCGCACTCCTCTCCTGCCTGCCAACGGCAGCGAAGCGCTCGATCACGGCAAGATCTCTGGCCATCAGCGCAAACGCCTTCTGATAGCGCCGCTTGCGCTGCCGCAGTCGCTGCACTGCCTCCTCGTTGCAGGCGTCGCAGGCCAGGTGGAAACCGCCTATCCCTTTTACCGCAACGATTTCACCCGCTGCGATCAGCTTTTGCGCGGCTGCCACGGCATCTTCAGTTGCATCTGTCCCGACTCTCTCACCGTTCGAACTTTCCAGCCACACCTGTGGACCGCAGACCGGACAGGCGTTCGGCTGTGCGTGAAACCGCCGGTCCGCAGGATTCTGGTACTCTGCCCAGCAGCAGGCGCACATCGGGAAACTCGACATACTGGTGTTGACGCGATCGTAGGGAATGGTGCGGATGATCGAGAGCCGCGGGCCGCAATGCGTGCAGTTGGTGAACGGGTAGCGGTAGCGCCGGTCCGCCGGATCGTCGACCTCTTGCAGACAGGCACGGCAGGCGGCGGCATCGGCGGCGATGTCGGTCCGTGTGCCGCCTGCCAGGCTGGATATAATCTCGAACGCCTGCGGCACCCGGCCGACCGCCCGCGGGCTGCGCCGGATGCTTTCAATTCGTGCCAGCGGCGGACAGTCGTGCTGCAGCGCGTTGATAAACTGCTCCAGCTGCCGCGCGCTTCCCCAGACGTCGATGCCGACACCCTCCGCGTCGTTCCAGACCGATCCCCTGAGATCATGCTCGCGGGCAAGCCGCCAGACCGTGGGACGAAATCCCACGCCCTGCACCGTGCCGTTGATGCGGATATGCTCTGCGATAAGTTCTTCCGCGCTTGTCATTTGCATTAAGTTTAGCTTGCTGCCGGGCTCGTGGATTGGAGGGCGTAATACTGCCGGGACGCGGCTGCGATGGCAGCCGGAAAACTATTCAACCGGCTTCTGCGCCACCAGCATGGCGATATCCCGAGTCCCGAACTGGTTGTTCCCGATGCGTCCCTCCTCGCGGTAGAACACGACCTTAAGCGGCCAAAACAGCGCCAGCAGCTCATTCTGCTGCAGCCGGAATGCCGGATTGGAGGGACCGCAATCGGACACGGCATCGATGCTGAAGGTCTGATAGAAGAGCAGGCCGCCGGGCCGCAGCGCGCGTATGATGGCCGGTGTCAAGCCACGCTCCAGGAAGTAGCTCACCAGGATCAGGTCGAAACTTTCCGGCTCGGGCGGTCGTGCGATCACATCGCGCACCTCGGCATCGACCGAAACTGCCTGCTCGCGGGCCGCGCTGTCGAGCCGTTCGATGGCGACGGGCGAGAGGTCCCAGGCGGTAACCCTCAGACCCGCCTGCGCCAGCCGGATGGCACTGGCACCCCGGCCGCACGCCAGGTCCAGCGCACTGCCTGTTGCCGGCAGCAGATGGATATTCTCCGCCAGCACCGCGGCCACTTCACCGACACCTGCCGCCGATGTGTGGCGCTGATCCCATTTTTGCCTCAGCGCCTCGTGCGGATCGGGTATCAGATCAGATGGCATCGAACGCCTGCGCCAGATCTGCCCTGATATCGCCGAAATCCTCCAGTCCGACCGCAATGCGGATCAGTCCGTCGCTGATACCGGCAGCCGCCTTCTCCTCAGCGGTAAGGCGGCCGTGGGTGGTGGTCGCCGGATGCGTGATCGTGGTCTTGGCATCGCCCAGATTCGCAGTGATCGAGAGCATTTTCAGCGCATCGATCAATTTCCAGGCTGCCGCCTTTCCCCCCTTCACCTCAAACGAGCAGATGCCGCCTGCCGCTTTCTGCTGGCGGGCGGCGAGACGGTACTGGGGATGGCTCATCAGCCCCGGATAGTGGACCCGCTCGACCGTCGGCAGGATCTCCAGCCAACGCGCCAACGCCAGCGCACTCTCCGAATGGGCCCGCATACGCAGCTGCAATGTTTCCAGACCTTTGAGAAAAACCCAGGCGTTGAACGGGCTCATCGTCGCACCGCCGGTGCGCAGTACACCGTAGACCTCCTCGCCCACCGTTTCGGCTGAGCCCACCACTGCGCCGCCGAGGCAGCGACCCTGACCGTCAAGATACTTGGTGGCTGAGTGAATGACAATATCCGCGCCCAGCGAGAGCGGCAGCTGCAGCGCCGGTGTGCAGAAGCAGTTGTCCACCGCCAGCAGGCAGCCGTGCGCGTGCGCCAGGTCGGCCAACGCCCGGATATCGGCCACTTCGGTGAGCGGATTGGAGGGGGTTTCCAGAAACAGCAGCCGGGTCTCCGGCCGGATTGCCCTTTTCCAGGTTTCCAGCTCGCCGGACGGCGCGTAGCTGGTCTCGATACCGAAACGCGAAAGGTACTTATTGAACAGTATCGTGGTGCTGCCGAAGATGCTGCGCGAGGAGAGGATATGGTCGCCGGCCTTCAGCAGCCCGATGCAGGTGGCAAGTATGGCCGCCATGCCTGAAGCGGTGGCCACGCACGTCTCACCCCCCTCCATCGCTGCCAACCGCTGTTCGAAGATTTCGACGGTCGGATTGGTGAAGCGCGAATAGATGTTACCGGGATCGTCTCCCGAAAAACGCGCAGCAGCCTCGGCGGCGCTGGCGAATACAAAACTTGATGTCGCGAAGATCGGCTCCGAATGCTCGCCTTCTGCAGTGCGCCTGTGTCCGGTTCTGATCGCCTGGGTTGCCAGTCCCCAGTCGCTCTCCTGTTGTTCCTTTTGCATGATTCACCACCTGGTTGAAGCAGTGAGCCTGCCGCCTGCCACCGGGCAAAAAAAATCCCGCCCGGCGGAGGCCAAAGCAGGCTTCTCTGCTTTAGCTGTATTTATTGAGCGCCCGCAATCTGAGACAAATCGGCGCTTCGACTGAGAAGTTAAACCATTACGGCGTTTAATACAACTCGCTGGATTAAAGGTACTGGGTACTGGATCCTGGAAACTTGGGGTGCTGTTACCCAGTACCTTGTGCCTAAAGAATGGTATGCAACTCCAACAGAGAATCCGAGGACTCCTCCCACGACTGTTTCGCGCTGTCGCTGCGCAGCAGCTGCAGCTGCTCCAGATAGTGGTCGCTGACATCTCCGGTAACGTATTCGCCGTCGAAAACCGAGGTGTCGAATCGTTCCACTTCCGATTTGCCCAGCTTTCTGACCGCCTTGATCAGATCTTCCAGGTCCTGGAATATCAACCGGTCGGCGCCGATTATCTCCCTGACCTCCTCTTCCGTGCGTCCGTGGGCGACCAGTTCGTCGGCGGCAGGCATGTCGATGCCGTACACATTCGGGTAGCGCACCGGTGGCGCCGCGGAGGCAAAATAGACCTTTTTCGCGCGCGCATCCCGCGCCATCTGTACGATCTGCTGCGAAGTGGTGCCGCGCACGATCGAATCATCCACCAGCAGCACATGCTTGCCGTTAAACTCAGATTCGATCGCATTCAGTTTCTGGCGCACCGATTTCTTGCGCGCCTGCTGTCCCGGCATGATGAAGGTTCGGCCGATATAGCGGTTCTTGATGAACCCTTCCGTGTACTTGACCTGCAGTTGATTGGCCAGTTCCAACGCAGCGGTGCGGCTGGTGTCCGGTATCGGGATGACTACATCGATGTCGTGGTCCGGCCAGATGCGCTGAATCTTCCTCGCCAGTCGGGCGCCCATGCGGGAGCGCGCCTTGTGCACAAAAATATTGTCGATGATGGAGTCGGGGCGGGCAAAGTAGACAAATTCGAAAACGCAGGGGGTATGCACCGGATTGGCTGCACATTGAAATTTATGCAGTTTGCCCTCCATGTCGATGAAGACAGCTTCGCCCGGCTGCACGTCGCTCACCAGTTCAAAATCCTGCGCGTCCAGTGCAACGCTCTCCGATGCCATCATATATTCATGCCCGTCGGCGCTCTCTCGCCGGCCGTAAACCAGCGGCCGGATACCGTGCGGGTCCCGAAAGCCAAGCAACCCATAGCCGGTAACGATTGCGATAGCTGCGTAGCCGCCGCGGCAGCGCCGGTGAACCGCAGCAACCGCCTTGAAAATATCCTGGGGAGTAATCCGCAGTCTACCCAATGCCTGCAACTCATGGGCGAATACATTGAGCAGGATTTCTGAGTCGGACGAGGTGTTGATATGGCGCAGATCCTCGCGGTACAGATCCTTGGTCAGCTCCGCGGCATTGGTCAGATTGCCGTTGTGTGCCAGCGTTATGCCATAAGGGGAGTTGACATAGAACGGCTGGGCTTCGGCGGAGGTCGAGTATCCGGCCGTTGGATACCGCACATGGCCGATGCCGATGTTTCCCTTCAGATCGATCATATGCCGCGTCCGGAAGACATCCCTGGCGAGGCCATTGTCTTTGCGCAGATGCAGACGATGCCCCTCCATCGTGACAATGCCGGCAGCGTCCTGACCCCGATGCTGCAGCACCATCAGCGCATCATAGAGTGCCTGATTGACCGGGCTGTACGCGAAAATTCCGACGATGCCACACATTTTCAAGCTTCTCCAGAAAAAACCGATCCTTCAAATTCAGTCAGCTGCCGAAATCCCTCGGCCGGCAGAGCACAAAACAGAGCCGAAATCAGACAAACCTGAACTTCTCGGCAAGATCCTCAGGCAATAATGCTTTCAACCAAACCGCCAGCTCCTGAAAATAACCGATTAACTGTGAGGCGTTCCACCAGGGATCCTCAGGCAACGGCGTCAATCCGGCGAGAAAAACCAGCAGCGTTACCAGCAGTACGCCCCTGGCAGCCCCAAAGAGGATGCCTATCAGGCGATCGGTGCCGGTTAATCCGGTTTTCTCGACCAGTTGTACGATCAGGTAGTTTACCAGACCACCCACCAACAGCGTCGTCAGGAACAATATTGCCAATGCGGCACCAAGCCGAACCGAAGGGAGTGAAAACCAGGTGAGGTGCGGCGCCAGCTCACGGAAAAATGTCCAGGCCACAAAGCAGGCAACCACCCAGACCGCCAATGAGAGTGCTTCTCGCATAAATCCGCGAATCAGGCTGATCAGCGCCGACAACCCGATGATGCCAATGATGATGTAGTCGACCCAGATCATACGTCGGGGGTGCCGTTCCCGGAAACCTTGCGGATTTAAAGGTCCAATTCTAGCAAAAGCCGTTAGGACCTGTTAACACTATGCGGATGCCCGAGTAAGCAGCGCCTCAGGGATAGCTTTTAAGTGTTCCTACGATATTGAGCGACTTAACCTCTGCATTCACCTGTTTCAACAGCTTTTCCGCCTTGGCTCGATCGACTTCCGGCCCGACCAACACGCGGTACAACAGCGTTCCGCTGACCGACACCTGCTCGATATCCGCGGCAAACGCTTTTTCGCGGAGCTGTTTCACAAGATTATCGGCGTTGTCGCGGAGAGAAAAGCTTCCTACCTGGATCATCCAGGCCGATAAACCCTCCCTGGTCTCAACCTGGGCAGCAGGTGTCTGGGGAGCTAGCGCAGGTGGTGGTGTCGCCGTGTTGTCCGAAACTGCATCTGTGGTAGCCTGATCGACCGGCGGAGTCGGCTTGAGATCCACCGGCGCAGGAGTGCTCTTTTCGGGAATCACGCGCGAACTGAAATCGGTTTTCGGAGGAACTGGAATATTACTCTCAGTAATCCCCGGCTCCAGCACCGGTTCATGCTGCAGCAGCATCGGGACAAAAATCACGACCAGCGAAACCAGCACGGTTGCGCCGATCAGTCTCTTTTTGAGGCTATCATCCACCGGATCGATCCTAATTTATTACTCCCGCACATTATACCAGTTAGTTGACGGGAGCTGGGAATTGTCTACGGGTGTGCAAGGACAAGGGCGAGATCCGTACTTAATAATTCGTTCTGCCTCCCTTTTTGCCGGTTTTGGGGTTATGGTTGAGTAACTTCCACCTAGCCGAGGTAGCTGTTTTGAAGCACCTGCTGATCGTCTATCACAGCCAGAACGGCCACACCCTGGCGCTGGCCGAGTCCGTATATCGGGGAGCCCTGGACTACCGGGACGGCGTGGAAACCAGGCTAATGAAGGCATGCGATTCGGGCGAGGAAGAGCTGCTGTGGGCCGATGCGGTGATATTCGGCACACCGGAGAACTTCGGCTATATGTCAGGCGCGCTCAAAGATTTCTTCGATCGCACCTACGAAGCGACCCGAGATGCGACAGTGGGTCTGCCCTATGCGATCTTCATTAGCGCAGGCAATGATGGCAGCGGCGCCGAATTCAATATCGACAGAATCGCCAGGGGCTATTCGATGAAACGCGTATCCGAGCCGCTGATAGTGCGGGGCGAGGTTGACCAGGCGGCGCTGCAGCAGGCGGAGGAGCTTGGGCAGACGCTGGCTGCAGCGCTGGAGCTGGGAGTTTTTTGATTCTATGGTGCCGGAGTCGAGACAACTCCGGCACCTCTCTGGTCAGATCTCCTCGGGCACCACTTCGATCGCGCCGCAGGGGCACTCGGTGGCACACATGCCGCACCCCTTGCAGTAGTCGTATTTGAACGCAAACCGGTTGCCCGGTCCAAGCTTGGTAATGGCGTTGTCCGGGCAGATACCGTAGCAGTTGTCGCATTCAAAGCAGTTGCCGCAGGACATGCAGCGGCGCGCCTCGAACAGCGCGTTCTCCTCGTTGAGATCGCCGATCACTTCGGCGAAACCGCTCTGCCGGCGGATCACTTCCAGTGTTGGCCTGACAGTGCGCGGCGCATCCGAGTAATACCAGGTATTGAGCATGTCGTGGGTGACGACCTGATGCTTGGCCGCGGGCTGATACCGGTCACCGCGCAGCCAGGCGTCGATATTGCGCGCCGCTTTCTTGCCGTGGCCGATGGCGGTGGTGACGGTGCGCTCCGAGGGCACCATATCCCCGCCGGCAAAAATTCCCGAATGACCAGTCATCATTCCCGCATCCACGCTGACCACACCCCATTTGATCTCGATATCCGGGAGGTTTCTAAGCATGCCGAGTTCGCTATCCTGACCGAGTGCCATCACCAGAACATCGCCCTCGATCTCTTCGAACTGTCCGGTGGGAAAGGGCCGTCCGCTATCGTCAGGCACCATTTTCTCAAGCACGAAGATATTGCCTTTGATCTCTTTGATGGTGCGCAGGTTGAGTATGTCTACCACCTCCTCCAGCGCCTCGTGCACTTCGAAATCGTGCGCCGCCATCCGTTCCCGTGCGCGGCGAACAATCACTTTGGGGGTAAAGCCGGTCAGCCGCTTCGCCGAACGCGCCACATCCATCGCCGTGTTGCCGCCGCCGTAGACCACCACCCTGCCCTTCAGATACTTGGTCTGTTCCAGCTCCACGTCGCGCAGCAGCGTGATCCCTTCGATGACGGGTGTATCGCCGCTGACCGGGATCTCCAGCGTCTTCGGCGTGTGCGCGCCGACGGCGAGAAAAGCTGCATCGTAACCACCCGCTTCCATCTCGGCCTTCAGATCCTCCACCGGCGTGTCGAGGCGAATTTCGACGCCCATCTCCTCGATCCGGTCGATCTCGCGATTGAGCTTTTCGCGCGGCAGCCGGTATTTGGGGATGCCCCAGCGCAGCATGCCGCCGGCCTTGGACGCCGACTCGAACACCGTGACTTCATGCCCGAAGCGGCGCAGGTGATAGGCGGCCGCAAGGCCGCCCGGACCGGCGCCGACCACCATGACCCGTTTGCCGGTCGGTTCGCCGACAGCGATTTTCCAGTCGTACTTCTGCGCCTGGTCGCCGAGGAAGCGCTCCACCGAATTGATGCCGACGGACTCATCCAGCATCACCCGGTTGCAGGCGGTTTCGCAGGGCTGATAACAGACCCGGCCCATGATCGACGGAAACGGGTTCTCCTCCATGATCTTGCGCCAAGCCGCTTCATAGTTGCCCTCTTCGGCTTCGAACAGCCAGGCTTGGATATTCTCTCCGGCGGGACAGGCATTATTGCACGGCGGCAGACGATCGACATAGACCGGGCGGCTGGTGCGCCAGCTGCCCGTCTTGTTGAGCAGACTGGTACCGACATCCAGCGTGATTGCAAATGGCTTTTTTTCCTGCAGGGCGCTCTTTTTGCTCATGATTCATCACCTTCCCGGTAGACCAGGTCGAAACGCTTGATGTTGCGATCGGCGATCGCCTGTAGCTGCTCCAGCTGATATGCGTTTTCCGGCTTGAAGACATGTGCGAAACGCTTCTGCAGCTTCGCGTAATCGGCCACCGTCACGCGTCTGCGAATCTTGGTAACGGCGGTGATCTCTCCATACTCTCCTTCGATCAGCGGATACATGCCGCATTCGACGGCATATCGGGCGATCTTGATCGTGTCGCCGGGCAGTGAGCCCCAGCCGAGCGGACAGGGCACGAAGATCTCGATATAGCGAGCGCCGCGTATCTGCATCGCTTTGGTGACCTTCAGCTCCAAATCATGCAGATCATGCACCGACGCAGTGGCCACATAGGGAATCTGGTGGGCAATCGCAACCAGCGGCACGCTTTTGCCGGTGTTGAAAACGTTGCCAGGCTCCTCACCCACCGGCTGGGTTGTCGCGGTGCGGGCAGCAGCCGGGGTGGCGCTCGAACGCTGCACACCGGTGTTCATGTAGGCCTGGTTGTTGTAACAGATATAGAGCACATCATCGTTGCGGTCGAAAGTCCCGGAGAGACAACCGAAACCGATATCGGTGGTCCCGCCGTCGCCGCCCTGCGCGATCACCCGCACGTCGCTGCGGCCCTTCACCTTGAGCGCCGCAGCAATGCCCGAGGCAACCGCCGAAGCATTGCCGAACAGCGAGTGGATCCAGGGGATGGACCAGGCGGTCTCCGGGTAAGGCGTGGTAAACACCTCCAGGCAGCCGGTGGCATTGGCGGCGATCAGCTGATTGTTGGTGGCGCGCATCGCGGCATCGATGGCGAAGCGCGCGCCCAGCGCCTCGCCGCACCCCTGGCAGGCACGGTGCCCCGAGTCCAGCGAGTTGGAGCGATCGATGGTCGCCTGTACGGTCCGGTGATCCGACTCCAGCAAGCGGTTGCCGACGGTAAAGGTACCGGTCTGATAGAATTTTACCTTCTGTTTCGATTCGGGTAGTTGTGGCATCTCTCTCTCCCGCTAAATTGTTTTTGCGGCGGCAACCAGGCCGACATCGCTGAGAATGTTCTCCGCAGCCGAACCGGAGCGGCGCTGCGCCTTCTCCCGGTCCAGTTCGCGATTGACGATATCCATGCGCATATCGTGAAAATGGATCCTGTTAAGCTGGTCGTTCAGACCCTTCTCGAACATGCGGCGCAGATTCGTGCGGGTAATGGGACGCCCGCCCAGACCGCCGATCACCGAGTGTACAGTCAGGTGCAGGCCCCTGGTCGCCATGCGGATATCGTTGGCCAGAATACCGCCCATGCCGACGGCCAGAGACTTTTCGAACACGATGACCCGTTTGGCATCTTTCAGCGCCTCCTGCAACGCTTCGATGGGAAAAGGTCGGAAGGAGCGCACGGTCAGCGCACCGATCGAGTGACCCTCCGCGCGCATCTCGGCGAGCACCTCCTTCATGGTGCCAATCACCGATCCCATAGTGACGATAACGGTCTCTTTCCCGGCACAGTCGTACTCTTTCAGCAGACCGCCCGAGTCGCGCCCGGTCAGCCTGCCGAACTCGTCTGCGTGCTCAGTGATCAGTTTTAACGCCAGGCGCTGTTTGTGATGCGCCAGATAACGAACCTCGGTGAACGCTTCCGGTCCCACCATCGCACCCATCGAAACCGGTGCCAAGGGGTCCAGTACCTGGCGCGGCTGAAACGGCGGCAGGTAACTGTCCACCAACTCCTGGGATGGTATATCCACCTGGCTGTAGGAGTGGGTAAGAATGAAGCCGTCCATGCACACCATGACCGGCATGCTGAGCTCTTCGGCCAGTCTGAAAGCCTGGATGTGGACATCCACCGCCTCCTGATTGGTCTCGACAAAAAGCTGAATCCAGCCGGCATCGCGCGCCGACATGGAGTCGCTCCAGTCGTTCCAGATATTGATCGGCGCACCGATGGCACGGTTGCCCACCGTCATGACGATCGGCAACCCCATGCCCGAGGCGTTATAGACCGCCTCCATCATGAACAGCATCCCCTGGCTTGAGGTGGCAGTGTAGCTGCGTGCGCCTGCAGCGGATGAACCGATGCAGGCCGAGAGCGCGCCGAACTCCGATTCAACCAGCAGAAACTCGCAGGGCGACAACTCGCCCGATTTAACCATCAGCCCCAGATCCTCGACGATATGGGTCTGCGGCGTAATCGGATAGGCGGATATCACTTCGGGGCGGCTCAACGCCACCGCCTGAGCCACCGCCTGCGAACCTTCAATCTGTTTCAACATGAGCTGCTTCTCCTCTATGTCCGGGTTCAGGCGCTGGCGGCTTGCTGGTATGCCGCCCGCGCTGCGATGACATTGGCTTCGCCGACGTTACCGGGAAACTTCTTTCTGATGGCACTGCACACGGCGTCGATTTCAATCTCATCATTCATCGCCGCGAGTGCGCCGAGCAGCACGGTGTTCGGCGTTGGCCGTCCCAGATGTCTCATCGCCAGTTCGGTGGCAGATACCGCAATGACATGCCCGGCCGGCAGCTTGCTCGTCGCCTCGCCAATCTGCAGGTCCTGAAGATTTTTCGAGGTATTGATCAACACCCAGCCATCTTCGCGCAGTCCGGTAAACACATCGATGGCATGAAACAGGGTGGGATCCTGCACGATCAGCAGATTGGGATCGAGCACCGGTTCCCGCAACTCGATCGGATTATCGTCTATGCGAACGTAGGCAACCACGGGTGCCCCCATCCGTTCGGAGCCAAAACTCGGTACCGCCTGAGAGTGTTTGCCCTGCTCAAAAGCGGCGATCGACAACATTTCGGCCGCCGAAACCACACCCTGGCCACCGCGGCCATGAATACGTATCTGAAACATTTTCTTAATATGCCCTCTCTGTGGTGTGCGTTACTCTTCTCTGGCCAGACGGATCTATTGCAGCCAGTGGAGAGCCATCCGAACCCTGGATTTCACAGCATACATCTGCATCTGCGATCGGCAGAGTTGCATTGTCTTAACGGCACTCGGTAACTGTCCGGAGAGACCCATGATCTGCCGCATAAAAATTGACATTTTTTGGTAATACCAATTTGGGTCTATCATACCGTATCGATCTTATTTCTGTCTAATAACTTATACACCTATAAATAGAATCTTTCACTAGATAAAGTTCAATATTATTATGGTTATAGGGGGTCTGTCAGCTAGTCGGACAGTGCCGCTTGCTGCGTTGACAACCGAAACATGCAAGAGCCGTATATATTGGTATTACCAATTATCTGTGGCAATTCCTAGTGGATTGGCATAGTCTAAAAAGCACCTGATGGGTTGCTGTGCAATCAGATAGGTGTGCGGCGATTCAGATCACCGGAACCGGCTCAGGATATCGCCGACCAGCCAGAAGGAGCCAAATACCAGAATCAGGTCGTCTCCTGACGCCTCTGCCATTGCGCCATCGAATGCAGCGGTACCATTCGGATACTGCTCGATAGCGGCCCGTTCCACAGCAGCATCCACCAGAACGTGGGCCAGTCGATGCGGCTGCATGCCGCGGCTCACGCCGAGGTCTGCGAGATACCATTTGTCCACCTGTGCCGCGATTATCGCGACCACTGACTGAACATCCTTGTCTGACATGATGCCGAACACAGCTCTGGTCTGACCACTACGCGGCAGCTGTTCCAGGTTTTCCGCAAGCATCTTTACCGCCTCGGCATTATGCGCGACATCCAGCAAGATGTTGGGAACACCGGAAATCAGCTGAAACCGACCGGGTACCTGAACCGTCCGCAAGCCCTGCTCTATAGCCATCCGCTGCAGCGGAAGCCGGGGCAGTAGCAGCCGCAAAGCCATTACCACCCCGGCAGCATTCTGCAGCTGGTAACCACCCTGTAGAGCAGGCAGCGGCAAGCCTTCCATGCGTTCATCAATACTCCACCAATCCCAGGTGGAGCCACGCTGTCTGAAAAAGAAATCACGCCCCGCCAGATAAGGCAACGCCTGCAGTTGCCGAGCATGCTCGATCAGCGACTCCGGCGCCGATGGGGAAGCACAAACGACCGGCTTTCGCGCCCGCATGATGCCCGCTTTCTCGCGGGCAATCTCGTCCAGCGTATGTCCCAGCCATTCGGTGTGATCCAAGCCGATGGTGGTGATCAACGCTACGTCCGAGTCGACGATATTCACCGCGTCGAGGCGTCCTCCCAATCCCACTTCCAGTACCGCAACATCGAGCTTCGCATCACAGAACAGCTGCAGCGCCGCCAGTGCGCTGAATTCGAAATAGCTGATGGATATAGTGCCGCGGGCCCGGTCGATGCGTTCGAAGGCTGCGCAGATCAGATCGTCATCCGCGTCCCTGCCAGCGATACGAATACGTTCGTTATAACGAACCAGGTGGGGAGAGGTGAAGCAGCCGACCCGATAGCCGGCGGCGCTTAGCATTGCCTCCAGCAAGGCTACTGACGAACCTTTGCCGTTGGTACCCGCGACCGTGATCACGCGGAACGGCAGCGTCTGCCCGGTCCATACTTTTCGCCAGACCGATGCGACCCGCTCCAGACCGAGATCAATCTTTTTGGGATGAAGGGTCTCCTGCCACTGCAACCACTCGTTGAGCGTCCCGAAACGCAATGCTTCAGATTCTGTGCTTATGTGTCAGTGTACCGATCAGGCTGGCAAACCGATCGCGCATATCCCGCCGATCGACGATCATGTCGATCGCACCGTGCTCCAACAGAAACTCACTGCGCTGAAAACCTTCGGGCAGTTTCTCCCGCACTGTCTGCTCGATGACGCGCGGCCCGGCAAAGCCGATCAGTGCATTGGGTTCCGCGACGTTCACGTCGCCTAACATGGCGAAGCTGGCCGACACACCGCCCATTGTCGGATCGGTCATCACGGAGATATAAGGTATGCCTCGTTCTGCCATCCGGCCGAGTGCGGCGCTGGTCTTAGCCATCTGCATAAGCGAAAAGAGCGACTCTTGCATACGCGCGCCACCGCTGGCCGAAAAGCAGACCAGGGGAATACAGTGTTCAAGGCAGACATTGACCCCGCGTACAAACTTTTCGCCCACGACCGATCCCATGGAACCGCCCATGAAGTTGAACTCGAAGGCCAACGCGACCAGATCCATACCTTGCAACTGGCCGCGCATGGCTACCAATGCCTCTTTCTCGCCGCTGCTCTTCTGCGCCTGGGAGATGCGGTCTTTGTACTTCTTGCTATCTTTAAATTTCAGCGGGTCGGTCGGCACAAGATCGGCGGCAATCTCTTCCCCGGTATCCTGGTCCAGAAATATCTCCAGCCGGCGCCGGGCGGAAACCCGGTTGTGATAGCCGCACTTAGGACAGACATCCAGGTTCCGCTCCATTTCCGCGCGGTAAAGTATAGCGCTGCAGCCGGGGCACTTGGCCCACAAACCTTCAGGTACGCCGCGCTTATTGCCGCCTTCAATACGAATGCGGCTGGGTATTAACTTTTCGAACCAGCTCATTTGGGTAGAGTCCTGCTTATAGTCTGCTGACTGCCGTTAAATCAGATCCATAGCCGTGCGCATCTGTGAGATCGAATTGGATAATTCCGGCGCAATCGCCTCGGGCTGTTCCGTCAGCGCCTCAATCCGGTTCACCAGGACACTGCCGACAATCACCGCATCCGCCACCTGCGCCACTGCCTGCGCCGATTCCGGGTCTTTGATGCCGAAACCCACGCCGATAGGCAACCTGGTCGCTTTACGGATATGGAAGAGCTTGCCCGCCACTTCCCCGATAGCAAGGCTTGCCGATCCGGTGGTGCCTTTGACCGACACATAGTATACAAAACCGGAGGCGGCATCGCAGATCTGTTTAATGCGCTGCTCATCGCTGGTGGGAGCCAGCAGAAAAATTGCATCTATCCGGTGCGTACGCAGTGCAGTCAGATAATCCTCCGCCTCCTCTGGCGGGATATCCACGGTGATAACGCCATCCACACCAGCCTCCCCGGCCAGCTCCGCGAATCGCTGATAACCCAGCGCTTCGATCGGATTGAGGTAGCCCATCAATATTACCGGCGTTGCGCTGTCCTGTTCGCGAAACCGGCGGACCATCCCGATGACATCGCGTAGACTGATATGCTGCTTCAACGCGCGCTCGTTGGCACGTTGAATCACCGGGCCGTCGGCCATCGGATCCGAAAACGGCACTCCCAGTTCGATCATGCTGGCCCCCGAATCGACCATCGCATGCATCAGCGGGACGGTCACTTCCGGATTCGGATCGCCCGCGGTGACGAAGGGAATCAGTGCAGTTTTATGCTGTGCCTGCAGTTGTTCGAAGCGTTGCTTGATACGGCTCATACTTTCATTCCGTCCAGTGCGGCCACAGTGTGCATATCCTTGTCCCCGCGGCCTGAAAGATTGACCAGAACGATCTGATCGGGTTTCATTGACGCCGCCAGACCGGTAGCGTAAGCCAGCGCGTGACTGGATTCCAATGCCGGAATTATGCCCTCTCTTCGGGTCAGTTCGTGGAACGCATCCAGCGCCTCCTGGTCGGTTACCGCAACATAATTGGCGCGCCCGCTATCCTTCAACCATGCGTGTTCCGGGCCCACCCCGGGATAATCGAGGCCGGCGGAGATAGAGTGGGTCTCGATAATCTGTCCATCCTTATCCTGCATCAAATAGGTCCGGTTGCCGTGCAGTACACCGGGTGTGCCGGCGCACAGCGGCGCTGCATGGCATCCGGTTTCCAAGCCTTTGCCGGCCGCTTCGACACCGTACATTGCAACCGAAGCGTCGTTCAGAAAAGGGTAAAACAGACCGATGGCGTTGGAGCCGCCGCCCACACAGGCCACCAGTGCGTCAGGCAGTTTGCCCGTCTGCCGCAGAATCTGCTCGCGCGCCTCGCGCCCGATCACTGCCTGGAAGTCCCGTACCATGGCCGGGTACGGGTGGGGTCCGGCCACAGTGCCGATGATATAAAAAGTATTGTCGATGTTGGTGACCCAGTCGCGCATCGCTTCGTTCAGTGCATCTTTCAGGGTTTTCGAACCAGATTCAACCGCCACCACTTTCGCGCCCAGCATGCGCATCCGATAGACATTCGCCTCCTGGCGGGCAATATCCACCGCCCCCATGTAGACCACGCACTCCAGTCCAAGCCGGGCGGCAACGGTAGCCGTGGCGACGCCGTGCTGCCCCGCGCCGGTTTCGGCGATAATCCGGGTCTTGCCCATGCGGCGCGCCAGCAGCGCCTGCCCGATGGTGTTGTTAACCTTATGCGCACCGGTGTGATTAAGATCTTCCCGTTTTAGATAGATCCTGGCGCCTCCTCTCCGCTCGCTCAACCGTCGGGCGAAATAGAGCGGCGAAGGGCGGCCGACGTAATCCTGCAAGTCGGCATCCAGTTCGGCCAGGAAGGATTCGTCCAGGATATACTTTTCGTATGCCTCACGAAGCTCACGCAGCGGACCCATCAGGGTTTCGGATACGAACATACCGCCGTACCGGCCGAAGTGGCCACGCGCATCCGGCTGTCCGAAATAATCAGTCTGGTTGGTTGTCGGCACGCTCAACTCCTCGAATAAATGCTGCAATCTTCGCCCCGTCCTTAATCCCTTTGTCGCGCTCAACGCCGCCGCTGACATCCACCGCATACGGACGCACGGTGCGAATCGCCCGCTCCACGTTGCCAGGAGTCAGTCCGCCGGCCAAAATGACAGAATCCGCTATATCTGCCGGTATCCGGGTCCAGTCGAATGAATCTCCGGTGCCTCCCGGAGTGTCCTTGCGGTAAGTGTCCAGCAATAGGCCTGCGGCATTCTGATAGCGGCGGCGCTCCTGGTGCAAGTCTATACCTTCCCGCATCCGAATTGCCTTGATAAAAGGTCTGTGAAACGCGCCGCACTCCTCCGGCGTTTCTTTGCCGTGAAACTGCAGCAGGTCGATGCGCGTGGCGGCGAGAACCTGCTCTATCTCGCTCCTGTGGGCGTTTACAAACAGCCCGACCACGGTTACAAAAGGTGGCAATACGCGAACCAGATCCGCAGCCTGTTGCGGGGAGACCGAGCGCGGACTGGCCGCATAAAACACCAGGCCAATGGCATCTGCGCCGCCGCGTACAGCATCCACAGCATCCTGCCGGCGGGTTATGCCACAGATTTTGATGCGGGTTCGCATTGGGTGCATGAGGAAAGTTTCATTCGGCGGGTTAAGATACAGGATCCCGGCCTTTGGAGAAAGGCTTCAAAGTTAAATGCAGCTTCTATTACCGCTATCTCATGCTGCCGGATTTTGTACCAAGCACTGCTTTCGCCGAACCTTGCGTGGGCCAGCCCGTATGACCGATTCGGCTACAGGTCCGGATTATTCGGCAGATCGAACTCTTCCGGGTAACCCACTCCCAGGAGATAGAGCCCCTGCGGCGGCGCGGTCACCCCCCCCAGCGTGCGGTCACGGTACTCCAGCACTTCGCGTGACCAGCCGACCGGCCGCTCTCCCTTGCCTATGGTAATCAGGACACCGGCAATATTGCGCACCATGTGATGCAGGAAACCATCCGCTGTCACTTCGATGGAGATACGCTCTTTTGCCCGTTCAACCCGGAGCTGGGTAAGGGTTCTGACAGGGCTCTTCGCCTGGCATCCCAGAGCACGGTAGGAAGAAAAGTCATGGGTTCCGATCAGATGATCCGCCGCCTGCTGCATGTTTGCGGCATCCAGCGGCCGATGCACCCAGACGGCCCGGTCACGCCAGATGGCCGAGCGCGTCATGCGATTGAGGATCAGGTAGCGATAGCGTCTGCTTCGTGCGGAAAATCTGGCATGGAAGGATTCAGGCACCTGTTTTGCCCAAGTCACGTTGATCTGTTCCGGCAGATTGACGTTGCTGCCGAGGATCCAGCTGCGCGTCGGCCGCAGTGCGGTGGTATCGAAATGAATCACCTGACCGAGCCCGTGCACCCCTGCATCCGTACGACCCGCGCAATGGACTCTTACCGGATGATCGGCAACAGCGGATATCGCCTGCTCTAGCCTGTTCTGTACGGTATCGGCATTGTCCTGAACCTGCCAGCCGTGGAACGAACTGCCATCATATTCGATTCCCATCGCAATCCGCATCGCCAACTTCCCCACAATTAACGCAAAAGGCGCACCGAGGTGCGCCCTTGGTATTTCACAACACGATAAAGCTTCAGGAAAAACCGCCCATCATTTTCTGCGCCGCTGCCTTCTGCTGCTCGCTTCCCTCATTCACCACCTCCTGCAGAATACTGCGGGCTCCCTCTTCGTCACCCATGTCCAGGTAAGCTCGCGCCAAGTCCAGTTTGGTATTGATTTCGTCGGAGGAGTAGTCGGCATCCGCAACCATTTCGCCTAACGAGTCCTCGGACAACTCTTCCACATCCGGCAATTCCAAACGCTCGATCTCTTCGGTTTCAAGGTCGAGGCTCTCGATATCCTCGATGGAAAAACCGGGCGCTTCTGCAGCGGACGTTGTGCTCTCCAGTTCTAGCGTCGGCAACTCCAGTGCAGCGCCTTCAGACTCGTCTGGGTTAACCGCTTCCTGTGCAATTTTCTGCAAATCCAGCCCATCGCTGTCGATCTTATCCAGGTCGAGGTCCAAAGCAGATTCAAGCGAGGCCAGCTCGTCCCCAAGGTTATCCATAGCCACTGCTTCGTCAGCCGCGGCATCGGACAAACTGAACTTCAATCCATCTTCGTCCGGACTTTCCGGAAGCTTGGCTTCCTGCGCCGGCTCAGATGTGGCTGCGGGATGACCATCGACCTGCTCTTTTTTCGGTTCATCGTCAAACTCCAGACTGGCGGCTAGATCCCCAAGATCGAGGTCATTGAGTTCATTCATCTCATCCTTTGCTTCCAGCTCCAGCTCCGGCTTACCCGCCTCGACCGAATCGGCTGTATACAGCGAGTTGCCGGGGTCCAGTTTTGCCCCCATAGTCGCCACAGACGCCCAGGCGCCCGGATTCGCTTTGGACACTCCTGCCGCCTTCAGCTCTTGCGCCAGCGCGGTGAAGGCCGCTGTATTCTTCATCGCATAGAGGATTTCCAGTAGTTTGAGTTTCAACTCCTGGTTTCTGGGATTGCGCTCCAATCCCTGCCGCACCAACTCTTCAGCCTGTCCATACCGACCATAGGCGATATAGACATCTGCTTCGGCCATGGGATCAACCTCACCGGTCTCTTCCGGCAGCGCATCGATCTCACTGGGTGAAAAATCACTGAGAAATGAGGTCTCTTCGGTGCTGCCTGAATCGCTCTCCGTCAATTCAGCCTGGTCAGTAACCGCAATCTCTTCTTTTTCCCCGACCGTATCGGTCAGGATGCTCTCCTGAAACTCATCAAAGCCCTGGCTCTCCTTTCTCCTACGGCCGGCTAACAGCCAGAACAGAGCCAACAGCACGGCAACAACACCGCCGCCAATGGCTAACATCATTGGATCACTGGTTAGCTTTTTCAGCAGTGGATGGTTTGTCAGTTGTTCCATAAAACCTGCTTCGGGCTTCTGAACCGGGACCGGCTCCGCCGCAGGCGCAGGTTTGACCTCTATTTTTTCATCGGCCGTGACGACGGCAGGCTTGGGCTCGGCAGCAGTTTCCGCCGGTGCCGGCAACATCTCCGTTGCTGCCATCTTTGACTCGGTTGCGGGTGCTTCATCCACGGTAACCGTGGTGGGCGGCTCTGCCTGGTCGGCCATACCTCCAGCTTGAGGCGTATCAACTGCCGCCTTCTCGCCCATTTTTTCCAGCATCGGCGCCGCACGCTCCTCGCCGGCAGCCGTCATCTCCGGCGGCGATTCGGTTGTCCGCTCAGATAAGGTGGGTGCAGACGTAGTGTCTGGTACCGAACTTTCCCGGACATCGGGCGTCGGCTCAGCCGGAAGCTCCGGTTTTTCGCCTAATGCCAGCTGGAGTTTAGCGAGTTGATCATCCTTGAGTTCCAGCAGGCGCTGGAGGTCTTCTAATTGAGAGGCCAGATTCTCAACCCGGCTTTTCAGCTCCTTGCTCTCCTGCAGGGCACTCTCCCTCATCTCCCTCGCTTCCAGCAAATCCTCCTTTAGATTGGCACTTCCACCACTCTGGTCGACGCTGTCGGCTACACTCTTTCCGGCTTCCTCGGCGGTGCGCATTCTTGCGATCTTAAGCTCCGCCTCGGGCACTGCAGCCTTGTCCTCGGCTACAGGCGCCTCCTTGGTAACCGCATCCACGGCAGGTGCTGCCGGTCTGCCTGTTTCCGACCCAGGCTCCGCCGCCGCGGGTGGAGTGCGGTCTGAGCGCCAATTCTCAACCTGATCACGAAAAGCAATCCGGGCCTCGCGTGCGGTCATCGACAGCACCGATTCGCGTTCGGGTACCCGCAAGATCTCGCCCACTTTTAGGTTGTTGATGTTGCTTTTGATAAACGCCTGCGGGTTCGCCTGGAACAAAGCCATCATCATCTGTTCGACAGAGGCGCCGGAGTGGCGAACCTCGGAGGCAATTTTCCAGAGTGTATCGTTTCTGCGTGTTGGGCCGTATTCTGTGATTCCACCATTGCCTGCGGCTGTGCCGCGCACTGTATTGTCGGGCGATACTTGCCGGGTTGACTGAATCTTGCTGGTAGTGGTCGCCGCCTGCACCGGGGCAGGTCGGCGTGGCAAAGTCGCCGGCGGATCGAGCAGCACGGTATATTCGCGAAACAATCGCCCCTTAGGCCAATTCACTTCAACCAGAAAGTTCAGGAAGGGTTCCCGTACCGGTTCACCACTGGTAACGCGGATGATGCCTTTACCATTCGACATAAGCACCGGTTTGAATTTAAGCTGGGAGAGGAAGTATGGGCGAGTTACTCCCGCTTTGGCGAAAACCTCTTCAGAAGCAAGAGAGGCCCGTATATCACCAATCTCTTCATTGCTTATCGAAAGCAGTTCGATGTCCGCCTGGAACTGTTGATTGAGCCCCGACTTGGTTTTGATATCGCCAAGGCCCAAGCTATGTGCGGCAAATGGAGTTATCCCGAGTGCCAGAGCTATTGCCAGGGAAAGTTTACGAACCATGCAACCCCCTCTCCTGCTGCAACCCATCCCTGGAAGCGGTCTCACACGAGAACTCTTTCGAGCTGATCGCCTTTACCATTTGCCTAATCAGGGTTGACAGTTTTCCTAAAAGTAAACGGCTTCCTTCCGACAGCTATCGGGAAGGAGAGCCCGCCAGCGGCACCACAGTCATAGAATATAACTGAATATCACCACTCAACTACAAATAAATTAAAGCTTTTCCACTAACGATATCAACCCTTCTTGCAGGCTGCATTAACTGCATTGAAAGGCATTAGTGCTGCTGCAGTATCCTAAGCATCCGGCGCAAAGGCTCTGCCGCGCCCCACAATAACTGATCACCTACGGTGAAAGCTGCGAGATATTCATCGCCCATCGCCAACTTCCTTAGACGGCCAACTGGTATCGATAACGTCCCTGTGACTGCGGCTGGCGTCAATTCTGCAATGCTCCTTGCGCGATCATTGGGGATCACATCGACCCACTGGTTGGCGCCAGCCAATATCTCAACAATCTCATCTAGCGGCAGATTGCGTCTCAACTTGATAGTCAGCGCCTGGCTGTGCGACCGCATCGCCCCGATACGTACGCAGATGCCATCCACAGGCACCGGGTTGGCTTGCGTCCCTAGAATCTTGTTGCTTTCGACCCCTCCTTTCCACTCTTCACGGCTCTGGCCATTCTCCAGCTGACTGTCGATCCAAGGAATCAGACTGCCAGCCAGCGGCACACCGAAATTCTCAGTAGGAAAATCCTTCCCGCGCAGCGTTTTTGCGACCAATCGGTCGATCTCCAGTATCGCGGATGCAGGATCTTCCAACAGCGCGCTGACTGAGCCATGCACACGGCCCATCTGCGTCAACAACTCCCGCATATTCTGGGCGCCTGCGCCCGACGCAGCCTGATAGGTCATGGCGCTTGCCCACTCCACCAATCCCTCGCGGAACAGACCACCCAGCCCCATCAACATCAGGCTAACCGTGCAGTTGCCGCCGATGAAGTTTTTCACACCCGTATGCAGTGCGTCTGTGATCACGTTCAAATTCACCGGATCCAGTATAATCACGCTATCGGGCGTCATACGCAGCGTCGAGGCTGCATCAATCCAGTAGCCTTGCCAGCCCATTTTGCGCAACTCACCAAATACAGCGCCGGTATAGCTGCCTCCTTGACAGGATACGATTGCATCCAACTCCCGCAACGCCGTCAGATCATGTGCATCTTTCAACAACGGCACGTCTTTGCCGATATTCGGTCCCTGCTGGCCAACCTGGGAGGTGGTGAAAAATACCGGCTCATCGATGTGATCAAAATCGTTCTCTGCCAGCATTCGCTCCATCAGGACCGAACCAACCATGCCTCTCCAGCCAACAAATCCTACTCTTTTCATCAAGTTACACCTTGTTTATGTTTTTATGTCTGAAATAATGGCCGTCGATTCAGGCTTCCCGCAGTGCAGCCACAATGGCATCCCCCATCCGCTCGGTCCCCACCTGCTCCATGCCGAAAGAGTGAATATCGGCAGTGCGGATACCGCTGTCCAAAACGCGATCGACTGCCTGTTCGATACGATCCGCCATTTCAGATTCATCCAGCGAATAACGCAGTAACATTGCGACCGAAAGTATGGTCGCAAGGGGATTGGCGATTCCCTTACCGGCGATGTCGGGTGCGGAACCATGAATCGGCTCGTACATACCTTTGCCCGCTGCATCCAGCGAGGCTGAGGGGAGCATCCCGATGGAGCCGGTTAACATGGCGGCGCAATCCGACAGGATATCGCCGAACATATTGGTGGTCACCATGACATCGAACTGTTTCGGCGCCCTCACCAACTGCATTGCTGCGTTATCGACGTACATATGTGTGAGTGCCACATCAGGATAGTCCGCGCCGATACGCGTTGCCACCTCGCGCCATAGCTCGGTGCACTCGAGCACATTGGCCTTGTCCACCGAGCAGACCCGGCGGTTACGCTTCATGGCGATGTCCATCGCGACCCTGACGATGCGCTCAACCTCAGACTCACGATAGACCAAGGTATTGAACCCCTCCCGTTCACCGTTATCGAGGCGGCGCACTCCCCGCGGTTGTCCGAAATAGATGCCGCCAGTCAACTCCCGGACGATCATGATATCCAGTCCCGAGACCACTTCCGGCTTCAGTGTCGAGGCTTCGGCCAGCTGCGGATAGAGAATCGCCGGACGTAGATTTGCGAACAGTTTCAGTTCCGAACGCAAACCAAGCAACCCTTTTTCCGGCCGGACCGATATGTCCAGGGGCTCCCATTTGGCCCCCCCTACCGCACCCAGCAGGATCGCATCCGCTTCACGCGCCAGCGCCAGGGTAGCTTCCGGCAACGGGTGGCCGGCTGCATCATATGCGGCGCCACCCACAAGCGCCTCATCCAACTCAATGTCCAGACCGAAGTCATCACGCAGACAAACGAGTACTTTTACCGCTTCGTTGACGATTTCCGGCCCGATGCCGTCTCCGGGTAAAACCAGAATATTCTTACTCATAAGTTCATTACCTTAAAGGTAGAGTGGAGCCGAAAGCTAAGGGCCGAGGTGAGGATAAAACATTTGTATATCACTCTTGTTGTCCTGCCCTCGGTCCTGTAATCAGAACACCCATGGCGCAGTCACCTTCCGCTGATCTTCGAAGGCACGGATTTCCTTACTGTACTGCAGCGTAAGCCCGATATCGTCCAGCCCTTGCAGCAGGCAATGCTTACGAAATGGGTCGACATCGAACGGGATGGTGTCGCCCGCTGCAGTGAAAAGCTTCTGGGAGTCAAGATCAACGGTCAGTTCAAGTGGCTGATCCCTGCCTGCCAGTCCAAATAATCTGTCGACAGTTTTCGAATCTAAAACAATAGGTAATATTCCATTCTTGAAGCAGTTATTGAAAAATATATCGGCGAAGCTCGGTGCAATTATGACCCTGAAACCATAGTCCGCCAATGCCCAGGGCGCATGTTCTCTGGATGAACCGCAACCGAAGTTGGCCCGAGTCAGTAGGATTGACGCCTTGTGGTAGCGATTATCGTTGAGTACGAAAGCTGGGTTGAGCGGGCGCCCCGCGCAATCCTGGTCGGGCTCCCCCTGGTCCAGATAGCGCCACTCGTCAAATAAGTTGGGGCCAAAACCACTGCGCTTGATCGACTTCAAAAACTGCTTGGGTATGATGGCATCGGTGTCCACATTCGAGCGATCCAGTGGGGCAACAATACCGCTGAATTTGATGAATTTTTCCATATCGAAGCACCTTATAAATCTCTCACATCCACAAAATGACCGGCGATCGCCGCCGCAGCCGCCATGGCAGGACCAACCAGGTGGGTGCGCCCATCCTTCCCTTGCCGCCCCTCGAAGTTGCGGTTTGAAGTGGAAGCGCAGCGCTGTCCGGGTTTGAGTTGGTCGGCATTCATCGCCAGGCACATCGAGCAGCCCGGTTCACGCCACTCGAAGCCCGCTTCGATGAATATTCTGTCCAAGCCTTCCTGTTCCGCCTGCGCCTTGACCAGTCCGGAACCCGGAACAACCAGTGCCTGAGTCAAACTGCCGGCGACTTTACGTCCCTGCGCGATTTTTGCCGCAGCGCGCAGATCCTCGATGCGGCCGTTGGTGCAGGAACCGATAAATACCAGGTCCACCGGAATCTCACTGATCGGAGTACCCGCCTTTAATCCCATATAGTCGAGCGCCCGGCGCATGCCTTCCGCCTTGGTCGAATCCACCTCCCGCTCGGGGTCGGGAACTCTGTCGAGCACAGATACCACCATTTCCGGTGAGGTGCCCCAGGTCACCTGAGGTGCGATACTGGCGGCATCGATGTGGATCTCGCGGTCAAATACCGCCCCATCGTCGGTGTGCAGATTTTGCCATGAGCTCAGCGCGGCATCCCAGGTCTCTCCGGTGGGCGCATGCGGCCGCCCCTTCACGTATTCGATGGTGGTTGCATCGACCGCAATAATGCCTGCACGCGCGCCTGCTTCGATGGTCATATTGCAGACCGTCATGCGCCCCTCCATCGACAGTGCACGAATGGCATCTCCGGCAAATTCGATCACGTAACCGGTACCACCGGCGGTACCGATTTCACCGATGATGGCTAGCACAATATCCTTTGCGGTGACCCCGACACCCAGTTCTCCGTCAACGCTGACCCGCATGCTCTTCGACTTTTTCTGTATCAGGCACTGAGTCGCCAGCACATGCTCTACCTCGGAGGTACCTATACCGAAAGCCAGCGCACCCAGTGCACCGTGGGTAGAGGTATGGGAATCGCCGCACACTACCGTCATCCCCGGAAGAATCAGCCCCTGCTCGGGTCCCACGACATGGACCACGCCTTGACGAGTGTCGTTCATGCCGAATTCAGTAATGCCGAATTCAATGCAATTGCGATCCAGCGTCTCCACCTGTACCTTGGCGACCGGATCGGAGATACCTGACGCACGATTGGTAGTCGGGACATTGTGATCCGGCGTTGCGATCACCGCATTCACGCGCCACGGCTTGCGTCCCGCCATCCGCAGACCCTCAAATGCCTGGGGGGATGTCACCTCATGCACCAGGTGACGGTCTATATAGAGAAGTCCAGTGCCGTCGTCGTCTGTGCGCACCAGATGGTCTTCCCAAAGCTTGTCGTAAAGTGTTTTTGCGCTCATTGCTTAATCCGCCTGTGGTTTGAAAGATAAGAATAAGCCGGGAATTTATATAAAACAAATTCATCTTTTTCATATCTGTCATTCTTGAATAGAATAATAGATATGGAGATCAACGAGCTTAAAGCCTTTGTCGCAGTAGCGGAGACCCTCTCCTTCTCGCACGCGGCTGACCGGCTTTATATCACCCAGCCGGCGGTAAGCAAACGCATCGCATCGCTGGAGGAGAAACTCGGCAGCAAACTGTTTGACCGTATCGGCCGCCATGTCAACCTGACCGAGGCAGGACAACTCCTGTTTGCCAACTCCACGCGGATTCTGCAGGAAATTGAGAACCTGCAACGCAGTATAGCGGGACTCAACCGGGAACCCTGCGGCACCCTGGTTATGGCGACCAGCCACCATATCGGTCTGCGGCGCCTGCCACCGGTGTTGAAAGCTTACAACCGGCAGTATGGTAAAGTAGTACTGGATATACGTTTCATGGATTCCGAGTCCGCCTGCGCCGCAGTGGAGCAGGGAAATCTGGAACTGGCAATCGTTACCCTACCCCCCAATCCATCGACCAGTCTGACCCTCAGAGAGGTCTGGTGCGATAGGTTGTGTTTTGTCGCCGCTCCCGGGCATCCGCTCGCCAGGATGGCTCGGGTAACACCGGCTGACCTGACGCAACACCCCGCAGTCCTGGCTTCCTGGGGCACCTACACCAGAGACATTCTGGAGCGTGCTATCAAACCCACCCAACAGAGGCTTCAGGTGGGCATGGCAACAAACTATCTCGAAACCCTGAAGATGCTTGCCTCGATCGGACTGGGATGGAGCCTGCTGCCGGAAACCATGACCCGCGAAGGCGACCTGGAAGCGTTTAGTGTTGTGGGTATAAACCTGACCCGCCCGCTAGGGATTGTGCACCATCGCAGCCATACTCTTTCCAACTCGGCCCAAGCGATGCTCGATACCTGTATGAGTTTCGCGGAACCTCCAGTTGCAGATTCCGGGCGGCTTACAACTCGTTAACGACCCAGCGCCAAGCAATGATTGCCGCAAGGATGCTAACGAGCGCGGACAGGCCAAAGGCGCTGCCCGGTCCGGCGCTGTTCCATAAATAACCGCTCAACAGACTCCCTAGTGCACCGCCGGCACCAAAACTGAAACTGCTGTAGAGCGCCTGCCCTCTCCCCTGATGGCGGCCGGTAAAATAGTGGTGAACCAGGTGAATCGCCGCCGCGTGAAAGGTGCCAAAAGTGGCGGCATGCAGCAGCTGTGCAAACAATAGGATCGGCAGCGACAATGGAAAGTTCCCGATCAGCATCCAGCGCAACGCTGCCAGCAGCAGGCTGGATACCAACACGCGGCGTGCGCCGAACTTCTGCAGTAACCGGTGCATCACCATAAATACCGACACCTCAGCTATCACTCCCAGCGCCCAGAACTGCCCTATCAGCGTTTTGGAGTACCCCACCTCTTCCATGTAGATCGAGTAAAAAGTGTAATATGTGCCATGTCCAGCCTGCAGCAGAAAGCAGACCAGGAAAAACGCAATCACCGGTGGTTGGCTGATTATCGACAGTATGGGTGGCTGCGAGGCGGGAACGATCTCTGTTTGCGGGTCCCCGATCAACAGACTGGAAACCCAAATGGAGAGATAGATAGCGAACAGCGCAGGCAGCACGACAGCCGGTCCACTCTTGTCGACCGCCACTCCGAGCAGCAGCACCGTCACGATGAAACCGATCGAGCCCCATACCCGAACACGGGCATAGCGGTCCACCCGTTCTCTTAGATAGAGCAGTGTGACCGACTCAAACTGAGGTAGAACCGCATTCCAGAAAAAACTGAACAGGGCCATCGCTATGCCGATCTCCCAAAACCCCTGCAGCCAGAACACGGTCAGAAATACCAGACTCGTCAACAGCGCCCCGATGCGGACGATCAGCATGCGGTGGCCGAGGTGATCGCCGATCCATCCCCACAAATAGGGAGCGATGAATTTGGTGGCCATCGGAATGGCCATCAACTCCCCGATCTCGGCAGCAGTAAAGCCCAATTGTTTGAGATAGAGACCCCAGAAGGGAACGAGCGCGCCAAGCGCCGCGAAATAGCAGAGATAGAAGAGAGAGAGGCGCCAGTAAGGCATCAATACAGAGTTTTTGGCGTTCTAGAATTTACGCAGAGGCGGGGATAACCGGGGTTCCGCTCACGACTCCGATATTCTGCGCACGCTGTCTGAGCAGGTGATCCATCAACACCAGCGCCAGCATAGCTTCGACAATAGGCGTGGCACGAATCCCCACACAGGGATCATGGCGCCCCTCGGTGACCACCTCAACCGGCTCCCCGCTAAGATTCACGCTACGCCCCGGTAGACGCAGACTGGAGGTTGGCTTAAAGGCAACGCTCACCAGAATATCCTGGCCGCTGGATATGCCACCGAGTACCCCGCCCGCCTGATTGCCGAGAAATCCTTGCGGCGTCATTTCGTCCCGGTGCTGCGTGCCCTTCTGGGTGACAGATGCGAAACCGGCGCCGATTTCAACGCCTTTGGCCGCGTTGATACTCAGCATGGCATGCGCAATGTCTGCATCAAGCCGGTCGAATATAGGCTCACCCAGCCCAGGTGGGACACCGCTGGCCACTGCATTGATACGCGCACCTACCGAATTTCCCTCTTTTCGCAACGCGTCCATGTAGCTCTCCAACTCCGTCACCCTATCGGCGTCAGGGCAAAAAAACGGATTAGATTCAACTTGATCCCAGTCCAGTTTATCCACTCTAATCGGGCCGAGCTGAGCCAGGTAACCGCGAATCCGAATACCGCAATTCTCATACAGATATTTCTTCGCTATCGCACCTGCCGCCACCCGCATCGCCGTTTCACGCGCGGAGGAGCGGCCGCCGCCGCGATAGTCACGGAATCCATATTTCTGTGTGTAGGTATAATCCGCATGGCCCGGTCTGAACCGGTCCATGATGTTTGAATAGTCCTTCGAACGCTGGTCGGTGTTGTGAATGATCAGCGCTATTGGTGTGCCCGTGGTGCGACCTTCGAATACCCCTGATAGAATCTCGACCCGATCCGCCTCCCGCCGTTGTGTGGTATGGCGTGAGGTACCGGGTTTGCGCCGGTCCAAATCGCCCTGCAGGTCCTCAACAGCCAACAGCATACCGGGGGGGCATCCATCCACGATACACCCAATGGCCGGTCCGTGGCTCTCCCCGAACGAGGTAACCACGAACAATTTTCCATACGAGTTACCTGACATCGCTGGTATGCGTATTGTGCTGGTTCAGTTACTTCTGCAGCCAGGCGTTGACCCTGGCAAGATCTTCCCGCGACAGAATACTAGCCCGTTGTTTCAACAGCAGGCCGTTTTTGATGTAATCGTAGCGTGAACTCAAATAGTTACGCGTGGCATCGAACATCTGCGTCTGCGCGGCGAGCACGTCAACCAAGGTGCGCGTGCCCACCTCATATCCCGCCTGCGTCGACTCAAGTGCGCTCCTGGAAGATACCGTCGCAGCCTTGAGCGCATTTACCCGGCTCATGGTGGAGATAACACCGCGGTAGGCATTGCGGATATCGCTATTCACCGAACGCCTCTCCTTGTCCAGCGTCTCCTTGGCAGCTTCGTATTGGTACTGGGCTTGCCGCACCTTTGAACTCACTCCCCCGCCTTGATAGAGCGGGATATTGAGCGCGAGCCCGATCTCTGCACTATCCTGGTCGGTGCCAAAATCCAACGTCGTACGGTTTACCCCATAGGACGCCGCCAAGTCTACTGTTGGATAGTGGCCGGAGCGCGCTATTTCGATGCTCTTACGTGCCACCTCAGCCGCATTTATTGCAGCGATTATCGAATAGTTTTGCTGCACGGCGGATCTCGCCCAGCTCTCAATGTCAGCCGGTTCCGGCGGGCTCAACGGCAACTCTTCCCCCAATTTAGCAATCTCCTTGGGATGGGGGCCCACAATTTTAAACAAGGACTCCCAGGCATCGTCGACCTGATTCTCAGCCGCTATCTGATCGGCTCGGGAGCGGTCGAATGCAGCTTGCGCCTCATGTACGTCGGTGATGGCAATCAGACCCACATCGAAGCGCTGCTTGGCTTGCTCCAATTGCCTGCTGTTGGCCTCTGTCTGCGCCTTGGCCACGGTCAAATCATCCTGCGCCGCGAGAATGGTGAAATAGGCTTCGATAACCCTGCCCATCAAATCCAATTCGGCCAGAGCGTATTCCGCCTCTGCCTGGGCGATCTGATTGTCTGATTGATCCAGCTGAATCCAGAAGTCGCGCCGGTAGATCGGCTGGCTCAGCTGAAGCGCTAATGCATAATCCGAATAATCCTCTCTGCCCTCTCTTGTTGTTGTGCTGTTAACGATGTCGCGACTGGTAAACCCGGCATCGCCTCTGAAAGAGAGGTTGGGCAATAACGCGGCTCTGGCCTGGGGCTTCGACTCGCGGGCCGACTCCAGGTTCTGCTTTGCCTCTTTCAACGTCGGATCGTGCTGCGTGGCAAGATCGTACACGGATAACAGATCCTGCCCCTGTACCGCGCCCATTGCCAACATACAAACAACGAAGAGTATACGGTTGGGTATCTTCATTTCCCAGGTTTCCTTTATTTTCAGCAATTTGTTCGGCATTGATTATAATTTACCCGAAGGCTATGAGTATACCTACTAATTTATTTTTGTTTTATTCCGATCACCCGCTTGATTCGGCATCGCGCCAACCAATAGTTGCGGATCGATTCTTGCGTCTCTCAGGTTCATGCGCCAGTCCAGGTGCGCACCGGTTACCCTGCCGCTATTGCCAACTTCGGCTATAATATCACCTTTGCTTATCCGATCACCTACACTGACTAAGGTCTTGTTTAAGTGCAAAAAAGAGGAGGAGAGTTGGTGTCCATGGTCCAGCACCAGCGTCACGCCGGAGAAGAACATGCCGGGATGCGCCAAGGTAACTATGCCGTCGGCTGGCGCTTTAACCGGCGTCCCGACCGGAGCCGCGATATCCACCCCATAGTGAGGACGGCGCGGCTCACCATTAAGCACACGCTGACTGCCATAGACGCCTGAGATCGGCCCTTCGACCGGCCACCTCCAGCCGTTCAGGAAATCGGTGCGCGGATCATCCTTTTCCCGGGCTTTTTTAATTGCCGCCGCCTCCTTGCGAATGCGCTCATAGTCCATCTTTTCTGGTGTCACCTTGCGCTGAGGCAAACCGTCGATTCTCTGGATATCGTAGGTTCGCTTCTCAATATTCAGCATACGGGATTCACTTCGCCCGTCGGGATAACGAACCTCCACCAAACTTGTAGCACTATGGTCACGGTCGAAACCGACCAAAAAATAACCTTCACCGGATACCCTTACCGGCACACCATCCACAGTTACACTGGCACCGGGAGTGCTTTTGCCGGTAATCATCCCCCCTTGTACTGGAGGTCCGGAGAAGGAGAGTTCGGCGCCCGCGCCAGTTGAAAACAGCAGCAAAAAAGTTATCAGGACTCTCGTCAACAATGGTTTCGACCTGTTCATACACAAGGAATCAAAGTATCGGGAGTATCGCATCCCCCGCCGAAAATTGATATGCCGAAAATTATCCATAATGAGTAAATAATGGGATAATTTAGGTACTTAGTACATCTCCCGATAGCTGAATTCAGGAAAATGACGGAAATCTCCCGACCACCTGTGGTGCCTTCGGCCGCAACCGGGCCGGAAGCGAAGATACGCAGCCAGCCTTACAGTTGGGGAGAGATCGTCGCACGCGCACTTGAGCACAGGCCGGAGCTGATAAAGGCCAATATCATCGCCATATTCGGTGCACTGCTTAGTGTTCCGATTCCCCTGCTGATCCCGATGCTGGTCGACGAGGTGCTGCTGAATCGGCCGGGCAGCGCGATTGAGTTCATGAATCGCGTTTTTCCGCCCTCCTGGCACGGGCCGGTCTTTTACATTCTAGCCATTCTGATGCTGACGCTGCTGATGCGGCTCGCATCCCTGATTCTGGGTGTCTGGCAGACGCGTCAATTTACAACCATTTCCAAGGATATTGTTTTCGGGATTAGAAAAGCGATGCTGCAGCGTCTGGCACGGGTCTCCATGTCCGAATACGAGACGCTGGGCAGTGGCACGGTCGCCTCCCATCTGGTGACCGATCTGGACGCGGTCGACAGCTTTCTCGGTATTGCCACCAGCAAATTTCTGGTGGCTTTACTGAGCATCATCGGCACTGCCGTGGTGCTGTTGCTGATGCACTGGCAGCTTGCACTGTTCATTCTGTTTCTCAACCCGGTGGTCATATGGGTAACCACCATTTTCGGGCGCCGGGTCAAGGAGCTGAAAAAACGGGAAAACAGCGCCTACCAGATCTTCCAGGAGTCGCTGGCGGAGACACTGGATGCGATTCAGCAGATCCGTGCCAGTAACCGCGAATCCCACTATATCGCGAAAATAATCGGCAAGGCCGACGAGATCCGCCGCCACTCGGCCTCTTTCACCTGGAAGAGCGACGCCGCCACACGCCTCTCTTTCACCGTTTTTCTGTTTGGGTTCGACATCTTCCGTGCACTCAGCATGCTGATGGTGCTCTTCTCGGATCTGAGCATCGGGCAGATGCTGGCGGTGTTTGCCTATCTCTGGTACATGATGGGACCGGTGCAGGAGATACTGGCGATTCAGTACGCATATAATGGCGCACGTGCCGCACTCGACCGGATCAATCGGTTGATGGCGATAGATCTGGAGCCGGTGTTCCCGCACACACTGGATCCGTTCAAGGGCAAAACCACCGTCTCCCTGAGTCTGGAGCGGATCTGTTTTCGCTACGGCGACGGACCCAGAGTGCTGAACGACATCACGCTGGATATCCAGGCGGGAGAGAAGATCGCCCTGGTCGGCGCCAGCGGCGGCGGTAAAACCACGCTGGTGCAGGTGATCCTGGGGCTCTACCCGCCGGAGTCGGGACAGGTGCTGTTCGACGGGGTGCCGGTCTCGGATATCGGCATGGATGTGGTGCGCGACAATGTCGCCACCGTTCTGCAGCACCCGGCGCTGTTCAACGACAGTGTCCGCGCCAATTTGACGCTGGGCCGGGAGATGAGTGATCAGTCTCTCTGGCAGGCGCTTGAAATCGCGCAACTGGCCGATGTGGTCAGGGAGCTCGACCAAGGCCTGGAGACGCTGGTTGGGCGCAACGGTATCCGCCTCTCCGGCGGCCAACAGCAGCGGCTTGCAGTGGCGCGCATGGTGCTGAGCAATCCCCGGGTGGTGATCCTGGACGAGGCCACCTCGGCGCTGGACACCACCACCGAGCGCCAGCTGCATACCGCGTTGCAGCGCTTCCTGCAGGGACGCACCACGCTCATCATCGCGCACCGGCTTAGCGCGGTGAAACAGGCCAACCGGGTGCTTGTGTTTGAAGATGGCCGCATAGTTGAGCAGGGCAGCCACGAGGAGTTGATTCTCAACCAGGGACTCTATGCCTCGCTCTATGGACGTCAGGAGCACAAGGCTTGATACGCAACAGCGGCTTCAAACCGGCTTGGTGGCTGCCCGGACCCCATCTGCAGACAATCTGGCCGGTGTTCTTCAGGCGCCGCCGCCGGCTGCCGCTGCGGATCGAACGGGTGGAACTGCCGGACCGGGATTTTCTCGACCTTGCCTGGCTGAAGGCATCCGACACCGCCCCGCAGGTTCTACTTCTGCATGGCTTGGAAGGCAACATTCAATCGCACTATGCTGCGGGACTGCTGCACAGCCTGTGGCAGGCAGGATTCAATGCGGTATTCATGCATTTCCGCGGCTGCAGCGGCGTCCCCAACCGGCTGCCCCGCGGTTACCACTCGGGAGAGACCGGTGATCTTTCAACGATTGTGGAGCATATCGAGCAGCGTACAGCGAGCCCGGTTCGCGCCATCGTTGGCTTCTCTCTCGGTGGCAATGTGTTGTTGAAATGGTTGGGTGAAGGCCGAGCACGGTCAACACTGAAAAAAGCAGTTGCCATTTCGGTGCCGTTTCTGCTCGGCCAGTGCGCCGACCGACTCGACCGGGGGGCGTCAAGACTCTACCGCAGCTACCTGTTGCGTAAAATGCGCAGCTCCTATCTGCGCAAATTTGCATTGCTGCAGTCGCCGTTGGCAGTAAACGTCAACAGTCTGAAAACTTTTCGCGACTTCGATGACAAGGTCACCGCCCCGCTGCACGGATTCAACGGCGTCGATCACTACTATGCCGAATCCAGTTCGCGTCAGTATCTGCACCGGATACATACCGATACGCTGCTGCTGCACGCGCTGGACGATCCATTCATGCTGCCCGAGACCATTCCTGCCGAATCGGAGCTCTCCTCAACGGTCACGCTGGAGCTATCAGCGCACGGCGGCCATGTCGGTTTCATCGCCGGACCCATGCCATGGAACGCCCGCTACTGGCTGGATGAAAGAGTCCTCGCCTACTTTTCGGATCTGCGCTGACACCGGCACCGTCAGCTATCTTCGCTGACGCCGCGAATCACCAGCACCGGCTCTTCGGAGCAGTGAATCACCGCATTGGTGACGCTGCCGAGCATCCAGCGCCCGATACCCTGCCGTCCGTGAGTGCACATGACGGTCAGGCTGTTGGCCGTCTCGATCGCAAAATCGGCAATCTGCTCCGCCGGCATACCACGGAATATTTTGTAGGAGATCCGGTCCAGGCCCTCTGCCTTCAACTCCTCTGCCTTGGCTTTGATATAGTTCTCCGCCGCATCATGCACGATTTTCGAAACCTCGTGCATTCTGACCGTTGAGCCCGGAAATCTCGGGTCATAGGATCTCAGCAGGATCAACTCCGCTCCCAGTGCCCGGCTAAGACCCGACGCATGCGGCAGCACGCACTCGGCAAGCTTGGAGCCATCCAGCGGTACGATTATCCGCTCGAACCTGACCAGATCCCCCTCGGGACTGCGGGCGTTGGCCGGCACCAGCAGTACCGGCGTTGTGGCGGCTTGCACCACTTTCCCGGCAACACTTCCGAGCAGCAGCCGCTGCACCCCGGAGTAGCCGTGGCTCGACATCAGGACAAGGGTTGCCGGTTCCGCCTCGGCCTGTTCGATGATCAAGCTGGCCGGGTGACCGAGCTGCACGCTGTAGCGCAAGCGGGCGCTGCCGATCTCCTTGGCCAGCGCATCCGCTCTGATCTGCAGATAGTCTTCGGCATCCTGTTGGGCGAGGGCGCTGAACTCCTCCGGCACCTCCTCTGCCTGCGGTGCGACAACCAGCAGCAGCTCTAGGCTGGCTTGCAGCGACCGGGCGAGATGTTTGGCGATAGGCAACACTCGCTCTGAAAGCGTCGATGCGTCGAGCGGAACCAAAATTCTTTTGTACATCTTGCGCTTCCCTCCTACAGCGTCTATCGATTTTTAACGGAACAACTGCGTCAACGGTATCGATCCGAAGTTTTCATTGGGCAAAGGGTACCACCCAGACCAGCATGCCGAGCACAAAACAGATCAGGCTGGCGGCCAATGTGAAAGTCACGCTCCACTTAAAGAACTCCTTAATCGGCACTTTCCGTTTCTCCTCCCGCTCCACGATATTCAATGCGACATAGAGCGCCGGCGCGCCGGCAATGGTCAGATTGCTGCCGAGTGTGCCGGACCAGACCAGCATCCAATAGAGCGGCCAGGCTTCCACCCCCTGTTCACCCAGATCGCGGATCATGTAGAGGAAGGTCAGTATATAGGCATCGTGCTCCACAATACCGACAATGGGCACAGTTACCCAATAGAGCAGGGAAGCGCCGGCGATGATATTCTCCTGGAACAGCGGCGCGAGATAGTCGGCCAGCTGCTGCAATAGATGCGTTTTTTCGAAACCGCCGACCAGCGCGAACAGCCCGATGTAGAAGAAGATCGCCCGCCAGTCCAACTCCTGCAGTATCTCCTCAAACTCCGGCTTTCTGATCCGGTGTCCCATCCCCTCCACCACCAGAATCAGCACCATCGCACCGGTCAATGCGATGAAGCCGAGCTGAAAGCCGAGATGCTCGCGCAGCGCCATCGCGATAATGGTGGCAAAAAAACCGCTGACCACAATGGTCGCGAACAGCTTGTCGGGAATCGATGCCTGAATCGTCTGATTGGCCGCCCCTTCGGAATCTTTCAAATCCGATCCGCCTGCTCCCGTGGCTAAACGCCTGAAGCCGAAAAAGTACATGACGGACAGGGTCAGCGCGAAGGTGATCATCAGAATGGGAAAGGATGAGGGGCGTCCATCCTGCCAGATGAACTCCATGAATTCGACGCCCGAGACACTGTGCAGCATCTGCGGCGGCAGGTCACCCAGCAGCAGAGCGGTGCCCATGAAGTTCGAGCTGAAGCCGATCATCAGAATGACCGGCGTTAGCGGCTGATTCAGATGGCGGACGATCGGAATTGCCACCGGCGCCATCATCAGAATGACGACCACATTGTCCACCACCAGCGAGATGATGCCTGCCAGCAGCGACAGGATGACGATCAGCAGCGCACCGTTGCCGCGGGAGAGCGCCAGCGCCTTGACCGACAACCACTCCGGAATGCCGGTTTTTCCCAGATAACCGGCGATGATCCAGATACTGACCAGAATTGCCATGACGTTCCAGTCGACCGCGTTGAATGCCTCCGACTCGCTCATCGTACCGAGCCACACCATCGCCAGAACGCCCAGCACCGCCGCCACCGAGCTGTCGATGATGCCGGTGACAACTGCCAGGATCGTTGCTGAGAAGATGATTACTGTCATCCAGAAGGTAAAATCCGTCATTTCCGCCACTTGCCGACTCTCTCCCCCTTAATTACGATTACGCTTGACCCGCAGGACTCAAAGCCGCTCAGCCTCCAAATAATGAGGTTTTCAACTCGCACCTATGCTGCCAAAGCTTCCTACAGAAAACCACTCAATGAACAGTTCTGGAACACCAATTTTTGTACTCGTACATTTCCTCAAACTTTTCTGATCTGTTTCCACAACGCGAGCTTCTGCTCGATATTCATCGCTGCATGCGCCGGACTGGTGGACGGCAATCTGACCGTTGGGATACCTCCCATCGCAGCCGGCAGACCCGGGAGAACATATCTCCGATAACTCTTCTCTGCCATGGCGCCGTTGAAGAAGATGCAGCGAATGTTCTGATGCGCCGTAAAAAAATGCTCGAAATCATTCGCAACGATGGAGGTACCGATGATATCCGCATCGAGACTACTCTTGCGGATACAGGTATTCAGTACGTCCCATACTGCAACTTTGTGATATTGCAGCTGTTCGCACCGATCCTTGTAAGGGAGTTGCCGGTCAACGCCGTAAATGGATTCAATGAGGCACCAGAAAGCATTACGCGGGTGGGCGTAGTATTGGTTTGCGCGCAGCGAAGCTTTTCCGGGCATTGATCCAAGTATCAGCAGCTCCGCGTCTGCAGAGGATAATGGCGGAAAACTGGTTACAGTTGTCGTTACGCGGTGCAGATGAGTCAAATGAATGTCACTCTCCAAGCGCAAACAAAAAGGAGGCCGAAGCCCCCTTTTCGCTCAATCTGAGATATGAAGATTAACCCTCATCCTTCTCTACGGCCTTCATGCTCAGGCGCACACGGCCCTGTTTGTCCACTTCGAGCACCTTCACCTTGACTATATCGCCCTCGGCAAGCTTGTCGCTCACCTTCTCCACCCGCTCTTCGCAGATCTGGGAGATGTGAACCAGGCCATCGCGGCCCGGAAGAATAGTGACAAAAGCGCCGAAGTCCATTAAACGCGCCACCTTGCCTTCGTAGACAGCGCCGACCTCCACGTCAGCGGTGATCAGCTCGATACGCCTTTTCGCATCTTCACCGGCAGCCCGGTCGACCGAAAAGATCTTGATCATGCCGTCATCGGTTACATCGATCGTGGCGCCGGTCTCTTCGGTTATAGAGCGAATGGTGGTGCCGCCTTTTCCGATCACATCACGAATCTTATCGGGATCGATCTTAAAAGAGACAATACGCGGCGCGTGCTCCGACATCTCTTTACGTGGAGCTGAGATGACTTTGTTCATCTCTTCCAGAATATAGAGGCGACCGGACTTGGCCTGCTCCAGCGCTATCTCCATGATCTCTCGGGTGATGCCATCGATCTTAATATCCATCTGCAGCGCATTCACGCCGGTGGCGGTTCCGGCCACCTTGAAGTCCATGTCGCCCAGGTGGTCCTCATCGCCGAGGATATCGGTCAGCACGGCAAACTCTCCGCCCTCCTTGATCAGCCCCATGGCGACACCGGCGACCGGCGCTTTGATCGGCACACCGGCATCCATCAGTGACAGGCTGGTGCCGCATACGGACGCCATCGAGGAGGAACCGTTTGACTCGGTAATTTCAGAGACCACCCGGATTGCGTACGGGAAATCGGCCAGCCCCGGCATGCAGGCCAGCACACCCCGTTTCGCCAGCCGGCCGTGACCGATCTCGCGCCGTTTGGGGCTGCCCACGCGGCCGATCTCGTTGACGCAGAAAGGCGGAAAGTTGTAGTGCAGCATGAAAGGTTCGCGGTAAGAGCCTTCGAGCGCATCGATGATCTGCGCATCCCGTTCGGTTCCCAGCGTGGTGACAACCAGTGCCTGAGTCTCACCGCGGGTGAAGAGCGCGGAACCATGGGTGCGCGGCAGTACGCCGGTACGCACTTTAATGGGACGAACGGTCTTGGTGTCGCGGCCATCGATACGCGGTTCACCCGCCAGAATCCGGCTGCGTACAACCTTTTTCTTCAGTTTGTCCAGCGCATCGGACACTGCCGCTTCGGTCCATTTGGATTCGCTGCCGCACAGCGCGGCGAGCGTTTCAGTCTTAATCTCATCGATACGCGTGTAGCGTTCCATCTTGTCCGCAATGGTGTAGGCCTGGGCCAGCGCCTGTGCTGCCGCGTTTTCAACCGCGCTCTTGAGTTCGACATCTTCCACCGGCGGCTCAAAAACCATCACCGGCTTACCTACTTCGGCGGCCAACTCCTTGATCGCGGTTATGGCGACCTGCATCTGCTCATGTCCGAACAGCACCGCGCCGAGCATCACATCCTCCGGCAGGCCGTCAGCTTCTGACTCCACCATCAGTACCGCATTCTCCGTGCCGGCGACAACCAGATCCAGATCGGTATGCTCGCTTATGCCGCTGCCGGGCGCGTTTAACAGGTATGCGCCATCCTTGTATCCGACGCGGGCGGCGCCGAGCGGGCCATTGAACGGCAAGCCGGAGATACAAAGGGCGGCGGAAGTGCCCAGCAGCGCCGGTATTTCCGGATCCACATCCGGATTGAGCGACATGACGGTGCAGATGATCTGAACTTCGTTGGTAAACCCTTTCGGAAACAGCGGACGAACGGGGCGGTCGATCAGCCGGCAGACCAGGATCTCCTTCTCCGCCGGACGGCCTTCACGGCGGAAAAAACCGCCGGGAATCTTGCCCGCCGCATAGGTCTTCTCCTGGTAATCGACCGTCATCGGAAAGAAATCCCTTCCTTCACCCGGATACTTGGAGCCCACCACTGTACATTGAACCACGGTGCCGTCCATGTCGATCATAATGGCACCGTCTGCCTGGCGCGCGATTTCGCCGGTTTCCAGCGTTACTTTATGATCGCCGTACTGAAACTCTTTTTTAATAGGAGCCACTATAGTGTCCTCAATAATTTATGCCGTGGTTAACGGCGCAGGCCAAGGTTGGAAATCAACGTGCGGTAACGTTCCACATCCTTGGATTTCAGGTAGTCCAGCAGTTTGCGGCGGGAGCTGACCATCCGCACCAAACCACGACGCGAGTGGTGATCGTGTTTGTGTTTGGAGAAGTGCTCGGTCAGTTCGTTGATACGCGCGCTCAGCAGTGCTATCTGCACTTCGGGTGAACCTGTGTCATTTTCACCCCGGCCATACTTCCCGATAATTTCGCCTTTCTGCTCTGCATTCAATGCCATTGGTTTTCTCCTCATTGGTAAGGGTTAAGATTGGCCCTCCCCCGACAATGAGTTCAGGGAAACAGGCCGTTTCGATAACCGGAGAGCCGGCAAAGCCATCCGGGATCGGAGAACCGTTAATTATGATGCTTTTAACTGCAGCGATCAAACAGGAAAGGGAACAGGGTCGATGACTTAGGAATAAAAAGAGTATTCACAGGTTTCTCCTCGGCCCTATGCCCTCACTCCTCTACCCTCGTCTTACATCAGTCGCTTTGGCGCCACACGCCCATCATCAAGTATCTCGCCGACGCCGAAAAAGAGCTCCTTATTGTCGTACAGGCGAACTCTGCCCACCGTCGGCGCATTGGGGACCACCACCGGCTGTCCCTGCTTCATGTAATAGGTGCTGTCTGAATTGAGCTTGACGGCGGGCAAATCGTTAAGCGCGCGTTCCATCGGCAATAACAACGCCTCCAGCGCCTCCCGACCCTGCACCAAAGCGGCATTCAGTTGGTCCATGCTGATCATCTGGTCGGCACTGAAGGGCCCCACTCCCGTGCGCTGCAGTGCGCAGACGTGGGCACCACAGCCCAATACCCCACCTATATCCTCTGCCAGGGTACGGACATAAGTTCCTTTACTGCAGCTCACATCGAGTTCGAACACCGGTACCCGGCAGGCGAGCAGCTCCAACTTATGGATCATTATCGTACGCGGCTCGCGCTCGACCTCGACCCCATCCCTAGCCAGCTTGTAGAGACGCTCGCCTTTATGTTTGAGAGCGGAATACATCGGAGGAATCTGCTGGATCTCGCCGATAAATTTCTCCAGTACGCCGCGGATATCGGACTCGGTGATACCCGCTGTGGACGCCGTTTTAATAATAGTCCCTTCAGCATCCCCGGTGGTGGTGGTCTCGCCGAGTTTTACCTGCACCCGGTAACGCTTGTCGGCATCAAGCAAAAAGGCCGAGATTTTAGTGGCTGCGCCAAAACAGATCGGCAGCAGCCCTTCCGCCAACGGATCGAGGCTTCCGGTGTGGCCCGCCTTGCGGGCGGAATAGATGCGCTTTACCTTCTGCAGCGCCGCATTGGAGGTATCGCCCAACGGTTTGTCGAGCAGAAGAATACCCTGCACGTTGCGTCCTGAAGTACCACGTCGGCCCATTTTCGGATTCCGGCTATACTTTGTGTTTGTCTGAGTCAGACTTTACCGCCTGCTCGATCAAGCTGGACAATCTTTCACCCTGCTCTACAGACTCATCGTGAACGAAGCGCAGCTCCGGCAGTGTGCGCAGCTTCATTCTGCGGCCCAGTTCGTGGCGCAAATAAGGGGCTGCATCGTTCAGTACCCGGGCTGTTTCGATCTTCCCGAGTTCACCGGCCATGACGGTAAAAAAAATTGTCGCGTGGGAAAAATCGCGCACCACCCGCACCGCCTGAATAGTGATCAAGCCGAGCCGTGGATCGTCCAGCTCCCCGCGCACCAGCGCTGCGAGTTCCCGCTGCATCTGCGCCCCGACTCTGTCGGTGCGTTTGAATTCACGCGCCATCAGCTATGCCCAGCCCAATAGGTCGCGGGTATTCTTCGGTTGCGGCATAAATCAGATCTCGCGGGCGACTTCAGTACGGTTGAACACCTCGATATGATCGCCAACCCTGACATCATTGTAATTTTTCACGCCGATGCCGCATTCGGTTCCCGCCTTCACCTCATTGACATCGTCCTTATGCCGGCGCAAAGACTCCAGCGCACCCTCATAGATCACCACATTCTCACGCAGTACCCGAATCGGGCTGTTTCGTTTGACCGTTCCATCCACCACCATACAACCGGCAATGGATCCAAGCCTGGAAGAGCGGAACACATCGCGTACCTCGGCCAGGCCGATAATCTCTTCGCGCACCTCGGGTGAAAGCAGCCCGGAGAGCGCCTTTTTTACATCATCCAGAATTTCGTAAATGATGCTGTAGTAGCGGATCTCCACGCCCTGTTCTTCGGCAATGCGTCGCGCGGTGGCGTCGGCGCGCACGTTGAAACCGATAACCGAGGCATTCGAGGTCAACGCCAGGTTAACGTCTGATTCATTGATGCCGCCGACGCCGGTGGCCACCATTTTCACCTTCACCTCAGCGGTGGAGAGATTTGCCAGCGCGTCGCGCAGTGCTTCGATGCTGCCCTGTACATCCGCCTTCAGCACCAGATTGACATAACTGACCTCACCTTCGGTCATCTGGGCGAAGAAATCGTCCATCTTGGTCGCCTTCTGCGCCGCGAAACGACTGTCACGCCGCTTCTCCTTGCGGCTCGCCGCCAGTTCCCGCGCTCTGCGTTCGCTGGAAACAACGATCGCATCATCGCCGGCGTTGGGGACACCCGACAGCCCCAGTACCTCTACCGGGATGGACGGCCCGGCCGATTTTATCTGCCGCCTGTTCTCATCCAGCATGGCGCGGACACGCCCGAACTCCTGGCCGCTGACCAGCATGTCACCCTGTTTGAGCGTGCCGGACTGAACCAGCACCGTGGCGACCGGGCCGCGTCCCTTATCCAAACTCGACTCCACCACGATGCCACGCGCCGTGCCTTCGACTACAGCCTTCAACTCAAGCACTTCGGCCTGCAACAGAATGGAATCAAGTAACGCATCAATGCCTTTACCGGTTTTGGCAGAAACCTGCACAAACATGGTGTCGCCACCCCACTCTTCGGAGATAACCTCCTGCTGGGAGAGCTCCTGCATCACCTTATCCGGATTTGCATCCGGTTTATCGATCTTGTTAACCGCCACGATAATCGGCACCCCGGCTGCCTTGGAGTGATGAATCGCTTCGATGGTCTGGGGTTTCACGCCGTCATCTGCAGCAACGACCAGAATCACGATATCGGTCGCCTTGGCACCGCGGGCGCGCATCGCCGAAAAGGCGGCGTGACCCGGCGTATCCAGAAACGAGATCATGCCCTTCTCCGTCTCTACGTGATACGCGCCGATGTGCTGGGTAATACCGCCCGCTTCACCGGCAGCCACCCGGGTGCTGCGAATATGGTCCAGCAACGACGTCTTGCCATGATCGACATGCCCCATGATGGTCACCACCGGAGCTCGCGGTTTTAACTCGCCCTGGAACTCATCTTCCAGGGAACTCAACACTTCGGCTTCAATATCGGACTCTTTCTGCACGATCGCCGTGTGGCCCATCTCTTCAACCACCAGGCTGGCGCTGTCTCGGTCCAGCGGTTGATTGATAGTCACCATCATGCCCATCCGCATCAACTCCTTGATCACATCTGCAGCTTTGACCGACATGCGCTGCGCCAGATCGGCAACCGTAATACTCTCGGGTATTTCCACTTCATGCACGATAGGCTCCGTGGGCATGACAAAGCCATGCTGCGTTTCCGGTTTGGCGGCAACTCCCTTTGTTGGTATGGTCTTGCCTCTGCGGCGGCCGCGTTTCTCTTCGGCAACATGCAGCTCCCTGCGCTCTCTTCCCCTGGGTCTCTCACTATCCCTCAGCTCTTCCCTGCGACCGGCGCCTTTTCTCCCCGACCGCTCAGTCGCATCCTCTTGCACCTGTGCTTCAAGCCTGGCCAGACGCACCTCCTCCTCCTGCCGGCGCTGCTCTTTGGCCCGCTGCTGACGCTTCTTGTCCTCTTCCTCTTTGCGCTTGAGCTCTTCCAGCTGGTTCCGTTTGAGCTCCTCTTCCGCTGCTGCAAGCCGCTTGGCTTGCTCTTCCTCGGCGCGTTTTCGTTCGGCTTCCTGACGGGCTTTGTTCTCCTCCTCAATACTGCGAATCTTGAGCGCCTGCTCATCCAGCGCTTTACGGGCGGCCTCGGCTTCTTCTAAACGCTGCTCGTCTTCAGTGACCGAACTGCGTTTTACATAGGTCTTTTTGCGCCGCACTTCGACGCTCACGGTTTTTCCGCCGGTGCGTTGCGTTGGACCGCGTCCAACGGTGCGTCCGGGTGCACCCGGCTGCCTGAGCTCGGTAACTGTTTTGCGTTTCAGTGTTATCTTCTTTGGGCCGCCTGCGGCACCGGGTTGTGATTTGCCATGACTCTGCCGCAAGTGGGCCAGCAACTTACGCTTCTCGTCTTCGGTGATAATATCTTCAGCCCCGGATTTTGGCAGGGAAGCCTGCCCCAACTGGGATAGCAGCAAGTCGACCGGAATGCCAACATCGTCGGCCAGCTGTTTTACGGTTATTTCGCTCATTGTGAAAGGACCTCCAAAATAGCCCTATCCCTGTTGCCCGTCTGCTTCAAACCAGGGTGCACGTGCAGTCATGATCAGCTGCGCCGCCCGATCCTCGTCCATTCCTTCAATCTCCATCAGCTCATCCACCGACAGTTCAGCCAGATCGTCCATGCTGGTCACGTCGCGTTCTGCCAGTGCATATGCAAGCTCCTTCGTCATGCCGTCCATCTTCATGAGACTCTCTTCCGGCTCTTTAAGGGTCTCCTCCTTGGCGATAGCCTGGGTGAGGAGTACCTCTTTGGCGCGCGCCCGAAGCGTTTCGACAATTTCCGCATCGAACTCCTCAATCTCCAGCATTTCGCTGATCGGAACATAGGCGACCTCGTCGAGTGAGGAGAATCCTTCCTGCACCAGGATGCTGGCCACCTCTTCGTCCACATCCAACTGCTGCATGAAATTCTCGATGTAGATTCTGCCCTCTTCTTCGCTCTGCGCTGCCGCATCCGCCTCATTCATGACGTTCAGCTCCCACCCGGTCAGTTCACTGGCAAGACGCACATTCTGCCCACCGCGCCCAATTGCCTGGGAGAGATTATCCTCACTGACCGCCACGGTCATGCTGCCCTTGTCCTCATCGACCACGATGGAGACCACCTCGGCGGGCGACATCGCATTGATCACGAACTGGGCCACGTTCTCATTCCATAAAATGATGTCCACACGCTCGCCATTCAGTTCATTGGAAACCGCCTGCACGCGTGATCCACGCATGCCGACGCAGGCGCCGACAGGATCGATGCGCGGATCTCTGGAGACCACCGCAATCTTGGCTCTCAGCCCGGGATCACGGGCAGCGCCTTTTATCTCAATCAATTTTTCTCCGACTTCAGGCACTTCGAGCTTGAACAGTTCGATCAGTAACTCCGGACGGGTGCGGCTGACAAAAAGCTGTGGACCGCGCGGTTCCGGCCGTACATCGTACAGGTAGCCACGGATCCGGTCGCCGGACCTGACCGACTCCCTGGGGATCATCTCTTCGCGTGGAATCAAGGCCTCGGCGTTGCTTCCCAGATCCAGACTCACGTTACCTCGCTCAATCCGTTTGACCACCCCGGTAACCAATTCACCTTTGCGCGCCTGATATGCCTCGACCACCTTAGCGCGTTCGGCTTCGCGCACTTTCTGCACGATCACCTGCTTTGCCGTCTGTGCGGCAATACGGCCGAAAGCAATGGATTCCATCGGCTCCTCGATATAGTCACCCACCTCAATGGCAGGGTTACGCTTGCGCGCATCCTCCAGCAGCATCTGGGATTCGGGGTCCAGCCCCTCCTCTTCGTCCGGCGCCGCAACCACCTCCCAGCGGCGGAAGCTGACATAGTTTCCCGAGACTCTGTCGATAGAAACCCTGACATCGATTTCACCACCGTGCTTTTTGCGGGTAGCCGATGACAACGCGGCTTCAATAGCCTCGAAAATGATCTCTTTCTCAATCTCTTTTTCGTTGGAAACGACATCAACGACCATCAAAATCTCTTTATTGTTCATCGCATCTATACCCAATCAGAATTCCGGGACAAGCTTCGCCTTGTCGATCTGATCCAGCGGCAGACGAAAAACTTCGTTGTCGACCGCCAGCAATACGTCATCTTCTTCGATACCTTGCAATTCACCCTTGAAACGACGCCGGCCGGATATCTTCGTTCGCAGTTTCAGCGTCACCTGGCTGCCGGTGAACCGCACAAAATCCCGCCTCCCAAATAGTGGTCTGTCCAATCCCGGTGAAGACACTTCAAGACTATAATTCTCCTTAATGGGATCTTCCACATCGAGAATCCCGCTCACCTGATGACTTACCCGCGAACAGTCATCCAAGGTTATGCCATCCGGAGAGTCTATATAGATGCGCAACACCCCGCCGCCCGATCTGCCGTGGCTCAGATATTCGACACCCACCAATTCGTACCCCATGGCTTCCACCGCGGTTACGAAAAGATCAGTCAAATATTCTGAAACATCGGTCATCCAGCTGCCCACGAAAAAAAAATGGGCCGGAGGCCCACTTCTCAATAAACCCAGAACCCGGGTATACGCCGCTGGCTAAAAAGCCTTTTCCAACCCGACCAATAAAAAAACCCCGACGACGGGGTTTCTCGCGAAACACTATGCCAGATCTGCTGCCCGCCCGAGCAGCGCTTTTTAATAAAGCCCCAGCATTAACGGCCAGATAATAGCTTATACAGCGCTTACATGCAATTACCGATCTGCTCTGCCATATCCCCCGCCTCCAGGCGTTTCTATCACAAACAGATCTCCCGTCGCGACTTCGATCCGGCCATGATGATCGAGCGAGGTGATCCTGCCATCGGCATGCTGCACCCAGTTGCGGCCGGTTTTTCCCGGCTCGCCTCCATCCATACCATAAGGCGGAACGCGCCGGTGGCCGGCCAGGATGCTGGCGGTCATAGGCGCCAGAAAACGCAGCTCACGCACTGTGCCGTCGCCTCCTTTGCAGCGACCTCTGCCGCCGGAGCCCGGACGCAGCCTGAAGGATTCCAGACGGACCGGGAAGCGCCACTCCAGCACCTCGGGATCGGTCAAACGGGAGTTAGTCATGTGTGTATGCACCGCATCGCAACCTGCCCGACCACGGGTCGCGCCGGCGCCACCGCAGATGGTTTCGTAGTACTGGTAGGTGGCATCGCCCCAAATAAAATTGTTCATCGTTCCCTGGGATGCGGCGGCCACTCCCAGCGCACCCAGCAACGTATCCACGATCACCTGCGAAGTCTCCACATTCCCGGCCACCACCGCAGCCGGATAATGGGGGTTGATCAGGGAGTTTTCGGGAATGATGATTTTCAGCGGCTTGAGACACCCCTCATTGAGCGGAATATCATCCTCAACCAGACAGCGGAAAACGTAGAGCACTGCGGCCCGGCAGATGGCCGAAGGAGCGTTGAAGTTGCCCGGATGCAGCGGGCTGGTGCCGCTGAAATCGATGGTTGCGGTGCGCGCTTTCCGATTCGGAGTGATCTTCACGCTGATCTGGCTGCCGTCATCCATCGGGTAGCTGAACTCCCCCTCACGCAATACCCCAAGCACCTGTCGCACCGACGCTTCGGCATTATCCTGTACATGCCGCATGTATGCCCGCACCACTTCCAGGCCAAAATGATCGACCATTTTCAGCAACTCCCGCATCCCCATTTCACAGGCGGCAAGTTGAGCCTGAAGATCTGCGATGTTGGTCTCCACGCTGCGCGCCGGCCAGGCACCTCCCTGCAACAAAGCTCTGATCTCGGCCTCAAGAAACAGACCCTGATCGACCAGCTTGAGATTATCGATGAGCACCCCCTCCTGCTCCACCGATGTTGAGTCGGGCGGCATCGATCCCGGCGTGGTGCCACCTATATCAGCATGATGTCCGCGCGCCGCGACATAAAACACGGGAAACTTCTCCCCGGAGATGAATATGGGCTTTATCACGGTTACATCCGGCAGATGGGTGCCACCGTTGTACGGGGCATTATGAACGAAGGCATCGCCTGCCAGCATCCTGCCCTGCCAGCGCCCAATCACGCTTTTAATACTCTCGCTCATGGATCCCAGATGCACCGGCATGTGGGGAGCATTGGCGATGAGGTTGCCCGTCTGATCGAACAGCGCACAGGAAAAATCAAGGCGCTCTTTGATGTTGACCGAGGCGGCGGTGTTTTCCAGCACCACGCCCATCTGATCGGCAATCGACATGAAGAGGTTATTGATGATCTCCAGCATCACCGGGTCGACCTGGGTGCCGACGGAAACCCTTGCAGGCAGGGGACAGTAACGCTCCAGCAAAATATTGCCGTGCCGGTCGAGGGTGGCCCGCCAACCCGGCTCGACCACGACGGTACCGGTAGCTTCGATAATGACCGCCGGACCAGCTATCGACTTGTTCACCCGCAATGAATTGCGTTGATAAAACGGAGTTTCTCGAGGCTCTCCCGCCATCCAGCTGATATGGGTGGTAACTTTACCGGCCTCTATCCGGCCTATTTCCGGTCCCGGCGGAATCGGCTCCGCAACACCGATCACTTCGACCTGCAATGTTTCCACCAGAACCGGCTTGTCGGATGAAATAAAACCGAAGCGCTGCAAATGGGCTTGCTCGAAGGCCGCCACCATCCGATCCAGTGTATCGACTCGAACCTCCAGGGTAGTATCCGATCCCCGGTATTTCAGATGCAGGCTGCGTTGCACTCTGATTCGATCTTCGGGAACGCTTTGCGTCAGCATATCCCGGACGCTCTCCTGCTGTAACCGATCCAGATCCGTCTGCAAGGATTGTAGGGTGTCGGGAGAGAGTTCCGCCTCCACCGTCTGTTGCCGCATCAGCCGCTGATCGGCAAGCCCGATACCGAAAGCTGAGAGAACACCGGCAAGCGGATGCAACAGGATGCGGGTGATCGCGAGCGAATCGGCTACCTGGCAGGCGTGTTGTCCACCGGCTCCACCAAAACAACAGAGCGTGTAACCGGAAACATCATAGCCGCGCTGCACCGATATACGCTTGATGGCGTTTGCCATGTTCTCTACCGCGACAGCGAGAAATCCCCTGGCTACCGCCTCTGCATCGGGACGGCAGCCGGTGGCATCGCCTATCTGATCGGCCAACAGCGAGAACTGCTGTTGCACCAGCTGCAGATCCAGCGGTTGATCGGCACCGGGACCGAACACGCTGGGAAAGTAGTCCGGCTGCAATCGGCCGAGCATCAGGTTGCAGTCGGTGACGGTCAGGGGGCCACCGTTACGGTAACAGGCGGGACCGGGAAAAGCACCGGCAGATTCCGGCCCAACCCGGTAGCGGGCACCGTCGAACTTGAGCATAGAGCCCCCGCCAGCAGCCACGGTGTGTATCCGCATCATAGGCGCACGCAGCCGCACACCGGCCACTTCGGTTTCGAAGGTCCTTTCAAACTCTCCGGCGAAATGGCTGACATCAGTGGAAGTTCCTCCCATATCGAAGCCGATCAGCCGGTCGAATCCCGCCGCCTGACCGGTGCGCACCATACCGACCACGCCACCTGCCGGTCCGGAAAGGATCGCATCCTTGCCTTGAAAGTTGTGGGCATCGGTCAGACCGCCATTGGACTGCATAAACATCAGGCGGCCCCCGGCAGCGGATATCCCATCCAGCGATCCGTCGACACGATCCACGTAGCGCCGCAGAATCGGGGTGAGGTAGGCGTCCACGACGGTGGTGTCCCCCCGGCTCACCAGCTTCATCAACGGACTGACCCTGGAGCTCACCGAAATCTGGGTAAAACCGATCTCTGCTGCAATCTCCGCGATCTGTAGTTCGTGCGCCGGATATCTATACGCGTGCATAAAGACAATGGCGGCGGTGCGGAAGCCGGTGGCAAAGGCGTGCTGCAAACCTGTCCGAGCCCTGGCGATATTCACTGGTACGATGATCTCGCCCCGGGCACCGACCCGCTCATCGACCTCCAGCACTTCGTCATAAAGCATTTCGGGCAGTTCAATATCCAGCGCGAACAACTTGGGCCTGGCCTGGTAACCGATGCGCAGTGCATCGCCGAAACCGCGTGTAATCACCAGCAGTGTTGGCTCACCCCGGCGCTCCAGCAGCGCGTTGGTGGCCACAGTGGTGCCCATTTTCACTGCCGCAATCCGCTCCACCGGCAAGCGTTCGCCAGGCGCCAGGGAGAGCAGTTCGCGAATTCCTTGAATCGCCGCATCCTGATACTGGGAAGGGTTCTCCGACAGCAGTTTACGCGTTAACACCCCGCCATCCGGCGTGCGTGCAACGATGTCGGTAAAGGTTCCACCGCGGTCGATCCAAAACTGCCATTTCCGATTCATGACTCTCTGCTTAGTCCTCTGAAACCTGGGCTCCTGCGGGTTGCCCAAGCTCAAAATCCAAAGTTATCAAGACCAACCGATCCAGCGCTCTAGCGACCCGACTCCCGGAAAAATCGCAGCGGTTTGAACGCCCACGCACCCTGTTTCTACAATCCTGCTCTGCGGTTCGGATGCAACGCCAATTTCATTAATATACCGAGCGCTGATGCAACCGAGCATCTTCTGAGTGCTAAATGTTTTTCTGCCGCGGTCGAATAAAGATTGATCATAAGTGCAGTCGTTCGATTACTATCTACATCCGAATGCAGCGATTGGCGTCAGTATTTCTTACACTTTCATTAATACATATTCGAGTAATAATAGGTAACATTTTGTTTATATTGATTTCATTACAATTGGCTTTTAAATTGCATTACTGCATTTCTAACTTTTCAGAAACAGTTGATCAGAGCTAATCATGATGCAAAAGCTCGGCAGATTTTTCATCGCATCGCTACTCCTCTCCCTTTCGCTTTCTGGTCCTGTACTGGGCATAAACTATGCGAAGTTGCCACTGGAGCAACTGACCGAGATGGCCAACATGGGGGACCAGGCCGCCCAAGTCGAATTGGCCACGGCACTAGAGCATGGCGAAGGAGTGAAAAAGGATATCGAACTCGCCATCACCTGGTATTGCCTGGCTGCGGGCCGTGGCTCTGCCGATGCACAGCGCAGTCTGGGCTGGATTTACGCCAATGGAAAAGGGGTGAAGAGGGACGACAAGCTGGCCGCCTATTGGCTGGACAAAGCGGCGGGTTCCGGCGACGATTACGCCGCACGGCTGGTCAAACGCCTTGTCGACAGAGTCGGCAAACCGGACAAAACCGGATGCTCCCATGTCGCGAGCGCCCCCTGGTTGCGAGGCCGATGCGTAACTTCTTCGTGCCGGAAAATTATAAAAATGGTCGAGAGGCTGGCAGTTGACTATAGGCTGGATGCCAATCTGGTGCTGGCGGTGATTTCAGCCGAGTCCGCTTTCAACCCTGCCGCCCGCTCCGCCAAGAACGCCCAGGGGCTGATGCAGCTGATCCCAGAAACGGCAAAACGGTTCGGTGTCAAGAACGTCTGGGACAAGGAGGAAAATCTGCGCGGCGGCATGGCATACCTGCGCTGGCTCCTTGCCTATTTCAACGGTAATGTGGAACACGCACTGGCAGGATACAACGCCGGCGAGAACCGGGTCGTGCAGTACAACGGCGTACCCCCTTATGCCGAAACCAAAGCTTATGTCAAACGAATTCTCAGTGACTACGGCAAGCGCTTCCACCACTTCGATAAAAGCTGGTTGACCAGTGCACAACCGACTACTGGACTCTCAGTCGTGCAAACTGAAAAAGACGCAATCCGCGGCACGCTGGGAGGATAGCGCGCCGACATAGGTCGAGCGGTAATGTCGATTGCCGTTTTTGTTTAGGCCGCCAATTTCTGCAGCAGCTTGGAGAGATGGTTGTTTATCTTTTTGTTGGCGGCAGCAATCGCCTTCTGCTCCAACAAGATCTCGTGCATGATGTTGTCAGTGGTGAGCGGGTTGGCGAGCACAACACGAAATACCGTGATCATCTGTTCATCATACCGGTGTGGATTCAGACGCGTTCTCGAAACAAATGTCTTGCCGGCAGCGCGCTGTAGTTTTTGAATCCTTTTTGTAATCTTGTCCAGTATCTTGTTTATAGTCGCTGATTCGGAGTGCGTCGCCTTCGCCAATGCATGCTGAATGGCTACCGGAACATAACGATAAGTCAACAGATTGAGTTCCGGACGAGTTATCAGTTCGAACGACTCATCCGCCTCTATCAGTGCGGCAAATTTTCGGGCCTTCTCGATACCCTGATCAATCAGCAGTTCGTAGCCTCTGCGTCCGATAATGGAGAGTGCCGAATGAACCAGCATGGCCTTACCCGGGCGCGAACCTTCCAGTGTGTGCGCTCCGAGATCCTTGGAGCCTTTACGCAGAACATACTCGGCATGATGCTCAATGCTCGACAGGGATGTGGGATTCCGGAACAGCACCATGCCCGCTCCCATCGGCACATAGAGCTGCTTGTGCGCGTCTATGGTCACCGAATCGGCGCGTTCGATTCCGTTCAGTAAGTGCTTATGGCTGTCGGAAAAAAGAGTTGGGCCACCCCAGGCTCCATCCACGTGAAAATGGCAGTCAAACTCCTCGGCAATATCCGCCATCGTATCGAGCGGATCGACATTGCCGGTCTCCGTGGTTCCCGCGATTCCGACCAAACTGAGAATCTTGACTCCTCTTGCTGTTAGTTGCCGGCAGGTTTTTTGCAGCTTCTGCAGATCAATTCGATTGTTTCTATCGGTGTCGATTGAGATGATTGATTCACGGCCGATGCCAAGAACGTCTGCCGTTTTCCCAAATGAGTAGTGGCCGAGGCGTGAAATAATGATCGCAACATCGGTAAAACCATAGTAGCGCAATGCCCGGTGTATTCCCTCCTGCGCCACGCCTTTAAAACCATCGGCAGCGGGAAACAGGTTGTTGCGCGCGGCCCAAATAGCGGTGATATTAGAGACGGTTCCGCCGGAACAGAATGCACCAAGCGCCGCATCACAGTCGTGCATCCACTTTTTGTAGTAATCCTTATCGCGCCGGTATACCAAGTGGTGCAGCATACCAAGCACCTGCCTCTCCATTGGGGTGAATGCCTTGGAGGTCTCTATCTTGACCAGGTTCTGATTCAGCGCGGTCATAATGCGCGAGAGCGGCAAGATGAAACTGGGAAGCGCCGAAGTCATGTGTCCGACAAAACCGGGGGCCGCGGTATGCACCGATTGAGCCACCAGATTTTCCATCAAAAAATGAGTGTAGTCGGATACAAAAGTAGGTTGTTCGGGAATAACCGGATCCGAGAAATCCTTCTCGATTTTTTCCAGGTCCATCTCACTGGCCACGATATGCTGGCGTAGGAATCCAGTGAGATTTTGGGAAATTTCGATATCTATTTTCCCAAGTGTGGAATAAGGAGTTTCCGGAACCGTGAAGATCCGGTAAAGGTTACTGAGACTTGCGACTGCGCCTTTGCCGTCCTGACCCTTGCTTTTATATTTTTTCAGTTTCAAAACGTCAAAAACCCCACATGCCATTACCAAGACGCTAAATTTAGTGTCTGCATTAACCGGTGTCCAGTCGAATCCCATCGCTTATTGACAGGCCGAAGCCAGGAGACAAATGAAATGGGCAACTGGATACAATCCGCCAAGTCTTCATGTTTCTGATTCGTACGATTGATTTTACCACCTATTTTGCGACATTTCGGTGTAATTCTTAGACCGAGTACGAAGAATAATAATTTCCGGTTGGTGTATCTTCACCACTAAAACAGCAACTATGCTGACCTACCGGAACCGAACACTGGCGACCGCTCAATCCACCAGATTGAATTGACTATGACAAGATTAGAAGAGGGCTTCCAGTTTCTGAAGCTGAAAGGATTAAACCTTATCGCCGTCATCGATTGTGCGGAGCTGCCAGAGCGGACGTCGAAGTTCATGGCAGCTTCCGGCATACCCGTTTCCGACTACCGGCGGTTGGTCCTGATCGGGCATGGCGGAAGGCAGATGTGGCGGAGCTTGAAGGTTTCCGGCATGACAACCGCTGATCCGATCGATCACTTTTCTGTTTCCTCGACACAACGATTCATCAAAGATTACCTGGACGCTTCCCCACTGCTCTGGCTTTATCCAAACACACATCTCGTCACACCGCTGCAGCAATTGGGAGAAGCTGCCGGCTGGTCTCATCCATCGCCGCTGGGCTCCGGCATCAGCCCGGAGTATGGAGTATGGTTTGCATACCGCACGGCATTCCTGATCGATTCCGATCTGCCGCCGCAAAACGGCGCTAATGCCGCTTCACCCTGCGATAACTGTATAGACAAACCTTGTATAGGCGCCTGTCCGGCGGCGGCAGTGCGGGTCGAACAGTTTGGGTTGGAGGCTTGTGCTCATCACCGACTTAAACCCCTTTCATCCTGCACCGACCGCTGTTTGGCCAGGCTGGCCTGCCCTATTCATCCTGAGCACCGTTACACGCTGGATCAGGTCCAGTACCACTACCGCAACTCTCTGGCTACACTGCGCGAATGGTATCGGGAATAATCCGCGGCGGGACTCTGTATGACGATGCTCAGTTATCAACGAAACCCGGCAGGATTGTGCGTTATCAACCACCGCCCCGATGGAAATAGAGATCAAATCTATCCATGAACGCCTTCCGATGCAGCGCATCGAGACCACTGAACCGGAAATCGACACGGGTGACCGGCAATCGCATCGATGCAATCTTGCGTTCGCCCGTCTCGTGCAGTACCAATTGGATACTTCCTGCCGGATGGATAATACTCACCGATCTGCCATCCAGATTGAAGGTCAATGGTTCGATTGCGGCCGGAAGGGTTCTCATAAATTCGCTGAATGTCAATCCCATTTCACGGAAGAAAACAGCAGGTATGTCAGCATTCATAGTCGGTGAGCATTGATTGCCTGGCGTTCGCAAAAGTTGATCTACCCTTGGCGAGTATGTACATCCTTGTAGGAGCGGTTCCGGCCCGGCATCCTTGCCGGGCGTTCGCCTTGCTCGAATTGGCTTTGGTAGCAGAATACGTCCCTGTAGCACTGTTTCCGGCCCGGCATCCTTGCCGGGCGTTCGCCTAAATATATTGTCCACTGGACAATATATTTAGGCTCACCCACCCGCAACAGCGGGCCATACAGCGAGTTCGTCGCCGTCGGAGAGCGGGAGGTGGCGTTCGCTTGGCGGGATAAATACACCGTTGATCAGTACCAGATGCACCTGCGCAAGCGGCACACCGTGCTGTTCCAGAATGGCCAGTGGAGATGTACTCTCGGGTACCTCAAGTTTCACCACATGCCGCTCTGCACCTGCCGGCAGATACTCGCCCAAAGAGGCGTATAATTTGAAGTTAAGTCTCATAGCTCGATAACTGCGTCTACTGCGCATTGGCGAGATAAGCTTCCATCACTCTGCTTGGGTCCCTGATCAATCGCTGCCTCCATGCACCCAGCTGCGTCCTGCTCTGAATAAGACCCCGAATGACACCCACATGCTCCGTAGTGCCAAGCGTTATCGCACCAATCAGCCGATCTTCCTCGAATTGAAGCTTGATATATCTGTATCCAGACTCATCCAGCAGCTGGGTCTGATCGCCGCCATCTATGCCCTGCCACTGTCCGAATGAGGTTGATATCAGCCCGATTGAATCGAGCACATTCATTCCCAGACTGCCCGTATAGACCGTTCTGCAGCCGCTCATATTGAGCGCGGCCAGACGGCCGGTTTCGGCCGCGACCGGCTGAATCGCATGAATGGCACGCGCCCCGGTATTCCAGTCAAATCCCTCACACACATCGCCTGCGGCATAAATTCCCTCCACCGATGTCTGCAGGTGGTCGTCAACCAACACCCCCAGACGGGTCTCGATAGCGCTGCCCTGGAGAAATCCGATGGTCGGACGCACCCCCGTCGCCACCACTACAAGATCGGCCGGAATCACCCCCGAGGGTGTGGTTCGCAGCAGATAACGGGCGCTACCCGAGGGGTCCGTATCTATTGCGTCCACCTGAGTCGAGGTTCTGACGTCGACCCCCTGTCCGATGCACCACTGCTTGATCAGATTACCAGCCGTCTGGTCCATCATGCGCGGTACCATGCGGTCGGCCTTCTCAACCAGGGTGAGCCTCACCTTCCGCCGAACCAGCGCCTCCATGATGATGGAACCGATAAACCCTGCGCCCATCAGCACCACACGGCTGTCGGGAGACGCGTACTTTGCGATGTGCCGTGCATCTGCCAATGTCCAGCAGTGGTGGATGGCCGGTTGATCGAGCCCCGCTACCGGCGGCTTGACCGGATGAGAGCCGCTGGCGATTAAAAGCCGGTCGAAATCCAGGCTGCTGCCATTGCTTAGCAAGAGCCTGCGGGCATCCGTGTCGACAGTGCTCACCTGCTCCTGAACCATGCGGATTCCCAATTTGTCAAAGTGGTCTGGCGTGTGCCGCAGATAGGTTCCGGTCTCATCTATCTGACCGGCAAGCAGGTAGGGTATCGCCATCCGGGAGTAGGCCGGCTCAGCTTCGCCGCCCACAATGACGATCTCAGCCTGCGCATCCCGCGCACGCAGCGTCTCCGCCGCCACCACCCCGGATGGACCGGCACCGATAATCGCGTATCTCACCGGTCAGAGTCCCAGCTTGCTCAGTGTCTCCCGGGTCGGTACACCTGCGTTGTCCCAGCCACGCAGTTGGTAGTACTCCGGCAGCATCTGGTCGAGGCCGTTCACCCTGCCCTGGGCCGGTCCGGTCTTGGCGGCATCCTTGAGCAGCCGTTTTGGCAGCGTGTCGTCCTTACCGGTAAAGCCAGCTGCCAGGTTGAACTGCCGCTCCATGTTCCAGATGCGCTCGCCCACTTCGGAGAGCCGCTCCAGACTCCACTCGCCGTCGCAGGCGGCGTCCACCTGCGGCTGAAAGTCATCCAGCGACCAGGCAAAGGTGGTGAACAGGCAGAGTCCGGTGGAGTCGACCGCAGCGGTCGCATCCTGAAACGCCTTGACCAGCCCGGCCTTGCCTTCGGTGGCCAGCGGATCGGTCTTCTCCGGAATTCCCAGAATCTCTGAAGCAACGGTATAACTGCGCAGATGACAAGCGCCGCGGTTGCTGGTGGCGTAGGTCAGCCCCATGCCCTGAATGCCGCGCGGATCGTATGCCGGAAACTCCTGCCCTTTAACGCTCATGGAGAGTTCCGGATGTCCATACTTCTCGCACAACCGTTTTGAACCCAGTCCAAGCACCTTACCGAAACCCTCGCCCTTACCCACCAGTTCTGCCATTTTGGTCAAAGCCTCGGCGGAGCCGAATTTCAGCGCCGTACCGCCGGTCTCCGCGTCGCTTATCAGGCCCATTTCGTACAGCTCCATCGCCGCACCCAGCGTTGAACCGAAGGTGATCGGATCGAACGCCTGCTCGTTGCAGATGAAGTTGGCAAAGGTAAGCGCTTCCAGGTCGTCAACGCCGGTGGCGGCGCCCAGCGCCCATGCCGCCTCGTACTCGAGTCCGCCAGAGGCACCCCAATATTCCGGACGGTTGACTACGGTATAGTGCGTCTGATCCATCTTAGAGATACGGCCGCAGGCGATCGTGCAGCCGAAACAGGCCTTATTCGCCACCAGGTTGGATTTGCCGTCGCTGGCGCGCACCTCGTGCATCGCCTCGCCCGAGATTTTACTGGCACCATTAAACTGAACGTCGATAGCATTGTTGGTCGGCAGTGCACCCACTTCGTTGATCACATTCATCAAAACCTGGGTGCCGTAGGTGGGCAGGCCCTGTCCGGTCACTGCATTCTCTGCCAGTATCTGTTTTTTCTCTGCCACCACCCGCATGAAGCGGGCGGGATCCTTAACCTTCACCCCCTGGGTGCCCCGCACCGCGACCGCTTTCAGGTTCTTCGAACCCATCACCGTGCCGACACCGGAGCGGCCCGCCGCCCGGTGCAGGTCGTTGACCACACAGGCAAACAACACGCCCTGTTCGCCCGACTGACCGATGGCGGCAACACGCAGTTGGGGGTCCTGGTGACGCCGGTGCAGAATCTCGTCAGTCTCCCAGACGCTTTTGCCCCAGAGGTCGTCGGCCGGCAGCAGCTCAACGCTGTCGTCCTTAATCAGCAGATAGACCGGTGACAGCGCCCGGCCTTCGAAAATGATCATGTCCCAACCGGCGAACTTGAGCTCGGCACCAAAATAGCCGCCTGAGTTGGAGCAGGCAATGGCGCCGGTGAGCGCGCCTTTGGTGATCACCGAAAAGCGGCCGCCGGTGGATGCCATGGTGCCGGTCAGCGGACCGGTGGCGATAATCAGTTTATTCTCAGGTGACAGGGGATCCACCTTGGGGTCGATCTCCTCCAGCAGGTACTTGGTCGCCAGGCCGCGCTGACCAAGATACTCCGCTGCCCACTGCATATTCAGCGGTTCGGCATTGCAGCTGCCGTCGGTAAGATTCACGCGTAAGACTTTCTTGTGCCATCCCATGATATGTCCCCCTCAAACCTGTGCCGCAGACTGGGTGTCGGTGCGTGCCGCCCAGCCGCGCATTTTGTCGTAGCCGGTCCAGTCCGCGTCGATGTAGGTAATCGCCTGCGTCGGACAGGCTTTGGCACAGGCGGGATCGCCGCCGCAAAGATCGCATTTGATTACCTTGCCGGTGGCGTGGTTGTAGTTCACGGTGCCGAAAGGACAGGCAATGGTGCATACCTTGCAGCCGACGCACAAGCCTTCGTTAATCACTTTCGCTCCGGTTGCCGCATTGATCTGGATCGCTTCGGTCGGACAGGCGTTCTTGCACCAGGCATCTGCACACTGGGTGCAGGTATAGGGGACGTTTCTGCCTTCGTGTTCGAACACAAAGACCTTGATGCGCGATTTGGCGGGGTTGAAAACCCCTTCGTTTTCGTAGGAACAGGCCATTTCGCACTGCAGACAGCCGGTACATTTTGCTGGCGTGATTGAGAGCGATCTCATCATATCGGGGTCTCCTGAAAAGGACAAAGCCGGAACTGCCGGTTCAACGCAACCCGATAAAAGTGGCGCGTACCCGGAGTCCCTGGTTATTGTTACGCGGACATCCGTTTGGTCCGGCTGGTTATTCGGTCACCTTAGCAACTTTTACCGATCGATTGGGAGGAAAGTTCCGGAAAGGTGCTTAGCCTTCAAGAATAGACGAGAATCCTCCGCATACAAGTGGTATGGTCAGGACGAGCGGCTGACACAGAGAAAAAAACAACATGGCATTGAAAGCGCGCATGGTTTGCGCAGCACCTTCACGCGGCCGGGCAGCGCCGCGCGAGTCACTGCAGTACCAAACACGAATCTGCCTGATGTTCCGGTATATGTCGGTTGCTTCCCTGACTATAATCAAGCGCCTCAAGACTCAGCAAGCATATCCTTAGTAAATGTAACCACTGCGAAAAACAGAAAGAAGATGGAAACACTGGGCGATGCAAGCCGGCAGGCACTCTACCTGCTGTTCACTGGCGATAAAGAGTTGTGGACTATTATCGGTATATCGTTCACCGTCTCCCTGCGTGCAATACTCTTTGCAACACCCTTTGCTCTGATTTGTGCTTTTATACTGGCATATATCAGCTTTCCCGGCAGGCGTCTGCTCATCTCTCTGTTCAATACCGCGCTCTCGATACCGGCGGTGGTGGTCGGTCTGACGCTGTACATGCTGCTCTCTCGCGTCGGGCCGTTGGGAGATCTGCGTCTGCTTTTTACCCAGAATGCAATGATTGTCGGCCAGATCGTTCTCTGCTTTCCGATACTGGTCGCTATGGGCCACTCCGCACTGCAAGCGACCGACCGCAGGGCATGGGAAACCGCACTGACCCTGGGTGCCACCCCGCTGCGAGCGCTTGTTACGGTGATTCACGAGACACGGTTTGGCCTGACCGCGGCACTGGTTGCCGCTTTTGGTCGCATCATCGCCGAAGTGGGCAGTTCAATGATGGTCGGCGGCAATATACTCAACCATACCCGCAATATACCCACCGCGATCGCCCTTGAAACGAGCAAAGGGAGTTTTGCCCAAGGCATTGCGCTGGGTCTGGTACTGTTGCTGCTGGCGCTGGCCCTCAACCTGGCGCTGACCACCATTCAGGGCAAGGGCGAAGTGGCGCCGTGAACACCCCCGTCGAGACGCCCTGGATGAAGCTGCAGGGGATCAATTTCAGCCGTTCGGGTCGTACCATTCTAAGCGATATCTCACTTCAATTTGGCATACGGGAGCTGACTCTGCTGACCGGCCACAACGGTTCGGGCAAAACTACGCTGCTTAGAATTCTGGCCGGCCTGCTGAAACCGGACAGTGCGGCACTCGAGCTTGACGGTAACAGGCTGACAGGCGGTTGGCTGCGGAACCGGGGTATCCTGAGAGCGAACAGTTGCTACCTCCACCAGCAGCCCTATCTGTTCGATGCGACGGTATTCGACAACGTCGCCTACGGCCTGCGCCGGCGTGGTCTCAATAGCAGCGCAATCGAACATCTGGTCGGGGAGGCGCTGGAAGCAACCGCGCTGAGCCATCTGCGCCGGCGCCGCTGCGGTGAGTTGTCCGGCGGTGAGAAGCAGCGGGTTGCCATGCTGCGCGCCTGGGTGCTGGCACCGCGGCTGCTGCTGCTGGATGAACCTGTGGCCAACATGGACAAGCCGTCACGCAGCAAATGCCTCGCACTGATCAATCAGATGCAGTGCGACAATATCGCCGTGGTACTGACCAGCCACGACCCGCAGCAGGGTGAATTGCAGATATCCCGGCACCTCCATCTCTACCAGGGGCGCATGGTCAGCAAAGGCAGCAGTAAAAACTCTCCCGATGACAACTCAAGAGACGAAATCGAATGAACGACCGCATCAAAACCATGGAGAGCTGTCAGGACAGCAGTGACAGTTCACTGAGCATGAGCGAAGCGCTGGCACTCATCCGAGCCAAAATAACGCCGCTATCGGGCTTTCAGGCGGTTGCCTTGCGCGATGGGCTGGGCCGGGTGCTGGCCAAACCGATCGTGTCGCCGATGAACGTACCCGCACACCGCAACTCGGCCATGGACGGCTACGCCCTGCGCGGCCAGGACCTGCCAACCGAAGGAAGATGCGAACTGCAGGTAGTCGGCACGGTGTTCGCCGGCAGGCCCTGTGTAAAAACACTCGCTCCCGGCCAGTGTGTACGCATCATGACCGGCGCCAAAATGCCCGCTTCGGCGGATACCGTGGTGATGCAGGAAAGGGTTGAAAGAGTAGGCGATAGCATCACGGTCGATGCGCATAACCGGCCGGGACAGAACGTACGCCAGGCAGGGGAGGATATCGCGGAGGGCGGTGTGGTGCTGGCGGCCGGCCGGATAGTGAATGCACCGCAGCTGGGATTGCTGGCGTCGCTGGGTATCGCCGAGCTGGCCGTCAGACGCAGACCGAGAGTGGCTTTTTTCTCCAGCGGAGACGAGATCAGGAGTATCGGAGAGGTGCTGGCCGAAGGCCAGATCTATGACAGCAACCGTTACACACTGCATGGCATGCTGACAAAACTGGGTGCGGAAGCGATCGATTTGGGGGTTATTCCGGACCGGGAGGAGACCATTTCCGCATCCTTGCTGGAGGCTTCGCAGGCAGCCGATCTTATTCTCACCTCAGGTGGCGTCTCGGTTGGGGAAGCCGATCATGTGGTCGCCGCACTGCGCAGGCTGGGCACCATCCACTTCTCCAAGGTCGCGATCAAGCCCGGCCGGCCGCTCACATTCGGCCACATCGGCAACACACCGTTCTTCGGCCTGCCCGGCAATCCGGTGGCTGTCATGACCACCTTTCTCCAATTCACCCGGCCGGCAATCTTACAGCTGCGGGGTGAAAGCGATCTGACACTGCCGCAGTTTGAGCTTCCCTGTCGCTCCAGGCTGCGGAAATCCCCCGGGAGAACCGAGTTTCAGCGCGGCATCATCGAGCGGGAACCGGATAACGGTTGGACAGTCCGCTCCAGCGGGCGCCAGGGATCAGGCGTGCTCAGCTCGATGAGCGAAGGCAACTGTTTTATCGTGCTGCCGGAACGACGCGGCACGGTGGAACCGGGTGAAATCGTCTCAGTCCAGCCATTCGCGCTATTCGATTAATTCATGCGCCGGATAAAGTAATGGCAGTTGTGGCCGAAACTCTGGCAGAAGAGCTCTGATCTGCAGGCAGCAACCCCCGGTTCGGCTTCAGGTCAAATTTGTACGTGCCAGTGGGATGGCCGCCTGAACTGACAATGAACGAAGAGAACCGCAGACAGCATCCAAGATCGGAGGCCGATCACCAGGCAACGCTGCTCTATCACGGCACCACGCTGTCGGACTGCCGTATCCGCAATTTTTCCAAAGGCGGGCTCTATCTGGAGAACAGCGGCTGCGATTTCCATACCCTGGTAACCACCACCGTACCCAAACCGGGCGGACCGGATATTAAACACGCGCTGATCGAAATTCCGCGGGAGCGAGGCGCGGGAGAGCCGTTTACCATAGCGGTGCGCCTGACATACGTATCGGAAACGGGTATCGGTGTTGCCTATCTTCAGCAAAACCCCAAGCTTTTCCAATACTTTCAGTCTCTTTACGAAAAAACCTCAGGTGATCATGAACTTGTTGAAGCGCTGACAGAAGGCGTTAACCACTCATCTGAACAGATTGAGCTGGTATTCGATCGGATCGTCAACACCTGCCAGCGCTTCCTCAACAAACATATGCCGGCGTTCTTCGCCGAGTGTGAGAAACGGCTGCCGGAGGAGGCCGAGATGGCGCCGGTTGACGCACTGAGAACAGATTTATATTACGCTCAAACGGTGTTGCGGGAGCAGGAATCCGCGATTATCAGCTCCCAGTCAACCCAGCTGACAGCGAGATTCAATCAGCTCAGCGAGCGCACCGGTCCGCCGGAGCCGAACAGCTCCCAAGCTTCGATCAGCCAGGAACTGGACCTTGTCGATAAGGACGATTTTGAGGAGTGGGTGGTTATCGTAGGATTGGGGCGTTCTGTCGAAGCGGAAATACCCGCGCTGCTGCATATGGTAGAGATGGGGTTGACCTGTCTGATAAAACGCGCGATCAGCAGCGATACCAATCCGGTATCCCCCGCCTTTCTGTTATGGACACTCAGCAACTCCCTGGCAAATCTCAATATAGAACTGCCGGTAAAAAGGATCATCTATGGCATTTTCAAAGAAGTCGTTCTGAGCCAGATCGAGGAGCTGTACGCTGAACTGAGCGATATTTTCGAACGCCACGACATCGATACCAACGTGGTGAGCATCAAAGCAAAAAGTCCGAAATCGAAATACGCCAACCCTCACGCCAAGCCGGCGCGCAGATCAAGGGAGAGATCGGTGATGGGCACCCTCTCTTCGATAATCTCTTCCGACCGGGACAATAAAGAGAGTAAAAACCGATTAATACACGACAGGCGCGCCGCCACCAGTAATGAGATTATCGACTCGCTGAACTCACTGCACCGGATCAGCGAACGTCCGATCACCGAACTCATCGAACAGTCACTGGCTCGAAAAGGGGGGAAATACGGCGCAGTAAAACTGAACCGGGAGAGCCGGGAGACCATCTCTGCAACCGAACAGCTGCTCTCCGCGCTGAAACAGGACAGTCGCCTCAGTCAAAGTCTGCAGCATCTGGTTCGCGGTCTGGAAATTCCGGTCATCCGGGAGGTGCTTGAAAATCCCTCGTTGCTGGATGATGCCAATCATCCAGCGCGCAAACTGCTGGAGAGTATCGATAAGCTGGCGCCTTACGCCAACTCCGCGGAAACCGAAGAGCCGTTGCTGCAGATTATCGAGCAGATCGGCAACGCACCGGCGGAACAGAGTCAGGATCAACTGATCGATGCAACGCAGAAGATCGAGACGCTACTCAGCCAAAAGAGAGAAGCTTTCGATCAAAACCTCTCCCTGGTGGTGCAGAGCAGCAGACAAAATGAGCTGCTGGAGAAGGCGCGC
>JACKMT010000008.1 GCA_024235255.1 Chromatiaceae bacterium
GCGGTGGAGCGCATGCTGAAAAACACCTTTGCGCGTATTTCGAGCGAAAGCCGGATTGACGAATTGACTGGCTTGCTTAACCGTAAAGCGTTCTCCAAAAAGATACAGGACCTGCTGAGTCGCTCACTGTCGGATGGCAGCCATCATGCGCTCATCCTGGTGGATATAGACCAGTTCTCGATGGTCAACGATGTCTGTGGTTACGAAGGGGGCGATCAACTGCTCAAGTCTGTCACCCGCATTATCACTACCTACCAACAAAACAACGCCGTCGTGGCGCGCACCGGAGACGATGAGTTTGCGATCCTGCTGGAGGGAACCACCGTGGAGCGCGGTTTTCAGGTCGCAGAGGCGCAACGACAGGCGCTTGAGGCTTTCAAATTCAGTTGGGAGCAGCAGTCCGTTCCGATATCCGTGAGCATCGGCATCGTCGCGGTGGACAACACCGGCAACAGTGCCCAAAGCCTGCTGAAAGCTGCCTCTTCAGCATGTAATCTGGCTAAAAATTCGGGACGCAACTGCTGCCGGGTGTTTCAGCTCTCCGATGAGGAGTTCCAGCAGCAGAATCAGTTGATCAAATCTGTTCCGGTAATAGAGGAGGCGCTGGAAAAGAATCGAATCAGCCTGCATGGCCAGCTGATCACACCGCTTTTCCTGGGAGAGGGCAGCGACCATTACGAGGTGCTGCTGCGCCTGCTTGACAAAAATAACCGCCCCTCGGATCCGACGGAATTCATAAGAGCGGCGGAAAAGTATGAGCGGATGCGTTCGGTCGATCGCTGGATCATCGATAGTTTCTTCGCGTGGGCCAAACAGTACAGCAGCCAAATAGCGGGTATCGAAGGCTTTACCCTTAATCTGTCCGGCCAGTCTCTGATGGATGCATCGTTCAGAGCCTATATCATCCAATACCTGCATGACGGCGCCCTGCCCCCGGCGAAGCTCGGATTTGAAATAACTGAGACCGCCGTCGTTAAAAACATTAGTCAGGTGAATAGTTTCATGCATGAGATAAGGCAGCTGGGCTGCAGATTCTATCTCGATGATTTCGGTTCGGGTTACGCCTCCTACTCTTATCTGAAAGATCTCTCGGTGGATTGTGTCAAGATTGACGGTATTTTCGTCAAAGATATGCTGAAGGAAAAATCCAGTCACGCCATGGTTCGATCGATTACCGAGATCGCCCATTACATGAACAAAAAGGTGATCGCCGAGTATGTCGAATCAGAGGCGCTGATTATCGAACTGCGCGAGATCGGCGTGGATTATGCTCAAGGTTATGCTGTCGGCCTGCCCCAGCCATTGAGCACTATTCTGAAAACCGCGGCTGCCTACGCCTGACACGAATACCTGCCGGCTACCCGTCTCCAGTTGCCGGGAAGTTTTCAAACATAGGCTCCCATCACCTTCTCCGCATGGCAATGACCGAGTTCGATCATCTCCTCGGCGCGGTAAAATTCGTAAAAAGCGCAGCTGTTTCGGGGAATCGAGATAGTGATATCGGGCGAGTAGGAGGCCAGTTTGAAGCGGGAAATAGTGTTTTGCATGGTCTCCATGGCGTTGGTGATCACATCGAAAACACCCATCTCATCGTCGTGCGACCTGACCAGCCGTTGCTGCAGGCTATCGACAAACTGTGAAATACGGCGACGATAACTGTTGTCCTCCAGCTCGCTGCCGGTTGACTCCTGCACCGCTCTTGTGCAGCGTGGATCCGGACCTGCACTGAGGTCCACTGCGACAGTCAAATCGGTTTTATCCTTCAGGGTCGGCGCAATCGGGATGGGATTGATCAATCCGCCATCGACCAAGATCTTCCCCCGGTACTTTACCGGGGTAAAAATAGTCGGAATCGCGATTGAAGCTCTGATCGCATCAAACAGGGAACCGTGGTTGAGCCAGACCTCCCGCTGATCGTTCACGTTGGTGGCTACTGCGGTGAAGGAGATCGGCAGCTCTTCGATGTTGCGATCACCGGTAAGCTCCTTCAGCACAGAGATGACTCTATCGCCTTTGATCAGTCCGCTTTTCTGGAAAGAGAAATCCAGCAGCCGCAGCACATCGATCTGACGTAACGCCTTGACCCAGTGTGTGTAGGCATCCAACTCCCCGATTGCGTGGATACCGCCGACCAATGCGCCCATGGAGGAACCGGCAATCGACTCAATTTCGTAGCCTCTCTCCTCCAGCCACTGAATTATGCCGATATGCGCGAGGCCACGCGCTCCACCGCTGCCCAGCACCAAGGAGACAGTTTTACCAGTCATCGATATTTTCCTCGCCCGACGTCGGACGACGTCAATTGCAGTAACGATATTGGATGCTTAACAGCGCGTCAATCTCCACCCCGTATTCACTTTCGCGGTGCCGCCAAACACCGGCAGCTCTTGGCAATACGCTTACATCGCATGGCATAAGAATGTACCCAATTGCATATCCGCGGTGAGGATATGCCCGGTTAACCAGTGCTCCAGAAATGTAATGTCCTCACTCGTTACCGGCTTCCCTTCCTGCAGGAACTTCTGTTGCAGCGCCCGAGCGCTCTCAATCAACTCCTGGTGCTCCGTTTTATGCTCCGCGAAACTCGCATAACCATACTTCAGCATCAACCGCTCTTCGTGCCTGAAATGCCAGACGGTGCAACTTATCAACTCTTCCAGCACCGCCTCGATATAGTTCTTTGCGTCACCGTCGGCAACAGAATGGATTAAAATATTAAACAACTCTACCAGCCGACGGTGATCTTCATCTATCTCATCCACCTGGACACTCAGCATCTTGTCCCAAACTAAATCTTTCACGAGCTCTTCTCCCGACCAAGTTTTTGGCAAATTCTTTGAGGCACAGGGTTTATATCGTGCATTGCCTGTACCCCACAAATCATCACACTAAGAATACCCTATTTATAGTATCCCAATGTTTGCTTGCATCCGGAGATTTAAGAAAATAATCTCCCTCTCCATACGAATACTCAGTTTGAAAAGATATCCCATATGCATACTCAGTTAGCATCCATCACCTGTCTGCTTGTTAGCGCGGCTCTTTTTTTGCCGCTGGCCGGCGCTGAGACAGCGCTGGACCGGGAGCTGTCGCAGGCAATGGCGCTGGCACCCAACATCGAAAACGGTAAAGATTTGTACGGAAAACTCTGCGCCGAATGTCACGGTGAGGATGGCTGGGGCTCCAGCGGCGGAGAGTACCCGCAGCTGGCCGGCCAGCACAGCAGTGTCATAATCAAGCAGCTGGCGGATATCCGCGCCGGCAACCGCGACAATCCGAAGATGTTTCCCATCGTCGAACAGTCCCAGATCGGTGGCGCGCAGGCGATTGCAGACATCGCCGCTTATATATCAACACTGTTGATGGACTCGTTCCCGGCCGCCGGCGATGGAGACAACCTAGCCAAAGCGGAAGCACTTTATATACAGAGCTGTTCCAGATGCCACGGCGAGCAGGGTGAGGGGGATGCCGGCCTGCACTACCCATTAATCCAGGGCCAACACTACGAATATCTGCTCCGGCAGTTGCGCTGGATTCGCGACGGCCAGCGTAAAAATGCCAACCCGCAGATGGCGGCGCTGATCCGGCAGCTGAGCGACGACGACCTGAAGCTGTTGGCCGATTATGTTTCGCGGATAGAACCTCCGGCAGATAAACTCAGCGATAAGTAGTTGCTTGGCTGAAGAAACTTTCTGTGCGCAGCTCTGCTCTGCCACTTTCAAAAAACGAGATAATGAGGGTGCTGGCATTTACTGTTCAGACACCCTCCCCAACCTGCTTTCACAATCTAATCTAATGGACATACCATCCCTATTGGCAGAATCTTGGAGACCATGCGGACACCCTTCGATGGATATCAGTATGCTGTAAACAGATCCTGTTCAGAGATCCCGGTTCATCGGATCATCCCAAAACGGACGCTTTGCCTCCCGCAGCGCATCGACCCGACTGATCCCAATATCCTTCAACATCTCGTCGCTGAGCCGGGCAAGATCCCGGCGCTGACGGGCGAGACTCCGCCAACGGCGAATACGGCCGAAAACACCGGCCAGCCAATCTGCGCTCTTAACGCCGCAGGACGCTGACTTGTTTGAGCTGCAACCATCTTCACTTAGCTGTACGCTGAGGCACTCTACACTTCCCGCCATGCTGCCCTCCCAATTGCAGAGCTGCTTGAAGTTTATCGTTGCAGAGATACTGTGCCCGTGCTAAACATTTATCCAACGAATAATATTGATCCAATACATCAGCGAAACAGATTGCTTTGTGATGGCCTCCATTCTCGATACCGACCAGTTGCAGACCTTTGTCGCCATTGCCGACACCGGCGGCTTTACCCGTGCTGCGGAGATCGTTCATCGTTCTCAATCGGCGGTCAGCATGCAGATGAAAAAACTCGAAGAGCGTATCGGACACCCATTGTTCGAAAAGAGCGGACGGGGTGTCCAATTGACTTGGGATGGAGAGATTCTGCTTGCTTACGCGCGGCGTATTCTGAAGCTGCATGAAGAGGCGGTCGTAACACTGCGCCGGCCGGATATGGTGGGCAGCGTTCGCATCGGGATACCGGACGACTATGTTGCGGCTTACCTGCCGGGAATACTCGTCAGTTTTGCCAGTACTTTTCCGCTGGTGCAGGTTGAGGTGATCTGCGAACCCAGTGAATATCTGATGGAAACCATCAATAAGGGAAAAGTCGATCTGGCGATAGTAACCGAACTGCCCGGCAACGAAAAAGGAGAGATACTGCGACGTGAAGCGACCGTCTGGGCTGGCTCCAGATCCCACTTCGCCCATGAGATCGACCCCCTTCCCCTGGTACTCTTTCAGCAAGGTTGTATCTTCAGGAGTTGGGCATTGAAGGCACTGGATGAGATCAACAGGCCATACCGCATCGCTTATTCGAGCCCAAGCATTACCGGTATCGAAGCGATCGTCGGCGCCGGGCTGGGTGTGACGGTGCTGGTGCGCAGTATACTCAGCGAGGGGATGCAGGAGCTGACTCAGCGCGAGGGTTTTCCGGAACTGCCGGATTCGGTCATCACGCTGCTCCGCGGGCCCTCTGCCGCGTCACCGCCGATCGCCTGTCTGTCTGACTTTATCTTGTCACATTTCAAACAGTTGCAGGCGCGCGTGACCTGACAGGGAAGGTATTCGGCACGGAGCATCTACATGGTTCGCATCAGACAGTGGCTCTCCCTCCTTTTTCAAAACGCAGCTGAGTATCACCTTGCCTCCCGGTTGTTTCTTAAGCTTCTCGCACTGATCTACTGCAGTGCGTTCCTCTCACTGACCGGACAGATAACAGGACTGGTGGGATCGGAAGGCATCTTCCCGGTGGCTTCAGTGTTGGCGAACGCGGCGCAGCATCTGGGTAGTGCCGCCTGGCTGCAGTTGCCGACGCTGTTCTGGCTCGACAGCGGAGACGCCGCGCTGAAAGCCGCCGCCTGGGCCGGGTGTGCGGTTTCACTTGCGCTGTTTTTCGGCATTCTGCCGAGGCTCTGTTTAATCCTTCTCTTCGGCCTCTATCTCTCGCTGGTCAACGCCGGCCAGATATTTCTCAACTTTCAGTGGGATTATCTGCTGCTGGAGAGTGGCTTTCTGGCTATTTTTCTGGTCGGCGGTCCCAGCCGGCTCACTGTTCTGATGTTTCACTGGCTGTTATTCAGGCTGCGCTTCATGTCAGGACTCGGCAAACTGGCGAGCGGCGATCCATCCTGGTCAAGCCTTACTGCGCTCAACTACTATTTCGAAACCCAGCCGCTGCCGCATGTCGGCAGCTGGTACGCACACCAACTGCCGGAATGGCTGCTCTATCTGGGCACGGCGCTCACGCTGTTCAGTGAGCTGATCGTCCCACTCTTCATTTTTCTTTCCAGGCGATGGCGCCTGACAGCCGCCGCCATTACCATCGGCATGCAGTTGCTGATCATCGCCACCAGTAACCACAATTTTATCAATCTTCTGACCATCGCTTTGTGCCTCTTCCTGCTGGACGATGAGTGCATAAAGCGGGTCGCGCCGTTCCGGTATCGACGTCTGTACCGCAACAAGCCAGATGACAGGCCGCTTTGGACGAATTCACTCTTCTCTGCGGTCGGTGCGGTGTTGATTTTCTCCTCCAGTCTGCCCGTGTTGTTCAATATGGTGACGGGTATCGAGCCCCCGCGCGTCATTGCTCAGTGGCATGACCGGGTCCGCCGCTTTGGTATCGGCAACGCCTACCACGTGTTTCCGACCATGCAGACCGAGCGCATCGAGTTGATTATCGAAGGGTCGGCGGATGGCACCACCTGGCAGGCTTATCTTCTCCCATGGCAACCCGGTGCACCCGGTAAACGGCCGGCGTTCATCGTGCCGCACCAGCCTCGCCTGGACTGGATGATGTGGTTCGTGCCCACGCAACAGCCTCCGGGATCGCTCTTTTTTGACCGTCTTATGCACCGCTTGGCCCAGAGTTCGCCAACAGTGACAGCACTGTTTGAGCGAGACCCTTTTGGCGGAATACCGCCCACTTTTCTCAGAGTTTCGGCGTATCGCTACCGATTTACCACGCCGGCAGAGCGGACCGAGAGCGGCAACTGGTGGCAACGGGAGTATCTTGGGTTATTCCCCTGGATCTCCCCGAGACAACCCTGAAAAATCGGCGCACACCGCAGGTCAATCCAATGAGTGTAAAATTTTCCTATCAGATAGCTAATGTATTATAATCCGCGTTTTGTAACGTAATGTAGAGATACTATAACAATACGTTAAAGTTTCGTCGTCTCATTGGATAAACATTGAACTATCCTCCGCAAAATCCCATTTCTTTATTGGCACGCTACATGCTGCATTTAATTCAGTTAGGCACCGCCTATCTGGAGCTAATCAACATGTGGACGATGGCATTGAACAGTGAAAAACAGAGCGTCGGTAATTCGACGGAGACTGAGCAAGAGATGAAGTTAAGAGGTGTATTGAGCGAGCAACTGTTGCGCGATCAGAATCGGGAGTTCGCCGGTACGGCGGGCGTCAGCGCCGGTAACAGAAGCAAGGCGTTTGTTCCCGCTTTTCAAAACACCCGCAGCGGTGAATGCGTTGTCTCCCGTTTTGCGGACGGCAGCGAGGCCCCTATTCATGTGTTGGATGGACTGCCCAGCCATTGGATTACCTCAGTGGATGAAGGCGGCCATGTCACCGCGGTGGATGAAGCCGTGGTCGCGGGCTTTATGCACAAAGGGCGTTTTTATACCCGCGAAGAGGCGGTTGAAGCCTGCTAACGTCTGCTTCGAAAACCCTCCCTATTTTCCCGAGGATCGAGACAACCCTCCGTCGTTTCAGATAGCGTCAATCCAACACCGTCACCCGATCAAGCAGCGTATCATTGCAGCGTACCAGCCAATACCCCTGTCTGAAACACGCAATATTGCCAATTGAATTAATTTAACAATTTAGCGTCCGGAACATATCATGCCTGCCGGTTGCAACGCTTAGCGACCTTCGCCTTGTTCGGCAATCTGAATGCGTTTGTCGACCAGCTAGCAAAATGCCTGAATTCCGGTCTGCGCGCGCCCCAGTATCAGCGCATGGATGTCGTGGGTGCCTTCATAGGTGTTAACCGCTTCCAGGTTCATCGCATGGCGGATGACGTGGTACTCGTCGGATACGCCGTTGCCACCGTGCATGTCGCGCGCCATGCGGGCGATCGCCAGCGCCTTGCCTGCGTTGTTACGCTTCATCATTGAGATCGCTTCCGGTGCGGCAGCGTTTCGGTCGAACAGACGGCCAAGCCGCAGGCAGCCCTGCAGACCAAGCGCAATCTCGGTCTGCATGTCGGCCAACTTTTTCTGGATCAGCTGAGTGGCTGCCAGAGGACGCCCGAACTGCATCCGTTCGAGCGTATAGCTGCGCGCCCGGTGCCAGCAATCCTCGGCGGCGCCAAGTACTCCCCAGGAGATGCCAAAGCGAGCCCGGTTAAGGCAGCCGAAGGGCCCCTTCAGCCCCTGCACGTTGGGCAACAGATTTTCGTCCGGAACAAACACTTCATCCATCACGATCTCGCCGGTAACCGAGGCGCGTAGCGAGAACTTGCCTTCTATCCTGGGTGTGGATAACCCGGTCATCCCCCGCTCCAACAGGAAGCCGCGAATGACGCCGTCGTCATCCTTGGCCCAGACCACGAACAGATCTGCGATGGGAGAATTGGTAATCCACATCTTGGCACCGTTGAGGCGATAGCCGCCTGCACATTTCCGTGCCCGGGTCCGCATACTTCCGGGATCGGAACCGTGATCCGGTTCGGTCAAACCGAAACATCCGACCAGTTCGCCGCTGGCCAGTTTTGGTAAATAGCGCTGCCGCTGCAATTCAGTTCCATAGGCGTGAATGGGAAACATGACCAGGCTGGACTGTACACTCATCGCCGACCTATAGCCCGAGTCCACCCGCTCCACTTCACGCGCAATCAGACCGTAGCTGACATAGTTGAGACCGGCGCAGTCGTAGCCTTCGATGGTGCAGCCGAGCAGCCCTAACCCGCCCATCTCGCGCATGATCTCCCGGTCGAAGCGCTCGCTGCGGTTGGCCTGCAGGATGCGCGGCATTAACTGCTCCTGGCAATATCTGTTAGCGGTCTCACGGATCATCTGCTCCTCTTCGCTCAGCTGATCCTCCAGCTGCAGCGGATCCTCCCAATTGAAGTGGATTGATGACGCTTGCTGGTTCATGCTTAGGCACCATTTGTTGGCGATTGAAAGAGTCTCTCTTTCCGATCCGGCGAATGCCGGGGATTTTTAAACCGTGCTTTTCCAGACAGGCACCAGATCAAACAACAACGTCCTGGCTGCCGGCAATATCGAAAAAAAAACCGGCCGGTTTCTCTTCCGCTATGCTGCCAGATTTACCTGCCCGACCTTCTGTTTGATGATACGTTTGTTACTATGACGCGTGAAGGTCAGCTCTTATGGTTTCGATGGTTTTTGTTTGCGCCTCCAGCAAAACCGCCAAACCTTTCATTTTCACGATATATCAACAGCCCGTCTGAACTTCTACGACTCATTTCTCATCGGTTTCAACCCGAGAATCAATCTCATCGCATTCTATCTGCTCAGTACCGGAACTGCCGAATCAGGGGCAAAGCGTGGACTCCGATCCTAACGTCTGCAGCTTCTCGTCAATTTGCTTCTCTATTTCCTCAAACTTGTTTACACCCCAAGCGTGCCATGACCACAGCTGTTCCATCTCGTCATCAACCAGTTTTTCCAGTTCTCTGAGTTTAGCCAGGCCGGATGCATGCCGGTCAGAAAGCTGCTCCAGCTGTTCATCAACTCGTTTCTCGGCATCAATCAATTTACGCAATACGGCTTGGTGCCGATCCGAGAGCTGCTCCAACTGTTCATCGATCCGCTTTTCAGAACGGCTCAGTTTACGCAGACTGGCTTGATGCCGATCGGAGAGCTGCTCCAGCTGTTCATCCATCCGTTGCTCAAACCTTTCCAGTCTTTGCAAACCCGCCGTTTGCCTCTCTGAAAGCTGTTCCAGTATTTCCTGAACCTCTTTTCCCAGGACCTTGAGCGTTTGGTGTGATTTTTTTTGTGTTTTTTGTGTACCGGTTTTTTTCCCCATTCCAGCCTCCAGCCCCAGCCAATTAACCGACCGAAAAGTCGTGCTGCCAATACCCTATACCAAATTTGGGCATATTCGTTAACTGTATCCTATCTTTAGAAGGTTATATGCTAAAAAATTAAGAGAAAATTCAGCCTCCTGGAGGCTTCGATACCTTTGACTACAATCAATTTCTGCTCGTTACCTGTCACCTGTTTCAAGTTATACAACCCCACCCGGCCCCGGTCCGGTGTTGGAGTCTAACAACGATTGAGCTTTGGCAATGCCGTTTGATTTCCAGGCAATACGTTTTTTCGGCAGGGCAGGATCCGGATGATGATAGAGTATGGGCAAAAAAGCGAAGATGCGCCGATATAATTTTATCCGATCCATAATCTGATACGGCTGCCTGACATAGACGGTGGCACTGTTCAAAGGCATGCGATCAGCGTGTTCAATGGTTTGATAACGCGGTCCAAAAGGGTCTGGCGGATCTTCGGTTTCATCATGCTCAATCAACCGGCGCGCCTCCTCCCCGATAAAATAGACCGGATAGACGTCCGGGCGCTCTATGCTTGGCGTCCCGATTATCATTGACTGTTCATGGACCCTTTCCGCCGGACCGAAGCCGAACGTCTGGGTGATCAGCATAAGAACGAATGGATTGTTGTGCCCAAGTGTGATTTCGATGTTTTCGATGCCCATCACCAGAACAAGACTGTTGAAGCTGTCCAGCAACGGAATGCCATAACCCATATTGCGATATTTTCCGGTCGTGCCGCCGGTGCTGATGGTCAGGGAGCGTTCATCGGGGTCAATCGTAAAAGTGATGAATCCAAACGTTTTTCCGACATCGTTCTTCATTAGAAAGACGCCCCCGCTGCCGCACTTTCGTCCGTAGGTGTGTATCTCCTGCCCACACCAATCGAAACTGGCAAGGTAAACCTCTTCCCGGGACCGGAACAGATGGATTGAAATTTCGGCCCTGGAAATAACCTCTGCTGTCATGGCAAGGCGTAGGGATGACGATTAAATGGACTGACGATATCCGCCTTCAGAATCGGAGCCAACATCCAACCGGCACAGCAGATATGCGCGTAAGCAACCGACAGTCTTGACAGTGAGTGTGAATTCAATCCTTTACCCGAAACCCGCTCGCTCGGTGAATAGACCACTGTCCGCATGACTCCACTCCCTGGTTAACATCGCCTTGCCGTTTAGCGCGATTATGGCAGCATTATATGGATTTTATTGGCTTTTTTCCGATTCTAGCCAGAGCGCTTCAATTATTCAATTGCCCTGACGTTGGCGTCGTTGCCGCGCTTGGCAAGGCCCATCAAGCGGCTGACGCAAGGCAACTCAAGCTAGGCACAGGCGCCATAAAAGTGAGTCAAGCACCCCGGCGCCAGGCGTGTAACTTCTCCACCCACTCAAGCAACTGCTCCGGCGCATGTGCTTTTTTCCAGTTGCCGGCGGCGAATTTGTTGCCTTCCGTCCAGGTCGGGTAGATATGGATGGTCCCCAGAATTTTATTCATCCCCAAGCCGTAGCGCATGGCCGTCACGAACTCTGCGATCAGGTCACCGGCGTGCTCACCGATTATCGTGGCACCAAGAATCTTATCCTTGCCGGGCAGGGTCAGCACCTTGACGAAGCCGTAGTCCTCACCGTCGGCGATCGCCCGGTCCAGGTCGTCCAACCCGTATACGGTCACTTCGTACTTAATCTTCTTTTCGATCGCCTCCTGCTCATTCAAGCCGACGCGGGCTACTTCCGGATCGGTAAAGGTGGCGAACGGAATCACCGAATAGTCAACTTTGAACTTGCGCAACATGCCGAACAACGCATTTACCGCTGCATACCAGGCCTGATGGGAGGCAGTGTGGGTAAACTGATAGGGGCCGGTGACATCGCCGCAGACAAAGATGTTGGGAAAGTTGGTCTGCAGATACTCGTTGGCTTCCACCGTACGCCGGTTGGTGAGGCTGACGCCGAGTTTTTCCAAACCAAAACCGCTGACGTTGGCAGCACGTCCGACCGCCACCAGCACCCGGTCGAACTCGATCGTGACATCCTTGCCCTGGTGCTCGGCGATCATGCGGTTGACACCGTTCTCGACGCGAAACTCCTTGGCCATGTGTCCCACCATGACGTCGATCCCCTCATGGGCAAAACGCTCCGCCACCATCGATGAAACCTCGATATCCTCGCGAATCATCAAACGCGGCGCCATCTCCACCAGGGTTACTTCCGCTCCGAAGCGGGCAAAGCACTGCGCCAGTTCGCAGCCGATCGGCCCGCCGCCGAGCACCAGCAGCCGCTTGGGCAGCTCCCGTAACTCCCACAGATTGTCGGAAGTGAGATACGGCAGTTCGCTCAATCCCTTGATTGGCGGAATGAAGGGCCGCGCGCCGGTGGCGACGATGATGCTGCGGGTGGTGAGGGTTCGGCCGTTTACCTGGACACTGTAAGGGGAGACTATACGTGCTTCACCCCGAATCACATCCACTCCCAGGCTGGTATAACGTTCCACCGAATCGTGCGGTTCGACCCGCTTCACCACACGCTGGACCCGCTCCATGACAGCGGCAAAATCAAACTCGGCAGAGGCCGATTTGAAGCCAAACTCAGTGGCGCGCCGGGTCTGCTCCAGGTAACGGGCCGAGCGAATCAACGCCTTGGAGGGAACGCAGCCGGTATTGAGACAGTCCCCGCCCATTTTGTGCTTCTCGATCAGGGTCACTTTCGATTTCACCGCAGCGCCGATCAGCGATGCCACCAGACCGCCGGAACCGGCGCCGATCACAATAAGATTACGGTCGAATTTTGTCGGTTTGGCATAACCGGCCAACGCTTTTTTCGCCTTGATGCCGGCCAGTATCTTTTTCGCGATCAACGGAAACACACCGAGCAGGACGAAGGAGAAAATTAGACCGGGAGAGAGAATCCCCGACAGGGAGTCGATTCTGGCCAGTTGGGTGCCGGCGTTGACATAGACGATGGTGCCGAGCAGCATGCCGACCTGGCTCACCCAGGCAAAGGTCCAGGTTCGGATACTGGTCAGGCCCATGGCCAGGTTGATAACGAAGAACGGGAAGAGCGGCACCAGCCTCAATCCGAACAGGTAAAAGGCGCCGTCCTTGGCAATGCCCCGATTGATCGCGCCAAGCTTGTCGCCGAATTTCGCCTCCACCGCATCACGCAGTAAAAACCTGGCGATAATGAAGGCCAGCGTCGCGCCGATGGTTGAGGCGAAGGAGACCAGCACAGTGCCGACCAACAGCCCAAAAATTGCACCGACAGCCAGTGTCATGATCGCCGCACCGGGCAGCGAGAGCGCGGTCACCAGGACATAGACCAGAAAAAAAGCAAGCGCACTCTGCCAGGGATTTGCCTGCCGCCATGCACTGAGACCTTCCTGCTGAGCCTTGAGATTGTCCAGCGTCAGGTAGCTGCCGACGTCGAACAGAAAAAATGCGCCGATCAACAGCACTATGACAACGAGCACGACGCTCTTGCGAAATTCCATAAATCTACCTCTTGTAATTATGTTTGTATCAGGTAAGAGGACCGATCCCTAGCCAATTTGGTTTCAGGTTAAGATTAACAGATTAATAACGGTTTACCTGACCCCGGCCAATAAATTACAGACCGGATCGTCAATGAGGTATAGAACCGCGCTGACAACCAAAGGAGTAAACTACACCCCTTTGCAAGCCCGATGGCTTTGTTGTCGCCGCAAGCGACGGGGTAATACTGAATCAACCACTACGTTTACTCACTGCCAGCAGGTCTCAAAATTGACCTACGCCAGAAAAAATAGCGATTCGGGGGGAAACGGTCGTAGATATGCTGCCGGCGACTTAATCTGCATCAAATAATCCACAAATAACTTTAATCGGACGCAGATCAACAGTGCTAGGCTTTAGTTGAGTTATTGTAAGGCAATAACATTGGCTTGAGCTTCTGCTCCGCGTGGTTGACCGGAAAAGCAATATGCAACGGAATCTCCGCGATCTCTATCAAATCAAGATCTCGCTCAAGGATGTAAAACCTCCCGTTTGGCGAAGGCTGCTGCTGTCGAGCTCTACCGATCTGGCCGAACTGCACCGGATTATCCAGATTGCGATGGGCTGGTCGGACTCATACCTGCATCAGTTTACCGCTGATCATCAGCAGTTCGGTGTCCCCGACACCGAGTTTGGCAACAGCATAAACCCGGAGCGCGGTAAACGGATCGGCTCGCTATTGAAGCATGAAAACCAGTGGATGACCTACGAGTATGATTGCGGCGACGGCTGGGAGCACATTGTAACGCTGGAAAAGATTCTGCCCTATCAACCCGCAGAGGCTGGACCCAACTGCATTGACGGCCGCGGCGGCGCGCCGCCTGAAGACGTTGGCGGAGCCTGGGACTACCAGGAGTTTCTGGAGGCATATACCGACCAGGGTCATCCGGATCATCAGGAAAAGGTGGACTGGGTCGGTGACCAGTTTGACCCGGATCACTTCGACATCGCCGACATCAACAGCAAATTGAAGAAGATACCCAAAACCTTTGTTTGAATCTAATGCAGCTTAGCAAGATCGGCAGCTGTGCAAACAGATTCGTCCACCCGGAAGAGCCTAACCCGGATATCTCATGAAGGCGGGCAGCATGTTTGAAAAAAGTTTTAGTTTTTAAATGTTACGTCAGTATC